>NZ_JAPWDT010000002.1:0-759210 GCF_027212525.1 Agrobacterium sp. SOY23 | reverse complement strand
ACTCGCGCATGATATCGGCGGCGCGCTTGAGGATGCGGCCGCGCGCCATGGGGCTCATCGCCGCCCATTCCTTCTGGGCGCGTTTGGCCGAGGCGATGGCGCGCTCGACAATGGCGGGCGTTGCCGCATGCAGCCTTGCAATCACCTCGCCGGTGGCCGGGAAGATGCTTTCGAACGGCATGCCGGTATTATCCTCGACATAATCGCCGTCGATGAAATGCGAGGCTTTCGGCTGGGCCTTGAGCCCCCTGTCGCCAGTTGCCGCGATGGTCATGCGAAGTCTCCTTAAAGAACGCGGACGGACGGCTTCGGGCGCTGTCCATCGGGAAAAGATTTGAGCTGCATGTCGAAATAATCCTCGACGAGCACCGGCGCGGAAGCGAGGCCGAGCGGGGCGGAACGCAGGCTGTGGCGAATGTAAAGCCCGTCTATCAGCGCCGCCGCACCTTCGGCGATGCGCGCGGCATCATCGGGCGGGCAAAGCCGGTTGAGGCTGGCCATGAGATTGGAGCGCAGGCGGCGGGAATAAAGCACGAGCAGGCGCCGGGTTTCTTCCGAGCGCTGCGCCTCGACGTAAAAGGCAAGCCATGCCGCCACCGTCTCGGGCGTGAACTGGTCGCTCTGGAAAGAGACATGCACGATGGCGCTCAGTCTTTCGCGCGGGCCGGAAGCGCGGGTCAGCGCCGCAACCGCATCACGCCGCAAGTCCCGCAGCAGGCTACGGATGGTTTCCAGAAGCAGCTGCTGCTTGCTGCCGAAATAATGATGCGCCAGCGCCGCCGACACGCCCGCTTCCCGGGCAATATCCGACATTGTCACATTCAGCGAACCATGGTGGCCTATGGTGCGCAAAGCCGCATCCACAAGCGCCTTGCGGCGCAAAGGCTCCATTCCGATCTTGGGCATAAGTGTCTCCTTGACGGCAGGCAAAATATTCTTGATTGATCGATCAATCAATAAAAAATACGCCATTTCATGTCGCGGATCGGCTGGCGTGAAACGGGGTGAAGGATAGAGGCGGTTTATCGCCCCCTTGGGCTCATGATCTGGATCAAATATTCGGCATGCACATTGCGCTACGGTGCAATCGTGATAGCTTTACCCGACCCATTCATGGAGACAGCGACATGACGCAGAGTCTCAATGCATCCGGATTTTCACCGCTGAAAGCAAAGTGGGGCTGGTTGCTGGCCCTCGGCCTCGTTCTTCTGGCCTTTGGCGTCATCGCGCTCGGCAATCTCTTCATCGCCACCGTTGCCTCCGTCTTTTATATCGGCGTCATGATGCTGACTGGCGGCGTGCTGCAGCTTTTTCATGCCTTTCAGGTGAAGGGATGGGAAAGCGCGCTGTTCTGGACGCTGAGCGGCCTGCTTTATGCCATCGCCGGCGTCATCGCCTTCCAGAACCCCGATCTGACGGCCGCCGTGCTGACCCTGCTGATGGCGATCTCGCTGATTGTCGCCGGCATTTTCCGCCTCGTTGTCGGCTTCAGGCTGAAACCGGCGACGGGCTGGGGCTGGGTCGCCACGGCCGGCGCGGTGACGACGCTTGCGGGTCTGGTGATTGCCGCCGGCTGGCCGGTCAACAGCCTCTGGGTGCTTGGCCTGTTTCTCGCGATAGACCTCATCATGCAGGGCTTCGCGATGGTGACGCTGGCGCTGGCAATGCGTTCATAAAGGCATGTGCAACGCCGTATCGGAACCACGCCGAACGGGGAAAAACTAAACCCCAATATACTGCAAATTGGGTATGGAACGCGTTTCGTGGTAAGATAAGCAGTGATACCAATTTCGCTGGAGGCGGCGTCCAGACGAAAACTTAAAAAACGACCGCCCAGAAAGACCGCCCTCGCCCCGCCCGCATAAGCGGGCATCTATCGGGTTTCGCGTGGCGGCCATCAAAAGAAGGGAGTGATATCATGCCAATGGTGACAGTATCGATTTCCCCGGAACAGGCAGCAAGAATGCGCGAGGCCGTGAATTGCGGCGCTTACGCGTCCGGCAGCGAGGTCGTCAGGGCAGCGCTGAGACTATGGGCGGCCTCCGCCGAGCACGGCGTCGGCGTAAAGTCCACGGAACCTGTGGAAGCGGACCGGGAACGCATGAATGTGGCGGAACTTTACGCCGCGCACACCGGACATATCCGCCGGGCATGAGGCCCGGCGCAACAACCCCATGGGTTCGTGGGTTGTAACAAAACGTTCATGAAAGCTTCACAGTCGTGAAAGCTTTTGTTGACCTGTAATCTGCGATTGTTCGCCTCAAAAGAGACAGGCTCCCCTTACGTTAGCCAAGCTGGGGACCGGCAATAGCGGAGAACAGAAATGCAGGCCGTCACGCTGGAGAACGATGTCGTCAGACGTTTTGCCTCCGGACATATGTTTCCCATGGCGAAGCTGGTGCTCGAGACGGCGTTCCAGCCGATTGTCGAGGCGACGACAGGCACGATTTTCGGCTATGAATCGTTGATGCGCGGCCATGACCGGCTTGGATTTTCCAATCCGCTGGCCCTTCTCGACCAGGCTGCCGTGGATGGCGAATTAAAGGCCTTCGAGCAGATGCTGGCGAGCCGCGCGCTGGCGAAATTCTCCACCCTGCCCGATTTCTCCTCCGCCACCCTGTTCCTCAATCTCGATGTACGATTGATCCCGCATGGTGATGCCATCCTCGACAAGCTGGTCGGTCATCTGGCGCGTGCCGGTATTCCCGCCTCCTCCATCTGCTTCGAGCTTTCCGAACGGTTCGACAATACCAGCGTGCCGGAATTCACGGCGCTGATTGCCCGCATGCGCAAGGAAGGCTTCAAGCTGGCGATCGACGATTTCGGCGTTGGTCACGGCGAGATGAAGCTGCTCTGCGATTTTCCGCTGGATTACCTGAAGATCGACCGGCATTTCATCACCGGCGTCGACCATCTGCCGCGCAAGCAGCATCTTGTCCGTAACATCGTCAACATCGCCCATGTTCTCGGCGTGCGGGTCATTGCCGAAGGCATCGAAACGGAAGCGGAGTTTCTGACCTGCCGCGAATTCGGCGTTGATCTGGTGCAGGGCTGGCTGATCGCCAAGCCGACGATCTTCACCAGCGAGCTTCCGGAAAGCTTCCCGCATCTCAACCGCATCGGCGTTGCGCGGCGCGGCAGCCAGACGCTGGACGAAATCCTGATCCGCCGGGAGATAGAGCGCCTCCCCACCGTCTTCGAGCATGACAGCGTCGACAGTGTCTTCGAACTGTTCCGCAGAAATCCGCAGCAGGCGTTTTTTCCGGTTCTCAACGCCAATGGCGAACCGCGCGGCGTCATCAACGAATATCACCTGAAAGAATATATCTACCGCCCCTTCGGCCGCGACCTGCTCAAGAACAAGATCTATGAGCGCACCATATCGCATTTCGTCGACCCGGCGCCGATCGTCGGCCTCGATGCCGATGCCGACCAGCTGATGAACATGTTCGCCAGCATGGGCGGCAGCGCCTGCATCATCCTCACCGAGAACATGCGTTATGCCGGCATCGTCTCGGCCGCTTCGCTCATCAAGGTCATCAACGAAAAACAGCTGAAGATGGCGCAGGACCAGAATCCGCTGACGGCACTGCCCGGCAACCGCGCGATTGGCGGCTTTATTGCCGACCGTTGCAGCGACGGCGACGAGACGCGCTTCTTCTGCTATTGCGACTTTGATAATTTCAAACCCTTCAACGACAAATACGGCTTCAACGCCGGCGACCACGCCATCACCCTGTTCTCGGCGCTGATGCGCCGTTACTTTTTCGCGGGCGATTGTTTCCTCGGCCATATTGGCGGCGATGATTTCTTCATCGGCGTGCGGGACTGGACGGTGGAGGAACTGATGGAAATTCTCGAGCGGCTGCTCAGCGATTTTCACGACGATGTCGCCGAACTCTATTCGGACGAAGACCGCGCCGCCGGATGCATGAAGGGCCAGGATCGCCATGGCAACGAGCGGGATTTTGCGCTGCTGCGCTGCTCCATCGGCGTCCTCACCTTGCCGAAGGGGCTGATCATCGCCAATCCCGAGCGTATCGGCAGCGAGATCGCCGGCGTCAAGGCCGCCGCGAAGGAAAATGAAAGCGGTCTCGTCGTGCGGGTGTTCGGCGAGGCAAATTGACACTCGCGACAAACGGCCTCCTTCCCTCAAGCGCACATCTGACCTACATCTTCAGGTGACGCCGACAAGCGAGGAGTTGCCCCTGCCCATGTCCGACACGACCCTGCCCGAAGCAATGCGCTTCATCGACCTTCCCTCCCATGGCGGGCCGGAGGTGATGCGGCTTTCCGAGGCGCCTTTGCCGAAACCCGCCAAAGGCGAGATCCTGGTGAAGGTCGAGGCGGCGGGGGTCAATCGTCCCGATGTCGCGCAGAGACAGGGCACCTATCCGCCGCCGAAGGGTGCAAGCCCGATCCTCGGGCTGGAAATCGCCGGCGAAGTGGTGGCGCTGGGAGAAGGCGTTACCGAATTCAGGCCGGGCGACAGGGTCTGCGCGCTCGCCAATGGTGGCGGTTATGCGCAATATTGCACCGTCCCCGCCGGACAGGCCCTGCCCTTCCCCAAAGGTTATGACGCCGTCAAGGCCGCAGCACTACCGGAAACATTCTTCACCGTCTGGGCCAATCTCTTCCAGATGGCGGGCCTCACCGAAGGCGAAACCGTGCTCATCCACGGTGGCACCAGCGGCATCGGCACGACGGCCATCCAGCTCGCAAAAGCCTTTGGCGCGGAGGTCTATGCCACGGCGGGCTCGGCGGAAAAATGCGAGGCCTGCGTAAAGCTCGGCGCCAAGCGCGCCATCAATTACCGCGAGGAGGATTTCGCCGAAGTCGTTAAATCCGAAACCGGCGGCAAGGGCGTCGATGTCGTTCTCGACATGATCGGCGCGGCCTATTTCGAAAAGAACCTTGCGGCGCTCGCCAGGGACGGTTGCCTCTCCATCATCGCCTTTCTGGGCGGTGCCACGGCTGAGAAGGTCAATCTCACCCCGATCATGGTCAAACGCCTCACCGTCACCGGCTCCACCATGCGTCCCCGCACGGCAGACGAGAAACGCGCCATCCGCGATGAGCTCGTCGAACAGGTATGGCCGCTCATCGAAAACGGTCAGGTCGCACCGGTCATCAACCGGGTCTTCACGCTGGACGAGGTTGCGGAAGCGCACCGGCTGATGGAAAGTAGCAATCATATCGGCAAGATCGTGATGCGGGTGTCGTGACACATTGAACGAGATCGTTGTTTTCGTTGGCAACAGGTCAGAGCGTTGTCACGCATAACAACATGAAGGCCGTTCTGCTCGAAAAGACGCGCAAAGTGATCGACGAGACGGCCTTTTTCGAGGTTGTCCTGTGGCATCTTCTCGAGCCCGTTCCCGGTAGCGCCCATTTCTTCAAATATCGGCTGGCGCTGGTGATAAAAGGGGAATGCGTTCTGCCTTATGACAATGAAGGCGGCAAAGGCGATCATTGCCATATGGACGGGCGTGAAGATGCCACGCATTCACCACGCTCGAAGCGCTCTTCGATGCATTTCAGGCGGATATGGAAAGGGTTTTGTCATGACGACGCTCACGGTACGTCTAAGCACGATCAAGGATATCAAGAGCCGCTTTGTTGCCGCAGGTAATCTGGCAATGTCCGGAAAACCGGTCGAGGCGAAACCATCCATCGAATTTTCAAGTTATGAGGACCTGCACCGCATTCTCGCGCCATTGCGCCTTGCCATCGTCAAGGCTCTTGCCGGACAGGGGCCGCTTTCGATCCGCGAAGTTGCCCGCCGGATCGGGCGGGATGTGCAGGCCGTTCACCGCGATGTGACGACGCTCCTCCATGCGGGCGTTATCGACCGGAACGAGGCTGGTATCGAATTTCCCTATGACAGCATTCACTTCGAATTCGACGTGAATGCCGCAGATGCGGCATAGATGCCGGACGCCTGTTAAAAGTAACCCTCTTGCATTAATGGCGAATCGTACTACCTTCTAGTTATGTTCAACGTATCGGAAGGAGGTGATCCAATGTCTAATGAGATTTCGGTCTCTGGTGCAGGCAATGGAAAGGGTGTGTTTTCGACGGGGCAGCCCTCGGCGTAAACAGCTTTACCTTCGGAACGTTGAGAAACAGTCCCGGGTTTGTATACAGAACCAAACTCATGGAAGGGTCGCTTCGGCGGCCCTTTTCCGTTTTCGGGGTTATCTGTCTTTGACGATCACGCGCCGGGATGCTCCTGCGGCAGGTTCGGTGTTTTGCATTGCCCGGAAACCTTCTCCCGTCATGCCGGGCTTGACCCGGCATCCAGCCGACGCGCGTCTGCGCGGCGAAGAAGGTCTTTTCAGCCCAGGGACCTGGGCTGACTGGATGCCGGCTCGAGGCCGATATGACGGAGAGCTGAGGGCGACTGCAGAACCAAGGCCGCCAATCGCGCCGCCTCTGCCTACTTCTTCCCGAACACCTTCCACCGCGTCGGGCGGAACCGCAGCTCCGCGCCCACTGCTACAGCGGCGTTGAGCGGCACTTCGATTTCGAGGTGATAGGGGTCATGGCCGTTATTGGCGATGTCGATTTCGGCAATGCGGGTGCCCGCGAGGCGGCGACAGGTGGTGACCTTGCCGTAAAGCGCGTCCTTCGCCTCCGTCAGCACCACATCTTCCGGGCGGAAGAAAAGTTCGCCCTCGCCCGCGCCGCTTTCATCGATGCCGATGCTTTCGCCCTGAAACAGCACATGGCCGTCGCGGATCGTTACCGGCAGGCTGGAGGATTCACCGATGAAGGAGAAGACGAAGGGAGAATTGGGGGTGTCATAAACGTCATCCGCCGTGCCCACCTGCTCGATCTTGCCCTGGCTCATGACGACGACGCGGTCCGCCAGTTCCAGCGCCTCTTCCTGATCGTGGGTGACAAAGACGGTGGTGTGGCCGGTGCGGTCGTGGAATTCGCGCAGCCAGCGGCGCAACTCCTTGCGCACCTTGGCATCGAGCGCGCCGAAGGGCTCATCGAGCAGCAGCACCTTCGGTTCGATGGCGACGGCGCGGGCGAGCGCCACGCGCTGGCGCTGGCCGCCGGAAAGCTGCGAGGGATAGCGCTTCTCAAGGCCCGAGAGATGCACCATGTCGAGAAGCTCGGACACCCGCTTGCGGATTTCCGCCTTCGGCGGACGTTTGGCGGAAGGGCGCACCTTCAGCCCGAAGGCGATATTGTCGGCCACCGTCATATGACGGAACAAAGCGTAATGCTGGAACACGAAACCGACATTGCGCTCCTGCACCGTGCGGTGCGAGGCATCCTCGTCGCCGAAGAAAATCTGGCCCTGCGTTGGCTGTTCGAGGCCGGCGATCAGACGCAGCAGCGTCGTCTTGCCGGAACCGGAAGGACCGAGCAGCGCGATCAGCTCGCCGGAACGAATGTCGAGCGACACGTCGTTCAGCGCCGGAAAGCGATCGAACTGCTTGGTGATGCCGGAAACTTTCACTTCCATAAAGATGCCTTTCAATGCTTGCCGGCTGCGTTGCCCGCGCCAAAGCGTATTTCGAGAATGGTTTTGAGAACGAGCGTCACGAGCGCGAGACCGGCAAGCAGCGTCGCCACGGCGAAGGAGGCGCCGATATTGTACTCATTATAGAGTATCTCGACATGCAGCGGCATGGTGTTGGTCTCGCCGCGAATATGGCCGGAGACAACCGAGACGGCACCGAACTCGCCCATGGCGCGGGCGTTGCAGAGCAGCACCCCGTAAAGCAGGCCCCATTTGATATTGGGCAGCGTGACATACCAGAAAGTCTGCCAGCCGGTTGCGCCGAGCGAGATCGCCGCCTCCTCATCGCCATTGCCCTGTTCCTGCATCAGCGGGATCAGTTCACGCGCGACGAAGGGAAAGGTGACGAAGATGGTGGCCAGCACGATGCCGGGCACCGCGAAGAGGATTTCGATGCCGTAGCTCTTCAGCCATGGCCCGAGCACGCTGTGAGCGGAAAACAGGATGACATAAACGAGACCCGAAATGACCGGCGAGATCGAGAACGGCAGGTCGATCAGCGTGATCAGGAAGGCCTTGCCCTTGAACTCGAATTTCGCGATCGCCCAAGCGGCGGCAACCCCGAAGATGAGGTTGAGCGGCACCGAAATGGCGGCGACGAGCAGTGTCAGGCGGATGGCGGAGAGCGCATCCGGCTCGACGATCGCCTCCCAGAAGCTTTCCGCACCCTTGCGGAAAGCCTCGAAGAAGACGGAGATCAACGGCAGGACCAGAAAGGCCGCAAGGAACAGGAAGGCGATGGCGATCAGCGCCAGCCGGGCGGGAAAGCTCTCGCTGGCGGGATCGCGGAACGGCCGGGGCGTGGTGCGGGAAGCGGTCTCAGACATAACCGTACCTCTTGCGGCTCCAGGCCTGAATGAGATTGATGAGGAACAGCATGGCAAACGAGATGATCAGCATGATGGTGGCAATGCCGGTCGCCGCCGCATAATTGAATTCCTCCAGCCGGATGACGATGAGGAGCGGCGCGATTTCCGAGACGTAAGGAATATTGCCGGCGATGAAGATGACCGAGCCATATTCCCCGACACCGCGGGCGAAGGCGAGCGCAAAACCCGTGAGGATCGCGGGTGTGAGGCTCGGCAGCAGAACGCGGGTGATGGTCTGGAACCGGTTGGCGCCAAGCGTCGCCGCCACCTCCTCCACCTGCCGGTCGATCTCTTCCATGACCGGCTGCACGGTGCGGACCACGAAAGGCAGGCCGATGAAGATCAGCGCGATGACGATGCCGGTCGGGGTAAAGGCGATCTTGATACCCAGGGGTTCGAACAGCGAACCGACCCAGCCGCGATTGGCATAAAGCGTGGTGAGCGCGATACCGGCCACCGCCGTCGGCAGGGCGAAGGGCAGGTCAACGATGGCATCAACAAAGCGGCGACCGGGAAACCGGTAGCGCGTCAGCACCCAGGCAACGATGACGCCGAAAACCGCATTGACCAGCGCGGCAAGGAAGGCCGTTCCGAAACTGACCCGCAGCGCGTTCAGCGTGCGGCTATCGGTGGCAATCGCAATGAAATCTGCAAAACCCAGTTTCGCCGTGGACCAGACAAGGCCGCCGAGCGGAATAAGAATGATGAGAAACAGATAGGTCACTGTGTAACCAAACGTCAGGCCGAAGCCGGGTATGACGCTCGACTGCCGCCATTTCCACCTGTTTCCGGATGTATTATTGCTCATCAAGGCTCCGGATAATCTTTGTTTTGTACATTTCCAGGTCAGGAAACCGGAGTTCGCTTTTCCTGGAAATGCCCTCTGGGAGCCGGTGTTCCCCGGCGTTTTTCTTATAAAAGTTCGACCGGCACGGTTGTCCGGTCGAACAGGTTCTTTTGTCTTGTCCCTGTGGACGGGGTGATCGCGTTTCACCCCATCATCCGCTTACTTTGCGGGCTTGTAAATCTGGTCGAAGATGCCGCCGTCACCAAAATGTTCCGGCTGCGCCTTGGCCCAACCGCCGAAGATCGGATCATCGATGGTGACGAGCTTGATGTCAGGCAGCTGCTTCAGCAGATCCTTGGAGACAACGGCGGGATTGGACGGACGGTAGAAGTGCTTGGCCGCAATGTTCTGTCCTTCGTCGGAATAGAGATATTGTAGATAGGCTTCCGCCGCCTTGCGGGTGCCCTTGGCGTCGACGTTTGCGTCAACCACGGCGACCGGCGGTTCGGCAAGGATCGAGATCGGCGGCACGACAATGTCAAAGGCATCCGCGCCGAATTCCTGGCCGGCCAGATAGGCCTCGTTTTCCCAAGCGAGCAGCACATCACCGATCTGGCGCTGTGCGAAGGTGACCGTGGAGCCACGGGCGCCGGTATCGAGAACCGGGGCGCGCTTGTAGAGTTCACCGACATAGGCCTTGATCTTGGCCTGATCACCCTTGAATTCTTCATTGGCCCAGGCCCAGGCAGCAAGATAGTTCCAGCGGGCACCGCCGGATGTCTTCGGGTTCGGCGTCACGATCTGCACGTCGCCCTTCACCAGATCGCCCCAATTGTGGATGCCCTTCGGGTTGCCCTTGCGCACCAGGAAAACGATGGTGGAGGTGTAGGGCGAGGAATTATGCGGCAGGCGGGTGCGCCAATCCTTGTTGATCTTGCCGGAATTCTGGACGATGGCGTCGATGTCGCTCTGCAAAGCGAGCGTCACAACATCGGCTTCCAGACCGTCGATGACCGAGCGTGCCTGCTTGCCGGAGCCGCCGTGCGACTGCTGGATGGTGATGTCTTCACCGGTGTCAGCCTTCCACTTCTTGGCGAAGGCCTCGTTGAAATCCTTGTAGAGCTCACGGGTCGGATCATAGGACACATTAAGCAGCTTGGTCTGCGCGGCGGCCGAGCCAGCGCCGCCAAAAGCCAGTGAAAGGCTAAGAGCAATAACGCTCAAACCGGACAGAAGCTTGGACATCGGTATTCCCTCCTGATTGCGATGGCTTAACTCTACCGGTTGAGTAGAGTTGGTCAATGAGGCCGAATACGATCGAAAAAGTGTTTCCCGAGAGCGTTTTCCCAGGCAACAAATACAGCGCAGCATAAGCGAAAGGCGCAACAAGCGTCGTGTAAAACTTTTCTGAATGCAAAAGCATTTCACATTTTTGACGGTTTTTTGCCGCGATGGCGAAAAATATTATGGGGTTTTAGACGATTTTTTCGTTAGGCCGTCAAAAGCTCGGGCACTTCGACACCGACCACGGCATCGGCGATGGTGGTGTTGAACAGGATGTTGCGGGTGGCATCGGCCACGCGGGCGAAGACGTGGCGGATCTCGCACTGCTTCTCGCCGTCACAATCCTCGCAGCGGCGATAGGCGGTCTGTGACAGGCAGGGCAAGGGGGCAAGCGGTCCGTCGATGAGGCGCAGCACCTCGCCGAAGGTGATGTCCTCGGCCGGGCGCGCCAGAAGGTAGCCGCCCTGCTTGCCGCGCCGGCTTTCGACGATCCGTTCCTTCTTCATTTCAAGAAGGATCTGCTCCAGAAACTTTTTCGGAATGGCCTGTTCACGGGCAATGTCGGAAATTTGCACAGGACAGCCGCCGTCGGCCTTTGCCAGCGAAAGAAGCGCCCTCAGCGCATATTTTGCCTTCTGCGAAATCATCGTAAAACCAGTAGACCACAAGCCCGGAAACCCGGCAATTCCGGCTTAGCGCAGAAGTTGTCACAATTCAAATCCAAGCTGCAAAGAAGGTGAACGGGCATCTTTTGCTCATACCACGCGCGCATGAGGCATTTTTGCTCTCAAGTGCAGCGCACAAAGACTGTCATTTCTGTTCCCATAGCCGGATTTCAACAATAATCGGCCATGGAAATCCCGGACGTGACAATGACGATCAATTCAGCAAATGCCTCTGCCGATGCCGCTTCCCTCGACGCCACGCTTGCGGGGCTCGATCTGGCGGGTCGGCTTTCGTTTATCGCCGGCCTCGGCGGGCGGGCGGTCTTCACCACCAGCCTCGGCATAGAGGATCAGGTCATCACCGCCGCCGTCGGCACGCATCGTCTGCCGATCGATGTGGTGACGCTGGAGACCGGCCGCCTGTTCAAGGAAACTGTCGATCTCATCGATGAAACCGAAGAACGTTTCGGCATCGAAATCCGCCGCTTCCGGCCCGAACAGGACGATATCGACGCCTATGCCGCGAAGTATGGTCTCAACGGCTTTTACGAAAGCGTCGAGGCGCGCCACGCCTGCTGTCATGTCAGGAAGCTGATCCCGCTCGGCAAGGCGCTGGAGGGTGCGGCCTTCTGGATCACCGGCCTCAGACGCGGCCAGTCGGGCAATCGCGCGACGACGCCATTCGCCGAGTTCGACGCGGATCGCAATCTCATCAAGATCAATCCCTTGGCTGACTGGGATATCGACCTCATCCGGGCGCATGTCGCCAAGGAGAACATCCCCGTCAATCCGTTGCATGCGCGCGGTTACCCCTCCATCGGCTGCGAGCCGTGTACGCGCGCCATCAAGCCCGGTGAGCCTGAGCGCGCCGGACGATGGTGGTGGGAAAACGACGAGAAGCGCGAATGCGGTCTTCACGTCGCCGGTGCGGAGCAGACACCCGCCGTTTCCGCCATCCCGCAACGATAATCATTCAGTAATCCCGGAGTTTACAATGTCCAACGCAGTCCACGAGACGGACAGCAAGAATACTGTCGCAGCCAAGCCGCCTCTCGATCCCCATCTGAAGGCGCTTGAAAACGAAGCCATTCACATCTTCCGCGAAGTCGCCGCCGAATTCGACAAGCCCGTCATGCTTTATTCCATCGGCAAGGATTCGTCCGTGCTGCTGCATTTGGCGCGCAAGGCGTTTTTCCCCGGCCGCATCCCCTTCCCGCTGCTGCATGTCAATACCGGTTGGAAGTTCAAGGAAATGATCGAGTTCCGCGACAATATCGTCAAGGAATACGATCTTGATCTGATTTCCTACACCAACCCGCGTGGCGAGACCGAAAACGTCACCCCCTTCTCCCATGGATCGGCGCTTTACACCGACATCATGAAGACGGAAGCGCTGCGCCAGGCGCTGGATGCCGGCCAGTTCGACGCGGCCTTCGGCGGCGCACGGCGCGACGAAGAGGCGAGCCGCGCCAAGGAACGCATTTATTCCTTCCGCACGCCCGACCATAAATGGGACCCGCGCAACCAGCGCCCGGAACTGTGGAACATCTATAACGGCATGGTCCGCAAGGGCGAGAGCGTGCGCGCCTTCCCGCTCTCCAACTGGACCGAAGTGGATATCTGGCGTTACATCGAGGCGGAAAACATCCCGCTGGTGCCGCTCTATTACGCCGCCGAGCGTCCTTACGTGGAACGTGACGGCATGATGATCCTGGCCGAAGACGAACGGCTGGAGCTTCTGCCCGGCGAAGAGATCAAGCACGGCTCGATCCGCTTCCGCACGCTCGGCTGCTTCCCGCTGACCGGCGCGATCCGCTCCGAGGCGGCGACGCTTCAGGAGGTCATCGCCGAACTGGAAATCGCCACCGTCTCCGAACGGCAGGGCCGTGCGATTGACCGCGACCAGTCCGGCTCCATGGAGAAGAAGAAGCGCGAGGGCTATTTCTGATGAGCACTGCCACCGCAAGCACCCCCTCCTCTTCCGCCACCATTTTGCCCTTCGCCGAACATTCGAAGGTGGCGCGCGACACGCGTCCGCTCCGCCTCATCACCTGCGGCAGCGTGGACGATGGTAAGTCGACCCTGATCGGCCGTCTCCTCTGGGACACCAAGGCCGTCAAGGAAGACCAGGCCGCCACGCTGCACCGCGACAGCGGCAAGCAGAACGATCTCGGACTGCCCGATTTCGCGCTGCTGCTCGACGGTCTTCAGGCGGAACGCGAACAGGGCATCACCATCGATGTCGCCTATCGTTATTTCGCCACCGACCGGCGCGCCTTCATCGTGGCCGACACACCCGGCCATGAGCAATATACCCGCAACATGGCGACCGGCGCTTCCACCGCCGATCTCGCCGTGCTGCTCGTCGATGCGCGCACCGGCATTCTCGAACAGACACGCCGCCACGCCACCATTGCCGCCCTGATGGGCATTCGGCAGTTCGTGCTGGCCGTCAACAAGATCGACCTGACCCATTACGACAAGGCCGGTTTCGAACTGATCGCCCACGAGTTCCGCGAGTTTGCCTCCAATCTCGGCATCAAGCAGATCACCGCCATTCCGATGTCGGCGCTGAAGGGCGAAAACGTCGTTCTCTCCGGCAAGGCCTCCATGCCCTGGTATGAAGGCCCGACACTGGTGGAAACACTGGAGCTTGCCACCGTCCGCTCCGCGCAGTCCGGGGGCTTCCGCCTGCCGGTGCAGCGCGTGTCGCGTCCGGGTGAAAGCTTCCGTGGTTATCAGGGCACGGTTGCCGGCGGTTCGGTGAAGCCGGGCGACAGCGTCGTGGTCCTGCCTTCGGGCATGGTCGCCAATGTCAAGCAGATCGTTACCTTCGATCTGGTGCGCAACGCCGCCGTGGCGGGTGATGCCGTCACGCTGGTGCTCGATCGCCAGGTGGATGTCTCGCGCGGCGACATGATCGTCTCCATCGAGGCGCAGCCGCTCACGGGACTTGCCTTCGACGCACAGCTTGTTGCCCTGCAGCCGGGCGGTATCGAGGCCGGCAAACGTTATTGGCTCAAAAGCGGCAGCCGCCGCCAGCGCGTCAGCGTCCAGCCCGTCAGCCAATTGAACCTGAAGGAAGGCGAATGGCAGGCGCATGAGACCTCGCTGCCGATGAACGCCATCGGCAAGGTGCGCCTCTCCTTCGACGAGACGGCGATCTTCGACCCCTACGAGCAGAACCGGGCGACCGGCTCCTTCATTCTGATCGACCCCGACACCAACAATACGGTTGCGGGCGGCATGATCGCCGGCAAGCGCAGCACAGGTGCGACGGAGGAACAGGGCGACCGCGTCATCCTCTCACTCCCCGCCGGACTTGCGGAAAAGCTGCTCGCCGGCGAACTGCTCGCCAAACACCGCGACGAGATCGACATCCGCCGCACGGATGCGGCGACAGCCTCGCGGCTGATCGGCGATCTCGACTGAAAATGCCCGCATAAACGACAAAAGGCGATCACGATGTGGTCGCCTTTTTGTTTTGCGCCTGTCATCAGGCGCGACTTAAAACACGAACATATAAAGCAGAATGATCACGACGACCGGAACGCCCATAACCCACAACGCGATACCCTTCAGCATGTTATCCTCCATTGTTGCTGTGGGGAGATAACGGCTGGGGCAGCTTTCCGATCCATGCGCCCCTGATTTTTACGGGTTGTTTCTCGGCCTTCAAGAAAGCCGTTTGTTCATTTGACGTTCATGCGCAAAAGGCGAATTTGCATGCGGTCGCTCCGCCAAGCGATCCAACAGAGGCTCGTTGTTCGAAAGAACAGCGGGCCTCTTTTTTGATCGCGATAAGTTGATCATCACGACGCCCCGAAAATTCGGGGCTAAGGGCGGTGACGGGTAACTTCTGAGGTTGTGGATCGGAATTGACGCTTTTAAGACGTCGGATGTCGCGCGTCCCCTGAAACAAGGCCGCGACATTGAGGCCTGGCGCTTGGCGGAGCGACGGGCCTCTTTCGTTCGGGCGCCGGGTACTGCAATAAAAAGCCCGCCGAAGCGAGCCTGTTCGCATGTAAAGCCGGATTTCGCGGGCGCGGACAACAAATATCTCAATCGGTGAGGTTTCAAACCGTCCGGTTTAACTACGCGACTTTGATTTCAGGGATTTTCGGGATCATTTGCAAGCCACTGTTCTCATTGGCTTTAAGCTGGTCGGAGTGAGAGGATTCGAACCTCCGACCCCCACGTCCCGAACGTGGTGCGCTACCAGACTGCGCTACACTCCGTGACCAGCGGCGCTTCTATAGACCAGCCTCCGGCATTCGACAAGCGGCTTATTGCATTTTTTATGACAAGTTTTTTCCATCCGGTGAAACAGCCCCGCCAAGCGCCTGCAAAGCGGGGCGGAAGGGCGGAAAACGTTACAAAAAAGCAATTGTGGCAGGAAATTTTCATCGGACCGCACACCTCCCCTGCCCGCCGCCGCCAAATCTGCTAGGGGAACGGAATGACCGGCGGGAAGCCGGACACGGCACAAAGGACATTTCACCATGCTATTCCGCAGCGTAACGCTCGCAGCGTTTGCCATTGCGCTCTCCGCCTGCACCACCTCCACCGGCGGCTCCGCCCCCTCTTTTGCCCAGAAGAGCCCGGTTGAAACCCGCTGGGTCGGCCAGTCCGCAGGCATTTTCTTCGCAAAATTCGGCCCGCCGCTGAGCGATACGGAAAGCGGCAGCTCCACCGTCTATAACTGGCGCGGCGGCTACAAGAAGGCCACCATTCCGGCCAAATTCGAAGAAGGCAAGGACGGCAAGAAGGGTCGCCAGATCTCGCCGGCCCGTACCGCTTCGCTCTCCTGCACGGTGCAGCTCGTCGTTTCCAGCGACTACAAGATCACTGCCGTGCGCACGGTCTCCGACCGCCCCGGCGTCAACGGCCCGAGCTATTGCGCGGAATTCCTCGCCGCAAACTGAGCTTTCGGCCTCAGACCGAACACAACACAAGGCCCGCCCGAAACGGCGGGCCTTTCACTTTTTCGGGATTATCGTCATTTTTCTGAAAAAAATTCAGCCCGCAGCAGCGCCGCGCCAATCATCATGGCCTGCAAGGCGCAGTCGGTTGGGCTTTTTGCGATATCCGGCTCATAGAACCCTTTCAACCGTTTGAAAGCATCGCCTAATCTTCACTGCGCTGAAAATGACGATCCGCAAATGCACAAAATTCGCCGGCGCGACCATATGTCCCGGCCAAATCCCTGCAAAAACGCTTGAACTGGAGTGAATGAGTCCGGGTTGTGCCGCTTTGCGCTTTGCTATAACGGGGCGATCGGGAGGAATGTTTTTAACACAAAACAAGAATCAGGTATGGCCGTGACTCCCATCGATCAAGACAAATCCCAGCTCACTGATCTCTCCCATGCATTTCCGCTGAACCGCCGACAGGTTCTGGGCGGCGCGCTCGCTGGAATTGCCGCAGCGGCACTGCCCTCTTCCCCGCTTCTCGCCAATACGGCTGCCAAGAAGGTCGATGTGCTTTTGATCGGCGGCGGCATCATGAGCGCGACGCTCGGTGTCTGGCTGCGCGAACTGGAGCCCACCTGGTCCATGCAGATGCTGGAGCGGCTGGATGGCGTTGCGCTTGAAAGCTCGAACGGCTGGAACAATGCCGGCACCGGCCATTCCGCGCTTGCCGAGCTCAACTACACGCCGCAGGACGAAAACGGCAACATCAAGATCAGCCAAGCGATCAACATCAACGAATCCTTCCAGATTTCCCGGCAGTTCTGGGCATGGCAGGTGCGCAACGGCGTTTTGAAGAACCCACGCTCCTTCATCAACCACACGCCGCATATGAGCTTCGTCTGGGGTGACGAGAACGTCGCCTATCTGGAAAAGCGTTATCAGGCGCTGAAGGCCAGCCCGCTTTTCGCCGGCATGGAATTCTCCACCGATCCCGAGCAGATCAAGAAGTGGGTGCCGCTGATGATGGAAGGCCGCGATCCTTCCCAGAAGATCGGCGCAACCTGGTCGCCGCTCGGCACCGACATGGAATTCGGCGAGATCACCCGGCAATTCGTATCGCATCTGCAGAGCGACCAGAATTTCGACCTGCAGGTCAACAGCGAGGTGTCCGATATCCAGCGCAATGCCGACGGCAGCTGGCGGGTGACCTACACCAACACCAAGACCGATGCCGAACAGGTGGTGGATGCGAAATTCGTGTTCATCGGCGCCGGCGGCGGCGCGCTGCACCTGCTGCAGATGTCCGGCATTCCGGAAGCCGATGATTATGCCGGCTTCCCGGTGGGCGGCTCGTTCCTCATCAACGAAAACCCTGATGTGACGATGCAGCATCTGGCCAAGGCCTATGGCAAGGCCTCGGTCGGCTCGCCGCCCATGTCGGTTCCGCATCTCGATACCCGCGTGCTGGGCGGCAAGCGTGTCATCCTGTTTGGACCTTTCGCCACCTTCTCCACCAAGTTCCTGAAGGAAGGCTCCTATTTCGATCTCGTCTCCTCCGTCACGACCAGCAACGCCTGGCCGATGGTGCGCGTGGGCATCGATGAATATCCGCTGGTGGAATATCTCGCCGGCCAGCTGATGATGTCGGATGACGACCGTTTTGCCGCGCTGAAGGAATATTTCCCCAATGCCAAACAGGGCGAATGGCGCCTGTGGCAGGCCGGACAGCGCGTGCAGATCATCAAGCGCGACGAAGAAAAGGGCGGCGTGCTGAGGCTCGGCACCGAAGTCGTCGCCGCAGGGGATGGCAGCATCGCCGGCCTGCTTGGCGCTTCGCCGGGTGCTTCCACCGCAGCGCCGATCATGCTCAGCGTTCTGGAAAAAGTCTTCAAGGACAAGGTGGCAACGCCTGAGTGGCAGACAAAGCTGCGCCAGATCGTGCCGAGCTACGGCACCAAGCTGAATGACGACCCGGAAAAGGTGCGCGAGGAGTGGGCCTACACCGCCGAACACCTGCAGCTGCCGACCCCGCCGCAGATCGATCTCGAGGCGCTGAAGGGCGCCGGTGCGGCGCCTGCGGGTGCGCCGGTGAAGAAGGTGCCGGATATCGCGCTTTAAGGCCTAGCCACGATCTTTGAGATTGGACGCCGCGTGTCTTTGGATACGCGGCGTTTTTGTTAGACGCGACTTCTCGATACGCACCATCATCCTCGGCCTTGTGCCGAGGATTTGCTCACATCTCACAGAATCAATCGGCTGCAGATGCTCGGGACAGCCCGGGTCGGATGGCCACTTCGCACGCCGAAAATGATAGTATCACAATCCATTTGGTAGTAATAATTGCTACCAAATGCCAAGGAGATCACATATGGCCAATGTGGAGAAGATCAGCGTTTCCATGACGCTCCAGCACGCCGAAATCTTGCGTGACGCCGTGGAAAGCGGTGCCTATGC
The DNA here is from genome assembly GCF_027212525.1 of Agrobacterium sp. SOY23. Taxonomy (NCBI): domain Bacteria; kingdom Pseudomonadati; phylum Pseudomonadota; class Alphaproteobacteria; order Hyphomicrobiales; family Rhizobiaceae; genus Agrobacterium; species Agrobacterium sp. SOY23. The sequence goes on along the minus strand of NZ_JAPWDT010000002.1, from coordinate 740,701 downwards.
CAGCAGCAGCGAAGTCATCCGTGAGGCGATGCGCGACTGGTCGGCGAAATGGGTTCAGCGACGCGAGGACATCACCAAGTTGCGCGCGTTGTGGGCCGAGGGCAAAGCCAGCGGCAATTCAACCGAAGCGGATTTTGACGAGACGCTCAATGAAGCGCGGGCGGAACTGGCGTCGTTGAAAAATCGTGACCATTAGACTTGTCTGGACGCCCCGCGCACGCAGCGATGTGAAGAAAATCTACGTCGATATCGGCAAGTCACAGCCCTTGGCTGCGGAACGGTATTTTGCCCGATTCCGGGCCAAAGCGGAAAGCCTGGTTGATCATCCCCATCTCGGCGAACGCCATCCGGAAATTTTTCCGTCTGCCCGCATGCTCGTCGAAGCCCCCTACGTCATTCTCTACGAAACCGTTCCGGATACGGACGGCGACGAAGTACGCTGCGTGGAAATCATTCGTGTGATCGACGGTGCCGGGACCTGCGGACACTGTTTTGACTTTGGAAGTGATGGCTGGGGCGCCAGGATTCGAACCTGGGAATGCCGGTACCAAAAACCGGTGCCTTACCGCTTGGCGACGCCCCAACAGGGCAGCGAGAGCGAAACGCCGCTGCCTGAACCGCGCCTGATTAGCAAAGCCTGCCCGGCGCGGCAATGACCCGGCGACCAATTTTTTCACAAAATCCAAGCTTTTTGGGTGCCGCGCCGCAGACGGCATGATAGGGCTTGGCGATTGTGCGGCGGGTGCCGCCGGCACGGGCGGCATGGCATTCATTCAGGAGGTCTCGATGGCGGACCCGGCATTCGATCTCGACTTCAAGCCGGCCTATGGCGAGGCGGTTCCTGTCGCCCCGCTCATCCAGCGCATCACCGTCAACAACCCTTCCGCCTTCACCTTCCACGGCACCAACTCCTATATCGTCGGTGACCGCTCCGTTGCCGTCATCGATCCCGGCCCGGAGGATGAGGCGCATTTTCAGGCTTTGATGGCGGCGCTTGATGGCCGCGAGGTGACCCATATCTTCGTCAGCCACACCCATCGTGATCATTCGCCGCTCGCCCGGCGGCTGAAAGAGGCAACCGGGGCGCTGACGGTGGCGGAAGGCCCGCATCGTGCCGCCCGGCCGCTGCATGTGGGTGAAACCAATCCCTTTGCCGAAAGTTCCGATACGGCATTCGCGCCCGACATTGCGCTGGGCGACGGGCAGAACCTCTCCGGTGATGGCTGGGCATTAACCGCGCTGCATACGCCGGGACACACCGCCAATCACGCCGCCTTTGCCCTTGAGGGCACCGGCATCGTCTTTTCCGCCGATCATGTCATGGCCTGGGCCACCACCATCGTCGCACCGCCGGATGGAGCGATGAGCGATTACATGGCCTCGCTGGAGCGACTGCTGACCCGCGACGACCGGCTGTTTCTGCCCGGCCATGGCGGACCGGTCACTGATCCCGCCGCTTTCATGCGGGGCTTGCGCGCCCACCGCCGCATGCGGGAAAAGGCGGTTCTGAAGCGGATCAGGCAAGGTGACAGGCTGATCGCCGATATGGTGAAGGTGATCTATGCCAGCACCGACAGGCGCCTGCATGGCGCGGCAGCCCTTTCCGTGCTCGCGCATATCGAGGATCTGATCGAAAAGGGCGAAGTGCGAACGGATGGCGCACCTTCGCTGCTGGGCGAATATTTTCCGGCCTGACGGGGTTTTGACAGGCAGCATTTCAAATCTTGCTATCGCCTCAGCCATCGCTCTCCCATTGATGGCGCGGGCGAGTGCCACTCGTTTCTTCTCCCTGGCGGGGAGAAGAAACTCGCGGCGATGCAGAGCCCTGACCTTGCCGAAGCTTAGCGCCAGCTAAGCCTTCGGCGTCAGGAACTCAATTATCGTTCAGACCCTGCATTTCCGCATCCAGCGCATCGAGATAGGCCTCCGCAATCGCCGCACCCATGCCGAGATCATGCGGGCCGTAACGGGAGGCGACGCGCACGTCGACGATGGTGGTTTCCGCCTCTTCCTTCAGGCGGATGAGGAGGTCGAAACGCAGACCCCAGATGCGGGTGCGGGTTTCGCCCTGCATCAGCACCACGCCGCTGCCATTGAAGAAGGTGGGCTGCGGCGCTTCAGCCGGGCGGGCCATGGGCACGGGCACGATGGAGGGCAGGTCTTCCACTGGCGCGTCCTCCGCGGGCTGCGTCCTGTCCTGTGGCGGCACGCCGACGGAGGGGGCGTCTTCCGCGCCGATCACACCCTTGGTGTGGGTGATGCGGATATTCTGGGCGGCCGCCATTTTTTTGGCGGCGGCATAGATGCGGTCGATCGCGCCTTCATAACGGCGGCCGGCCAGGCTCGCATAGGCCTCCATCTGCGCATCGCGGTCGGCTTTGGTCACGGTCGCGGGCCGAACCAGCCATTGCTGGTTGGCGGCGGGTGTCACCAGCCATTCCGGCACATCGCTCAGATCGGTGGAAATGTCGTAGATCTTCGGCTGCTGCCAATAAAGAAACGCGCCATAACCGACGACACCGAGCGGCAGGGCCGAGAGAAGCAGCGCGGCCAGCGCCGAAAGCCCGCCGCGCGCACCCGTCGTCCACAGCCGCTCCAGGCCGATCAGCGCCAGAAGCACGGCCAGAAGAGCAATGCCGGCGGCAATGATGAGCAGCCCGACAAGATCGGGCGTCGTCAGCGGCCCGAAACGGTGGATGCCGGCGGCGATGAGAAAGAGCGCAAGCGCCGCAAGACCCAGATACCGGGAAAGATAGGCTGCAACCGAAAAAGGCCGGACGAAACGCACAGTCATGAAAGCGGATATCCGTTAGATCGCATTGGCTTGAAAGCGTTGCACCCGAATTCTGGCAGGGAATCACCTGCATATGATGTCATAGACCGGATTTGCGGCGAGGAAAACAAAGGAGGGGGTTGATCCTTAAATTCCGGCTGATCCCAACCGCCAACGCCATGCCGGGTCAAACGTTGCAGATCCTCGGGACAAAGCCCGAGAATGACATGTGACTGTGTTATGAAAAGCTGGTCCTTCGAAAATGCAGAATATTTTTCCGCATATCGCCATTCCGAGAGAATAATACCCCGACAATGCAACAAATACGCAAGTCCATCCCTTAATTGCTGAGGAAATCGGCGTATCCTCGGCGACCTCCCTCGAGAATGCGTGTAAAAAGTGCAACATTCTCGTTTTCTTGCACAATAAAGAGACATGTCATGTCACAGGCAACGACGTCCGCCGGCCCCTCCGGGCCGAAACCCTTTTATCGCAATTTCGGCTTTCAGGTTCTGAGCGCCATGGTCATCGGCCTGCTGCTCGGCCTCCTTGCGCGCAACATCGGTCCCGATGCCGCCGGCAGCCAGAACTGGCTTTCGGTGACGCTGCAGACCATCGGCAGCATTTTCGTGCAGCTTTTGCGCGCGCTGGTGCCGCCGCTGATCTTTACGGCCATCGTCGCCTCCATCGCCAATCTCAAGAACCTCTCCAATGCGGCAAAGCTCGTCTGGCAGACGCTTCTGTGGTTCGCCATCACCGCGCTGATTGCCGTCGTCATCGGCATCGCGCTCGGCCTCGTGATCCAGCCGGGCGTCAACACCGCGATTGCCAATACGGCAGCGGCGGCCCCTTCCTCCACCGGCTCCTGGCTGGATTTCCTGAAGGGTCTCGTCCCGGCCAACGTCTTCGGCCTCGAAGCCTCGACGAAGGTCAATAATGGCGCGGCCAGCACCTCGCTGAACTTCAACGTGTTGCAGCTGCTTGTCGTGTCGATTGCCTTTGGTGTCGCGGCGCTGAAAGCCGGCAAGGCGGCGGAGCCGTTCCTCGCCTTCAACCAGTCGCTGCTTGCCATCGTGCGGAAAATCCTGTGGTGGGTCATCCGCCTCACCCCCATCGGCACCATCGGCCTGCTCGGCCGCGCGGTTGACCAATATGGCTGGACGACGCTGTCGCAGCTCGGCTGGTACGCGGCGGCCGTTTATATCGGTCTGGCACTCGTGCTCTTCGTGGTCTATCCGGCGCTGCTGATCGCCCATGGCCTGAAGCCATCGCGGTTCTTTGCGGGCGCATGGCCGGCCATCCAGCTGGCCTTCGTTTCGCGCTCCTCCATCGGCACACTTCCCGTTACCGAAACCGTGACGGAAAAGAGCCTGGGCGTGCCGCGCGAATATGCCGCCTTCTCCGTGCCGCTCGGCGCCACCACCAAGATGGACGGCTGTGCTGCGATCTATCCGGCGATTTCGGCGATCTTCATCGCGCAGTTCTTCCAGGTGCCGCTCGGCATTCAGGACTATGTGCTGATCGTCTTCGTCTCGGTGCTCGGCTCTGCCGCAACGGCTGGCCTGACGGGTGCCGTGGTAATGCTGACGCTGACGCTCTCCACCCTCGGCCTGCCGCTCGAAGGTGTGGGCCTGCTGCTCGCCATCGATCCGATCCTCGACATGGGCCGCACGGCGGTCAACGTCGCCGGTCAGGCGCTGGTGCCCACCCTCGTCGCCAAGCGCGAGGGCATTCTGAATGAAGCCGTCTACAACAACGCCAAGGACATCGACGCGCTCGATGACCGGGAAATAGCGACGGCCTGACAGCAATAGTCGTGGGGTGTTTCCATTCGAAAGGGAGGCGCCCCACGATGGCCAATTCCGTTGTTCCACAAGAGTTTGGGGTTGACGGAGATGGTTTGATCGATAGCCATAGCGGCACAGACAACAACGCAACTTTCCGCGGAACCTGTGCATGGCGAAACGTAACTGGATTTATGTCGGCCTGCTCGCCTTCCTCTCCCTCGGGCTTCTCATAGACGCGGCCGTCTGGCCTGCCGGACCTCCAACTTCCTTTACCGCAAATGATCTGGTGCAGATGATCGGCATCATCACGCTGTTTGCCTGGTGGCAGATAGAGGATGCCGAAAAACGGGATATCCGGCGCAGTTCCGCCGCCAAGATCGTTACCATTCTTCTCGCGCCTGTCGGCCTTGCCATCTATCTTTATCAGACCCGCCGGTGGCCACGCGCCACGCTCGGCCTCATCGCCTTCATGGGCGGCATCCTTCTCGCCGCCATCCTCACGCTTCTATTGAGTGACTGGCTCATCCTGCAGGGCATTTTCCCGCCCTCTTTTCTTCGCGAACTTTGAATGGAACCAGGACATTTGGTTTCGTGATCGACGGAAGCTCGCAGACCCGCATCTTCCACCATGTTGGGCCTAACTTTCCACCGGGATGGGGTTTTCCCCACACAAGAACCGACTTATCAATGGCGGCGACAACTGCTCGCATTGCGGCGGTAAAATCTGCCACATCCGGTTGGACTGGAACGCGCTTTGGAAAAGTTTCGAATGTCTGGCCGTTCCGGTAAACACGACCCAGCCCTCACCGTTCGGCGTATTCTCAAGGTCAATCACGCGGGCGAGTTTGGCGCTATTCGCATCTACGGAGCGCAGATATGGATGGCTCGCCGGCTGTTTCCGGACATCGTGCCCGCTCTTCAAGAGATGCGGGAAGACGAGATCGATCATTGCCGCCTGTTCAGAGAAGCCATGCCAGCCAGAAACGCGAAGCCTTGTCGCGTCATGGCGTTTTGGAGCCTCGGAGGTTTCCTACTGGGTTCTCTGACCGCGCTCGGCGGACGAAACATGATCTGGATTTGCACTGAAGCCGTTGAAAGTACTGTTCACCGCCATCTGGAAGATCAATTGGCATTTCTGCAAACAAGAGATCCAGAGCTTCACAAGCTTATCGCCTCAATTCAGGAGCAGGAATTGGCGCATCTACAGGAAGCCGAGAAAAACCAGACGTCACACGGCTTGGGTCACAGGCTTCTTCTGCCGATTATCGGCTTTCTCACCGACCTGATGATCTGGCTCTCGACATGGGGGGATTCAAGCTGGATGCGCGCTGAAATGGCGATCTCCAAGCCGGCTTGAACGACTGATATGTTCTTGGACCAAACGCAACTTTCCACCCCGACGCGGCTTTTCCCCAAATGCAAACAGGCGTATCAATCGCGGCAATAAAAGTGCCGCAATGCTGTCATGTTAAGGGAGAAACAAGATGCGTGTTTCCATCGTCCTCGGTTCGCTTGCCGCGCTCCTGGCGCTTACCGCCTGCCAGACGCTGACGCCGGAAGAGCGCCGTGCGCGGGATGAGGCGACATGCCGGGGTTATGGTTTCCGCCCCGGCACGGACCCGATGGCCGGGTGCCTTCTCGATCTGGAAATGGACCGCCGCGCCGACAACCGCGCCTGGCAGGCGCAGATGAACCGCGACATGTTCTACCGCCCCGTGGTGGTGGAGCGGCGCATCATCGTCCAACAGAACCCCTGACGGGAATGAAGGCGACATTGCTCGCCACCCTGCCCTCATCCCTCTTCGCCGCAAGCGTTGCCTGCGCCGCGGCCAGGCGGGCGATGGGCACGCGGAAGGGCGAGCAGGACACGTAGTCGAGATCGGCATCCTCGCAGAAATGGATGGAGGCCGGGTCGCCGCCATGTTCGCCGCAAATGCCGAGCTTCAATTCCGGCCGCGTCTGGCGGCCGCGTTCGGCGGCAATGCGGATCAGTTCCCCCACACCGTCGAAATCGAGCGAAATGAACGGGTCGCGCTCGATGATCCCCTTGCGCTGATAGGTATTGATGAACCGCGCCGCGTCATCGCGCGAAATGCCGAAGGTGGTCTGCGTCAGGTCGTTGGTGCCGAAGGAGAAGAACTCCGCCGCTTCCGCGATGACATGGGCGCGAAGGGCGGCGCGCGGCAGTTCGATCATGGTGCCGGTGAGATATTCGATCTCCATGCCGGTTTCCTGCGCCACGGCAGCGGCGACGCCGTCGATGACCTCAGTGACGTAATCCAGCTCCGAGCGAAGCCCGACCAGCGGCACCATGATCTCAGGCACGACGGGTGCGCCGGTGATGCGCGCCGCCTCAACGGCGGCTTCGAAAATGGCGCGGGCCTGCATTTCGGCGATTTCCGGATAGGAAATGGCGAGACGGCAGCCGCGGTGGCCGAGCATGGGGTTAAATTCATGCAGCGCATCCAGCCGCTGGCGGAACACCGTCTGCGGCATGCCCATGGCTGCGGCCACCTCGACGATCTCACCATCTGTCTTCGGCAGGAATTCGTGCAGCGGCGGATCGAGCAGACGGATCGTTACCGGCAGGCCATGCATGATCTGGAAAAGTTCGGTGAAATCCGAACGCTGCATCGGCAGAAGCTCATCGAGCGCGGCCCGCCTGCCCTTTTCGCTTTCGGCGAGGATCATTTCGCGCATCACATGGATACGGTCACCCTCGAAGAACATATGTTCGGTGCGGCACAGCCCAATGCCTTCCGCACCGAAGGCGCGGGCGGCGCGGGCATCGGCCGGCGTATCGGCATTGGTGCGCACGGTCATCCTGCGTAGATTGTCGGCCCATTCCATCAACTTGCCGAAATCGCCCGAAAGTTCCGGCTGCGTCATCGGCACTTCGCCCTTCAGCACTCGGCCGGAAGAGCCGTCGATGGTGATGACATCACCGCGTTTGAGCATGCAGCCGACGCCGATCAGCACCCTGTTGCGCATATCGACGCGCATGGAGCCCGCGCCGGTGACGCAGGGAATGCCCATGCCGCGCGCAACGACGGCGGCGTGGCTGGTCATGCCGCCGCGCGTCGTCAAAATGCCTTCGGCGGCATGCATGCCGTGAATATCTTCCGGGCTGGTTTCGATGCGCACCAGAATGACGCGACGGCCTTCCGCTTCCGCCGCAACCGCCTCTTCCGCGGTAAAGACGATTTCACCCGTCGCCGCCCCCGGCGAGGCCGGCAGGCCGGAGCCTATAATGGGGCGGGCAATGCCGGGATCGATGGTGGGGTGCAAGAGCTGGTCAAGCGATGAGGGCTCGATGCGGCAGACGGCTTCCTCCTGCGAGATCAGCCCCTCCTCCACCATATCGACGGCGACCTTCATGGCGGCGCGGGTGGTGCGCTTGCCGGAACGGGTCTGCAACATCCAGAGCTTGCCGCGCTCGATGGTAAATTCCAGATCCTGCATGTCACGGTAATGCGTTTCCAGCCGCTTGCAGATGGTCAGGAATTCGCCGAAAGCCTCCGGCATCAGCTTTTCCATGGAGGGCTTATCGGAACCCGACGCCAGCCGTGCCGCCTCGGTGATGGATTGCGGCGTGCGGATGCCCGCCACCACGTCTTCCCCCTGCGCATTGACGAGGAATTCGCCGTAAAGCTCCGCCTCGCCGGTCGAGGGATTGCGGGTGAAGGCGACGCCGGTTGCCGAGGACGAGCCGAGATTGCCGAAGACCATGGCCTGCACGTTAACCGCAGTACCCCAGTCACCCGGAATATTATGCAGGTGGCGGTAAGTCACGGCGCGATGGTTGGTCCAGCTGGCGAAAACAGCGCCGATGGCGCCCCAGAGCTGCACATGACAGTCCTGCGGGAAGGCTTCGCCGAGTTCATCCTCGATCAGTTTCTTATAGAGCGAAACGACGTGCTGCCATTCGACCGCCGACATGTCGGTATCATATTCATGTCCGAGACGGCCTTTTTCGTCCTCCAGGATTTCCTCGAACATTTCATGATCGAGGCCCATGACGACATCGCCATACATCTGGATGAAGCGGCGGTAGCTGTCCCAGGCAAAACGGGCATCACCCGCATCATGGCCGAGCGCCTCGACCGTGCGGTCGTTGAGACCGAGGTTGAGGACCGTGTCCATCATGCCGGGCATGGAAGCGCGGGCGCCGGAGCGGACGGAAAGAAGCAATGGCGAATGGCTGCCGCCGAAGGTCTTGCCGGTCACGAGCTCCATGCCATGCAGGCCGGCCATGACCTGCAGCTTCAGCTCTTCGGGAAGATCGCGACCATTCTTGTGATAAAGCGCACAGGCATCGGCTATGATGGTGAGGCCGGGGGGAACGGGTAGGCCGAGACTTGCCATTTCGGCAAGGTTCGCGCCCTTGCCGCCCAATATCGCAACGTCACCTGCCCTGCCTTCGGCAGCACCATTGCCGAAGGTATAAACCCACTTTTTCATTCCACGCTCTCCACCCAGAAGCGTTGTCATTTTTCTATCATCTACAGCATTGGCGGCATGTTGGGAACGCCGCAACGTGCAGTTTACATCGCAGTGCAGCATAATTGCGGCGAATTGCGCGCAAGAATTGCCGCAAAGGCCAAATAACGGCATGATTGACGCATTCGTGTAATGCGCTGAAACGGAGTGTTGCCTAAGCCATTCAAATCGCCGCAAAGAGATTGTTCATGCAATTTACCCGCCGCCATACGTTGAAATTTGCCGGAATTTCCTGTGCCGCCACCGCTCTTGCCGGTGCGCTCAAAGCCGAGGGGGGCACGCCCCTCGCAAATGCCGCCCTGCCCTTCGCATTAACGACACCGATGCATGTCGGCCAGGCGGCGCTGCGCGTGCGCGAACTTGACCCGATGATCGAGTATTATGGTTCGGTGCTGGGCATGAACGAGGTGGAACGCACCGCAAGGGGCGTGACGCTCGGTGTCGGCGCCGTGCCGCTGCTCGATCTCGTGCACAAGCCGGCGGCCGATTTCGAAAGCCCCACCTCTGCCGGCCTGTTCCACATCGCCTATCTGATGCCCTCCCGCAAGGATCTCGCCCGCTGGCTGGTGCATGCGGCGCTGAAGCAGGTGCCGCTTTCCGGTTTTGCCGATCACAATGTCAGCGAGGCGATCTATCTCAACGATCCCGAAGGCAATGGCATCGAGGTTTACAGCGATCGGCCGAAGGACACATGGGCCTGGAGCGGCCGTGTGGTGAAGATGGGCACCGAACCGCTCGATGTCGATGATCTCGTGACGCTCACCGATACCAAAACCAGCGATTACGAGGCCGCGCCTCCGGCGATGCGCATCGGGCATATTCATCTCAGGGTCGGCGAAATTGCCGCCGCCCGCGCCTTTTACGAAGCGGCCGTCGGCCTGCAACCGACGCAGGATGCCCGTGCGGATGCATCCTTCCTCTCCTCCGGCGGTTATCACCACCATCTGGCGGTGAATACATGGAACAGCCGCGGCGCAAAGGAACGCAACACCATGGAAACCGGCCTCGACTGGTTTTCTCTCACCATTCGAAATCCCGCCGATCTCGAAGCGCAGAAGGAGCGGCTGCGGGCCGCCGGTTATGTGCTGGTGGAGATGGAGAACGATGTGGTGGAGGCGATCGATCCCTGGGGCACGCGGCTGCGGCTGGTGCCGGGGTGAGTGATGGCAGGCCTCCATGCATGATGCACGGAGAAACTCGCACATCGCGCGATTGGCAGTTGCAGCAGGCCAGGTGTTTAAAGCGATTCGTTTCGTCCCCTCCTCCCGTCATTCCGGCCTTGAGCCGGAATTCAGCCGAGGCGGCTCTCGCACGGAGGGGAGAGGTCTTTTCAGCCCAAGGACTTGGGCTGGCTGGATACCGGCTCAAGGCCGGTATGACGGAGGCAGTTTGCAGACCGGGAACATTACCAGCTCGCATCCCGCGCAACCCTATGACCCGCCCTGAAAAGAAAGCCTTGCGAGGCCACGGCAGCGGCCTCGCAAGGCATTCCATCCGGTACAGGAAACCGGATGGTGGGGTCTGGAGAGAACCCTAGGCTTGTGACCAATACATAGCAAAATGCAGCGCATTGTCGCTCACCCGAATGGGTGATACGGCAAGATAAATTCACATTGAGCAAAAGTCGGGAATGAATCCCGGCCAAGCCGCCTCAGACGGCTTCGCGCAGCTGTTCGGCCGTCTGCAAATCCACGGACACCAGTTGCGACACGCCCTGTTCGGCCATGGTGACGCCAAAGAGGCGGTTCATGCGCGCCATGGTGATGGGATTGTGGGTGATGATGACGAAACGCGTTTCGGTGGAGGCCACCATCTCGTCCATCAGGTTGCAGTAGCGCTCGACATTGTGGTCGTCGAGCGGCGCATCCACCTCGTCCAGCACGCAGATCGGCGCGGGATTGGTGAGGAAGACGGCAAAGATCAGCGCCATGGCCGTCAGCGCCTGCTCGCCGCCCGAAAGCAGCGTCATGGTCTGCGGTTTTTTGCCCGGCGGACGGGCGAGAATTTCGAGGCCGGCTTCCAGCGGATCGTCGGATTCGATCAGCTGCAATTCCGCCGTGCCGCCGCCGAAGAGATGGGTGAACAACCGCTGGAACTGCGAATTGACCACATCAAAGGCGGCGATCAGCCGTTCGCGGCCTTCGCGGTTGAGGTTCTGGATGCCGGCGCGCAGCTTGCGCACGGCATCAATGATGTCGTCCCGCTCCTTGATCAGCGCTTCCAGCTTGGCGGAAAGCTCCGCCTGCTCCTCCTCTGCGCGCAGATTGACCGCGCCAAGCCTTTCGCGCTCGATCTTCAGCCGGTCGAGATCACGCTCGACATCGCGGATATCCGGCTTCGGCTGGTCTGGACCAAGGCCGGTCAGGCGAAACGCCATATGCGGCTCGGTATTCAGCGTTTCGCGGATGCGGTGTTCGGCCTCCTGCCGTTTCTCGCGGGCGGAAACCAGCCGCTCTTCGGCACGGCCGCGCTTTTCGCGGGCTTCGGCCAGTTCGGAAAGTGCCGTTGCAGCCACCCGGTCGGCGGCGCGCTGCAGATTTTCCGCCTCGGCCAGCCGGTCAGCAGCCGCGCGGCGGGCGTCTTCGGTCTTCTGCAATTCGTTGAGGAGGTTGCGGCGTTTCTCGTCGAATTCTTCCGGCGCTATGTCGAGTTCAGCGATTTCCTCGCGCGCCTCTTCCTCGCGTTCGCGCAGCGTGGCGATATGGTCGGCTGCACTTGCTGCCCGCGACTGCCAGGTGGAACGCTCCTGCCCTATTGCCTGAAGTCTGCGCTGGCGACTTTCCGCCTCGCGGCTAACGCCCTCATGGCGGGCGCGGGCCTCCGCCAGCAGACCACGATCGGTCGCGACTTCGAGCTGGCTTTCGCGCAGCTTGAGATCGAGCACGGAAAGGTCAGGCGCATCTTCCATTTCGATGCGGGCATTGTCTTCCTGAACGGCGATCTCGTCGATCTGCGCGCCGATCTGGTTCAGTGCTTCGGAAACGATATCCCGGCGGCGCAGCAGATCGCCCGAGGCCCGTTCGGCGGCGGTGAGCGCCTCGCGTGCCTCGGCCAGCTGCCGGGTCGCAAGCCGGCTCCGGTCGCGCACTTCCGAAAGCCGCAATTCGCTGCTTCTGATGGCCTCGGTTTTCGCGGCAAGCTGGTCTTCGGCCTCTTCCAGAATGGAACGGGCCTCGTCCAGTTCGGCTTCGATTTCGGCGAGGCGGTTCTTCTGCGACAGGCGAAGGGCTGCAGCGCCCGGCGCATCTGCGCTGGCGATATGGCCGTCCCAGCGAAACAGCGCGCCCTCGCGCGTTACCAGCCGCTGGCCGGCTTTCAGCGACGGCAGAAGGCGCCGGGCCTCCGAAACGTCTGCAACGACGCCGATCTGTGCGAGAGCACGCCTGAGAGCCGCGGGTGCCTGCGCATAATCCAGAAGCGGTTTCGCGCCTTGCGGCAGGGCGGGATCATCCGCACCATCGCCATTACCGCCCCAATAAGCGGGCGCAGCCGCATCGAGCGGGCTTTCGAGATCGTCGCCGAGCGCTGCGCCCAATGCGGCCTCATAACCGCGCTCCACCGTCATTTCTTCCGCCACCGGCGTGAAACTGCCATTGGCGGCGGCACTGGAGGCGAGGATCTTGGTGATGGTGCGCGCTTCGGTATCCAGCGCATTCAGCCGGTTTTTCGCGGTTTCCAGCGGTCCGCGCGCCAGTGTTTCGGCGGAACGCGCCTCAGCAACGACAGCCTCGGCCTCTTCCGCCACGATCAACGCATCCTCGACGGCAATCTCCGCCGCTTCTACCGCTTCGCGCCGCTCCGCGGGATCGGGAAGGCCGGAGAGTTTTTCGTCGATGGTGTCAATCTCGGCGGATGCTTCCTGCGATTGCCGCTCCAGCCTCAGCTTGCGGTCGGAGAGATCACGGATCGCCCGCTCCAGTTGCTGACGGCCGGCAGCTGCTTCCGCGCGTTCGGCGGTGATGGCGGTGAAGATGGCTTCGCTTTCCGAGAGCTTGACCGCAGCGGCTTCGAAGGCTTCGCGCATCTCTTCCGCATGACGGCCGGAATCGGAGAGGATTTCGACGAGTTCGGCTTCTTCTTCGTCCAGCCGTGCGAGTATCTGGGCATTGTCGGAGACAAGCCGCTCCTCGCGGACGATATCCTCGCCAAGCTGCGAGAGACGGCGCGCCAGCTCATCACGGCGGCGCAGCAGGCGGTTCGCCTCGTCATCCAGCTGGGTGCGGGCGATCTGCAGGCGTTGCAGGGCGGCGGCCACGCGTGCCTCATCCTCGCGCAGTTCCGGCAGTTTCAGGCTGGCAATGCCCTGCTGCTTGGCCGCTTCCATCTGGCCTTGCGCCTTTTCAGCGACGATATTGGTCGCCTGGTTGAGGGCGCTTTCCGCCTCGCCTTCCGCTTCCTTCGCCTCCACCCAGCGGATGTGCAGAAGGGTCGCCTCGCGGGCGCGGATATCGGCGGACAGCATCTTGAAGCGGTTGGCCTGCCGCGCCTGGCGTTTCAGGCTTTCGATCTGGCTTTCCAGCTGAGCGGTCACATCTTCCAGCCGCTCCAGATTGGTCTCGGCGGCGCGCAGGCGAAGCTCGGCCTCGTGGCGGCGGGAATGCAGGCCGGAAATGCCGGCCGCCTCTTCCAGCAGCTGGCGGCGAGCCTGCGGCTTGGCATTGATGAGCTCGCCGATACGCCCCTGCCCCACCATGGAGGGCGAACGGGCGCCGGTGGAGGCATCCGCAAACAGCAGCTGCACATCCTTGGCGCGGGCTTCCTTGCCGTTGATGCGGTAGACGGAGCCGTTTTCGCGCTCGATGCGGCGTGTCACCTGAATTTCATCGGCATCGTTGAAGGCGGCGGGCGCGGTGCGGTCGGAATTGTCGAGATAAAGGCCGACTTCGGCGGTGTTTCTGGCCGGACGGTTGCCGGAGCCTGAGAAGATGACGTCATCCATGCCGGATGCGCGCATGTTCTTGTAGGAATTCTCGCCCATCACCCAGCGCAGCGCTTCGACCAGATTGGACTTGCCGCAGCCATTCGGGCCAACGACGCCTGTTAGACCGGGCTCGATGATGAATTCGGAAGGTTCAACGAAGGACTTGAAACCGACGAGGCGGAGCTTGTTGAACTTCATGCCGTCACGCTCCGGGTAGAAAAACGGCAATAAAAAACGGGCGTGCGGAAATATCCGCCGCCCGCTTTCTGAAGGCTTCGGTGATCAGAGCAGCTTGTCGATGACAGCCGACATGGTTTCAACCGACATGTCTCCTGCGTATTTCTTGCCGTTGATGATGAAAGTCGGCGTGGAGTTGACGCCGAATTCCGTCGCACCGCGTTGCATGGTTGCGTTCACATCATCCAGAAGTTTCTGGTTCGTCAAGCAGGCCTCGAAAGACTCCTGTGAGAAACCGGCCATTTTCGACATTTGCAGCAGGGCGGCGCGCGCATCCTGGGCTACAGCCCAGCTCTGCTGCTGCTTGAACAGCATGGAAACGAAGGGGAAATACTGACCTTCCGGTGCACAGCGTGCCAGCATGAAGGCAGCAGCGGCGCGCGGATCGAACGGGAATTCGCGCAGCACGAAATAGACCTTGCCGGTATCGATGTACTTCTTCTTGATTTCTTCGAAGGTCTTGTTGTGGAAGTTGGCGCAGTGCGGGCAGGTCATCGACATATATTCGACGATCTTGACGGGTGCGTTGGCATCGCCGAGTGCGGCTTCCGGCAGCGGGCCGGGCTTCATCACCGCAGCCATGTCCACATCACCGGTGGATTCAGGCAGTTCCTGCGCCTCGGCAATACCGGGCGTGAAGGCAAACGGCAGGGCCGTGGCAACGGCAGCGAGGGCAACACCGCCGAGAAGGCTGCGACGGGAAATGGTCAGTTCGGGAAAATGCATGAAAGCACCTGTTGGTAATAGACTCTATTGTCCGTTGATTCCGATATAGCGACGGCCTGTTCATCACAAGCGGGGTTTTGGTCTCTTCTTGTCAAAGAATTGTGACCAGTCAAGGACAACCGCACCGATCAAATCGTTCGGCCACGCGGCTTCTTCTGCAAGACCGCCGTGCCAAGTCGTTCCACCGCCTTGCGCAATGCCTCGCTCTCGATGCCTTCCATCATGTCATCGAGACGTTTTGCCGCATCGCCACGCAGGGGCTGCGGTTTGCGCCGGCGGTTGATGGTCTGCGACACCGGTTTCTGCACGATCCTGATCTGGCGCACCGCCGGAAAGCCGAAGAAGCCATTGATGCGGGCGATAAGTTCACCCTGTGCATGGGTGAGGAACAGGGCGCGCGCGCCTTCGCAGGCGATCGTCAGCACGCCGGGCTGATAACCGCCGCGATCCGGGCCTTCGTCGCGGCGCGGCCAGGTGATCTTTTCCGGCCGCGTGCAATCGGCAAAATCGTCGCCGGCAATCTCGTCCCAGGAGCCGAGCAGCGCCGTGTTGATGCCCGCCCGCTTCGACAGAACGGGGTCCATGATGCCATTGGCGACTTCGGCGATCTGGACGACGCCTTTGCGAAATGAATCTGCGGGTTTCTTCATGCTCTCCTCGACAGAGGCCAAGCGACCTCAAGCGGTCGCGCCATCGTCATCTTCTTCACCGCGCAACAATGTGCGGAATCGTCGCCAGTCCCGGCAGGCACCCAAGCGTATCATTCTCGCCACCAAACATCCAAAGAGGAAATATCCGCCGGCCAAAATCTTCAGATGCCCTGTTCCCGGCTTATCCGAGATAGCGGCAATCACCAACATGCAGATCAGCACGACGGAGAGGTATATCCACAGGCCATGGCAGAAAATCGCCCAGAAACCGGATTCGAGAATTCGAAACCGGCGGGAGGGTTTGCCTCTCATCTTTTCCAGTTCACGGACTTCCCCGATCAGGCGGGAGACCACAAACGCCACGCTGTTTTGCCGACCGAAATACAGCCGGCCAATATGGTTCAACAGGTTTCCGATCAGGCAAAGGGCCGAGAGAACCCCGACAACATAAAGGAACGGTTGCGGTATATTATCCTGCAGCGCATTCAGCATGGGCTCTTCCTCCTAAATCGGATCAGGTTGCGATTGTCGTGGCGTTCATTGCCGGACAGGGTTTTCCACGTTGCAGCGGCAGGCTGCTGTTGCAGATTGCCGCGTCGTCTCTATGTTCAGCGGCGATGAACACGTATGCGCGACAACAAACATCACATCCGACGGCGGAACAACTTCTCGCATGGTACGACCGGCACCATCGCGAATTGCCATGGCGCACCTCGCCATCCATGGCGGCACAGGGAAAACGCGCCGATCCCTATCACGTCTGGCTCTCCGAAGTGATGCTGCAGCAGACGACGGTGCAGGCGGTAAAACCCTATTTCCTGAAGTTCCTTGCCGCCTGGCCGCGCGTCAGCGATCTGGCAGCGGCGCCGGTCGAGGATGTCATGGCCGCCTGGGCGGGGCTCGGTTATTATGCCCGCGCCCGCAATCTTAAAAAATGCGCGGAAGCCGTGGCGCGCGACCATGGCAGCACCTTTCCGGACAGTGAAGAGGGCCTGAAGGAACTGCCCGGCATCGGCGATTATACCGCCGCAGCCGTCGCGGCCATCGCCTTTAACCGGCGGGCGGCGGTGATGGACGGCAATGTGGAGCGCGTCATCTCCCGTCTCTTTTCCATCGACGCTCCCCTGCCCGGCTCAAAGCCCGCCATGAAAGCGAAGGTGACCGAGCTTACGCCTTCTGATCGCCCCGGCGATTTTGCCCAGGCGATGATGGATCTCGGCGCGACGATCTGCACGCCGAAACGGCCGGCCTGCGCGCTCTGTCCCTTCAATGGCGCCTGTCTTGCGCTTGCCCATGACGAGCCGGAGCGTTTTCCGGTCAAGGCCGCCAAAAAGGCAAAGCCCGTGCGGCTCGGCGCCGCCTTCGTGGCGGTGAATACAGAGGGCGAGATTCTGCTCAGGCGACGCATCGAGAGCGGGCTTCTGGGTGGCATGACCGAGGTGCCGACAACGGCATGGACCGCGCGCATGGATGGCGGCACGGATGCAAGCCACGCGCCCTTTGCTGCCGGCTGGCAGGCGGCGGGCGTCATCGTGCATGTCTTCACCCATTTCGAACTACGGCTCACCGTCTATCGCGCGCAGGTTCCGGATAGCCTTCAAACCGGCCCTGATGACGGATGGTGGGAGCCGGTTACAAATCTTGACGCGCAGGCGCTGCCAACGGTGATGAAAAAAGTCATTGCAGAGGCTATTCCATCCGCATTCGATAAAAGCAGGAAAGTTCGATGACCAAGATTGACCATATCGTATTCGACATCGGCAAGGTGCTGATCCACTACGATCCGCATATTCCCTATAGCCGCCTCATTCCCGATGCCGACGAGCGCAAGTGGTTTTTCGAGAATGTCTGCACCCATGACTGGAACCTCGAACAGGATCGCGGCCGCCGCTGGGAAGATGCCGAGGCGCTGCTGGTGGAGAAGTTCCCGGAGAGGGAAGAACACATCCGCTTCTTCCGCAAGTTCTGGCACGAGATGGTCTCGCATTCCTATGACGACAGCGTCGCAATCATGGTTGGCCTGATCGACAGCGGCCACGATGTGACCATGCTGACCAACTTCGCCTCCGACACCTTCCGCGAGGCCCAGAAGATGTTCCCGTTCCTCACCTTGCCGCGCGGCGTCACCGTTTCCGGCGACATCAAGCTCATCAAGCCGGACGTGGCCATTTACGAGCTGCACGCCCGCGACTTCGGCCTCAACCCCGCAGCCACCCTCTTCATCGATGATACGCTCATCAATGTCGAAGGCGCAAAGGCGGCAGGCTGGCAGGCGGTGCAGTTCACCGGCGCGGAAAAGCTGAAGCAGGATCTGCGGGATTATGGGGTGGAGGTGTAGGATACCGACCCTGATATCACTTCATGTCAAGGATTAGGGTTCATTCACCCAGTCCTCATGTCCATGGCGCACGCGGACGATGAACACTTCGTCGTTCGCGTCGATCCTATAGACAACCAGATGCGCCCTGAAGCGACGAATGCGCAGCGGCGGCAGCAATTCGTCCCATTCGCACGCCATTCGCGCCCCGCTCCTGGTCCCTGCGAATAAGATCGCGCACATAGTCGCTGGCGTTGGAGTAACGGCCTGTTTTCGACTGGGCCTCGACCCATTCCTTCATCGGGCCAGGCAACGATATATTCATGGTCGCCATCTGTATCTCCGTTGAAGACAGGGCGCAGAATTTGGCAAAGTTTGTCAAAACAGATCGGGAAAAGAAATTGGCGCAGGCGGAAATGGCGGTCTCCGGCCTGCGCCAGTCCTGCCGCAAGCGGCATCGGACGCAATGTTTTTGTGAGCCTTCCGAACCGGATTTTCACAACCACTGCTTTGATTGAGACAGTACTGGCCGTCTCTTGCGCGAAACTTGTCTAACTAAAATTATATATTCGAAAATACCAACGCCCGACACCGAGGTGCCGGGCGTTGGTCGTTCTCCATCCGGGACTGAAGGTACTAAACCGGACAGAGACGTATTCTGACAAGGGCGGGCGGTGGATCGTCCGTCTCCAGCCTTCACGGCTCTCGACTATTCGGCCTTTGCCATTTCACTGCGGATGATGGTTCTGAGATCATCGATCGGCTTCAGGTCGTCGCCATCCTCGAAATGCCAGAATGTCCATCCGTTGCATGCATCGAGACCCTGCACCTTCGCACCGAGGCGGTGAATGGAGCCGGCAGTCCCGCCGGATGCAAGGGTACCATCGGCACGAATAATGGCACTATAACGGCGTCTTACATCCGTCAGTACCTGGCCGGGGCGGACGAGGCCGCTTTCCACCAGCGTGTTGAAGGCGACTCGCGGTTCGGCCTTCTTGCCGGTCATGACGGTCAGTTCCGCCTTGCCGAGTGGCTCGACGGCGGCGATGCGGGCGGATGCCGCGTCGATGTAATCCTGTTCGCGCTCGATGCCGACGAAGTGGCGGCCGAGGCGTTTTGCAACGGCACCCGTGGTGCCGGAACCGAAGAACGGGTCAAGCACGATATCGCCCGGCTTGGTGGAGGCCATGATGATGCGTGCGAGCAAAGCTTCCGGCTTCTGGGTGGGATGCACCTTCTTGCCGTCGTCGCCCTTCAAGCGTTCGTGGCCGCTGCAGATCGGGAACAGCCAGTCCGAGCGCATCTGCACATCGTCGTTGGAGGCCTTCAGCGCATCGTAGTTGAAGGTGTAGTTCTTGGCTTTCGGATCGCGGCTCGCCCAGATCATGGTCTCATGGGCGTTCTGGAAACGGCGACCCTTGAAATTGGGCATGGGGTTGGTCTTGCGCCAGACGATATCGTTCAAGATCCAGAAATCGAGGTTCTGGAGCATGGCGCCGACGCGGAAGATATTGTGATAGGAGCCGATGACCCAGATGGTGCCATTGGGCTTCAGCACCCGGCGGCAGGCAAGCAGCCAGGCGCGGGTGAAGGCATCGTAAGCTTCGAAGGAGGCGAACTGGTCCCATTCGTCGTCGACGGCATCGACCAGCGACTGATCGGGCCGGTGCAACGTGCCGCCAAGCTGGAGATTATAGGGCGGATCGGCGAAAATCGCATCCACCGACTGGCTCGGGAGGGCATCCAAGGCAGCGACACAATCACCTTTGATGATGCTGTCTTTCCAGGCGTCGCTCTCGCCCGCACGATCAAAACCGGCACGCCGAAAATCGGCCAGCGGAAAAACTGCTGCCATTGGTACTCGCTCCATACGCTTACTCTCTACTGATGCTTATGGTTACCGAAGATGGTTATCAAAGCCTGAACAAGTCACGGAAAATGCGAAATAAATGGCTGTTGCAACGCGCAGGCGCGATTTACGGCGCCAGGCGGGGAACCCGAAGTGCGGCAAAAACGTTGTGCACAATGGGTTCTCCAGTTCCGCCTGTTCCGGGCTCAGGGAGGACCGGTCTGGCAGGGGGGAATCCGCAATGGGGTCCGTGATGAAAATGGCTTCTTTTTCCATGAATGTCGTTTGCGCCGCTCTTTTCGCAACGGCGCTGCCAGCGCTGTCGCAGGCGCAGGAACCGGCCCCGCAATATAACGTCGTCACCGACGCGGTGCTGTTCGATGGCGGCCCCTCGCTCGGCAATAGCGGCAGGGTGCGATGGGATTTCTACAAGGCCGACCGGACCGGCGCGCGCACCGACGTGAATGCCGGCGGCTCCTATGACGCGACCTTCGAGGCGAAGCTGCCGACTGGCAAATATGTCGGCGTGGCGGCACTCGGTAATGTGACCCGCGAAGTGCCCTTCGAGGTAAAGGAGGGAAGCATCGCGCGGCCGAAGGTGAATTTCGACGCGGCGGAACTGACTGTCGTGCCGAAACGCAGCGCGGGCGGCGATGTGGAAACGCAGGCGAAAACCGAAATCACCAGGGGCGATTTCAAGGACAGTGTCTACGGCCAGAATACCGTCTTCGTGCCGGCGGGCGAGATCACCCTTACCGGCAGCATAGGCCCGGCGCGGGCTGAGGAAACCCTTGCCATCAAGGCCGGCGAGAAGATCAGCCACGAACTGGTCATTCCGAGCGGGGTGGTCGTCGCCAAGGCGGTTTATGCGGAAGGCGGCAGGGCCGTCGAAACGGATGATATCCGCTTCGAGGCCATGTCGGCCAAGGAAACGCTGGATGGCACGCGCGAGACCATCAACGGCATTTACGGCACCGGTAAGATGATGGAAATGCCGGCCGGGGATTTCGTCATGCGCGCCCGTCTCGGCAAGGTGACGGTGGAACAGCCTTTCACCGTGACGGCCGGAAAACGCACGGAAATCACCGTCGATCTCGATGCGGGCGTTCTCGCAATCACAGCCCCTGGTGCTGAACGGATCGATATCGTTGAAACGACCAGGGATATTCAGGGCACGCAGAAGGAGATTTCCGGCCGTTACGGCACGAAACATCAGGAGACCCTGCATCCCGGCGATTATTCGGTGAAGGTAAGCTACGACAAGAAATCCGGCCTCGACCCGAAGGAGATCAGGGCGACCGTCAAGGCGGCGGAGCGGACCGAGACGACTGTGGCGGAGTAGTCGCGTTGGGGCGTCACAATTTCCGGCCCGACGGCCCATATTTGGGCCTGAGCATCGGGTGCATCGAAGGACGCGTCGCATCCTTCGGCACGACCTGTAACGGCGTACCGATTTTCACGCCGGCAAAACCCGAGGCCGCGATGCGATCGCAAAGCCTGATCCACTGACAGCCGCGACAGGCCTGCCGGATGTCTCCGGCAGCGAAAGCCGCGCGCATTTTCGCGAGAAAATCCGGCGTCGCCTGCAGCCTTTTGCCCGCGATCAGCGTTTCGCCCAGAAGCGCCGAAACCGAGAGACGGGCCGTCTCGTCCCGCTGCACCACGCCTTCGTTGAAACAGTGCGCATGGCTTTCGCAGAGCAGGCCTTCGCAGATGTCGTCCGCCCCTTCCACCAGTTCGATATCTTCGCCCGCATTCAGCCGGGCGGCGACACGGTCGTAATTTTCCACGAAGCCTGATGTGTAGCCCTTGCCGATATAGGTCAGCATGCAGAGAAGGTGGTGGGGCCGCAGGCGGACGGTCACGGGGCCGCCCTATCCGACGATGGCGAAGGTGTCACGCACCGAGCCGGACGAGGTGCGGATCGCCTTACGGCCGATCCATTGCACATGTCCGTCAAGAATGCGCACCGCCTCCTCGGCGCGGCCGCCGCGCAGCGCATCGATGATGGCGCGGTGATCGGTATCAGTGCGGCGTTCCCAGCCGGCCCGCCAGGCGGAAAACAGGAAACGGGCGCTCGCCGCATGCAGGCCGTCGATCGCCTCCATCAGGCGCGGCATGTTGCAGGGTGCGGTGATGAGGCGGTGGAAACGACGATTGGCCTCCTCCCAATGCTGCACATCGACGGCGCTATCGCCTTCGAGCGTCGCAGCCTCCGCCTGATCGAGAATGGCGGGTGTCATGTTGGGAATGGCGTGGCGCAGCGCCAGCACCTCGAGGGCTGCGCGCATTTCCGCCACTTCACGCACGTCATCGAGACCGAAATCCGCGACCCTCACACCCCGGCGCGGAATGCTGGCGGCCAGACCCTGCGCTTCCAGCCGGCGGAAGGCCTCGCGCACCGGCACATGCGAGGCGCCAAATTCGGCGGCGATATGATCCTGCCGAAGACGTTCGCCCGGCGACAGCTCGCCGCGAACGATGCGGTCGGCCAGCGTGCGGCTGATGCGTGCGGCAATGGTGTCTTCAGGCGTGTTTTTCACTGTCTTGGGCATAACATCCCATAACGCATATGGCGCAACTGTGTGTAGCGGTTTTTACGCCCTCCATATACGCAAAGCCGAATATTGGAAGCCCGGCTTGCTTGCCGCATTCCCGCCAAGCTATGAGCCGGGCGGGACCGACCCTTGCGGGTGAGCCGGTTGAGCTTGGCGCGGACATGGTCTAAAAGCCCGGCATCATTTCTTCCAAACAAATCCGATACGGGAGCGCCCATGAGCGGCTTCGACCTCATTATTTTCGACTGCGACGGCGTTCTGGTCGATTCCGAAATCATCGCGGCGCAGGTGGAATCCCGCCTTTTGACCGAGGCCGGTTATCCGATCTCCGTCGAGGAAATGGGCGAGCGTTTCGCCGGCATGACCTGGAAGAACATTCTCCTGCAGGTGGAAAACGAAGCGAGCATTCCGCTTTCCGCCTCGCTGCTCGACAAATCGGAAAAACTGCTCGACATGCGGCTGGAACGCGATGTGAAGATCATCGAGGGCGTCAAATTCGCGCTCTCGCGCCTGACGACGCCGCGCTGCATCTGCTCCAACTCCTCCAGTCACCGCCTCGACATGATGCTGACGAAGGTGGGCCTGAAGCCCTATTTCGCGCCGCATATCTATTCCGCCAAGGACCTTGGCCCCGACCGCGTGAAGCCGAAGCCCGATATCTTTCTGCATGGTGCGGCGCAATTCGGTGTTTCTCCCGACCGCGTGGTCGTGGTCGAGGATTCCGTGCACGGCATCCATGGCGCGAAAGCCGCCGGCATGCGGGTCATCGGCTTTACCGGCGCATCCCACACCTATCCGAGCCACGCCGACCGACTGACGGATGCCGGCGCCGAAACGGTGATCTCGCGCATGCAGGACCTGCCGGCGGTGATTGCGGCGATGGCGGAGTGGGAAGGCGCTTTTTGAGTTGTGAAAGCGCTTCTTTCGTGATCTGACTTGCTGCATTGATATTTTAATAAATGTAGCTACATTAATTCATGAAAATCATATGGGACGAGCCCAAGAGGCTCGCCAATATCGAGAAGCACGGTTTCGACTTTGCGGATATCGATGGCTTTGACTGGGATAACGCCATCATCGAGAAAAGCCTGACCGGACCTGGAAGTTCGCGCTTCAAAGCGATTGGATATTTTCGGAACGGGACTATGGCTGTCGTTTTTGCGACTGTCGGAACAGAAGCGATATCCATCATCAGCTTCCGACGGGCAAGTTCCAGGGAAAGAAGGAGGTTGCCATGGCCAAAGTTGCAAAACTAAAAAAATTCAAACCCGGACGCGGCTATACCGAAGCGGATTGGGACGCTGTCGATTTCCCGGAAATGACCGATGAGGAACTCGCTAATGCGCGTCCTGCCCGAGAGGTTCTGCCTCCCGCCTTTTTCGAGGCCATTGACGAGTTTCGTAAGTCGCGTGGCCGCCCGGCGTTGGAAAAGCCAAAAAAACAGGTAACTTTACGCCTTGATGAGGACGTGCTGGAGCGTTTTCGCGAGGGCGGCAGAGGGTGGCAGAGCCGCATCAATGACGCTTTGCGCAAGGCTGCCGGAATCTAAAAGCGCCATTCCATTTAAGGCCGGAGCCTGCCAAGCAGCCTCCGGCTTCGCTTTTTGCCCGTCAGATCACCGGCGCTTGGTCTTCGCCTTCGCGCCCTGCTCGGCAAAACCGATATAGACGCTGACCGATTTCGGTGCGCCGCCCGGTCCGTTGGGGATGGCGACGTGGTCGTTGTTGAAGATGAACTGCGTGCCGGCCCCGCCTGCGGGGACATCGATGGCGAAATTGGTCGTTTCGCCGTAAATCTCGCCATCGCCATCCTTCACCGTCACGCGGATCGGCACGGTGACGCGGCCGGGCTTGGCCATCGGGCCGGGAACGAGGCGGCCCTGGGCCAGCACGTTTACGGTGAGCGTCGATTCATTGGCGGTGCAGGAGCGCGTGGTATCGGACAGCGAGACCTGATAGGCGAGCTTCTGCGGATCGTCCTTGGCGCCACCGGTGTAGACGCGGTGAACGGCACTGGCGTCGAGAACCGTCACAGCCGGGCAGTTGGCCTGCACCACGGCAGCCGTCGGCGCAGCCTGCGCTGTTGGCGGGTTGACGGCAAGCGAGTCCGACGGGTTGGAGGAATTGCATCCTGCAACAACGGCCAGAAGCGACATCGCGGCGGACAAACGCAAGAAATTCCCTGACACTCTTCTAATTCCCTCTCCATTGTCCCGGAACAGAACCGGAGACGCTGTTTATTGACCTTTCACCCAGGTTGGCGATGGTCTATAGCAGCGACGCCGGAAAAAATCGATTGGCATGTTCGGTTTTGCTTGAATTTTCAGAAAAGCCCTTCATTAGCTGCCCAATCGCCTCATTCCGGCGAGACGCTGCGCAAAAGATGCCGATCACACCGGCAACGGATAAGGGACTATCTCGTGGAATATGTATCGACCAGGGGTGCGGCCCCTTCGCTTGGTTTTTGCGACGCGCTTCTGGCGGGCCTTGGCCGTGACGGCGGGCTTTATGTTCCGCGCAAATGGCCTTCCATGTCGAAGAAGGAAATCCGCAACCTGCGCGGCAAGTCCTACCAGGACGTCGCCTTCGAGGTCCTCTACCGTTTCACCGGCGGCGAAATTCCGGCCGACAAGTTCAAGGCGATGATCGACGACGCCTATGCGACCTTCCGCCATCCGGCCGTCGTCCCGCTGGTCCAGACCGGCCCGAATACCTTCGTTCTCGAGCTTTTCCACGGCACCACGCTCGCCTTCAAGGATGTGGCGATGCAGCTTCTCGCCCGCCTGATGGATTACACGCTTACCCAGCGTGGCGAGCGCGCCACCATCGTGGGCGCCACTTCGGGTGACACCGGTGGCGCTGCGATCGACGCCTTTGCCGGGCGTGAGCGCACCGATATCTTCATCCTCTTCCCGAACGGCAAGGTCTCCCCGGTGCAGCAGCGCCAGATGACGACCTCGACGGCTTCCAACGTGCATGCGCTGGCGATCAACGGCAATTTCGACGATTGCCAGACGCTGGTGAAGGAGATGTTCAACGACGTGAAGTTCCGCGACGGCGTGAAGCTTTCCGGCGTCAACTCCATCAACTGGGCGCGCATCATGGCGCAGGTGGTCTATTATTTCACCGCCTCGCTTTCGCTGGGCGGCCCTGACCGGAAGATTTCCTTCACCGTTCCGACCGGCAATTTCGGCGATATTTTCGCAGGTTACGTCGCCAAGAAGATGGGCCTGCCGATCGACAAGCTCATCATCGCCACCAATGACAACGACATTCTGGCGCGTACGCTGAAGACCGGCCGTTACGAGATGCGCGGCGTCAAGCCCACCACCTCGCCTTCGATGGACATCCAGATCTCGTCCAACTTCGAGCGCCTGCTGTTTGAAGCCTATGACCGCGATTCCGCCGCGGTGAAGGCATCGATGGATGGCCTGAAGCAGTCTGGCGCATTTGAAATTCCGCCGCACGCGCTGAAATTCATCAAGAAGGATTTCCGCGCCGGCCGCGCCACCGAAAAGCAGGTGGCGGCGACCATTCGCGACACGCTGGAAAAGACCGGTTATCTCATCGATCCGCATACGGCGACCGGTGTTTTCGTAGCGGAAAAGCACGAAAAGGCGGGAAGCCCGATGGTGGTTCTGTCGACCGCCCACCCGGCTAAATTCCCGGCCGCCGTAAAATCCGCTTGCGCAATCGACCCGGCGCTTCCAGTATGGTTAGCTGACATTATGAACCGGGAGGAGCGTTTCGATATTCTGGATGCGGAACTGAAAGCCGTGGAAACCTTCATCGGCAAACATGCACGCGCCGGCAAATAGAGACGCGGAAAGACGTTGAGTATGAGAGTAAATTTGACCCGGCTTTCGTCCGGGTTGACCGTTGTTACGGAAAGAATGCCACATCTCGAAAGCGTCGCTCTTGGGGTGTGGATCAAATCCGGTTCCCGCAACGAGACGACTGCCGAGCACGGCATCGCCCATCTTCTCGAACATATGGCGTTCAAGGGCACGGCGCGGCGCACTGCCCGGCAGATCGCCGAGGAGATCGAGAATGTCGGCGGCGAAGTCAACGCTGCGACATCGACGGAAACGACCTCCTATTATGCCCGCGTCCTCAAGGACCATGTTCCGCTCGCCGTCGATATCCTTGCCGATATCCTGACGGAATCGCTCTTCGACGAGGATGAGCTGGAGCGCGAGAAAAACGTCATCCTCCAGGAAATCGGCGCTGCGACCGATACGCCTGACGACGTGATCTTCGACAATTTCTCCGGTGTCGCCTATCGCGACCAGACGATCGGCCGGCCGATCCTCGGCACGCCGGAAACCGTGCAATCCTTCACCAGCGGCGAGATCCGTCATTATCTTGCCCGCAATTACACGACGGACCGCATCTTCGTCGTCGCGGCCGGCGCGGTCGATCACGAAAGCTTCGTGAAGCAGGTGGAAGAGCGTTTCGCTTCGCTGCCGCTCGTGCCCGCGGCACCGCCCGTCATGGAAAAGGCAATCTATACCGGCGGCGAAATCCGCGAGACCCGCGACCTCATGGATGCGCAGGTGCTGCTCGGTTTCGAAGGCAAGGCCTATCACGCCCGCGATTTCTACTGTTCGCAGATTCTCGCCAATATTCTCGGCGGCGGCATGTCCTCTCGCCTCTTCCAGGAAGTGCGTGAGGCGCGCGGCCTGTGTTATTCCGTTTATGCCTTCCATTGGGGTTTTTCCGATACCGGCATTTTCGGCGTGCATGCGGCGACCGGCGGCAACGACCTGCCTGAACTGATGCCCGTCATCGTTGACGAATTGCGCAAGTCTTCCCAGATCATCCATCAGGAAGAAATCGACCGCGCCCGCGCGCAGATCCGTGCGCAATTGCTGATGGGGCAGGAAAGCCCGGCCGCCCGCGCCGGCCAGATCGCCCGGCAGATGATGCTTTACGGCCGCCCCATCCCCAATGAGGAGATGATGGAGCGCCTTGAACACATCACACGGGAACGCCTGACCGATCTTGCGGGCCGGCTGTTTTTCGATACAGTTCCGACATTGTCTGCAATCGGCCCGCTCGAACATCTGCCGCCGCTTTCAGACATCACTGCCGCGCTTTCCGCGCAGCAGCCCGCAAGGATAAAGGCGAACGGATAAACCGATATGAGGGCGGGATTTAAAGGCGAAGACCGCTCACCTTTTTCGCCATCCCGTTCGCGGATGGCGATGTCTGCCGCACAGGGATCGTGAATGCTGCGTTTTCTTTCCCGACATAACGATACGCCCGAACTGCGCAGCGCCAATCACCTTCTCAGACTGCCGCGTTACGGCGACTTCAAGCAATGGCATGTGCTCCGCTCGGAAAGCCGGCAGTTTCTCCAGCCCTGGGAACCGACCTGGCGTCCGGACGAGCTGACGGAAGGCGCCTTCCGCACGCGCGTGGTGCGTAACGGCCAGGAATTTTCCTCCGGCACCGCCGTCTCGTTCCTGCTCTTCGAAAAGGAGACGCTCTTGGTCGGCGGCATCACCATCGGTTACATCCGCCGGGGTGCGGCGCAGAGCTGTATGATCGGCTACTGGATTGGCGAGCGCTACGCCGCGCAAGGCCATATGTCTGCCGCATTAAAATTGGTAATACCATACATCTTTAACGGACTTCAGTTGCACCGTATCGAGGCAGCCTGTATTCCGGAAAACTTCAAAAGCATCCGGCTTCTCGAAAATGCCGGGTTCCAGCGGGAAGGTCTCTTGCGGGAATATCTGAAAATCAATGGCCAATGGCGGGATCATATGATGTTTTCCCTTCTTGCCGACAAGCAAAGCTCCGGCGGAACGAAGTACGATACATGACCTACACTCACACTGCGCCTTGCCTTGCGAAACGTCTGGCGGCAATCGCGCTGGCTGCGCCGTTTTTCCTGCTGTTTCTGCTTTTCGCTTCCCATTCCTTTGCTTTCGAGCCGGTGAAGATTTCCCGTGACGACACGGCGCTCGATCTCACCGCGACGACCGATATCTATGCCAATCAGGGTGAAGCCTTTCAGGTCTCGACCGCGCCCGGCCCGGACGGCATCCGCCGCCGTATCGAAGTGCGCGCCAGTTCCAACGATCATCAGGGTGACTGGGCGGTCTTTGCGCTCGCCAACGTCTCCGAAGAGCAGCTGGAGCGCGTCATCGTCGCCCCGCATTTCCGCCTCGTCAATTCCAAGCTGTTCTGGCCCGATCTCGGTTCGCAGCGCATCATGGCCATCACCCCGAGCGAGGGCTTCGCGCTTGACCGGCAGCCGAGCCCGGATGCCGACGTTTTCCGCATCACGCTCAATCCCGGCTCCGTCATCACCTTCGTCGCCGAGCTTTCCACGCCGCAGCTGCCGCAGATCTATCTGTGGGAACCGGAAGCCTACAAGGACACGATCAACGCGTTCACGCTCTATCGCGGCATCGTGCTCGGCATCGCCGGCCTGCTGGCCGTGCTTTTGACCATTCTCTTCGTCGTCAAGGGCACCTCGGTGCTGCCGGCATCGGCCGCGCTCGCCTGGGCGGTGCTGGCCTATATCTGCGTCGATTTCGGCTTTCTCGAAAAGCTCATCACCGTCACATCCAGCGATCAGCGAATATGGAGGGCGGGCGCGGAAGTGGCGCTCGCCTCCAGCTTCGTGGTCTTCCT
Organism: Agrobacterium sp. SOY23; assembly: GCF_027212525.1. Taxonomy (NCBI): domain Bacteria; kingdom Pseudomonadati; phylum Pseudomonadota; class Alphaproteobacteria; order Hyphomicrobiales; family Rhizobiaceae; genus Agrobacterium; species Agrobacterium sp. SOY23. The sequence continues at coordinate 711,736 of NZ_JAPWDT010000002.1, read as the reverse complement.
CTTCACCTATCTCAATCTCAACCGATGGCACGCGCATCTGGGTTATGCGACCTTTGCCTGGGTGGTGGGGCTGGCGCTGCTGTTCGGCGTTGCGATCTACGACCCTTCGGTCGCCTCCGGTATCGCCCGCGTCTCCTTCGCGCTGACGGCGACGGCCGGTATCGCGCTCATCATCTATCTCGGTTTCAACCGTTACGACCGGGCGATTTTGCTCGTGCCCTCCTGGGCGTTGATCCTCGTCTGGCTGTTCGGCAGCTGGCTGACGGTGACGGGACAGCTGGACAACGACATCGTGCAGCCCGCACTTGGCGGCGGGCTGGTGCTGATCGTGCTTCTGATCGGCTTCACCGTCATCCAGCATGCCTTTGCCGGCAGCGCCTATCAGCAGGGCCTGTTCTCCGATCTCGAGCGGCAATCGCTGGCGCTGACGGGCAGCGGCGATACCGTCTGGGACTGGGACGTGACGCGTGACCGCATTGTCACCACGCCCGACATTTCCAACCGGCTGGGGCTGGAACCCGGCACCATGCATGGCGCCGCGCGCAACTGGTTGCCGCGCCTGCACCCGGATGACCGCGACCGCTTCAAGGCAACGCTCGACGTGCTGCTCGACCATCGCAAGGGCCGCCTCAACCACGAATTCCGCATTCGCGCCGAGGATGGTCATTTCCACTGGCTGCAAATCCGCGCCCGTCCGGTTCTCGGTTCCAACGGCGAAATCATCCGCTGCGTCGGCACCATCACCGATATCACCGAACAGAAGAATTCGGTGGAGCGGCTGTTGCAGGATGCGATGAACGACAATCTGACCGGGCTTCCGAACCGGCAGGTCTTCCTCGACCGTCTGCAATCGATATTGAACCTCTCTCCCGACAGCGAGGGTGTGCGGCCAACCGTGATGGCGATCGATATCGACCGTTACAAGCTGGTCAATGACACACTCGGCATTGCTGCCGGCGACAATATCCTCATCGCGCTCACCCGCCGCCTGCGCCGCCTGCTGAAACCGCAGGATACGCTGGCGCGTCTCGGCGGTGATGAATTCGGCCTGATCCTGACATCCGAGCGCGATCCACAGCGTGTCGCCGATTTCGCCGATGCGGTGAACAAGGCGATCATGGTGCCGATCAATTTCGCTAACCGCGAAATCATCCTCACCGCCTCCATCGGCCTCGTCTCGTGGATCGACCAGCAGGAAAGTGCCGCCGGATTGCTCAGCGATGCGGAACTGGCCATGTACCGCGCCAAGCGCGCCGGCGGCAATCGCGTCGAGCCGTTCCGCCCGGCCTTCCGCACGTCAGGCACCGACCGGCTGCAAATGGAAAGCGACCTACGCCGCGCCATCGAGCGCAAGGAACTGTCGCTGGCCTATCAGCCGATCGTCAAGCTTGACGATGGCGAACTGGCCGGTTTCGAGGCCCTGATGCGCTGGGAGCATCCCAAGCGCGGCAATATTCCGCCGAGCGAGTTCATTCCGATTGCGGAGGCCTCCGGCCTGATCGAACCGCTCGGCATGTTCGCGCTGGAACGGGCGGCGACCGATCTGATGGACTGGCAGCACGCCATCGAGAAGATGCCGATCTTCATTTCCGTCAATATTTCCAGCGCGCAATTGCTGAACAACGAATTGTACAACGACGTGCGCAGCATGCTGACCCGCACACGTTGCAATCCGCAGCAGCTGAAGCTGGAACTGACGGAATCGGTCGTCATGGAAAACCCGGAACAGGCGAGGCTCGTGCTTTCCAAACTCAAGGAAACCGGCCTCAGTCTCGCCATGGATGATTTCGGTACCGGCTATTCGTCGCTCGCCTATCTCACCCGATTCCCCTTCGACACCATCAAGCTCGACAAGGCGCTGGTGGCCAATACCAGCGACAAGCGCAACGTGCTCTTGCGCTCCGTCATCGCCATGGCGCGCGCGCTTGACATGCAGGTGGTGGCGGAAGGCATCGAAACACCTGAGGATGCGGCGGAACTGTCGCGCATGAACTGCCATTTCGGCCAGAGCTTCCTGTTCGGCACCCCCGTCTCGGGCGATGCGGCGCTGAAGCTTCTGCGGGAACGGTTCCAGCCGACGAAGCGGGCTTCGTAAGGGGTATTGAGGCGGGAAGTAATAGAAGGTCACTCTATTACTTCCGTCATTCCGGCCTTGAGCCGGAATCCAGCCGACGCGCGTCTGCGTGGCGGAAAGAGTCTTTTCAGCCCAAAGACTTGGGCTGGCTGGATACCGGCTCAAGGCCGGTATGACGGAGATGGGGACGCGCGCTTTCCCAGACTATCAACTCTCGTATTCGCTAACCCATTGCCGCCTGCGGCACATCCGCCGCCACCTTCCCATGCAGGAGGTCGTGAATGAATTCCATCTTCGTCACCACCGGCGGCGTCAGCACGAAGGGATAGAGGTCCGCCTCCCCCATGCTGCGCTGGATGGAGTTGATGGCAACGCTGAGCGGGATCCAGGCCTTGACCAGCTGTGCGGCGCTGCGGGCATTGTAGGGGTCGAAGGTCACCTCCGCCGCCATTTCCTCATGTCCGTCCGGATCGATCGCCACACCGAAGGCGCGTGCGGTCTCGAGTGTATCGACGATATGCAGGTAATGGGCGGAACATTCGGCGAAATCCTCCCAGGGGTGGACCGAGGCATAGGAGCTGATGAAATTCTCCTGCCAGTCCGGGCGCGGCCCGGCATCGTAATTGCGTTGCAGCGCCGTGTCATAGTCCTCGCGCTCGTCGCCGAAGACGGCACGGCAGGCCTCCAGCCGGTTCTCGTCCCGCACCAGCTTGTTCCAGATGAAATGACCGACCTCGTGGCGGAAATGGCCGAGCATGGTTCGATAGGGCTCGTTCATGTTGGCGCGCACCTGCTCGCGCGTCACATCATCGGCTTCCGCCGCGCGGATGGCGATAAGGCCTTCATCATGGCCGGTCATGGCGGGTATGACGGAACCGTCGGGCGCCACCTCATCGACCAGAAAGTCGAAAACGAGACCGCCGGCCGGATCGGCATCCCGATTGGGATGCGGCAGGCCAAGGCGAAGGATCGAATAAAACAGGTGCCGCTGCGCCTGGCTGATGCGGCGCCATTGCGCAATCCCCTGCTCGGTCGCAATGTCAGGCACCAGGCGATTGTGGCTGCAGGCCGGGCAAAAGGCGCTGGCGCTTTCCGCAGGCACCGACCAGTTGCAGATATCGTTGACCTCATTGGCACAAAACCGCACCTGTTTTTCCGGCTCCGCGACGATCTGCCAGTTCGGTTCACCCACAGGCGCCAGCGCTTCCATGGCAAGCCGTTCCGGCACGAAGGCCAGACGATGGCCGCAGGAGACGCAGAAGCGATTGTCGAAATGAACCGGCTGGCCGCAGGACGCGCAGGAGAAAAGCTTCATGGATGAAACCCTTGCGATGATCGGGAGGAGGCAGACATAAAATGCGGACGTGACGACGTGACGATCGGGTCGCCCTGCCCCATACACGACAAGAGCGCATGTGCGATAACACATGCGCTCCATGCGCCTGCCGTGGGAGAGGCGCATCAATTTATGCAGGATTACATGCGGTCGATGGCACCCTTGACGGCATCCTTTGCCTTGCCGACGGAGGTCTGAACCTTGCCCTTGGTTTCCTGGGCGGCACCCTTGGCGCGCAATTCATTGTTGCCCGTCGCTTCGCCGATGTTCTTCTTGACCTTGCCAGCAACTTCGTTGGCTTTACCGGCGATCTTGTCGGATGTGCTACCCATATGACTGCTCCCTAGTTGAGCCGTACTGTCTGTCCGGCTTTCCGGGTGAGTAACGTCAGGGGGCAAGTTTTGGTTCCAGCCCGCAAGCGCAGGCGGTGCTACGACGTGTCAGGCGTGGCCGGCATCCGTGGAGAGCATGCGGGCATCGACGCCCATCAGGGCCAGCGCCCGCTCGTATTTATTGTCCAGCCCACGGTCGAAGATCAGCTCTTCCGCCGCCGGGCAATTCAGCCAGCCATTATTGGCGATCTCGTTTTCCAGCTGGCCCGGCCCCCAGCCGGCATAACCGAGCATCATGGTCGCCCTTTGCGGGCCGCGGCCGTTGGAGATGGCACGGACGATATCGAGCGTTGCCGTCAGCGAAATATCGTCGCTGACCGGAATAGAGGATTCGCTCAGATAATCATCCGAATGCAGCACGAAACCGCGACCGGATTCGACCGGGCCGCCGCACTGGATCGGAAATTCGCGGGTGCGGTTGGGCAGCATGATGGCGTCGTTGCTGTCCACCAGCTTCAGATGCAGCAGGATATCGGTAAAGGTGATCTGCTGCGGCCGGTTGATGATGAAGCCCATGGCGCCGGCATCCGAATGGGCGCAGATATAGATCACCGAACGGGCAAAATTGCCATCGTCCAGCCCCGGCATCGCGATGAGGAACTGACCATCGAGAAAGCCACGTTCGCGTTTGTCCATCAGGGTTGAAAAGCTCACCGGCGCCTCCAGCAGACCGAATTCCGTCATTCAAACGGTAAACGGCGTTCGCACTTCGACAAAGGACAGGATGCGACATAGCGCCCGATCAATCAACCGAAAATGATGAACCGCACGAATTCGTAACTGGTCCGCCGGCCGATGTTGGGTTAGACGGAAAGTATGAGCGTCAGGATATTCTTTCGATTTTCACATCTTCGTCTCGTGGCCGCATTTGCCGCCCTCCTCGGCGGCGCTGAAGCCGCCCGGGCCGAAATTACCGACTGGGCCAGAAGCGAAGGCGGCCAGATGCGCGTGGCAAGCCTTGCCATGGATGCAAATGGCGTGCTGCGCGGCGTGCTGCAGATCGAGCCGAAGGACGGCTGGATAACCTATTGGCGCGAGCCCGGTGAAGCCGGCATACCGCCCCAGATCACGCTCGATCCGGCCAGCGGCGCGACGCTTGCTGCCATGGCCTATCCCGTTCCGAAGCTCATCAAGAACGGTGACATCACCGATATCGGCTATGATCACGCCGTCAGCCTGCCCTTTCAGCTGAAAGCCGCCGACCCGGCGGCGAGCGGGAAGATCGACCTCACCGCCTTCATCGGCGTGTGCCAGAATATCTGTATTCCCTTCGAGGCGAAGTTTTCAATCGAGCGCGGCAATGCCGGCGCTGACGACAATGAGGAACGCCGCCTTCTCGAGGAGGCGCGCGAGACGCTGCCCGAGGCGGCTTCCGACGATTTCAAGGTGATCGATTTCCACATCACGCCCGACAAGACCATGCTCGGCGTGCAGCTGCAATTGCCGGAAAACGCACCGAAAGAGACAGAGATCTTTATCGCCGGCCCCTCCGGTTTTGCCTATTACGAACCGCAGAACATGGTGCGCGACAAGCGCAAGCTCTCCTTCTACATGAACATCAAGGGCCTGCCGAAAACCTATCAGGTGCAGGGCAACAGCTGGCCCATTCTGGTCAAATCCGGCGACCGGGCGATGGAAACGGTGCTGAATTTCCCCAAGCCCTGAGCGGGTGTCCGGCATGCGGCATTTCAAACGAAAACCGCATGACAGATTTCATGTCCCTGCTCTATAGTCGCGCCGAACCGAACGGCCACAGGAGCACGGACATGACCATCAAGATCGGCGAAAAACTGCCTTCCGCAACCTTCAAGGAAAAGACGGCCGATGGCCCGGTGGAAACCACCACGGACGCCCTTTTCGGCGGCAAGAAGGTGGTGCTTTTCGCCGTGCCCGGCGCTTTCACCCCCACCTGCTCGCTGAACCACCTGCCGGGCTATCTCGAAAACCGCGATACCATTCTCGCCAAGGGCGTGGATGACATCGCCGTCGTCTCCGTCAATGACTGGCACGTCATGGGCGCCTGGGCGCAATCATCCGGCGGCCAGGGCAAGATTCACTTCCTGGCAGACTGGGACGCCGCCTTCACCAAGGCGCTTGGCCTCGACGCCGATCTTTCCGCCGGCGGCCTCGGCGTGCGCTCCAAGCGCTATTCCATGCTGATTGAAGACGGCGTGGTGAAATCTCTGAATGTCGAAGAGAACCCCGGCCAGGCGACCGTTTCGGCCGCTGCGGCGATGATCGAGCAGCTTTAAAAAGCTCGCCACTTAAATACAAATAACGCCACACATTCATCAGGCCCGCGAATATAATTTCGTGGGCCTGGACCGCCACCACGGAGGGCGACGATGCCGACCTATGGGTTCGGCCGGGTGGCAGGTCATAGTCTGACCGGCCGCGCCCTTTTTATACATTCATGTCGAACACCAGGAGCCCGGCCAGACCGCCATCGGTGAGCGAAACCAGCCGCTCCCCCACATCCATGTGCTTGGGATGGGCAAGATAGGCGTCGCGGGCTTCCGGGCTTTCCAGCGTCACGATGAAGCCGTCGACGAAACCACCGTTCAGGCCTTCGGGCGAGACATTCTGGCCGTATTTAACGTCGATGATCCCCGGTATCTCGTCCTTCAGGGCTGCAATCGCCTCGAAAATGGCATGTTTTTCAGAGGATGCCGTCGCAGCCTTGAACCTTAGAAATACACAATGCAGGATCATCCGAATGTCTCCTCCGCTGGAACGCCGTCCGGCTGTTTGACGACAAGATAAGTCGGGTTTCGGTTTTCACAACCCCCAATCGGTCCCAATCAGGCCCCAATCGGGATTGAGCGTCGCGCCCGTTCCGGGCCTGTCCCACCGGCAAGAAAGCAGGCTTGCATTACCGGCGTTTGAAGGGCTCCATGCCCTTGCGCGCCAATTCATCGGCACGTTCGTTTTCGGGATGGCCGGCATGGCCCTTCACCCAATGCAGCGTGACCTTGTGGCGCTCCTGCGCCGCCTCCAGCGCCTGCCACAGCTCGACATTCTTGACCGGCTTGTTGTCCGCGGTTTTCCAGCCCTTCTTTTTCCAGCCGAAAATCCACTTGGTGATGCCGTCCTTCACATAGGCGCTGTCGGTATAAAGATCGACCTCGCAGGGGCTCTTCAACGCATTGAGCGCCGAAATCGCCGCCAGCAGCTCCATGCGGTTATTGGTGGTCTCCGCCTCGCCACCCGACAGTTCCTTCTCCACCTCGCCATAACGCAACACGGCGCCCCAGCCGCCCGGACCGGGATTGCCGGAACAGGCGCCATCCGTGAAAATATCGACGTGCTTCATTCGCCCGCCAGCCCATATTCGGCGACATTGGCGATGGAACGGTGGAACCGCAGCTTGCGCAGATATTCCAGCGGGTCCTTCTTCACCACCAGCGCGCCTTCCGGCGTCGTCAGCCAGTCGTAAAGGCGGGTGAGGAAGAAACGCAGCGCCGAACCGCGCGCCAGAAGCGGCAGCGCTTCCAGCTCCGCTTCGCTCAGCGGCCGCACCGACTGATAGCCTTCCAGGAGCGCCTTGCCCTTGGTGACGTTGTAAGCGCCATCCTTTTCGAAGCACCAGGCGTTGAGGCAGATCGACACGTCATAAGCGAGCAGATCATTGCAGGCGAAATAGAAGTCGATCAGGCCGGAGAGTTCGTCACCGAGGAAGAATACATTGTCCTGAAACAGATCCGCATGGATGACGCCCGCCGGCAGATCCTTCGGCCAATGGGCGGCGAGATAATCGATTTCCGGGCAGATTTCGGCCTTCAGGCCCTTTTCCACCTCGTCAGCGCGGGCTTCGGACTTGTCCCACAGTACCTTCCAGCCCTCGACGGAGAGCGCGTTCGGGCGCTTGATTTCGAAACCCTCGCCCGCAAGATGCATGGCGGCCAGCGCCTTGCCGACTTCGCGGCAATGTTTCGCTTCCGGCTTTCTCAGCCACATGCCTTCGAGGAAGGAAATGAGCGCCGCCGGCCGGCCCGACAATTCGCCGAGCAATTCGCCATCCTTGCGTGGCAGGGGCAAGGGGCAGGAAAGGCCCTTGGCGGCCAGATGCTGCATGAGGCCGAGGAAGAAGGGCAGATCGTTTTTCTCCACGCGCTTTTCATAAAGCGTCAGGATCAGCGGATCCTTTGTGGTGTGCAGCAGGAAATTGGAGTTTTCAACGCCTTCGGCAATGCCCTTATAGGAGGTGAGGCTGCCGACGTCATATTGCGTGAGGAAATTCCTCAGATCATCTTCGGTGATGTCCGTATAAACTGCCAATTTCAAATCTCTTGATGAAGGATGGAATGGAAATCTCGGGGGAGGATGACACATGTGAGGCGAAACCGCCCCCATTCAGTGCCATCCCGCTTTAGATACTGGCGACGCTTTTCGGCGGCAATGCGTTGCTGGCATCACCATTGACGAAAGCCATGTCGTCCGTCGTCAGCTCGATGCTGCGCAGCTCGCGGTTGACGAGGAAATGTTCCGTTTCCTCCACCGTCACCGCAAGATCAAGCGTCGTATCGAAACGCGCCTTGAAGGCTTCGATGATCTCATCGACGATGACCTCAGGTGCCGACGCTCCGGCCGAGAGGCCGACGGTGCGGATATCGCCGATCGCGTCCCAGTCGATTTCCGACGCTCGCTGCACCAGCACGGAGCGCTTCGCGCCGGCCCGCAGCGCCACTTCCACCAATCGCTTGGAATTTGAGGAATTGGGGGCGCCGACCACGATGAAGAGATCGCAGCCGGGGGCCGCCTGCTTCACCGCATCCTGACGGTTGGTGGTTGCGTAACAGATGCTGTCGGCGGCGGGTGCCTGAATGGCGGGGAACCGCTCCTGAAGCCTGACGATGACGCCGGCAGTATCATCGACCGACAGCGTCGTCTGGGTGACGAATCCGAGATTTTCACGGTCGAGCGGTTCGTAGCGGTCTACGTCTTCCACCGTTTCGATGAGCGAGACCGTGCCTTCGGGAAGCTGGCCCATGGTGCCGATGACTTCCGGGTGACCGGCATGGCCGATCAGGATGACGTGGCGGCCGAGACGCTGGTGGCGCATGGCCTGCTTGTGGACCTTGGAGACCAGCGGGCATGTGGCATCAAGATAGAAAAGGTTGCGCGCCTGCGCATCCTCCGGCACGGATTTCGGCACGCCATGGGCGGAAAAGACCACCGGCTGTTCGCGGTGTTCGGTCGGGATCTCATGCAACTCCTCGACGAAAACCGCGCCCTTGGCTTCCAGCCCTTCGACAACGTAACGATTATGCACGATTTCGTGGCGAACATAGACCGGTGCGCCATAGGCCTTCAGCGCCAGCACAACGATCTGGATCGCCCGGTCCACGCCCGCGCAAAAGCCGCGCGGTCCGCACAGCCTTATCGTCAAAGGGGGTTTGGAAACGGCGATGTTCATTCGTGCTCCTTGGCCAGCGCCCTGGTCTTGCCCGATAGCCTGCCTTACCGGACGGGGCGGGCTTTATTCGCCCTGCGCCTTACCGTTCCGGAAATAGGCAAAACCGGCGACGATGACAAGGGCCGCCGCCAGACCATACCACGTTATCGCATATTGCAGGTGATTGTTGGGCAAATCTATCAGCGTCACACCGCCCTGCGGCCAGCCGCCGGGATTGGGCGCATTGTCTGCATCCACGAAGAGTTTGACCAGCCGGTCGGACGGGACCGCTGCGCTGGACGCCATCGCCGCCAGATCCTTCCAGTAGAAGATATTCTTGGCGATATCATTGTCCGGCAAAAGCGAGGAGGGTTTTGCCACCAGCGGCGCGCGCGCCAGCCCGGTGATCGTCACCGCGCCGGCCACCTGCCCGTCGGGCCGCTTGGCCGGGTCCTTCATCTCGAAGGGCACGAAACCACGATTGACGAAAACCATGCGGCCATCGGCGAGCATCAGCGGCGTATAGATATAATAACCGGTCTGGCCCTGATGGGTGGCGAAGAAGTGTCGCTCGCGGGCATGATCGAAAACCCCGGAGAGGCTGACATGGCGATACTCGATATCACCACCGCTTTTCGCGATGGCCTCGATATCTGAAAGCGTGGCGGGACTTGCGCTGCGCCTTTCTTCGATATCGGCCAGCAATGCCTCTTTCCAGTAGAGCCGTTTCACCTGCCAGGTGCCGAGCCCGAGAAGAATGGCAAGCGCGAGCAGCACCAGCGGCGCGGCGAACCAGACCCGCCGTTCCGCCGCCTTCATGTGAGACACGTCATTCACGATCAAGCCTGCCTTCGCTTGCATTGTTGCGGTATTGCAGCGCAATCATGATCCCTTTCAGCTTGCGCAGCAGCACGAGGGAGACAATCACCGTAAACGGCAACCACAACATGACATGCACCCAGACGGGCGGGGCAAAACGCTGATCGACCCAGAGCGCCAGACCGACCACCAGAAAACCGACAATCAGCATGACGAAGACGGCCGGACCATCCCCCGCATCGGCAAAGCCATAATCCAGCCCGCAGGCGCTGCAGCCGGGTTTTATGCTCAGAAAACCGTCGAACAGCCGGCCATTGCCGCAGCGCGGGCAGCAGCCCTTCAGCCCGACCTTGATGGGATCGACCGGCGCGAAATTGCCGTTTGATGGTTCAGACATGACGACCTCCCGCAAAATTGCCCAAAGCCCGAGAATGACGTCGAGTCTGTTGGAAGACCGCCTCAACCAAGGCATCGTCTTCCGCCCGGTTTTGCGGCTTGTTTCTTCTCCCCGCCGGGGAGAAGGTGGCCCGAAGGGTCGAATGAGGGGCGACGCTGCCGGAATTCGGAGACCTCTCCCCCCCTCACCCCGCTGTCGCGACCCTCTCCCCGGCGGGGAGAAGGCGACAAACCGCACCCTCTCGTTTCACAGGCAGATAACCTGCCTGGACCTCAATCCACTACCGTAGGCAATCAGCCATGCACCGGCGCGCCCCAGCCACCCCAGATATAGATGGCGAAGAACAGGAACAGCCAGACGACGTCAACGAAGTGCCAGTACCAGGCAGCCGCTTCGAAACCGAAATGCTGCTTGGGCGTGAAACCGCCGCCAATGGCGCGGAACAGGCAGACCAGCAGGAAGACCGTACCGACGAAGACGTGGAAACCATGGAAACCTGTGGCCATGAAGAAGGTGGCGCCATAGATCGAATTCTTGAAGTCGAACGGCGCGTGCATGTATTCGTAAATCTGCACGGTGGAGAACAGGATGCCGAGCGCGACGGTGAGCAGCAGGCCGGTGATCAGGCCCTTGCGGTCATTATGCAGCAGGGAGTGGTGCGCCCAGGTGACACAGGTGCCCGACAGAAGCAGGATGACGGTGTTGTAAAGCGGCAGATGCCAGGGATCGATGACCTCAATGCCCTTCGGCGGCCACTGCCCGCCGGTATATTGCAGGCGCGACGCCTGGATGGCTTCGCTCGGGAACAGGCTGGCATCGAAATAAGCCCAGAACCACGCGACGAAGAACATCACCTCGGAGGCGATGAACATGATCATGCCGTAACGCAGGTGAAGCGAGACAACGCGGGTGTGGTTGCCCTCATGGGCTTCCTTGATCGTGTCGGACCACCACGCATACATGGTGTAAAGCACGATGACGAGACCGATATAGAACAACCAGGGATTGGCCAGTTCCGCGCCGAACAGCTTGAAGGAGCCACCCGACAGGAAACGCATGTAACAGACGCCGCCGAAGGTCAGAATGAAGGCGCCGATCGAGGCCAGAAGCGGCCATGGGCTTGGATCGATGATGTGGTAGTCGTGGTTCTTCTGATGCGTATCTGCCATTGCGACAATCCCCGAATGTCTCTTCCCTGATCCGGCCTTAACGAAAAGGCCAGACCTCCTCTCACAGTTTGCTTTCGCCAGATTCAGTTTTTACCGGCAAGGACGCAACCGGTTTTTCGGTTTTGGCCGGATAAAACGTATAGGACAGCGTTAAAGTATGAATGCTCTTGGTCTCGCGCGCCGTGGCGATGTCGGGATCGACAAAAAACACCACCGGCATTTCCAGCGTTTCGCCCGGCTGCAGCGTCGTTTCGGTGAAGCAGAAACACTCCACCTTGTTGAAATAGGCCCCGGCTTCCATCGGCGTGACGTTGAAGACCGCCGTGCCCGTGGTCGCCACGGGCGAACGGTTGGTCGCCTTGAAGGTCACCTGTATCGTCTCGCCGATCTTCGGCTTGACCATCTTGTCCACCGGGCGGAAATCCCAGTTGAGGCCGTTCGACGTATTGGCGTCGAAGGTGACGTTGATGGTCTTGTCGAGAATGACGTCGGAATATTGCTCCACACGCTGTGTCGTGCCGTTGTAACCGGTGACACGGCAGAACAGGCTGTAAAGCGGCACGGCGGCATAGGCCATGCCGATCATGCCGCAGAAAAATACGAGGCAGAGCACGAGGATGGAGCGGTTGCTCACCCGCTGCGTACCGGCCCGCGTCGTTTCTGCTTCCATATTCGCCATGTCCTCCCCTCCTCTCCTGCGCTCAGACGATCAATGTGAGCCGATCTTGATGATGGTGATGACGTAAAACAGCACCACCAGACCGGCAAGCAAGACGCCCAGCGCGATATTGCGCCCGCGTCTCGATTTTTTCTGTGCCGCGCTCAGTTCCACCGTTTCCATTACAGGACTCCCGACATCACGGCCTTCAGGGCCGGCGCGAAATGATCGGCCAGAAGGCCGGAGAAGATCGCGAAAAGATAAAGCACCGAATAGGCGAACATCTTCTTGGCTGGCACCATCTTCTCGTCACCCTCCGGCATGCGCCGGACATCGAGCGAACAGTAGACGAAGATGGCGCTCAGGACGGCGGCGAAAATGCCGTAGCCGGCGCTCGCCAGACCCGTGAAATAGGGGGCGACGGCCGCCGCCGCGGTCAGCACCGCGTAGACGATCATCTGGTTCTTGGTGGAGCGCTCACCCGCCACATTCGGCATCATCGGAATGCCGACGGCGCCGTAATCGCGCATCTTGAACAGCGCCAGCGCCCAGAAATGCGCTGGTGTCCACAGGAAGATGATGAGGAACAGGATGATGCTGTCCAGCGAAACGCCGCCGGTGACGCAGGCCCAGCCGAGCATGGGCGGGAAAGCGCCGGCGGCACCGCCGATGACGATGTTCTGCGGTGTCGAGCGCTTCAGCCACATCGTATAAACGACGGCGTAAAAGAAGATGGTGAAGGCGAGCAGGCCGGCCGAGAACCAGTTGACCGCAAGGCCGAGGATGACCACCGAGAAGGCCGACAGCGTCAGACCGAAGGCCAGCGCCTCGCCCGGCGCAACGCGACCCGACGGGATCGGCCGCTTGGCGGTGCGGCTCATCACGGCATCGATATCGGCATCGTACCACATGTTGAGCGCACCGGAGGCGCCGGCGCCGACCGCGATGCATAGAATGGCGATGATGCCGAGGATCGGGTTGATTTCTCCCGGCGCCAGCACGAGGCCGGCAAAGGCCGTGAAGACGACAAGCGACATGACGCGCGGCTTCAGCAGCTCGAAATAATCGCGTGCGCCGGCTTCCGAAAGTTCGGAGCCTTTTTCGCCCAGCAGTTCGCGATTGTCGATAACGGTCATTTCCTGTCCTGTTTCCTTCGGACGCCGCCTGCGGCGACATCCCTTGCACCGGTCCGAAAAACGAATGTGATTTCCGGCATGCGCGATGCGTCAATTCATCGGTCCCGAATGTCCTGGCAGGGAGGGCATCGGACCAAACCGATGCCAGCATGTGCCGGCCATTCGCCGCACCCCGCCGCCATTCGTCTGCGCTTGCTTTTCATAAAGGCCAGATTTGGCATTTATCACGTCCGGGGGCATGTATCACGTCGGACGGCAGGCATCGCTTGGACAAAATGTCACGCGGCAGGAGAAGCTGCCCGTTCGGGAAACGGCACGGATCGAACCGCGCCGTCCCTCTTTTTCAGCAACCGGAGCCCGCGAGCCTCGCCCGCGATTTCCGGCCCGCGCATCAGCGAATGCGCGGAAGCTGTTCCCACTGGTGGTATGGCGGCGGCGAGGACAGCTGCCATTCGAGCGTCGTCGCACCTTCACCCCAGGGATTGTTGCCGGCGATCCGCTTCTTGGCAAAGGCTTCCCAGACGCAGAAGAGGAAGATCAGCACGCCGACGGCCGAGATATAGGAACCGTAGGACGATACCATGTTCCAGCCGGCATAGGCATCGGGATAATCGATGTAGCGGCGCGGCATGCCGGCAAGGCCGAGGAAGTGCTGCGGGAAGAACACCAGGTTCACACCTACGAACATGACCCAGAAATGCAGCTTGCCGAGGAACTCGCTATACATGTAGCCGCTGATCTTCGGGAACCAGTAATACCAGCCGGCGAAGATCGCGAAGACGGCGCCGAGCGACAGAACGTAGTGGAAGTGGGCCACGACGTAGTAGGTGTCGTGCAGCGAACGGTCGAGACCGGCATTGGCGAGCTGCACGCCGGTGACGCCACCGACCGTGAACAGGAAGATGAAGCCGATCGCCCAGACCATCGGTGTCGAGAAGGTCAGCGAACCGCCCCACATGGTCGCGATCCACGAGAAGATCTTGATACCCGTCGGCACCGCGATGACCATGGTGGCGAAGACGAAGTAACGCTGCGCTTCGAGCGACAGGCCGACCGTGTACATGTGGTGTGCCCAGACGATGAAGCCGACGGCGCCGATGGCGACCATGGCATAGGCCATGCCGAGGTAACCGAAGACCGGCTTCTTCGAGAAGGTGGACACGATGTGGCTGATGATGCCGAAGCCCGGCAGGATCAGGATGTAGACTTCCGGGTGGCCGAAGAACCAGAACAGGTGCTGGTAAAGGATCGGGTCACCGCCGCCTTCCGGCGAGAAGAATGCCGTACCGAAGTTGCGGTCGGTCAGGAGCATGGTGATGCCGCCCGCCAGAACCGGCAGCGAAAGCAGCAGCAGGAATGCGGTGACGAGAACCGACCAGGCGAAAAGCGGCATCTTGTGCAGCGTCATGCCCGGAGCGCGCATGTTGAGGATGGTGGTGATGAAGTTGATCGCACCGAGGATCGACGACGCGCCCGAAACGTGCAGCGCGAATATCGCCAGATCCACCGCCGGTCCCGGCATGCCGTTGGTCGATAGAGGCGGATACATGGTCCATCCGCCGCCCACACCATAGGCACCCGCGGGGCCCTCGACGAAGAGCGAGAGGATGAGAAGGATGAAGGCCGGAACGATCAGCCAGAAGGAGATGTTGTTCAGGCGCGGGAAAGCCATGTCCGGAGCGCCGATCATGATCGGGATCATCCAGTTGGCGAAACCGCCGATCAGCGCCGGCATGACCATGAAGAAGATCATGATGAGCGCATGCGCGGTGGTGAAGACGTTGAACATGTGCTTGCCGCCATCGATGGCAGCATCGCCCTCGAAACCGTAAACCATGGATGCCAGACCGTGGAAGATCTGGATGCCCGGCTCCTGAAGCTCCATGCGCATGACGACGGAAAGCCCGCCGCCGACGATGCCGGCAATGATCGCGAAGATCAGGTAGAGCGTGCCGATGTCCTTGTGGTTGGTCGACAGGAACCAGCGGGCGAAAAAGCCCGGCTTATGGGAATGATGTGCATCATGCGAATGGTCGTCATGAGCGTGCCCATCATGTGCGGAATGACCATGCGAGTGATGATCGTCGTGTGCGGAAGGTCCAGCCATTGTCCTCACTCCAGAGTCAGTTGGTTTCGTTGGCGGCAACGTCGACGGTGCGCGGAGCGCCATCGACTGCGGCCATCAGCGCCCGGTTCGCGCCGTTCAGGTCAGAAGCGGCGGCGGCGTGCCAGGCATTGTACTGCTGTTCGGAAACCACCCGAATGGCGATCGGCATGAAGGCGTGGTCCTTGCCGCAAAGCTCGGAACATTGGCCGTAATACAGGCCTTCCTTCTCCGGCTTGAACCATGTTTCGTTGAGGCGGCCCGGAACGGCATCGATCTTGACGCCGAAAGCGGGCATGGCGAAGGCGTGGATCACATCCGTCGGAGCCGCAGTCACCAGAAGGCGAACGGTCTTGCCGACGGGAACGACCATTTCATTGTCCACCGCGAGAAGACGCGGATAACGGGCCTTGTCTTCCTTGCCGGCGGCGGCGCGGTCCTGATCCTTCAGCAGATAGCTGTCGAAGGAGAGCGGCTCTGCACCCTCGGCGGCGGCATATTCATAGCTCCACAGCCATTGCGTGGCGGTCGCCTTCAGCGTCAGGTCCGGGTTTTCCGGCTGCGTCAGCTGCGCGTTCAACAGATTGAACGAGGGGAAAGCAAGGAACAGGAGAATGAGCACCGGCGCGAGCGTCCACACCACCTCGATCGCCGTGTTATGGCTGGTCTTGGACGCCACCGGATTTTTCGCGGCGCGGAATTTCAAGGCAACGATGATGAGCAGCGCAAGAACGAAAAGCGTGACCGGAATGATGAACCACAGTGTATATTGTTCAAACCAGCGTATTTCGTGCATGATCGGCGTGGCTGCCTCCTGCATGCCCATTTGCCAATGCACCGGCTGATCGGCGTGGGCGCCGACAGCCGTGAGCAGACAGGTCATCCCCGCCAGTGCTGCGTAAATCCTATTCCTCACGGTACCCTCTCCCTCACGCGTCTGATCTAGATCAATCACAGACGCAGAATCCATGCTAATGGTACTAACTTCAAACCACAGTTTGCCCTCTGCCGCAATATGCGTCGGGACACGGATGCGCCCCAATTTTGCCATTGATCAATCCACGGTCGACTTTCCCGCACCCTGTGTTCAAGCTGACCGGCCGAACGCGATTTCGAACATCCCAAATGCGACAAAGCCCCGTCCTCCAGCCGGTTTCATCGCCGGATAACAAATGACGCGCCCGGCAAATTGGACGCCTGCGCAGGCCAACAGGTCCTATTTCCGCCCAACTCCGCTGGAATTGAAGGCTCAAGGCTTTTTTTTCCGGATTATGGCGTCAAAATAGCCGCACTGATTCGAATCCCAGAGGTATCCATGCGTCTTTCCCCGCTCGCGCGCACTTTTCTTGCCGCCGCCGGTCTCGCCATCATCGCCCCCGCCGCTGCGGCGCTGGCGCAACAGCAGCAGCCCGGAACGCCGAAGTCGACGCATGGGGCATGGTCGGTCATCTGCGACAAGCCGGCCGGCGCATCAGAAGAACAATGCGCGCTGATGCAAAACGTGATTGCCGATGACCGCCCGGAAGTCGGCCTTTCGGTGGTGGTTCTGAAAACCGCCGACCGCAAGTCGCGTATCCTGCGCATCCTCGCGCCGCTCGGCGTGCTTTTGAAGGATGGCATGGAGCTTTATATCGACAATAACAATATCGGCCGCGCCTATTTCACCCGCTGCTTCTCCGAAGGCTGCTATGTGGAAGTGGATATTGACGACGAGCTGCTGAAGGTGCTGCGCGCCGGCAAGAACGCCGTCTTTGCGCTGCGCGAATCCGTCGATCAGGACCGGGTAGGCATTCCGATCGAGCTTTCCGGCTTTGCCGAGGGCTACGACGCACTTCCCTGAGGCATCGTTGGTAAAGGGCAGCCTTGCGTCTGCCCGCTCCAGTGCCTAAATCGGTCATGAACGATCATGACTGGAGCCTGAGATGACCGACGACCTTGTAAAACTCTTCGATTGCGATGAAACGCAATTGCGCAAGCTCGTTGGCGAGGCGCTTGCCGGGGCCGATGATGGCGAGCTTTTCATTGAACATGCCCAGGCCGAATCGCTGACCTTCGACAATGGCCGCCTGAAAGGCGGCTCCTTCAACACCGATCAGGGTTTTGGCCTGCGCGCCGTTGCCGGCGAGACGGTGGGTTACGCCCATGCGGGCGAGCTTTCACAAAGCGCGCTGAAGCGCGCTTCGGATGCGGTCGGTGCCGTTACCCGAGGTTATTCCGGCTCCTATGCCGCCGCCCCCCAGCGCACCAACAAGAAGCTTTATGGTGACGAGAACCCGATTGGCAGCCCGAGCTTCGAGGAGAAGGTGAAGCTGCTTACCGATATCGACTCCTATCTGCGCGACAGGGACGACAAGGTGCGGCAGGTGACGGCGACGATTTCCGCCAGCTGGCAGGTCGTGGATATTCTGCGCGCCGATGGCCATCGGGTCAGCGACATCCGCCCGATGACCCGCATCAACATCTCGGTGGTGGCGGGCGAAGGCGACCGGCAGGAAAGCGGCTCCTACGGCATTGGCGGCCGCGTCGGTTTCGGCGATTTCATTACCACGGAAAACTGGCAGCGCGGCGCGGATGAAGCGCTGCGGCAGGCGCTGGTCAATCTCACCGCCATCGATGCGCCGGCGGGCACCATGGATGTCGTGCTCGGCTCCGGCTGGCCGGGCGTCATGCTGCACGAGGCGGTCGGCCACGGTCTGGAAGGCGATTTCAACCGCAAGAAGACCTCGGCCTTTGCCGGCCTGATGGGCGAGATGGTGGCAGCACCGGGCGTGACGGTCGTGGATGATGGCACCATCGACAGCCGCCGCGGCTCGCTGACGGTGGACGACGAAGGCACGCCATCGGGATATAATGTACTCATCGAGAATGGCAGGCTGGTGGGCTATATGCAGGACCGCCAGAACGCCAGGCTGATGGGCGCGAAAGCAACCGGCAACGGCCGCCGCCAGGGTTATGCCTATGTGCCGATGCCGCGCATGACCAACACCTACATGCTGTCGGGCGACAAGACGCCGGAAGAAATCATCGCCTCCGTGAAGAAGGGCATCTATGCCGTTTCTTTCGGCGGCGGCCAGGTGGACATCACCTCCGGCAAATTCGTGTTCGGCTGCACCGAGGCCTATCTCATCGAAAACGGCAGGATCGGCGCACCGGTGAAGGGCGCGATGCTGATCGGCAACGGGCCGGATGCGATGAAGCGCGTCTCGATGATCGGCAATGATTCCAAGCTCGATACCGGCATCGGCAATTGCGGCAAGGCCGGGCAATGGGTGCCGGTGGGTGTCGGCCAGCCGCATCTGCGCATGGACCAGATCACCGTGGGCGGCACGAAGGCGTAGGACTTTCGGCCTGCAGCTACGGCTCGCACTGCGGCCTGTGTCGTGATGTGGCGAAACCAATATCCGTCATTCCGGCCTCGAGCCGGAATCCGGCCCCGCGTGTCTACGCGGCGAGAGGTATCCTTCCAGCCCAAAGACCCGGGCTGGCTGGGTGCCGGATCAAGTCCGGCATGACGGCACGGAGAATTGCGGTTGCAAGAAAAGTGGAACCTGTCTCGGTCACCCCCAGCCCACAGCCCCGCACATGGCTGCCATGATGAGGTTTCCTCTGGCGTGTCGCCCGGAAGACGCTAAGATCACCGTTTATGGCGGGCCATCCTCCCATCGCCGGGGCCTGCGCGACAAAGGAGACCCTGACCATCATACGAAATGCCCTCGTTCCTGAACTTGCCGTCAGCGACTGGCAGAAGAGCCGCGCCTTTTATTGCGATCTCATCGGTTTCCATGTGGCTTATGAACGCCCCGAAGAAGGTTTCGCCTATTTGGCGCTGGGTGATGCGCAGCTGATGATCGACCAGATCGGCGCAACCCGGACCTTTGTGGCGGGCAATGCCGCGCTCGATGTGCCGCTTGGCCGCGGCATGAACCTGCAGCTCGCCGTTCCTTCCCTGCAACCCATTCTTTCCCGGCTGGAGCGATCCTCGATCGGTCTCGTGATGCCGCCGGAGGAAAAATGGTACAGGCGCGGCACGGTTGAAGTGGGTAACCGGCAATTCATCGTCGCCGATCCGGACGGGTATCTGATTCGCCCGTTCGAAAGCCTCGGCGAACGCCCCTTCCGGTTCGGTTGAGCGACCATGCTGCCATTTCTGCCGCACGCAGTGGTGTTCGACATGGACGGATTGCTGATCGAAAGCGAGAGGCTCTATCGCGATTCGTTTCTGGCGGCCTCCGAGGAAGGCGGCCATGGCATGAAGGTCGAGACCTATCAGAAGGTCTGCGGCAGCCCGTGGGATGTGATCACCGGCACCATTTTTGCCGATTATGGCGCAGATTTTCCGATCGAGGCCTTCCGGGACGCCTGGCTTCGGCATCTTGGCCTGATGATGGCGGATGGCGTGGCGCTGAAACCCGGCGTCGTTGAAATCCTCGATCTTCTCGACCGGCTCGATATCCGCCGCGCCATCGCCACCTCGTCACGGCACGATTCGGTGACGCGCCATCTCGGCCCTCACGATCTTCTCAGGCGTTTCGACACCATCGTCGCGCGCGGCGATTATACCGAGCCGAAACCCGCGCCCATGCCCTATCTCACCGCCGCGCGGCGGCTAACGCTTGAGCCTCGCCTGTGCCTGGCGCTGGAGGATTCCTATTCCGGCGTCCGCTCCGCCTCCTCAGCCGGCATGATGACCATCATGGTGCCGGATGTCGCTCCGCCGACCGATGAAATGCGGGAAAAATGCGTTGCCGTTGCGAGCGACCTGCATGCGGTGGCGGACCTGTTGCAAAAGCTGCCGCTTCCAAAGACCTGAGAACCACGTCACATGCCTTTAGCCATAGGCCCTTATGGTGAAACCCATATCGGCTGGGGGCCGGTTTGTTCGAATTCATTGTCGCGACCCATGAACGGAGGGGTCATGCAGCTTCTCGCCGTATCGTTCGCAACATTTATATTGCTCGCTCTTTCCGTATTTCAGATTGCCCTTGCGGCCGGTGCGCCCTTCGGTCGTTTCGCCTGGGGCGGAGAATACAGAGTTCTGCCCGCCATACAGCGCATCGCCAGCGTGGCCTCTGTGCCGATTTATGCCATTGCCGCTTCTTTTCTGCTGCAAAAGGCAGGTTTCGTCAGTTTCTGGCCAAGAGCATGGATCGAGCCCGGCATCTGGACCATCGCCTGCACTCTCGCGGTAAGCATCGGGTTGAACGCCATGTCGCGAAGCCGCACGGAGCGGAGGGTCATGACGCCCATATCCGCGGTTCTTGCAATTCTGTTCTTTGTTGTCTCGCTCTCATGATGGCAAAACCGTCAGACCTGTGGCTTGAAGCGCCACTTCCGCTCGATCGATCCTTCGATATCAAGACCGTTATGATGCGCCAATAGCAGCACATGGCCGAGGAGATCGGCTGTCTCATCGGCCAGATCCCGTTTCATCTCCTCTTCGCTCCTGCCTTTGCTGCGTCCCCTCCCCGTCAATCTGTTCCAGGCCTGCGTGACCTCGCCCACCTCTTCCTGAAGCTTCAGCATGTACCAGTCCGGATCGCGGGCGATCCCGTTGTCATCGGCATATTTCTGCGAGGCGGCCTCGAACCGGTGCATCAGGGCAGAGAGCATTTGTTCATCCTTTGTTCGTGCGCTACAACTCTAATCATGATTCTCGGGCAACGTCGATTCGAAAGGACGGCGCGATTACCGCGAAAGAGAATTTCCGCGACAGCCCCCGCAGCCGGGATTAATGAAGAGCTATTCGAAACCGTGCCGTCCCCCATGTCCCATCTCGATTTTTTCTCATCGCTCATCACCGCGCATAGTCCGATGCTGCTCGCCATGTTCGCCGGCGCCGCCTGTCTCGCCGGCCTTGCCCGCGGTTTTTCCGGTTTTGGTGCAGCGCTCATCTTCATTCCGCTGGCGAGCGCCATCGTCGGGCCGCGTATCGCCTCGGCGGTGCTGCTGGTGGTGGACGGCGTCCTGACGCTCGGCATGATTCCGCCCGCCTTTCGCATGGCGGACCGGCGCGAGGTCTTCACCATGGCGGCCGGCGCCTTTGTCGGCGTGCCGGTTGGAACCATGCTGCTTTCGAAGGGCGATCCATTGACCCTGCGCTGGCTCATCTCCGGCGTGGTCGTGGTGCTGCTGGTGTTTCTGGTGTCCGGCTGGCGTTACAGCGGTCGGCCGAAAACGCCGCTCACTCTTTCCACCGGGCTTCTGGCCGGGCTGTTTTCGGGGGCTGCGCAACTGGGTGGCCCGCCGGTCGTCGCCTATTGGCTGGGCGGGGCGCTGAAAGGCGCTTTCGTGCGCGCCAATGTCATTCTTTATTTCGCGGTTTCGACAGTGTTTTCCATCGCCAGCTATTTTGTCAGTGGCCTGTTCACCGTGGAAGTCTTCGTGTTTTTCCTGCTGGCGCTGCCCTTTTATGCGGCGGGTCTTTATGCCGGCGCGCGACTGCACGGGCTTGCCGACGAAGCGGCTTTCCGGCGCATCTGCTACGGGCTGATCGCCATTTCCGCCGTGATCGGCCTGCCGCTGTTTGATTCGCTGCTGAAATAGGCAGGCCGTGACGGCCTGCCCTGATGGCCCTTAAGGATACATGCGGACCTTGGACCATGCACCGTCCGGCGTCTCGCGACGGAATTCGATGCGGTCATGCAGGCGGAACTTGCGGTCGTGCCAGAATTCGATACTGACCGGGCGGATACGAAAACCGGACCAGTAGGACGGACGCGGAATTTCACCGATGGCATATCTGGCGGTATATTCGGCCACCGCTTTTTCCAGCGCGAAACGGCCTTCCAGCGGCCGCGACTGCTTGGACGCCCAGGCACCGATGCGGCTGCCGCGCGGGCGTGAGGCATAATAGGCGTCCGCCTCCTCGTCGGTGACGATCTCCACCTCGCCGCGCAGACGCACCTGCCGGCGAAGGCTCTTCCAGTGGAAACACATGGCCGCTTTTTTCTGACCGAGGATCTCCTGACCCTTCTGGCTTTCGAAATTCGTGTAGAAAACAAAGCCGCGGTCATCGACGCCTTTCAGCAGCACCATACGCACATTCGGCAGGCCATTTTCGTCCACAGTGGCAAGCGCAACCGCGTTCGGATCGTTGATTTCGGAAGCCGTCGCATCCTTCAGCCATTCGGCAAAAAGCGTGAACGGTTCATTTTCTTCCGTGAAGTCACTGGATGTTAACCCCGTTTCCGACATATTGACTAAAATGCTCCCGAGCTGATTTGGACCCCAGAGATGATCTCTGGCGAAAGATGGTGACCGTCATAGCAAAGTCGAACAGTCGAACAAAGGGCCTCCTTTCGTCGATAGCGGAAGTTTCCGCCGTCGTGTCAATGCTTGTGGTGCTGAGCGGATGCGTCAGCCTCGATCTGTTCGGCGGCGACAAGGTCGACCGCTCGCTTTCCACGGCTTCCGTTCCCAACCAGCCGAACAATGCACCGCAGACGGACGATGCGACGATCCGCAACGCCGTGACGTCGGCCGATCTCGCCAAGCTTGCCGACCAGCCATTGCCCTGGGCCAATGCCGCCACCGGTAGTGCCGGCGTCGTCACCGCCATTCACGAAGACAAATCGAGCGGTTTCGTCTGCCGCGATTTCAGGACGACGCGCCACTCCTTCGATGGCGTGGCGAGCTATTCCGGACAGGCCTGCCTGTCGGAAACCGGCGAATGGCTGCTGACCCGCTTCGAGCAGAAATAATCTATTTACCTTGGTACATGGAATAGAGCCGGCCCGGGTGCGGCGCGCTTCCTCCGTAAAGGAGTGATTAGCAACTTATTGCAACAGTCGACGTTGATTAAACCGAGGGCGTGCAGGCGAATGATCGCGGGCACCCCTTTTCGGAGGGGTTAGTTTCAGGATTGCGCCATGAAGGGCGGCAGCGCCTGAGCCAACGTAACTGGTGTTTCGCATGCGCGATCCATATTCGATCCTTGGCGTGAAACGTGACGCCCGCCACGAGGAAATCAAGGCCGCCTGGCGCACGAAGGCGAAAACCGTCCATCCGGACGCCAATCGCGACGATCCCGATGCTTCGGCGCGATTCGCCGAGATCGGCCAGGCCTATGACCTTTTGAAAGACCCCAGGAAGCGCGATCTTTACGATCAGGCCCGCAAGGCGGCCGAGAAGAAGCAGCGCGACCAGACCATCATGCAGCAGCGGGAAGCCGCCCGCGAGGCCGCCGAGCGCGCCAAGGCCGCAGAAAAGCTGATGGAGGAACTGGCCCGCGCGGATGCCCGCAACCGGGCACAGACCGGCCAGAAAACCGACGCCAAGGCGGAAACCGCCGAAGATATCGTCGAGCGGATCTTTGGTGCGGAAGCGCAGAACGACCCCAAGGTGCAGCAGGCTGCGGAAGCAGCGAAGGCCGCGGCGAGTTCCGCGAAAGGCGACATACCCGCCGCCGGCGAAACCATCCAGCCCGGCGCAGGCGATGACAGGACAGCACCCGCTTCGCTGGCCGCCAATCTCTTCAACGCTCTCGTGCGCCGTTTCCGCCCCGCGCAGCCCGCTGCGGAAAAGGCGCCGGATATTACGGCGGAGGCCACCGTCACCGTCGCCGATCTCCTGGAGCACCGGTGGATCACCGTGTCGCTTGCCGACGAACGCGAGATCCGCTTCCAGCTCGAAGCCGGCATGACGGACGGGCACGTCGTGCGGCTGAAGGGACAGGGGCTGAAGCTTGCCAATGTGCCGCGCGGCGATCTTGCCGTGACATTGCTGGCCGCCCGCGACGATGCCTTTTCCCTGCGTGGCTTCGATATTCACACCACCTTGCCGATTTCGCTCAGCGACGCGGTTCTGGGCTGCGAAACGAAGGTCGGAACACCGCTCGGTGAGGAAAACATCACCATCCCGGCCTGGTCCGGCTCGGACCGCGTGCTGAGGCTCGCCGGCAAGGGCCTTGCCGATGGCGAGGGCGGACGGGGTGATCTCGTCATCGAATTGCGCATCATCCTGCTCGAAAAGCCGGATGAAAAGGTGACCGACCTGATGCGGCACATGCGCGAAGGCCTTTATTTGTGAAAGTTTTGCGAATAGCCGGGACAACGCACCCTTTGTTACGTTCCCTAACAGTTGATGATCTTTGGCAATCTTGAACAGGATTGCAGCCTATGCCATAGGCAGGACCGATCAAAAGTACTAGGGAGCATAAAATGGCTCAGGCATCCGGCCTCATGGCTGGCAAACGCGGCCTCATCATGGGTGTCGCCAATAATCGTTCCATCGCTTGGGGCATCGCCAAGGCCTGTGCCGACGCGGGCGCGGAAGTTGCGCTGACCTGGCAGGGCGACGCGCTGAAGAAGCGTGTCGAACCTCTGGCACAGGAACTGGGCGCCTTCATGGCCGGCCACTGTGACGTGACCGATCTCGAGACGATCGATGCGGTTTTTGCCGGGCTGGAAAAGCACTGGGGCAAGATCGACTTCGTCGTGCACGCCATCGCTTTCTCCGACAAGGACGAATTGACCGGCCGTTACCTCGATACCAGCCGCGACAACTTCAACCGCACCATGGACAT
The DNA here is from genome assembly GCF_027212525.1 of Agrobacterium sp. SOY23. Lineage (NCBI taxonomy): Bacteria > Pseudomonadati > Pseudomonadota > Alphaproteobacteria > Hyphomicrobiales > Rhizobiaceae > Agrobacterium > Agrobacterium sp. SOY23. The sequence goes on along the minus strand of NZ_JAPWDT010000002.1, from coordinate 686,733 downwards.
TTCCGTCTTCTCGCTGGCCGCCGTCGCCAAGCGCGCAGAGCCGGTCATGAATGATGGCGGCTCGATCATCACGCTCACCTATTACGGCGCCGAAAAGGTCATGCCGAATTACAACGTGATGGGCGTGGCCAAGGCCGCTCTCGAAGCCAGCGTGCGTTATCTCGCCGTCGACCTCGGCAATCGCGGCATCCGCGTCAACGCCGTTTCGGCCGGCCCGATCAAGACGCTTGCCGCTTCCGGCATCGGCGACTTCCGTTATATCCTGAAGTGGAACGAATATAATGCGCCGCTGAAGCGCACCGTTTCCATCGAGGAAGTCGGCAAGTCCGCACTCTACCTGCTGTCTGACCTTTCGACCGGCGTGACCGGCGAAATCCACCATGTCGATTCCGGTTATCACACCATCGGCATGAAGGCGGTGGATGCGCCTGACATTTCGGTCGTGAAGGACTAAGCCTGCGAAGTTTGAAAACGGGGTATCGCCTTGCTCGTCTATGTGATCCGGCACGGACAAACGGACTGGAATGCGATACGCCGGCTTCAGGGCCAGAAGGACATTCCGCTCAATGATTTCGGCCGCCAGCAGGCGGTCGGCAATGGCATGCTTCTCGCCCGTCTTCTGGGCGAACGAGCCACGGATTTCGATTATGTGGCAAGCCCGCTCGGGCGCACGCGCGAGACCATGGAACTAATGCGCGACGCGATGGGTCTCGACCCCAAGGCCTACCGCACCGACGACCGCCTGATCGAAGTTTCCTTCGGCGACTGGGAAGGGCAGACCCTGCCCGAGCTGAAGAAGGAATTTCCCGACCGGGTGAAGGCACGCAAGGCCAACAAGTGGGATTTCATTCCCCCCGGCCAGGATGCCGAAAGCTATGAAATCCTCTCCTGGCGCATCGGCGCATGGCTTTCTTCCGTGGAAAGGCCAACCGTCTGCGTCTGCCACGGCGGCGTCATCCGCTCGATCTTCCGGCTTGTTTCAGGCATGGACAAGGATGAGGCGTCGAGAACGCAGATTCCCCAGGACCGGATTTTGAAGGTCGAGATCGACGGGAATAGTGCGGAGTGGATTTCGTGAGAAATCGCGGAACATAACCCTCCGCATCGTGCTCCTTGAGACGCTTGTATTTTGGCAGGGCCTTGCCGCTCGTTTCTTCTCCCCCCAGGGAGAAGGTGGCCCGAAGGGTCGGATGAGGGGCAAGCTCTCCCAACATCTCTACCCTTGCCCCCTCATCCCGCTGCCGCGGACTTCTCCCCGGCGGGGAGAAGAAACGGATGCAAACGCTCGTTTCACAACGAACGTTTGACATAAGGGTTGAGCAGGAGGACCAAGCCTTATTGCACGACCTGAAGATCGTCGACCACGCGTTTTCCATCCACTTCCGTGTAGAAAACCACGACCTTCACGCCCGCCTTCAGACCTTCGAAATTGAACTCTTCCGGCACGCGATAGGTCTTGCCGTCGCTCAGCGTAATGCTCAGGCCATTCGCGTCGATCTTGCTGATCGTGCCTTCCACATCGACGCTCTGGGCGAAGCTGTTGATGGGCATCAGGAGGTTGGTGGCGGCCAGAAGGGCGGCAATCATCATACGCATCGATCTAGCTTTCGTGGATTTGCGTGAAAACCTTACATGCATGAAGAATTGCCTTTCGAATGTGGCGGAAATTGCCCGCAACCATGACATTTTCGGCCCAATTGATGAACGGATTTGGGATCGCGTTCAAGCCGTTAGTGATTTTTACACCGCATTTCCCGGCAATATTGGAAAACTCCGGTTTAAGGTGGAAAACCTCGGCTCCTTTACAATTTCGTCATCTCGAAAAAACCCCGTCGATAGGGTCGAATCACTTTTCACCGCCCATGGCTGGGACTGTCGTTTTTCGTCCGTTCCCAAGTCGTGAACGGTACGTCACCTGCTTATCCCGTTTGCGATGAAAGAAAGGCTTTTGCCTTGTCCGGATTTTCCACTAAGACAAATCCGCTTGTTTTAAACGGCGCCGTCCACAGGCGCCCTGTTTCCGGTCTTGAGAACTATGTCGCATAACAGTTTCGGTCATCTTTTTCGCGTTACCACCTGGGGAGAAAGCCACGGGCCGGCACTTGGCTGCGTGGTGGATGGCTGCCCGCCCGGCATCCGGTTTACCCTTGCCGAGGTGCAGCACTGGATGGACAAGCGCAAGCCCGGCCAAAGCCGCTTCGTGACCCAGCGCCGCGAGGACGACATCGTCAAGATTCTCTCCGGCGTGATGCTGGATGAGGACGGCGAGACGATGACGACCACCGGCACGCCGATTTCCATGCTGATCGAAAATACCGACCAGCGTTCCAAGGATTACGGCGAGATCGCCAAGCGTTTCCGCCCCGGCCATGCGGATTTCACCTATGATCTGAAATACGGCATTCGTGACTACCGCGGCGGCGGGCGCTCCTCGGCGCGCGAGACGGCGGCGCGTGTCGCCGCCGGTGCAATCGCCCGCAAGGTGGTGCCGAGCCTGAATGTCCGCGGTGCGCTGGTGCAGATCGGCAAACACAAAATCAACCGCAATAATTGGGATTGGGACCAGGTCGACCAGAACCCGTTCTTCTGCCCGGATGCCGCCATGGTACCGGTGTGGGAAGAATATCTCGACGGCATCCGCAAGGCCGGATCCTCAATCGGCGCCGTGGTCGAAGTGGTGGCGGAAGGTGTTCCGGCCGGCATCGGCGCGCCGATCTATGCCAAGCTCGATCAGGATATCGCCTCCAGCCTGATGTCGATCAACGCCGTCAAGGGCGTGGAAATCGGCGAAGGTTTTGCCTCGGCTGAGCTTTCCGGTGAGGAAAATGCCGATGAGATGCGCATGGGCAATGACGGCAAGCCGATCTTCCTCTCCAACCATGCCGGCGGCATTCTGGGCGGCATCGCCACCGGCGAGCCGGTCATCGCCCGTTTTGCCATCAAGCCCACCTCCTCCATCCTGACGGAGCGCCTGTCCATCGATACCGACGGCAACAATGTCGATGTGCGTACCAAGGGCCGCCACGACCCCTGCGTCGGCATTCGCGCCGTGCCGATCGGTGAAGCGATGGTCGCCTGCACCGTTGCCGACCATTACCTGAGAGACCGTGGCCAGACCGGCCGACTGAAATAAGGGGGACCACCATGGCTTACGACCAGAAACGCGTCGTCGACGCCATCCGCGCTTTCGAAGCCGGCGAAATCGTTGTCGTGACCGATGATGACGACCGCGAGAACGAAGGTGACCTGATCATTTCGGCGGTGCATTGCAAGGCGGAAAAGATGGCCTTCATCGTGCGCCACACCTCCGGCATCGTCTGCGCGCCCATGCCGCGCGAAGAAGCCAAGCGGCTGAACCTCAATGCCATGGTGGCGGAAAATGACAGCGCCCATACGACGGCCTTCACCGTCAGCGTCGATTTCAAGCACGGCACCACGACAGGCATTTCCGCCGATGACCGCACCCTGACGGTGCGCAATCTCGCCAACCCGAATGTCGGCGCTGCCGATTTCACCCGGCCGGGCCACATCTTCCCGCTGATCGCCCGCGAAGGCGGCGTGCTGATGCGCTCCGGCCATACGGAAGCGGCGGTCGACCTCTGCAAGCTCGCCGGCCTGCCGCCGATCGGCGTCATCTGCGAGCTCGTCAATGATGATGGCACCGTGACGCGCGGACCGCAGGTCTCCGCCTTTGCGGAAAAGCACCAGCTCAAGCAGGTCTCCGTCGCCGATCTCATCGCCTATCGCCAGCGTAAGGAAACGCTGGTGGAGCTGGAATCCTCCTTCACCATCGAAACGCCCTTCGGCCCTGCCAAGGCGCACACCTATTCCCTGCCCTGGGATCCGATGCAGCATATGGCGGTGATCTTCGGCGACATTCGCGACGGCATCGACATTCCCGTGCGCCTGCATCCGGAAAACGTGGCCGACGACGTGTTCGGTGACCGCCAGCCGGTGCGGCATTACATGCAGAAAATCGCCGAGGAAGGCCGCGGCGTCATCGTTTATCTGCGCGAAGGCTCCGTCGGCGTTGGCCAGGTGGCCGGACGCCGCAAGGCACGCGATCCCGATGAGGCCCATGCGCAGGCTCGCTCGCGCGAGAATGAATGGCTGGAAATCGGCCTCGGCGCACAGATCCTGAAAGACCTCGGCATCAGCTCGATCAAGCTGATGACCACCCGCGAGCGCCATTATGTCGGGCTTGAAGGGTTCGGCATCAAGATTTCGGCGACGGATATCGGCTGATTTTGAGCTTCACTGAGACGAGCATCAATCCGTCCGTCGGTGAATATGAAGCGATCGGGTACCGCTTGTTTCTTCTCCCCGAGGGGGAGAAGTCCGCGGCAGCGGGATCAGGGGGCGCGGTCAGCGATAGATCGCAAGCTGCCCCCTCATCCGACCCTTCGGGCCACCTTCTCCCCGGCGGGGAGAAGAAATATGCCGCCAATGCCGTGCTCTCGTCCTGACTCAAGGGCTGGGATGACGTTGCGATAGAGCGACCGCCCTACTCCTCCCGCCACCCCTCCAGATAAGTCACGCTCTCCACTCCCGTAAACTTCGCAAGCCGCGACAGTTCCGCGTCGAGCTTCTCCAGCCGTCCGGCCGAGGCGCGCACGCCGGGCTCCAGCCACAGGCGGCGCACATCCAGCGTGCTGCGCTTGCGGTCCGCCTTCATGTCGATGCGGCCGATCAGCCGGTCGCCTTCCAGAAGCGGGAAAACATAATAGCCATATTGCCGCTTCGGCTCCGGCACGAAGACCTCGATGCGGTAATAGAAACCGAACAGCCGTTCCGTGCGGTTGCGGTCACGCAACAGCGGATCGAACGGGCTCAGCACACGAACCCGGGCGGAGGGTTCCGGCACGTCGGAAAGGTCTGCGGTGAAACCGGCAAAGGCATAGGACGGGCGGGCACTCTCGCCATCGCTGGAGAGGAGCGAGACCTCACATAATTCACCGCGATGGTTCTTGACCCAGTCCCGCGCCTCCTGCGGGGTGACGAGATCAAAAAAGGCGGCGATTTCGCCGTGGGTGGCAAAACCCAGCCGCTTCAGCGCCTCGCGGCAGGCCCAGTCGACGAATTCGGCGTGCTCTACCTCGGTTTCGTGATGTTCGCCAGGAATGACCCGTTCGGCCAGATCATAGACCTTCTGGAAATTCACACGGCCGGCAATCGCCAGCTTGCCGGTGTGCCAGAGATATTCGAGTGCCGTCTTGGACGGATGCCAGTTCCACCAGCCTCCGGATTGATGCCCCTCCTCCTTCAGCTCCCGCGCCAGAACCGGGCCGGTGGCAGCAATGCGCTCCAGCGTTTCGCCGAAAGCGGCATCGAAACCCTCGCCGTGCCATTTGCGCCAGCGCTCCTGAATGATCGGCTCGCGGCGGCGGAAGCGGTGTTTCCAATAGGGGTAAAATTCCGTCGGCAGGATGGAAGCATCATGCGTCCAGTGCTCGAACAGCGCCCGGTCCTTTTCCAGCAGCGTGGTCAGATGGCCCCGCCTGTAGGTCTGGTTGCGGGAGAAGATGATCTGGTGGTGGGCGCGCTCCACCGTGCCGATGCTGTCCACCTGCACAAAACCGATATCGGTGATGAGCTGCAGCAACCCGTCCTTGGAAAGCGCCTTGCCGGGCGGAGAGGAAAGCCCCTGCCGCGCCAGAAAAATCCGCCTTGCCGCTTCGTTCGAAACCTTGATCGTCATGGAGGGGAAAGTAGAACGGCTTTTTCGCGATTGCAATGTTCTTTTTTTGTTCCTTATTTCACTTCTGTTGATGATGGGATCAGGGTCATGCTCGCTGCTTCGCGTCATCCCGGCCTTGAGCCGGTATCCAGCCAGCCCAAGGACTTGGGTTGAAAAAACTCTTCCCGCCACGCCGACGCGCGTCGGCTGGATCCCGGCTCAAGGCCGGGATGACGAAAGCAGTGCGGTTCGCTCTAGGAAATCGTTGCGCCGTGGATTATGCGAGAAAGCATGGAAAACTTGGGAATCCGTTTCGACGCCGCAGGTGTCGCCTTCGAGGGCCGGCAGGCCTTGCGGCCATTGTCTCTGACGCTGACGGAGAAGCGCATCGGCGTGATCGGCCTCAACGGCTCGGGCAAGACCACCTTCGCGCGGCTGATCAACGGGCTGACGAAGCCGAACGAGGGTAAGGTGTCGGTCAACGGTCTCGACACCGTGAAAGACGCAAAAGCGGTCCTCCAGACGGTCGGTTTTATCTTCCAGAATCCGCAGAACCAGATCATCCTGCCGATCGTGCGGGACGATATCGCCTTCGGCCTCAAGCGGCTTGGCATCGGCAAGGGGGAAACCGAAAGTCGCGTGAAGGCCGTTCTTGCCCGGCTCGCTATTTCCCATCTCGAGGAGCGGCGCGCGCATGAGCTTTCCGGCGGCGAACTGCAGCTTGCGGCGCTGGCGGCCCTGCTGGTTACCGAACCGCAAATCCTCATTCTCGATGAGCCGACCAATCAGCTTGATCTCAAAAACCGGGCCATCGTCGAGAAAACCATGGTCGCGCTGTCGCAGTCGCTGATCGTCATCACCCACGACCTGCCGCTGCTTCAAGGTTTTGACCGCGTGCTGGTTTTCCACGAGGGCGCCCTGATTGCCGATGCCGGCCCCGAAGAGGCGGTCGCGCGGTATCTCGCGGCGGTGTCGCGATGAAGTCACTGCATGTGGAAGGCAGCGGCTGGCTCTACCGCGTCTCGCCGCGCATCAAGCTCCTGACGCTCATGGGCTTCAGCGTCGCGCTGTTCCTTACCCGTGACCTGCTGCTTCTGGGAAGCGCCGTCGGGCTCGCCGCCCTCATTCTGCGTGAGACGCGGCTTTCTTTCCGCGAAATCGGTCTGCGGTTGCGGCCGGTGATGCTGACCATTCTTCTCGTCGCCGCCTTCAGCTATCTGTTGCTGCCGACCCAGGATGCGACCGTCAATCTTCTGCGGCTCACGGCGCTTGCGTTTCTCGCCACCGCCGTCACTATCACCGTCAGCATTTCGCAATTCATGGATGAGATTACCCGTGCCGCGGCACCGCTCGAAAGGCTGGGGCTGGTGAAAGCCGCCGATATCGGGCTTGCGGTCGGGCTCGTCGTGCGCTTCGTGCCGGAGATCGTCAACCGTTACCATGCGGTGCGCGATGCACACCGGGCGCGCGGCCTGCCCGTGCGGATGGCCACCATCATCGTGCCGCTCGTCATTATGACGTTGAAGGATGCCGATGCCATTGCCGACGCCATTGACGCGCGCGGTTTCAGAGGCCAAAGCTTGGCGCCAGACAACCATCCGGAGTTTTGAGCGCCATGACGACCCGCGACCTTGTGCTGATTTCGCTGTTTTCCGCCATCATCATTGCACTCGGGCTTCTGCCGCCGATCACGCTCGGTTTCATTCCGGTGCCCATTACCGCGCAATCGCTCGGCGTCATGCTGGCCGGTGTCGTGCTGGGGGCAAAACGCGGCACGCTCGCAGTTCTGCTGACGATCCTGATCGCCGCCATCGGCTTGCCGGTGCTCTCGGGCGGACGCGGCGGCCTTTCGATCTTCACCACACCAACGACGGGCTTCCTGATCGGCTGGATCGCGGCCGTTTTCGTGACGGGCTTTCTCTCGGAAAAATTCGTCCATCGCGGCCAGTCGGCTTTGGCGCAGGGCGTCGGTTTCTTCGTCGCCAGCCTGATTGGCGGCGTCGTCGTGCTTTATGCTTTCGGCATCACCTATCTGGCGCTGGTTGTCGGGCTCGGTTTCGAAAAGGCCTTCATGGGCTCGCTCGCCTTCATTCCGGGCGATGCGCTGAAGGCCGTGCTTGCCGCACTGGCCGGCCGCGCCGTGATGGCCGGTTATCCGCTTCTGCCGCAGCGCGCCTGAACAGACTTTCTTCGGGAGGAAAAGCATGGCGACGCGTTTATACGAACACCCGATCTTCCTGGAGCACATCACGCCTCCCGGCCACCCTGAGCGGCCGGACCGGCTGCGCTCACTCAACATCGCGCTCGAACACCCGAATTTCGAACGGCTGATCCGGAAAGAGGCGCCGCAGGCCAATGAGGATGCGGTGCTTCTGGCGCATCCGGAAGAGCATCTTCTTGCCGTCATGCGGCAGGTGCCCGAAGAGGAAGGCGAGATCAACCGCATCGAGGCCGACACCTACGTTTCGCCGAAAAGCCTGCAGGCGGCGCTGACCGGCATCGGTGCTGCCATGGCGGCAGTGGATGATGTGTTTACCGGTGCTGCCGACAATGTCTTCGTCGCCGCCCGCCCGCCCGGCCATCATGCCGAAACCGCCAAGGCCATGGGTTTCTGTCTTTTCAACAATGTGGCGATTGCCGCCCGCCATGCGCAGAAGGCGCATGGGGCGGAGCGCATCGCCATTGTCGACTGGGACGTGCACCACGGCAACGGCACGCAGGAAATTTTCTGGAACGATACCTCCGTGCTGTTCTGTTCCACCCACCAGATGCCGCTTTACCCGTGGAGCGGTGACAAGAACGAGACCGGCGTAAAGAACAACATCGTCAACGCGCCGCTTTCGCCCAATACCGGCAGCGAGCATTTCCGTGAGGCGTTCAAATCGCGGGTCCTGCCGGCGATCGCCGATTTTTCGCCCGATCTCATCCTCATCTCCGCCGGTTTCGATGCGCATCACCGCGATCCGCTGGCGCAGATCAATCTCGTGGGCGAGGATTTCGACTGGGCGACCGGCCGGCTTCTGGAAATGGCCGATAAATACACATCGAACCGGGTCGTCAGCCTGCTGGAAGGCGGTTATGATCTGGAAGGGCTGGCGGAATCGGCAGCCATGCATATTTTGAGAATGATGAAGGGTTGAACATGACGGAAAATGCCAACACAGCCGATGTCAGCGGTTATTCCTTCGAAAAGGCCGTCGCCGAGCTGGAAAGCATTGTCGCACGTCTGGAACGCGGCGACGTGGCGCTGGACGAATCCATTGCCATCTATGAGCGCGGCGAAGCCCTGAAGAAGCACTGCGAGACGTTGTTGAATGCTGCGGAAAAGCGAATCGAGAAGATCCGCCTCGACCGGGCGGGCAAGCCGCAGGGTGTGGAGCCGCTCGACGGGGAGTAAACACGTCCTGTTGAACGGTGTGACGCTGCGTTCACCATTCCGACGCTCCCACCCCGTTCCGTTCGTGGTAAGCTTTCGTGTAACGCTACGAGGAGCAAGCCATGTCCTTCTTTCCCGGTAACGATCCTGTCGCGGGTGATGCTTTTGCCTGCGATGCCATCGAGAACCTCATCATTCCCCGTACCAGCGATATTGGCGGCTTTGCGGTGCGTCGCGCGTTGCCCACGCGGCAGCGGCGGCTTGTCGGTCCCTTCATCTTTTTCGACCGCATGGGCCCGGCGATCCTGAAGGCGGGAGAGGCACTGGACGTCAAACCGCATCCACACATCGGGCTTTCCACCGTCACCTATCTGTTCGACGGGGAAATCAAGCATCGCGACAGTCTCGGCACCGAACTCGTCATCCGTCCCGGCGACATCAACCTGATGACGGCCGGGCGTGGCATCGTGCATTCGGAACGCACGCCGGAAAACCTGCGCGGACATCCGCTCTCCATGTCCGGCCTGCAAACCTGGCTTGCCCTGCCCGACCATATGGAAGAAATCGCCCCGGCCTTTGCCCATACGGCGAAAGAAGACATGCCGCTGATCGATATCAGGGGCGCTTCCGGGCGGGTGGTGATCGGCGAATTCGAAGGCCTCACCTCCCCCGTTTCGGCCTTTACCGATACGCTTTATGTCGACCTGACCCTGGAGCCGGGCGTGAAATTCCCCTTCTCCGCCGATCATGAGGAACGGGCGATCTATATTCTGTCCGGTTCGCTCGATGTGGCCGGCGATATCTTCGCCGCCGACCAGCTTCTCGTCTTCCGGCCGGGTGACGACATCACGCTGCAGGCCGGCAGCAATGGCTGTCATATCATGATCTTCGGCGGAGCGGCGCTCAACCAGCGCCGTTACATCTGGTGGAACTTCGTTTCGTCATCAAAAGAACGCATAGAACAGGCCAAACAGGAGTGGAGAACCGGACGCTTCGATATCGTTCCCGGCGACGAAGAAGAGTTTGTCCCTTTGCCGGAAGGTTGAAATTCTATAGAAGTGTACGACATGCAGGGCTGACCCGCCGGCTTTCGCGGCGGAGGTTGCCCTGCGGACCACCAGAAAAGGCCGAACGATTGACCGGAATGCCACAGACACCATTGCTCGACCGGGTGAATTTTCCCTCCGATCTCAAGGAGATCGATGATCGCGACCTGCCGGAACTGGCACGGGAACTGCGCGACGAGATGATTGATGCCGTGTCGAAGACCGGTGGCCATCTGGGTGCCGGCCTCGGCGTGGTGGAATTGACGATTGCCATTCACAAGGTTTTCAACACGCCCGAAGACCGGTTGATCTTCGATGTCGGCCACCAATGTTATCCGCACAAGATCCTGACCGGCCGGCGCGAGCGCATCCGCACGCTGCGCCAGGAAGGCGGCCTTTCCGGTTTCACCCGGCGGGCCGAAAGCGAATATGACGATTTTGGCGCCGGCCATTCCTCCACCTCCATTTCCGCCGGCCTCGGCATGGCCGTGGCGGCGGGGCTGGACGGCAGCGACCGTAAGGTGATCGCCGTGATCGGCGACGGCTCGATGTCGGCGGGCATGGCGTTTGAAGCATTGAACAATGCCGGCGCGCTCGATGCGCGGCTGATCGTCATCCTCAACGACAACGATATGTCGATTGCGCCGCCGACGGGCGCGATGAGCGCTTATCTGGCACGCCTCGCCTCCGGCCGCACCTATATGGGCTTCCGCGATTTCGGCAAGAAACTGACGGCCTATCTCGGCAAGACCATCGACCGCGCCATTACCCGCGCCGTGACCCATGCACGCGGTTATGTGACCGGCGGCACGCTGTTCGAGGAGCTTGGCTTTTATCACATCGGCCCGATCGACGGTCATTCCTTCGATCACCTGCTGCCGGTATTGCGCAATGTGCGCGACAACCAGAAGGGCCCTGTCCTCATCCATGTGGTGACGCAGAAGGGCAAGGGGTACGCGCCGGCGGAAGCGGCAGCGGATAAATATCACGGCGTCAACAAGTTCGACGTCATCACCGGCGCGCAGGCGAAAGCCAAGCCGAATGCGCCGAGCTATACCAGCGTCTTTGCCGAAGCGCTGATCCAGGAAGCCACCCTCGACGACAAGATCATCGGTGTGACGGCCGCCATGCCGAATGGTACCGGCCTCGACAAGATGGCCGAGCTTTTCCCGTCTCGCACCTTCGATGTCGGCATTGCCGAGCAGCATGCCGTCACCTTTGCGGCGGGGCTTGCGGCTGACGGTTACAAGCCGTTCTGCGCGCTTTATTCCACCTTCCTGCAACGCGGTTACGACCAGCTGGTGCATGATGTGGCGATCCAGAGCCTGCCGGTGCGCTTCCCGATCGACCGTGCCGGTTTTGTCGGTGCCGACGGACCGACCCATGCGGGCTCCTTCGACACGACGTTCCTTGCCACCCTGCCCGGCATGGTGGTGATGGCGGCGGCCGACGAGGCGGAGCTGAAACATATGGTCCGCACGGCGGCGGCTTACGATGAAGGCCCGATTTCCTTCCGTTATCCGCGCGGCGAAGGCGTCGGCGTCGAAATGCCTGCCCGCGGCGAGATTCTCCAGATCGGCAAGGGCCGCATCATCAAGGAAGGCACCAAGGTTGCCCTCCTTTCCTTCGGTACCCGGTTGGCGGAATGTCTTGCGGCCGCCGAAGATCTCGATGCCGCCGGACTTTCGACGACGGTTGCCGATGCGCGCTTCGCCAAGCCGCTCGATCTCGACCTTATCCGCCAGCTTGCCGCCCATCATGAGGTTCTGGTGACGATCGAGGAAGGTTCCGTTGGCGGTTTTGGCGCGCATGTGCTGCATTTCATGGCCAGCGCCGGCCTGCTCGACCATGGACCCAAGGTCCGGACGCTGACCCTGCCCGACCAGTGGGTGGAACAGGCCAAGCCCGAGACCATGTATGCCAATGCCGGCCTCGACCGCGCCGGCATCGTTTCCACCGTGTTCGATGCGCTTGGCCAGCGTCAGGCCGGCGTGGGTTTTGCGGGCTGAAGCAAGCTTCCCGAGGTGAAGGAGGCGGGCAGATGATCCCGCCCCTCCTCACTGTTTTATGCCGCCGCGCCATCAAGGAAACCGACGACATTGTCGATCCGTCCGTCGGCATCGCGGCTGACGACATCGGTACCGCCAGCGACATCGTCTCCATCGGGCGAAATCAGGCGCCATGAGAAACGGGTGAAATCGCCGTGGCCATCCGGGGTGCCGGTGAGCACGAAGCGATAACCCGGAAATTTCTGCCGCGCCGCCTCGATCATCGCGGCTATTCCCTTCTGGCCCTCACCCTGCATCAGGGGGTCGATATAACGGGCCGTTTCCGCCCATGCCTTGCCGATCAGCTGCCTGCGGCGTTCGCCGTCTTCCTCGTTCCAGACCGCGAGATAGGTTTCGGCGATTGCGAGATGTTGTGTCATGATTGCGCTCCTTTGGGTTGACGGCCTGAGCATGGCGGGGATGGGGAAGCAGAACAATTACCTGCGAGGTAATCGCATTGGCGATATCTTCTGCTAGGTTGCGGGGCATGACACATCATCGAGAACATGTCGGCCAGGTGCTAAAGGAATGGCGAGCCCGTCGCAGATTGAGCCAGCTCGATCTGGCGGTAGAGGCTGAAATATCCGCACGTCACCTGAGTTTTGTCGAAAGCGGGCGCTCGTCCCCCAGCCGCGAAATGCTGGTGAGGCTGGCGGAACAGCTTTCAATGCCCGCCCGCGCCGCCAACCGGCTGATGCTGGCGGCGGGTTATGCGCCTGTCCATTCCGAACGATCGCTGGATGCGCCTGATATGGCGGCAGCCCGGCAAGCCGTCGAAACCGTCGTGCATGGGCACATGCCCTTCCCCGCCCTTGCCGTCGACCGGCACTGGAATGTTGTTCTCGCCAATGATGCGATCACGTCGTTGCTCGCCGGCGTTTCCGGGGACCTGCTTCAGCCGCCCCTGAATGCGCTGCGACTGAGCCTGCATCCGGATGGCCTGAGTTCCCGCATCGTCAACCTTGCCGAATGGCGGCACCATCTGCTTGAACGGCTGAAACGACAGGTGGAAGAAACCGGAGACGTGGTGCTTTCCCGCCTGCATGCGGAGCTTGCGGCCTATCCCGCGCCGAAGCTTCCGGCCCATGCCGCCAGAGCAGATCCCTTGGCAATACCGTTCCAGCTTCGTGATCCGTCTTCGGGCTCTATACTGAGCTTCATTTCAACCACAACGGTTTTCGGCACGGCGACGGATGTGACGCTGTCGGAACTGGTGCTGGAATGTTTCTACCCCGCCGATGCTGAAACCCGCGTGGCACTGATGCAAGGCACCAAGGAGTAAGACCCGTGCACACCACCTATCTCATTGGCTTTCAGGTGCGCCCCGGCCAGCGCGAGCGTTTTCTAGAATTGCTGAACGCGCTGCTCGACGCCATGCGGCACGAAAAGACCTTCTTGAACGCAACCCTGCACCGGGATGGCGCAGACGAGAACCGCTTCCTGCTGCACGAGACCTGGAGCGACCATCAGGACGTCATCGACGTTCAGATCAACCGCCCCTATCGGCAGGCATGGCATGACGCCCTGCCCGATCTTCTGGATGCGCCGCGGGATATTTCCGTCTGGCATCCCATGCGGGCCGATCACGCGGCATAACAAAATGGACCGCGAAGAAACCCCGCGCACGAGGCGCGGGTCCTCTGCCCACGTTAGGATTTTTGCGACAATATCCGCGGCTCGCCTATTTTGAACCACGCCTTGGCGATCCTGCCGTTTTCGACTTCATAAATGCAGGCAACGTCGACCTCTCCCTTTCCTTCCGGAAAGTTCCGCGTGACCGTTTCGTGGTCGATGACGACATTTCCGACAATAACGCGCGTCAGCAGTTCCCCGTGCAGATCCGGCTCCTTGAAGCGCTCGATGTGGCGCGCTCGTATCTCTGCCGCACTTCCTGCCAGAAGCGTCGTCGGGAAGGCATAATACTGACAATCATCCGCCCACCAGGCCATGAATGCATCGATGTCGCGGGCATTATAGGCCTCCAGCTGCTGTTGCACCGGGAGTTCGATTTCACTGTTCAAAACGCACCTCTTCAGAAAAGCCGTCGTGGCAAAATGGATTTTTAAAGGAGTGAATGCCCTGCATTTGCCAAGAGGTCGACCGTTTTCTTCAGATCATTCGATTTCACCAGCAGGTGGTCGCCATCGAAAGTCGAAACCACGAATATTCCTATTCCATTGGTCGACAACGGTTCGATGACCGACAGAACGATGCCGGTCTCATCAAAGGCAAACGGACCCTGAAACTTGAAACACGACCAACCCGGATCAACCCGCACATCCTGCGGTATGCGATCTGTCCTGCAGACGACGGAAAGTTCGTCATCGGTCCGGGTGATACTGACAAACCCGCCACCATCGGCCCATGCCGGAATGGCCTCGGACGCAGCAAGCCGGGCAATTCCATAGGAACCATCCAGAATTTTCAGTTTAACGCGAGGCGCCATCTGGAAATTACCTTTCTGAAAAACCGCGACGGTTCCGGTTAAAGCCGGATCGCGGTTTCCTCTTTCGCCGTCTTGATGACGACCATGGTGAAGAAGCGCGCGACATTGTGCTGGTCGCGGAACAGCCGGTCGCAGAGCGCGTCGAATTCCTCCATGTCGCGCAGCCGCAGCATCAGCACGACATCGCTCGCGCCGGTGACCGCATAGGCTTGCGACACCGCCTCTTCGGCGCTCGCAATATCCAGAAAGCGGCGCATATGCTGCTCGCCATGCAGTTTCAGCTCCACCGTCACCAGCGCCTTGAGGACGCGCCCCGCCTTGGCGGGATTGAGGATCGCGACAATGCGGTCGATCACGCCCGATTTGCGCAGCCGTTGTAGACGGCGCAGGCAGCTGGAAGGGGACAGCCCCACCTCATCGGCCATATCCACATTGGTGCGCGATGCATCGTTCTGCAAAAGATTCAGAAGTTTCAGGTCGATCCGATCCATACCGGCAGCATATCCACCTGCGGCCGATTTGCAATAAAATTGCAAGATAGTGCAATCTTTGACCACAAATGCGAATGGCTTCAGCCTAGAGAAAAGGGACAAACCTTCAGGGAGTCTCACATGCCATTTTTCGCAACCGTCCGGCAGAAAACGCGGGAAACGCTCGGAATTTACTGGGTGCTCGTGCGGATCACGGTTCCGATCGCCATATTGACCGAAGTTTTATCGAGAATGGGGGCAATCGAGGCGGTGGCGCCTGCCTTTGCGCCCGTCATGAACCTTATCGGACTTCCCCCGGAGCTCGGTCTTGCCTGGCTGACGGCCATGCTGGTCGGCATATGGGGGGCGGTGCCGCTCATCTTCACCCTCGTTCCCGCATCGTCATTGAGCGTCGCGGATATCACCGTTTTTTCCGCACTCATCCTCTTTGCGCATGCCCTGCCCATCGAACAGAAGATCATCGCCAAGGCGGGACCGGGCATGCTCGTTTCCACGCTGCTGCGCATCGCCGGCGGCCTGCTTTATGCGTTTCTCCTGCACCAGATTCTGGAAGCCACGGGATGGCTGTCCGCCCCGGTGAACCCGGCCTGGATCGCAATGGGCGCCACACCCGATTGGACGGGTTATTTCCTCGGTCTCGGGGAAACCATGGTCTGGATGTTTGTCATCCTTCTCGCTTTGTCGTTCGGACTTGAAATCCTTCGCGTGACCGGCCTGCTGGCGCTGATGATGAAGGCGCTTTCACCGCTCCTGCGTCTTGCCGGTATTCGCGGCGAGGCGGAACATCTCACCGCCATCGGCCTGTTTCTGGGGATTTCTTATGGCGCGGGTTTCCTGATCCGCGAGGCGCAATCGGGGGCGGTCTCACCACGCCAGGTGTTTCTCTCCTGCGTGTTCATGGGCTTTGCCCATAGCGTGATCGAAGACACGCTGGTGGTGATGTCGCTGGGCGCCGATGTCTATGGTGTTCTCGTCGGGCGGCTTGTTTTCGCCGTTGCGGCAACCGCCGTTATTGCCGCCCTGCTTCACCGACTGTCCGATGAGCAGTTTTTCGCGCGGATGTTCCGGTTGCAGGGAACGTAACTATGTCCCCGTCTCAAGAGCTGATGCAAAAAAACGGGGCCTTGCGGCCCCGTTTTCCATTACTCAGTCTGAAAGATGATCTCAGAATTCCGTCCAGTCCTGATCCTTCGCGGCCGGTGCCTCGGCGGCACCGCCAAAGGCGCGGGCAAGGCTCTGGCCAAGCGCGCGGGCGGGAGAAGCGACAGGCCGCGCAGCTGCGGAGGCAGGCTTCACCGGCGCCTTGCGCATCGGTGCGGCGGGCGCGGGCTGGAAGGCGGGCTTGGCGGAGGACTGACGCGGCGCCGAATATCCGCCGGCACTCGCGACAGCAGCGCGCATGCCGTCCATTCTGAACTGGCCGAGCAGGCTGTTCAGCGCTTCCGCCTCGCGGGCCAAGGAATGGCTGGCGGCGGTCTGCTGCTCCACCATGGCGGCGTTCTGCTGCGTGCCCTGATCCATGGTGTTCACGGCCGTATTGATTTCCTGCAGGCCGGTCGCCTGTTCGCGGGCGGCAACGACGATGGCGCTGACATGGGCGTTGATCTCTTCGACTTCCGCGACGATGAGTTCCAACGCCTTGCCGGTCTCGTCGACCAGATTGACGCCGTTTTCCACCTGCTGGCTGGAAGCGCCGATCAGCGTCTTGATTTCCTTGGCGGCATTGGCGGAACGCTGGGCAAGCTCACGGACTTCCTGCGCAACCACCGCAAAACCCTTGCCGGCATCCCCGGCACGAGCGGCTTCCACACCGGCATTCAGCGCCAGCAGGTTGGTCTGGAAGGCGATGTCGTCGATCACGCCGATGATATTGCCGATCTCGCCCGAGGATTTCTCGATCTCGCGCATGGCGGCAACCGCCTTGCGGACCACGACGCCGGACTTTTCCGCACCGGCACGGGCGCGCTGGACCAGATTGCCGGCATCTTCCGCGCCGCGGGCGCTATCACGCACGGTGGTGGTGACTTCTTCCAGTGCTGCGGCGGTTTCCTCGATGGAGGCCGCCTGCTGTTCGGTGCGGCGGGACAGGTCGTCTGCAGCCGACAACATTTCCGAAGCACCCGCATTGATGGCGGCGGCATTTTCGCCGACCGTGCGCAGCGCCTGCTGCAGCTTGTCGACGGCGCCGTTGAAATTGAGACGGACAGGATCGATGGCAGGCGCAAAAGGCGTTTCGATGCGATAGGAAAGATCACCATCCGCAAGGGCGGCAAGACCCTTGCCAAGCTCGGCGCTGGCGAAGGCGCTTGCGGCTTCGTCTCTTGCCTTTTCTTCCTCGTTGCGGCGGCGTTCGGCCTCGGTTGCCGAGCGCATGCGCTCGGTTTCGCCGGCAAGGCGGGATTTTTCCAGCCCGGCCTGCTTGAAGACCAGAACGGCCTTCGCCATTTTGCCGACTTCGTCACCGCGATCGACAGCCGGAACTTCCGTGGTCATGTCGCCATCGGCAAGTCGGCTCATCGCCGCCGTCATGCCGACGATCGGCGTGACGATGGAGCGCGACAGCGCCCAGATGAGGGCGACGGCCAGGAGACCGGCAACGGCGCCGCCACCCAGAAGGGCGTATTTGAGATTAAGGGCCGCGGCCTGCTGCTCGGCCGCATAGACGGCCGACAGGCCGTTCAGCTGATCCTTGATCTTGGCAGCGGAAGCGCGGAAGCCATCGAGCTGGCCCTTCGCCTGGTTGCGGCCGATCTCGATGATTTCGGAAATCGGCGCTTCCGTCGTCTTGCGAGCGGCGATCTGCGGTTCCGCCAGTTCCTTGAAGAACACGGTAGCGGATTTTTCCATGTCATCGATAGATTTCAGGATGTCCGACTGGCCGGCGGCGAGAGCGCGGGCTTCATTGAGCTTCTTCAGCATCAGGTCGCGCTGGGCGAACACGTCATTATAGGTGCTGTCGCTGCGGAACAGCAGGAAGCCGCGCTGGTTGACGGCCTGTTCCAGCATGGCAGCCGTCGCCCCATCCACGGCCTGGATGATATCCTTGGTCTCGTTGTTTTCGAGCGTGACATGCTCGCTCCCCAGCGTCTGCCAGAACACGACCGCGGAAGCGAGCAGGCACACGCTCATCAAGGCACAGAAGGTGGCTATGAGCTTCAGGTTAATGGGGAGATTTTTCAACGACATCGCAAACTCTCTCGGCGACCCGATGCCTCGAAGCAGGCGTCTGCGCTGCAACGGTCGCAATTTAAGGAATGGAAGGAGATGCCATCATGGCGGGGTTCCGGTGGCCGCACGGGCCTTGCGGACAAAGTGCAATACAAGCCTTTATATTGGATTAATCGAACTTTCTCATTTTGCGGTGCAACAGCGCCTTTCGGCAGCGATGGCGCACGCCGACAACCCCTTCCCCGCGATAAATCGCTTGCATCGGCGGAGTTTGACGGTCATTGACACGGGACCATGTCCAAAACATCTGAAAATGAACGGCTTGACCAGCTTCTTGTATCGCTCGGCCACTTCGCCAGCCGCTCGCGTGCGCGCGACGCGGTTTCGCGCGGCACCGTGAGCGTGAACGGCAAAATCGTCACCAAACCCAGCCAGACTGTCGCCGGAAATGCCGAAATCGCCATCAGCGACCCGGCACAGGCCTATGTTTCCCGCGCAGCCCTCAAGCTCGTGGCCGCCCTTGATCATTTCCGGCTCGATCCGTCGGGCAAGGACTGTCTCGATGTCGGCGCATCGACCGGCGGCTTTACCGAGGTGCTGCTCGAGCGGGGCGCAAAACACGTCACCGCCATCGATGTCGGCCACGGGCAGATGCATCCGAGGATCGAGAACGACCCGCGCGTAACCAATCTCGAAGGGCTGAATGCGCGGTCTCTGACGTCGGAAGATCTGGACGACAGGCCCGTCACTTTCATCGTCTCTGATGTTTCGTTCATTTCGCTGAAGCTTGCGCTGGCCCCGGCGCTTGAGCTTGCCGAAACCGGTGCTCTGGCGGCTTTGCTGGTGAAGCCGCAATTCGAAGCCGGGCGCGATGCCATCAGCAAGGCCGGGCTTCTGAAGGAGCCCGAAACCGCGCCTGCCGTTGCGGCAGAGCTGGAACGCTGGCTCGTTGAAGACATGGGCTGGAAAAGCCTCGGCCTCATTCCCTCGCCGATTTCCGGCGGCGACGGCAATATCGAATTTCTTCTCGGAGGCGAAAAGCCATGAGCACACAGACCGTCACCATCAAGAGCCTCGGCGCGCAGGGCGATGGCATCGCCCACTGTCCCGACGGCCCGGTCTACGTGCCCTTCGCGCTGCCGGGCGAAACGGTGGCCATCGCCAAGGTGAAGGATCATGGCACCGTCATGTCGATAGCCGAAGCCTCGGTGGATCGCCGCGAGCCCGCCTGCCGCCATTTCGGCCCCGAAGGCAAGAACGGCACCTGCGGCGGCTGTTCGCTGCAGCATCTTGCCGACCAGCCTTACCATGCCTTCAAACGGGAGCTGGTGGTCTCGGCACTGAAATCGAAGGGCCTGACGCCGCCGGTGGACGATCTCGTCATCTGTCGCCCCGGCGAGCGCCGTCGTGCGGTGTTCGCCGCCCGCAGGACGGAAAAGGGCCTGCTGCTCGGTTTCAGCCAGGCGAACAGCCATCACATCGTCGCCATCGAGGAATGTCCCGTGACTTCGCCGGGCATCGTCTCGCGGCTCGATGCCATCCGCGCCATCGGCCTTTCCATGGTGGCCAATGCCGAACCGTTCCGCATCACCGTTCTAGAAACGCTCTCCGGTCTCGATATTTCCGTCGAGGGCATCAAATCGGTCAGCGACAAGCAGCGGCGTACGCTCACGGAAACGGTGCTTGCCATGCGCGGCATTGCCCGCGTTTCACTCTCGGGTGAAATCCTGATCGAACCGCAAAAGCCGATCATCGAATTCGGCGGCGTTCCGGTTTCGCCACCGGCCGGCGGTTTCACGCAGGCGACGAAGCAGGCGGAAGATGCCATGGCCGAGCTTGTGCTTGCCCATGTCGGCAAATCCAAACGCATTGCAGATCTCTTCTGCGGTTCCGGCACATTTGCGCTGCGGCTTGCGCGCGTCGGCAAGGTGCACGCGGTGGAAGCGGAAGACAAGCCGCTGAAGGCGCTGGATTTCGCCGCCCGCAACACGCAGGGCCTGAAGCCGGTGAGCGTCGAGAAGCGCGATCTCTTCCGCCGGCCGCTGATGGTCAGCGAACTCAAGAATTACGATGCCGTCGTCTTCGATCCGCCGCGCGCCGGCGCGGAATTCCAGTGCAAGGAACTGGCCCGCAGCACGGTGAAGAAGATCGTTGCGGTAAGCTGCAATCCGCTGACGCTCGCGCGCGATCTCGCCATCCTCACGGAAGGCGGCTATCGCATCACCCGCGTCACGCCGGTCGACCAGTTCCTGTGGTCGCCGCATGTGGAAGCCGTGGCGGTACTGGAGAAGTAATCACCAGGCGGTATCGACCGTGCCATTGCCGACCACGCCCGAGCAGCGGCAGGAACCGCCAACACGACCCCGTTCCAGCGGGCAGATATAGGGCCGGCGGCGATTGGCGCTCTCTGGCGGGGCAATGACGCAGACGAAACGCGCGCGGCGCTGGTGGTCACGATTATTGCCGGAATAAAAATTCGGACTATCGTCATCCGCGGACTGCGCCAGGATGACGTCGCTGCTCGAAACCGACAAAGGCGCAGTCACGGCCGCTTCTGCAACGGTTACGGCGGAGAGTAAGACGGACAGAACGAAAACGACGTGACGCATGCGGAGGCCTTCACCTTTACTGGACCGGTGGGCGCGACCATACATAATCCGCATTCACAAGCACAGTGGCTTCGAACGCAGGGGATGCCGCCTGTTTCTTCTCCCGCGGGGAGAAGGTGGCCCGAAGGGTCGGATGAGGGGGAAACGTCAGCGATAGACCGCACCCTTGCCCCCTCATCCCGCTGCCGCGACCTTTTCCCCGACGGGGAGAAGAAACTAGCGGCGCGCTCCCAGACGGCAAACCACTCCTCATTTCCTTGAGCGCTCAGCGGCGCATGAAGGCCTCGAAGGCGGCGCGCGCTTCCGCACTTTGCAGCTGCGCGATGAAATGACGGCCTTCCTCTTCGATGCGGGCAAGAACATCGTCCGGGTTGCCGCGCACCAGATCGCGGGCGATCTTCAGCGCCTGCTGTGGTTTGGCGGCAAGCCGGGTGGCGAGCGCCAGCGTTTCGCTCTCCACATGTTCGGGGGCGACGACTTTCCAGATCAGCCCGGCATGCCATGCCTGTTCGGCGGAAAAACCCTCGCCCATGGCCAGCAGCGCAAAGGCGCGCTGGTGGCCGATGAGCTTCGGCACGAGCAGGCTGGAGGCCGCTTCCGGCACCAGTGCCAGATCCACGAAGGGCGTCTTGAACAGGCTGCGGTTCGAGGCAACCGTCAGGTCACAATGAAGATTGAGCGTCGTGCCGATGCCGATGGCGAGCCCATCCACGCCGGATACCAGCGGCTTTTCGAAGGCGACGAGCGCTTTCAGAAGTTCGAGTGCCGCAAGCTTGCCCTTGCCGCCGGACATGGCAAAGGCCAGGAAATCGGCCATGTCATTGCCCGCAGAAAAGCAGCCTTCCGTGCCGAGAAATACGACCACCCGGATTTCGGGATTCGCATTGGCGGCATGCAATGCCTCGGCCATGCGCAGA
This sequence comes from Agrobacterium sp. SOY23, assembly GCF_027212525.1. Lineage (NCBI taxonomy): Bacteria > Pseudomonadati > Pseudomonadota > Alphaproteobacteria > Hyphomicrobiales > Rhizobiaceae > Agrobacterium > Agrobacterium sp. SOY23. Next base: position 664,955 of record NZ_JAPWDT010000002.1, on the reverse strand, counting down.
TACATGGCATCGGTGATGGCGTTTTTCTTTTCCGGCCGATTGAAGCGGATGGTAAGAACCTCCGGCGCATGGCCGACCCGCTCGACGAGAATGTGATCGTCCGACATCTGAAACTCCTCAAGCCAACAGGGTGCGGGCGGCGGCAAGGCTTGCCGCGCCTGAGATGACGCGATCCTTCAGCGCAGCCGTCTCCGCCAGCAGGTTTTCCGCCGTGAAACGGCAAAGGGCTGCGCGGTGCTCGCCCCTGCCATCATCGACGGAAGCCAAAGCGCCCTTGGCGAGATAGGCGCCGCTGAGCGCCAGGCCGAAGAGGCGCTGATAGGCCGTCGCTCCGGCAAGCGCGGTTTCAGTTTCGCCCGCCTTGACGCGGGAGAGCAGCCAGTCGGTCACCGTTTCCAGATCGTTGAGGCTGGCTTCGAGATAACGGGCGGTCTCGCCGAGATCATCGCGGTTCGAAGCGGCTGTCCGGGCGGCGATCTCGCGCAGTTCGGCGATGAAACCGCGCACCTGCGCACCCTCGGAGAGCGGCAGCTTGCGCAGCACCAGATCGATGGCCTGAATGCCGTTGGTGCCTTCATAGATCGGGGCGATGCGGGCATCGCGCAGATAACGCGCCGCGCCGGTTTCCTCGATGAAGCCCATGCCGCCATGCACCTGAATGCCCATGGAAGCGACATCGACGCCGGCATCGGTGGAGAAGGATTTGGCAATCGGTGTCAGAAGGGCAGCGCGCTCCTGCCAGTGAGCGCGCTGATGGGCGTCTTCGGTCGCATGCGCCATGTCGATGGCATGGGCGCAGCTGAAGGAAATCGCCCGCGACCCCTGCGTCAGCGCCTTCATCGTCAGCAATGTGCGGGCGATATCCGGATGTTCGATGATCGGGCTCATGCCGGAGCCCTGCCAGCCGGGCGCCTTGCCCTGGGTGCGCTCCTTCGCATATTCGATCGCCTTCTGGGTCGCCGCCTCGCAGATCGCCACGCCCTGCATGCCGACGGCCAAGCGGGCGTTGTTCATCATGGTGAACATGCAGGCAAGACCTTTGTTCTCCTCGCCGACCAGCCAGCCGAGAGCACCCTTTTCGTCACCGAACTTGCCGTCGCCGAAAATCATCGTGCAGGTGGGGGAGCCATGAATGCCGAGCTTGTGCTCCAGCGAATGGCAGAAAAGATCGTTGCGGCTGCCCGGCGCGCCGTTTTCATCGGGCAGGAATTTCGGCACGAGGAACAGCGAGATGCCGCGCGTTCCGGCCGGCGCATCCGGCAGGCGGGCGAGGACGAGGTGGATGATATTGTCCGCCGCGTCGTGTTCGCCCCAGGTGATGAAAATCTTCTGGCCGAAGATGCGGTAGGTGCCGTCACCATTGCGCTCCGCACGGGTCTTCAGCACACCGAGGTCCGATCCCGCATGCGGTTCGGTGAGGTTCATGGTGCCGGTCCATTCGCCGGAGACCAGCTTGGGAAGATAGATGCGCTTCAGATCATTGCTGCCGTGGGCGACGAGCGCTTCCACGGCCCCCATGGTCAGCGTCGGCGCCAGCGCAAAGGCCATGGAGCCGGAATTCCACATTTCGAGCGCTGCGACATTCAGCATATGCGGCAGGTTCTGGCCGCCGAATTCTTCCGGCGCGGTCAGGCTGTTCCAGCCCGCTTCCGCCCAGCGGCGATAAAGATCGGCCCAGCCATCCGGCGTCGTCACCTTGCCGTCAGCGAGCTTCGCGCCCTGGCGGTCGCCAATCTCGGCGAGCGGCGCAACCTCTCCGGTTGCGAAGCGACCGGCTTCCTGCAGAATGGCATCGACGAGATCTTCGCTGAGGTCTCCCAGCACACCCTTTGACAGCGCGTCTTCAAGACCCGCCACATGTTTGAGTGTAAAGGCGATATCATCCACCGGCGCGCTATACATGCTGCCTCCTCCCGAAGCTCTTGCATCTTGCTACTGCCCTCGGGCTAAATGATTTTTACGTAAACGTCAATTTGAAAATTCCCACCATTTCGGCAGGTTTGTTATAAAACTGTCATATGAATTTGCTCAGCATGCGCTGAAAGGCGCCTCGCCGCTGCCGCTCCCACACCGGAACGACGGGCGCCTCCCCTCCTCCCATCCAGCCAGTCAGGACTGCCACGATGGATCTCATAACGCCCACCATTCCCGGCCTTGTCTGGGCCTACCACTTCCAGCCGGGAACGGCCCCATGCCGCCGCCTAGCACCCGATGCCGGCTTCGACGAAATGGCCGGTTATGAGGGGTTCTACTGGCTGCATCTCAACCTCGCCGACCAGCGGGTGGCGGGCTTTCTCGAAACGATCGTCGGTCTCGATCCGGCGGCACGGGCAAGCCTCACCACCCATGAGACCCATCCTTCCATCGTGGTCGATGAAAAATCGCTCTATGGCACGCTGGTCGATTTCCAGCGTGAGTTCGACAAGGAAACGCGCGATTTCGGCTGGCTGCATTTCGCGGTGAGCGACCGTTTCATCATCACCACCCGGCTACAGCCGCTGCATTCGGTGGACCGGCTGAAGGCGGCGGTCGACAAGAATTCCAATCGTTACCTCACGCCGTCGCATGTCTTCGAGGGGCTGGTGGCGGAATTCCAGCGCTCGCTCATCAATCTGGTGATGGAGACGACGGAAGAACTCAATGCCATCGAGGACATGGTCTATGACAGCGAGAACCGCGACGAGCGGCGGCGTCTTGCGCCGCTGCGCCGCACGGTCGTTCGCCTGCACCGGCATCTGCGCACCGTACTGACCCTGATGCGGCGCGCTTCCGCCGCCGATGACGACGAGATGCCGGATGGTTTCGAGGATGTCGCCTCGCGGCTGATGAGCCGTCTGGAGGCTGTCGATCACGATGTTTATGCCTTGCAGGAGCGCGCGAGGCTGCTGCATGAAGAAATCGATTCCAAACTCTCGTCGGAAACCAACCGCCACCTCTATATCCTGTCGCTGATGACGGCGTTCCTGCTGCCGCCATCACTGGTGACCGGCTTTTTCGGCATGAATACGGATGAGCTGCCGTTTACCGTCGGCACGGGCGGCACGCTTTCGGCCAGCGTCTTCATCGTGATTTCGGTCCTGCTCGCCTGGGTGGTGCTGAAGCGGGCGCGGATTTTGTGACAGCAAAAAGCCGCCCGGTGGTCACCGGACGGCTCTCTCGATTTAAACGTCGCTTCTATCAGCCGTAGGGCGAATAGCAGGGCTGGCGCGGGCCGTGATACGGCTGGAACGTGTTGCTATAGGCATCGTAGGAACGATAGCGGCCATAGCACCAGTTCACATGCGCGCGGCTCATGCCGCCACGATAGACCGGGCGGTATTCGCGATAGACCGGACGCGGGCGATATTCCGGCACCGGACGGTAGATTTCGCGCGGCTGCGACAGTGCGCCGCCGATGATCGCACCCGTCGCAAAGGCTGCGAGCGGGAACCAGTAACCGTCATGGTGACGATAACCCGGGCGATAATCGCGATAACCGCGATGGCCGCGATACCAACCACGGCGACCGCCCCAGTCGTCACGATCGCGCCAATATTGCACATTCACGATATTCTGGCCGGCGTCATTGCCCACGGCCTCGACGCTCTTCGGCGCCACTGGCAACGGCATCGCTGCTTCTGCCGGAACGATCGCTCCTGCAACCACGATTGCAGAAAGACCGACAGCCAGGATATTCTTCACATAGCTTTTCATCTGACTTCCTCCATTCACGACGGTCGACAGGCCGTTCTCCGTGAATAATAGCAGTTTTTTCTTCTCGTTTGGCCAGTTTGTCGGGTCTGGCTGTAACTTTACCACCTACAGGCTAGGCGTCCGCGCCTGAACCCAGCATTAACGGCCCCATCACACCTGGTTTATCCAGATCGGCAGCCTTAAAACAAAAGCCCGGAATGAATCCGGGCTTTCCAAAACCGTCATCAGCGGCTGTAGGGCGATACGCATATGCGGCGCGGACCACTGTTCGGCTGATAGGTATTGTCGTAGGCGCGATAGGAGCGCCAGCGGTTCTGGCACCAGGAGACATGGCTGCCGCCATAGACCGGACGCGGCTGCGACATGGCGCCGCCGATGATGGCGCCTGCGGCAAAGGCTGCCAGCGGGAACCAGTAACCATTGTGATAACGGTAACCCGGACGACGATCGCGATAACCGCGGTGACCATTATACCAGCCGTCACGCGGCGGGCGCGGGCGATACATGCGGTCGCCATAACGGCGATCGTATCTGCGGTCCCATTCGCGATATTGCACCGGCACCACGTTGTCGGTGGAAACCGCCGGCTTGGGCATCGGAACAGGGACCTGGAACGCCTGCGACGGCGTAAAGCTGGTGAGGAACACGACGATCGCTGTAGCGACACTCGTTGTCCGGAAATTCATCATGATCTTCCTCCGTTTGCTTCAGCGCGTTGGCCGCGCCTTTTCACCCACGCGTTCTCGTCGGAGAGAGGGGCGGACCCCGTTCATGCCCGAAAAGAATTCGATGACGTGCAAACGAGTTTAGGGAAATTTGGTTCCAAGACAACTATCCGGTGAAGGAAAGGGGCGTGACACGCCGCTGGATCGTTTTGGCTTTTCGTCGAATTGCCAAAACGATCCAGCTCCTTGTCTCATGCCTGTGTCTCATGCCTGTCTTTTTCCCGAAACCGATGAGAGTTTCGGGAGACTGCCTGTGTCAGGCTTCCACCTTCACATCGGTCAAGGGCCGCGAACAGCAAGCCAGAATATAGCCTTCCTCGATTTCCTCATCGAGAATGCCGCCATTGTGGTTCATCTCCACCTCACCGGAAAGCTTCAGCACCCGGCAGGTGCCGCAGATGCCGGATTCGCAGGCCGCACCGATGCGAACGCCGGCGGCGCGCGCCGTCATCAGAACCGTCTGGCCGGGCTGGCAGGGCATCTCTTTTCCGGAAAGGGTGAAACCCACCATCGATAGCGCTTCGCCATCCGCCAGGGGCTGAACGCTCTCGCCGACGACAACGGGAGCGGCCGGCGAGAAACTTTCCTGGTGATAACGGCTCATGTCGAAGCCGGATGCGTCGAGCATGGAACGGACGGCGGCCATGAACGGCTCCGGTCCGCAGCAGAAAACGGTCCGCTCCATGAAATCATGCGCGAGCAGCGCGATCTTGGCCTTGTCGACCATGCCCTTCAGGCCAGACCAGAGATCGGTGCGGCCACATTTCTCGACAATGAAACCGAGCGACAGGTTCGGCATGAAGCGGGCGAGATATTCCAGCTCATGACGGAAGACGATATCGCCGGGGGTACGCGAGCAGTTGATGAAGGCAATGTCGCTCTGCGGCGCACGGTCGCTCATGTCGCGCACCATCGACATCATCGGCGTGACGCCGGAGCCTGCCGAGATGAACAGATATTTGTCACCGGGATGCTTGACGTAGGAAAAGTCGCCGAGCGGGCCAAGCGCCCGGATTTTCATGCCGGGCTTCAGATTGTCGAACATCCAGCGCGTGCCGATGCTGGTGGCCTGCGCCTTGACCGTGACCGAAAGTGCATAGGGCCGCGACGGGCTGGAGGACAATGTGTAGGTGCGGTAGAGCGGCTCGCTGCCCACGGGCAATTCCAGCGTGACGAACTGGCCCGGAAGATAACGGAACCAGTTCTGATCCTCGGAGCGGAACAGGAATGTCATCACATCCGGTGTCTCGGGTGTCACCGAGATACATTCCAGCAGGTGGAGCTTGTCGCTCCACGGCTTCATCTCGTCTATGTGCTTGTAGGTCACAACCATATTCATCTTCGCGTTACGCTACGGCCGAAAGCCGGGCCTTGTCGCCCGAAAGCCGGTCGATCATGAAATCAGCATACCAGTTGACGAACTGCATCACGCCGCCTTCGTCTTCCATGGAGTAAGGGCCGGGCTGGTAGGCGGGCGAACGGATGCCGAAAGCGTTTTCCTCGACGATGCGGCGGTCCTGGTCGTTGGTTTCGTTCCAGACGTGGGTGAGGTCTTCCAGATCGTAGTCCACGCCTTCCACCGCATCCTTGTGCACCAGCCACTTGGTGGTAACCATGGTCTCGTTGGCGCTGAGCGGCAGCACCCGGAAGGAAATGGTGTGGTCGCCGAGGAAATGGTTCCAGGTCGTCGGATAGTGGAACAGGAGCAGCGCGCCGATATGGCTGATGCTGACATCTTCCGAAAGCGGCCGGCGCACGGCGCGCTTGCCCGACATGGTGTAGCTTTCCGCCTCGCCGATCAGCGGCATGCGGGCGACACGGAACTGACCCTTCGGATCGATCTTGAAACGGCTCGGAAGGCCGGCCGCCTCGCAGCGCGCCCAGTGACCGCCGATCTCGGGATCGCTCGCGCCGCCATCCGTTCCCGTCACGCTCGGGTTTTCGGGATAGGTGCGGCAGAGTTCCGGATGGTTGGCGGCGCAATGGTAGCACTCGCGGTTGTTTTCCCAGACGAGCTTCCAGTTGCCCTTTTCGATGATCGTGCTCTCATGCGCGACCTTGGCTTCCCAGATGCGGTGCGGAGCCATATAGCTCTCGACTTCCTTGCGCATCGGCTCGAACTCCGCCGGCTGGTCGGCAAGGCAGATGAAGACGTAACCGGCGACGGTTTCGCAGGCGACCGGCTTCAGGCCGAAATCGCCCTTGTCGAATTCTTCGCCCATATGCCGCGCGAACAGCAGCTTGCCGTCGAGATCATAGGTCCACTGGTGGTAGGGACAGACGAGACGCGCCGACTGGCCCTTTTGCGTCGTGCAGACGCGGGAACCACGATGGCGGCAGGAATTGTGGAAGGCACGGATCTCTCCGTCGCGGCCACGCACGATGACGACGGAATAGGCCCCGACCTGAACGGTGAAATAGCTGCCGGATTTCTGCACTTCGCAATCATGGCCGACGAACAGCCAGTCGCGATACCAGATGGTTTCCATATCCAGCTTGAAATAATCCGGGTCCGTGTAGAAGGGCTGTTCCAGGCTGAAGCCTTCGCGGCGGTTCTTCAGCTGGCGCAATACGGTGTCACGCAATTCCATGGCCAAATCCTCGATCAAACCGCCCTGCCCGGCACCATTTGCGGGGTTGCGGAAGCATGTCCTCATCTAAACACCGGCGGTCATTTGCGGCAGCACAAACAGCGACATCGGCTTCCGCATTGGCGACAAATTGCGACATGCGCAATTCGCCCTCGCTGCCCATTCCGCTGGGAAATCTAACGGCTATTCAGCGCCGGAAACGACGTCGCAATATGACGCATGATAGCGCCTGCCCTTCTCTCCACCCATCAAAAAACAGGGATGCGGTGCAACGGAGTATTAATACCGACTAAACTATCTTTCCGGATTGACAGCAACGAGGGCGTTCCTGGTGGAGAAGGCGACACGCATACGTTATTTCGATGCCGGCAGACACTCCGTCGCGCCGATACGCTCCAAGACCGCGCATTCGGATTTCCTGCGGACCGGGCGCATCAGCCGTTACGAAGAGCGCTGGCTACCGAGAGAACGCGTCTATTACAGCCACGACGAGGTCGCGGCGCTGACGGGACGCAAGCTGGAGGCCGCGGCCGACGCCACCCATACGCGGCTTAATGCCTTCCACCAGTCAATCCGTTTTCCCAAGATGGTGTTTCACCATCTCCTCAACGACCGCCCGCATCTCGGCTATTGCCACGTCACGGCGGCGAGAACCAGCTTCGATGCCGAGCGCCATGTGCTCTGGTCCTTCTATTTCGCCAATTTCTTCGCGGAGTTGAGCGGGGCTGAAAACTTCTTCGAAAACATCGATGCGCGCTATTCGCGCATGTATTTCGCCGTCGCCATCAATGCGCTTCCCGATCGGGAGATGGCCATCGACACCTCCTTCCATCGCGGCGGCCTGCTGTTCCAGACCCATGATCCGCGCGAGGCGCTGAAAAACGTGCTGATGCTCGGCGCGCGTTCGCAGGAGATGCGCAAGATCATCAAGGCGATATAAAAGCCGCGATAAAGCGCCCCGGGCGCTTTATCTTTATTTGTTTTATGTATGTCGTTATCCCGAAACCGCGGACCACTTTCGGGCGACATGCATTAGCGCTTCCCAGTATGGCCTGAAATACGCTATTGACCGCCCTGAAAGGCAGCATCATGGCGCGTCATATCAACATCGAAAACGAGCGGGAAACCGCCCTGCAGGCATCCGTTGCCGAGCTTGCGGATGGCCAGCCCATCGCCCTGCCGACGGAAACCGTCTATGGTCTTGCCGCCGACGCCACCAATCCGGCGGCCATCACCCGCATTTACGAGACCAAGGGACGGCCGCAGTTCAATCCCTTGATCTGCCATATGGCCGATATCGCCATGGCCGAACGTTACGCGGTTTTCGACCCCATATCGCGGAAGCTCGCAGAGGCCTTCTGGCCCGGCCCGCTGACGCTGGTTCTGCCGCTGAAACCTGCAAGCGGCATTCATGCACTGGCGACGGCCGGGCTCGATACCGTCGGCATTCGCGTGCCGCAGGGTTTTGCCGGCGATCTGATCCGCCGCTTCGGCAGGCCGCTGGCCGCCCCCAGCGCCAATAGTTCCGGCAAGATCAGCCCGACGAGTGCGACCCATGTGGAGGCCGATCTCGGGCAGAAGATCAATCTCATTCTCGATGGCGGTGCCGCCGCCGTCGGTGTCGAATCCACCATCGTCAAGGTGGAAGAGGATGGGCGGGTGCGGCTGCTTCGCCCCGGCGGCATCGTCACCGAAGATATTGAGCGCGTCGCCGGCACGCAGCTCGAGCGGCCGGAAAAAGCCGCCGCCGCCATCGAGGCACCCGGAATGCTGGCCTCGCATTATGCGCCGGGCGCCACTGTCCGCCTCGGCGCCATATCCGTTTTGCCCGGCGAAGCGCTGATCCGCTTCGGTGGCATCGCGGTTTCCGGTGAGGCGACGGCGCGCACCGTTCTCGATCTCAGCCCTTCCGGCGACCTTGCCGAGGCCGCCGCCAATCTGTTCGACTATCTGAAAGCCGCCGATGCGAGCGGCGCGGACACCATCGCCATCACCGCCATTCCCACCCATGGTCTTGGAGAGGCGATCAACGACCGCCTTTCCCGCGCCGCCGCGCCGCGAGGTTGACGGCACTCTACCCTTTCGCCCATGTTTCAAAAGACAGCGAGACGCCCATGACCGCCATCCCTTCCTCCGACATCCTTGACCGCTTCACCGCCATTGTCGGCGAAAAAAATGCGGTTCGTGACCCGGCGGAGATGGCGCCGCGCCTGGTGGAAAATCGCGGGCTTTATCACGGTACTTCGCCGCTGCTGCTCAAGCCCGGTTCCGTCGCGGACGTTGCCGCCATCCTGAAACTCGCCAGCGAAACCGGCACGCCCATCGTGCCGCAGACCGGCAATACCGGCCTTGTGGGCGGCCAGACGCCGCGCGCGGACGGCACCGATATCATCCTGTCGCTGGAGCGCATGAACCGCATCCGCGACATCGACCCCGTTGCCAACACCATCGTGGCGGATGCCGGCTGCATTCTCGACGACATTCACAAGGCAGCCGATTCCGTGGAGCGCATGTTCCCGCTGTCGCTCGGTTCGCAGGGTTCCTGCCGCATCGGCGGCAATCTCGCCACCAATGCCGGCGGCACGGCGGTGCTTGCCTATGGCAATATGCGCCAGCTTTGCCTCGGGCTCGAAGTGGTGCTGCCCACGGGCGAAATCTGGAACGGGCTGCGCCGACTGAAAAAGGACAATACGGGTTACGATCTGCGCGATCTCTTCATCGGTTCCGAAGGCACGCTGGGTGTCATCACCGGCGCGGTTCTGAAGCTGTTCCCCAAGCCACTTGGCCATCAGGTCGCGTTTGCCGGTCTTCGTTCCACCGAAGACGCGCTGAAGCTGTTCGAAATGGCCTCCAATCTCTGCGGCACGGCGCTGACCGGTTTCGAGCTCATGCCGCGAATCGGCGTCGAATTCACCGCCAGACATATTCCCGGCGTGCGCGATCCCCTGGAGCAGCCGCATGACTGGTACACGCTGATCGATATTTCCACCTCCGATTCGGCCGAGACGGCCGATACCATGATGCAATCGCTGCTGGAGCGCGGTTTCGAGGCCGGGTTGGTGGAGGATGCGGTGATCGCTGCTTCCGAAGCCCAGCGTCAGGCGCTGTGGCACATGCGTGAAAGCATGTCGGATGCGCAGAAGCCGGAAGGCGGATCAATCAAGCACGACGTTTCCGTTCCGGTGTCTAAAATACCGGAATTCATGGCGACGGCGGAAAAGGCGGTTCTCGCCGCCATTCCCGGTGCCCGCGTCTGCGCCTTCGGCCACCTCGGCGACGGCAACATCCATTACAACATCTCCCAGCCGGTGGGCGCCGACAAGGCCGAATTCCTCGGCCGCTGGCGGGACATGAACGAGATCGTGCACGGCATCGTGCTGTCGCTCGGCGGTTCCATTTCGGCCGAACATGGCATTGGTCAGTTGAAGCGCGACGAACTGGCCGCCATCCGGCCCGGCATTGAAATGGAGCTGATGCATCGCATCAAGCACGCCTTCGACCCCGCGGGCATCATGAACCCCGGCAAGGTTCTGGTGTCGTAACAGTTCAGCGGAGCAGCTGATAAATACCGGCTTCCCTGCGCTGGCGGGGTGTTTGGGCGGCATCACGCCGCCCATTTTACTTACCCGCAGCTGCGCGCCTCAACGGGCGCATTCCACCAGTTTTCTAACGCCGCCCCATTGCTCAAACTGGGCTTTCCCCTTGGCGGCAATTTCCTCTCGCCACTTTTTTGCATCGACCGTTGGATGCGTCGTTTTACCAGGGAAAATAACGGTTAAGATGGCGACTGGCCCGTTTCTGGTCTTATCGGCGATCCCCGACTTTGCGCGCATCACGCCTCCATAGTTCACCAGCGGATTATTGCCGATATCCTGATGCAGTCGCACCGAGGCCTCGCCAAGATCACCGCCATCGCCATAAACCGCATAGGCAAATTTTCCCGTCGCCGGACGATAGATGACAGCTATGTCGCCGTCCTTCACGCCATACCTGCTCACGAAGCTGCTGGAGAGAACCACGTAGGGAATTTCGTTGGCATCCACCCAATGCCTCTGTGTTCCAACAGGACCGTCTGGAACCGGGACGGAGGTTTCCGTGATGAAGGCTTTTCCAGGAAGGGGATCACCAGCTTTCTGGACGATCGGTCTATTGTTCTCGTCTTTGGAAAATCCAAAAATTCTGATTTTTGAGTAATCACCTGTTGCGACGGCTTTTTTCCAGGCTGCACGGCATTTATCCTGCCAGCCATTCGGATCCGTCTTCGGCGTGGAGCCGACCGCCGTCACACCATCGCAGGTGTAGGATAACCCCTTGCCATCGACGAGATAGGAATTCGGAGCACCGTCAGCATCGACTTTGAGTTCCCTGCTCTTAAACACGATCCCCCCGGCCCCACATGCCGCCTGGGACATCGCCGCCGTCGGCGCGACAAGGGTAATGAAACCGCAAAAAACAGTGACAAGCATCGAAGATTTAGAGACTTCACAGAGCATGCGACCCTCCTTTGAAAAATGGGTCGAGACTGCTCTTTATTCCCTCATAAGTCGAGTATAATCTTATAGTATCGCTTAAGTTTAGTGTTCGCTTAGGCTACCATCTCTTTTGGCAAATTGGGAACCAATGCGCCAAAGGCGCCACTGACCTCAGGCCATGGCCCGCAGCGCCCAGGCGGGCACCATTTCCGCATTCAGCCGGCGCGGCTTTTGCGCGCCGACGAGCTGCGTCAGGCCCATGCCCGATTTGGCGATCGAGACGGCATGTTTCTTCGGCAGAAGATATCCATGCTCCAGCGGCGGAACGCGGCGCAGCACGCGGCTAAAGACATTGCGGCGATGATAACGCGACGGCGAAAAGCGGGCCGGCTGCGCGCAGATCGCCACATATTCGAGAATCTCGTCGATCCAGCCTGCCTGCGGGCGCGCGCCGGGCTCTATCAGCAGCAGCCAGCCGCCGCGGGCGGATTGCACGATCTCCTCGATGTCCCACTGCCCATAAAAACGGCAGCCGGCGGCATCGGCAACGCGCGACGACCCATCGCGCGAACCGTGATCGAGGATCACCACATCGCTTACCAGCCCTTCCACGGCCCCGGTGACGAGCGCAGACAGCGTGTGCGCCAGTTCCGGTTCCTGATCCCGGCATTCCATAATCACTGTCAACATAGGCATAGCTCTAACGCATCGCACAATAAATTGCCACTGCGCTCATCACGGTAAAAACCACCGCCACCCATTCGGACATGGCCTTCTTCAAACAGGATCCGGAGCCTGCCATCTTCGCCGCAGGCTGTGCGGCATGTCACGAATTCACAATTTTGTTCTTGTATTGTTCTCATTCCTGATGTAGGAATTTAATCATTCGGACGGCGAGGAAACGCCCGTCCGCATGGAAACGGTTTAGGGCGTTGAGCGTGCCTCGATGGGTGTGCAGCGTCCTGGGAGCATCCAGATGAGAAACCATACGCTTTCGGGGCAGGCTGCCTTCCAGCCGAGCCATATGCCGGATATTGCCAATGCGCTCGCCGATGCATCCGGCCTGCGCATCGAGATCGACCGCCGTCGTGGCCGCGGCGCCGGGCTGAACCCGGACGGGCGCTTCGAGACCTTGCAGCACGAGGTTTTCGACGATGGCTGGCAGACGCTCGAAGACATGCCGGAATTCCGCACCGAGGTGCAGGTGGAAAAGCCACGCAGCATCATCACCCGCAACGAATCTCCCGATATCCCGTTCGACCGTTCCATCAATCCCTATCGCGGCTGCGAACATGGCTGCATCTACTGTTTCGCAAGGCCTAGCCACAGCTATATGGGGCTTTCGGCCGGGCTCGATTTCGAGTCGAAACTCTTCGCCAAGCCGGATGCGGCAAAGCTTCTGGAACGGGAACTGGCGAAACCGGGCTATAAGCCGCGGGTGATCGCCATCGGCACCAATACCGATCCCTATCAGCCGATCGAGCGCGAATGGCGCATCATGCGGCAGATACTGGAAGTGCTGGCCAAGGCCGATCACCCCGTCGCCATCGTCACCAAATCGGCGCTGATCAAGCGGGATATCGACATTCTGGCGCCCATGGCCAAAAAGGGCCTCGCCAAGGTCGGCATTTCCGTAACTACACTGGACCGGAAACTCGCGCGCAACATGGAACCGCGCGCCGCAACGCCAGAGAAGCGGCTGGAGGCGGTCAAGGCGCTGACGGAAGCCGGCATCCCGGTCGCCGTGATGATGGCGCCCGTCATTCCGGCCCTCAATGATCATGAGATCGAACGCATTCTCGAGGCCGGCAAGGCCGCTGGCGCAACCGAAGCGTCCTACGTGCTGCTGCGCCTGCCGCTTGAGGTGAGCCCGCTCTTTCGCGACTGGTTGCTGCGCAACTATCCGGACCGTTACCGCCATGTCATGTCGCTGGTGCGCTCCATGCGTGACGGCAAGGATTATGACGCGGAATTCGGCAAGCGCATGAAGGGCGCCGGCCCCTATGCCTGGCAGATCGGCCGGCGTTTCGAGATGGCGACCAAAAGGCTCGGCCTTATTCGCCGCGGCATTCACCTGCGCGACGATCTCTTCGTGCCGCCGGGCGGTGCGGGCGTACAATTGTCGCTGCTTTGAAAACGGCCATGGAAAGCGCTCCCTGATCGAAAACCGCCGCATCGGCGTGCCGATATCGGGAAGAACATTATGAGAAGCGCGGCGCTTCGTTTTGGCCGACCACGCTCTCGACGAAATGCCCGGCGGGTTTTCCCTGGCTCGCCGGACATTGCCCCCGGAACCGCCGCCTCGCGTGCGATCATTTTTCCTCCGCCGCCCCGTTGGAGGATCAAAGGTCATGATGACCTTAGGGGCACGGTGAGCCACGCCCCTTGACCCCGGCTCCCCGCGCCTGTCATCGCCCGCTTCCGGGGGCTTGCAGGAGATCGGGTGTGTGTGCGAGTTTCGCCGCATGAAACGCACCACCACACCCGATTCTCCTGCCCTTTTCGATCTTGCCGATACCGGTCCGGATTTCTCCTTCGAACTGGAAGCGAGAAAGAAGGGCCTCTGGCCCGTGGCCGGCACGGATGAGGCAGGCCGGGGGCCGCTCGCCGGCCCGGTGGTTGCGGCAGCCGTCATTCTCGATCCGGATAATATTCCCAAGGGCATGGACGATTCCAAGAAGCTGACCCGGCAGAAGCGGGAAAGCCTTTTTGTGCAGATCATGGAAACCTCGATCGTGTCCGTCGCCTCCTCCGGCCCCAGCCTGATCGACAGCATGAATATTCTGCGCGCCAGCCTTGATGCCATGCGCCGCGCCGTGCTCGGTCTCGAAATCTCCCCTGCCCTCGTGCTGGCCGACGGCCGCGACAGGCCACCGGGCATCGCCTGCGAAGCCAAGGCCGTCATCAAGGGCGATTCCCGCTCCCTCTCCATCGCCGCCGCCTCGATCATCGCCAAGGTGACCCGCGACCGGATGATGGAACGCGCCGGCGTGGTGCACGCCTCCTACGGCTTCGAAGGCCATGCCGGTTACGGCACGCCCGCCCACCTGCGCGCCATCGAAAGCCACGGGCCCTGCCCACTGCATAGAATGAGCTTTCGGCCGCTGAAGCGGGATTGGGTGTGATGATACATATATTTTGCGAACTCCGGCTAACAGTTCACTCTGACGCAAATTACGAAGCAGCAAGACGGACCGGCTCGGATATTCGAGGCAACGGTTATCAGCTATCGGGCGAATAACCTTCTTATCCAGCCTTTGGGAGGCAATGCGGATTTCGCATCGTTTGAATACTTGTTTGTCCAAGCAGGGTCGCCATCAATTATAAAATAGATTATGTCGCTTGGAATCGCGATGAAATCTGGAAGTTGGCTTTCTCCGAGAAAGCTATCGCTCACGACCCGGGCATCGGACGCCGCATAGCCCTTATTTGCCATGAAGCTGGTCATACCGTTCATCACCAATCGTTTGCCATCCGGCATCTCAATTAAAGTGGGGGAGAATCCCATGCGCATCTCTTCGGCACGACTACTCGCCTCGCGAACTACACGCGGGAGCGCTAACTGACTTTCTCGCACTTCAGCAATCTCGCTTCCCAGCCGAAAGCGCATATGATGCTGAACCGGCGCGTCCCGCTGGACGCAAATCATTGCCGTTTCAAAGCGTTCGCGAGTTTGGCTTGTAACCTCACAGGGCGTAACCCGCGAATCCCGGCCGTTGCCATATATATCAGGTGGAGTTGAACCAATCCGGTCAATTATAATAGAAGCACTGGAAGGTATTGAAATCACCTTCTGATTCCATTCAAGAACTAGCGGCAGTCGTTCGGGTTGGACATGAGTCATCCTGTCTGCGCATCCATCAAGATGCCACACTTCATCGCAGGCGCGGCAACGGTAGAGTGCGCCTCGTCGTAAGTGCTTCCAATGCACAAAAGATGCTATCAGTTCGATGTCATCTGGCCGACGTCGCTCATTAGCGTGCCGCCAATTGAACCACACTGACGATCCCGCACCACATGCGTGACAGGTTGGTTTAGCGCCTAGTAGCGATAATCCCTGCACGGCGTCAGGAAAATTCGGCATTGACAGATCCTTTCACTTCGCACTGGTCGCGACGGAACTAGCGGTCGGCAAGCGCTCCGTATAGTCACTGCGCCGCTTCGAGATCATCTACCTGATCTTAATCTAGTCACATAACATCGGTCCAATTTCGCAAAAGAACCATAGCCGCAACAGTAACAGCAGCCAGATGTCAGCGGACACACTCCTGTCCTGTTAAATCGAAGAAAATACATCCACCCTCAATCTGCCTATCAACAACAAGTAGGCTAACGGCCATCGAACGGCTCGGCTCGCAAGTGAAACTGACCGTGGCGACGACCTCCTCGCCAATCAATACCTTCCAGTAGGTCCGCTATGCATGCACGCATGGCAGATATTCAAGAAGCGGACCATTTTCGGAAAGGATGTCAGATATACGAGATTTGGTTCCAAAAATTATATGCTGAGCGTTTGGCGCAAAAATATCATCACCGGCACAAACGCTTGCCCGCTCAAAAACGATCTGCATATTGACTCTCCATGGCCGGATAATGAGACGCTAACCTGCTCGACCGAAACTGAGAATACAGTCTCACTTGCCTTACCGGATATTGGGTTAGTTGAAATGATCGCAGATAGCAAAAAGAGACAATGCGCTAGTCAGAAGGGTACCAATCACCGCTCCCTTCCGAACCCTTCCAATCCACGCTAGCCATAAATGCTGGAGCGATTGAGAGGCGAGGGGTGCCGATTCAGCTTTGGCAACTACAACAAAAACCCCTCACGGCGGGAGCCGGAGGGGTTTTAATCAGTCCGAGATAAATCTCAGTTCAGCTTGGACTTCACTTCACCGATCGTGGCGGTGAAAAGCTTGGCCTTTGCGGCAGCCGTGGTCTTTTCAGCCAAGAGCTTCTCGGAAGCGGCAATGGCGATGTCGACGGCGGCAGCGCGGACGGCGCCGATGGCGTCTTCTTCGGCCTGCTTGATCTTCTGTTCCGAAAGGGCCGTGCGGCGGGCGACAAATTCTTCCGTCTTCTGCTTGGCTTCTTCGGTGAGCGCGGCGGCTTCGCGTTCGGCGGCGGCGACGATGCCGGCGGCTTCCGCTTCAGCTTCCTTGCGCTTGCGCTGATATTCGGCCAGCAGGTGCTGGGCCTCTTCACGCAGACGCTTGGCTTCGGCCAGCTCGTCCTGAATGTTCTGCGCACGCTCGTCCAGAGACTTGGAAAGCATGCCCGGAACCTTGAGATAGGCGATCAGGACGAAGAAAAGGACGAGACCGACGAGAGCGAAAAATGATGCATCAAATGCCATATCAGGCTCCCTTCACGGCAGAAGCGGCGGCGATGGCTGCCTTGACGTCCGTGTCCTTGACCTTGGTGCCGACCAACTGGTCAACGATCGCGGTCGCGGTTTCCTCGGCAATGGCGCCGACATCGGCGAATGCCTGTTCCTTGATGCCCGCAATGCGCTTTTCAGCGGCGGCGAGCTTCTCGGCAAGACCGGCTTCGATCGCGGCGCGGTCGGCATCGGCCTTCGCCTTGGCGGCGTCACGAGCCGCGGCGCCGATGGAGCTTGCCTTGGCGCGGGCTGCCGCGAGTTCTTTTTCATAGGTTTCGACGGCTGCGTCGGCTTCGCTTTTCAGCCGTGCCGCTTCGTCGAGATCCTGTGCGATGCGTCCATGACGGTTTTCGAGAATGCCGCCGACGCGCGGAACGATGACCTTCTGCATGAGCAGGTAGAAAAGGCCGAACGTGATCGCCAGCCACAGGACCTGCGATGCATAAGTAGACTGGTCGAACGGCGGGAAAACGCCGGAAGCACCGTGTTCGGCGCCGTGCGCTACACCGGTTTCCGTGTGCGTGGCTTCCGGTTGCGGCTGACCGACAGCCGGAGTTTCCGTATGCGTTTCACCTACGGTCGGTGCTGACTGGGCATAAGCCTCGGTCACGAACATGCTCACCTCCAGGGGGACTGCAAATGCGAAGGATCACGGCACGCCATTTGCGGGCCGTGATCCGTACCTGATGCTGCTATTAAACAGCGAACAGGAGAAGGAGAGCAACGAGCAGCGAGAAGATGCCCAGAGCTTCCGTAACGGCGAAGCCGAATACCAGACGGCCGAACTGGCTGTCGGCAGCAGAGGGGTTGCGCAGTGCGCCGGACAGGTAATCACCGAAGATACGGCCGAGTGCGAGGGACGTACCAGCCATGCCGAGGCATGCGAGACCTGCGCCGATGTACTTTGCTGCTTCCGCTTCCATGTGAGACTCCTTGAGATATTGGTTGTTGCGGCTGTTTTTGACGCCCGTTGCCGGGGCCAGCGACTTTACTTCTCAGTGACCACCATGCACGGCGTCGTTCAGGTACATGCAAGTCAGTACCGCGAACACATAAGCCTGCAGGAAGGCAACGAGAAATTCGAGAGCGGTCATCGCGACCGTCATGATGAGAGGCAGGACAGCGCCGCCGACGCCGAGCGCGCCGAGCGCACCCATGGAGGCGACGAAGCCTGCGAAAACCTTAAGCGTGATGTGGCCGGCCAGCATGTTCGCGAAAAGACGAACCGAAAGGCTGATCGGGCGCGACAGGAACGAGATCATTTCAATCGACGCGACAAGCGGCAAAAGCGCCTTGGGCACGCCCGAGGGGGCGAAGATGCCGAAGAAGTGCAGGCCGTGCTTGTAAAAACCGTAAACGATGACCGTGCCGATGACGAGGCAGGCAAGCGCGAAGGTGACGATGATCTGGCTGGTGACCGTGAAGAAATACGGGAACATGCCAAGAAGGTTCGCCGTCAGCACGAACATGAACAGCGAAAAGACGAATGGGAAGAAGACCATGCCCTTCTTGCCGGCGCCTTCGCGCAGCATGGAGGCGATGAACTCATAGGACATTTCTGCAACGGACTGCATGCGGGTCGGGATCAGACCGCGGTTCGACGTTGCGAAATAAAGGAAACCGGAAGCGGCGGCCACGGTCGCGACCATGAAAAGCGACGCATTGGTGAAGGAAAAATCGACGCCGCCAATTTCGATCGGAATGATCGGCTGCACCAGGAACTGATGGGTCGGATCGTTTGACACCGGCTGCCCTCTTTACTTGTCGCCGCATGCCGCGGCACCACATCAACTGCCAGAAAAAACAGCCTAAACGCCGCCTTTTCCACCCTCGTCTCGCTTGTCCGCTTTTTCAAGCAGCGGCGGCTTCGCCACCGCGCCCGTCGAGCGCAACACATTCAATACGCCTGCGCAGAAACCGAGAAGAAGAAGAACGATCATCCCCCACGGCGTCGTGCCGACAAAATAGTCCAGAAGATAACCCAGCATAGCGCCGACCACGATGGCCGAAATGAACTCCGATGAGAGCTTCACCGCCATCGCAAAACCTTTCCGGTTTTCCGCAGCGTTGGTCTCCGCCCTCACTTCCGCCTCATCCTCCGCCTTCACCTTTGCCAGTTCTTCGGCAAGGCGCCTGCGACGCTCGTCCAGACTATCGTCACGGTTGCCAGTCATCTTAGAATCCCACCCATTTTCTCCGTTCCAGCCATGCCAGAACCCTTTGGAGTTGTAAACGGTGACGGATTAAGCCTGTTCCAGCCCGCTCTGAAGTCGCGCGCAACATAGTTTTAGGGGCTTCTCTAGTCAAGGCACTGAGGCCGGTTGTTTCAGCACAAATTAATCATGCAAAAACAATAGCTTGACATCAAATCGCGGTTTGGCGGCGATGTTTCCCCAGGGAATCGGCATTTTTGACACGCAAAATGCGGCAAATCGGCGGTGGTATCAGCTCCAGCCGCCACCATAGGTACGGTAAAAGACGTGCAGGCCGATCCTGCCGACCTTCTTCATCGTGCGGCCCCAGGCGGGACGCACATAAACGGCGTGATAATGGGTGGCGGAACCCACCTCCTTCAGCCAGATCTTGCCGGCGGTGGTGGCCATGGCCACTTCGCGCGCCATTTTCCAGTGGCGTTCGGAATTCACCCGGTCCTTGATGTTGTCGCAGGCGAAGGAAAACTGGCAGCGGTTACGCCAGTCCTTGTTCTGATAGACGACGCCGCAGATGGTTTTCGGATAGGCGGGGTTGCGCACGCGGTTGAGGATGACCTGCGCCACCGCCGCCTGGCCCTTCACCGATTCTCCACGCGCCTCGAAATAGATGCCGGAGGCGAGGCATTGCTGTTCGGCGGCGGAAAATACGGCCGCCGGCAACGGGGTCGCCGCCCAGGCGTGATCGTCTTCGGCGATCTGCGGCACGAAACGGCCGGCCTCGGGTTTCTTGAGAATGGCGTCGAAGGGCGACTCGCGGGCGAAATCCGGTTCAGCCGGCGCGTAAGCCGTGGCAAGAATATCCGGCGTACGGTTGGTGACGAGCTCGGCCAGCATCGGTGAGACGCCCTTGTCCACCTTCTTTTCCTCGCGGCGGAAATAGAAGGAGGCAAGTTCCACATCCTTGCCGCGTTTCGGCTTGACGAACGCCGTGCGGTCCTTGCGCTTCAACGGCTCGATATCCAGCATCGAGGTGCGCTGCAATACCGAACCCGCGGTGAAGGCCTTGGGCGGCTGCATGATTTCGGTTGCGACGATGCGGCCTTTCTTGGCGGCGCGGTTCACACGTTCGCTGTCCGGCGTCGTTGCCTCGCCCTTCTTGTTGGTGACGAAGGCGACCTTGCTGCCATTGGGCAGGGTCATGCCGCTGCCATGCAGCGCCGCCTCTCCCGCCGCATCGTTGAAGGTAAGCGAGGCGTTATGCACCGATCCCGCCGGAGAGGCGGTCAGCACCATGCGCCATTGCTCACCGCCATTGTCCAGCCCCGCCAGAAGCGAGGCCAGATCCGCACGCGCGGCAAGAGATGGAAAAACGAGCCAGGCGGCAAGGCCGAGGACGGCGGGCGAGGTCCATTTTGACGCCCACGCCTGAAAGGGCACGGCGGACCGACGACGCATTACACTTTTCGAACGCAAAACCAGCACTCC
Source organism: Agrobacterium sp. SOY23 (assembly GCF_027212525.1). Classification (NCBI taxonomy): domain Bacteria; kingdom Pseudomonadati; phylum Pseudomonadota; class Alphaproteobacteria; order Hyphomicrobiales; family Rhizobiaceae; genus Agrobacterium; species Agrobacterium sp. SOY23. The sequence continues at coordinate 644,456 of NZ_JAPWDT010000002.1, read as the reverse complement.
GAACACCGACAACCATATTCGCTACAGGTGTTCGAGAATCTCTTATTAACCTTGATGCTTGGTTAACGCCACACGCGGATGCGGATTCACGTTAATGTGTGAACATATTCTAATGCGCGGGGCGGTACATCGGGTTTCCATGTGTCGGCCATAATTGTCCCACAGGGCATCGCCACATCTGTCATTGCGGCCTTGAGCCGGAACCCAGCCGACGCGCCTCTCGCGCGGCGAGAAGACTCCCTTCAGCCCAAGGGCTTGGGCTGGCTGGATAGCGGCTCAAGGCCGGTATGACGAAGGAAACAGGAACCCGCGCGCTGCCGGAAGGCTGCCTCTATCAGACGACGACGTGCGAACCCAGCTCCACCACACGGTTGGCCGGAAGGCGGAAATAGTCGGAAGGATCGGCAGCGGTTTCGGCAAGCGCGATGAACAGGCGGTTCTGCCAGCCGGGCATGCCCGACTTCGGATCCGGCACCAGCTTGCGGCGACCGAGATAAAACGAGGTCGACATGATGTCGAACTTGTAGCCGGTGCGTCTCAAATAACCCAGCGCCTGGGTGACGTTCTGGGTTTCCATGAAGCCGAAATGCAGTTCGACCACGACAAAACGTTCGCTCAGCTTCGTCAGCGTATAGCGATCTTCGGGGTGAACGCGCGGCTGGTCCTCGGTGCGGATCGTCAGGATGACGTTCTTGTCGTGCAGCACATGGTTATGCTTGAGATTGTGCAGCAATGCCGCTGGTGCTGCCTCCGGATCGCCGGTGAGGAAGATCGCGGTGCCCGGCACACGCACCGGCGCATGGGCACTTTCCTTTTCCACCGAAGCAACGAAGGCCTTCAACGGCACATCGCCGCGGCGGGTCTTGGCGAAAAGGATTTTCGAGCCGCGCTGCCAGGTGGTCATGATGACGGTGAAGGCAATTGCCAGCAGCACCGGCACATAGCCGCCATCGTGGATCTTCAGCAGGTTCGCGCCGAGGAAGATCAGTTCAAGCGCCAGAAGCGGGGCCAGCACGGCAATTGCCAGCCAGACCGACCATTGCCAGCGTTTGCGCACGAATTCGAAGAACATCAGGCTGGTGACGACCATCGCGCCGGTAACCGAAATACCGTAAGCGGTGGCCAGTGCATCCGAGCTCTTGAAGGTGAGCACCAGCGCCACGACGCCGAACAGCAGGATGGTGTTGACGGCCGGCAGGTAAATCTGCCCGGTATTGGTTTCAGACGTAAAGAGGATTTCCATGCGCGGCAGATAGCCGAGATGGATCGCCTGGCGCACCAGCGAAAACGCGCCGGTGATGACCGCCTGGCTGGCGATGATGGTGGCGGCGGTGGCGAGAATGACGGCCGGCAGGATCGCCCATTGCGGGAACATCAGGTAGAAGGGATTGGACATGGCCGCCGGGTCTTTCAGCACCAGCGCGCCCTGCCCGAGATAGTTCAGCGTCAAGGCCGGGAAAACCAGACAGAACCACGCCCACTGGATGGGACGGCGGCCGAAGTGGCCGAGGTCTGCGTAAAGCGCTTCGGCCCCGGTGATCGTCAGGAAGACTGCGCCGAGCACGACGATGCCGTAGAAGCCTTCATTCGCCAGAAACTCGACGGCATGCCAGGGATTGAAAGCAAAGAGAATGCTGAAATCGTCGGCGATGTGGATAAGGCCCGCCAGGCCCATGACGATGAACCAGACCGCAGTGATCGGCCCGAAGAACTTCGCTACCGTGCCCGTGCCGTGAGACTGAATGGCAAAGAGGCCGATGAGAATGCCAACGGAAATCGGAATGATGAAGGCGTCCATTTCCGGCGTGACGAGCTTCAGGCCTTCCACCGCCGAAAGCACTGACAGTGCCGGGGTGATCATGGCGTCGCCCAGAAACAGGGCCGCACCGATGAGGCCGAGGACGATGAGAACGCCGCGATGGGTGCCAGCCGTCTTCATCAGCAGCGCCAGCAGCGACAGCGTGCCGCCTTCGCCGTCATTGTCGGCGCGCAGCAGCAGGGTGATATATTTGAAGGTGACGATGATCGTCAAAGACCAGATCATCAGCGACGTGAGGCCGATGACTTCTTCCTGCGTCACGCCGTCATAGGCGATCGGCCTCAGGGCCTCGCGGAAGGCGTAGAGCGGGCTGGTGCCGATATCGCCGTAGACAACGCCGATGGAACCAAGGATCGCGGCATAAAGCCCCTTGTTCCTGTGCTCGTCATCCGCATCCGGTTTCTCGGCAACATCCTTGTCAGCGATCTGGGACATGATGATCCTGGCTCCTCAGAGCCAGCCCTTCCAACGAAAAAAGAGAAACGGGATGATGGCGGACATCAGCATGATGACGAGCGCAAGCGGATAACCGAATGTCCAGTTCAACTCCGGCATGAGCTGAAAGTTCATTCCATAAACGGAGGCCACCAGCGTCGGCGGCAGGAACACCACCGAAGCGATGGAAAAAATCTTGATGATGCTGTTCTGCTCGATGTTGATGATACCAAGCGAGGCGTCCAGCAGGAAGGTCAGATTGCCGGAAACGAAGGAGGCATGTTCGTTCAGCGACTGGATATCGCGCCCGATCGACTTGCCCTGTTCCTTGGCCCCCCTATCATCGCGAGCCTGATCGCTGGTGGAGAGGAAGGTCTGTAGCCGCGCCAGCGATGCGAGGCTGACGCGGACCTTCGAGATCAGCCGGTGATAGGCGGCGATATTGGTCAGGCGGTCTTCGAGATAGCGCGGCGCCTTGCGTTTGGAACGAGCCTGACTGCCGAGAATGTCGGCGGCGAGATTGTCGATGCCGGCGACCGAATTTTCGAGAATTTCCGCCGTGCGGTCGACGATGGTTTCGAGCAGTTTCAAAAGCAGCGCCGTGCCGCTGCGCATCTCGTGCGGCGTGCGGGTGATGGCGGCAATGAAGAGGTGGAAGGATTTCGGCTCGGCATAACGGATCGTCACCAGGCGCTTGCCGACCAGAATGAAGGCGACATCGGTAAGGCCCGGATCGTCCGAATCCGCCTTCCACACCAGAGAGGCGGTCATGAAGACATTGCCGTCTTCCATATAGAGGCGGCTGGAAGGCTCGATGTCCTTCAGGTCTTCGCGCGTCGGCAGTTCCACGCCCAGCAGCTTTTCCACACGCTGCTCTTCCGCCCTGTCCGGATTGACGAGATCGATCCAGACGATGTCGTCGGGAATCGGTCCGGAGCCGTCGTCTGTCGACAGGCTGATCGCCTCGCAATTGGCGCGATAGGCTTTTATCAATCCGTTTCTCCGCTCCACATCGCAGGCTTGCCGCAATGCTGCTTAACATATCCTGTTTGCGGTCGGCAAACCTTTGGACGACACTTCAGGGCACTCCGGAACGCGCAGGACATCATGTCCCGCCAGCCCGATGGACCGAGAGCCAAACGGCGCAGGCGTATGCGCCCAAAGCGAGACGCAATCAAGCAATATTTTTTCGTGACAGCCTTGCAGGCAAAGCATTTCTGGAGCTCAACCCCGCGAGAAATGCCCGATACTTTACGATTAATCTTCTGTTTTCAAAAGATTATTCGAAACGGGCAGACGCCTGTCCGGTTTTATGCGGACAGGCAGCGCATTATTCGAAAACGATTCTCGGCGCGGCTTTTCTCTCGCCCGCGCCGATGCGGGCCCAGACTTTTTCGGCAATATCGCGATAGATCGCGGCCTGCGGGCCATCCGGCTCGGCGACGACGACCGGCGTTCCGGCATCCGACATCTCGCGAATGGAGATGGTGAGCGGCACTTCGCCGAGGAACGGCACGCCAATCCTCTCCGCTTCGGCTTTGGCGCCGCCATGGCCGAAAATATCGTAGCGCGCGCCGGTATCCGGCGCGATGAAATAGCTCATATTCTCGATGACGCCGAGCAGCGGCACCTCCACCTTGCGGAACATGGTGATGCCCTTGCGCGCATCAAGCAGCGCCAGGTCCTGCGGCGTGGAAACGATGACCGCACCGGCAAGCGGCACTTGCTGCGCGATGGTGAGCTGCGCGTCACCCGTGCCGGGCGGCATGTCGAGCACCAGTACATCCAGCTCGCCCCAGGCCACTTCGCGCAGCATCTGCATCAGCGCGGACTGCACCATCGGCCCGCGCCAGATCATCGCGGCTTCCTCATCCACCAGAAATCCCATGGACATGACCTTCAGCCCGTAATTTTCCATGGGAAGGATGATGCGGTCTTCCTGCTGCTGCGGACGGCCGGAAATCTTCAGGAGCCGAGGCAGCGAAGGGCCGTAAATATCGGCATCGAGCATGCCGACCTTGAGGCCGAGCGTCTGCAGGCCAAGCGCCAGATTGACGGCCGTCGTCGATTTGCCGACCCCGCCCTTGCCCGAGGCCACGGCGATGATGGCGCGGACGCCCGGTACACCGACCTTGGATGAGCCGGGTTGCGTGGCCGGCCGGCCGGTTGCCGCGGCGGGACGTGCGGGTGCGGGCTGCTGCTGGCCGGGCTTGCGATCGGCGGTCAGCGCGACGACCGCGCCGGCAATGCCTTCCACGCTTTTGGCCGCCCGTTCGGCCGCAAGCCTCAGCGGTTCCATTTCGGAGGCCTTGTCGGCCGGCACGGTGATCGAGAAATAGGCTTTCGCGTCGGAGATGAAGATTTCCGAGACCATGCCGAGCGCCACGATGTTCTTGCCGCTGCCGGGATAGATGACGGCTTCCAACGCCTTTTCGACCTGGTTCTTGCTGACCTCTGCCATAATTTTACTCCGCTATATCATCCGGCCGGATACGGGCTTCATTCCGCGCCATCCATAGACAAGCCGGAGCGCTTCGCCAATGCCAAAGCGTCAAGGTGAAGCGCTCGCGACGATTTAACGCTGCGATTTCAGATTTCGTCGTCCATCGCCAGCGTTTCCGGGTCGAAGACACGACCGTCGAAAAAACAGTCGGGGCCGAGCACGAGGCCCGTGCGCGACGCGCCGACATGCACCGGTTCCCTGAGTGTGCCTTCCAGCTTCAGGTTCGCGCCCGGCACCGGCACGAAAAGCGGCTTCATGGCCTTGCGGAAAATATCCGGCCGGTAGGCATTGCGCGCAGCCTCCATGACATCCGCATCGAACCGGCTTTCGGCGGGAATTTCGCCCCAGCGCAACATCTGGCTGAAGAACCAGAGAGCCTGGCTCTGCCAGGGGAAATTGGCGGCCTTCGCACTCGTCACGAAAAACTCAGGGTAACGCCGCATGTCCCGCTGCGAGGTGGAAATATAGCCCGTCAGCGCCGGCAGCAGGAACTCACCGTTTTCGTCCATATATTGAGGGGCGGCGAGGATGCCGGCCAGTTCCTCGATATTGGCGGCATTGGCGCACCATTCGCCGGCGCGGTAAAGCGCGCGCAGCAGCCCTTCCAGCAGGGTGGCCTTCTCCTCCGCCCAGCCTCTTTTTACCGCCAGTATCTTTTCCGGCGCATTATGCCAGATCAACGCCCCGGTGGTGACGATGCGTCCGGCGCCACCCAGCACCACGGCGCTGCCGGACGGTTCGGCGGTACAGAGCGCGTCGACCTTGCCGCTTTCCATCAGCCCCGGCATCGCCTTCGGCAGGGCTTCGACGATTTCCATGTCCCGGCCGAGCAGCACGCCACAGCTTCCGAGCAGATAACGCAGGGCATAAAACGGCGTGGAGACGATATCCTCGACCGCAAAGACCGGCGGATTTGCGCCCGCCGCCCGACGTGCGGCGCAGACGCGGGCCATTGCCCGTCCAAAGGCCGCCGGATCCGGCAGCTTCATCCCTTCGCGGTAAAGCTCGTCGTAAAATCCGTGCGAAACGGTCGTTGCCGACCCGCCAAGGGAAAGCGTGAAAACGCCGACAATATCGGCCGGCAGGTCATCGAGCCCGACGGCGGACCCCACCGGAACCGGAGCCGGCAAATGTGCGATATGAACGCCGTCCTCGGCAAGTGCGGTAAGCACCGCGCGCGCGGACTGCATTCGGAAAAGGTCCAGTTCTATGCCTTCATCGGCAGCAAAGCCTTTTTCGGCAGCGGCTATCAGCACGGCGCAATCGATAGTCGGAGAAAATCCCGCTTTTACCCTATGCCGTTCCGGCAAACGATTTCTCCTTTCCGGTGATTCGAAAGAAGGATCGCCCAGGAAGCGCTTTATCACAATGATAAAATTACGATTTCGCTATTTTATCAGGCCAACCCGCAGCGCCTTGGCGACGGCCTGGGTGCGGTTGACCGTGTCGAGTTTTTTCGTCGCCCGGTTCAGGTAGTGATTGATGGTATGTTCCGACAGCATCATGATTTCGGCAATCTCGGCACTGGTCTTGCCGGCGGCGGTCCAGTTCAGACAGTCAAGCTCCCGCTCGCTCAATGTCTCTGGAACCCGCAGATCGAGGCGGCGGATTTCAGACAGCCGCGCAAAGATGTGGCTGGAAATGTAAAAAAGCTCCGCGAGCTGGCTGGCGGGAAGCGCTGTCTTGTTGCCGGAGAAGGATACGGCGCCGCGCATCATGGTGATGTCGTGAACGGGAAACCAGACCGAATTGATCATTTCAAAACGTTCGAAAAGGCTGATCACCGTTTTTTTGGCGATACGCTCGTCGCCCCTGAGCAGAAAATCCCTGGAGACCGAAAAAGGTATGGTCGATTTTTTCAGCTGCGCCATGACGCGGCTGTTCTGCAGCATGCCCTCTTCGTCGTAACGCTGCAAAAGCTCGGCCGGCCAGCTGGTGATGATGGTATATTGCGACAATTCGCTCGCCAGTTCCGACGACAGGTCGAGCACCATGAAAGCCCGGAATTCCCAGGCCTCCGTCAGCCGTTTCAGGAAGCGGAATATATCGAACTGCGTGTTCAGATCGGCGATCTCGCGAACGCAATCCACACCAATCGACTGAACGGCGGCCGTTTCTGTTTTCTGCATCAAAGCTGTTCTTCGAGAATGAGAAAATGCCGCCGCAAAGACCCGCCTTTGCCCGGAAATCATGGGGATGTTACTCAGCAAATCGATTTATGCAAACAAAAGTTGAAAACTTAAATCAGAATAATCGAAAATAATATCGAACGCACATAAACGGGTGGCCGCACGCCCTTTTCGGCAGGGAAATCCGCGAGCATGCACCCCGCGCTTTTCTTCAATCATCCGCAACCGGGGATAATCTGCAGGCAAGTTCCACGGAGATTTTATCGGCCGTCTCGCGCACCAGAGGGGCCCATTTGCGAAGCTGTTCCACATCCACCCGATAGGCGGGGCCGGTAACGGAAATCGCCGCGCAAAAATTGCGGCCGGGCGCCCGGACCGGTGCGGCGACGCAATGAATTCCGATTTCATGTTCCTGGAGGTCGAAACCGTAGCCATTTTCGCGAATGGCGGTCACATCCGCGACAAGGGCTTCCGGCGTCGTGATCGTCGCCTCCGTGAAGCGGTGAAACTCCATGCCTGCCGTAAGTTCCGCCAGCGCATCGACGGACAGCAGCGACAGCGCCGCCTTGCCCACCCCCGTGCAATAGGCCGGCGAGGTTTTTCCGACCTGCGAATGCATGCGCAATGTATGCCGGCCTTCCATCTTGTCGAGATAGGTGACCTGCCCGCCGTTCAGAACGGCGAGGTGCACGGATTCCTGCGTTGCCTCCTGCAGGGCCGAAAGATGGGGGGCTGCGACGCTGCGCAGATCATTGCCGCTCCAGGCTTTTGCAGCCAGTTGCAGGAGCCTCAGCCCCACCGCATAGGTCTGATCGGCCGCATGATCCACCAGGCCTTCGGCGACGAGATGGGCAAGCTGGCGGTGAACCGTGCCGCGCGGCTGGCCGCAGGCTTCCACCACATCGGTAAAACGCATCGGCTTTTCGGCGAAGGCGATCAGCTCCAGCAGCGAGACGACCTTGCCGAGCGTGCCGGTGGCATTTTCGGTTTTCCCCTGCGAGGCCGGAACCGCAGCGGGCTTTTCCCCATTGGGCTTTTCATCGTCGGGCATGGCAACATCCACCGTCATCCGTCTTGACATAAGCGTGACGCCAAGAGAATAATTCCATTTAGTAAAATCTAGTTCCAAATAATGGAACAATCAAGCCTTTCCGTGGACGAGATGACGCCGATGACGCAAGCCCGATTTCCAGACCTCAAGGATGCGGGCGTGCTTGTCACGGGCGGCGGCTCCGGCATAGGGGCATCGCTGGTCGAGGCTTTCGCGATGCAGGGTGCGAAAGTTTCCTTCATCGACATCGCCGAAGCGCCGAGCGTGGCCCTCGTGGAGCGGCTTGCGGCGACGGCGCCCCACCCGGTCCATTATTTCCGGGCCGACCTCAGCGATATCGACGCAATCAAGCGCACGGTGGATACGGCTGCCGCCGCCACCGGCGGCATCAAGGTATTGGTCAACAATGCCGCCTGGGATGACCGTCACGATATAGACAGCGTCACGGAAGCCTATTGGGATGCCAATCAGGCCGTCAATCTCAAGCAGATGTTCTTCACCGTTCAGGCCGCCCTGCCCCATCTGCGACAGGCGAAGGACGCGTCGATCATCAATTTTTCATCGATCTCGTTTCTGCTGAACATGGGCGAACTGCCCTCCTATGCGGCAGCCAAGGCCGGCATTATCGGACTGACGAAAAGCCTTGCCGGCAGGCTGGGGTCGGAGAATATCCGCGTCAATACGCTCCTGCCGGGCATGATCGTGACGGAGCGGCAGAAGGAACTGTGGCTGACGGATGAAGGCATCACTGCCACCACGGCGCGGCAGTGCCTGAAACGCACGCTCATCGCCGCCGATCTGGCGGGTCCCTGCCTGTTTCTTGCATCATCGGCATCGAGCGCCATCACGGCGCAATCCATTATCGTAGACGGAGGCCTCCTATAATGTCTGAACCCGCTTTCATCGCCGTCGACTGGGGTACGACCAGTTTCCGGCTCTGGCTTCTCAGCCGGTCGGGCGCAGTGCTGGCCGAGCGCAGGAGCGCGGAAGGCATGACCACCGCCATGCGGACCGGTTTTGCGGAAGTGCTGCAAGCGCATCTCGACGCCATCGGCGCACCGGAGGATTTACCGGTTCTCGTCTGCGGCATGGCCGGTGCCCGGCAAGGCTGGGTCGAGGCGGGTTATATCGACGTGCCGGCAGCACTTTCGGCGGTTCTCGACGGCGCGGTTCGCGTACCGGGTCAGGCAAGGGATGTGCGCATCCTGCCGGGTCTGGCGCAGCGGGATAAAGGCGCGCCCGACGTGATGCGCGGCGAGGAAACGCAATTGCTCGGCGCGCTCGCTTCCGCCGATAATGGAGAAAAGCTCGTCTGCATGCCCGGCACCCATTCCAAATGGGTCACCGTCAAGGATGGCGGCGTGACACGTTTCGCCACCTTCATGACCGGCGAACTCTTCGAAGCCATCTCGAAACAGACGATTCTTTCGCACGCCGTGGCGGAGGCCGAAGCCTTTACCGGCGCTCATGAGGCTTTCACGGCCGCCGTGCGCGATATCTACGCCCATCCCGAGCTTGCCACCAATCGCCTTTTCACCCTGCGATCCGGCCAGTTGCTGCACGGGCTTGCCGCAACCGATGCCAAGGCGCGGCTTTCCGGCATCATGATCGGCCTCGAAATCGCCGGCGCCCATTCCGCTGCGCGGCGGGAGACGCCGGTGGTGCTGATCGGCTCCGGCGCGCTCGGCGCGCTTTATGAAGGTGCCTTCACCGCCCTTGAGATAGATTATACGGTCATCGACGCCGACGAGGCCGTGCGGCGCGGATTGCTCGCCGCAGCAAATGCCATCTGGCCATAGGATAAGACACATCATGCGTATTCCCTTCCCTTCCATCAAATATCCGCTGATCGCCATCCTGCGCGGTCTGAAACCCGAGGAAACCGAGGGCGTCGTCGGCGCGCTGATCGAGACCGGCTTCCGCGCCATCGAAATTCCGCTCAACTCGCCCGATCCGTTCCGTTCGATCGAGATCGCCGCCAAGATGGCGCCGGCCGACTGCCTGATCGGCGCCGGCACCGTGCTCAGCGTGGAAGACGTGACATCGCTGGATGCGGCCGGCGGCAAGCTGATGGTGAGCCCCAATGCCGATGCGGACGTGATTGTCGCCGCCCGCGTCAAGGGCATGGTGACGATGCCGGGCGTCCTCACCCCCACCGAGGCGCTGGTGGCCGCAAAGGCCGGGGCGACGGGGCTGAAGTTCTTCCCCGCCAGCATCATCGGTCCTTCCGGCATCAATGCCATCAGGACGATCCTGCCGAAGGATCTGGTCATCGCCGCCGTCGGTGGCGTCTCGGACAAGAACTTTTCCGACTATACCTCGGCCGGTATCCTGGCTTTCGGCCTCGGGACCAGCCTTTACAAACCCGGCATGACGGCGGCGGAGGTGCGTGAACGCGCCGCTGTCACACTTGCGGCCTATGATGCGGCCATCGGAGGATAAGAGCTTGGCGACCGTTTTCCCCTTTGCCGGACGTGTTCTGGACGAGACGCCGATGCTGCTTGGCGAAGGCCCGACCTTCGACCCGGCGACCGGCACCGCCTGGTGGTTCAATATTCTCGGGCGCGAGCTGCATGAGCTGCATCTCGCCTCGGGCCGCAAGACCGTGCACGCCCTGCCCTTCATGGGCAGCGCGCTGGCCAAGATCAACGACAGCAAGCAGCTGATCGCCTCCGATGACGGGCTTTTCCTGCGCGACACCGCAACCGGCGTTCTGACGCTGCATGCCGAACTGGAAAGCGACCTGCCCGGCAACCGCTCCAATGACGGGCGCGTGCACCCATCGGGCGCGTTGTGGATCGGCACCATGGGCCGCAAGGCCGAGACCGGCGCCGGCAGCATCTATCATGTTGCCAAAGGCACGGTGACAAAGCTTTTCGCCGATATCAGCATTCCGAATTCGATCTGCTTCTCGCCCGATGGCGCGACGGGATATTTCGTCGATACCAAGGTGAACAGGCTGATGCGGGTGTCTCTCGATGCTGAGACCGGGCTTCCCACGAGCAAGGCCGAGGTCTTCATCGATTCCAGCGATGCCGATGGCGGTGTCGACGGATCGGTCTGCGATGCCGAAGGGCATATCTGGAATGCCCGTTGGGGTGAAGGCGCGGTCGATCGTTACGATACCGATGGCAACCACGTTGCCCGATACGAGGTGCCCGGCAAACAGACGACCTGCCCGGCCTTCATCGGCCCCGACGCATCGCGCCTGCTCGTCACCTCGGCGCGCGAACATCTTGATGACGTCGCCATCGCGGAAAATCCGCAGCATGGCTTGACGTTCGAACTCGGCATCGAGGTCAAGGGCCGGTTCGAGCCGCTTTACCGCTTGTGAAACGCGGCACGCACAGTCCTCTCCTCATCCCTGTGATTGTCACAGGGATCCAGCCCGCCCAAGTCCTTGAACCGGAAGCTCCCTCCGCCGCGCAGACGCGCGTCGGCTTGGTTCCCGTGACAGGCGCAGGAATTTGAGCCTGAGCGTTCGCTTACTTCGAACCAGTCGCGAAACGGCTGGTAGTTTTATGCCTCAGAGAATGGCCAACCTGCCTCAACGGCTCGCTTCAGGATCGGCAGCGTCATCCTCCAGTAGAAGGCGACGTGGTGACGGCCCGACTCTTCTCCGATCTCCCATCCGTCGCCTTTGCGCACCGGCGATGCAGGCACCTGCTGTTCGACCGTCAGGAGCGTTTCGTCACCTCTGGGTTTGAGAGCCATCGTAACCGTCGAATAGGAGCTCGGGATATCGGGAAGACCGGACACTCGCGACCAATATGAATATTGAAGCAGTGAAGGTGGCTCGATCGCGATTACCCGTCCTTTATCCCTGTAAAGCTTCGTCCCTATCGTCGTTGCGATCTCAAATGCCTCACCCAAACGCCAATCCGTCCGAAAGTGTGCAATGCGCCACCTGTCTCCAGCATCTGGATGAACCAATGCCTCCCAGAGTCGGGAAGGAGGGGCCGATATGGAGATGGCCTGAGAAACTAGGTAATGGCTCAAAATCGCCGCTCTCCAACTCGAGGAGTATGCTCACGCAAACCACTATCGAACGCGCAGAGCGGATATACCAGAGAGTTTCTCTTCTTTGCCGACCAAGCTCAGAACCTTGACAAGGCAGGGCAACGCGACGAAGTGACCAGCAAACGTTTCGGCAAGGCTATGTTGCCTCAGGAAATATCCGACAATATCTCGCGATAATTCTCGTGCAGGTAACGCTGGGTCGCGGCGGCGTCGGCGGGGCGGCCGTAGAAATAGCCCTGACCCATGGCGCAACCAAGCGCGCGCAGCTTTTCCTCTTCCACCCGCTCCTCGATCCCCTCGGCCACGACTTCGAGATCAAGCCCCTCGCACATGGCGACGATGGCCTTGATGATGTGTTCGGAGGGACGGTCGCTGCTGATGCGCGAGACGAAAGCGCGGTCGATCTTCACCTTGTCGAAGGTGAAATCGCGCAGGCGGCCGAGGCTCGACTGGCCGGTGCCGAAATCGTCAAGCGAGATACGGACGCCGGCACTCTGCAATTCGCTGATGATGCGCTGCGCGGTATCGGCGGATGTCATCACCGCCGTTTCGGTGATTTCCAGCTCCAGCCGGTGCGGATCGAGGCCGACGCGCGACAGGATGGACAAAATATTATCCGCCGTGCTGGGGTCCATCAATTGCGCGGAAGACAGGTTGAAGGACAGGAACAGTTCGCGCGGCCAGAACAGCGCCGCTTCCGCGGCCTTCCGCAGCAGGGCTTCCGACAGGGCGTCGATGAAACCGCGCTCTTCGGCAAGCGGCACGAAGACGGCGGGCGACACGAAGCCGAGATCGGGATCGTTCCAGCGGGCCAGCGCTTCGAAACCAATGACCTTCGCCTCTTCCAGCCGGACGATGGGTTGGAAATGCACGTCGATGGCATCGGCGATGATGGCGTTTCTGAGCGCCTGTTCCAGCTGCGTGGCGCGCTTCATCTCCTGCGCGATCTCGCGCGAATAGACGGTGATCTGGCCCCGGCCGCGTCGCTTCGAGCGGTAAAGCGCCGTCTCGGCGCTTTTCATCAGATCCTCATATTCATCGCCGGCGAAGGGATAGATGGCGAAACCGAAGGAGGAGGACAGGCGGACGTTGCGATCGCCGAGATCATAAGGGGCCGAAAGGACGTCCTTGATCATGTTGCCGATGCGCTCGGCGCCGGTGCGTTCGAAGACCAGCGGCAGCACGAAGGCGAATTCGTCACCGTCATGGCGCGTCACGATGGCGCCATCGGGAATGCAGGCCTTCAGCCGGTGCGCCACCTGGCAGAGAATTTCATCGCCAGCCTGCACGCCGAAAAGATCGTTGATGGGTTTGAAGCCGTCTATATTGGCAATGCCGACCGTGAAGGGAGCGGGATCGCTGGAACGCTCGCTGGCGAGCATGCGAATCTTGTCACGCAGACGGTAGCGATTGCCAAGCCCCGTCAGCGGATCGCTGTAGGCCATCGCCTGCAGCTCGTTCTGGCTGACCTGCAACGTTGGCGGCTCTGCCCGTTTCATTCCTGCATCTCGTGAATCCCTGTGTCGACGCACTCACAATGCAGGGCAAGTATTAAAAAAGCCATAGCCTCCCGAAAAGGGCAGTTTCAGGCCTGCAGCCGCAGGGCATCCTTGCCGAAAAGCCGCAGGAAAACCGCCTCGACCATATCGGGACTGACCGGCTTCAGCAGCATGTCGTCCATGCCGGACGCCAGGCATTTGTCGAGATCGCCCTCGAAGGCGTGGGTAATGACGCCGACGATGGGAATACGCCGGTCACCGGCGAGATCACGCATGCGGCCCGCGACCTCGAAGCCGTCAATATCGCCGAGTGTCGTATCGAGCAGAACGAGGGATGGCGGCTGCTCCACAAAGAGCCGCAGAGCCTCCTCGCCAGACGTCGCAAGCCGCCAGGAAAGCCCCAGGCCTTCGAGTATCTGCGAAAAGACGATCTGGTTGACCCGGTTGTCCTCGACGAGAAGGATGTCGCAGACGCCACCGGTCCTCAGGATTTCGGGCAGGTCGTCGGTCATGATCTCCCAATCCTCGTCCGCCGCTTTCTCCTTCGGCGAGGATTTCAGCCCGACGGCGAGATAATGCATGAGTGATGCATCGATCTCCTCTTCCTCGATGGTGACGACGGGCAGATCATGTTCGGCGGCGATATCGAGGCATGCGACGCTCATCTGGGCGTCGACAACGACCACATCGATACCCACGCCGGCGGAGGCGGCGATATCGATGAAGGCGCGCTGCTCGTCCTCACTCGTCACCGCCGCATGGTCCATGCCGCCAGCCGCCAGCCGCCGGCCGGCGGCCTCCGCAAAGCGTGTATTTTCAGAGACGACCAGCACCGCCTTGCTCTTCAAGAGCCCGCTGCGGCCATCCGTTTCCTCATCCCTGCCATAGGTGGAGGATACGAAGGGAACATGTTCAAGCGACGGGATGACAGGCCTGCCGTTCGCATCGATGGTGGCGAGCGCCGTCACATCCTCCATCGTCGTGACCAGGAAATAGCGGCCGGGCCGGCCCACGCGCTGCTTGCGGGTGATCGTCAGCACCTCTTCGCCATTCAGGCGCCGCACCCTTTCGGGGATGATCCTCGACGCGCCGCTATCCAGCACCATGCGGTCGGCCGCGTCGATCCGCCCGGCGACCTTGCGCGAATGCAGATCGAAAACGGTACGGCCGAGAATGTTTTCGGCGCTGGTCTCCACCAGGGCGCAGGCGGATTTATTGACGGCGGCATAGGCCATGTTCCGGTCCTTGACGAAAACCGGGAACGGCAGATTGTCGAGAATATCTTCGATCAACTGGACGCGCTCGAGGTCGAGGCGCCATTGCTCTTCGCGTTTCTTCTGTTCGGAAATATCGGCAACCACGCTGATGCCGAGGCCGGAAGGCAGCCGGTTCATGACGAAGCGCAGGAAGCGTTCTCCCTTCAGCCGCTCGGTCTTTTCCGATCTTTCCTTCCAGTGCAGCGCCAGCCGCTCGCCGATCCATTCCTCCCGCCCGAGCTGGCGGGCATTGGTGGAGAGGCTTTCCGCCTCCAGCAGATAACAATCGTAAAGCGCGCTCAGATAGTCGCGCAGCCGCGCACCCGGGCAGGCGACGGCCTCTTCCAGCGGGAAAAAGCTCAGGAGTTTCCGGCTTGCGAAAATAATGTGATCGTTCCGGTCGTAAACGACGATCGCCGCGCCAAGCGCGTCGCAAAGGGCATCAAGCATCACCGTATGAACGCCCGCGCCAGAGGACGCCAAATCACTCAACTGCAAACTCCCACCTGTTTTTCTGGATCAGGCTTATGTTTCTATTGGAATCGTCCAGGGCAAATGCCGGGATGAAACGACAAATTCCGAAAAAGAGACATCAGGGTTCGCCACTTGAAGCAGTCGTGAGGAGAAGATGACGCTCACCCATAGTCGACGTCACACACCACCCGGCAAAGGGGGCCTCGTTCCTGCGGTCATTTCAAGCCGCCTCACCATATTCATGGCCGATTAAAGGCGGATTAACGCTTAACCCCCTCTTGACCGAAATGATCAAATGCCCGGAAGCCAGCAAAACATGTGCAAATGTCCACAGCCCCGGTTTTTTACTTTCGAAGCCGCCGCGAATCCGCGAAAATGACGATCATGGCCATCAAGCAGCTTTCAGAAACCCTCATCAACCAGATCGCCGCCGGCGAGGTCATCGAAAGACCCTCCAGCGCCACGAAGGAACTCGTCGAAAACGCCATCGACGCGGGCGCGACCCGGATCGAGATCGCCACGGCGGGCGGCGGCAAGGGGCTGGTGCGGATTACCGACAACGGTTCCGGCATGTCGCCGGCCGATCTGGAGCTTGCGGTCAGGCGTCACTGCACCTCGAAAATCTCCGACACGCTGGACGATATCCGCACACTCGGATTTCGCGGCGAGGCGCTGCCCTCCATCGGTTCGGTCGCCAAGCTGACGATCACCAGCCGCCAGCAGGGTGCCGAACAGGGCTCGGTGATTTCGGTTACCGGCGGCAAGGTATCGGACGTGCGACCCGCAGCCTCGAATGCCGGCACCATCGTCGAGGTGCGCGACCTGTTCTTCGCCACACCGGCGCGGCTGAAATTCCTGAAGACGGAACGCGCCGAGGCGGCCGCCATCACCGAGGTCGTCAAGCGGATGGCGATCGCCTTTCCGCATATCCGCTTCGTGCTCTCGGGCACCGATCGTTCGACACTGGAAATTCCCTCGACCGGCGACGATCATCTCGCCCGCATGGCGCAGATCCTTGGCGCGGAGTTCAAGGATAACGCCATCGAGATCGATGCCGGGCGCGAGGATGTGACGCTGACCGGTTTTGCCGGCGTGCCGACCTTCAACCGCGGCAACTCGGCGCATCAATATGTCTTCGTCAATGGGCGGCCGGTGCAGGACAAGCTGCTTTTATCCGCCATTCGCGGCGCCTATGCCGAAACCGTGCCGCATGGGCGCTACCCCGTCGCCGTGCTGTCGATCACCCTCGACCCCGCCTTTGTGGATGTGAACGTGCATCCGGCGAAATCCGACGTGCGTTTTCGCGACCCCGGCCTCATTCGCGGGCTGATCGTCGGTGCGATCCGCCAGGCGCTGACGCGCGACGGCGACAGGGCGGCAACGACGGGCGCCAGCCAGATGATGAACGCCTTCCGCCCAGGCTACAGCCCCTCCAGCCTCAGGCCCTCGCCTTCGATGGCAGCTTCCGCGCCATGGTCCGCCGCAACCTCGCCGTCGCGGCCGCTTGCCGTTTCCGGGGACATGCAATTTGCCGAGGCGGTGCAATCGCGCTTTTCCGACATCACCATGCCGACGGCACGGGCGGAACCCCGCGACGCTTACGAGGCCTCCGCAGGCGCTTCGCCGGAGCCGGTGCTTTATCCGCTTGGAGCCGCACGGGCGCAGCTGCACGAGAACTACATCATCGCGCAGACGGAAAACGGTCTCGTCATCGTCGACCAGCATGCCGCGCATGAGCGGCTTGTGTTCGAGGAAATGCGCAATGCCCTGCATTCCCGGCGCCCGCCGTCGCAGGTACTGCTCATTCCCGAAATCATCGACCTGCCCGAGGAAGATTGCGACCGGCTGATGGACCATGCGGCCGGTTTTGATGCGCTGGGGCTCGTTATCGAGCGTTTCGGGCCGGGTGCAATCGCGGTGCGGGAAACGCCGGCCATGCTTGGCGAGGTCAATGTGCAGGGTCTGGTGCGCCAGCTTGCCGACGAAATCGCCGAATGGGACGCCGCTTCCACGCTTGCCAACAAGCTGGAATATGTCGCGGCCACCATGGCCTGCCACGGCTCGGTGCGTTCCGGCCGGCGCATGCGGCCGGAGGAGATGAACGCACTTCTGCGGCAGATGGAAAACACGCCGGGTTCGGGACAATGCAATCACGGCCGGCCGACCTATATCGAACTGAAACTTTCCGATATAGAACGGCTCTTCGGCCGCAGCTGACGCCTTCATTTGAACAGCGCGGGGCTGGCCTTGCGCCGCGCCCGGCTATATAAATTCAAGACACTGGAGCATCCGGATTGTTCAGGAAAACGCTACGCCGTTTCGGACTGGGTGCCCTGACAGGACAGAGCAGGAGACGAAAACGGATGAACAGATTTGAAGGAGGCGGCAACCGCCTCGCCGTCATCGAATATCTCGACGGTGATTTCCGCATCGTCCAGACCGGCTCGCATGTCATCTGCGCCGTGACGGGAAAAACCATTCCGCTCGACGAGTTGCGCTACTGGAGCGTGGCGCGGCAGGAAGCCTATGTGGATGCGGCGGCTTCGCTGGAAGGTGAGCGGAAGGCGGGCAATCTGCCGGCCTGATAACGGTGCTCACCTCACCACCCTCATCCCTGTCACAGGAGTGAAAGGTAAGGTGCCAAGCGGCTTAGGTTCGGAAAATGCCTAAAGCGACGAACGCCCATTGTCCCGCAGCAGGCGCACCCGGCAGTTTGCCACCGCCGTCTCGATAATCGTCGAAGCCGCATTGGGATCATCGAACGCCATGTCGATCTCGATCACCTGACTGTTCCACAGCAGCTCTTCCGCGCGGCCGTGATGCCCGTTGAGCCGCACCGCATCCTTGGCGGTCGTCACCAGCTGCAAATTCTCCCTGCGGGCATCCTTGAGGAGATCGTCGATTTCGTCATCGCTGAAATGGTGATGATCCGGGAAGGAGCGGCTCAGCACGATATCGCCGCCCAGCGCCTCGACGGTGCGATAGAATTTCGCGGGATCGGCGATGCCGGCGTAAGCCAGCACGCGCTTTCCCCGGAAATCCTCAGGCTCCTGCGGCGTAATCGCGGCGACGAAGACGGGCTTGGCGGCCTTTGCCGCCTGCCTTACCAGAGGATCCGCCGCGTGGCCCTTCCCCACCTTCAGCAGCCCGGTCATCTGCCGCATCTGTTCGGCAAGCGGCGCCCTCACCGGGCCGCCCGGCACGAGATGGCCATTGCCGATGCCGCGCACCGTATCGATGACGACCAGCGCGTAATCCAGTGTCAGGCGGGCGCTCTGGAAACCATCATCCATGATGATGAGATCGACACCTTCCTTCACCAGCCGGTGTGCGCCCTCCACGCGTCTGCGCGAAATCACCGTCACCGCCTCGCGCGCCAGAAGAAGAGGCTCATCGCCGACATCGGCGGCGCGGTGGTGCTGCGCATCGACAAGTGTGGTAACGTCAAGCGTGCCACCATAACCGCGGCTGAGGAAACCGGGCTTCATTCCCCGTGCAAGCGCGGCTCTGGCAACGGCTATCGCCGTCGGTGTCTTGCCTGCCCCGCCGACCGTGAAGTTGCCGATGCAGATGACCGGAACGGGAACGCTCGCCCGTTTTGCCGTCCGCATGCGCCGGCCGGCGACCTTGCCGTAGAGAAGCGAAAAAGGTGACAGGAGCCATGCCTGCCAGCCTGCTTTCTGCCACCAGAAGGGCGGCGCTTCAGAAACCATCTATTCCCGCTCCCGGCCGCGTCGCCCACGGCATTCCGTTCGGATGTCATACGTCAGGGGGTTGTTTGCCAGAAAAAACCGTAAATTGCAAAAATGGAATAGACGGGTTTTCGCGTCCGCGCGGCGGAAAGGACTCTTTTCAGCCCAAGAACCTGGGCTGGCTGGATTCCGGCTCAAGCCGGAATGACGGAAGCTGGGCTCTTCCTAGACCGCCCGTTCCGGCAGCAGGGCTTCGAGCCCGGTGATATCGTCGAAACAATAATCCGCATCCGCACCAAGGCTTTCGCGCGAACCCGTTCCCGTCAGCACGGCGATGCGCAGACCGGCGCCGGCATTTTTCGCCATATGCAGATCGTGATTATTGTCGCCGACAACAGCCACGCGTTCAGGCGGAAAACCGATGGCCGCGCAGAAACCGAGAACCATGCCGGGCTGCGGCTTGGTGCCGTAACCGCTGTCATAACCTGCCACGAAATCGATATCGCTTTCGAAACCGAAGCGGATGGCCGTCTGACGGATGGAATTTTCATTGTCGCTGGAGGCGATTCCGAGCTTGTAGCCGCGCGCCTTCAACCTTGCGAAAAACGCCTTGAGATCGGTGACCGGCACGGATTTATCCGCGGCCTCGGTGAACAGCCGGTCGAGGCGTTGCGTCAGTTCGACGACATCGCAGGGAGAGCCGGCGGCGACCAGACCGGCAGCGATTTCCGCCGTATTGCCGGCGGCGAGCAGGCTGTCCGGTACGACATGACCGGTGATCGGGTCCATGCCGCAGGCCGCAAGAAGCCGGTCGGCGAGTGCGGCGTCGCCCTTTGCGGCAATCGACGCGAGTTCGCGGTTCACCGGACCCCAGCTGGCATCATAACCCAAAAGCGTGCCGTCCTTGTCGAAGAGCACAGCGGCAATCGATTGTGCCGCATCAAGTTCGATATCCGCTACCATGAACCGATGGCGCTCCGCGGTTGCAGCTTGGCGGAGACGGTGAGCGGGTTGATATAGGGTTCCAGCGCCTTGACCGTGGAGGAAAGCGCGCCGCGCATGTCCTGAATGACCCGGTTGCCGGCATCGATCATCTTGTAACGCTCATTGTCGTTGACCAAGAGATAATGCACCGCTTTGGCCAGCATCTCGACATCGCGGATGATACGACCGCCGCCGGCGCGGATCAGCTTCTGATACGCCTCGCGGAAATTCTGCACATGCGCGCCCGACAGGACGGCGCAGCCGAGCATGGCCGGCTCCAGCGGGTTCTGCCCGCCTTCCGCCGTCAGCGAGCGGCCGACAAAGGCAAGCTCGGTCAGCCGCAGATAAAGCCCCATTTCGCCGATGGAATCGCCGAGGAAAATATCGGTTTCCGGGGTGATCACATCATTTCGGCTGCGGCGGGCGACGGAAAGGTTCATGCCCTTCAGCATGGCTTCCACCTCATCGCCACGCTCGGGATGGCGCGGCACGATGATGGTCAACTGGCCGTTGCGCGACTTGATCGCCGCATGCACCGTGGCTGCAGCCTTTTCTTCGCCGTCGAAGGTGGAGATCGCCGCCCATGTCTTACGATTGCCGACCTGTTTGCGATAGCTCTCCAGCAGCGCCTCGTCACAGGGCGGCGGGTCCGTATCGCCCTTGAGGTTACCCGAAATCACCACCGGCCAGGAGCCGAGATCGCGGAAACGCTCGGCATCGAGATCGGATTGCGCAACCACCAGCGCCAGCTTGGAAAACAGCGATTCAGCAATATCATGCCGGGCTTTCCAGCGGTCGAAGGAGCGGTCGGAGAGCCGTGCATTGACGCGGATCTGCGGGATGTGCCGGCGCTCCAGTTCCATCATCGTCACCGGCCAGATTTCCGATTCCGCTGTTATGGCCGCGTCCGGCGCCCAATAGGTGAGGAAGCGGTTGACCGCGATCTTGATGTCGAGCGGCACATATTGGTGGATCACGTCGTCGCCGAGCCGGGTGCGGGTCAGCTCAGCCGAGGTGACGGTGCCCGTGGTCAAAAGCACGAAGATATCGCGCTTGCGGATTTCGCGGATCAGCGGGATGAGGGCAAGCGTTTCGCCGACACTTGCGGCGTGGAACCAGACGAGCGGCCCGCGCGGGCGCTCGGCGCTGGCATAACCAAAACGTTCAAGCCGGCGGCGCTTGTCTTCCTTGCCCTTCGCCGCCCGATAGGAAAGATAGGGCTTGGCAAAGGGATAAGCGGCGATACCGGCGATCCGGTAACCGGAAAGAGCGAAACGTGCGATACGGCTGCTCATGACATTCTGCCCTTGATCATTCCGCGCAATGCCTGCCCCTGTTCTTGTTGTTGTCGCCGCCTATTTCTTCTTAAATTGCGTCATTTTTTGTCATCGGAAACGAAAGCGCGATCACATTTTCTCGCCCTGGTATTCCCGGCCTGCGCCTTTTGCGCAGGAATCACGGGAAGTCCGCCTTCACCCAATAGTATTACAACGCAAGGGGAAAAGGACTCAAATTTTGTCGTCGGGATTGAGAAGACGGTGCATATGCACGATAAAATAACGCATATGGGCATTGTCGACCGTCATCTGCGCCTTGGATTTCCATGCGGTAAGCGCGGAAGCGTAGTCCGGATAGATGCCGACGATATCGAGTGCGTTCAAATCCCGGAACTGAACATCCTGAAGGTTTTCAAGTTCGCCGCCGAAGACGAGGTGCAGCAGCTGTTTCGGTTTGCCAGTTTCCGTCATGTCTTTATCTCTTTCTTAAACGCTGAGAGAGGCCTTCATCTGCGGGATTTCCCGGCAAACGTCAACTGTCAGACAGATGTGAAAACGCTTTCAAAAGTGCGGGCAGCGCATAATCTGCTGCGGCGCACAATGCGGGGTGGTTCACCTGGCGGCGATTATACATCAGAGGTTTGCCATCGAGGCCGACAAGACGCCCGCCCGCCCTCTCCAGGATCAGGTCGGCGGCGGCGAGATCCCACTCATGCGAGTTGGCCTTGACCAGCGTTCCATCGATGCGGCCATCCGCCACCATGGCCAGCCGATAGGCGAGCGAGGGCACATGCGGAATGCGCTTGACGCCGCCCCGCACCTCTTCCGGAAGATGCGTGATCACATCTTCCGGTGCTGCCAGATGGAAGATGCCGGCATTTTCGCGCGCGGCAAAAACGGGTGCCCCGTTCTTCAGAGCTTCACCGCCTTCAACCGCGGTAAACTCCTCGGCAAGCGCCGGTGCGACCAGGGCCGCAGCCACCGGCCTTCCCTCATGCACAACCGCGACGCTGACGCACCAGGTATCCCGGCCGCCGATGAAGGCGCGCGTGCCATCGATGGGATCGACGACGAAGACGGTGGAGCGGGAAAGCCTCTCGATGTCGTCATCCGTCTCTTCCGAAAGCCAGCCATAATCCGGCCGGGCGGAACGCAGGATGGTTTCGAGGATTTCATTGGCGGCGTAATCGGCCGCGCTGACGGGCGAAAGCCCGCCATTCTTCCACCAAACCTCGGGATCCTTGCGGAAGAAACCCAGCGCCGTCTCGCCCGCCTTGCGGGCGGCTTTAAGGATCAGCCTCAGATCGGAGGCCCAGCGGGCCTCAGCCATATCGTTCATTTTGCCGTCTTCTCCGCGCGCCTCGAACGGCGCGCCCGTTTTTCTCTTCGCACTTGCACACAAAGCGCCGGCGAAAACAACCCAAAGGCCGCGTCACTTGCCGGCGATCGTCATGCCTTCGATGGCGAGCGTCGGTGCGGCAACGCCGTATTTGCGGTCGATATCGTTGGCCAGCGTAACCCGCATGAACATGTCCTTCAGGTTGGACGCAATGGTGACCTCGGACACGGCAAAGGTCTTTTCGCCATTCTCGATCCAGAAGCCGCTGGCACCACAGCTATATTCACCCGTGATCATATTGGCGCCGTGGCCGATCAGTTCGGTGACGTAAAAGCCGGTTCCAACCTGTGCCAGCAATTCCTCCGGCGACAGATCGCCCGGCTCCAGCGCCAGATTGGTGGAGGCCGGCGAGACCGCCGTGCCGCCACGCACGCCGCGGCCGTTGGTTTCAAGACCGAGTTCCCGCGCCGCCGAAGTGGAGAGGAACCAGTGTTTCAGCACACCATCCTCGATCATCGTCATCTTCTCGCCCCGGACACCTTCGCCATCGAAAGGACGGGAGGACGGGCCGCGCACGATCTGCGGATCGTCAGTGAGATGGAGGCCTTTTTTCAAAACCTGCTGGCCCATCTTGTCGCGCAGGAAGCTAGTCTTGCGGGCAACCGACGCACCGTTGATCGCGCCGGCAATGGCGCCGACAAAACCACGGGCGATACGCGGATCGAAAACCACAGTGATGTTGCTGCCGGTATCGACCTGACGCGGGCCGACGCGCCGCACGACTTTTTCACCGGCGCGGCGGCCTATCTCTTCGGCCGCATCGAGATCGGCGTAATAAAGGCGGCTGTCGAAGTCGTAGTCACGCTCCATCTTCGTGCCTTCGCCGGCGATGACGCTGACCGAACGGCTGAAGCGGCTGCCCATATAGCTGCCGGAAAAACCGTGCGAGGTGGCGAGGACGAGCCCGCCCATGCCGCTCGATGCGCCCGCACCGGAGGAATTGCTGACGCCCTTGACCGAGAGCGCCGCCTCTTCCGCCGCAAGTGCCGCCTCCCGCAGCTGATCCGCCGAGACTTCCGTCGCGTCGAAAAGCTCAAGATCGTCATAGGAGGTTGCCAGCCGTTCCTTTTCCGCAAGGCAGGCAAAGGGGTCTTCCGGCGAGACCTTCGCCATAGCGACGGCCCGTTCAGCCAGCGTCTTCAAGTCAAAGCCGGGATTGGCCGAAACGCTCGCCACCCGGCGTCCCACGAAGACGCGCAGGGAAAAATCGTCGCTTTCGGAGGATTCGGTGCTTTCCACCTTGCCGAGCCGCACGCCGACCGATTGCGAGCGGGAGCGGACGACAACGGCATCCGCCTCATCCGCGCCGGCGGCGCGGGCGAGATCAACAAGCTCGCTGGCGCGATCGAGAAGTTTGGAAGAATCTATTTCTGAGGACATGAGTTGGCCTTTCATTCCAGTTCCATTTATTGTGCCAGCAACCCCGCATCAAGGGCGAAACGCCGCTTTCTCCTTCCGGACGGCTTTGTCGCCACCCTATTCGAAAGTTCGCCCGCATGACTGAGCACGATGCTCTCTTTTCCGAACCATTGCTGCTTCTGGCGGGCGCGGTCGTTGCCGCCTCGATTTTCCGCAAACTCGGTCTCGGCACCGTGCTCGGTTATCTGGTGGCGGGCATCGTCATCGGCCCTTTCCTGCACCTCGTCACAGATGCGAAGGACATCTTCAACGTTTCGGAACTCGGCGTCGTTTTCCTGCTCTTCATCATCGGTCTCGAACTGAAACCCTCGCGCATCTGGCAGATGCGGCGCGATATTCTGGGGCTCGGTCTGGCGCAGGTGCTGGTGACCGGCAGCGTGCTGGCGGCGATTGCCTGGTGGGCCGGGCTGATCGACTGGCGGGGAAGCGTGGTTGCGGGTTTCGGCCTTGCGCTCTCCTCCACCGCGTTCGCGCTGCAGATCCTCGCCGATGACGGCGACATGAACACCCGGCACGGCAACCGCTCCTTCTCGATCCTGCTGTTTCAGGATCTCGCCATCGTGCCGCTTCTTGCCCTCGTCACCATTCTTTCCAACCGCCCGGATGTGCCGACGGATTCGATGATATCCGATCTCATCGCCTCCATCGTCGCGGTGGCGGGCATGGTGCTGGCCGGGCGCTATCTTCTGACGCCGATGTTCCAGATCATCGCCCGCACGGGTGCGCGGGAAGTGATGATCGCAGCTGCGCTTTTCGTCGTCATCGGCGCTGCCGCCATCATGGAAGCGGTCGGGCTTTCCATGGGCATGGGGGCATTGCTGGCGGGGCTGATGCTGTCGGAATCCTCCTACCGGCATGAGCTGGAGGCCGATATCGAGCCGTTCCGTGGCCTGCTTCTGGCGCTGTTCTTCATGGCCGTCGGCATGTCGCTGCACATTCATATCGTTTATGAGCACATCGTCCTCATCCTGATCGCCGTGCCGGTGATGATGGCGGTGAAGGCAGCCCTGATCTATGGCCTCTGCCGCATTGCGGGTTCCTCGCGTTATGCATCGAGCCGCATCGCGCTGCTTCTGGCGCAGGGCGGCGAATTCGGTTTCGTCCTCTTCACCACGGCCGCGGCCTCCGGGCTGTTTCCCCAGGCCACGGCCTCTATCCTCGTCGCCGTCGTCACGCTTTCCATGGCGCTGACGCCGGTTCTCGCGGTAATTTCACGGCGGCTGACGGCGGAGGATGCGGAAGAGGACAAGCTGGAGGAGGATTTCGACGGGGCGGGCGCGGATGTGCTGATGATCGGCTTTTCCCGTTTCGGCCAGATCGCCTCGCAGATTCTTCTCGCCGGCGGCCGCGACGTGACCGTCATCGACAGCTCCGCCGACCGCGTGCGCCAGGCCGCCCGCTTCGGTTTTCGCATCTTTTTCGGCGACGGCACCCGCAAGGATGTGCTGATCGCCGCCGGCATAGAGCGGGCCGATCTCGTGGCCGTCTGCACCCACAAGAAAGAGGTCACCGATCGTATCATCGACATGATCCAGTCGGATTTTCCAAGCGTGCGCATCTATGCCCGCTCCTATGACCGTGTGCATTCCCTCGACCTCAGAAAGAAGGGCGTGGAATATGAAATCCGCGAGACGCTGGAATCCGGCCTGCTGTTCGGCAGGCGCATTCTGGAAGGGCTTGATATGGATGGCGAAAGGGCGCTCGCCATCTCCGACGACATCCGCGAACGTGACGAACAGCGGTTGGAGCTTCAGGCCGTCGAAGGCCTCGCCGCCGGACGGCAGATGCTGCACAACAAGCCGGTTCGGGAGGTGAAGCCGGAACCGCTGATGAAACCGAAGAACAAGGCGGAGAAGCGGGAAGAGGAAGATGCGGAGGATAGCGAGACGGAAGTTTCGCTGTGAATTGAGTTTGGGGTCGTAGCCGGGAGCGCGCCGCCTGTTTCTTCTCCCGGCCGGGGAGAAGAAGCGATGGGCACCCGCTCGCTCCGTTCAGGATGTAACGCTCAGGCCTCCACGCCCTGCCCGCGATGAAACAGCTCCACCTGCATGTCGATCTGCCGTTTCAGATCGTCCTTGATGCTGGCGGAAGCATTCAGCACCTCTTCCGACTTCAAAAAATCCAGCACGCCGAAACGGTGCACCGGCGGGCGCAGGAAGATATGCGGCGGGCGTAGCCTCAGTTTCAGGGCAATCGCCGCCTGCATCATCAGCTGGCTGGCGCCGAACAGACTGTCCAGCCGGTTCGGCATCGTGGTGCCGTCACCTTCCGGGCCGCCGACCACATCAACGCCGATGACGATATCGGCGTGATCCAGCAGATGTTCATAAGGGACCGGATTGAAGATACCGCCATCGATCATGATGCGGCCATCGATACGCACCGGCATGAACAGCGCCGGAATGGCGGCGGATGCCGCCAGCGCCTGGATGATCTCGCCGCTTTCCAGCACCACTTCGGTCTGGGCGTAATAATCGGTGGTTATCACCTTCAACGGAATGGCGAGCTCAGAAAAATCCTTCGGCAAGGCCTGCGGCATCAGGGCATGGAGGATGAGTTCGAGATTGAACTGGCCGAGGCGAAAACCGTGGGCGGCATGGCGCATCGATGCGGGACCTAGGCTCCAGAGCCGGTTTGCCACGGAGCCCTTCCGGCCCATGAGTTCAAGCGTATAGTCGCGGATTTCGCGGCCCGACATGCCTGCCGCCATGCCAGCGCCGATGATGGAGCCGATGGAGGAACCGGAGAGCATCACGGGCCGGATGCCGAGTTCATCCAGCGCCTCGACGACGTTGATATGGCAGATGCCACGCGCGCCGCCGCCGCCGAGCGCCAGTCCGAAGGTCGGCTCATGGCCGCTCCCGCCATCGCCCTTGAGGACTTCCTCCCCGGCGCGGACGATCGTGACGCTCTCGTTGCCAGCCTGCTCCATGCGAAACACCCAAAAAGGTTACCACGGTAAAGACTCTGCCTATTGCGCAAACAAGACAAGACCGTGGCGTGACGGGAAGGTGGTTCCCGTCAGGGCTCGTAGCGGTAGAAATGCATCTTCGTATCGCCGAAAATCCGGCTTTCGAGCAGCTTGAACACGGGCTCGACCTTGACCGCCACATCGCCGCGCTCTTCCAGAATGGCGAGCGCACCGGGGTTCAGCCAGCCACCGCCATGGGCTGCCGCGAAAGCCTTCTCGCCGTGGCCGTAGCCATAGGGCGGATCGGCGAAGAGAAGATCGAAGGGCTCGATATTATTGACGCCGCCGAGCTTGGTGGCATCGCGCCGCAAAATGCGGGCGCGGCCATGCAGACCCAGCGCATCGATATTTTCCCAAAGCAGCCCCCTGCCCTCGACGCCGTTTTCGACGAAGAGCGCCACGCGACAGCCACGCGACAGGGCTTCCAGCCCCACCGCGCCGGTTCCGGCAAAAACGTCCAAAACGCGCGTGCCATCCAGACTTTCCGGATAGGCGTGGCTCAGAATGTTGAAGAGGCTTTCCCGCGTCCTGTCGATGGTTGGACGAATGGAATTCGATTTCGGCGCGGCCAGTGTCCGGCCGCGGAACTCACCGCCTACGATCCGCATTACGTGTCATTCCCCTGCCTCCAGAAGGTTTGCCACCCGGGCCTTTGCCGCCCGGCTTGTTACCGCCGGGGCCCTTGCCGCCAGCGCCTTTGTCCTTGCCGGAAAAGCCGGAGCGTTCACCACGCTCACCCGATTTTCCGAAGGATGGTTTGCCCGATCCCGGCCGGCCACCCGGTTTTCCACCGGGCCTGCCGCCTCTCGGCTTGTCTCCGAAGGGCCTTTCGCCACGCGGACGATCGCCCTCTTCACGGGGTTTGTCGCGGAACGGCCGGTCGCCGAAGGGTCTCTCACCGCGTGGGCGATCGCCCTCCTCACGGGGACGGTCCCGGAAGCCGAAGGATTTTTCGCCACGTGCGGGGCGGTCACCCTCTTCGCGCGGCTTGTCACGGAACGGCCGGTCGCCGAAAGCCTTGCCGCCGCGTGCCGGGCGGTCACCGAAGCTCTTTTCACCGCGCGGACGGTCGCTGCGCGGGCGATCACCGTCTTCACGCGGCCTGTCGCGGAATGGCCGGTCGCCGAACGGCTTTCCGCCGCGTCCACCACGATCACCAAAGCTCTTTTCGCCACGCGGACGGTCGCCGCGTCCGCGACCACCTTCTTCTTCGCGGGGGGAATCCGAACGGATCCACTCGCCCTCGGCATCCGCATGCTTCACAACGTTGCGGCGCGCTTCGTCCTGGGCGGAAGGCTTCTTGAAGAGATTTTCGGCTTCCGCGCGGGCGGAAGATTTGCGTTCCTTGCCGTCACGGGTGGGCTTTGCGCCGGGCGCCATCCAGACATTGGCCGTGCGGCTGGTGCCGGCGGGCTGGCGTGGACGGCGGTCATCGCCATCTTCCTCGCTGCGGCCCTTGGCGCCAAATTTTCCGGCGGGCTTGGAGCCGAACTTGCCGGCAGGCTTGTCGCCACGTTTGGTATCGAGACGGCCGAGCGCCTTTTCACGGCGATCCTCGGATTTACCGCCGGTCTTTTCAAAGCGCGGCTTGCCTTCCGGCGCATCGCTCTTTGCCCATTCGGATTTCACGGGCCGCTTCGGCGCGTTGTCTTCTTCGTCCTCAACGGGCGCATTGTAGATCGGCGCGTCGAAATTGGCGCCGGCCTGTTCGATGAGACGCGGGCCGAGCTGGTCGCGCAGCATGCGGCCGCGCACTTCCAGAACCTTGCCTTCGGCCAGATCGCCAAGCTGGAACGGGCCGTAGGAAACGCGGATCAGGCGGTTGACCTCGAGACCCAGCGCGCCGAGCACGTTCTTGATTTCGCGGTTCTTGCCTTCGCGAAGGCCCATGCTGATCCAGACATTGTGGCCCTGCGTGCGGTCGAGCGTCGCGTCGATGGCGCCATAAAGCACGCCCTCGACGGCAATGCCGTCCTTCAGCTTGTCGAGTGCGGCCTGGTCCACCTCGCCATGGGCGCGCACGCGGTAACGGCGCAGCCAGCCGGTGGTCGGCAGTTCCAGCACGCGGGAAAGGCCGCCATCATTGGTGAGCAGCAGCAAGCCTTCGGTGTTGATATCGAGACGGCCGATGGAGAGCACGCGCGGCAGCTCGCCCGGCAGATTGTCGAAAACGGTCGGGCGGCCTTCCGGATCGGAATTGGTCGTCACCAGGCCGGCGGGCTTGTGGTAAAGCCACAGGCGCGTGCGCTCGGCACCGCGAATCGGCATGCCGTCCACTTCGATCTTGTCTGACAGCGTGGCGTTGACCACGGGCGTATCCAGCTTGACGCCGTTCAGCGACACGCGGCCTTCCATGATCATCCGCTCGACATCGCGGCGCGAAGCCACACCTGCGCGCGCCATGATCTTGGAAATGCGCTCGGGCTTGGCGCCGCCAACGGTTTCCGGCATCGGAGCTGCCGTTGCCTCGGCTGGTTTCTTTTCGCGCTCGGCGGCGGGCTTGCCGGGGCCTTTCGGCTTCCTGTCGCGGCTAAATGTCTTGCCGCCGTCACGCTTCGGCTTGTCTTTAAAAGTCATTTGCTGTTTGCCTGTTGTTTGGGCTGTCCTATCAGGTCCAAGCACAAGGGTTAAGAGGAAATTGAAACGCAATGGCCGAAAGGACGCATTTCATGGAACTGGCGCTTGCGGAAGCCCGTGCCGCCGGCGAGCGGCAGGAGGTTCCGATCGGCGCCGTGCTGGTTCTGGACGGCCGCGTCATCGCCCGTTCCGGCAATCGAACCCGTGAATTGAACGATGTGACGGCTCACGCCGAAATCGCCGTAATCCGCATGGCCTGCGAGGCCCTGGGACAGGAACGCCTGCCCGGCGCCGATCTTTATGTCACGCTGGAGCCCTGCACCATGTGCGCGGCGGCGATTTCATTTGCCCGCATCCGCCGGCTCTATTACGGCGCGCAAGACCCGAAGGGCGGCGCGGTGGAGAGTGGCGTGCGCTTCTTCAGCCAACCGACCTGCCACCATGCACCGGACGTCTATTCCGGGCTTTCGGAAAGCGAAAGTGCTGAAATCCTGAGGCAATTCTTCCGCGAGAAACGTCTCGACGACTAAGCGGCCGGCGGGAGGCACACGCTTTCCCGCGGGCCATCAGCCCGTCATTTTATCAGAAGGGGTTCCACCAGCTCTTGCCGGTGTTTGCGACTGCCGCTTCTTTCTTGCGGCGCTTTTCCTTCTTCTGCTCCGGTTCGCCGAGATCGGTCAGCTGATCCTGCGGGACGCTGCGATATTCAACCGGCGGATCGGTGAGGAACTTGCGCTGGGCGTTGACGACGGAGCCACCCTGGGCATCGGCCTTGGCCTTGCGGAAAGCTTCCCATTTCTGGCTCTCGGTCATCTGGCCGGCGGTGCCGTTGCCGGCGAGCAGCGGCGAGCGGTAATGCGGGTTGTTCTTGTTGGCGTCCGCCTCTTCGCGCAGGCGTTCACGGGTTTCTTCCGGCGATTCGACCCATTGCGGATTGTTTTCGCGGCTTGCCATGTTCTGCTGCGGCGTGGCCAGCTGTTCGGCGCGGGCCTGGGCGGGAACGACGAGGCCCGGACGCGGGCTGTATTTCAGGTTGCGCTTTTCCTGGTCATTGCCGGTGATCGAGGTCGCGTTGCCGAGATCGTCGACAAGCTGTTCCGCCGCTGTCTTGCCCGTACCATAGGTCGGGCTGGTGCAGGCACCGAGCAACACGCCTATCGTCGTGACGCCCACAACCGTGCGAAACATGCCCAAACCCTGCGCATTACCCTGCATCGTCTTCATTGAAACCCTTCCAGCCGTCCGTCCCACTTCGCCAGACATCGTCTTTCGGCAGGCGGCAGCCCGCATTGCCCTGCAAATCCGGCCATTTTCAGGCAGGTGTACCGGATGAAGAGGCAAAGCGCAATTCATCCGGTCATTTTCATCGCGCATCGGCCCGAAACCCGGAATCGGGTTTCGACAGGAACGATGCGCAGCTTCGGATCATCCGAGGGCTGCAAGCTCACGCAGCGCGGCCGCATCGCGGGCGGAAACCTCCGGATAGTCCGGATCGGAGCCGACATCGGTGGTGATGCGCCAGGAGCGGGCGCACTTCACGCCTTCCGCCAGCTTCTGCTCGACCACGACCTTTGCAACTTCCGGCAGGCGGAAGCCATCGGCCGGACCTTCATCGCCCACAACGGTGATGGCCGAGGTGATGCAGATTTCGGCGAAATCCTGACCCTTCAGCGCCGCCAGAAGATCGGCATCGGCGATGTGGACGACGGGTGCCGCCTCAAGCGAGGAACCGATGCGCTTTTCACGGCGCTCGACTTCCAGCGCGCCGGTGACGACCGTGCGGACCTTGCGGATTTTTTCCCACTTCGCTTCCAGCGCGTCGTTCTTCCATTCCGCCGGGATTTCCGGGAACTGGACGAGATGCACCGATTCCGCATCCGGAAAACGCGACAGCCACGCCTCTTCCGTGGTGAAGGGCAGCATGGGCGCCAGCCACGAAACGAGGCAATCGAACAGCTTGGCGATAACCGACAGCGCCGCCCGGCGCTTCAGCGACGACGGCGCGTCGCAATAAAGCGTGTCCTTGCGAACGTCGAAATAAAAGGCCGAAAGTTCAACATTGGCGAAATCCACCAGCGCGCGGGCGATCTTCTTGAACTCGAAGCCGTCATAACCTTCGCGCACGACCTGATCCAGCTCGGACAGGCGGTGCAGCACCAGCTTTTCCAGCTCCGGCAGATCGTCATAGGCAATCTCTTCGCCCTTGTAGTGAGCAAGGGTGCCGAGCATCCAGCGGATGGTGTTGCGCAGCTTGCGATAAGCATCGACATTGGTCTGGATGATGGCCTTGCCGAGGCGCTGGTCGTCCCAATAGTCGGTGGTCATGACCCACAGGCGCAGGATATCCGCACCGGCATCCTTCATGACTTCCTGCGGCGAGACAACGTTGCCCTTGGACTTGGACATCTTCTCGCCCTTCTCATCCATGGTGAAGCCATGGGTGACAACGGCGTTGTAAGGCGCACGGCCACGCGTCGCGCAGCTTTCGAGCAGCGACGAGTGGAACCAGCCGCGATGCTGGTCGGAGCCTTCGAGATAGACATCCGCCGGCCACTTCATGTCCGGGCGGTCTTCCAGCGTGAAGGTGTGGGTGCAGCCGCTGTCGAACCAGACGTCGAGGATGTCCATGACCTGCAGCCACTTGGCATGGTCGTGGTCATTGCCGAGGAAACGCTCCTTGGCGCCTTCGGCGAACCAGGCATCCGCGCCTTCGGCCTCAAAAGCCTCGAGGATGCGGGCGTTGACCGCCTCGTCGACCAGAACCTCACCCTTCTCGTCTGCGAAGACGGCGATCGGCACACCCCAGCTGCGCTGGCGCGACAGAACCCAGTCGGGCCGGCCTTCGATCATGGCGCGCAGGCGGTTCTGGCCGGAGGCCGGAACGAAGCGGGTCGCATCGATGGCGTTCAGCGAACGCGAACGCAGCGTCGTGCCGTCGCCCAGTTCCTTGTCCATATAGACGAACCATTGCGGCGTGTTGCGGAAGATGACCGGCTTCTTGGAGCGCCAGCTATGCGGATAGCTGTGCTTCATGCGGCCACGGGCAAACAGGTTGTTTGCCGCGATCAGCGCCTTGATGACGCGCTCGTTGGCATCGCCCTTCTTGCCGTTGTCGTCCATCACACGGGCGGCACCGCCTTCGGCGGACGGACCAAAACCGGGGGCATCCTCGGTGTAGAAACCGTCATCGCCAACCGGGAACGGGATGGCCGGGGAGACGCCGCGCGCTTCCAACTCGCGCTGATGCGCGGTCCAGACGTCAAAGTCTTCGCGGCCGTGGCTGGGCGCCGTGTGCACGAAACCCGTACCGGCATCGTCGGTAACGTGATCGCCATCGAGAAGCGGAACCGGGAAATCGTAACCCAGCGATGCGAGCGGATGGGCACAGGTGATGGCGGCCAGCTCTTCGCTTTTCACGTCGCGAACGAGCTTGAAGGTCAGCTTCGCCTTGGCCGCGGCCTCATCGGCCAGCTTCTTGGCAAAGATCAGCTTTTCGCCCGGCTGCGGGCCGAAATCGTTCTGAGCGCTCTCGACTTCGTAGAGGCCGTATTCGACCCGTGACGAAAATGCGATGGCGCGGTTGCCGGGGATGGTCCACGGCGTGGTCGTCCAGATCACGACGGAGACACCGGAGAACACGGAAGCCGCATCCACAACCGGGAACTTCACCCAGATCATGTCGCTCTCGACATCGGCATATTCGACTTCGGCTTCCGCCAGCGCCGTGCGCTCGACCACCGACCACATGACCGGCTTCGAGCCGCGATAAAGCTGGCCGGTCCGGGCGATCTTCAGCAGTTCGCCAGCGATGCGGGCTTCGGCGTGGAAGTTCATCGTCGTATAGGGGTTTTCAAAGTCGCCCTCGATGCCGAGGCGCTTGAACTCTTCCGACTGAACCTTGATCCAGCCAGCCGCGAAGTCACGGCATTCCTTGCGGAATTCGTTGACCGGAACTTCGTCCTTGTTCTTGCCCTTGGCGCGGTAGGCTTCCTCGATCTTCCATTCGATCGGCAGGCCGTGGCAATCCCAGCCCGGCACGTAATTGGCGTCGTAACCGCGCATCTGGAACGAGCGGGTGATGACGTCCTTCAGGATCTTGTTCAGCGCGTGGCCGATGTGGATGTTGCCGTTGGCATAGGGCGGGCCGTCATGCAGCACGAATTTTTCGCGGCCGGCAGCGGAAGCGCGAAGCTTCTTGTAGAGGCCCATTTCCTGCCAGCGCTTCACCGTTTCCGGTTCCTTCTGCGGCAGGCCGGCGCGCATCGGAAAATCCGTCTGCGGCAGATAGAGGGTGGCGGAGTAATCCAGTTTTTCTGCGGTGTCGCTCATAATCGTACCGTTGTTGCGCGCCGTGTCGGC
This sequence comes from Agrobacterium sp. SOY23, assembly GCF_027212525.1. Lineage (NCBI taxonomy): Bacteria > Pseudomonadati > Pseudomonadota > Alphaproteobacteria > Hyphomicrobiales > Rhizobiaceae > Agrobacterium > Agrobacterium sp. SOY23. Next base: position 610,592 of record NZ_JAPWDT010000002.1, on the reverse strand, counting down.
CGCGCCATCTCAATTGCTAAAGAGGGCAAATTCGGAAAGCGCCATCACAAATGCCGTGACAAGCGCCAAAATCCCGGACCTTCCGGCTCTTCAGAGCGGGCGGAAGGCCGGGCCAATAATTCGGCCAATCTGAACTGTAAACAGCAACCGGTATTGGGACATGGCCGGTTGTTTATGCGGTTTTCCAGCAAAAAGGAAGAGAAAAGCGACAGCAATATGGGCCGGAATACGGCCCTGCCATCCCCGCCCGCTTAAAACGCAATCTTCGCGTCCACCTCGCTCAGTGGCCGCACGCCGGAAAGCATCGCCCTCGCCTCTTCCTCATCGCGCCTGATCTGCGCGACCAGCGGTTCGAGACCGTCGAATTTCAGCTCGTCGCGCAGATGCCCGAAGAAGGACACCGAACAGACCTCACCGTAAAGATCGCCGGAGAAATCGAAGACGAAGGTTTCGAGCAGCGCCGCGCCGTTCTCCGTCACCGTCGGGCGGTAACCGAAGCTCGCCACGCCATCGTGGATCGAACCGTCGGGACGACGGAAGCGCACGGCATAGATGCCCGCCTTCAGTTCCGTCTCCGGCGCCAGCGCCATGTTGGCGGTGGGGTAACCCAATGTGCGGCCAAGCTTCTGGCCGCCAATGACTTCGCTCTCCACCGTGAAGCGATAACCGAGCAGGCCCGCTGCACCCGCCACATCACCCTCGCACAGAAGCGAGCGGATGCGGCTGGAGGAGACGACATCCGCACCCTCGTCGCGGAAGGCATCCACCAGCGTCACGTCGAAGCCATGGCGCTTGCCGGCCGCCATCAGAAAGGCCGGGCCGCCCTCGCGGCCCTTGCCAAAATGGAAATCGAAGCCGGTGACGACGGCACTGGCGTGAAGCCAGTCGACCAGGATGGACTGGACGAATTCCTCCGCCGAGCGCTGCGAAAACTCCCGATCGAAGGGATATTCGATGACGGAGCGGAAACCGATGGCCTCAAGGATGCGCGCCTTCAATGGCGCGGGTGTCAGGCGAAAGACCGGCGTATCGGGACGGAAGACGGAACGGGGATGCGGTTCAAAGGTCAAAACCAGCGCGGGGACGCCGCGCGCTTCCGCCAGTTCCAGCGCACGATCCAGAACCGCGCGGTGGCCGCGATGCACGCCATCGAAATTGCCGATGGCGATGACGCCGCCGCGCAGAGCTTCCGGCAGCGGTTCCTTTTTTTCATTGCGGTGAAAGACGGTCATGGCAATCGATCCATTCCTACGCCAGCTATTCCTCAAGCCAGACGGGGCATCCACCAGCCGGGAGCCGCGCCCTGCCCCTTGAGATAGGCGTTGAGAAGCGCCTCATCCGTCTGGCCGTTCAGCGTATATTCGGCGGCGTGAATGCCGCCGCTGATATAAAGAAGGTTGAGGCCGCTCGCAATCGCGCCCTTCACATCCGTCGGCATGCCGTCGCCGATGGCGAGCACACGATCCCTGGCGAAGGCGCCGCGCACCTCTTTGGCCGCCGCAAGGCAGGCGTCATAGATCGGCGCATGCGGCTTGCCGGCAATACGGACTTCGCCGCCGAGCTGTTCGTAATAAGCGGCCATGGCGCCGGCGCAGGGTATGATGCGCTCACCGCGCTCCACCACCAGATCGGGGTTGGCGCAGATCATCGGCACGTTACGGGCAATGAAGCCCTTGAGCATTTCGGTATAATCCTCGGGCGTCTCCGTCTCGTCATCGAAGAAGCCGGTGCAGACCACGGATTGCGCTTCCGCCTCGCCGACGCGCTCGACATCGAGACCATCGAGCAGCGGCAAATCCCGTTCCGGGCCGAGCAGGAAGACCTTTTTCGGGCCTTCCGCGATCAGGCCGCGGGTGACGTCGCCAGAGGTGATGATGCGGTCATAGGCCTCATCCGGCACGCCGAGAACGCGAAGCTGGTCGATGACGCCGGGAGCGGGACGCGGTGAATTGGTGATGAGCACCACCGTCTTGCCGGCCTTGCGCGCTTCCCGCAGCGCAACAGCCGCATCCGGAAAGGCGCTGACGCCATTATGCAGCACGCCCCAGACATCCGACAGAATAACGTCGAACCCTGCCGTGATTTCGCCGAGGGTGAGAATGCGATGGGCCATGAGATGCTTTCCGGCTGCGAGAAAAGGGTGAGCGTCACATCGCAAAGCGGGACGCCGATGGCAAGGAAAAAAGCGGGGCGGAGCGTCTCCCCGCCGCACCAGAAAATAACCAAGCCGCGAAAGGTCAGCTTCACCGCGCCAATGTTGTAGACCCACCTCGCCTCACACACGCCGTCATCCTCTGGCCTGTCCTGATGATCTGCAACCTATTGATTTTATTCGATGGGGATAGATCCTCGGGACAGGCCCGAAGATGACGGCAGCGACCTTTTCAGATTCTGCCATCGCCCTGACGCCTAGTTTGACCCTCCGCCCGCCCATCGGAAATTTCTGTCATGGAACGCTGATAACCATAAGCCATGAAATTTTTCCGACAGGCCGTTCTTGACTCAGGCAGAAGGCCTCCTTATCTCGGCTTCGCTGGCACTCAAACAAGAAGAGTGCTAACACCCATCACGCGAGCCTCTGAAGGTTCGTGAAGTCATTTGATCGAGGGATTAGGCAATGACAAGCACCAATTTCCGCCCGCTTCACGATCGCGTCGTCGTTCGTCGCGTTGAATCCGAAGCCAAGACCAAGGGCGGCATCATCATTCCCGATACCGCCAAGGAAAAGCCGCAGGAAGGCGAAATCGTCGCCGTCGGTTCCGGCGCACGCGATGAGTCCGGCAAGGTCGTCGCTCTCGACGTCAAGGCTGGCGACCGCGTTCTGTTCGGCAAGTGGTCGGGCACCGAAGTCAAGCTCAACGGCGAAGACCTTCTGATCATGAAGGAAGCCGACATCATGGGCATCATCGGCTGATCTGGCCGGACCCGTCCTTCCTTAAATTTCAAGCCGGACCCGTTCCGGCCATTCGAAACCAGGAGTTTTGAACATGGCAGCCAAAGAAGTAAAATTCGGCCGCACAGCGCGCGAAAAGATGCTCAAGGGCGTCGACGTTCTTGCTGATGCAGTAAAGGTAACCCTCGGCCCGAAGGGTCGTAACGTCGTTATCGACAAGTCCTTCGGCGCTCCGCGCATCACCAAGGACGGCGTTTCGGTCGCCAAGGAAATCGAACTGGAAGACAAGTTCGAGAACATGGGCGCACAGCTCGTCCGTGAAGTCGCTTCCAAGACCAACGACATCGCCGGTGACGGCACCACCACCGCAACGGTTCTGGCCCAGGCCATCGTTCGCGAAGGTTCCAAGGCAGTTGCTGCCGGCATGAACCCGATGGACCTGAAGCGCGGTATCGATCTGGCCGTTGCTGAAGTCGTCAAGGACCTTCAGGCCAAGGCCAAGAAGATCAACACGTCTGAAGAAGTTGCGCAGGTCGGTACGATCTCCGCAAACGGCGAGCGTCAGATCGGTCTCGACATTGCTGAAGCAATGCAGAAGGTCGGCAACGAAGGCGTCATCACCGTTGAAGAAGCCAAGACCGCTGAAACCGAACTCGAAGTCGTCGAAGGCATGCAGTTCGACCGCGGCTACCTGTCGCCCTACTTCGTGACCAACCCGGAAAAGATGGTTGCGGACCTCGAAGACGCTTACATCCTTCTGCACGAAAAGAAGCTCTCGAACCTCCAGGCCATGCTGCCGGTTCTCGAAGCTGTCGTTCAGACCGGCAAGCCGCTCGTCATCATCGCTGAAGACGTCGAAGGCGAAGCTCTTGCAACGCTCGTCGTCAACAAGCTGCGTGGCGGCCTCAAGATCGCTGCCGTCAAGGCTCCGGGCTTCGGCGACCGCCGCAAGGCCATGCTGGAAGACATCGCCATCCTGACCGGTGGTACCGTCATTTCCGAAGACCTCGGCATCAAGCTCGAAAACGTTACCCTCGACATGCTCGGCAAGTCGAAGAAGGTTTCGATCTCCAAGGAAAACACCACGATCGTTGACGGCGCCGGCCAGAAGTCCGACATCGAAGGCCGTGTTGCCCAGATCAAGGCCCAGATCGAAGAAACCACCTCCGACTACGACCGCGAGAAGCTGCAGGAACGTCTTGCCAAGCTCGCTGGCGGCGTTGCCGTTATCCGCGTCGGCGGTTCGACGGAAGTCGAAGTGAAGGAAAAGAAGGACCGCATCGACGACGCTCTCAACGCGACGCGCGCTGCCGTTCAGGAAGGCATCGTACCGGGCGGTGGCGTGGCTCTGCTGCGTTCGTCCACGAAGATCACCGCAAAGGGTGAAAACGACGACCAGGAAGCCGGTATCAACATCATCCGCCGCGCCCTGCAGGCTCTGGTTCGCCAGATTGCAGACAACGCAGGTGACGAAGCTTCCATCGTTGTTGGCAAGATCCTCGAAAAGAACGAAGACAACTACGGCTACAACGCCCAGACCGGCGAATATGGCGACCTGATCCAGCTCGGCATCGTCGACCCGGTCAAGGTTGTCCGCACGGCTCTGCAGAACGCAGCTTCGGTTGCTTCGCTGCTGATCACCACCGAAGCCATGATCGCCGAGCTTCCGAAGAAGGAATCCGCGATGCCGGCAATGCCGGGCGGCGGCATGGGCGGCATGGACTTCTAATTAGTCCTGTCACCGGAATTACGAAAGGGCGGTCTTCGGATCGCCCTTTTTTCGTAGCCGCCCATGCCCTCTGAGTGGCCTGGTGCCGCAAGCGCACCAGACGGGCGGCATGGACTTCCAATCAGTCCTGTCACCGGAATTACGAAAGGGCGGTCTTCGGATCGCCCTTTTTCTTTGTCGCCCCCTGCATGATTGCTGCTGTCCGATTTGAGTTTTTCGAAGAGACGCGAAGCCCTAATTGGACCAGGCTTTTGCGATTGCAGCGCACACCACGATGAGCAGCGTCGTCCGACAGGACGACGAGTTACGCCAATCATGCCGCCGTCATCCTCGGGCCTGCCCTAAGGATCTGCCACGTCTTGATTTTATTCAACGTGATTAGATCCTCGGCACAAGGCCGAGGATGACGTCGAGAGAATTTGCACCCGGCGAGAGAGATGCTTCGCGAAATCAATAGGTTGCATAATTCTGAAGGCCGAAAGCGGACACATCCAAATATTGTCCCGTTTTGGAACAAGCGTGATTTTATCCGGCTATTTTGGGGCGGACCATGCAATAATGAGACACAACCACGAGCGAATCACCACCCCACAGGGGGCCGATTTTCACTCCGGATGGCCTATAAGTGCGCTATTTAGTTGTGTTTTTTCCCATGTCTCGCGATTTTGAAGAAGAAATACATAATATTTTTGATTTTCTCACTGAGCGGTTGTTGTAGGCAGGGGAAAATAAACTATAAGTCAGCCCCCTGAGGGTTCCGCGACAGGACGACAGGCATTGAAGGGGTTTCGATGCCTGGCAGATACGTTCGACGGCGGGTGGCGGTAAAGGTTCAACCTGCGGCGACGCTTGCAACAGCGGCGCTGGCATGTGTTCATGCGGGGGCGCGATTTGTTCGAAATATCAAGACGCAACAATGCTCTGCCTGCGGCCGTGACGACCGCACCCGATCCCCGCACCCTGTCGCATTTCTTCATTTCGGAGGAGTGGAGCAGCGATCTTTCGAGCGGTGTCATCCGGCTTGGCGAACATGCATCTTTCATGCATGGCCTGCCGCCGGGCGAATGCGGTCTGCTCAGCCTCGTCCGCTGCTACGATCGCGGCGACCACGCCCGCGTGCTGGAGCTTTTCGAGCAGGCGTCCACCGCACCTTCGCGCTTCTGCTTTTCAACCAGCCTCTTCCTTCTGCCGGCAATGCGGCAACCGGTCATCTGCATGGGTGAATCGTCTGATTTCGAAGATGGCCAGCAGGGGCGCATATCCGGGTTTTTCCTGTTTCCGCGTTTCGAAGATATCCGCTTCGCCGCCTGACTATTGTCGCCCGGCACCGAAGATCGTTCACAAAATGAAGACAATTTGTCTTCTCTTGTTCATCTTTATGAGCAGATGATTTTCAGTCATTGATGTCTCCAGACATTGCCTTGCAGCTCAACCGGCGATACCGCCGATCACTTACCGGAGATATCCATGTCCAGCAGCCAGAACGTGCTCGTTCTCATCGCTCGTATCCTGCTTTCCTTCATCTTCATCTCGTCTGGCTTCAGCAAGCTCGTCGATCCGGCCGGCACCGCCGGCATGATCGCCGGCGCCGGCCTGCCCGCCACAACCGTGCTTGCTTATCTCGCAGGCCTGTTCGAACTCGTTGCCGGTCTTGCCATTCTCGTTGGTTTCCAGACCAAAGTCGCCGCTTGGGCGCTTGCCGTCTTCTGCGTCTTCACCGGTCTGGTTTTCCACAGCGGCACCGTTGCCGTTCCCGGCTGGCCTGAGCCGGCTCTTGGCTGGATCAATACGCTGAACGGCATCATGATGGTGAAGAACATCACCCTTGCCGGCGCTTACATCCTGCTCGCAACCTTCGGCCCCGGCGCCTATTCCGTCGACGCCAAGCGTGGCGCGGCTGTGGCCCACGCCTGAAGCCAGGGACAGACCAACAAAAAAGCCGCCGGAGCGATCCGGCGGCTTTTTTATGTATATCGCGTCAGACCGCCGCCCTTATGCGCGCTGCGATCTCTTCGACCGCCGCGTCGGCTTCATGTTCCGGCTTGCGGGCGCGGACGAAACAGGCTTCAGACCGGACGATGATGCCGTCGGAGAGAATCTTGAGGTGATTGGCCTTAAGCGTCGAGCCGGTGGAGGTGATATCGACGATGATATCCGCCTGCCCTGCCGCCGGCGCACCTTCGGTCGCGCCAAGGCTTTCGACGATGCGGTAAAGCTGGATGCCGTGCTGGCGCGAAAAGAACTGCTGCGTCAGCCGCCAGTATTTTGTGGCGATGGCCAGTCTGCGGCCATGGCGAGCGCGGAACTCCGAGGCGACATCACCAAGGTCAGCCATGCTGTCCACATCCAGCCAGATCTCCGGCACTGCAACCACGACATCCGCATGGCCGAAACCGAGGCGGGCGCAGAATTCCACCTGCGCATCGGCATTGGTCAGCCCCTCGCGCACCAGGTCTTCACCCGTCACGCCGAAATCCACCGTGCCGGCGCCGATTTCGCGAGCGATCTCGGAGGCCGACAGATAAGCGATCTCGATATCGTCGCGCCCTTCGATGCGGCCGCGATAGGAGCGGTCGTTACCGACAGCCGCAACCTTCAGCCCCGCACGTTCCAGAACGGCGGAGGCGTCTTCCTTCATCCGGCCCTTGGAGGGCAATGCGATGGTAATCATGGCTTGCTCCCACGCACCGCTTCGATGCGATCCAGCCAGAGCGAAAAGCCCACGGCCGGTATTTTTTCCTGTGCGCCGAGCAGGGTCAGCAGCCGGTCGTAACGACCGCCACCGGCCAGAACGCTGTCTCCGCCGGCTTCCACCACCTCGAAGACAAGGCCGGTATAATAATCGAGCGGACGACCGAAGGCAGCGCCATAGGTGACGGCCTCAAGATCGACACCGGCATTGGCGAGCGCCGCGACGCGCTTGTCGAAAGCGGAAAGCGCACCGTCCAGCTTCAGTTTTGCCTTTGCGGCGAAGTCGGCCAGAACCTGCGAGGCCTGCGCCAGCGGCGCCTTCAAGGCGAGGAACTGCTTGAGCAGCGCGAAGCTCTCATCCGGCAGGCGCGTGGCGGCAAGCGCGAGCTTTTCCCGCAGGCGGCGAGCGATTTCCTGCGGCGAGCGGCTGGCATTGGTGGAATAGCCGGTTTCCTGCATCACCGTATCGAGATACTCGACCAGCACCGCCTCCTCGCCCGTCGCCAGCAGGCCGGCGACCCGTGCGTCCAGCCCCGTCATCGGCTTCGGATGCACGAGGCTTTCCAGCAGCGCGTCGAGCTGCGCCATATCGCCAAAAGCCTGCACCAACCGCTTTTGCCAGCCGAGCGGCAGGCCGAGCGCGGCGACGACGGCTTCAAACACCTGCTGGTCGCCCAGCGTGACGGCAAGCGGCCGGCCGGGCAGCAGGCGCCGCAAAATGGCAGTCGCATCGATGACGGCACGGGCATCGGCGGCAGCGATATCCGTATCGCCAAGGTCTTCGATGCCGGCCTGGTAAAATTCGCTCGCACCTTCACGGCGCTGGCGGAACACTTCGCCGATATAGGAATACCGTTTCGGCGTGCCAGTCGCCGTCTCGATATGGCGCAGGCAGACGGGAATGGTGAATTCGGGGCGCAGGCACAGGCTCTCACCCGTTTCGCTTTCCGTCATGAAGATACGGCGGCGCAAATCCTCGCCGGCCATATCCAGAAACGGTTCGGCGGGCTGGATGACAGGCGTGTTCACGCGGCTCGTGCGGCGCGCGGCGAATTCTTCCAGTAGCTCTCCGGCAAATTCCGGCATGTCGATCAGGGGCATGGAACGGTACTTTTCGTCACGGTTCGAGCGGCTGCATCATTTCGATGCGGTTTCCGAAGGGATCATGGACATAAAACCGGTGATACCCTTCAAGCGGCTCATCCTCAACCACATGGCAGCCTGCTGTTTCAAGTGTTTTTCGCAAGCTTGCCAGATCATCGACCAGAAAGGCCGGATGGGCTTTCCGCGCCGGCCGAAAATCCTGCTCGACGCCGAGATGCAGTTTTATCGGGCCGCAGGCAAACCAGCAGCCGCCGCGCGCAGCCAGATTGGCGGGTTTGGCCTGCTCCATAAAACCGAGCAGGCCGCCGTAAAAGGCGCGCGCATCCTCTTCCCGGCCAGCCGGTATCGCCAGTTGAAGATGATCGAGCGCAAGGATCGCCATGGCCTCAGCGCCCTTCGGCGGCGCGGCGAACGTCCTCTGCCTGATGCTCCAGAATCTCGCGGACCTTCGCCACCAGTTCGGCCTCCGGCACGCTGACCTGCGCCACGCGCGCCTCGCGCCAGCTGGCATTGTCCTCGATCTCGCCGGAGAGACGCTTGCCTTCGATCAGGTCCTTGATCTGCACCACGCCTTCGGCGCGCTCGTCACCGCCCTGGATGATGGCGATGGGGGAACCGAGGCGATCGGCATATTTCAGCTGGTTGCCGAATTTCTTCCAGTTGCCCTGATACATTTCGGCGCGGATGCCCTCGGCGCGCAACGCCTGTGTGAAACGCTGGTAACGACCCATGCTCTCCACATCACCGTCCATGACGGTGATGAGGACGGGAGCAAGCGGCTTGACCTGACCGAGCTTGCCAAGGTTCTTGAGCGCCGTCATCAGGCGCGAAACGCCGATGGAGAAGCCCGTGGCCGGAACCGGCTGGCCCATGAAGCGCGAAACGAGGCCATCATAACGGCCGCCACCGCCGACCGAACCGAACACGACCTTTTCGCCCTTTTCGTTGGTGACGTCGAAGGTCAGCTCGGCCTCGTAGACCGGGCCGGTGTAATATTCGAGGCCGCGCACGACCGAGGGGTCGATCTTGATGCGCGTCGCATCGTAACCGGCACTGGTGACCAGAGCGCCGATGGTGTTCAGCTCATCGACGCCTTCCTCGCCTTTGGAGGTGCCGGCGACCAGTTTCGCGAGATCATCGGCGCTTGCCGCATAGTCCCTGATGCCGACAAAAAACAGAACCTTTTCGATCTGCTCCTCGCCAAGACCCGCGCCCTTGGTGAAATCGCCGGACTCATCCTTGCGGCCGGGGCCGAGCAGCAGCTTCACCCCTTCAGGGCCGAACTTGTCGAGCTTGTCGATGGCGCGCAGAACATTCAGGCGACGACCGGCATTGTCCTCGCCGCCGAGGCCGATGGCTTCCATGACACCGTCGAGCACCTTGCGGTTGTTGACGCGGATGACATAGTCGCCCCGCGCGATACCGAGCGCTTCCAGCGTATCGGCCATCATCATGCACATTTCGGCATCCGCCTGCACGCCGGAAGCACCCACCGTATCGGCATCGAACTGCATGAACTGCCGGAAACGGCCGGGGCCGGGCTTTTCATTACGGAACACGTAACCGGCGCGATAGGTGCGGTAAGGCAGCTGGATTTCGTTGAAGTTTTCCGCGACATGGCGGGCAAGCGGCGCGGTGAGATCGTAACGCAGGCTCATCCATTGGTCGTCGTCATCCTGCAGCGAAAACACGCCCTCGTTCGGGCGGTCGCTGTCGGGCAGGAACTTGCCAAGCGCATCGGTATATTCGAACAGCGGGGTCTCGATCGGATCGAAGCCGTAAAGCTCATAGACCTTGCGGATTTTCTCGATCATCTCATTGGTGGCATGGATATCGGCAACCGAGCGATCCACGAAGCCACGCGGCAGGCGGGCTTTCAGTTTCTGAGGCTTTTTTGCTTTTTCGCTCATGATGCCGATCCGATATTTTCCTGAAATTATGCCGGTGTATTAGAGGATGAAGCCCTGTGCGGCAAGCCGCAAAGGCTGCGGTTCTACTGGCACCACGAGGCATGCGATGCTATATGGGATACGTGTATCCCATTTTGTATCCGAAAGGACGTGACCCATGAGCAAACAGACGGCCATCCGCCTGCCGGACGAGACCTATGAGCGGCTGAAGGCTCTGTCTGAGCGCACGGGCCGCACATCCGCCTATTATATCCGTGAGGCGATCGAGAAACATATCGAGGATATGGAAGACCTCTATCTTGCCGAAGAGGCGACACGGCAACGCATCGCCAATAAGGAGCGCACCTATACTCTGGAAGAAGTGATGCGCGATCTTGATCTGGAGAATTGAATTCCAGCGAAATGCCATCAAGCAACTGGGCAAGCTGACGAAGAGCGATGCCAATCGCATCGTTTCCTTTCTGACGGACCGCGTTGCCCAGGACGACAACCCCCGCAGAACCGGCGTAGCGCTGCAAGGCTCCGAACTCGGAAATTTCTGGCGCTACCGGGTGGGCGATTACCGCATCATCTGCGATATACAGGACCACAAGCTGGTCGTTCTGGTGGTCGAAATCGGCCATCGCCGTGAAATTTACCGTTAGGCATTCATGATCCTCGAAGCCCTGCAATATGCTGCCACGCGCGCGGTCACGCCGAAAGAATTCCGGCCGTATGTCCGCTATTCCGTCAACCTCTGGGCGCGCGCCAATCGCTGCGCCGCCGCCTGGGCGGAGCATGAAAACAACAGCCGGCAATTCGTGCTGCAATCGGCGAGAAAGCTGAAGCAGAGGCGGACAGCCGTTGTGCTGGGGTCCGGCCTGTTGCGGGATGTGCCCCATGAGGCGCTGGTGGCGATGTTCGATACCGTCGTTCTGGTCGATCTGGTGCATCTCGCCAGCGTGCAGGCGAAGCTGCGGCTCAATGCCAAAAAGAACGTCCGCATCGCCAATCGCGATCTATCCGGCTTCGATGACCTGATGGCCGGTAAGCCGGCGGAACCGCTCGATTTCCTGCGGCGCGTGCCCTATCTCGATCTCGTTGTCTCGGCCAACCTCCTGTCGCAGATCGGCACCGGGGCGCAGCACCGGCTGGAGCGGGACAAGATCGCGAATGCGCCGGACGATCTTCTGCCAAGGCTCATTCAGACGCATCTCGATGCGCTGACCGGCCTGCCCTGCAAGGTCTGTCTGGTAACGGACACCGCCTTCGATGTCATCGGCAAGGATGGCAGCCCGCAGCAGCATGAGGACCTGCTGCACGGTATCGAGATTACCTCGCCTGTCGCCGCATGGGACTGGCCGCTCGCACCCTTCGGGGAGGAAAGCAGGGACTATCGCATCGTTCATCACGTCATTGCGCGCGAACTCACCTGAACGTCATGCTTATTCCATAATTTCCGCGGTAAATTCAGCGCATGTCTCGGGCGGTTCGCACATTGATGTTTCTTGCCTGCCTGCTTTTCGGCGCGATGCCGGTGCAGATGGCGATGAGCATGCCGGCGGCCACGGGCGTGGCTGCTTCCCCACACGCGCCAATGAAACATGACGATGCCCATTCGCATCATTCGGCCGATCCGGACGACAATCTTCAAACGCACGGGGAAAATACGGCCCATAAAGCAGGCACGGGCGGTTGCTGTCCGCATGGTGATGACGCCGCGCATCCCGGATCCTGCGCTGCCTGCCTGATCGTGGTGCCTCGAATGGTGTTTGCCGATAGCGGCAAGATCACCTTCTCCTATCCGAAACCGCAGCGCGGTATCGTCTTCAACGGCAAGGCTTCCGCGCCATTGCTGCCGCCTCCCCGCGCCTGACCGCAGATTTTTCAATCAACCTATCGAAAAATCCGTCAGACACAGGAAGGATAATCCATGTCTATCAAAACCATCACACTCGCCGCCGGTTTCGCCACCGCCCTCGCCATGCCCGCTTTCGCACAGGAGGCGGGCGGCCATGCCGGGCACAGCATGTCGAAAAGCGACGCGAGCGAAACCGCGTCCACCAAGGCCTTCATGGAAGCCAGCAAGAAGATGCATGGCGATATGGCCATCGACTATAGCGGCGATGCCGACGTCGATTTCGTGCGCGGCATGATCCCGCATCATCAGGGCGCGATCGATATGGCCAAGGTCCAGCTGGAATATGGCAAGGATCCGGAAATCCGGAAACTGGCCGAAGAGGTCATCAAGGCCCAGGAAGGCGAAATCGCCATGATGAAGGCCTGGCTGAAGTCCAAGGGCAAGTGATTGCTATTGTTGAAGGGGAGCGCCGGCTTCGGCGCTTCTCCGGCGACCTTGCCCTCCAATGGCAACGGCGCGAGCGCCGCCCATCCCACTCGCCACTCTGTTACAACCCCGCAAGGCCGGCCTTGTAATCCTCCGACGCCGCCCGGCTGAGGCGTTCCAGTTCCATTGCCGCGCGGCTGGTGTGGCGTTCCTTGTGGCGCAACAAAGCGAAGTTCCGAGCGGGCAGATCGATGCCGGCGCGGACCAGCAAACCCTGCCGCAGGAACAGGGATGCCACCGAGGCGGAGACGGCAGTCGCCGCGCCGCCGGAACGTGCCGCCATCACCACCGCCTCATTGGACGGCAGTTCCAGCATGACGGACAGTTCGCCGGGATCCACCCCCATCTGCCGCACCGCCGCCTCGAAGGCGGAGCGGGTGCCGGAGCCCTGCTCACGCAGGACCCATGAGGTGCCATAGAGTATATCGAGCGCGGTGAGATAACGGCCGTCGGCGAAAGGGTGGGCCGAACCGGTGACGACCAGAAGCTTGTCGGACACGACGGGCTGCACCATCAATGCCGGCTCGTCGATCCTGCCTTCGATGAAACCGACCTCCGCCAGACCATCCAGCACCGCCTGCGTCACCGTCTTGGTATTGCCGATATCGAGCCGGACGGTCACGCCGGGATAAAGCTTCTTGAACTGCATCAGGATCGGCGGCAGCCAATAGCTTGCAATGGTCTGGCTGGCGCAGACGGTGATTTCCCCGCGCGTCAGTCCGCCCATTTCGGAGAGAATCAGTTCCGCATTGCGGACACGCGCCAGCGTCGCCTTGGCCTCGCCCAGAAAAGCCCGGCCGCTTTCGGTCAGCTCGATGTTGCGGCCGACGCGATGAAACAGCTCGACATTATAAAAGGCCTCGAGATTCTTGATGGCGGAACTGACTGCGGAAGCCGTGAGGCCGATGGCTTCGGCGGCGCGTGTCAGATGTTCGCGTTCGGCGACGGCGATGAAGATACGGAGTTGTTCGAAGGTCATGGCTTATCATTCGATTTTATCGAACGATATATGCCATATTATTTGATAGAATAAAACAGGCGGCTGCGGCATTGTCGGCCCATGGCACAACATCGCACCCTCACCCATCCCCTTCAGTTTTCGCTTCGCTGGCTCACCCCGCTTCTGCCGGGAATTCTCCTCTGCGCGGCGGTCAGTTGCGCTGCCATTCTGGCAGAGCGTTTTCAGGTGCGGCTTGCGGGCCACGCATGGCTCGGCGATCTGGTGCTTGCCATTCTGATCGGCACGCTTTTGCGTTCGCTGGTGTCGCTGCCGGCGGTCGCCTCGGCCGGTATCAAGTTCAGTGCCAAGACCCTGCTTGAAATCGCGGTGGCGCTTCTCGGCGCATCCTTGAGCCTTTCCATCCTCAAGGGCGCAGGCGGTTTGCTGATCGGCGGCATCGCGCTGATCGTCGCCCTGTCGCTGGTCGTCAGCTATGCCGCCGGGCGAATGCTGGGACTGCCACCCAAGCTCGCGACGCTGATCGCCTGCGGTAATTCCATCTGCGGCAATTCGGCCATTGCAGCCGCCGCGCCCGCCATCGGCGCGAAACCGGAAGATGTCGCGGCCTCGATTGCCTTCACCGCTGTTCTCGGCGTCGCCGCCGTGCTGCTGATGCCTTTCCTGCCGCAGCTGCTCGGGCTCGACGCCACCCAATACGGCATCTTCGCCGGCCTGACGGTCTATGCCGTGCCGCAGGTTCTGGCCGCCACCGCCCCGCTCGGCGCGATTGCCGTGCAGACCGGCACCATCGTCAAGCTCATCCGCGTGCTGATGCTGGGCCCCGTCATCGCCACCCTCTCCGTCATCCACGGCCGGTCCGACAAGGGACGCCTGAAGCTGCAGCAGATGGTTCCGTGGTTCATCATCGGCTTCATATTGATGATCATGGCCCGGTCCTTCGGCCTCATCCCCGAAGTGCTGCTTTCTCCGGTCGCCTCGCTCTCCAACATCCTCACCATCATGTCGATGGCGGCTTTGGGACTGTCGGTCGATATTCGCAGCCTTCGCCATGCCGGCGGCAAGGTCATCGTCGCCGCCAGCCTGTCGCTTGTGCTGCTGGGTGTTTTGAGTTTCGGCCTGATCGCGCTCACGCAGGCAGCCTGAGCCTGGGACAGAAAGCCCGTTATTTCCCGGTGCTGACCGTCAGCGTGTAGTGCGCGCCGAGCCCGCGGCGCGGCGAACCCAGAATCAGCGTCGGGCGGATCAACCATTCCGTATCCGCCTTCGGCGTCAGGGTCGCGGTCTTGCCTTCGGAATCGCTGAAGAAGATCGCGTCCTCATCCGGAGTTGAAAAATCGAAGATCGCCATCAGGACGAATTCGCTGGAGGCGGCAAGCTCGACCTTCACCGTCTGCCCTGCCTTGACCTTCAGGCGATAGACATCGCCGCGCCCGCGCCGCGTCCAGCCATCCAGTTTCAATGGCCCGGTCGGCGGCAGGGCCACTTCCTTCAGCCTCTCACCGTCATCGAGCCAGATGCCGTCGACATTGCGGCTTTCCGCAAAAGACGGATGCGGCACGGCGGCGGTGGCCATGGTGAGCGCCAGAAGAAGGGAAGTTACCTTCATGGACGTACAAACTCCCGCCGCATTGCCTCTATCGGCTGGCGGCAATGACAGCCTTCGATATGATCGTTGACCATACCCATGGCCTGCATGAATGCATAGACGGTCGTCGGGCCGACGAAGGTCCAGCCCCGCTTCTTCAAATCCTTGGAAAGGCGAATGGAAGCAGCGCTGGTGGGGTTGGCCCTTAACGTCGCATAGTCCAGCCTTTGCGGCCTTTCTGCGGCGGCGGGTTCGAAACCCCAGAAATAACGCGCGAGCGAACCGAATTCATCGCGCAGCGCCATGGCACGGCGGGCATTGTTGATGGTCGAAACGATCTTGCCGCGATGGCGGATGATGCCCTTGTCGGCAAGGCAGCGCTCGATATCGGCCTCGCCGAACTCCGCCACTTTTTCGAACTCGAAATTGGCGAAGGCAAGCCGGAACGCCTCGCGCTTGCGCAGGACGGTGAGCCAGGAAAGCCCGGACTGAAAACCTTCCAGGCAGATTTTCTCGAACAGGCGGCGATCGTCAGTCACGGGATAACCCCATTCCTCGTCGTGATAGCGGCTGTAATCCTCCAACCCCTGCTGCCAGAAACACCGCACGCGGCCATCCGCGCCCGTTTCAAGTCCCGCTTCGCTCATCCGCTGACAATCCCTTTTCGCTCCCACCCGCAGGTGGTGTGAACCTGCGCGCTTACCACTCATTCACCACGTTTCAAAACCGGGCGCTAACCTTAAATCCAGCTTTCCTTAAACAAGCGCTTTTTAATGAACAGCCATTTACGATTCGCTGGCCTCGAGGTGCGAACGTGTCCGGCAAAGCGGGTGAATGAGCCCGCAATCCATTGTTGCGACATCCCGCAGAGAGAGTCCACCCGATGCCGATGAAGTCCGTTTTTCTGGCGCTGAGCCTCGTTTCCACCCTCGCCGTTCCGGCAGCCATGGCCAATGAGCGGTATCGCGAACGCCCGCCCGTCGTCGTCAGCCCGGATCTTTCCGCCCCCTGGGTCACGCAGCTCGGTGGCCGCGGCAATGTCCGCCCTGTGGTCTATCCGCGTGCGCCTGCCGCACGCCAGCCGCTGTTCCAGCAGCGCCAGGCCGCGGCCATGCCGCAGCGCCCGAGTTCCGGTGTCACATCGCAGCGCCCGGCGCGGGTGCAGAATGCCGCCGTCCGCCCAAATGCGCCGGTGCGCACGCAGATCGCGCCGCAATTCCTGCCGCAGATCGTGAACTATGACACCGCCGAAAAGCCCGGCACCATCGTCATCGATACGCCGAACCGCTTCCTCTATCTGGTGCTTGCCGATGGCAAGGCCCGGCGTTATGGCGTCGGCGTCGGCAAGCCCGGCTTCGAATGGGCCGGAACCCACAAGGTGACCCGCAAGGCGGAATGGCCGAGCTGGACCCCGCCGAAGGAAATGATCACCCGCGAGGCGGCCAAGGGACACTACCTGCCGGCCTTCATGGAAGGCGGCCCCGCCAACCCGATGGGCGCACGCGCCATGTATCTCGGCTCGACGCTTTATCGCATCCACGGCACCAACCAGCCCTGGACGATCGGCAGCAACAATTCCTCCGGCTGCATCCGCATGCGCAACGAGGATGTCACCGATCTTTACGAGCGCGTAAACGTAGGAACCAGGGTCATAGTGATATGATGGCAACGGTTCGGCCATTCCGATCGGTCCGCCGCCGGCAAAGGGGCGTATCCGCTTGAATTGCCGCCTTGCGGCGGTACAATCCGGCTCACTTCAATTGAACGAAACTTGGCGGGGGACGCCAGGCGCCGAACCTCTCTCAGGGGGATGATGGAACGGCCTTAAAACGGGTGGTCAACTGACCGCCCGTTTTTTGTTTCTGTCATTCAAATGTTATCAAAAAACGGTTTGGTGCATTTCTGATATCAACTTGGATTCTTTTCATGCCGCGCCATACTTTATTTGTCTGCGCCCTGTTGTTCAGCGGCGTTTCCTTCTCTGCCGCCATGGCAGGCGAATTTGAAATTTCCGGTTATGGCGGCTGGCAAAGCGCGCCGCACAGCGATGTGACGGTGTCCGACGGACCGGACTTCCGCGCCGGATGGGAAGGCAAGTCTTTTTCCAACCCGGCCTATTGGGGCGTGCGCGGCACCTACTGGTTCGATGAAGGCCAGCTCAGGAATTTCGGTATCTCGCTCGATTTCACCCATGACAAGGTTTATGCCGACGACGGGACGCTTGCCCGTTCCGGCTGGTCGCATTTCGAATTCACCGACGGCCTGAACCTTCTGACGCTGAATGCGCTCTACCGCTTTCCGCTGGAATCGATACGTCTGACACCCTATGTGGGCGCCGGCGTCGGCATCAACGTGCCACATGTGGAAGTATACCGCCCGTCAGGCAATACCTTCGAATACCAGTTCGGCGGCGCCACCCTGCAGGCACAGGCCGGCGTCAGCTACCGCATCACCGACAACTGGTCGACCTTCGTGGAATATAAGGGCACCTATTCCTTTATCGATGTCGATATCGACAATGGCGCCTCGTTGAAGACCGATGTCATCACCAATGCGGTGAATTTCGGCGTGGCGTATAAGTTTTAAACCGACAGCCTCGCCGGCTTCGGTCCGCCATAGGCCCAGTCCAGCAGTTCCACCGTGTGCAGGATCGGCATATCCGTGCCGGTTCCGATCTGCGTGATGCAGCCGATATTGCCGGTGGCGATGACATCCGCGCGCGTGGCTTCGATATTTTTCACCTTACGCGCCTTGAGCTTGGCGGAAATTTCCGGCTGCAGGATGTTGTAGGTTCCGGCCGAACCGCAGCACAGATGCCCTTCCGCCGGATCACGCACGGTAAAACCCGCCGCTTTCAAGAGCTGTTTCGGCGCGAGCGTGATCTTCTGGCCATGCTGCATGGAGCAGGCGGAATGATAGGCGACAGTCAGTCCCTGGCTCTCCCTTTGCGGCAGATCGAGGGTGGCGAGATATTCGGTGATGTCCTTCGCAAGCGCCGAGACACGTGCGGCTTTTTCGGCATAGGCCGGATCGAGCCGCAGCATATGGCCATAATCCTTGATGGTGGTGCCGCAGCCGGAAGCGGTGATGATGATGGCGTCAAGGCCGCCCTCCTCCATCTCCCGTGTCCAGACATCGACATTGCGCCGGGCAGAGGCAAGCGCCTCTTCCTCACGGCCCATGTGATGCACCAGCGAACCGCAGCAGCCCTCGCCCCTCGGCACGACAACCTCGATACCGAGCCGTGCAAGAAGCCTGAGCGTCGCCTCGTTGATACCGGGATCGAGCACCGGCTGGGCGCAGCCGGTGAGGATGGCGATACGCCCGCGCTTTTCGCCTTCGACCGGCCGTGCGCCCGGACGGGCGGATGCGGAGGCCGGAGGCACCGCAGCGGGGGCAAGGGCGAGCATGGATTGCAGGGGTTTCAGCGCCGGAACCTTGGCAAGCAGGCCCGCGAAAGGTCGCGCCAGCCGGGCCAGATGCAGGGCCAGCCGGAAACGGGCGGGATGCGGCAGGACGGCAACCAGAAGATTGCGGATCAGCCGGTCCATGAAAGGCCGCTTATAGGTCTGTTCGATATGGGCGCGGGCGTGATCGACCAGATGCATGTAATCCACGCCGGAGGGACACGTGGTGGTGCAGGCAAGACAGGAGAGACAGCGGTCGATATGGGTAACCACTTCACGATCGGCCGGGCGGCTGTTTTCCAGCATGTCCTTGATGAGGTAGATGCGGCCGCGCGGGCTGTCCAGCTCGTTGCCGAGCGTGACATAGGTGGGACAGGTGGCGGTGCAGAAGCCGCAATGCACACATTTGCGCAGGATTTTTTCGGATTCCGCCACATGCGGATCGGCCAGCTGTTCGGGCGTGAAGGATGTTTGCATGGTTCAGACGGCCCTTTCTATCGTTACGGCCATCTTGCCGGGATTGAAGATGCCCGCCGGATCGAGCTTTTCCCTGATACGCTCAGAAAGCAGCGCCTCCGCCGGCGGGCGCGGTTCGAAGGCAGCGACAGTTGCGCGCACCGCGTCACTCGCCCTCAGCAATGTTGCATGGCCACCGCCCAGCGCCCGGATGGCGCCACGCAGCAAATCCGCCTCGGGGTCGGCTTCCATCTGCATCCAGACGAGGCCGCCCTGCCAGTCGTAAAAAGCATCGATACCCGCTTCCATGCGCAGCGCCGCGACAAGACGGTGACCTTCCGCGGGCGCGACCGAGACTTTCCAGAGCGGTTTTGCGCCCTGCCCGGCATAGGGCGCGACATCGCGCACCTGCCGCCACAAAAACCCGCTTTCCTCACCCTCCAGCAGCGCCCATGGGCCGACCCGATCCATGACCGAAAGGAGTTTCGCCGCGCGCGCCTCCACCGAGGCGGCGAGCCCTTCCAGCCGCAGAATGGTCGCCGGGCCTTCCGGCAGGGCACCGTCAATGAAGCGGGAACGCACGCTTTCCGGCAGATGCGCTGCACCGGAGACCTCAACGCTCATCGCCATCGCCGCCGCCATGATGCGCGTCGCCGCATCGTCATCGAGGCCGGAAACGATGACGGTTTTTTCTGCCGCTGGTTTCGGCAATACGCGGAAGGTGACTTCGGTGAGAAAACCGAGCGTACCGAAGGATCCGGCCAGGAATTTCGAGAGATCAAGCCCGGTGACATTCTTCATCACCCGGCCGCCGGCCTTGATGATCTCGCCGCTGCCATTGACGAAACGGATGCCGAGCAGGCTGTCGCGTGCCGCACCGGCCACGTAGCGACGCGGGCCGGAAACATTGGCGGCAAAGACACCGCCAATGGTCGGCTCGCCTTCGGTTGCCATGATCGGACGATGGTCCATCGGCTCGAAAGCCATCATCTGCCGGTTTTGTGCAAGGGCGGCCTCGACGGTGGCGAGCGGTGTGCCGGCCTTGGCGGTCATGACCATTTCGGCGGGGTTATAGGCGACGATGCCGGACATTGCGCGGGAGGAAAGCGTTTCATCTGCCGCAACCGCATTGCCGAAACCGGAGCGGGTGTTGCCGCCGATGATTTTTAGCGCGGCTTTTCGGTCGGCGTAATCGCGGATGATGTCGGCGACCTGGGTTTCTGCATAGGGGGTCAGCATGGGGTGGTGGGCTCCGGGCATGGGACAGGGACGTTTGTGCGAGGGGCACCCCCCTCTGCCCTGCCGGGCATCTCCCCCTCAAGGGGGGAGATCGGCAAGCGGATAGCCCCCTGCCTCTGGAACGAGCGGATGCGGCATATCGATCTCCCCCCTTGAGGGGGAGATGCCCGGCAGGGCAGAGGGGGGTAAGCCACACCCTCCAACGTCACAAATCTCACACCCATCACCCTCTCCCCTCCAGCGGAAACACCTTGGAAGGGTTCATCAGCCAGCCCTCGTCAAAGGCCGTTCGTACCGCCATCTGCTGGGCAAGATCGGCCTCGCCATATTGATGCCGCATCAAATCCCGTTTCTCGATACCGACACCATGCTCACCGGTGAGACAACCGCCCGCATCGACGCAGAGTTTCAATATTTCATTGCCCGCCTCTTCCGCGCGGGCCGCATCATCAGGATCATTGGCGTTGAACAGGATGAGCGGGTGCATGTTGCCATCGCCGGCATGGAAGACATTGGCGACGCGCAGGCCGAGCCGGTCGGTGATTTCGCTGGTCTTTTTCAACACATAGGAAAGCTGGGAAAGCGGTACCGTGCCATCCATGCAGATATAATCCGCGATACGGCCGGTTGCGCCGAAGGCGGATTTGCGGCCCTTCCAGATCGCCGCCGCCTCCATGGCCGACTGGCATTCCTTCACCGTCTTCACGCCGTGTTTTCTGGCAATGGTGACGATATCGGCCAGCATGGCGTCCATTTCCGCCTCGGAGCCTTCGACCTCGACGATCAAAAGCGCGCCGACATCCAGTGGATAACCCGCCTTGGCGAAGGCCTCGCAGATCTCGATGGCCGGTTTGTCCATGAATTCGATGGCGACCGGGATGATGCCCGCGCCGATGATATCGGCCACGCAGGAGCCCGCTTCTTCAGAGGTTTCGAAACCGAACAGCACCGGCCGCGCCCCTTCCGGTTTGGCGATCAGCCGCACCGTCGCTTCCGTGACGATGCCGAGCTGGCCTTCCGAACCGCAGACGAGAGCGAGAAGATCGTAACCGGCGGCGTCGAGATGTTTGCCGCCCAGCTCCAGCACCGTGCCGTCCACCAGCACCATTTTCACGCCGAGCAGATTATTGGTGGTGACGCCGTATTTCAGGCAATGCGCGCCGCCGGAATTCATGCCGATATTGCCGCCGATGGTGCAGGCAAGCTGCGAGCTGGGATCGGGCGCATAAAAGAAACCCTCCGCGCCCGCCGCATCGGAAATGGAGAGGTTGGTGACACCCGCCTGTACCCGCGCCGTGCGATTGTAAAAATCGAGTTCGAGGATCGCGCTCATCTTCGAAAGGCCGATCACAACCGCATCCTCCTGCGGGATGGCACCGCCAGACAACGACGTGCCGGCGCCACGCGGCACGACCGGAATGCCGTAGCGGTGGCAATATTTCATCACCGCCGCCACTTCTTCCGTCGTTTTCGGCAGCGCCACAGCCAGCGGCAGGCGGCGATAGGAGACGAAGGCATCGGTTTCGAAAGGCACGAGCTCACGCGGCTCGTGCACAAGACAGTCCACCGGCAGGATATCCTTGAGGTCCGCTATGATGCGGTCACGATCCGCGACGACCTTCGCGCGCGGCTCCAGAAACTTGATCGGCTGAGTCACCGCCCCTCCTCCATGCACGTTCCTCCAACTGGTATTCTTTCTTTACCACTTTGAAACGACGCAATCAAATGCTAAGGATTTTTTCCATTCCGGAAACAATCGGAGACAACTGTGACAAATCTGGGTGATCTGGAAGTCTTCGCAAGCGTTGCCGCCTCCGGCAGCATGTCGCTGGCCGCCAGGGAGCTTGGCTATTCGCCCGCCGTGATTTCCAAGCGCATCAAGCGGCTGGAAGAAAAGCTGGGCGCCCGGCTTTTCCAGCGCACGACGCGGCAGATTTCTTTGACCGAAGCCGGACAGGGTTTTTACGAGCGGGTGCTGGCCGTGCTGGAAGGGCTGGAAGAGGCCGAGGATTTTGTGTCCGGCCGGGCCAACACCGTTAACGGCACGCTGAAGGTTTCCGCCCCCACCTCCTTCGGGCGCATGCATATCGCGCCGCATTTGAAGGGTTTCATGGAACGGCATCCGGACCTGTCGGTCAATCTGGTGCTGAGCGACGAGTTCATCGATATCATCGAAGGCGGTTACGATCTGGCGATCCGCATCGCCGATCTCAATTCCTCCAGCCTTGTGGCCCGCAGGCTGGCGCCGGTGCGGCGTGTGCTCTGCGCCTCGGCGGATTATGTGGCCGCGCACGGCATGCCGGCCACGATCGAGGATCTGAAGAAACACCGCTGCCTGCCGGCGCACAATAACGATATCTGGCGGTTGGAGGGACCGGGCGGGGCGCTGAGCATCCGGCCGGAGGGCATGCTTGTCACCAATTCAAGCGAGGTGATCCGCGAGGCGGTGATATCCGGGCTTGGTATTGCGCTGCGTTCGACATGGGATATCGGCCATGAATTGCGCAGCGGGAAGCTGGTGCAGGTGCTGCCCGGTTATGAGGGGTCGCGCAATGTGACGCTGTCTGCGGTCTATCCGAGCCGGCAGTTCCTGCCTGCCAAGGTGCGGCTATTCATCGATTATCTCGCCGGGCTTTATGGGCCAGCGCCCTACTGGGAGCAGGGCTAAGGCGGTTAAGTCGCGCCGTCACCACCAATCTTCCCTCATCCCTGTGCTCGTCACAGGGATCCAGCCAGCCCAAGTCCTTGGGCTGAAAAGAGTCTTCCCTCCGCGCAGACGCGCGTCGACTGGATTCCTGTGCCAAGCACAGGAATGAGGGAGGTGGGGTGTTGTTCAATGCCCGCCTTCCGCATGGGAGCGGCGGATGCGGCGCACGACCCACCAGACACCAAGCACCGCGAAGGGAACGGAAATGCCGGTGACGACGGCCGGATCGACCGGCAGCACGTCATGGCTGATCGCCTTGGTGAGATAACCGATGAGCCCGACGACATAATAGGAGATCGCCGCGACCGAGAGCCCTTCCACCGTCTGCTGCAGGCGAAGCTGCATGGCGGCGCGCTTGTTCATGGTGTTGAGCAGCACCGTATTCTGCCGCTCCAGTTCCACATCGATCCAGCTCCTGACAAGCGCGGTGGCGCGATAGAGCTTGCGCGACAGGTTGGCCTGCCGCTCCTCCACTGACTGGCAGGTGCGCATGGCCGGCGCCATGCGCCGTTCCAGAAAGCTGCCCATGGTCTCATGGCCCTGAACGGGCGTTTCCGCGAGCGCCCGGATGCGTTCGCGCACGATGCCGTCATAGGCGCGGCTGGCGCCGAAACGGTAAAGGCTGAGTGCGGCATTGGCCTCCAGCTCGGCGGCAAGCCGGGTCATTTCGGCCAGCAGCGCATCCGCCTCGTCGCGGGCGTCGCTCTTCATGCGCTGGGTGATGCCGGTCAGGCCATCTTCGATGCGGCGAATGTCCGGCGACAGCGTCTGCGCCATCGGCAGGCCGAGCATGGCGAGCGTGCGATAGGTCTCGATATCGAGCAGCCGCTGCACCAGCGCGCCGCGGCTATAATCGGTGAGGCCCCGGTCGATGACCAATATCTGCGTCAGCCCGTCACGATCCTGGCGGAAATCGGTGAGGATCGCCGCCTGCCCGTCGCGCACATCGCTGTGACAGAGGCTGGTCGGTTCAAACATCGCTTCCGCCTGGGAGGTGACACCGTTTTCCGGGCGGATTTCCAGCCGCACGCCTGAGATCAGCGAACCGGGCGGCGAAAAGCCGTCACCGAAAGGGTCACCGGCAATCTCGCCGCCGAATTTCTCCGGCGCGGGACCGTCCCAGAACCAGGTCGAAAATTCCGTATGCCGCTCCCAGCGCAGCGTGCCCTGTCCCCAGGGCATGGCGTGGTGGCGGGCATCGCGCTCCGGCGGCGCGACACCGCGGCTGCGCGACATTTCCGCAATGACCGAATGGTGCACGGCCGAGCCGCCATCCATCATGAAGGCAAGCTGGATGATGATACGCGACGGGGCAAGCAGCACGGTCGGCCGCGCATGAACCTCGCCCAGAGCCAGCGATCTTTCCGGCGCGCTCGCGAATGCAAATCTACCCTTGGCCATTGCTATACCGTCCCCGCTTCTTATCCGGATTTCTAAAACATCGATTGCAATGAAAACATCGCAATCGAAGCCGATGTAATTGTTTTGATCCACCTGGCAGAAAAATCCGCCACCATCACCCTGTCCGGGAACTGCTTTAACAAAAGCCAATTCGAAAAGGCAGATGCCGCGTTGCCGCAGGCATTGATACAGCCGAACAGGGAACTGGATAGAATATTTGACCAGTGCGCCGCTTCGCTGATAATTTGCCCTGCATCACATGGGGGCGGCATTTCGCCGGAGAGTTCTGCGATGGACGAAACGCTTTTTGCGCGCATCGAGCACAGCCGCACATCGCAGGAGGTGATCCTACGTTTCGAGGAACTGATCCTCGACGGCATATTGCGCGATGGCGACCGGTTGCCCGGCGAGCGGGAACTGGCGCAGCGCCTGGATGTTTCGCGGCCAATCCTGCGGGAAGCGCTGAAAGAACTGGAGACGCGTGGCCTTCTCACCAGCCGCCATGGCGGCGGCACCTATGTCGCCGATATTGTCGGCCCGGTGTTTTCCGACCCGTTAAGTGCGCTGATCACCCGCCACAGCCGGGCGACGCGGGATTTCCTCGAATATCGCCGCTACGTTGAAGGCATGACCGCCGAACTTGCCGCAAAGCGGGCAACGGAACCGGACAGGCGCAACCTTGCCGCCATCGTCGACAGAATGCGTGAAGCGCATGAGGCGGGCCGCTTCGAAGAGGAGCTCTCGGGCGACGTGGAATTCCACAACGCCATTGGCGAGGCGGCGCATAATATCGTGCTGATGCACACATTGCGGTCCTGCTATCGGCTCCTGAGCGACGACATCTTCTATAACCGTCACCTCATCTTCACCATCGCGGGCGCCCATGACGAGGTGTTACGGCAGCACATCGCCATCCATGACGCCATCGCCGCCGGCGATCCGGCAGCAGCAAGGGCGGCGGCGGAAGCCCATATCGACTTCATCGTGGAGACGACGTCGAAGGCGCATCAGGCGCGCGAATGGGACCGGATTTCCCGCCTGCGACAGCAGCAGCGCAGCAGCTGAAAACGCCATCCGGCGAAATACACCATCCATTTTATTCGGGTTTTTATGGAACCTTTTGTGCTGTTCGGTCTTTTTATCGGGTTAATTGGAAAAATTTACCAAGATGGGACCCATGACAACCACGAGCGAAACTGAACGCTATCCGCGGATAGCTCTCATATCGACGCATGGCTATGTCGCCGCGCACCCGCCACTGGGCGCTGCCGATACCGGGGGACAGGTGGTTTATGTGCTTGAGCTTGCACGCAAACTCGGCCAGCTCGGTTATACCGTCGATCTTTATACCCGCCGCTTCGAAGACCAGCCGGAATTCGACGAGGTTGACGAGCGCGTCCGTGTGGTGCGCATTCCCTGCGGCGGGCGCGATTTCATACCCAAGGAATACCTGCACCGGCACCTGATGGAATGGTGCGAAAACGCGCTGCGTTTCATCAAGAAAAACGACCTCAACTACTCCTTCATCAACAGCCACTATTGGGACGCAGGCGTCGCCGGGCAGCGGCTTTCCGAAGCGCTGAAAATCCCGCATCTGCACACGCCGCATTCGCTCGGCATCTGGAAGAAGCGCCAGATGGAGACCGACTATCCGGAAAAATCCGATACGTTCGAGCTGGAGTTCAACTTCAGGGAACGCATCCAGCATGAGCTGATCATCTATCGCAGCTGCGACATGGTGATCGCCACGACGCCGGTGCAGCTTGACGTGCTGATCGAGGATTATGGCCTCAAGCGCAAACATATCCACATGATCCCGCCAGGTTATGACGACAACCGTTTCTTCCCGGTTTCGGATGCAACGCGGCAGATGATCCGCCAGCGTTTCGGTTTCGAGGGCAAGGTGGTGCTGGCGCTCGGGCGGCTCGCCACCAACAAGGGTTATGATCTCCTGATCGACGGTTTCTCCGTGCTTGCCGAGCGCGAGCCGGAAGCCCGCCTGCATCTCGCCGTCGGTGGCGAGAATATGGATGAGCACGAAACCACCATTCTCAACCAGCTGAAGGAACGGGTGAAATCGCTCGGTCTGGAAGACAAGGTGGCATTTTCCGGTTATGTCGCGGATGAGGACCTGCCGGATATCTATCGCGCCGCCGATCTCTTCGTGCTTTCCAGCCGCTACGAACCCTTCGGCATGACCGCGATCGAGGCCATGGCGAGCGGCACGCCCACCGTCGTCACCATTCATGGCGGGCTGTTCCGCGCCGTCAGCTACGGGCGCCATGCGCTGTTTGCCGATCCTTTCGACAAGGAAGACCTCGGCATTACCATGATGAAGCCGTTCAAGCATGAGCGGCTTTACGGGCGGCTTTCCCGCATGGGCGCGCACAAGGCGCGTAGCCTGTTCACATGGACCGGCATTGCCCAGCAGCTCCTCGCGCTCGTGGAAGGCAGGACCATGATGCCGGTTCTGGAAGAAGCAGACTGGGCCGAACCATGGAACGACGGCGATTGAAACCGCTTCGTCTTCTTTCCACCGATCTCGACGGAACCGTCGTTGGCGATAACGACGCCACGCGGCGGTTCCGTGATTTCTGGCACGCCCTGCCGGATGATCTTCGCCCGATTCTGGTCTTCAACAGCGGCCGGTTGATTAACGATCAGCTTGCGCTTCTGGAAGAGGTGCCGCTGCCGCAGCCGGACTACATCATTGGCGGTGTTGGCACCATGTTGCACGCGAAGAAACGCAGCGAGTTGGAAAACGCCTATACACATTCCCTTGGCACCGGCTTTGACCCACGAAAGATTGCCGATGTCATGTCCGGTATTGCGGGCGCGACGATGCAGGAGGAGCGTTACCAGCACGGCCTGAAATCGAGCTGGTTCCTGCATGACGCCGATGCCGCCGCGCTCGGCGAGATTGAAGCCGCGCTTCTGGCGGCCAATATAGACGCCCGCATCGTTTATTCCAGCGGCCGCGACCTCGACATATTGCCCAAGGCCGCCGACAAGGGCGCGGCCCTTGCATGGTTATGTGGACAATTACGTATCGGCCTCGACGAATCAGTGGTCTCGGGCGATACTGGCAATGACCGGGCGATGTTTGAATTGAAGACTATTCGCGGCGTGATCGTGGGCAATGCCCTGCCTGAGCTTGTCTCGCTGGCACATCAGGACAATCGCTTTTTTCACTCGACCGCCAAAGAGGCTGATGGAGTGATCGAAGGCCTCCGGCACTGGGGACTGAACCCCGGTCAAAGCAGTACCGGCCATAATTCATAGCGGGTTTGCATTCCGAATGGCTTGAAGGCAGGCAGAGAGAGCGTTACCGCATCGGCTGTCCGTCCGGGGAACCACCCGGTCGAAACTTTGTTCGCAAATCGACCACATCCCTTTGCCCAAAGGCTTCATCAGCATGAAGACAGTAGTGGGTTATGGGTAAAGGGGGATTGGCGGAATTTGCAGCGTCTCTATATTAGCAATTATCACTACCCGACGAAGAGGATTTATTCGGATTGAAGATTTTGAATCGATTGGCGACAGATGTTGGCTTGATGTTGCGCAGACCGCCGCGACAGCAATATGCGGCGCTGTGCTATCGATTGTCTAAGACCAATCCGGAGCCGGAAGTGTTGCTGCTGACCAGCCGTGACACCGGACGATGGGTCATTCCCAAGGGCTGGCCAATGTCCAACAAGAAGGCCCATGCGGTGGCCGAACAGGAAGCCTACGAGGAAGCCGGCGTCAAAGGCACGGTGGAAAAGGCCCCCTTCGGTTTTTATGAATACGAGAAAAAACTGAACAGCGGCATCAACGTGCCGTGCAGGGTTCAGGTGCACCTTCTCCAGGTTGCCGAAATGCAGGACAACTTTCCCGAAAAGGAAGCGCGCCGGCTGGAATGGGTCAGCCCCCGGGAGGCCGCCGCTCGGGTCAACGAGCCGGAACTGAAAGCGCTGATGCTCACTTTCGACAGGCGGATGGCGCATTCGAAATAGCGCGACTGCCGGAAATGTGGCAATCTGCCATCTGGTTCTCCGACATGGATCTTGCCGTCTTTTCTTTTGGGTCGTCTTTTCTTTTTGGAAAGACGTGCGAGATGCAACAGTCTTTCTGTAAATTGCCTTCAACCTGCGACACTGCCGGACGAAAGGGAATGCTGGCAAACGAGGTGTGAATGGCAACGAAGCCGCCATCGAACATGAAGCCGACGCTCGACAAGGATCTCGACAAGATTACCCGTGTCGAAGAAGCGACGCTGCATGTCACCCAGCAGCTTGCCGGCCTTGGCGCGGGGTTCATGTTCGTTGTGCTTGCGGCCGTCTTCGCCGGTGCTTTCGTCACTGGTACAGCTGGCGCCGTCATCATCATCGCCGCCGTTGCCATCGGCGCGTATATGGCTATCAATATCGGCGCGAACGACGTGACGAACAATGTCGGCCCGGCGGTTGGCGCCAAGGCCATGCCGCTTGCCGCCGCGCTTATCGTCGCTGCCATCTGCGAGATCGCGGGCGCGCTGATCACCGGCGGCAATGTCGTCGAAACCATTTCCAGCGGCATCATCAACGTGCAGACCATTCCCGACAGGACCGCATTTTCCTGGGCGATGCTGTCAGCACTTCTTGCCGCCGGCCTTCTCGTCAATGTCTCGACCTGGACCAGAGCCCCGATTTCCACCACCCATACCGTGGTTGGCGGGGTTGCCGGTGCCGGGATGGCCGCCTATGGGGCGAAAGCGGTCGACTGGCTGTCGCTCGGCAGCATCGCATTTGCCTGGGTGCTCGCGCCCTTCATCAGTGCCGCCATCGCCATCGCCATCCTTGCCTTCATCAAGGAATTCATCATCTACCGCGACGACAAGATCGGCTCCGCCCGGCTTTGGGTTCCGGTTCTGATCGGCCTGATGGCCGGTGTTTTCATGGCCTATCTCATCTGGGTCGGGTTGCATCAGCTCATCCCTGTGTCGCTTGGTTATGCCAGCATCGCAGGGCTGGTGACCGGGCTCGTGGCCTGGCGGATCTGCGTGCCCATTATCCGCAAGCAATCGGTAGGGCTGGATAATCGTAACCAGTCGCTGCGGATCCTGTTTCAGTGGCCACTGGTTCTTGCTGCCGGATTGATGTCCTTCGCCCATGGCGCAAATGACGTGTCGAACGCCATCGGCCCGGTGGTGGCCATCGTGCGGGCCCTGCATGACGAAGTGGTGCAGACATCCGCCCGCGCGCCTTTATGGGTGATGCTGGTCGGCGCCTTCGGGCTTTCCTGTGGTATTCTCCTTTATGGCCCACGCCTCATCCGCCTCGTCGGCGAGCAGATCACCAAGCTCAATCCGATGCGCGCCTTCTGCGTTTCCGTGGCCACGGCGCTCACCGTTCTCGTCGCCTCGCGCTTCGGCCTGCCGGTCAGCACCACCCATACGGCAATCGGCGCGGTGTTCGGCGTCGGCTTCTTCCGCGAATGGTACACGCAATCGTCACGCCGGCGGCAGGAGCTCGTCCAGTCAGGCGCAGGCCAGGCCCGCCGCACCCGCAAATATCTGGACAATCCTTCCGAGGTCCGCCGCCGCTACCTCGTCCGGCGCTCGCATTTCATGACGATCATCGCGGCCTGGGTGGTCACGGTTCCCGCGAGCGCGACGCTTGCGGCGCTGCTCTACTGGCTCCTGTCCTTCCTCTTTCTCTGACGCTGAAACCGAAAGTCCCATGCGCGCAAATTTCCGGATGCAACGCCTGTTCATCGAAGCCTCCCTCGCCGGGGGCGTGGCACAGGAAGCGACGAGCGAACAGTTCAACTACCTCGCCAATGTGCTGCGCATGACGGACGGCGCGGAAATCCTGCTGTTCAACGGCCGCGACGGCGAATGGAAAGCGAAACTCTCCTTTCCGAGCCGCAAGAAGATCATCCTTGTTCCGCTCGAACAGACGCGGCCGCAGCCGGATGCGCCGGATCTGCACTATCTTTTCGCGCCGCTGAAGGTCGGGCGGATGGATTATCTGGTGCAGAAGGCGGTGGAGATGGGCGCCGGGTTGCTGCAACCGGTGATGACGCAGCATGTTCAGGGCAAGATCCACAATACCGAAAAACTGCGCGCCAATGCCATCGAGGCAGCCGAGCAATGCGGCATTCTGTCCCTGCCCGAGGTGGCAGAACCGGTAAAACTGAAAGACATGCTGGAAACCTGGCCGGCTGACCGCCGCATCATCTATTGCGACGAGGGCGATGCCGGCCAAAATCCGCTGCCGGTCCTGCAGGCCATCAAGGAACGCAAGATCGCCCTGCTGGTCGGCCCGGAAGGCGGTTTTTCCGAGGAAGAACGGGAGTTGCTGCGCAGCCTTGCCTTCGTTACCCCTATCCCGCTCGGGCCGCGTATATTGCGGGCCGATACGGCCGCCGTCGCCGCGCTCGCCGTCATTCAGGCGGCAATCGGCGACTGGAACTGAGGGGCACCATTGCGCTTCATGCATCTTTAAAAGAAATTCATTTGCCACCGGATGCGATCCGGCCCTATCTGCCAATCATATGCCTCGCCGCAACAGAGACGTCATAACAAGGTAAGCCATGGCACGCGACACGACCGACCAGACACCCCTCTCCTCCGTCACGGAGCTTACAGATTATCTGGCGGGCGGTTGCAGGGCTGAAGCCGATTTCCGCATCGGCACCGAACACGAGAAATTCGCGTTTTTCCGCGAGGACAACAGCCCAGTTCCCTATTTCGGCGAGGCCAGCATTTCAGCCCTTTTGAAGGGCATGCAGGAAAAGCTCGGCTGGGAGCCGATCATGGACGGTGAAAACATCATCGGTCTTGGCGAACAGCATGGCATGGGCGCCATCTCCATCGAGCCGGGCGGCCAGTTCGAACTATCCGGCGCGCCGCTCGAAAACCTGCACCAGACCTGCAAGGAATCCAACCAGCATCTGGCGACGCTGCGCGAAGTGGCCGAGCCGATGGGCATCCGTTTCCTCGGCATCGGCGGCAGCCCGCTGTGGAGCTATGACGAGACGCCGCGCATGCCGAAATCGCGCTACGCGATCATGACGCGCTACATGCCGAAGGTCGGGACAAAGGGTCTCGACATGATGTACCGCACCTGCACCATCCAGGTTAATCTCGACTTCTCCTCCGAAGCGGACATGCGCCAGAAGATGCGCGTTTCCATGAAGCTGCAATCGCTGGCGACGGCGCTCTTCGCTTCCTCGCCCTTTACCGAGGGCAAGCCGAACGGTCTTCTGTCTTGGCGCGGCGATATCTGGCGCGATACCGACAATCGCCGCTCCGGTGTACTGCCCTTCACCTTCAACGACGATTTTGGCTTCAAGGATTATGTCGAATGGGCGCTCGACGTGCCGATGTATTTCATCGTGCGCGACGGCAAATATCATGATTGCACCCACGTCACTTTCCGGCAGTTCATGAATGGCGCGCTGAAGGGCGAAATCGCCGCATGGGAGCCGACCATGGGCGACTGGACGAACCATCTCTCCACGCTCTTCCCCGATGTACGCCTGAAGCGTTTCCTCGAAATGCGCGGCGCCGATGGCGGTCCGTGGCGGCGCATCTGCGCCCTGCCCGCCTTCTGGGTCGGTCTTCTTTATGACCAGGAAGCGCTGGACGCTGCCGATACGCTCACCGCCGGCTGGAGCTTCGATGAGGTGATCGCGCTTCGCGACGCCGTACCGGCCAAGGGCCTCACCGCAGAGATCGCCGGCAAGCCGCTTCTCGGCGTCGCCCGCGAGGTTCTCGACATTTCCCGCACCGGCCTGAAAAACCGCAAGCGGCTGAATGGCGAAGGTCAGGACGAGACCGTGTTCCTGTCATCGCTGGACGAGGTGCTGGCCAAGAAGACCACGCTCGCCGAAGACCTGCTCGCACTCTATAACGGCCGCTGGGGCGGTTCGGTGCTGCCGGTGTTCGAGGAATATCAGTATTGAGTTTATATCGGTAAACTGCGCCAGTGAGGCAAAGCCGGGCCATAAAAAAGCCCGGCGCGGCCGAGGGGCCTGACACCGGGCAAAGGCAGGGCTATTGGCAAATCACCCTGCGGGGAAAACCTTGCGGCTGGAAGCCACGTCCGGCAGCTGGAGGTCTGCCGGAGGCGGAATTTCAAAGCGTCTTGAAGCGCGTGACCGCGCGTTTGCGCGCAGCGCGGGTGAGATGGGCCGTCGGATCTTCCAACAGGCCAGTATTGAGAGCATCGCTGACATCCGACCGCACCAGACCGATATCGGCAAGAAGACGGTCATCAAGTTCCGTGAGACCATTGGCCACGATACGATTGTAGATGCGCTGCACGAACGTTTTAACGCCGGAAACACCGAGGACAGCGGCGCGACGCCAGGCGTCCCCCGGCCGTGCGGTTGCGAGTTCCAGTTCCATTCTCCGTTCTGCCGTGCGCATGATACATATCCTCTCGTAACGGCACGATGCGGCACCGCCCCCCGACGCACCACGCGCGAGAAGCTGCCTTGGGTTGGGGGCTCGACGTCTCGTCGGCCCGCGGTTGATACTGATTTGCTGGGTGTCAAAATGTCGCAAGACTATTGATCAGTCCAACGAATGTTTCTAATGTGAGATATCAATCATTCTGATGGATGACCGTCCATGTCCGCACCTCTCGATATAGATCAGCTGCACACCTTCATCGCCATTGTCGATTCTGGCAGTTTCACCAAGGCCGCAGACCGCGTTTTCAAGACGCAATCCGCCGTGTCCATGCAGATGCGGCGATTGGAAGAGCGTATCGGCAAACAGCTTTTCGCCAAGGACGGGCGCGGCAACCGCCTGACGGCGGAGGGCGAAAAGCTGATGAATTACGCCCGCCGCATCATCCGTCTCAACAATGAGGCGATTGCGGCCTTCGATGACAACCGGCTGGAAGGCACGCTGCGCATCGGCACACCTGATGATTACGCCGACCGCTACATGCCTGAAATCATCGGGCGCTTCGCCAAGACCCACCCGAATGTCGAGCTTTACATCGTCTGCGAACCTTCGGTCAGCCTTGCCGAAAAAATGGCGCGCGGTGAACTGGATATCGCGCTCGTCACCCATAATCCCCGTGCCCGCTCCTCGGATGTGGTGCGAACCGAACCGCTCTGCTGGGTCGCCTCCGCCAACCATCCGCTGAAGGACGACGCGCCGGTGCCGCTCGCCGTTGGGCGGCGCGATTGCCACTGGCGCCAGCTTGCCTGTTCGGCGCTCGATGCCGACGGGCGGGATTATCAGGTATTGTTCACCAGCTGGTCTTCCACGGTGGTCGCCGCCGCCGTGCTGGCCGGCATGGCCGTCTCGGTGCTGCCGGAATCGGCGCTGCGCACCGGCATGAAGGTTCTGACCGCCGCGGATGGCTTCCCGCCCCTGCCGCCGGTGCAGATCGGGCTGATGAAGCGGCCAGGCCTCTCGCCCTCGCTGGTGAACGCCATTACCGACCACATCACCGCCTGCCTCGACAATATCTCGCCGATGAGCGTTGTCGACGAAATGGACAATGATGTGAAAACCTACCCCAAGATGCCGCGCCTGCGTGCCGGGCATATGCTGCCGGGCTGGTGACCGGGTGGTGGGATGCGGGCGTGTGATACGCAAGCATCCGCCGTCACCGCGAGGAGATGATCCGGCACCGCAGACGGAGAAAAGGTTTCCGCCTTTATCGTCAGCCTGAGCCGGCCAAACCAGCTCGCCTTATCGTCCGCCCGCGCGTCCCGCCTATCGCGCCCGCAGCGAGGCGACGGCCAGCAGCGTGTCGCCGCTGATGCCTACCGAGCCGCTGCCATTGAACAGCGCCATGATCGGATTGGTGGTGTTCTGCTTGTCATCATACATGATGGTGAAACGGGCGATCAGTTTCTTGACCTTGTCGGGATCCTGAAAGTCCTTGATGTCGAAATATTTCTTCATCATCGCCACCTGCGTATCAACCGGTGCATTGCCGAGTTCATCGGGAATACTGAAGGTGGTGTTGATGAAATTCTGGATCGCGGTATCGGCGAGAATGGAGTAGTAAGACGTCGTTCCCGTCGCCATGCGCTTGAAATAGAGCGCGAGGCGCACACCGGCATTTTCTTCACCCGCCTGCGTTTCCAGCGTCTGGGTCAGATAATTGTCCAGCGTCTCGTAAAGGCCGCGCCGCGTCTGGATCAGGCTGCGATCCTCGTGAAGAAGGCTGCCATCCGCATTGAAATTGAAGGCGGTGACGAGGCGGCGGAAAACCGGATCCATCTCCTTGTTGACGTAACTTTCGCTATCGTCGAGCTTCGAGGTGAATATTTTCTCGAGCTGTGCCTTAGTCACGCTTTTCGGATCGATGCCGAGCGATTCCATCGCGAACTTCGTCAGGCGATCATTGCCCAGAAACTCCTTGAGCGTCTTGATCTTCTGCATCT
The DNA here is from genome assembly GCF_027212525.1 of Agrobacterium sp. SOY23. Taxonomy (NCBI): domain Bacteria; kingdom Pseudomonadati; phylum Pseudomonadota; class Alphaproteobacteria; order Hyphomicrobiales; family Rhizobiaceae; genus Agrobacterium; species Agrobacterium sp. SOY23. The sequence continues at coordinate 575,803 of NZ_JAPWDT010000002.1, read as the reverse complement.
CGTCGGTGAAATATTCAGCTTCCTTCTTGGCCGCTTCCTTGTCCTTTTCCGTGCCGAAAGCGGATTTTTTCTTGATATAGTCGGCCGACATGGTCTGCATCTCTATTTCCGACTGCGCCAGAACCGGCGACCCCACCTTGCCGTCGGATGCGAAATTGAAAAGCTCCGCCAGCTTGACGTAGCGCTCGTCTTTCAGGGTATAGACGTAGCTTTTCTTGTCCTGCAGGTCGCTGGTAAGGACCTTGCGGATATCGGCCGGATTCACCTTGGCCGGATCGAGGCCGACGGCTTTCAGCGCATAATTATAGACCGCGCTGCTTTCGAGGAAATCCTTGACCGACGTGACGCTTTTTATGTCGCTCTTGTACAGCTTGATCGCCTTTTCGTCGGCAGCATCGTCCTTGTCATTATAGTGGATCATGTAGCCGCTGGTGGTGGTCGCGGTCTGTGTCGTCGTCTGGGGTGTTGTACCCGCAGCCAGCGTTCCATCGGTCTGGAAGTTGAACGCATTTCTCAAGGCGAGGTAACGTTTGTCATTCTTGCCAAAGGTAGCGATGTAATTGTTCGGGTCGTTCAGATCGCTGGTCAGGATGTTCTTGATCGTTGCCGTCACGGTGGTCGCGTCGTTCAGGTCAAAGGCAACCTTGATGTAGTTGAGAAGCCGCGTATCCGAGGTCAGTTCGTCCACGGTCTTGATCGAGCCGATCTTTGATTCGAAATAATCCCTGTTCAGCGTGGCGACGGTGGGCGTCACGCGCGGCGCGCTGCTGATATAGGCATCCGTCATGACCTTGAGATTATCCGCCGTCTGCGCCCCGCCGGCGGCCACCGTGCCGTCATTCTTGAATTCGAAGGCGGCGGCAAGCTGCGCCATCTTGTTATATTGCGTGACGGTGTTGGACAGCGTCGTCTGCTCCGCCTTGATGGCCGCGAGTTTCGCCGCCCATTCGTCCTTGGGCGGCAGCACCGCCTCAAGCTGGGTGAGCTGATCCTGCCGGGTGACCTTTTCCGCCTCGAGCTTCGTACGCTCCTCGGCCGTCAAGCCGGTGCCTGCCAGCGCGGTGTCGATGGCCGTCACGCGGGCCGTGACCTGCGCATGCAGTTCGATATTGCCCTTCATCGCCAGTTTCTCGACCGCATCATTATAGGCCGCGCCGTATTTCTGGTTGATGTAGCTGTCGGGATCGTCAACCTCGCTCGTCATCAATCCTTTGATATGGGCATAGGAATAGGTCTTCTCATCGATACCGAAGACCTGGAAGATATAGGCGCGGGTCCGGTCGTTGCGCAGCAGCTGGTCCACATTGGTCACCGTGCCGATGATCGCCTTGTAATAACGCGTCTCTTCCGCAAGGCTGTCGTCCAGATTGGTTATCGATGTGTCGTAAAGCCCGATCATCTTGTCGAGCTGGGCTTCCGTCTGGACCGTTTTCGTCGATGAGGTGAAATTGAAGGCGGCTGCGAATTCCCGATACCGTTCGTCGGTCAACTTGTTGGCGAAGCTGTTCTGGTCGTTCAGATCGCTTTCCAGCACCTTTTTCATGAAGGCCTTGGCATAGGTCATCTCGCTGAGACCGAAGGCATCCATGGCATAGGAATAGAGCTGGTAGTTGTTGAGGAAGTCATCGACGCTTTTCACATTGCCGATGTTTTCCTTGTAATATTTCGTCTGCCGTTCGACGATCCCCTGCTGCGATACGCGCGAGATGCTTGTCTTCATATCGCGGTTGATGAGGTCGTAGCTGAGATAAGTCGATACCATCCGAATGCTCCCTGAAACACCGCCTGTCCCGTCAGACACCGCGCGCTCCGGTTTTTGAATCCACATATCGTGCCCCCATCTGGACGCACGGCAAGCCTTGGCATGACTATGCGGGAGACGCCTTGCCCGGAGCTTGAAAGAGCATAATTTCGGCGCGATGAAAAACCGCATTGTCTCGATCTGCTTTACCTAAGCGAAACCATGCCACAGTGTGTTTTGCTAACCATTTGGGAATGCAAAGTTTTCTTAACCGCGATTTTTAAGCAGTCTCGAACAGGCGGCGGATATTCTCCCGACATCAGAGGACGAAAAGTCCCGATGAGAAGACCGGAAACCGGCTCTCAGGTAAAACAAGGGTAGAATAAACATGACCAAGACCGTTCTGAAGCCCGACTGGGCCGTCGCCACTCTCAGACTCGACCCGGCACGTTTTCCGCAACAGGTCACCTATGGAAAAGGCAATGGCGCGACCGATGTCGCCGTCACTCTCGATGAACGGGGCGCCGTTCTGAGAAAGGTTCTCACCTCTTCCGGCCTGCCTCTGTCCTTCGCTTTGCCAGCGCGCGCCTTCAAGGGTGTCGCCGCCCGCGCCATCGACCATGGCGACGGACAGGTCACCGTAACGCTGGAACTGCACCATGACGATCCGGACCTCTGCGTTCCGCTGCTGGTCGCCCATGATCTCTGCGATATCGCCGCCGACTGGCGCAGCTGGTCCGAGGCCTACCGCATTCCCATGCTGATGGTGGAAGCCGATGGCGTCGCTCGCCCGCTGGAAGAACATCTCGGCAAGGTACGCACCCAGAACAGCCGCCCGCGCCGCCGCCACTCCTATTTCGCGGAGCGCCGCCCGCGCTTCCTCGTTCGCCGCTCCACCGGCTCGCTCGGCATGCGCATGAAGATCGAGGGCAAGGAAATCATCGCCCGCAACTGATCTTCTTCAGTCCAGAACACAAAAAGCCCGGTGCGGATGACGCGGCCGGGCTTTTTCGTATTGCCTGTTCCCGCAGCTTACGCCAGCAGCAACGGCAGGATAAGGCCGGCGAAAATCAGCACACCGACACGGTTGTTGGATTTGAACAGCACGAGGCATTGGTCGACATCATCGATATCGAGCACCCAGACCTGCCGGAACAGCATGAGGGCGGCGGCGGCCAGACCGCTATAGGCAATGACGTTAACACCCGCCCCCCAGAAGGACAGGAAAATCATGGCAAGGGCTGTGCCATAAAGGAAAACCAGCCAGCGATGTGTGTTTTCCCCAAACAGCAGGGCGGTTGAACCGATGCCCACGGCCGTGTCGTCTTCCTTGTCCTGATGGGCGTAGATTGTATCATAACCGATCGTCCAGGCGATGGAGCCGACATAAAGCAGGACAGGCGGCCAGGCGAGAGAACCGAACTGCCCGGCCCAGCCCATCAGCGCACCCCAGGAAAAGGCGAGGCCGAGGAAAAACTGCGGCCAGTTGGTGAAACGTTTGGCAAAGGGATAGATCGCTACAAAGACCAGCGAGGCTATGCCGGTGAGGATCGCGAAACCGTTAAACTGCAGAAGCACGACCAGCCCGGCAAGTGCCTGCAGCACAATGAAGAGCTTGGCTTGCCCTCGGCTCACCCGGCCGGAAGGCAAGGGCCGCGAGCGGGTGCGCGCCACGGCCATGTCGATCTTGTGGTCGGCGAGATCATTATAGGTGCAGCCGGCGCCACGCATCGCCACCGATCCGATGAAGAACAGCACCAGATGCCAGATCAGCATGCCCCAGGAAAAGCCGCCGCTCACAACCGCCGCATTGGCCGCGAGGGCTGCGGACCAGAAACACGGCCACATCAGCAATTGCCAGCCGATGGGGCGATCCCACCGCGCCAGCTGCGCATAGGGCCAGAGGGACCTCGGCAAAATCCGATAGACCCAGTTATTGGATGGCGCGTCGGAAACGCGGTCTGATAAATCGCTGTGGTGAACCATGGTATGGTTCTACAGCATTGGCGGGAAAATCGGAATGGATTTCAGCACCGGACCATTCAAGCAAAAAGCCCCGCTGCGGCTTCCGCAACGGGGCTTCGCGTGGCCTTGTCGCCTGCCTCTCAGGGCAGAGAGAAATTGAATTTGTAGCTTGCCTGAACACCGATGATGAACTGGTTTTTCGAACCGCGCTCGCGCACCAGCGAACTGTCGGCGGCGTCACCCGTCAGGCGGCGATATTCCGCAAACGAGCCAACTTCCGCGTTTTCGGTGACCTTCCAGGTGATGGCAGCGCCGACGCCGGCGGAATGCAGGCCGCCGCCCGGGCTATAGGGCGATGGCGCGCCGGCGGCCGTCTGGGCCGCGCTCACACCATAATAGCGGTCATTATATTTGCTGCTCACCCATGTCGCGCGCGGACCGGCGGAAATCTGGACGCCGGGGGCGATATCGGTGAAGACATCGGCGTTGAGATCCGCCACCACGCCGCTGTGACTGCGGATACCCTGACGGACTTCGCCGCGAATGCGCAGCCAGTCGGTCGGATAAGCTTCGGCGAACCCGCCAAGCTCACCGCCGCGCTTGATGCGCGTCATGCCCTTGAGATCAGCCGAATCGCCTTCGTCACGCGGGGAAACCAGCTTGCCGGCGAGACCCATGCTGATCGGGCCATTGTCGAGAAGCGAGATCGAGGCGCTGTCGTTGCGCGAGGTGAAACGCGCGCCCTGCCCCTGACGGCCGAGCGAAATAATGGGCGAAAAGCCGAATTCATTCTTGTTGTCGCCCTGGTATTTCGGCGCGGTGAAACCCGCACCGCCGAGCTTCAGATACCAGTCGCCGGAAAACCAGCCTTCAGCATGGGCATTGCCCACGGCAAAAAGCGACAGGACACAGGCGGCGACGGCCGCTGATGGCTTGAACATGAAAGAACCCCAGAAACGCAATACAGACAGGTGTCCGTAGAATTAGAGGGATTGTCTTTCCATTCCATTAACCAGAGCGGGAAGAAGGCACACCGCCACCGAACCTAACCCTCCGTCATGCTCGGGCTTGTCCCGAGCATCTGCTACCGACCAACTTTCCGCGACGTGGATAGATCCTCGGGACAAGCCCGAGGATGACGCCGAGATTGCGGATAGGTTCGTCAAGACTCCACGGAGCAGTCGCCCGTCAGAACGCCACCTTCTCCAGCGGCGCACGCGTCTTCTCGAACTCCAGCAGCTTCGCTTCGTTCTGCGCAATGTAGTCGCGATTATGCGGCACGGCATCGCGATCCTTGGCGAGCTGGATCTGGAAAATATGGAAGTTTTCGTGGGTAAAGGCCATTTCCGACCCCGCCAGATAAAACTCCCACATACGGAAAAAGCGTTCGTCGTAAAGTGCTATCGCTTCCGCCTTGCGCGCCACGAAACGTTCCCGCCAGTGCCGGAGCGTGTGCGCATAATGCATGGGCAGGATTTCGATATCCTTCACCAGCAGCCGCGATTTTTCGATCGCCGGCAGCACCTCGGCGAGCGAGGGAATGTAGCCTCCGGGGAAAATATATTTTTCGATGAAGGGATTGGTCGCCAGCGCCGGGTGGGGCTGGCCGATGGAATGCAGCACCATCACGCCCTTCTCGTCCAGCACCTCCGCCACCTTGTCGAAATAATCGCGATAATGGGTCGGCCCGACATGTTCGAACATGCCGACGGAGACGATGCGGTCATATTTCTTCGAGGCCGGCAGATACTGGTAATCCTGCAATTCGAAGCGGACATTGCCGGCAAGCCCGCGTTTTGCCGCGCGGTCGCGGGAAACGCGAAGCTGTTCTTCGCTGAGCGTGATGCCGGTCACGTCGGCACCCACGCTTTCGGCAATATACATCGCCATGCCACCCCAGCCGGAACCGATTTCCAGAACGCTCTGGCCCGGCTCAGTCATCAGCTTGGCGGCAATGTGCCGCTTTTTCGCAACCTGCGCCTCATAGAGGCTGATGCCCGGCGGATTGAAATAGGCGCAGGAATATTGCCAGTCCTCATCGAGGAAGAGATCGAACAGCTTGGCGCTCAGATCATAATGATGGGCGACATTGCTTTTGTTGTGATTGACCGGCAGACGCATCTTGATGCGGGCAGCGATGATGCGGGCCATGCCGCGCCAGATCATGCCGAAGGACAAAGCCTCGCTCAGCGTATTGCTTTTGACCAGCGCCAGGAAATCGTAAATATCGCCTTCCGCGATCTTCGCCCGGCCTTCCATATACATTTCAGCGAGCTTGAGCGCCGGATCGGCGGCAATCTCCTGCATGGCGGCTTCGTCCGTGAAATTCAGAACCACCTTTTTTCCCGTGCCATTGCCGAATGTACGGCTGCCGCCCGGGCTGTTGACGGTGAGATCACCGATCTTGATTATCTTTTCGAGAAGAACATGCAGAGACGACGCCATGGCACCCCCAATTGCTAAGTCTCACTTATCAATTTTGCTGACCGTATTCCTTTCAGCACAAGTTGCAAGATAGTCTTATTTCAAAAAAATTGAACGATTTCATCAAGCAAAAAGCCCCGCCGGAGTATCCGGCGGGGCTTTTTGGTAAAAAAACATTTCAACCATAGGTCAGCGTCGCTTCATGGCTTCGGCCAAAGCAGCGGCGAGAGCACCACCGGATTGCGACCCCTCGTTGCGCTCTTTCGGCTTGGCTGTGGCATGGCGCATGGCGCCCGCATTGTTCTTTTCGCGCATCGGCTGCGGCGCGGCCTCGCCGCCATCCTTGCGCATGGTCAGCCCGATGCGCTTGCGCTTCACATCCACTTCCACGACTCGCACCTTGACCACATCGCCCGCCTTGACGACCTCATGCGGGTCCTTCACGAAACGGTCGGCGAGCTGCGAAACATGCACCAGGCCATCCTGATGTACGCCGATATCCACGAAAGCGCCGAAGGCCGCGACATTGGTGACGGTGCCTTCCAGAAGCATGCCGGGTTTCAGATCGGTGATCTCATCCACACCATCGGCAAAAGTCGCGGTCTTGAAGCTCGGGCGCGGGTCGCGGCCGGGTTTTTCCAGTTCGGCGATGATGTCTTTGACGGTCGGCAGGCCGAATTGTTCGTCGATGAAGCGCTTCGGATCAAGCGCCTTCAGCGCGGCGCTGTCACCCATCAGCGAGCGCAGATCACGGCCGCATGCGGCGACGATCTTCTTGGCCACGCCATAGGCTTCCGGGTGCACCGAAGAGGCATCCAGCGGTTCCTTGCCGTTCGGAATACGCAGGAAGCCGGCGCATTGTTCGAAGGTGCGCTGGCCAAGGCGCGGCACCTTCAGCAATTCCTTGCGGCTGGCGAAAGGCCCGGTCTGGTCACGATGGGCAACGATGGCATCGGCAATCGAGCTGCCAACACCGGAGACGCGCGCCAGAAGCGGCGACGAGGCCGTGTTGAGATCGACACCGACGGCATTCACCGCGTCTTCCACGACGGCATCGAGCGAGCGGCTGAGGCGGCCCTGATCGACGTCGTGCTGGTATTGCCCGACACCGATGGATTTCGGCTCGATCTTCACCAGTTCCGCCAACGGGTCCTGAAGACGCCGGGCGATGGAGACGGCACCGCGCAGCGACACGTCGAGATTGGGGAATTCGGCCGCCGCCCGTTCCGAAGCGGAATAGACCGATGCACCGGCTTCCGAGACGATGACCTTGGTGGGCTTTGCGCCGGAAGCGGGAAGCTGTGCGAGAAGATCGGCGACCAGCTTTTCCGTCTCGCGGCTGCCCGTGCCGTTGCCGATGGCGATGAGCTCGACATTGTGTTTGCGAATGAGCGAGGCGAGTTCGGCCTGCGTGCCGCGAACATCGTTCTTCGGCGGGAAGGGATAAACCGTGCTCGTATCCAGCAGCTTGCCGGTGCCGTCGACGATCGCGACCTTCACACCGGTGCGGATACCGGGATCGAGACCCATGGTGGCGCGGGAACCGGCGGGAGCGGCCAGCAGCAGATCCTTCAGATTGCGGGCGAAGACATGGATCGCCTCTTCTTCCGCCCGCTCGCGCAGTTCGCGCATCAGATCAAGCGAAAGCGACATGGAAAGCTTCACGCGCCAGGTCCAGCCCGCCACCTCCATCAGCCATTGATCGGCGGGGCCCGCATTACGGATATCGAAGGCGGCAGCAATGGTGCGCTGCGACGGCTTCACCGGCGAAGGATCGTCCGCATCGACGTCGATCGTCAGCGTCAGTATTTCCTCGTTCCAGCCGCGCAGCATGGCGAGCGCGCGGTGGCCCGGCACCGTTGCCCAGCGTTCGGAATGGTCGAAATAATCCGAAAACTTCTCGCCCGTCGCCTGCTTGCCATCCACGACCTTGGCGCGGAAGGTGGCGTTCTGGCGCATGTAATCACGCAGGCGGCCGAGAAGATCGGCATTTTCCGTCATGGTTTCGGCAACGATGTCGCGCGCGCCCTCGAGCGCCGCCTTCACATCGGCCACCTCACCCTGGATATAGCTTTCCGCCAGCTTTGCCGGATCGGCGCCGCGGTTTTCCCAGATGGCTTCGGCAAGCGGACCGAGACCGCGTTCACGAGCGATTTCGGCACGGGTGCGGCGCTTTGGTTTATAGGGCAGATAAAGGTCTTCCAGCTCCGCCTTGGTGCCCGCCTGCATGATCTTGACCATCAGCTCGTCGGACATCTTGCCCTGGCCGGTGATGGAATCGACAATGGAGGCCCGGCGCGCGTTGAGTTCGCGCAGGTAGACAAGGCGTTCCGAGAGCGTGCGAAGCTGGGTATCGTCCAGCCCTCCGGTCACTTCCTTACGGTAACGGGCGATGAAGGGAACGGTCGCGCCCTCGTCCAGCAACGCCACCGCGGCCTTCACCTGATCGGGACGGGCGTTGATTTCGGCGGCGATGAGCGATGCGAGGCGGGCATTGTCTGCGGTCATGGGGTTCTCTGCTGTCACGTCTGGAGCGGCGAACATAATGTCTGATTGTGGCGTGACAACAAGAGGCGGGAACGATTCCACAGGAAAGGCTGACTTCAAGGGAAAGACAGGCATTTGCAGCGCTTTCTCCTTGACCTTTCGCCCCCCTGCCCTTAACGCCCGTGCCACAAGGTTACTGGCGAATTTGCAGGGGTATTGACCATGAAAGTTCTGTTGATCGGTTCCGGCGGACGCGAACATGCGCTGGCGTGGAAAATCGCCCAGTCTCCCCTCATCGATGAGCTTTATGCCGCACCCGGCAATCCCGGCATCGCCGAGCACGCGACACTCGTTTCGCTTGACGTGGAAGATCATGCTGCCGTCATCGCTTTTGCGAAGGAGAAAGCAATCGACTTCGTCGTCATCGGCCCGGAAGCGCCACTGGTTGCGGGGCTGGCGGATGATCTGCGGGCCGCCGGCATCGCCACTTTCGGACCTTCGAAAGCCGCAGCTCAGCTTGAGGGCTCAAAGGGTTTCACCAAGGATCTCTGCGCCCGTTACGATATCCCGACCGGCGCTTACCAGCGCTTCAAATCCGCTGAACCAGCCAAGGACTATGTCCGCGCACAGGGCGCGCCGATCGTCATCAAGGCTGACGGACTTGCCGCCGGCAAGGGCGTGACCGTTGCCATGACGGAAGCCGAAGCGCTGGCCGCCATCGACGACTGTTTCGACGGTGCGTTTGGTGCAGCCGGCGCCGAAGTGGTTGTGGAGGCCTTTCTCGATGGCGAGGAAGCGAGCTTCTTCTGCCTTTCCGACGGCAAGACCGCGCTGGCGCTCGCCACCGCGCAGGATCACAAGCGCGTCGGCGATGGCGATACCGGCCCGAACACCGGCGGCATGGGCGCCTATTCCCCTGCCCCTGTCATGACGCCCGCCATGGTGGAGCGCACCATGAAGGAAATCATCGAGCCGACGATTGCCGGCATGGCCAAGGACGGCAATCCCTTCTCCGGCGTGTTCTTCGCCGGCCTGATGATTACCGCCAAGGGCCCGGAACTGATTGAATATAACGTGCGTTTCGGCGATCCCGAATGCCAGGTGCTGATGATGCGCCTCAAGAGCGATCTGCTGCCGATCCTCTACGCCACCGCCACCGGCACGCTGGACAAGGTTGAGGCGGAATGGCGCGATGATGCGGCGCTGACCGTCGTTCTCGCCTCCAGGGGATATCCCGGCGCTTATGACAAGAATACGCCGATCGCGCATATTCCCGATGCCAGCGAGGAGGCGAAGGTTTTCCATGCCGGAACCGCGCTGAAGGACGGCAAACTTGTCGCAACCGGCGGCCGTGTGCTGAACGTCACCGCCTTCGGAAAGACCGTGACGGAGGCGCAGGCGCGCGCCTATGCGCTGTTGGACAAGGTGGAATGGGAAAACGGTTTCTGCCGCCGCGATATTGGCTGGCAGGCTGTGGCGCGCGAAAAGGCCTGATCTGCAAAGCAAACGGGTTCGAACGACGATTTCGTTCAATTTTTACCAAGTTTGCTGACCCGATGGAAACGAAAGACCGCTAATCTTCGCCTGAACATTGAATGGCGCACCGTGCCTCAATCACGGATTTGCGCCGTCACTTCGGGGGTTTTCGATGCGTCGTCTTTTTCTGACAGCGATTGTCGCGCTGACCGGCGGGTCGGCCATGGCGTCTTCCATCGAATATATCAACGGCGTGCATGTGAGCAATGGCAGCTTCATCCGGCATGATTGCGCAGGCTGCCAGCCCCTTAAGGAAAAACCCGCGACACAGGGTTATGCCATTCCCTCCATCCAGCCCGGCACCCAGCACACGGAAATGCGCGAAGTGGATGGCAAGCGCACGCTGATGCGCACGGAAGCATGGCTCGGCGGCGCACCCGTCACCTTCCTCAGCACCAATCCCGCATGGATGCCGGGAGAAACCGCAATCGCTACCCATGACAAGGCAGAACCCGAGGTGACGCCTGCTGAAACGGTATCGGCGCCGGCCGGCATCGACCTGACGACGACCACGGCGGCCGTCAAGAAAATCTCCATGGAGAATGCCGCCGGACCCGCCAGCGCCTCCGCCGTTTCCGCGCCCGCCTTCCCGGATTTCAAACTGCGCGGTAACTGACCGGCGGGTGACGCTTTTCATGACGAATGTCAAATAATCGCGCCGCCGCTGCATTTCCAAAAACCAAAACAACCATTCGGCGAAGAATAGATTCCCCGATCATTATTCCGCCTGCCGAAGCTGATAAAGCTTTTACTAATTAAATATTTCTTCAAATTTTTGGCCGCTAAGTGCGTTCATGGTGCGATGCAGCACAATATGCGGCCGGAGCGGTTGCCCGCTTTTCAGGCCCTTCACCGCGCATAAGGCGCCCTGTCCCATTTCCGAAACTTCGGCAGCGCGCGGCTTTTTCCGGCTCGCGACGCAAAACGCTTGTGAGCGCCCATGAAGAATCTTTCCATTTCCCGTCAACTGATCGTGCTCGTGGTGGCCCTGATGGCCGCTTTCGCCGTGGCGACCTTCTATCAGCTGAAATCCGCCACCGACGCGATCTATGAGGAGCGTTACGGCATGCTGCGCACGCAGGTGCAATCTGCCATTTCCATCCTGCAATCCTTCCATGACAAGGAAAAGGCCGGGACGCTTTCACGCGACGAGGCCATGAAACAGGCTTACGCCACCGTCAGCGCCATCCGCTTTACCCCGGACGGCTATCTCTTCGGTTACGACTACGACGTGACGATGAAGTTCCATCCCGATGCGAAACGGGTCGGCGAAAGCTTCAAGGGCAAGCCGGACAGCAAGGGCTTCGCTTATCGCGACGAGCTGGTGCGGCTTGGCCGCAATGGCGGCGGCCAGACGGATTTTTACGGCCCGAAGCCCGGCATGGAAGGCAATGACTACGCCAAGAGTTCCTATGCCCTTGCCTTCGAACCCTGGCAGGTGGTGGTCGTGACCGGCGTTTATATCGATGATCTGAACGCGCAGGTCCGCGGCGAGGTGATGAAGGCGCTGTCGATCGGCGCCGCCATCTTCGTGCTGGCGCTTGCCGCCGCCTTTTACGTCATCCGTGGCATTTCGAAACCGCTTGGCGATATTCACCGTGCCCTCGGTGAAGTAGCCAATGAAAATGTCGCCCTCACCATTCCCCATACCGGCCTGACGAACGAAGTGGGCATGATGGCTAAGGCCACCGCCTCGCTTCAGGACAAGGTGCGCGAGCGCCACGCCATGCAGCGCCGCGAGGAAGAACAGCAGCGGCAGCTCAATGCCGAGCGCCAGAACAATCTCGACATGCAGCGTGACGAGGCCGCATTGCAGGCACGCGTCGTGACCACCATCGGCGAGGCACTGGAAAAGCTGGCGGGCGGCGATCTGACCGTGCGTTGTGGCGATCTCGGCAACCGTTATGCGGCGCTGCGCGACAACTTCAACGAGGCGCTGACCCATCTTGACGCCGCCATGGCCAAGGTGAATTCCAAGAGCATCGACATTGGCGGCTCCAAGGAAGAAATCCGCAAGGCTTCCAACGAGCTTTCGCAGCGCACCGAACGGCAGGCCGCCAATCTGGAAGAGACGTCCGCAGCGCTTGACGAGCTGACGGTTGCCGTGCGCCAGACGGCGGAAGGTGCTGCGGATGCCGCCAAGCGCGTCACTACCGTCAGCTCGGAAGCCATGCGCAGCGACCGGGTGGTGGAAGAGGCGATCACCGCGATGAGCGGCATCGAACAATCCTCCGACCAGATTTCCAACATCATCGGCGTGATCGACGACATCGCCTTCCAGACCAACCTTCTGGCGCTGAATGCCGGCGTGGAAGCGGCGCGTGCCGGGGAAGCTGGCAAGGGTTTTGCCGTGGTGGCGCAGGAAGTGCGCGAACTGGCGCAAAAATCCGCCGCCGCCGCCAAGGAGATCAAGGACCAAATCGCCCGCTCTTCCGCCCAGGTAGAAAACGGCGTGCGCCTTGTCGGCGAAGCCGGCGACGCACTGAAACGCATCTCGGACCAGATCAAATCCGCCAACGAGATCGTCAGCAAGATCGCCCATTCGGCCGCCGAACAGGATACGACGCTGCGCTCGATCTCGTCTTCGCTCAACCAGCTCGACGTCGCCACCCAGCACAATGCCGCCATGGCGGAAGAAACCACGGCATCGGCCGAAGCGCTGGCAGTCGACACCGAAGAGCTGCTGAACCTCATCCGCGGCTTCCGCGTCTCTTCCGGCCACCAGCTGCATGATGTGGTGCGCGAGATGCGGATGGCGGGGTGATATGCTCCGAGGCTATCGATGAAGAACAGCGCCGGGGGAAACTCCGGCGCTTTTTGTTTCAACGTGTCAGCGCGTCCAGTCGGTCGATATCGGCCGGGGAAAAGACCGCAATACCGGCTTTTTCGAGCAACGCCGAGGTCACGCCATTGCCCGCGTGTTTGATGCCGGAGAACGAACCGTCATAGATCGCGACTGATCCGCATGACGGACTGCCGTCGATCAGCAGCGCGTGGGTACAGGCATGGGCCCTGGCGAAGGCCAGCGCCTTTTCCGCACCGGCGATAAATTGGGCCGTGACATCGCCGCCGGTCACCTCCAGCACGCGGGCGCGGCCCTCCAGCACATCAAGGCCAGAAGCCCCGTTTTCTATCTCCGCCGGCGGACGTGGGACAGGCATGCCGCCGGCCATTTCCGGGCAGATCGTTACCAGCCTGCCCTCCTTCCGCCAGCGTTCGATTGCCGGGTGAGTTAGAGGTTTTCCCTTGCCGTCGTAGCGGACGGGCTGGCCGAGGAGGCAGGCGCTGATGAGGATTTTGGGGATCATGTCGATCAATCTAAAACGAGTCCGGTGAAGGTGGAAGCCGGATTTACCCCCCTCTGCCCTGCCGGGCATCTCCCCCACAAGGGGGGAGATCGAATCGTGGCGACGCCTCGATCATATTCGACGTTGCAAATTTTTGTGGGGAGCAACCGCCTTGCCGATCTCCCCCCTTGAGGGGGAGATGTCCGGCAGGACAGAGGGGGGTGAACCGCGCACGTTGCCGTCCCGGCCACCCAAAACCCATCACCCCGTAATCTTCGAGAAATCCGCAACCGTCCCGGTCGCTTCACGGATGGCCTTCAGCAGCGCCAGACGGTTGGCGCGGATGGCCGCATCCTCGTCATTCACGAGCACATCCTCGAAGAACTTGTCCACGGGCGCGCGCAGCGTCGAAAGCGCCTGCATGGCCGAGCGGAAATCCTCACCGGCAACGGCCTTGGCGGCATCGGCAGAGGCGGTCTTGATCGCCGCATAAAGCGCCTTTTCGGCATCGAGCTTCAAAAGCTCTTCCGAAACGCCATCGGCGACGACGGTGCCCTTCTTTTCCTCGGCGGCCAGAAGCTGTGTTGCGCGCTTGGCACCCGCCAGAAGGTTCCTGCCATCCTCGCCGGTGATGAAGGCGGTGAGCGCCTCAACACGGCGGGCGATCATCAGGAGATCATCGGATTCGGGCGTCAGGACAGCGTCGATCAGATCGTAACGCGCGCCGAGATCGCGGAGGTAGACTTTCAGGCGGTCGTGGAAGAAGGAGAGAAGGTCCGGATCCTTCGCAACGCTCAGCAGCGGAAGCCGCACGTTTTTCTCAAGCAGAATACGTACCACACCCAATGCCGCGCGGCGCAGCGCGAAGGGGTCCTTCGAACCCGTCGGCTTTTCATCGATGGCCCAGAAACCGACGAGCGTATCGAGCTTGTCGGCCAGAGCGACCGTAATCGCAACCTTGTCGGCCGGCAGGCGGTCGGAGGGGCCTTGCGGTTTGTAGTGATCCTCAATCGCAGCGGCCACGCTTTCGTTTTCGCCCTGTAAGGTCGCATATTTGCGGCCCATCAGGCCCTGAAGCTCGGGGAATTCACCAACGGCTTCGGTGCGCAGGTCGGCCTTGGCCAGTACCACCGCGCGGTCCACCAGCGTTTCATCGGCACCGACGACCGGGGCCAGTGCCTTGGCCAGCTCGCGGATACGGGCCACACGTTCACCCTGCGTGCCGAGCTTGGCATGGAAGGTGACGTTCAACGCATCGAGCTTGGCCATGCGCTGATCGAGCGGCTTCTTGAGATCGAGGCTGAATTTCGCAGCCGAATCCTTCAGCGTTTCGAGATCGGGGAGATCGCCCTGGTCGCGGTTCCAGAAATGGCGGGCGTCCGACAGACGGGCGCGCACGACTTTGCCATTGCCATGGATGATTTCCTTGCCGCCATCGCTTGCCTCGATGTTCGAGATCAGGATGAAGCGGTTGGAAAGCCCCTCTTCCGCACCCTGATTGCGGGTGACGAAACACTTCTGGTTGGTCTTGATGGTGAGGCGGATGATTTCCGCCGGGATTTGCAGATAATCCTCCTCGAAGGTGCCCATCAGCACCTGCGGCCATTCGACGAGGCCGGAAACTTCTTCCAGCAGACCCTCGTCTTCCACCAACTCGAGACCGTTGGCGAAGGCCAGATCCTTGGCATCGTGCAGGATGATATCCTTGCGGCGCTCGGCGTCGAGAATGACCTTCGCCTTTTCGAGGCTCGAGACATAATCCTCGAAACGGCGCACGGTGATCGGGCCGGGTGCATGGAAACGGTGGCCATAGGTGACGTTGCCGGCGACGATGCCGTCAATCGCAAAAGGAATGACCTGCGTTTCGTCATGTTCGGGGCCGAACAGGCAGACGATGGATTGCAGCGGCCGCACCCAGCGCAGGCTTTCCGAGCCCTTGCCTTCAATGCCCGCATAGCTGGAACCCTTCGGCATGGAAGCCGGGCCGGAGCGCATGGATTTCGGCCAGGGGAAGGAGCGGATGATGCCGGGCATCACCTCGGCGATGATCTCTTCCGCCGGGCGGCCGGGCTTGTTGATGATGGCGATGTAGAAATCGCCCTTCTTCGGATCGGAAACGACCTGAGCCTCGGAAATATCATTGAGGCCGGCGCCGCGCAGGAAGCCCTCGATGGCCTTTTCATTGGCATCGGTGCGCGGACCCTTCTTTTCCTCACGCACGTCGGCGGAGCGGGCGTTGAGGCCACGAATATCCAGCGTCAGGCGACGTGGCGTCCAATATTCGCGCGCGCCCTCATAGGTCAGCCCTCTCTCTACCAAGGCATCGGTGACGAGTTTCTTCAGATCGCCAGCCGCCTTGCGCTGCATGCGGGCGGGGATTTCCTCGGAGCGGAGTTCAAGCAGAAGATCAGGCATGGGATCAGGACTTTATCTGTTGTCGGACGATTGCGGTCGGCTTAGCAAGCAACGCGGCAAAAGTCACCAATGCATTCGGTTAAATTACCGCGCTCGGGCGTTACCAGCCGCCGCCACCACCGCCGCCACCGCCGGAGCCGGAAGAACCGCCGCCACCACCGCCCGAAAAGCTGGAGCCGGAGGAACTGACCGGCTGGGGAATGGTCGACGCGATGGTATTGGCCATGGAGGTGGAAAAGCCGCCGATACGGTCGCCAAAGCTGCCGTAATTGCTGCCCGCATACCAGCCGGGCGCATAACTTGCCGCAGCGACACCGGCGGCGGCTGTCGCAAGCCAGGCCTCAAAGGTGCGGCTCCACGGTTTTTCGACGCCGAGCGCCACGGCATAGGGCAGCAGCGTTTCAAAATGCTGTGGCGACATGGCCGGCGCACCTGCCATGTTCATCCGGTCCTTTTCCGCCAGCGTCAGATAGGTTCGGAGGCCTTCGATACCATCCATCAGCTTGCGGCCGAGCGGCGTTGGCGCACCCATCAGGAACAGGAAAAGCGCATTGGTGAGCACGATGCCGCCAATCGCGGCCAGCGCCAGCGACTTTGTGTCATGCGTCACATCCAGCAGGATTTGTGTGGCGATGCCGCCGATGGCTGAAAAGGCCACGAAGCCGGCAAAAGCCAGCATGACGATGCCGCCAATGCGCTTGCGCAGCGGCGCGCCGCGCGAGAACTGCCGGCCGATGCCAATCGACAGGATGCTGAAGAAGAAGGCGAAAAAGCCGAAGACCAGAACGGCGGCAATGGCGCTCTCATCGAGGTCACCAAAGACAAGCGTCGCGATGATGACGGCAATGCTGAAAAAGATGCCGAAGACGGTGTAACCGGCATTGCTGCGGTAATATTTGCCGCGGTGTTCCTTCTCTATCGCTGCGCGGAACTGCTTGCCGACCTTCTCAACCTCCGCCCCGTGGGCCTTGTCGATGGTCAGTGTTTCGCGTGGACCGCCGATGGAGGAGAGCAGCGTCTTCTGCCCGGTTGGCAGATCGGCGGCGGTTGCCTTTTCCGTGCGGCGAATGACGATGGAATTCTTCAGGTCTTCCAGAACGACATAACCCTTCACCGCCAGATCAAGGGCCGAGGCGGAGAGCGCCGTCCAGCCGGCGCCGGAAAAACCTCTGTTATCGACGTAGTTGACCAGGGCCGGGGAGAGCCCCTCCGGCGCATCCCAACGCGGCACGATCACACCTCTGGCGGGGTCGCGGCCCACCGCGAACCATGCCCGGAGATAATAAAGCAGCACGGCAAAAAGCCCGCCGCCGGAAAGCAGGATGGCGAGATTATCCCGCAGCCACCAGCCCGCCTCCTGCGAGGTCTCCGGCGCGGCAATGGCCCCCTTGGGCAGCTTGACCGCAACCGTCATCCCCTCGCCCACCGAAAACGGGCGGGTGGAGGCAAAAAACACCTCGTTGCCTTCACTTAGAATACGCGCATCCTTGCCCTTGGCACCAAGGGGACCGGTGAAAACGGCGGTATCGGTAGCCTTGACGCCCTGTGGTAGCGTGATGGTGGCGGAAATCTCGCCCATCGGGAACTGCCAGCCATTGCCGGTGACGTTCCAGGTCAGCTCGTCATAATCGCTGAAGTAACGGATTTGCCGGGCGGTGGTGTAGGTAATCTGGAAGATGTGCTCGCCGGTCGGCAAAAAGCGGTCGGCGCTGCCGGTATAGATGCGGATACCGCCATCGATATTTTCGGTGCGCCAGTTTTCCGGCGCACCATCACGCTCCACCGAAACGACGTTGAAATCCACCTTGGTGCGGCGGTTATTGGCATCGAGCGCATAAAGCGGGAAATCACGGAAGATGCCGCGCTTGATGTTCTGGCCTTCGGCGCGTGCAGTGATGGTTTCCGTCACCGTCAGCTTGCCGTCCTGCGCAATTTCCACAACGGAGTGGTAGGAGCGTATGAACTCTTCCGCCAAAACCGGGAAGGCCACGCCCAGGAAGACGAACAGCGCGAGAAGTCTTGCGGCGATGGTCTTCACGGGCGATCCTCCTTGAGGGGTCAGAGCGTTTCCGGTTTCAACTGATGCACGTACAGTCGTTTCCGTCATATCGGGCTAGACCCGGTATCCAGCAGCCGCGCGTCGGCGCAGCTTGAAGAGTCTTTCGCGATCAAGTCCTTGATCGCGCTGAATTCCGGCTCAAGGCCGGAATGACGGAGTTGAACCGTTCTTCTAATGCTGCGGCTCGGCAGCGTTTTCCTTTTCCGTATACTCGACGCCAAGCGAGGCAAGCGCTTTCCAGTAGCCCGGATAGGTCTTGCCCACGCAGGCCGGGTTCTGGATGGCGATGCCGCCGATCTTCAGCGCCGCCAGTGCAAAGCTCATGGCGATGCGGTGATCGGCGAAGGTATCGATGGAAGCATTCACCGTCTGGCCCGCGAGCGACGGATCGGAATGCACGATCAGGTCGTCGCCTTCCTCATGCGCCAGACCGTTACGGATTTCGTTGAGGCCGAGCGAGACGGCGCGGATGCGGTCGCATTCCTTGACGCGCAGATTGGCGATGCCGACGAAACGCACTGGCGTTTCGTTGAAGGCGGCCAGAACCGCGATGGTCGGAATGGCGTCCTGCATTTGCGAACCATCGATTTCGGCGGGCAGATGCGGAAACTTCGCCATGACCTCATGGGCCTTGGCATCCGGCTGGGTGAATTTATCGGCTGGCGTGCCGATATCGATCGCGCCGCCGGTCAGAAGCTCCACGCCCCAGAGATAGGTGGCGGCGGAGGCATCCGGCTCGATGTGGAAATCGGTTGCCGTGTAGCCCGTCGGGTGCACGCGCCAGATGGCGTTGCTGACCCGCTCCACCTTCGCGCCGAAGGCTTCCATGGCCGATGTGGTGAGATCGATATAACCCTTCGCGCCGATTTCCTCGCCCTTGAGGATGATGTCCACCGGCTTGTCGCCGCAGGCCGCAGCCATCAGAAGCGCCGACACATATTGGCTGGAGAGGTTGGCATCGATGGTGACGCTGCCCTTCGGGAACCCGGTGCCCTTGCCGCAGACGGTAACGGGCGGGCAGCTGGTCGGCGCTTCCGCCTCGACGCCGAGCGAACGCAGCGCTTCCACCAGCGGCATGATCGGGCGCTTGCGCATGTGTTCGTCGCCATCGATGATGACGGCGCCATCCACAAGGGCAGCGGCGGCAGTGAGGAAGCGGGTGGCGGTGCCGGCATTGCCGAGGAAAAGCGGCTTTTCCGGCTGCTGCAGCACGCCCGAGCTTTCGACCACGAAAGTGGTGGCATCAGGCTCGGTGACCTTCACGCCCATCTCGCGCAGGGCTTCGGCCATATAAAGTGTATCGTCGCTTTTCAGTGCGCCGGTCAGACGGCTTTTGCCTTTGGCAAGACCGGCGAGCAAAAGCGCGCGATTGGTGATGGATTTGGAACCGGGCGGCTCCACCTTGCCGGAAAGTGGGTGGCCGGGCGGGGTGATGGTCAGTTCGATCATGATTGTCGTCTTGTCAAAGAATGCGGCGAAAGGCCGGATTATCGGAATATCGGCGGGAGATTGGGAGCCGGTGCTTAGAATTTCACGGTCGGCACGGCGCGGTCGGCCGGGTTGTCGATCTCGAAATAGGGCGCCTTGGCAAAACCGAACTGTCCAGCGACCAGATTGGAGGGGAAGCTCTCCACCTTGACGTTGAGATCGCGCGCGGCGCCATTGTAATAACGGCGCGACATCTGGAGTTCGCCTTCGATGGTTTCGAGCGACCGCT
Source organism: Agrobacterium sp. SOY23 (assembly GCF_027212525.1). Taxonomy (NCBI): domain Bacteria; kingdom Pseudomonadati; phylum Pseudomonadota; class Alphaproteobacteria; order Hyphomicrobiales; family Rhizobiaceae; genus Agrobacterium; species Agrobacterium sp. SOY23. Next base: position 556,172 of record NZ_JAPWDT010000002.1, on the reverse strand, counting down.
GCAATTCCAGAAAATTCGTGTTGGCCTTGAGGTCGGGATAGGCTTCCGCGAGGGCAAAAAGTTTGCCGAGCGCCTGCGACAGCAACCCTTCCGCCTGGGCACGGCCTTCGACATCGCCAGCCGGCACGGCCTGTGCCCGGTTGCGCAGGTTGATCACCTCCTCGAAGGTGCTCTTTTCATGCGCCGCGTAACCCTTCACGGTCTCGATGAGGTTGGGAATGAGATCGGCACGGCGCTTCAGCTGCACGTCGATGCCCGACCACGCCTCTTCCTTCATCTGCCGCGCCTTGACGAGGCCGTTATAGATGAAGACGACATAAAGCGCGATTGCCGCGATGATTGCCAGCGTGATGAACATGAATTGCGATTCCCAGCTTCGATGCGCGCACGATAGCGGCTCATTGCCGCAAAGTCATGGGGCTTCGGTCATTCTGTCCCTTTTTGCGAGGAGGAGAAAACCGCGACCAGCGTGCCACGTCATTTATTGTAGACGGTGCAATATAATCGCAGACCGGATGTCTTCCTTACAAAAACGGTGTGAGAGGCAAGCGTGTAACCGCGTTCCGCCCAATAGTTCTTGTTCTCCTGCAGATGGTTCCAGCCGTCTATTCTCCAGTCGAGCATCTTCGTGTTGCGCGTGTAGTGCATGCGGACGAGTGCGCTACCAACATCAAGTGATCGCTGGCCGCTGTCCTTGCAATCCATACGCGTAACGATCATGCCGAACGTCCGCAGCTTATCTGCGCGCACAAAGGCATCGTTGCCGCTCATCCATTCGGTTGTTTCGGCAGCCGCAGCGTTACCGAGAAGACACGAGAGCATCAATACAGGTAAAAAAACTAGGCTTCTAATATTCATACTCAAATCCACCATGATGTTTCACGTCATCCATCAACGCAAAATAAAAGGCCGTCAAGAACGGCCTTTCAAATGCATTGAAACTTTGGCGTGAAACCATCTTCCAAAATCAGGCGGCCCTGTTCCAGTTCAGCCCGCCGGCATCCGTCAGCAGGAAGGCTTCGCCGCAGGCTTTCGCCAGCGTGCGCACGCGCAGGATATAGCTCTGGCGTTCCGTCACCGAGATCACGCCGCGCGCATCCAGCAGGTTGAAGACATGGCTGGCCTTGATGCACTGGTCATAGGCCGGGAATACACATTTGTGCAGGCGCTGATTGTCGTCATCGCCAGGCGCACCGGCAGCGAGAAGCGCCAGGCATTCCTTTTCCGCATCGATGAAATGGCGATGCAGCATGGCCGTATCGGCAAATTCGAAGTTGTGGCGGGAATATTCCTGCTCGGCCTGCAGGAAGACGTCGCCATAGGAAATCTTCTCTTCGCCCTCGCGGCCGTTGAAGTTCAGGTCGTAGACATTGTCGACGCCCTGAACATACATGGCCAGACGCTCCAGACCATAGGTGAGCTCACCCGCCACCGGCGAACATTCGATGCCGCAGACCTGCTGGAAATAGGTGAACTGCGAGACTTCCATGCCATCACACCAGCATTCCCAGCCGAGACCCCAGGCGCCGAGCGTCGGGCTTTCCCAGTCATCTTCAACGAAGCGCACATCATGCAAGAGCGGATCGAGGCCAATCGCCTTCAGCGAACCGAGATAGAGTTCCTGAAGGTTGGACGGATTGGGCTTCAGAATGACCTGGTACTGGTAATAATGCTGCAAACGGTTCGGGTTTTCCCCATAACGGCCGTCGGACGGGCGGCGCGAGGGCTGCACATAAGCGGCCTTCCACGGCTTCGGCCCCAGCGCACGCAGCGTGGTTGCCGGATGAAACGTGCCCGCGCCAACTTCCATATCATAGGGCTGCAGCACCGCGCAGCCCTTGTCGGCCCAGTAATTGTGCAGCGTCAGGATCAACGCCTGAAAGGAACGCTTCGGGTTCATATGGTCGGGAATATCGGTCATTTCAGTCATCGCGGCGTTAGGAGGACAAGTAAGCCTTGACTTACTTCGGATGCGGACTGGTGCCACGGCGTGGCGTGGGGGTCAAGGTTTTATGCGTAAAGCCGAAGCCTTACGTCTCGTCCTCGCGCTTCACGCGGTACTCGCCGGTTTCGGGATCCTTGATCAGCGTGCCAATGGCGCCGGTTTCGCGTTCCTTCTCGCGCTGTTTCGATTTCGCCGAAAGCTTTTCCGCATCGCGAACGAAGCGGCGATAGAGGATGATGGATCCCACCACCAGCAGAAGAATTGTAATGAGCTGCGCCATAGGGCTTTATTCCCGCGACATCATAGACCGAAACGCGACCACAATGCCTTTTCTTCGGCGACCTCCGCAAGACCCGAGACGGCTCCGGCCGCCAGCCTGTCCGCGTCGAGGCCAAGCGCGGCATTCACGCCCGGCACCTTTTTACCGAACAGCGAGCGCCCGCCGCTGACGAGCTGGAGCTTGACCTTTTCGCCGTAACGGCGGCGCAGCACGTCCCGCATGTCGCCCAGTCCGTCGATCAGGCCGAGATCGAGGCCGCGCATGCCGGTCCAGAACAGGCCGGAGAAAATCGCCTCATCGCCCTTCAGTTTCGAGCCGCGGCGCATCTTGACCATGTCGATGAAGACGGTGTGGATTTCCACCTGCAGCGACTTCAGGTAGTCGATATCGCCTTCCTTTTCCGGCTGGAACGGATCGAGGATGACCTTGTTCTCCCCGGCCGTATAGACGCGGCGCTCCACACCGATCTTCTTCAGCATTTCCGGAAAGCCGAAACCGCCGGACACGACACCGATCGAACCGACAATGGAGGTGGGGTCGGCGATGATCTCGTCGCCGGCAAGCGCGATCATGTAGCCGCCGGAGGCTGCCACATCCTCCACGAAGATCAGGACCTTCTTGTCCTTTTCCTCGGCCAGCTGGCGGATGCGGTTATAGATCATCCGCGCCTGCACCGGCGAGCCGCCGGGCGAATTGAGCGAGATGGCGACGGCCGGGGCATCCTTGATGGCGAAGGCCTTTTCAAGCAGCGGCGCATAGGAGGCGAGATTGAGAGCGGGACGGAACTGGTTGCCGCCGGCCATGATTGCGCCATGCATGCGCACCACCGGGATGACGAGCTCTTTTTTACGAAAGCGTTTCGGCACCAGATACTTCAGAAAACCCACTACTCAATCCTCGCAGCATTTATCCGTTCGTCACGGATGTATGTATCGCCCCGGAAAACGCAATGGTTTGCGACCGGCGGAACCGCGATATTTATGACGCGGACCGGATTGCCCTTACATTACGTGAATAGGCGGCACGGCCATTGTTCAGGTCATCCACGAAGGGAGTAAAGGCATGGCTGCCGGTCTCGTGCATGATGAGCGGCGCGCGGAAGGACAGTCGCGCGCGTGAACCCTTGATCGCGGTCACAAGCATGCGCACCGCATCCTCGCCGGGACGCGGATGGATGAGAGTGATCTCCATGCCGCCGAAACGGCTGCCGCAGGCGGCGATGATCTCCGCCACCGATTGCGGCCGTGAAATGAGCGAAAGCTGCCCGCCCGAAACCATGATCGCGCCCGCGGTCCTGATCCAGTCCTCGAACAGGCCATCCGTCATGGCATGCGCTTCCGCCTTCAGGGCATCCGGCGTGCGGCGGTCGCCCGCATCATTATAGGGCGGGTTCATGATGACGTGATGGAAATAATCATCGGGCAACCCCGCTTCGGCGCGCGCTTTCGCCCGCAGGGTCACATCGGCCTCGCGCACATTCACCCGAGGGGAAAAAGCGGCATTTTCCGACAATTCGAGGCTGCGGCGGGCAAATTCCGCCATTTCCGGGGAGCGCTCGTAAAGCGTCACTTCGGCATTTTCGAGCCGCGCCGCCACCGCCATGCCGGCGGCGCCGGCGCCGGCGCCGAGATCGGCAATGCGGCAGGCGCGGTCATCCGCCACCAGGGAGGCCAGAAGCATGGCATCCATGCCCGCCCGGTGCCCCCTGCCCTTCGGCTGGATGATGTGAAACCGGCCCCGGTGAAAGGCGTCGATCGTTTCGGAAATGCCGTCGCCCACCGCCGCTCAAGCCTCTTCGTTGCGCAACTCGTCGCCCAGCCCGGCATCGATGAGAATGCGGCGGGCCTGGTCGGCACGGTCTTCTTCCACCAGGAACCTTCGCGGCAAAAGACCGAGCGATCCCTCCAGAATGCTCATCGCCTGATCGGCAATGAGGCAATGGATGCCGGCGTCCTTCATCAGGCTTTCAGCGAAGGAAAGAAGCACGGCATCGTTGGTACGGATCAGTTCACGCATGGATAAGCCCTAAATTCCCATCTTTTTGAATGGCTAGCGGCAATTCGCCCCTTGCCGCGCAAGGCGCCAGTTTTTATTGTCAAATACAAATTCGAACAGGAGTCCTGTCCCTTGGGCGTCGTCATACCGCTTGAAGAAAGCAAAAACAAACTCGCATCCGTCAAGCCGCTTGTCGACCTGACCCGCCCCGACATGGAACGGGTGAACCAGCTTATCCTTTCCAAGGCCGGTTCCGATGTCCAGATGATACCAGAGGTGGCCAATCATCTCATCTCCTCCGGCGGCAAGCGCCTGCGGCCGATGCTGACGCTCGCCTCGGCCTCGATGTTCGGCTACGAGGGCGACAATCACATCAAGCTCGCCACAAGCGTGGAGTTCATGCACACGGCGACGCTTTTGCACGACGATGTGGTGGACGAAAGCGATCTGCGCCGCGGCAAATCCACCGCGCGCACCATCTGGGGCAACCAGGCAAGCGTTCTCGTCGGCGACTTCCTGCTCGGCCAGGCCTTCCGCATGATGGTGGATGTCGGTTCGCTGGATGCGCTCGACGTGCTCTCCACGGCAGCTTCGGTGATCGCCGAAGGCGAGGTGCTGCAGCTTTCGGTCGCCAAGAACATGGAAACGACCGAGGACGATTACCTGCAGGTGATTCGTGCCAAGACGGCCGCCCTCTTTGCCGCCGCAGCCGAAGTCGGCCCCATCGTCGCCAAGACGGACAAGGCAACCCGCAGCGCGCTCAAATCCTACGGCATGAATCTCGGCCTCGCTTTCCAGCTGGTCGATGACGTGTTGGACTACGGTGGAAAGTCCGCCGATCTCGGCAAGAACACCGGTGACGATTTCCGCGAAGGCAAGATCACGCTGCCGGTTATCCTGTCCTATCGCCGCGGCACGCAGGATGAGCGCGCCTTCTGGCGCAACGCCATCGAAAAGGGCGAAAGCAGCGACGAGAACCTGGAGAAGGCGCTCGGCCTGATCACCAAATATAACGGTCTTGCCGATACGATCGGCCGCGCCACGCATTACGGCACCATTGCCCGTGACGCACTTGCGCCCCTGCCGCAAAGCGCCTGGAAAGACGCATTGCTGGAAGTCATCGACTTCTGCATCGAGCGTCTCAACTGAGGCACAAGGCCATGCAAACGGCGGATGGACAGGACCATCCGCCCGACGTTCCGGGCCGGTTTCTCCGCAAGGTGTGATTGTGGCTAAAGCCATAATTTCTTGCGGGGTTGCTTCAAAAAAGCCATTCTATCGTGACCAATAATGGAAACTGATTTTTCCGTGCATTCGCACAAAGGCAAAGGTTCCCTCATGCGGCGTAAACCAGCACTCCGTCTTCTCTGCAGCGCGGCTCTTGCCGCTGCTCTCGCAATCGGTGCGGGTGCCAGCCCCGGCTTTGCGGAGACGAAGGCAAAACCGGAAGACAAAGCCGTTACCTTCGATCCCGGCAAGGTGAACACCTTCTCCGGCGCTTTCCTCGCCGGGCGCAATGCCGATGTCGACCAGGATTATCCCACCGCGATTTCACTCTACAAGAAGGCGCTGGAATATGATCCGGCCAATTCGGAAATCCGCCAGCGGCTGATGATCGCCGAACTTCTGAGCGGCAACTTCGAGGCCGGCGCGAAGATCGCCGATTCCATGAAGGACGATACCTCGGTGGAGCGTGTGACGACCATCGTGCGCGGTCTTGACGCCATCAAGGACAAGGAATTCACCAAGGCCGAAAAGATCCTGAAATATACCGGTCCGAACGATCTCGACCGCATGGTCAACACGCTTTTGACCGCCTGGGCGCGTGCCGGTTCCGGCAAGCCGAAGGAAGCGCTGGCGCTCGTCAACAATATGAAGGGCCCGGGCTGGATTTCGATCTTCCAGAAATACAATGCAGCGGCCATCGCGCTGGTTTCCGGCAATACCGAAGCCGCCCGCAAGAGCCTGAACGAAGCCGTGACGGATCGTGAAGGCGGAGCCACGGCCTCCGATACCTATATGCGCGCGGTCATGGCGCTTGCGCGGCTGGAAGCTTCCGCCGGCAACAAACAGAAGGCACTGGATGCGATCGCCGTCGGTGATACGTTCGCACCGAACTACGCGCCGCTGAAAGCGCTTCGCGAGGCGATTGAAAAGGGCGAAAAGCCGGAACAGCAGATCACCAATGCAGTGGAGGGCGCCGCCAGCGTCATGTTCTCGATTGCCGGTGCGTTGAACCGCGAAGGCGCCGAAGAGATCGTGACCCTTTACCTGCAGACGTCGCGCGCCCTTGATCCCAAGAGCCCGGATACGCTCATCCTTCTCGGCGGTCTTGCCGAAGCGATGAAGCAGCCTGAGCGTGCCATCACCTTCTATCGCGAAGTGCCGAAGGATTCGCCGATGTACCGCATCTCCGAGCTGCAGCTCGGACTGACGCTGGCGCAGACCGGCAAGGTGGACGAGGCGCGCAAGCATCTCAAATCCCTGCTTGAATCCGATCCGAAGGATGTCCGTTCCTACCTCGCCTATGGCAGCGTGCTTTCGGACGCCAAGGATTACCGGGCCATGGCGGAGAACTACGACAAGGCCATCGAGGTCATCGGCGCCGTGGCGCAGAAATCCGACTGGTCGGTGTTCTTCCAGCGCGGCATCGCCTATGAGCGGCTGAAACAATGGGACAAGGCCGAACCAAATTTCAAGCGGGCGCTGGAACTGAACCCGGAGCAGCCGCAGGTGCTGAATTATCTGGGCTATTCCTGGGTAGACAAGGGCATCAATCTCGATGAAGCCATGAAGATGATCAGCCGCGCGGTCGAGCTTCGGCCGAACGACGGTTATATCGTCGATTCGCTCGGCTGGGCACATTATCGCCTTGGCGACTTCGACCAGGCCGTGACGGAGCTGGAACGCGCAATCGAGCTCAAGGCCGGTGACCCCACCATCAACGACCATCTGGGCGATGCCTATTGGCGCGTCGGCCGCAAGATCGAGGCCGTTTATCAGTGGAACCGTGCCCTGATCGGCGACAATGACGATGTGGACAAGGCCAAGGTGAAGGAAAAGATCGCCAACGGCCTGCCGCCTGTCGAAAAGGACGCTGAAAACACCGCCAAGAAGGACGTGGTGCCGCAACCGCCGGCTCCCCCGGCACCGGCGACCCCTGCTCCGGACAAGAAATCCTGACGCGGCATGCGCATGCATGAGGTTTCCGGGGCCACCGAAACAATCGAGGCGGCCCCGGCCAAGATCAATCTGGCGCTGCATGTGACCGGCCAGCGGGCGGATGGTTATCATCTGCTCGAAACGCTTGTGACATTCACCGAGGCCGGCGATGTGATCCGCATTCGCGACACCGACGCCGACAGCTTCTCCATTTCCGGCCCCTTCGGCGATCTTCTAAGCGCCGGCGATGGCGGCAATAATCTCGTCACCCGAGCCAGAGACATGCTACGCGATGCTCTTGCCTCAACAGGCCAGGCCGTCCGCCCGGTCGACATCCACCTTGAAAAGAACCTGCCGGTTGCTTCGGGCATCGGTGGCGGCTCGGCGGATGCCGCGGCGACGCTGCGCGGGCTTTTGCGGCATTGGAGTGCCACGATCGCGCCGGAAAAGCTTGCTTCTCTTGCACTGAAGCTCGGTGCGGACGTGCCGATGTGCCTTGCAAGCCGGCCGCTGATCGCGCGTGGTATTGGCGAGGACATCGAAGCGTTCACCGACCTGCCGGAACTCTTCATGGTTCTGGCCAACCCGTTGAAAGCCGTCTCGACACCGGAGATTTTCCGGCGATTGCAGAACAAGGCCAATCCGCACCTGCCCGCCCATGCGACAATTGGCTGGATGGATTTTCTTGACCAAAGCCGCAACGATCTGCAACCGCCGGCTCAGGCGCTGCTGCCTGAAATCGGAGAGATAACCGGGCTGCTGTCTGAGGAAGGGGCCGCCCTTGTCCGAATGTCCGGTTCGGGGGCAACCTGTTTCGGGATTTTTCATTCCTTCGATGCCGCCAAAAACGCGGAAACATCGCTTCGGAAGAAACGCCCCGGCTGGTATTTTCAGGCAACGCGGACCATTTGAGGGCCGGATATTTCGAGGATAAGGCCATGGCAGGCGATAGACCCTTCATTCCCCTTGGCATTGCGGTTCTGACCGTTTCGGACAGCCGCACGCTGGAGAACGACAAGTCCGGCGACACGCTCGTCGCAAGGCTGGAAGAAGCGGGCCACAGGCTCGCGGCCCGCGCCATCGTGCCGGATGACAAGGCAGCGATTGCCGACACCGTGCGCGAATGGACGCTGTCTGAGGGCGTGGATGTGGTCATCACCACCGGCGGCACCGGCTTCACCGGCCGGGACGTGACACCGGAGGCGCTGGAGCCGCTGTTCGAAAAGCGCATGGACGGTTTTTCCGCCCTCTTCCACCGCATCTCCTACGACAAGATCGGCACCGCCACCATCCAGTCGCGCGCAACCGGCGGCGTGGCCAACGCGACCTTCATTTTCGTGCTGCCCGGCTCTCCGGGCGCCTGCAAGGACGCGTGGGACGGCATTCTCAAGGCCCAGCTCGATTATCGCCACCTGCCCTGCAATTTCGTGGAGATCATGCCAAGGCTTGATGAGCATTTGAAGCGCGGCAAAAGCTGAGTATCCGTATCGCTTGCCAAGCCGCAATACAGCTCGTTTTTCCATCCACTCACCCGTAACGCGGCTGACGCTTCGCGGTAGTATGGGTTGTTCCCGCGACGCGGAATGCCATAAGCTCGGCGGCCTCTGACCGCCGAGCGTGTCGTCATCATAAAGCTTATCGGCGGTTTCTCTCGCGAAGCTCGGCCGAAGGGTCGATCATCATGGAGGTGTCGAAACGGCTGTTCGTGCGTTCGACCATGCCGTTATCGAGCACGCGGAAACGGACTTCCGGATTGGAGACAGATGCCGCCGTATCGCCCGCATTTCCGTGATCCTGGGTGATTTTTGCAATCGGCGAAGCGATGTTGCTGAGAATACCGTTTGCAAAAGCGGTGGAGGTTGCGGAAATCAGGACGAAGGCGGCGACGGTCAGATTTTTGATCATGGTCTAAATCCTCGTAACAGGTAACACTGCGGCTTGCAGCATCGTGAAAGTAAAACCCCGGCTTTTCAGCCGCCTGTCGCCGACTATACAAATTTGTAAATCTGCAGATCCGTGAAATGCCGCAATAAAGCCTGATTTCCGGCGTGAGCAGGACCAGCCGCCCCATAGAAAATCCGGATTTCAGGCAACGTCATCATCCATGAAAATACTTCTAGTAGAAGACGACAATACAACCGGAAACTATATTACGAAGGGGCTGACCTCGGCTGGCCATACGGTCGACTGGGTCAGAGACGGGCGTGACGCACTGGCTGCGGGACTGGATGGGGAATATGACATCGCCGTTGTTGACCGCATGATCCCCGGACTGGATGGTCTCAATCTGGTCAAGAGCCTGCGCGCGGCTTCGATATGCGTTCCCATACTTTTTCTGACGGCGATGAGCGGTGTTGACGACCGCGTCGAAGGGCTGGAAGCCGGCGGCGACGACTATCTGGTAAAACCGTTCGCTTTCTCGGAATTGACGGCCAGGATCAATGCTCTCGTTCGGCGACCGCCCATTGCCACGGAGAAGACGCGCCTGCGCGTGGGCGACCTCGAAATGGACCTCGTCACCAGAACAACGTCGCGCGGAGGACAGCGGATCGACCTCTTGCCACGCGAATTCTCGCTTCTGGAACTGCTCATGCGCAACGAAGGTCGAATCCTGACGAAAACGATGTTTCTCGAAAAAATCTGGAACTTCAATTTCGACCCGCAAAGCTCCGTCGTGGAAACGCACATCAGCCGGCTGAGGGCGAAAATCGACAAACCGTTCGACCAGCCGCTTCTGCATACCGTCAAGAACACGGGCTACACCCTGCATGCCCGGCGCTAGCTTTCTGAAAAGCACCGCCGTCAGGCTGGCAATCATCTACATCGCCCTGTTCATCACCGCATCGCTTGGTGCAAACATCGCAGCTTACCGGATGGTTGTCAGTTTCCTCGACGACCGCCTGAACGCCAATGTCCAGGAGCGTTATCGGGAGATCGCATCGGCCTTCGACGCACGCGGCATTCAGGGCGCCGTGGACATGATCGACAATCACGGCCCAGCAATTAGAGGCCAGGAGACCATCTACGCATTGCGCAGCCCGGCCGGAGAACTGCTCGCGGGAAGCAATCGATTTTCGGATGTCCCATCCGGTTATTCGATCCTTGAACCCAACGACCATCACGGCAGTGCTTCCCACTACAAGCTTTTCAATGGTCCTCTGGGGCCGAACGCTCTCGTGGTGGGGGTCAACTCCGGAGACACGGATGAACTGGCCCGCATCGTTCTCATCAGTTTCGGATGGGCGACCGCGATCGTTCTTTCCATAGGCATGACGGGAGCCGCCATATTGGCGTATCGAACGCGCCGCCGCATCTCGTCGCTGGCGCAAATCGCCCACGCCATCGGACATGGCGAGCTTTCAAAACGGCTTCCAATTTCATCACGCATGGATGAAATCGACATATTTTCAGCGGAAATCAATGTGGCTCTGGCAAGACTGGACTCCAGCGTAGCAGCATTGAAGCAGGTGACGACCGACGTCGCCCATGACCTCAAGACCCCGATTGGCCGGACATTCCTCGTGCTGGAAGATGCGCTCAATGCGCATGCGGTTGACGAGATGAGGACCAGCGTTGAGACCGCTCTTGAAGAACTGCGATCCATAGCAAATACGTTCGATGCTCTTCTGCGGATTGCCCAGATCGAAGCGCGAAGCAGGACCGCCCGCTTCACCGCCTTCGATCTTTGCGACATCGTCGGTGAAATCTACGAAACCTATGAGGTTATTGCCGCGGAGGAAGGCTATGAGCTGACGATGCACGGTGCTGCGGGCGGCTGCCGGATCAATGGCGATCCTGATCTCATTCGCCAATTGTTGGCGAACCTGTTGTCCAACGCCATGCGGCATACCCCCGTCGGGTCAAGAATTTGCCTCGAAGTGTCGCGCGGGGAAGGACAGATCCTGTTAAATATCGCCGATAACGGGCCAAGCATATCAGACGAAGACCGGGCGCAGGTGTTCGACCGGTTCTATCGGGTTGAGAAAAGCAGAACCACCGCGGGGTCCGGACTTGGCCTGAGCCTTGTCAAAGCCATATCGGAACTACACGGCGCCGCCGTGACGCTTTCGAACAACAACCCCGGTTTGCGCGTGGCCGTTCAGTTTCAGGAACTGCGCGCGTGAGGCAGGCTCCGTTTTGCCTTGCCCCAAAATCCAGCGCAAACCGCGATGCCATATTGGTCCATGGTGAAGCCTCTCCATCTCTGGAAAAGCTGCACCCTGACAGGCCGAACCTGAAGAATTACGCCAGATATTTCCGGAAGAAATCCGTCGTCCGCCCCCAGGCGAGATCAGCGGCCGCCTTGTCGTAACGCGCCGATGACGTGTCATTATTGAAGGCGTGGTTGACGCCGTCATAGACAAAGATTTCGAAGGTCTTGCCGTTTTCCTCCAGCGCCTTTTTATAGGCATCGATGCCAGCGTTGATGCGCTCGTCGAGACCGGCATAATGCAAAAGCAACGGCGCCTTGATGGCCGGCACATCGGCCGCCGCTGGTTGCTGGCCGTAATAGGCGACACCGGCATTCAAGCCTGCCGATTTGGTGGCAAACCGGTTGACCAGCCCGCCGCCCCAGCAGAAACCGACCGCGCCAACCTTGCCATTTGCCCCCTGCCTTGCCGCAAGCCACACCCTGCCCGCTTCGGCATTGGCGACGGTTGCCTCCATGTCGAGACCGCTGAACATTTCCCGTGCCTTGTCCTCATCCGAGGGCGTTCCACCCTGCGGCGAGAGGAAATCGACCGCAAGCGCCCGGAAACCGGCGAGCGCCACACGTCTCGCCACGTCGCGAATATGGTCGTTCAGGCCACGGTTTTCATGGATGACGATGACGGAACCAATGGGGCCGGATACCGACTTCGGCGTGACGAGGTAACCCTTCATCTCGCCGCCGGGCGCTGGATAGGTCACGTCTTCCGCGACAATGCCCGCATCGTCAGGCGCAACGATGGCCGCACGGGCGCTGTTGGCCGAAAGAAGCGGCGCAATGGCAGCCGCGGCAGCGCCCGAACCGGCAAGCACTGTAAGCTTTTCCATGAATTTGCGACGATCGAGGCTGAGATGGGTATATTCATCGTAAGCGTCGATCATGGCCTGGGTAATCTTAGGCTTGTCCATCGCTCTATCCTCCTTGAACGCGCGGATGTGGAAGGATAGCGCAGATCGCAGGGCGGGGAACAAGGCGGGCGGAAGCGGCGCCACACATTTGCGTGAGCGCCGCAACCGGTTTTGACGTCAGGCGGCGAGGTCCACGACGATACGGCCGTCGATCTTGCCCTCTTCCATGCGGTGGAAGATGTCATTGATGTTTTCGAGCTTGTCCCAGGAGAAGTGGGCGGCAACCTTGCCTTCACCGGCGAAGGTCAGCGCTTCCTCCAGATCCTGCCGCGTGCCGACGATGGAGCCGCGCACCGTGATGCGCTTCAGCACCGTGTCGAACACCGGAATGGAGATGAATCCCGGCGGCAGGCCGACAAGTGCCATCGTGCCCTTGGAACGCAGGAAACCATAGGCCTGCTCCATGGCCTTTGGCGAAACCGCCGTCACCAGCGCGCCATGGACGCCGCCGGTCGCCTTCTGCACCTGCTCCACCGCATCAGGCGCGCGACCGTTGACGACAACGTCGGCTCCGAGTTTTTTCGCTAGCGCCAGCTTGTCGTCGAAGATATCGGCGGCAACGACATGCATGCCCATGGCCTTGGCATATTGCACGGCCATGTGCCCAAGCCCGCCAATGCCTGAAATGACCACCCATTCACCCGGCCGGACTTCGGTTTCCTTGAGACCCTTGTAGACCGTGACACCGGCGCAAAGCACGGGTGCAGCCGGGCCGAAATCCAGATTGTCCGGCAGGCGGCCGACGAATTTCGGATCGGCGAGGCCATATTCGGCAAAGCTGCCATTCACGGAATAACCTGAGTTCTTCTGGCTCGGGCACAGCGTTTCCCAGCCGGTGCGGCAGGGGATGCAGCATCCGCAGGCGGTGTAGAGCCAGGGCGTGCCGGCGCGGTCGCCTTCCTTGATGCCGGTAACGCCAGCGCCGATTTTTGCGACATAACCGGCACCTTCATGGCCGGGAATGAAGGGCGGGTTGGGCTTGACCGGCCAGTCACCCGTTGCGGCGTGCAGGTCGGTGTGGCAAACGCCCGTCGCCTTGTAGTTGATGAGAATTTCACCGGGGCCGGGATCCGGTATCGCCACTTCCTCGATGGTCAGCGGTTTTCCAAATGCGCGGACGACCGCCGCCTTCATTGTCTTAGCCATGACATACTCCCTAATCTCTGCTCGCCTGAAATCCTCGACGGCGGGCAGAGATTAACGGGGATGGGGCGTCATGGAATTGACCCATCGCAAGCCGGAGCATTTTGCGCGGTGGGATTGTCTCACTTATGAGGCAACCTCACGCTGCTGTTTCACTCCAGCGCCAACCAGATGGCGAGCCAAGCCCAAAGGCAGACGATGAGCGCAAAACCGATGCCGAACAATGCGCCGCGCTGGCGCAGGCGGTTGCTGGTGACATGGACATAGGAATGGGCGCAGCGCGAAAGCACGAACAGCCATGCCAGAACGACGGTGACGATATTGTCCGCATCCGTGATGTAGAGCAGCAGGCAGGCAACGTGGAACAGCACCGGCAGTTCGAACTGGTTGGCGATGTTGCGGTTCACCAGATAGCTTTCGCGCGCCTCCTCGCCCCGGTTACGCAGCTTGATCGCCGATTCGCGATCCTTGAAGGTGTATTTGTTGCGCCGGATGATCAGAAGACCGTAAAGCCAGAAGACCAGAAAGACATGGGCGATCATCGGCCAGAACATTGCGGTCGTGGGTGACATGCTTTCTTCTCCAATCATGAAAACGCTCCCCGATCCGGCATGAATCGGGGAGCGCCAAATACTCAGTATCCTTTTACGGATTCGCCTCGAAAGATCAAACCGCGCCGGGGTAGTTCGGGCTTTCGCGGGTGATCGTCACGTCGTGTGCGTGGCTTTCACGCAGGCCGGCGCTGGAGATGCGCACGAAGGTGGCGCGTTCCTGGAATTCCTTGATGTTGCTGCCGCCGACATAACCCATGGCAGCCTTCAGGCCGCCGGCCAGCTGATGCAGCACACCGGAAACCGGTCCCTTGTAGGGAACCTGGCCTTCGATGCCTTCCGGCACGAGCTTCAGCGTATCGCGCACTTCGGCCTGGAAATAACGGTCTGCGGAACCGCGCGCCATGGCGCCAACGGAGCCCATGCCGCGATAGGCCTTGAAGGAACGGCCCTGATAAAGGAACACTTCGCCCGGGCTTTCATCGGTACCGGCGAGCAGCGAGCCGATCATGACGGCGGAAGCGCCGGCGGCGATCGCCTTGGCCAGATCGCCCGAGAACTTGATGCCGCCATCGGCGATAACGGGGATGTCAGCCGCATTGGCCGCTTCCACCGACGCCATGACGGCCGCCAGCTGCGGAACGCCGACGCCGGCGACGATGCGGGTGGTGCAGATGGAGCCGGGGCCGATACCGACCTTGACGGCGTCCGCGCCGGCATCGATCAGCGCCTTGGTGCCATCGGCGGTAGCGACATTGCCGGCGATGATGCGAACCGAGTTCGACATCTTCTTGACCAGCGAGACGGCATCCAGCACGCGCTGCGAATGGCCGTGGGCGGTATCAACGACCAGAAGGTCGACACCGGCATCGATAAGGCGCTCGGCGCGCTCGATGGCGTCAGCACCAACGCTGATGGCGGCGGCTGCGCGAAGACGGCCCTGCGCATCCTTGGTGGCGTTGGGGTTCAGCTGCGACTTCTCGATATCCTTGACGGTGATGAGGCCAACGCAATTGCCCTTGGCGTCCACAACCAGCAGCTTTTCGATGCGGTGCTTGTGCAGCAGGCGACGGGCTTCCTGCTGATCGACGCTGCTTTCCTTGACCGTGACCAGGTTTTCGCGGGTCATCAGTTCGTAGATTTTCTGCTGCGGATCGGAAGCGAAGCGCACATCGCGGTTGGTGAGGATGCCGACGAGACGGCCGTTCTTGTGACCACCGGAACCGCCGTTTTCCACGACCGGAATACCGGAAATGCCGTGCGCCTTCATCAGCGCCTGCGCTTCTGCGAGCGTCGCGTCCGGGCCGATGGTGACCGGGTTGACGACCATACCGCTTTCGAACTTCTTCACCTGCCGGACTTCTTCGGCCTGTTCGATGGGGGTCAGGTTGCGGTGGATGACGCCGATGCCGCCGGCCTGGGCCATGGCGATGGCGAGACGGCCTTCAGTGACCGTATCCATGGCGGAAGACAGGATCGGCAGGTTCAGATCGATATCGCGGGCAATGCGGGTGGCGATATTCGTCTGTCCCGGCATGACTTCGGAATGTCCGGGTTGCAGCAACACATCGTCAAATGTGAGAGCGTCCAAACCAGTGGGTGTTTGAATGATGCGTGCCATGACCAAATTCCTTCATACTGAAAATGCGTGGCCGTTCCGGAACGAAAAGTTCACCCCGGCGCCCTGCAAGGATTGCTTGGAAGTTGGCGAGGGCTGGTAACACGTTCATGACAGGAAGGGAATAGAAAAAACCCGGAATAACCTTCCGGGTTTCCTCTGTTGCTGCATTGCAGCAGATATCAGATGTCGAATTGGTAGGATTTCGGCACGAAGCGGTAACCCGTATCCAGCTTTTCCGCATAACCGACAGAAGGGAAAGGCATGTGATAGCCGAGGAAAGGCAACCGGTCAGTGGCGATCATGTCATAGACCTTCTTGCGGGTCGCGGCGGCGGCCGCCTTGTCCATGTCGAACTTTACTTCCCAGTCTGGCTTCTGCAGGGAAAGCACGAAATGGTTGGCCGTATCCGCCGTCAGGATCAGCTGCTTGCCTTCCGATTCGACACGGAAAATCATGTGGCCCGGCGAATGGCCGAAAGCCGCCACGCTGGTAATCCCGGAAACGACACTGGCGCCGTCACCGATGAAGGTCGCCTTTTCCGCCAGCGGCTTGACATTGGCGAGAACGCCCTTGTGACCGCCTTCGGCAGGCGTGCCGACGCGCTTCTCATTCGTCCAGAAATCATATTCCGCCTGGCCGAACACATAACGCGCCTTCGAAAAGGCCGGCGCACCCTTTTCCATCAGCCCGCCAATATGGTCACCATGCATATGGGTCAGCACCACCACGGTCACATCCTCGGGCGTGTAACCGGCCGCAGCCATGCCTTCGGTCAGGCGGCCATTGCCGGCGCCGCGGCCGGCCTCGCCGAAACCCGTGTCGAACAGCACGAGATCGGAGCCGGTATTGATGAGAAGCGGCGAGAAGGAATTGACGAACTGATCCTTCGGCAGAAAATTGTCTTCCAGCAATTTGCCCACGGTCTCGGCCGACTGGTCCGTGCCGAAGGTCTCACCCGGATTGGGCGCGGCGCGCGAGCCGTCCTTGACGACGAGCACTTCGAAGTTGCCGAGCTTGAAGCGGTTGGTTTCAGGCGGCATCGCGTGTTTTATCTCCATGGAAGTCTGCGGCTGGTTGGTCTGGGCGTCTGCACTGCGCGCCATCAAAAGCGGTGCACCGAGAACGCTTGCGCCGGCCGCACCGATGAGGCCGCGTCTGCTCATGCTCAAGGATTGGGTCATCATCTTGTCTCCGATATCGCCAACTGGCCGTGATCGCCAACTGAACTGGCCCAACGGACAATAGAGCGAGAAAGTTGCAAGAAAACCGGCCTCACGCAGGTTTGATCGGAACTTGAGAAATTGATAATTAACGTGTTGGCAAGCCGTCTTATCAGGCGTAGGAGGAACGGCGATATCCTTTGTCGCAGCGGAAAACCGCAGGCAGCTTCATGAACCGCATCATTCCCCTGATCCTGGCAGTCGCTCTCTTCATGGAGCAGATGGACTCCACCGTCATCGCCACCTCGCTTCCGGCGATTGCCGCCGACCTCCACGTCGGGCCAATCACGCTGAAGCTCGCGCTGACCGCCTATATGGTGGCGCTGGCGATCTTCATTCCCATCAGCGGCTGGATGGCCGACAAATACGGTGCGAAGAAAATCTTCCGTTTCGCCATCGGCGTTTTTGTGGTGGGCTCGATCTGCTGCGCGGTTTCCTCCTCGGTGTTCGAATTCGTTCTCTCGCGTTTCCTGCAGGGCATGGGTGGGGCGATGATGACGCCCGTTGGCCGTCTCGTGCTGCTGCGCACGACCAAGCGCAGCGAACTCGTCTCCGCCATGGCGCTCTTGACCATACCGGGGCTCGTCGGGCCGCTCACAGGTCCGCCGATCGGTGGTTTCATCACCACCTATTTTTCATGGCACTGGATTTTCCTCATTAACGTGCCGATCGGCATCATCGGCATCTGGCTCGCGACGATCTTCCTGCCGGAAATCGAAACCACCAATCCGCCGCCCATGGACGGCAAGGGTTTCGTGCTGTCGGGCATCGCCGCTTCCGGTGTGGTGTTCGGCCTCTCCGTCGTCAGCCTTCCCGCCCTGCCGCCGGCCATCGGCATCGCTTCGACCATCATCGGTTTTATCTGCGGCTTTCTTTATCTGCGCCACGCCGCGCGCCACCCCGCCCCCATTCTGGATTTTCGCATTTTCCAGAACGCGACCTTCCGGGCGGCTTCCATCGGCGGCACCGTTTTCCGCATTTCCACGGGCGCCATACCCTTCCTGATGCCGCTGATGTTGCAGATCGGTTTCGGGCTCAATCCGTTCCAATCGGGCATGATCACCTTTGCCGGCGCTATCGGGGCGATCACCACGAAATTCATGGCCAAACGGGTGTTTGCGGCAACGGGTTTCCGCTCGACGCTGATCGGGGCTGGTATCGTCGGCGCGCTCACGACGCTCGCCAACAGCTTCTTCACGCCGGAAACGCCCTATCCGCTGATCATGATCTTTCTGGTCACGGCGGGATTTGCCCGCTCCTTCTTCTTCACCGGATCGAACGCGCTCAGCTATTCCGATATCGAGGACAGCCAGGCCAGCCAGGCGACCTCGATGGCGTCAGTGCTGCAACAGATCAGCCTGGCGCTGGGTGTTGCCTTCGCCGCTTCCATTCTGGAAGTCAGCAGCATGATGTCCGGCACGCATCTGCAGCTTGCCGATTTCCACATCGCCTTCACCATCGTCGCGCTGGTGTCGCTGTTCGCCATCGTGCCGATCATCCGCATGGATGCACAGGCCGGGGCGGCCGTTTCCGGCCACCGCGGCAAGGTTTCGCAACCGGCGGAGTGATCAGTCTTCGACTGCCTCTTCAGGCTCGGCATCCACTGCCGGCTCGTTCTTGCGGCCCTTGAAGTGCTTGGCGAGCAGGAACATCTCGACCGATTCCGAGCGTGAAGACGCCGGCTTGATATGCAGGACCTGCTTGAAGTTCTTCTTCAGCATGTCCAGCAACGCCTTTTCCGTGCCGCCCTGGAAGGTCTTGGCGAGGAAATGGCCACCTTCCGCCAGCACCTGAACGGCGAAATCGGCCGCGACTTCGCAGAGATGCATGGTGCGGATATGGTCTGTCTTCTGGTGGCCCGTGGTGGGCGCAGCCATGTCCGACAACACCAGATCGGGCGTGCCGCCGACGGCCTCCATCAGCTTTTCCGGCGCGCTCGGATCGAGGAAGTCGAGCTGCAGGATCTTCACGCCGGGAATGGGATCGATCTCGAGGAAGTCGATGGCCGCGACGCGGATGTCATCCTCGGTCGAATCCGTCACCTTGGCGGCGATCTGCGACCAGCTGCCGGGCGCGGCACCAAGGTCGATGATGCGGTGTGCGCCTTTGAGGATCTGGTGCTTGTCGTTGATTTCCAGAAGCTTGAAGGCGGCGCGGGCGCGATAGCCTTCAAGCTTGGCGCGCTGCACATAGGGGTCATTGATATGACGTTCCAGCCAGCGGCGCGACGAGGCCTTGAGCTTGGTCTTCTTGACCTTCTGGCCGATCTTGCGGCCGGTGCGATTGGTGCTTGTCGGCGCCTTGCTCATGTCAAACCTTCCGTTCTGTCCTGCCGTACAATCTGCATGCGCCTTATGCGGTTGCGCCGCCATGCGCCGTCATCCGCCATCATATCCGTCAACAGGCCTTCACGCAGACCACGATCCGCCACCCGCATGCGGCGTGCCGGCCAGCGGCGACGAATGGCCTCGAGAATGGCGCAGCCGGCCAGAACCAGATCGGCCCGATCAGGACCGATGCAGGCATTGGCGGCGCGGCCGGCGAAATCCCATGCCAGTAACTTGTCCTGCATCGCCGTCACCTCGGCATCGGAAAGCCACAGGCCATCCACCTTGCGGCGATCATAACGCGGCAAATCGAGATGGACGCCGGCAAGCGTCGTCACCGTGCCTGAGGTTCCGATCAGGTGAAAATCCTCGTGGTGCATCTGTGGCGCGAGCGGCGGGCAATGGAAGGCATCCAGCAGCCCTTCGACTTCCCGCACCATGGCGGCAAACACATCCGGCGTCACGTCGCGGCCGCCATGGCGTTCCGACAGCGTGACAACGCCGACCGGCAGCGATGTCCAGTGGGTGATGTGGTTGGCGAGCCGGTTCGAGCGATTTTCACCGACCTTGATGACCGCGATTTCCGACGATCCGCCGCCAATATCGAACAGCACGACGGAGCGTGCTTCACGCCCGACAAGCGACGCGCAGCCCGAAACCGCAAGCCGGGCCTCCGTCTCACGGCTGATGATTTCGAGCTTCAGCCCCGTTTCCCGCGTGACACGCGCCAGAAATTCCTCGCCATTGGAAGCCGCACGGCAGGCCTCGGTGGCGATCAACCGCATGCGCCGGATCGGACGACCGGAGAGTTTCGCCGAGCAGACTTTCAGCGCTTCCACGGCGCGGTCCATCGCATCATCGGAAAGCCGGCCGCTCGACACCAGCCCCTCGCCCAGCCGGACGATGCGCGAAAAGGCATCGACCACCCGGAACTGGCCGGGCCGCGTCGGCTGCGCGATCAGCAGGCGGCAATTATTGGTGCCGAGATCAAGCGCCGCATACATATCCGCCAGCGGCTCCTGGCCATGCTCATGCTGGCGGCCGGCGTGGCGGGCGGAGATTTCGGATTGCGACCGGTGCGGTTCCTGCGCCGAGCCATTCGCACGGCCATTCTGCTTGCCGACATGTTTCGGCGCATGGGTGGGAACCAGTGGACGGCCCTGCGGGTCACGACCGCGCGGATCGCGATGTCCGCGTTTGCGGTTACGCGATTTTCGCGGGCCAGCGGGCGGCACGGAGGATGAATTTGCACCATCAGGCGTGGCTGGAGACTGCGCCTGTCCACTGGCGGCAGCCACAGCCTGCTGAGACGTGCCTTTGCCGCGAGAACGCCTGCGGCGCTTTCTCTTGCGCGGCTCGGCATCCGGCTCGAGAGCCGATACGTAGGAGGAACCGGCCGGAACATCCGCGGCAACATCATGCGACAACACAGCAGCGTCACGGGGCTTACCGTCACGCTTGTGTTTCTTGCCACGACGGGATCGCTTCGCTTTCCCTTTGTTCGCCACCGACGCCCCTTGTTCCGACGGCTTTGGGCCGTTTCCGGGGTCGATCACTGTCTTGTCCATTTCGCCGCGCACAAGCGTAGACGCTATGCTGCTGGCTTTCATAAGGTTTCGTTGGGTGGACAATACCAGCGCAGGCGATTTTAGCCAAATGGTTTTTGGCAGGCTGGGTGTGGGGAGGATGCGTGCATCGTCAAGGCTGGGTACGGATCATCGTAGTCGCAGCAACGGTTTCGGAGGATTCTCGAAATAAGGAGGCCGGTCGGGGCAGCGTGAAGACTTGCGGAAACTTTCCGCAAATCATGAACGCCATCAGTGTCGAGAGGGAAACTCCCCTCTCCCGGTAAGTCCTTGTGACATATAAACTTACTGGGAGAGGGGAATGGTACGGTTGAGTGGGGTCGAACCACCGACCTCAGGTGCCACAAACCTGCGCTCTAACCAACTGAGCTACAACCGCACATGAAACGCCGAAGCGGCGTCACGGGGGGTGACATAAAAGGTGTTTTCCCCATTTGCAAGTGCCTCTTCGAATTTTGCGAAAAAAGGCTGAGAAAGGCAAGTGCTTTTCGATAGGGTGCCCTGGGAGCGGGAAGCGCGAATGGGCCTGTTGATGTTAACTCTATTTGGCGATTCATCCACCGGGCGGTGGACCGGGCCGCGCTGTGAAGTTATTTAAAATTCTGTTAACGTGATGCCTTAGCAGGTTTACGTTTCGGCTTCATGAGGAAGCTGAAAAGCCCGCAAGGTCCGGTAGTGCCAGAATAGGTTTCGACATGCCCGCCGTCCAGTATCCCTTTATCGATATCGCAGTGCATGAACGGGTGCGTGAAGGTTTCGGGCGCGGTGAAGCCATGGCGCTGTTTTCGCTCGATCTTCAAAATGTTCTCTGGGCCAATGGGCGGGGCGCGGCGCTGTTCGGCACGCCGATGGTTTACGATTTTCTGGAACAGGGGCCGAAACGGCAGGACGTGACCTTCCGGCAACTGGCGGCCACGGCGGCCCGGCTTTCCAAGGCCGGCGACGGCCTGCCGTTTACCATTCGCATCACCTCGGGTTTTCGCAGCCTTGCCGTCACCGCCCGCGCGGAAATCATCGAGGCGGAGCCTGGCCATCCGGCCATTCTGTTTTCCGCTCTCACCGACCAGGCCGCGCCCGACGTGGCCGAATGCGCCCGGCGCATGATCGAAGGGTTTGACGATCCGGATATTCATATGGCGGTTCTGAACGGCGACAATGAGATCATTGCCGCCTCGCCCGGCTTTTCGTCGCTCGGCATTACGCCGCACACCGCACGCACCCTGGTGAAAATGGCCGCTGGCCAGTCCGGTCACCTCGTCAAGCGCCCGGTGCCGACCGGCAAGGGTTATCTGCCCGCCGCCACCGGCCAGATCACGGCATCGCCCGAACTGAACCTGATGTTCGTGGTGGAAACCGCGCTCGGGACGCTCGATCCCGTCAACGGCTTTACCGAGGAGAAGCCGCAGGAGGCCCCGGCCATAGCAGAACCCGCCTTGCCGGTTGCGGAAACCGCGCCCGTCATCGCGGCGGCAGCCTCTTTCGATGCCGTTCTTGATGCTGTTGCCGGCATAGAGGATGTGGAAGACGAGCAGGACATACTGGCCGATCCCGAAGACGAAGCAGAGGCGGAAGCCGAGGTGGAGCAGGACCACGTCTTGCCTTTGCTGGAAACCGAAACGCATGCTCCTCTGGACGTTCCCCTGCGGGATGCCGATGCCGCCGCGAATGTGGCGATGACCGACGACATCGCCGATCTCTTCGAACTCGACGCGGATGAAGCGGTGGTTCCCGCAACCGACCGGACAGTCAGCGAAGATCAGGGCGAAGAGGCCGTGGAGGCGGAGAACGCACCAGCGGAAGAGGGGATTGCCGAAGCCGCAACGGCAGCGGATGCCCCATCGGCCAACGGGGATATTCCGGTGGAAACGGCACCTGCGGAGGAAGCACGGCCTTTTGTCTTCAATCCCGGTGCGCGCGCCTCCCGCTTTGTCTGGAAAATCGACGCCGAGGGGCGTTTCAGCTCGATCTCGCATGAATTCGCGGAAGCCGTGGGTGCAAAGGCGGCGGCCGTGGAAGGCATGGGTTTCGCCGATGTCGCCGCATTGTTCAATCTCGATCCGGACGGTAAGATCCGTGAGCTTCTCGGTCGCCGCGATACCTGGTCGGGCAAGACGATCTACTGGCCGGTGGAAGGCACATCCCTGATGGTGCCGATCGATCTCGCCGCCCTGCCCACCTATACCCGCCTGCGCGAATTTGACGGTTTCCGTGGTTTCGGCATCGTGCGGCTGGCCGATGCCACCGAGGACCCGCACGCGACAGGCCTGACCTTCCTGGACGGCGAAGAGGCTGATCCGGCAGAGGTTTTGCCGCAGCCCGCCATCGAAGATGAGGGCCATGAACTGCTGGCCTTTATCGACGAGGATGACGACGCGGACGATAATTCCGGCTCGGCGGCAGAGGCTGAAACCCCGATTGAGGAGGTCGAAACCGCAGACGATACTGCGAACGAGGTTTCGCCGGACGAACAGCACCATGATTACACGCCGCCGGAATTCGAAGCGCCGGTCACGGCGCCCGCACCGGAGCCATCCTATTCCGACAAGATCGTTCATCTGGAGGAACGCCGCTCGCGCTCCCGCGAAGGCCTGACCGCAGGCGAGCAGGCCGCCTTCCGCGAAATCGGCCGGGCGCTCGCGCCCACGGATACGGTTTCGGAGGAAAGCCGGAAGCCGGAGACGGAAGCCGTTTCCGCCGTGCAGGATGTCCAGCAAGATATCGCTGCGGATATTTCGGAAAGCGCGCCCTCCGGCATGGCAAATGACGGAAAGGCGGCGGAACCCGCGCAAAAAGAACCGACACAAGAAGAGCCGGAACAAGAAGACGATCTTTTCGCCGATTATGTCCGTGGTGAGCAGCCGGCGGCCATTCGCGCACCCGCAGATGAGAGCGGTTCAGAAGAACAGCAGGCGGCTGCGGCTGGCGAGCAGTCGGTTACCAATATTGCCGCCGCCGTGGTCAGCCCGTCCGTTCGCCCCGCCGATTCGCTGACGGCCGAGACACTGGACCAGATGCCCGTGGCGCTTCTGGTGCATGCCGGCGACAGGTTGATCCACGCCAATCCCGATTTCTTGCGACTGACGGGCTATGACTCGTTAGTCGAACTGGAAGAAGTGGGCGGACTGGAAGCGCTGCTGCAACGGCAGGAACTGGAAGACATGCCGAACCACGAGGGCGGCATGGTGGTCGTCAGCGCCGAAAACGACATCATCCCGGTCAAGGCGCGGCTGCAATCCATCCGCTGGGAAGAGACCAAGGCGCTGATGCTGTCGCTGGTTCCGCTGGAAGAAAAGCCGGTGTCGGTTACGGCGGCCAATGAAAATACCGCTGCAGATCCGGAAAATGCCGAGGCCGGCAGCCTCTCCCTGTTGCAGGGCGAAGTGGAAGAGCTGCATTCCATTCTGGAAACCGCTACCGATGGCGTGGTGCTTCTGGGCGATGAGGGCGAAATCCGCTCGCTCAATCGTTCCGCCAGCGCGCTGTTCAACTATGATAATGGCGAAATCGCCGGCAAACCCTTCGTGACGCTCTTTGCCCATGAGAGCCAGCGCGCCGTGCTGGATTATCTCTCCGGCCTTGCCAATAACGGCGTCGCCAGCGTGCTGAACGACGGCCGCGAAGTGATCGGCCGCGAGGCATCCGGCGGTTTCCTGCCGCTGTTCATGACCATCGGCCGGCTCAAATCTTCCCATGGCTATTGCGCCGTCATCCGCGACATCACCCAGTGGAAGCGCACGGAAGAAGAGCTGCGCAACGCCAAGCGTGCGGCGGAAACCGCCAATGCGCACAAGACCGATTTCCTTGCCCGCGTCAGCCATGAAATCCGCACGCCGCTCAACGCCATCATCGGTTTTGCCGACATGATGGCGACGGAACGTTTCGGGCCGATCGGCCATCCGCGTTATGTGGAATATGCCAATGATATCGGCCGTTCCGGCCGGCACGTGCTCGATATCGTCAATGATCTGCTCGATATTTCCAAGATTGAGGCCGGGCAGATGGATGTGGATTTCATCGCCGTGCCGTTGAACGAGACGGTGGCCGAAGCCGTCTCGCTGGTGCAGCCGCAGGCCAATAACCAGCGCGTCATCATCCGCACGGCGCTGGCACAATCCGTACCGCAGATCGTCGCCGACCTGCGCTCGATCAAGCAGATCGTGCTGAACATCCTGTCGAACGCCATCCGCTTCACCCCATCCGGCGGCCAGATCGTTGTTTCCACCGCCTATGAGGCCAATGGCAGCGTATCGCTGCGCATCCGCGACACCGGCATCGGCATGACACGGGCGGAACTGGAACAGGCGATGAAGCCGTTCCGGCAGGTGGCGTCGTCGGGCAAGCGCGTGCGCGGTGATGGCACCGGGCTTGGCCTGCCGTTGACGAAAGCCATGGTCGACGCCAACCGAGCGAATTTCTCCATCACCTCCACGCCGAATGAAGGCACGCTGGTGGAAATCACCTTTCCATCGCAGCGGGTTCTTGCCAACTGAGGCCATGCGGGCGTAGCAATGCGGCGGTAGGAAGCAGGTGGTTTTCCGAAGCCACCGCATTTTCCTCATTCCTGTTCCCCGCAACGAGCCCGGGGAACAGGAATGAGGGAAATGCGGATGCGACAACACAAGAATTCGTTGGGTCATACAGTGTACCAGGGGATGCGTAACGCGTTGAGGCTTTCGCAAGACAACAGGCCCGCATGCCCATGACTATTCCCCATCCAGCGGCAAAACGCGTTTCAGTGCTGCCGACTACGGCGGTCATTATCGCGGCCATTGCCGCCATGCCCATTCTGGCGATCTTCTGGCTGGCGCTGACCGGCAGCACGGAGGGATGGCAGCATCTTCTCGCCAATGTCCTGCCACGCGCCGGGTTCCGCACCTTCATGTTGCTGGGGCTGACGGCCGCGACGACGGCGTTTTTCGGGATCGTCTGCGCCTGGCTCGTCACCACATTCGAATTTCCACTGCGGCGGCTGATGTCTGCCGCACTTGTCCTGCCCCTTGCGATCCCTTCCTATCTGGCGGCCTATGCATTCGGCGAGTTTCTCGATTTCACCGGGCCGGTGCAGAGCGCGTTGCGCGCCGCCTTCGGTTACCACAACATCCGTGACTACTGGTTTCCCGATATCCGCTCGCTCGGCGGTGCG
Source organism: Agrobacterium sp. SOY23 (assembly GCF_027212525.1). Classification (NCBI taxonomy): domain Bacteria; kingdom Pseudomonadati; phylum Pseudomonadota; class Alphaproteobacteria; order Hyphomicrobiales; family Rhizobiaceae; genus Agrobacterium; species Agrobacterium sp. SOY23. The sequence goes on along the minus strand of NZ_JAPWDT010000002.1, from coordinate 530,081 downwards.
GTGATCGTCCTGAGTTCGGTGCTTTACCCTTATGTCTATCTCTCCGCCCGCGCCGCCTTTTCCATGCAGGGGCGGTTTGCGGCTGAAGCGGCCCGCACACTCGGAGCAAAGCCGCTGAATGTGTTCTTCTCCGTGCAATTGCCGATGGCGCGGCCGGCGATTGCCATCGGGCTGTCGCTGGTCTTGATGGAGACGCTGAACGACATTGGCGCTGTCGAATATCTCGGTGTCCAGACGCTCACCTTCACCATCTACGAGACCTGGCTCAATCGCGGCAATCTTGCCAATGCGACCCAGATCGCCGCCATCATCCTCATCATCGTCGGCGCGCTGATCGTCGTCGAACGCAATGCCCGGGAAAAACAGCGCTTCGGGGCACCGAAAGCGACGAGCATGGCGCAGCGCCACCGGCTGAAGGCGCTGACCGGCGGGCGGCGCTGGTGCGCGAGCCTGTTCTGCTTCCTGCCGGTAGCAAGTGGCTTTTTCATTCCGGTCATCGTGCTGGGCGGTTATGCCGTGAAAAGGCTGGATGCGCTTATGGCGCCAAAGCTTTTGAAAGCGCTCGGGCACAGTCTCGAAGTCTCGCTTTCGGCCGCCTTTGTGACGCTGATTGCCGCCTTCGTGTTTTCCTATGCCATCCGCACAGAGCGCTCGCGCACCTCAAAAGTGGCCGCAAGATTCGGCTCCATGGGTTATGGCGTGCCGGGAACCGTGCTTGCCATCGGCGTGCTCATTCCGCTCGCAAGCCTCGACAATGGTGTTGACGGGTTCCTCCGTTCCCATTTCGGCTTTTCCAGCGGGCTGCTGCTTTCCGGCACCGCCTTTGCCATCATCTATGCCCATGCCGTGCGTTTCATGACCATGGCGGAAGGCACGCTGGATGCCGGTTTCCAGAAGCTCTCACCGCATATCGACATGGCCTCGCGCACACTTGGGCGCAACCGGGCGCAGACGCTGTTTAAGGTGCTTTTGCCGAATATGCGGCCGGCCGCGCTGACCGCCTTCCTTCTGGTGCTGATCGAATCCATGAAGGAACTGCCGGCGACCATCCTGCTCCGGCCTTTCGGTTTCAACACGCTTGCCACGCTGGTTTATGAGGATGCATCCCGCTCAAGGGTGCAGGATGCCGCCGTGCCGGCGATCATCATCATCATTGCCGGGCTTATTCCCGTCCTGCTCGTCTCGAAATCGATGGATCATCCGGAAAATCACTGAGGGGCACCGGCAACATTCGCAAAAAGAAAGGCGGCCTTGCGGCCGCCTGTATGAGTTGTGCTTTTCAACGAGAGAAAGGGGGACAATCTCGCCATTTGGAAATTATCAATCCCGGCCATCAAACATATGACGGCCCTGCGTTGGATTTACTTTCCGCCAACTCCCATTAACAAGGAGTTAAAACCAAAATCGATCAATTACCGACGAAAATTCCTATTCTGAGACCGTAAAGTGCCAAAACTAAATTACAGGTTTCTGATTTTATCGCGATTTCAACAGTAACGCGAAGAAACCGAGGCGTTCCGTCTGGTCAGTGTCGCGCAGCCGCATGTTCATCACGCATCCGCTGCAATTCGGTGCGCTTGGAGGCAATGGAGGCGACGATGACGCCGATCGTCACGAGACCGATCAGGATCGTGCAGATGGCGTTGATTTCCGGCGTCACGCCCAAGCGAACCTGCGAATAGATCTTGATCGGCAGCGTCGTCGCACCGGGACCGGTGGCGAAGCTGGCGATAACGAGATCGTCGAGCGATAGCGTGAAGGCGAGCATCCAGCCGGCGATGACGGCCGGGAAGATCAGCGGCAGGGTGATGCGGAAGAAGGTCTTGACCGGCGGGCAGCCGAGATCGAGCGCGGCTTCCTCGAGGCTGCGATCGAAGGTCAGAAGGCGCGACTGCACGACGATCGCCACATAACACATGGTGAAGGTGGTGTGGGCGATGACCACTGTCCAGAAACCGCGATCCACCCCGACGGCCACGAACAACAGCAAGAGCGACAGGCCGGTGATGACCTCTGGCATGACGAGCGGCGCATAGATCATGCCGGAAAACAGCACCCGGCCCGGAAAGCGCGCGAACCGCGTCAGCGACAACGCCGCCAGCGTTCCAAGGATGGTGCCGATGGTGGCACTGAGGATACCGACACGCAACGTCACCCAGGCCGCATCCATCAGCCCCTGGTTCGCCCACATGGAGCTATACCATTGCAGCGAAAAGCCGCCCCAGACGGTGACCAGCTTTGAGGCATTAAAGGAATAAACGATCAGGATGATGATCGGGATATAGAGAAAGGCAAAACCGAGGGTGAGGACGGTGATGTCGAATTTTCCGCGCTTCATGGCCTCACCCCACTTTCTTCTGCTGGTTCTGGAAGATGGCGATGGGCACCACCAGCAGGAGCAGAAGCAGCACGGCCACGGCGGAGGCCAGCGGCCAGTCGCGATTGCCGAAGAATTCCGTCCACAGCGTCTTGCCGATCATCAGCGTCTGCGCGCCGCCAAGCAGATCGGGAATGACGAATTCACCGGTGATCGGGATGAAGCAGATCATCGCCCCGGCAACCACGCCCGGCAGGGAGAGCGGAAAGGTGATCTTCCAGAAGGCCTTCCAGGGCGGGCAGCCGAGATCGGCCGCAGCTTCGAGAAGCGTATTGTCGAGTTTTTCCAGCGCTGAATAGAGCGGCAGCACCATGAAGGGCAGATAGGAATAAACGATGCCGATGAAGATCGCCGTTTCGGTACGGAAGATGTTGACCTGCTGGTCTGGTCCGAGAAACCCGAGCCACTGGAACAGCACCGTCAGCAGGCCCTCCGGCTTCAGAATGCCGATCCAGGCGTAAACGCGGATCAGGAACGAGGTCCAGAACGGCAGGATCACCAGCATCACCAGCGTCGGGCGGATGGATGACGGCGCGCGCGCCATGGCCAGCGCCATGGGATAACCGATCAGCAGAAGCAGGAAGGTGGAGATGAAGGCGATGCGCAGCGACGAGAGGTAAGCGTCGATGTAAAGCGGGTCTTCCGTCAGAAACAGGTAATTCTCGAAATCGAGCTGCGAGAAGAACGCCCCGAGCTTCGAAAACCCTTCGAAGACCGGTGTATAGGGCGGCATGGATATGGCCGTATCCGACAGCGAGATCTTGAAGATGATGAAAAACGGCGCGGCGAAGAACAGCAGCAGCCAGAAATAGGGAACCGCAACGACCAGCCAGCGCCAGGGGCTTTGCCGGTTTTCGGGAGTGGTGATCGCCATATCAAGCCTCCCTCAGCGTGTCAGGACGAGGCCGGAATCCGGCTTCCAGTTCAGCCATACCATATCGCCGAAAGTGATCGGGCGATCGACGAGACGCGAGACATTCGCCTGCGCCGCGCGGATGACACGGCCATCGGCAAGCTTGACGATGAAGACGGAAAAGTCGCCGAGATAACCGATGTCCCAGACCTCGCCATAGGCGGAATTGATGCTGCTATCGGCGGGCTGGTCGAGCGAGATGCGGACTTTTTCGGGGCGGATGGCGTAGGCCACCTGACTGCCGGTCGCCGCCGCGCATTCCTGCTCCACCGAAACCTTCAGCCCTTCGCAATCCAGCGTCACCAGACCCGGCCTGCCGATATCGGAGGCGTTGGCGACGACGTTCGCGTCAAAAATATTAATGTCGCCGATGAAGTCCGCCACGTAGCGTGTGTTCGGTGCTTCGTAAATCTCGGCCGGCGTCGCCACCTGCACGACGTTGCCCTTGTCCATGACGGCGATGCGGTCCGACACCGTCATCGCCTCTTCCTGGTCATGGGTGACTATGAGGAAGGTGAGGCCGAGATTGGTCTGGATATCCATCAGTTCGAACTGCGTTTCCTCGCGCAGCTTCTTGTCGAGCGCGCCGAGCGGCTCGTCCAGCAACAGCACCTTCGGCCGCTTGGCGAGCGAACGGGCGAGCGCCACGCGCTGCCGCTGGCCGCCCGAAAGCTGGCTCGGCTTGCGCTTGGCAAATTCCGTGAGCTTCACGAGCTTCAGCATTTCCTCGACGCGGGAAGCGATTTCCGCTTTGGCCATGCCGTCCTGTTCGAGGCCGAAGGCGATGTTCTTTTCCACCGACATATGCGGGAAAAGCGCGTAGGACTGGAACATCATGTTGGTGGGACGCTTATAGGGCGGCACACCGGAAATATCCTTGCCCTGAAGCAGAATGCGGCCTTCGGTCGGCTCTTCGAAACCGGCCAGCATGCGCATCAGCGTGGTCTTGCCGCAGCCGGACGGGCCGAGCAGCGAGAAGAATTCGCGCTCGTAAATATCAAGCGTCAGATTGTTGACGGCGACGAAATCGCCGAAACGCTTGGTGACGTTTTCAAAACGGATGAAGGGCACCGCATCGGGATTGTCCCAAGGGCTGAATTTGCGTTTGACCGGTCCGAGTGTCTTTGCCATGCCCGCCCCATTTCACCAAGAATCCATCGAAACGTATACGACAGCGAGGCCGGATCGACGCCATCCCCACCTGTCTTCATCCCCGTTCCCCGGAACAGGCCGAGGATGTAGCAGGGACCCAGTCAGCCCAAGTCTCCGGGCTGAAAAGACTTCATCTGACCTGACAGATTCAGGTCGCTGGATTCCCGTGACGAGCACAGGAATGAGGGTGGACGGTGTCCACCCTCTCCGGATCCGCTTAGCTGCCGGTCTTTATCTGCGTCCAGACGCGGTTCAGCACGCGCTGTTCCTTCGGCCCGTAGGGCGAGATGGTGAAGAGCTTCTTCATCGTCTCGGCATCGGGATAGACCGCCGGGTTCTTGGCGACCGCCTCGTCCATCAGTGCCTGCGAGGCAAGGTTGCCATTCGCATACTGGACATAGTTGGATGCCTTGGCGATGACTTCCGGGCGCATCAGATAATTGATGAAGGCGTGCGCTTCCTCGACATTCTTGGCATCCGCCGGGATGGCAAGGTTGTCGAACCACATATAGGTGCCTTCCTTCGGGATGACGTAGTTCACTTCGACGCCGTTCTTGGCTTCCTCGGCGCGCGTTTTCGCCTGCAGGATATCGCCCGACCAGCCGATGGTGATGCAGGTATCGCCATTCGCCAGTTCGTCGATATAGGCGGAGGAATTGAAGGTCTTCACGGAGGGGCGGATCTTCATGTAGACGTCGCCGCCCGCCTCGAGATCGGCGGTTTCCTTGCTGTCGGGATTCTTGCCGAGATAGTTCATGGCGATGGCGAAGGTTTCGTCCGACGCATCGAGAATATTGATGCCGCAGGATTTCAGCTTTTCGGCATTTTCCGGCTTGAAGAGAATATCCCAGCTATCGACCGGAACATCGCCGAGCGCGGCCTTCACCTTGGCGACGTTATAACCGATGCCGGTGGTGCCCCACATGTAGTTGACGGCATATTCGTTGCCGGGATCGTATTTCGCCAGACGCTCGGAGACGTCCGGCCACATGTTCTTCAGATTCGGCAACTTGGACTTGTCGAGTTTCTGGAACACGCCGGCATTGATCTGGCGGGCGAGGAAGGGGCCGGTGGGCACCACGACATCGTAACCCGAGCTTCCGGCGAGAAGCTTCGTTTCCACGAGTTCGTTGCTATCGAACACGTCATAAACGACCTTGATGCCGGTTTCCTTGGTGAAATCGGCAAGGATCGATTCGTCGATATAATCCGACCAGTTATAGACGTGGACGACCTTCTCCTGGGCCATTGCCGAGCCTGCTGCAACGAGCGCGGTGGTGAGAGCCAAGGTCAGACGGAGAGAACGGTTTTTCATGATGTCTCCTGTTAACGCATCCTCACGGTGGGAGCGTGATCCCCTTTTTTGCGAGAGACTAGAAAGGAAAACAAAAGGGAGCAAGCGGGAAATGTGCGGCACAGCATTTTCAACCAAATGTGTTCCGGCCACAAAAAAGCGGATGGAAACACCTACTGGAAGTCGAAAACACTGAGACCCGTGACCATTTCATCCAGCCCGAGCGGACGCGTGAGCGGTGCTTCCGCCCGCGACAGGCAGCCCTGCCTTTCGCACAGCCGGCAGGAGGGGCCGATGGCAACGGGTGCCGCGCCCGAAGCGGCCGGGCCATAGACCGTTTCCCCCGCCTGGCCGAGATCGCAGCCCAGAAGCACGGCGGTTCGCCTGACCCTTTCGCCGAAACCCGCCTGCGGGCCTTCCAGCGTGCGCGAAACCGTGAGGAAAGCATCACCGTCCGGCATTTCCACGGCTTCCACCAGAACCTGCCCCGGCTGGGCGAAGGCTGCGTGAATATTGAGCCGCGGACAGAGGCCGCCGAATCGCGCCCTCGGAAAACCGCCGGCCCCGGCAAGGCGGAAGCGGTTGCCGGCATTGTCGATCTCCATCAGGAAAAACGGGATCGCCGCGGCCGTTGGCCGTTGCAGGCTGACGAGCCGGTTGGCGGCCTGTTCGAACGAGACATTGAAGCGCGACCGCAGAACATCGAGATCATATTTCGCGCGCTGGGCGGCGCTGAGGAACGCGCCATAGGGCATCATCAGCGCATGGGCGGCATAACGCGCCAGTTCGAAACGGGCGATACGCCGCGCCTCCTCGCCCTTCAGGCCCAGCGCCTCCAGTTCCGCCCCAATCTCTTCGCGCAGCGCCAGAAGACAGGTCTCCATCGCCATTTCCCGGAGCTGATCCGGTTGCGACAGGCGTTCTGATAAAAACAGCCGCATCGAATGGCGGTCATAACGCCGCCTCAGATTCGGCATGGCGTGCACCGGCAGAGTTCTGACAACGATGCCGTGGTTTTTCTGTAACCACGCACGAAGACCGGAGGCGAGATCATCACCCGCCGACAATTGTTTATGGAGTTCTTCCGCCGCCGCATCGATGGCATGGAAATAGGCTGGCCGGTTTTCAAAGACATGCCGCACCTCGTCGATCGGCAGCCGGGTGGAAGACAACGCGGTCTCATGCCCCTCCCGCGCCAGAAGATCGGAAAGGTCGGAAAGGCGCTGCGCCTGCTCCCGGTAGGCCCGGTAAAGCTTGAGGACACCACTTGCCGCATTGGGCGCGGCATCCGCGACCTCGATCAGTTCCTGCGGCGATGGCACTTCACCCGCCAGCAATGGATCGGCGAAGACCTCACGCAGCTGCCCGGCGGAACCGGCGCTTTCGCCCTGCAGGTCATCCAGATCGACCTTATAGACCGAAGCGAGCTTCAAAAGCAGCTGCACCGTGAGCGGCCGCTGGTTGCGCTCGATGAGATTGAGATAGGACGGCGAGATCGCCAGCGCCTCGGCCATGGCCGTCTGCGTCAATGCGAGACCGTTGCGAATACGGCGTACGCGCGGTCCGGCAAAAATCTTGTTTTCCGACACAGCCTCACCTTCCCATCCCGTGACTCATACAAGCCTGTTACAAACCCGTCGGGCTAGAGCTTTTTACAAAATTTACAGTTTTACAACTCCACCCTGTCACGCACCCTACAGGATAACCTCTTTCAAGTCACTGTTTTTATGTTTGTTCTGGCGTTGAAATCTCCAAAAATGTAAATGTAGTCACACAGAACGGCGCCACACGAAGTTCACGACAGCCCGTTTTAGAAACCGCATTTGTCATGGGAGAGAGAAGTATGACGGATTTTTACAAACTTGTTCCGGGCGCACCGCAGGGCCGTTTCGAGGGCATCGAGCGCACCTACACCGCCGCCGACGTGGAGCGGTTGCGCGGTTCCGTCGAAATCCGCCATTCGCTGGCCGAGATGGGTGCTAACCGGCTGTGGAAGCTGATCAACGAGGAGAATTTCGTCAATGCGCTCGGCGCGCTTTCCGGCAACCAGGCCATGCAGATGGTTCGCGCCGGGTTGAAGGCGATCTATCTTTCCGGCTGGCAGGTTGCTGCGGACGCCAACACGGCCTCGGCCATGTATCCGGACCAGTCGCTTTATCCCGCCAATGCCGCGCCGGAGCTTGCCAAGCGCATCAACCGCACTTTGCAGCGCGCCGACCAGATCGAGACGGCGGAAGGCAAGGGCCTTTCGGTCGACACCTGGTTCGCGCCGATCGTTGCCGATGCGGAAGCCGGTTTCGGCGGGCCGCTCAATGCCTTCGAGATCATGAAGGCCTTCATTGAGGCGGGCGCAGCGGGCGTTCACTACGAAGATCAGTTGGCATCGGAAAAGAAATGCGGCCATCTGGGTGGCAAGGTTCTTATCCCGACGGCGGCGCATATCCGCAACCTGACGGCAGCGCGTCTCGCTGCAGATGTCATGGGTGTGCCGACGCTGGTTATCGCCCGCACGGATGCGGAGGCTGCCAAGCTTCTGACCTCCGACATCGATGAGCGCGACCGCCCCTTCGTGGATTACGATGCCGGCCGCACCGTCGAAGGCTTTTATCAGGTCAAGAACGGTCTTGAGCCCTGTATTGCCCGTGCCGTTGCCTATGCGCCCTATTGCGACCTGATCTGGTGCGAAACCTCAAAGCCGGATCTCGAACAGGCGCGCAGGTTTGCGGAAGGCGTGCACAAGGTGCATCCCGGCAAGAAGCTCGCCTACAATTGCTCGCCGTCGTTCAACTGGAAAAAGAACCTCGACGACGCGACGATTGCCAAGTTCCAGCGGGAGCTCGGCGCGATGGGCTACAAGTTCCAGTTCATCACGCTCGCCGGTTTCCACCAGCTGAATTTCGGCATGTTCGAACTGGCGCGCGGTTACAAGGACCGGCAGATGGCGGCCTATTCCGAGCTTCAGGAAGCGGAATTCGCGGCGGAAGTGAACGGCTACACCGCCACCAAGCACCAGCGTGAAGTCGGCACCGGCTATTTCGACGCCGTGTCGCTCGCCATCTCGGGCGGCACCTCGTCCACGACCGCCATGAAGGAATCCACCGAGCACGACCAGTTCCGCCCGGCGGCTGAATAAATCGAGAAAACCGCCCTTCCCGGCAACAATCAAAGGCTGGGAAGGGCTTGCAAACCGGATCAAGAACCCCGACCAATAAAGAGAGGAGAAATGCCATGAATGCCCACAACCCCATCAAGACCCACGTCAAGGAACGCGCCGAGGAACAATCCTCCGCCATGACGCAGGATCAGCAGGCCGCCATCCGCATGCTGGCCAATGATCTGCACCGCCTCAACCAGGCTGTCATGAAAGCCGTCGAGGCCGGTGTTTCCGTCGAGCTCGTCCGCTCGGCCCGCCACCATGGCGGCGGCGGCAACTGGGGCGATCTTCTGATCCCCGTCATCGTCGCGCAGGGGCGTGACGCCGCCTGAGGGACAGCCTTTCTCTTATGCCGGGCGGCTCTTGCGACCGGCATAAAGATCGGAATGGCTTTTGATCAGACGGGTCATCCGATCCGCCACCGTCCGTATATCGCGGCGGTGGCGATCGTCATTGTTCATGACGATCCATTGATTGTGGCGGAGTGGTTCGATTTCGCCGCCCTCGCGAAGAAGCCGTGCATCCGCATCGCCGACGAAACAGGGAAGCACGGCGACCCCTGCGCCGGCCAACACCAGATCGAGCAGCGCCACCGGCCGGTTCACCGTCACAGCAATATCGCTGCGGCGGTTCTCATGCGGCCAGCGCAGATAGGTGGAAATGGCGCCGTCTTCCGCCACCGCCAGCCAGCGGTCGGCAACGGCGGCAGCGGCGTTGCGCAGCCTGTAGGGCGCATAGGCCACCTCCCCCGTCTTGATGGCGGCGAGGTTCTTTTCCTGCGGCTCGAAAGCGCGGATGCCGATGTCATTTTCACGATGGGCCAGCGACGCCCGCTGTTCCGCTATGAAAAGATCGATGCGGAAATCATCACGGTCGGTGCAGATGGCGGAGAAGTTGCCAGTCAGCAGCCAGGCATTCCAGGTGCCGACGGCGATGCGCACGGTGGAAGAGGCCAAGGATGCCTTCTGCCATCCCTCGATATCCCTGGCAGCATTTTCCATCGCCTGAAGCCGGTCGAACAGCGCGCGACCATCCGCCGTCAGGGCATATCCTGTCTGGCTACGCTGAAACAGGGCCTTGCCGATGCGCTCCTCCAGCTCCACCATGCGCCGCCCCACGGTCGCGGGGCTAAGACCCGTCAGCGCGGCCGCCCCGGTCAGGCCGCCGCTGCGTGACACATCGAGGAAAAGCTGATAGGAATCCCAGGTGACGTTTTTCATCGGTGAAAAACGTAGCGCATTTTCTTGCGCAGATAAATCAAAAAACGGCGTGCATCATGGCCCTCCGCATAAGAAGGAGAGCGAACATGCACGCGATTTTTGCAGCACGGGTCATCATCGAAAACCAGCAGCCGCGCACCCGGCACGAAGCCATTCTGCAGGAAGAGAAGTTCTATGCTGATATGGCCGAAGCGTCCTGGCCGTGGCGGCTTTTCCGCATACTTGTCGGAATGATGAAGTCGAAGGACCGCGGGTCAGTAAAAGAGGGCGATCAGAGCCGCGAGAGCGCCGGTTGCGATGATGCCGAGGCGAAAGGCCATCTGCCGGCTCTCGCTTTCGGCGCGGGCGATGGCAATGGCGCGAGGGCGACGATGTGCGGATCTGTTCATGCGCGGGCTCCTGACGAAAAACTCAACCGACCCATGCCCTGTTAAGAGCCTCCAGCCTGACATCATGTGCAGCGGGATCGCAGAGCGATCCGGCTTTGCTGGCATTCGGTCAGGATGACTCCTCGCCTGTTAACAGAATGTTAAAGAGGGCGAAAACGGGCCACAAACTCGGCTGATGAATTTGGCAAACGCGCCCATCCGCACGCCGTCACCCCGGACTAGATCCGGGGTCCAGCCAACGCATATCCGTGTGGCGAGAAAGTATTTCAGCCCAAAGACTTGGGCTGGCTGGATTCCGGTTCAAGGCCGGAATGACGGAAGAGAGAATGCTTCAACCAACTGACTGAGCCCATCTCACGCGAATTCGCCTGCCGCCTGTCCGGACGCCCAGGCCCACTGGAAATTATAGCCGCCGAGCCAGCCGGTGACGTCAACGCATTCGCCGATGAAGAACAGGCCTGGCACCGCTTTCGCCGCCATGCTGCGGGAATCGAGGCCGGTCGTGTCCACACCGCCGAGCGTGACTTCCGCCGTGCGATAACCTTCGGAACAGGCGGGCTTGATCTGCCAGTCCTGCACCTCGCCCGCGAGCTTCGCCAGAGCCTTGTCGGACATATCGGCCAGATGGCCGGTAAGGCCGGATTGTTCGACGACGTGCTGGGCGAGCCGTTTCGGCAGGATTTCCGATAATGCCGTCTGGGGCGACTGGCGGCCGTTCTTCTGTTTCGCCTGTTTCAGCAGCGCGGCGATATCGCGATGTGGTTCGAGTTTCAGGCGGATCGCATCGCCTTCACGCCAATAGGATGAGATTTGCAGGATGGAGGGACCGCTCAGACCACGATGGGTGAAGAGCAGCGCTTCCTCAAACGAGGTCTTGCCGTGAGAGACCTCGGCTGGAACCGCGACGCCGGCAAGCGGGCTCAGCCTTTCCAGCAAAGCGGGATCGAGCGTCAGCGGCACAAGGCCGGGGCGCGGCTCGATGAGCTTGAGACCGAATTGCTCGGCGATCTGGTAGGCAAAGCCGGTCGCGCCCATTTTCGGGATCGACTTGCCGCCCGTCGCGATGACGAGGCTTTCCGCTTCGATTACGCCGCCTGAGGTGGTGACGCGAAAACGGCCGCCATCATGGGTGACAGCCGAGATCGAGGTTTCGAGCCGCAGCTTCGCATTCACCGCCTGCATTTCGCCAAGCAGCATGCGGATGATGTCCTTGGCGCTGTCGTCACAAAAGAGCTGGCCAAGCGTTTTTTCATGCCAGGCAATACGGTGTTTTTCGACGAGAGCGATGAAATCGCGGGGCGTGTAACGGGCGAGTGCGGATTTGGCGAAATGCGGGTTGGCGGAGAGATAGTTCTTCGGCCCGGCATGGATATTGGTGAAGTTGCAGCGGCCGCCGCCGGAGATACGGATCTTTTCGCCCGGCGCTTTGGCATGGTCGAGAATGACGACGGAGCGGCCGCGCTGACCGGCGCGGATGGCGCACATCATACCGGCGGCGCCCGCCCCCAAAATCAGCACGTCACATTTCTCTGTCATCATTCCATCCGTTCCGTTTCCTTTCCTCTTTTCGAAGTGCCGCCACTTGTCAATGGCGCTTTCCCCCTCGCCAATTGCCAAACTACGGTTATGATGGCGCCAGTCGAAACACAGACCCGGTGATACATGCCCCCGAAGAAAACCATGCTCCGCCCGAAGAAACAGGCAACCATGGCAAAGACACCTCCCCTCGACCTTTCCTCCCCCCGTGGCGTTTCCTCCTGGCGCGAAGCCGCGCAATGGCTGCGTGCGCGCGGGATCGAGGATATAGAATGCATCACCCCCGACCTTGCCGGGGTTCCCCGCGGCAAGATGATGCCGACGGCGAAATTCACGGGCGATACCTCGCTTGCCCTGCCGTCTGCGCTCTACCGCCACACGATATCAGGCGAATATCCCGACGAGACCGCCAATTTCCGTTATGAGCCGCGCGACAGCGACCTGAAGCTGGTGCCCGATCTTTCCACGCTGTCCGTCGTGCCCTGGGAAACCGACCCGACCGCGCAGGTAATCTGCGACGTGGTGGATGCGGAAGGCAATTTCGTGCCCTACACGCCGCGCAACGTGCTGAAGAATGTGCTTTCGCTCTATACCGAAAAGGGCTGGAAGCCGGTCGTGGCGCCGGAAATCGAATTCTACCTCGTCGCCATGAATGACGACCCGGATTATCCGCTGCACCCGCCGAAGGGCCGGTCCGGCCGCTCCATCGTCGGTGGGCAGAGCTACTCCATCGCCGGCATCAACGAGTTCGACGAGCTGATCGACGACATCTATCACTTCTCGGAAAAACAGGGCCTCGAGATCGATACGCTGATCCACGAGGAGGGTCCGGCACAGCTGGAAATCAACCTGCGCCATGGCGATCCTATCGAGCTTGCCGACCAGGTTTTCCTGTTCAAACGCACCATCCGCGAGGCGGCGCTGAAACACGGCATCTATGCCACCTTCATGGCGAAGCCCATGCAGGGCCAGCCGGGTTCGGCCATGCATATCCACCAGTCAGTGGTGGAGATCGACAGCGGCCGCAATATTTTCTCCAACAAGGATGGCGGCCCTTCCAAGGAGTTCTTCAACTTCGTGGGCGGCATGCAGCGCTATGTGCCGAACGCGCTGGTCATGCTCGCGCCTTACGTGAATTCCTATCGCCGCCTGACGCCGGACATGGCCTGCCCGGTCAACAATGCCTGGGGTTACGACAATCGCACCACCGCTTTCCGGGTGCCGATTTCCGGTCCGCAGGCGCGGCGCGTCGAAAACCGCCTGCCGAGCTCGGACGCCAATCCGTATCTGGCCCTTGCCGCCTCCCTCGGCTGCGGCTGGCTCGGCATCGTCAACAATATCGAGCCGACCGAACCCACCGCCGATACGGCCAATGAAGGCTCCATCGAACTGCCGCGTGGTCTGCTTGAGGCCGTGGCGTTGCTGGAGGGCGAAGAGCAGTTCGACCGGGTGTTCGGCCATGAATTCGTGGGCCTCTATGCCGGCCTGAAACGCGGGGAGTTCGAGACCTTCATGCAGGTGATCAGCCCCTGGGAGCGGGAATTCCTGCTTCTCAACGTGTAAGGAACCTCGAGCATGACATGGCAAAGCCCGATTGCGCCGGGGATTTCCTGGTATCAGGCAACCGTCGGCGAGCGGCCGGACTATCCAGCCCTCGACGGGTCGAAGCAGGTTGATGTCGCGATCATCGGCGGCGGTTATACCGGCCTTCAGGCCGCCTGCAACCTCGCAGAAAACGGCGTCTCCGTCGCCCTCATCGAGGCGCATCGTTTTGGCGATGGCGCTTCCGGACGCAACGGCGGGCAATTCGGCACCGGCCAGCGCTCCTTTCCGGACGAGATGGAAGGCGAGATCGGCTTCGAGCAATCCAAGCTTCTGTTCGACATCGCCGAAGATGCCAAGAACTACGTGCGTGACTTCGCCAGCAGCCGCGGCATCGACATGGAGTATCTGCCCGGGCAGCTTTATGTGGCGCACAAGGCCGCTTACGAGGATGATTATCGCAGAAGCGTCGATGCGATGAACAATCGCTACGGCTATCCGCATATTTCCTACATGGAGCGGGGCGAGGCGCGCAAACGTGTCGGCTCCACTCACTATTTCGGCGGCACGCGCGATACCGGCACCGGCCATATCCACCCGCTGAAACTGCTGGTCGGGCTTGCCAAAGCCGCGCAGGCCGCAGGTGCCGGCATTTACGAAATGACACCGGCAAAATCCATCCGGCAAGTGGGCGGCAAAACCATCATCGAAACCCCCTTCGGCACACTCACCGCGCCGCGGGTGCTGATCGCCACCAATGCCTATATCGGCAATCTGGAACCGGTGACGGCGGCTCACATCATGCCCATCCGCTCCTTCATCGGGGCAACCGCGCCGCTCGATGCCTATCCGGAGATTATTCCCGGCAAGGAAGCCGTGGCCGATTCCCGTTTCGTGGTGCGCTATTTCCGCAAGACGGCCGATAACCGCCTGCTGTTCGGAGGCCGCGAGGCCTATACGGCCGATACGCCGCGCGATATTTCCAGCCATATCCGCCGGCAGATCGCGGAAATCTATCCCCAACTCAGGGACATCGACATCACCCATTCCTGGGGCGGCTCCGTCGGCATTACCCTGCCACGCAAGGTCTTTGTGCGCGAGGTCATGCCCGGCGTCACCTCCATCGGCGGTTACTCCGGCCATGGCGTGATGCTGTCGAATTATTGCGGCAAGCTCTACGCCGATCTCGTTCTCGGCAAAAAGGACATGTTGGCGCCGTTTGCGCGGCTGAAGGTGCCCTCCTTCCCCGGCGGGGCATCGCTGCGCACGCCGCTGCTTTTCCTGGCGCTTTCTTGGTATGCATTGCGAGACAGGTTTTAGGCCAATGTTTACAGACTGTTGCCGGCGGCAGACGAGTTGGCGGAAGCAAAATTCATAATTTCACATAACTGAGTCTGGCATTTTTAAATCGATTAGATTATTGATGCCCCCAACCCTTGAAGATCGAGAGAATCGATATGAGCAGTCAGATCATTCCTGTTGAAGCTTTTGATTGTGTCGTTTTCGGCGGCACAGGCGATCTGGCGGAGCGCAAGCTTCTGCCGGCCCTTTATCATCGCCAGGTCGAAGGCCAGTTCACGGAGCCGACACGGATCATCGGTGCGTCGCGTTCGGTCATGACCCATGAGGAATATCGCAAATTCGCGCAGGACGCCCTGAAGGAACACCTGAAGGCTGGCGAATATGACGACACGCAGGTTTCCCTGTTCCTCAACCGGCTTTTCTACGTGCCGGTCGACGCGAAGACCAATAATGGCTGGGACGTGCTGAAGAAGCTGCTCGATGAGGGCAAGGATCGCGTACGCGCCTTCTATCTGGCCGTCGCGCCGGGCATTTTCGGCGATATCGCCGACAAGATCCGCGAGCACAAGCTGATCACCCGTTCGACCCGCATCGTGGTTGAAAAGCCGATCGGCCGCGATCTGGCCTCCGCCCAGGAATTGAACGACACCATCGGCCATGTCTTCAAGGAAGAGCAGATCTTCCGTATCGACCACTATCTCGGCAAGGAGACGGTGCAGAACCTGATGGCGCTGCGTTTCGCCAATGCGCTTTACGAGCCGCTGTGGAATTCCGCCCATATCGACCATGTGCAGATCACGGTTGCCGAAGCGGTCGGTCTCGAAGGCCGCGCCGGTTATTACGACAAGGCCGGCGCGCTGCGCGACATGGTTCAGAACCACATTCTCCAGCTGCTTTGCCTTGTCGCCATGGAGCCGCCGGCATCCATGAATGCGGAAGCCGTGCGTGACGAAAAACTCAAGGTTCTGCGCTCGCTGAAGCCGATCGATACCAGCAATGTCGAAAAACAGACGGTTCGCGGCCAGTATCGCGCCGGTGCTTCCGCAGGCGGTCCGGTAAAGGGTTATCTGGAAGAGCTGGAAGGCGGCGTTTCCAACACCGAAACCTTCGTCGCCATCAAGGCTGAAATCGCCAACTGGCGCTGGGCCGGCGTTCCCTTCTACATCCGCACGGGAAAACGCCTCGCGACCCGCGTTTCGGAAATCGTCGTCACCTTCAAGCAGATCCCGCATTCGATCTTCGACGATGCGGCCGGCAAGATCGAAGCCAACAAGCTGGTCATTCGCCTGCAGCCGGATGAAGGCGTCAAGCAGTCGCTCCTCATCAAGGACCCCGGTCCGGGCGGCATGCGCCTGCGTCAGGTTTCGTTGGACATGAGCTTTGCCGAAGCCTTCAACGTGCGCAGCCCCGATGCCTATGAGCGGCTGCTGATGGATACCATCCGCTCCAACCAGACGCTGTTCATGCGCCGCGACGAAGTGGAAGCGGCATGGGACTGGATCGACCCCATCCTCAAGAGCTGGGAAGATCTGGCCCAAGGCGTGCAGGGTTACACGGCCGGAACCTGGGGTCCGAGCGGCTCGATCGCACTGATCGAGCGCGACGGCCGCACCTGGCATGATGCCGACTGAGGGCCTGGCGATGAGCGAAACGATCCACGTCTTCGACACCGCCGCCGAACTCGCCACCGCTCTGGCGGCGGAGGTTGCCAAGCGCCTTGATGCGGCAACAAAGGATCACGGGGCGGCAAGCATCGCCGTCTCCGGCGGTTCGACGCCCAAGCTGTTCTTTCAGGCGCTTTCCAGGCACGATCTCGACTGGCCCAATATCAGCGTGACACTGGTGGACGAGCGTTTCGTGCCGCCGGAAAGCGACCGCTCGAACCACCGCCTCGTTGCCGAAAATCTTCTGCAGGACAAGGCGAAGGCGGCCTATTTCGTGCCGCTGTTCCAGCCGGCGGCCTCGCCGGAAGATGCGGCCACGCTTGCGACCGTCAAGACCGAAGCGATCTGCGACCCCTTCGATGTCGTCATTCTCGGCATGGGAACGGATGGCCACACGGCATCGTTCTTCCCGGGCGGCGACAATCTCTACGAGGCGCTGGACCTTGACGAACCGCGCGGCGTTTTGACCATGGCGGCAGAGAATGCGGGAGAGGAGCGGTTGACCTTCAACTTCTCCAGCCTGCACGATGCCGATTTTCTGGTGCTGCATATCGAAGGTGCCGCCAAGAAGGCGACGCTGGAGAAAGCACAATCGGGCGAGGATGAGGACGAAATGCCGATCCGCGCCGTGCTGAACCGGGCAGAAACGCCCGTGGATATATACTGGGCGCCCTAGGCCAGCATTCTGCCGCGATAGCGGCCCGCTAAAGCGCCCCGAAGACATGAAGACTGAAACACGACAACCGGCATTCGCCTCCCGGAACGCCGGTTGTCGACCAACGAACAGGATGAACGCCCATGTCCGCCGATTCCCGCATTCAGGCCATTACCGCCCGCATCGTCGAACGTTCCAAGCCCTACCGCGAGACCTATCTCGAACGGCTGCGGCTACAGGTTTCGAAGGGTGTTCACCGCTCCGTGCTGTCCTGCGGCAATCTTGCGCATGGATTTGCGGTCTGTTCCCCCGCCGACAAGGATATCCTTGCCGGCGACCGGGTGCCCAATCTCGGCATCATCACCGCCTATAACGACATGCTTTCGGCGCACCAACCCTACGAGACCTTCCCGGCGATCATCCGCGATGCGGCGAAGGAAGCGGGCGGCATAGCGCAGGTGGCGGGTGCGGTTCCCGCCATGTGCGACGGCGTGACCCAGGGCCAGCCGGGCATGGAGCTTTCGCTGTTTTCCCGCGATGCCATTGCCATGGCGGCCGGCATCGGCCTGTCGCACAACATGTTCGACGCCGCCGTCTATCTCGGCGTCTGCGACAAGATCGTGCCGGGCCTCGTCATTGCCGCACTCGCCTTCGGCCACCTGCCCGCCGTCTTCGTTCCCGCCGGGCCGATGACATCGGGCCTGCCGAATGACGAAAAGTCGCGCATCCGCCAGCTTTATGCCGAAGGCAAGGTTGGCCGCGCCGAGCTTCTGGAAGCGGAATCCAAATCCTATCACGGCCCCGGCACCTGCACCTTCTACGGCACGGCGAACTCCAACCAGATGCTGATGGAAATCATGGGCTTCCATATGCCCGGTTCGTCCTTCATCAATCCCGGCACGCCGCTGCGTGATGCGCTGACGCGCGAGGCCGCCAAGCGCGCGCTGGCGATCACCGCGCAGGGCAATGAGTTCACGCCGGCGGGCGAGATGATTGATGAGAGATCCGTCGTCAACGGCGTCGTCGGCCTGCATGCGACGGGCGGTTCCACCAACCACACCATGCATCTGATCGCCATGGCGCGCGCCGCCGGCATCATCCTCACCTGGCAGGATATTTCCGACCTCTCCGACATCGTGCCGTTGCTCGCCCGCGTTTACCCCAACGGCCTTGCCGATGTGAACCATTTCCACGCCGCCGGCGGCATGGGCTTCCTCATCAAGCAGCTGCTGAAACAGGGCTTCGTGCACGATGACGTGCGCACCGTCTTCGGACAGGGCCTCGCAGCCTACACCGTGGATGCCCTGCTCGACGAGAAGGGCGCCGTCACCCGCCAGCCCTCCCCCGAGCAGAGCCACGACCCGAAGGTGCTTTCCAGCATCGAAACCCCGTTCCAGCCGACCGGCGGCCTGAAGATGCTGACCGGCAATCTCGGCAAATCGGTCATCAAGATTTCCGCCGTCAAGCCAGAGCGCCACATCATCGAAGCGCCGGCGATCGTCTTCCATGACCAGCAGGAACTCCAGGACGCCTTCAAGGACGGCAAGCTTAACCGCGACTTCATCGCCGTCGTCCGCTTCCAGGGGCCGAAAGCCAATGGCATGCCGGAATTGCACCGCCTGACGCCGCCGCTCGGCGTGCTGCAGGATCGCGGCTTCAAGGTGGCTCTGGTCACGGACGGGCGTATGTCCGGCGCATCCGGCAAGGTGCCGGCCGCCATCCACGTCACGCCGGAAGCCTCCGATTGTGGCCCGATCTCGCTCATCCGCGATGGCGACATCATCCGTCTCGACGCCATTTCCGGCTCGCTTGAGGTGCTTGTTTCCGCCGCCGAGCTGGCGAAACGCGAACCGGCGCGCGCCGATCTTTCCGGCAATGAATGGGGTATGGGCCGCGAACTTTTCGCTCCCTTCCGCCGCAATGCCGGCCCGGCCGATCAGGGCGCCAGCGTTCTGTTCCATTGACCTTTCGCAAGGCGAAGGCCCGTCGGGGCTTTCGCCTTGCAACTCTGCTCCGCGGCAACGCTTGACCGCATCGTGTCGCTCGGGATGAGCCTGCGCAGAAACCGCTTTATTTCCCATTCCTTAAACGTCAGACTTGTCATGCGGCTGTGATGATCTCCCTTTAGGGCCTTCTTCGATCGGCCGGGGGACGGCGGCATAGTTTCGGATGATGGGGCATAGAACATGACGATTTTCTCAAGCAAACGCCGTGATGTGCTGAAGCTTATGGCCGGCACCGCCATGCTGCCGCTGCTGGTGGCGGCAACGCCGGTTATGGCACAGGACGTGGCCCTGCGGGCAATCGTCATCTCCGACCTGCATTCCGCCTATGAGCGCATCGGCCAGCTTCTCGCGGCAATAGAAACCCGTATCGCCGCCGACAAGGCACCCCATATCATTCTGCTGAACGGCGACCTGTTCGAGATCGGCAATGCAGTGGCCGCACGTTCTGCCGGCGAAATCGAGTGGACATTCCTCTCGGCGCTCGCGAAGCTCGCCCCCACCGTCATCAATATCGGCAATCATGAGCCGGATATCGATAACGACCTCGCCAATTTTGTTACCCGCGCCCAGGCGCTCGGCGTCACCGTGCTTTCCAACATCATCGACAAGCGCAGCGGAAAACCCTATGCGCCAGCCAGTGCCGAGGTGAACGCCGGCGACCGGAAGGTCGTTCTGGCGGGCCTCGCCACCAATGCGATCAATACCTATCCGAAGGCAACGCGAGAAATGCTCGACATTCCGCAGCCGGTCGAATGGGCAAAGGCCAATCTGCCGGGGATCGTCAAGACGGATGCGATCAGCATCGTTCTGAGCCACGCCGGTGTCGTCGCCGACCGCGATATCCTGCCGCTGCTGCCGGACGGTACGCTGCTGGTGGGCGGCCACGATCACCTGAACTTCGTGCATGAACAGGGCGCGACGCGTTATGTCCATACCGGCTCCTGGTGCACCTCCATGACGGTGGCGACGATCGCCGGTCCCGGCAAGGCCGCTGCCATCGAGACTGTCGCCATCGATCGCAGCGCTCCCGCCTCCCCGGCCCTCAAGAGCCTGATCGAGCAGACGCTGGAAAAGCACCTCACCGCCGAAGAGCGGGCAATCGTCGGCAAGTCCGCCAAGGCGATGACCGTCGATGAGGCAGGCCGCCATGTGGCGCAACTCATCGCCGCAAAAACCGGCGCGGATGTCGGCTTCGTCGGCCACACCTCCTTCGGCGCCGGCCTGCCCGAGGGCGATATTCGCCGCTATGATTTCAACGCTTCGCTGCGTTTCGACGGCAAGCTTATGGTAACGGAAGTGGACGGTGAGGCGCTCGTCCAGATCCTCAAGCGATGCAACCAGGATGGCGACATCCCACTCGCCGCCCGCACCGGCGACTATCTCTACGCCATGCCGGAAAAGCCGGAAAAGAAAGAGCGCTACAAGCTGGTCTGCAACGACTGGTCAGCCACCAACCAGAAATCCTATTTCGGCCGTGCCGACCTGACCTTCACCGAGGTGGCGGATGTGAAGTTGAAGCAGACTGTTCTGGGCGGACTTTCTTAAGCCTGCGATTTCGGGTGCACAGCTCAATCCAGTAGCGGCAGACGCATGAT
The DNA here is from genome assembly GCF_027212525.1 of Agrobacterium sp. SOY23. Classification (NCBI taxonomy): domain Bacteria; kingdom Pseudomonadati; phylum Pseudomonadota; class Alphaproteobacteria; order Hyphomicrobiales; family Rhizobiaceae; genus Agrobacterium; species Agrobacterium sp. SOY23. The sequence continues at coordinate 509,282 of NZ_JAPWDT010000002.1, read as the reverse complement.
GGACATATGGACGACGCACTGATCCTGTCAGATCATTTTGCCGATCCACAGATGGTCAGAATGACCGGATATCCAGCTTCCGGTCCTTGTGCGCCGGATGCGTGCTGAACACGAAGATGCGGTCCAGTTCCTTCTGCGTCAGCATGCGCAGGAAGCGGACGTGGATCGTATTGTTGGCGTTGACGCGCAACATGACGCAGCCGATCTTGGTGATGCGGGCGTCGGGAATATCGAGGTAAAACTGGTTGGGCAGGTTATATTTCGTCAGCAGCGCCAGCACCGCTTCGGTCTGGGAAATGCGGATGACGTCGCAGCGGCGCGCCGCCATGTGCATGACGGCCTTTTCGGTATATTCGATGCGTGCCGCATTCATGGTATCTTCCATGCGGAACCGGCCTTCGCGGTCATACATGAAGGATTCTTCCTTGCTCAGGTAATTGTTCCTGATGACACCCGCACTGCTCTGCACGCCCGGACTCCCATGCTCTCTCAATGCATCGAGACTAGGCCATAGTCTTTAACAATTCATATCAGAGTTGTCTTAAACAGGCCGGAAGCGGGACATTTTCGGCGTTTTTCCACAAGGGTAAAAGGGCCCGAAAAACCCCGGAACAAGGATGTTCCGGGGCATATTTTTAAGATCGCAGTCGTTATGGGCGGTAGGTCTTGCCCGCAGCGTCGAAGAGGTGAAGCTTTTCCTGCGGCGCGGCAAATCTGAGGGTTTCGCCCTTGCCGACGGAAACGATGCCCGGCGCCTTGACGATGATGGGCTCCTGACCCTTCGGCGCTTCGAGATAAAGCAGCGTCACTTCACCCAGAGCTTCGACGATCGACACTTTTCCTTCAAAAAGATAGTCGTCACCCGTGGCGATGCTCAGATCCTCCGGCCGGACCCCGAAGCTTGCAGCCTTGCCCTGTTCGGTGGCAGGCGTCGGAACATTGACGGCCAACGTCTTGCCGCCAGCCAGCTCGATCGACGTGCGTTCGCCGGTTCCGACGATCTTCGCCGAGATGATGTTCATGGCGGGCGAACCGATAAAACGCGCCACGAAGAGATTGGCGGGTCTTTCGTAGAGTTCGAGCGGCGGGCCAACCTGTTCCACACGGCCCGCATTCAAAACCACGATACGATCCGCCAGCGTCATCGCCTCCACCTGATCGTGGGTAACGTAGATCATCGTCGTATCGGCCATCTGCTCGTTGAGCTTGGCGATCTCGATGCGGGTGGCGACACGCAGGGCAGCGTCAAGGTTCGACAGCGGCTCATCGAACAGGAAGACCTTGGGATTGCGGCAGATGGCGCGGCCGATGGCGACACGCTGGCGCTGGCCACCGGAGAGTGCCTTGGGCAGACGTTCCAGATATTGTGTCAGTTGCAGAATTTCGGCGGCGGCGCGAACGCGGCGGTCGATCTCCTGCTTGCTTTCCCTGGCGATCTTCATGCCGAAGGCCATGTTGTCGTAAACCGTCATGTGCGGATAAAGCGCATAGGACTGGAACACCATGGCAATGCCCCGGCGCGAGGGCGGGATTTCATTGACGAGCTGGCCGTCAATGAACATCTCACCGCCGGTGATCTCCTCCAGACCGGCGATCATGCGCAGAAGTGTCGATTTTCCGCAGCCGGACGGGCCAACGAAAACGATGAATTCGCCCTGTTCAATCGCAAGATCGATGCCGTGCAGGACCTTCACCTGCCCGTAGGATTTGCGGATATCCTTGAGAACGAGACTTGTCATGGGTGTTCCTCCCTGTTCTGTCAGGCGTAACGGGCGAAGAAAGCGCCCCATGCCGGAAGTTCTACGCTTCTGCCCTCAAGGCCGCTTGCAAAGCCGTGGCCTTCGAGAACCTCCCAGTTCCCTTCCGGCAGCGTGGCTTTTGCCGGCGTTGCCGACAGGTTGAAGAGGCACAGTACGGTTTCGTTGCCGAGCTTGCGGGTATAGCTCAGCACCTCGCCCTCAACCGGCTGGAATTCGATGCCGCCCTTGGCGAAAGCCGGATGCTGCCTGCGGAAAGCGAGGAAGCGGCGGTAATGCTCCAGCACGGACGCCTCATTGCCCTGCTGGGCGCTGACGGCACGCTGCTTGTGTTCGGCAGGGATGGGCAGCCAGGTCTTGTCCGAAGTCGAGAAACCGGCCTGCGCATGGCCTGCATCCCACACCATCGGCGTGCGGCAACCGTCGCGGCCCTTGAATTCCGGCCAGAACTGGATGCCATAGGGATCCTGCAGATCCTCGAACGCGATATCGGCTTCGGTGAGGCCGAGTTCTTCGCCCTCATAGATGCAGACGGAACCACGCTGCGTCATCAGGAGTGCCGAAAGCACCTTGGCGAAGGCGTCCTTGTCCTCGACATGCTCGCCCCAGCGGCTGACATGGCGCACGACATCGTGGTTGGAGAAAGCCCAGCAGGCCCAGCCTTCCGGCGCGGCGCGCGCGAAATCCGCCTGCACATCGGCTACACGCTGCGGGGTGAGCGCGTCGGGTGCGAGGAATTCGAAGGCGTAGCACATCTGCATCTTGTCATCGCCGGACGTATATTCGCCAACGATTTCGAGACCGCGCTGGCTATCGCCCACTTCGCCGACGGCGGCGATGTCAGGGAACTCGTCCAGCACGGCGCGGAAGCGCTTCAGGAAGGCGATGTTTTCGGGGCGGTTCTTGTCGTAGAGATGTTCCTGGAAGTTATAGGGATTGACCGCAGGAGCCGTGGAGGCGTTGCGGCGTTCCGGTGCAAGCGCCGGGTTGTCGCGCAATTCCAGATCATGGAAATAGAAGTTGATGGTGTCGAGGCGGAAACCATCAACGCCGCGCTTCAGCCAGAAACGGGTGATGTTCAGCAGCTCTTCCTGCACTTCCGGATTATGCAGGTTGAGGTCCGGCTGCGAGGTCAGGAAGTTGTGCATGTAATATTGCATGCGGGTCGGGTCCCACTGCCAGCCCGGACCGCCAAAGATCGACAACCAGTTATTGGGCGGCGTGCCATCCGGCTTGCCGTCAGACCAGACATACCAGTCCGATTTTGCATTGTTGCGGCTGGCACGGCTTTCCACGAACCACGGATGCTGGTCGGAGGTGTGCGACATGACGAGATCGATCATGACGCGGATGCCGAGACGATGGGCTTCGGCGATCAGCCCGTCGAAATCGGCGAGCGTGCCGAACATCGGATCGACATCGACATAATTCGAGACGTCGTAACCGAAATCCTTCATCGGCGAGGTGAAGAACGGCGAAATCCAGATCGCATCGGCACCGAGACCGGCAATATGCGCCAGCCGGTCGGTGATGCCCTTGAGGTCGCCGATGCCGTCGCCATTGGAGTCCTGATAGGAGCGCGGGTAGATCTGATAGATAACAGCGCCGCGCCACCAGTCCTTGTTGGGCGTCAAAGCGGAAGTCACCGAAGCGGTCATGGAAGTGTCCTGTCTGGTATGGGCGTTCATGGAATGATCAGCCTCCCTTGACGGAGCCCGCGAGCAGGCCACGCACGAGATAACGTTGAAGAGCGAAGAAGACGCAGAGCGGCACGACGATGGTGACGAAGGCCGAGGCGGTGAGGATTTCCCAGTTGCCGCCGCGCGAACCGAGCAGCGCGTTCAAGGCACCGGTCAGCACCAGCTCGTCCTTCTGCGTGCCGAGGAAGACCATGGCGACGAGCAGGTCGTTCCAGGTCCACAGGAACTGGAAGATGGCGAAGGAGGCGAGCGCCGGGAAAGAGAGCGGCAGGATGATCTTGACGAAGATTTCGAAATCGCTTGCGCCATCCACACGGGCACTCTCGATGATCTCTTTCGGCAGGCCGGAAATGTAGTTGCGCAGCAGATAGATGGCGAGCGGCAGGCCGAAGGCGGTATGCGCCAGCCAGATGCCGGCATAGGTCTTGGACGGCACGCCGAAGATCGTGCCGATTTCGTTATACAGCCGCAGAAGCGGGATCAGCGACATCTGCAACGGCACGACGATGAGGCCCACCACCATGGCAATCAGCAGATTGCGGCCGGAGAAGTTCATCCATGACAGGGCATAGGCGGCAAAGGCGGCGATGAGGATGGGGATAACGGTTGCGGGCACGGCCACCGTCAGCGAGTTGACAAAGGACTGGCCGATGCCTTCCGAGGTCAGAACCGTACGGTAATTGTCGAGCGTAAAGACGGGCGGCGTCGCGACGGAGATGTAGACGCGTTTGCCGCGCGAACCCTCGAAGCTGGAAGCCCTGCTATATTCGTAAGTGCCGTCCGTATTGACGAGCAGGGTTTCGCCATCGCCGATATCGGCAGGTTCCCCGGCGTTGAAGGCCCTGGGTTCCTGAACACGCACGCCGAAGGCGGATACCTTTCCGCCGGCGCCGTTTTCAAAAACATTGCCTGATATGACATAACGGCTGCCGTCCTGCTTCTGCACGGAGGCATCGGCGAGGCGAACCGCCGCCGTCTGTTCGGAGCTCGAAAAGGCCGTCCACCAGCCGGAAACGGTGATCTGGTCCTTGTCGCGCAGCGAGCTGACGAGAATGCCGAGCGTGGGCAAGAGCCAGAGAAGCACGACGACCAGGACGCTGGCATGGACGATGAGGCGCGGCAGGCCGACGCGGCGAAGGCGTTTGACGATATTCATCTCAGCGGCCCTCCATCTCGCGGTTCGCCTGGCGGATGTTCCAGACCATGATCGGCGTGACGGCCGCCATGATGATGAGCGCGATGACCGCACTTCGGCCGCTGTCGCCACCGCCGCGGAACATCCAGTCGAACATGAGATTGGCGAGAACCATGGTGTTCCATTGGCCGTTGGTCATGGTCAGCACGATATCGAAGACCTTGAGCACGAGGATGGTGATCGTCGTCCAGACGACGGCAATGGTGCCCCAGATTTGCGGGACCATGATCTTCCAGAAGATCTGCCAGCCGTTTGCTCCGTCGATCACGGCCGCCTCGATGGTTTCTTCCGGAATGCCGCGCAGCGCAGCAGAGAGGATGACCATGGCAAAGCCGGTCTGAATCCAGATGAGGATGACCATCAGGAAGAAGTTGTTCCAGAAGGGCATGGAAATCCAGACCTCGGGATTGCCGCCGAAAAACTCGACGACGGCATTCAGCAGGCCGATCTGCACCTGGCCCTCGGCGCGGTACTCGTAGATGAACTTCCAGATGACGGAAGCGCCGACGAAGGAGATCGCCATCGGCATGAAGACGATGGATTTGGCGATGTTGCCCCACCAGATACGGTCCGTCATGACGGCGATGACGAGGCCGAAGAAGGTGCAGGCAGCCGGCACGACGGCCAGCCAGAGAATGTTGTTGAAGATCGACTGGCGGAAACCGGCATCGAAAAACGCCCAGCGATAATTGGCAAGGCCAACAAACTCGCTGCCCGTCCGGTCATAGAAAGACAGGATCAGCGTGGCGATGACGGGATAGACCAGATAAACGAGCAGAAGGATCAGCGCCGGGCCGATGAACAACCATGGCCGGACGGCGGCGCGGCGGTTGAGGTTGCGGGATGCGTGAATGACGTCTCCCGAGCGGACGGGAAAGATCGCCTGCAGCACCTTGTCGGATAGCCAATAATAGGCAGCGCAGGCAAAAACGCCCGCCACCATGACGCCTATGGCAGACACGAGTTGTTGAGCCATGTTCCCTCCCTTGATCCTCTCCGCGCCGCGCTGATTTATGCGGTCGTCGGCCCTTCCCTTGGTAAATGGGCCCGGCCGGAAGCCGGGCCTGATCTACATGCCGTTACTTCAGGCCGTCCCAGGCCTTCTGGATGTCGGTGGCGACCTGATCGGCGGATTTGCCACCGACGAAATCGATCATGCCGGTCCAGAATGCGCCGGCACCGATCTTGCCGGGCATCAGGTCGGAACCATCAAAACCGAAGGTCGTCGCGGTCGTCAGGATTTCGCCCTGGCGCTTCATCTGCTCGTTGGCATAGGTGTCGACATTCACGCCCTTATACGGCGTCAGGAAGCTGGACTGCGCCATCCACACTTCATGGGCGATCGGGGTCTGCAGGAATTCGACGAATGCCTTGGCAGCCGGCGCTTCCTTGGTGATGGTGACGAGCGTGCCGGCGCCCAGAACCGGCTTGCCGAGTTCAGGCTTTGAGGCATAGGTCGGCATGTAGAAGAAATCCACATCCGTACCCACCTTGGTGCCTTCCGGGAAGAAGGACGGCACGAAAGACGCCTGATGATGCAGGTAGCACTTCGGCGGAATGTCGAAGAGGCCCTTCGGGCTGTCGCGGAAGTCGGTGGAGGCCACGGCCGCAACACCACCGCTCACATATTTCTCGTTCTTGGCAAATTTGCCGAACTCGTTGATCGCCGCAACCACGGCCGGATCGGTGAACTTGACTTCGTTGGTCGTCCACTTCTGGTAGACGTCCAGCGGCTGCGTGCGCAGCATCAGATCTTCCACCCAGTCGGTGGCCGGCCAGCCGGTGGCGCCGCCCGAACCGAGGCCGATGCACCAGGGTGTGCCGCCATCGGCGACGATCTGGTCGGTCAGCTTGAACAGGTCTTCCATGCTCTCGGGCACTTTATAGCCCGCTTCCTCGAAGTTCTCAGGCACGTACCAGACGAGCGACTTCACGTCCGCCTTGAAGGGGAACGCGAAATAGGCCTTGTTGCCATCCTTGCCCTTGTAGCTGCCGAGATCGACCCAGGACTGGCCCGCGCCGTAATTTTCCTTGACCCAGCTGGCGGTCGTATCGCCGAGCGGCACAAGGAAACCCTTGGCGGCCAGATCGGCCAGAAGGCCGGGCTGCGGCAGAATGGCGATATTGGGCGGCGAACCCGCCTGCGTGTCGATAACGATCTGCTGCTCGTAATTTTCCGACGAGGAATAACGGACATTCACGCCGGTCGCATCAGCGAAATAGGCGAGCACCGACTGGAACAGCGCCTCATCCTCACCGCGCCAGGGGCCGAAAATCGTCAGTGTCTGACCTTTCAGGTCGGCATGGGCCGCCTTGAAGTCCTCGTAACTTTTCCAGTTGAACTTGGCATCTGCGCCGGGTGCGAATTTCAGATCGGCAGCAAAGGCCGAACCCGACAGCAGCACCATCGAGGCCGCCGTCGCCAAAAGAGTCTTCCGCATGTGATTTACCTCCCATCACATAAAAGGCTCAAAGCGTCCTCTCTCAATCAAAGCGCTTTGGCTGCCTATTCATCTCATTGTCATCGAGACCGAGTCAAGAGGCTCTTTCTGCGGAAACGTTGCAGGGCCTTGGGAATAGTCATATTTATTTCGGAAGGCGGCTATCATTTTCGATTGAGAAAAGCGCATGGGGCTGATAAAAATCTAAAGCGCTTTGGGAATGTGAGGAGCGGCTTTTGGCCTTTTCCCGAGCGCACGCATGGAGGAAATGACAGACATGAACCTGAAACAGTTGTCGCAACTGCTGGGGATTTCGCAGACGACCATCAGCCGGGCGCTCAACGGCTATCCGGAGGTCAGCGCGGAAACCCGCCGCCGCGTCATGGAGGCGGCCGAAAAGACCGGTTATCGCCCGAATGCCGCGGCACAGCGGCTGGCAACGGGCAAGGTCGGTTCCATCGGTCTTGTGATGCCGATTGGTGAACACCATCGCTCCGACGTGCATTTCGGTGAATTCCTGAGCGGGCTGGGTGAGGAAGCCTCGCGCAGCGGCTTTCACCTCGTCATCATGCCGACAGAACCGGAAAAGGAGCGCGAGGCCCTGCGGGGACTGGCGGCGAGCGGCAGCGTCGACGGCATCTATCTCGCCTACATGAAGAACAACGACCCACGCATCGCCATGATGCAGTCGCTCTCCCTGCCCTTCCTCGTGCATGGCCGCTCCGTCGGCGTGGAGGAGGATTACCCTTATCTCGACGTGGATAATGAAGGCGCCTTCCGCGATGCGACCCAGCTTCTCCTGCAGCTTGGCCATACGCGCATCGGGCTGCTGAATGGCCCGGAAGGTTATGATTTCACCTACCGGCGCTGTCTCGGGGTGGAAAAGGCGCTGGCGGCCAATGGGCTTTCCCTGCACCCTGAGAATAAACGGCACAGCAGCATGACGGATGAGGAAGGGTATCTCGGCATGGAGGCTCTGCTGTCACACCCGGAAACACCGACCGCCATTCTCTGCGCCAGTACCGCGCTGGCACTAGGTGCGATCCGGTCACTCAACCAGCGGGGCCTGAAACCCGGCAGGGATATCTCGCTGATCGCCCATGACGACGTGCTGCCACTTTTGAAGCCCGATAATTTTTCGGTGCCGCTGACCACCACTCGCTCATCACTCAGGGCAGCGGGGGTGCGCGTGGGCCAGCGCCTGATCAATCGCATCAAGCTTAACCAGACGGAACCCCATCAGGAACTCTGGAAGGCGGAACTGGTGGTGCGCGCTTCGACGGGGCCAGCTCCGAAGGCGTAAGGCGGATGGTCTTGATGCATGTGCTGCGGCTGAAGCCGGACACATCGCTGGCACAAGGCGTTTCTCGCTTGAGCGCCCCCTCCACTCTCATTCCTGTGCTCGTCACAGGAATGAGGAGAAGTATCCCCTTTTTGCTGTCTACGACTCTTAAAACTTCGGAGCCGTCAGCCCCTGAGCGCGATAGGCGGCGATGACGGTGTTGGCCATCAGCATGGCGATCGTCATCGGGCCGACACCGCCGGGCACGGGGGTAATGGCGGCAGCAACGGCGCTTGCCTCGTCAAAGGCGACATCGCCAACCAGCTTCGACTTGCCTTCGCCCTTTTCGGGAGCAGGAATACGGTTGATGCCGACATCGATGACGGTTGCGCCCGGCTTTACCCAGTCGCCCTTCACCATCGCCGCGCGGCCGACTGCCGCAACGAGAATATCGGCCGTCTTGCAGACGGTGGCGAGATCCCTGGTGCGCGAATGCGCCATGGTCACCGTGGCATTGGCATTCAACAGAAGCTGGCCCATGGGCTTGCCGAAGAGGTTGGAGCGGCCGATGACAACGGCATTGAGGCCGGAAAGGTCGTCACCGTGAATGCCGCGCACAAGCAGCATGGCACCGGCGGGTGTGCAGGAGATGAGGCCAGTGGCGAGATCGCCGGTTGCCAGCTTGCCGGCATTCAAGACGCTGAGACCGTCGACATCCTTCTCGGGCAGGATCGACTGGATGATCTCATCCGAATTGAAATGTTTCGGCAGGGGCAGCTGCACCAGAATGCCGTGGATGGACGCATCGGCGTTCATTTCGCCAACCAGCTTCAGGAGGTCAGCTTGAGTGGTTTCTTCCGGCAGCGTGTGCTGGATGGAGTTGAAACCGCATTGCTTCGCCATCTTGCTCTTGGAGTTCACGTAAGCATGGCTGGCCGGATCATTTCCGACGATGACAACCGCCAGACCGGGCTTCACGCCCTTTTCCGCCTCCAGCGCTTCTGCCGATTTGCGGACCGCCTCCGTTACCGAAGCTGCCTTCGCCTTCCCGTCAATCACAACTGCCATGCGTCCTGCTCCTGCTGGGTTACGTAGGCTCCGTATGGTGCCCCCTTCGCAGGAATGCAAGCTAAAATGCGGCGTTTTCAGGCTGTTTTGCGGTAGTCTTCGCGGCGATCGGCGTAATCGGCGAGACGCTCTCTCAGGAACGCCAATTCCCGTCGCAATTCCATCAGCTCCTCGGCTTCGGCCTCGGCGTGATCGAAGCGTCCGGCAAGGGCTTCAGCCAGCAGCGGTGGCAGTGCTGATGCGGCGGGATCGGCCGTTCTGACGGTGCGATTGCCCATCAGAACCTGCCGCACACGCTCGTCCAGCGGCATATCGTCAGCGTCATTTGCGGCCTCGCCGTAATAATCGGCAAAGCTGTCTTCCTCCGCCGCCGCTTCGACATCCGCCTCCGCGGCAAGCGGCGAGAGATCGTCAAATACGGCTGGCTCGATGGGCTCGAATTCTGAAAATTCCGGCGCGACAGCGGGGGAGAGCGGTTCCTCGGTGGTTTCGACGGCCAATACCGCTTCCGCCTCTTCTTCCTCGTCATGGCGACGATAGCTGAGGAGGTAGAGGCTGCTCAACAGGCCGATCAGCGCACCGCCGCCCGCCAGCATCGCGGCCTGCGTCAGGTCCCGGGACAATTCGCCGGGTGCTGCCTTCCTGGCCAGGCGGGTTTCAATGGCGGGCGTTGCCGAGACGGTCAGGTCGCGGCGTTCGCTGGCCTCCAGATAGGTATTTCGCGCCGTTTCCAGCTCAGCCTGCAATCTGGAGAATTCACCGGGCGCGACACCGAGGGCATTCAGGCGGTCGAGATATGTCTTCTGCTCGCCAGTGACGGTGGCGATCTCCTGATTGACGCGCTTTTCATCCGCCCGCAGCCCGTCAAGCAACTGGCGCAATGCGGGGGCGGCCAGCGCCTGCACGGCATCCATTGCATTCTGGGCGGCGATGCGGCGGGGATGTTTCGGGCCGTAATCCACCGAAACACCGGCAAGCGCCATGCTGGCACTCGCCTGTTTCTGCCTGACATCCTCAAGCGCCGAAAATGCCGTGCCGGCCGGCAGTGGTTTGGAATACACGTCATTCGGCTTCAGAGCTGAGGCGGCAGCCAGATCGGCCTGGAGAGATTGTTGCTGCCGGGTGGCGCGCGCCAGACTGTCGTTTACGTCACGCAATTGCTGTTCGAGCTGCTGCGCTTCGGTCATCACGGCATCGCCATGACGCATCTGGAAACCATTTACGGCGGCTTCCGCCTCGTCCAGCTTCTTCCGTGCTCTCTCCGTCTCGCGCATGGCGGGCGTCATCGTGCCGGCCTTGCCATCCGCCATCACGCGCATCGAAAGATAGTCCGTCAGCCGCATCGCCATTTCAGGCGTCGCCGCCTTGGCGGTCACGATCAGCATATTTTCGTCGGGGGTCAGTTCCAGCCGGATCGCATCGCCCACGGCGCCGTTCAGCGCCTCACGCGGGGAGACCACGCGCGCATGTCCACCGGTCAGGAGATCGAGAAGCAGGCCAAGCTCACCCTGATTGCGAACACCGACCATATCGGCGGGTTTCAGCTTCAGATCGGCGGTTACCCGCTCAAGCCCGGAGGGCGAAAGCAGGGTCCGCCGCGCCATCGCCAGAAAACGGGTCGCATCCGGGGCATCATAAGCGGTCTGGGTAACCTCGATCCGGGCCTGCGAAACATAACCGCGAAAACCAGAATCAATGAGGAACAACGGAATGGCAGCACCCGCAAGCGTTGCCGCCGCGACGCAGCCTGCCGTCAGGAGCCGCAGACAATGCCTGCGCCATTGCGACGAGGGCGCGGCGACATCATCCCCCTCGGGGCGGATCGCCATCATATCCGGATTGTCATCAACCATCTGAAGCCGTCTGCCGCCCTCGGTGCCGCCCGCAACGGGCGACTGTCAAAACCTTACGAGAGGTTAAAGGATCGTGGCAAACAAATGGTTAACGCGAGGCTTGGCAGGCCTGGTTTCAGCTCTTGCCGAGTGCGATGTGCCAGGGTTCGGCGCAAAGGCTGTAAAGCCAGCTCATATGCAGCTTGCGGAAAATCTCCGGCATGCCGGCCACTTCGGACGACAGGACCTTGAACAATGGGCCGACCGCGATGGTAACACGCGCATCCTCATGGCTGACGGTGCGGTGCAGCCATTTTTCCTGATTTTCCTTCAGCATTCCGGCCAGCAGAACATCCACCTTAACGCCCGATGCATCCCGGTTCAGCATGACGAAATCGTGCCAGGGTGCATGCGCACGCAGCCGGGCAAGCACCTCGCCGATCTGTACCGCATCATCTCCGGCAACGCCGATGCGTTTCGGCACCGCCATATAGGTCAGAAGCGCCATGACGAAGGCAACGCCGTCGATGGTGGCGGGCAGAGGTTCGCCATGTTCTGCCCGTGCCGCGGCCTTCATTCCCTTGCCCTGCGGCAGGAGCAGGCAGCTTTCCAGAATTTGCCGATAGGCGTTGTCCTTCAGGGAAAGCTTCGCCTTCTCGATGGTGAGAAAGGAGAGCATGGTGTGCCCTTCACAGGCCGAAGCCTTGCCGGAAACCAGTTCCAGCGCGCCATTCCATTCAAGATCACAGACGCCCAATCCGTGGATATTCCGCTGCGACCCCGACCGCGCAAAACCTGACGCGAACCCCATTTGCCAACCCCCAAATGCATACCCATCACCACCGATCTCACGCATGACCTGCGAAACGGTGGTTCATGGGTTTGTTATACAGGTGCAGGTTGAATTTAGCTTGAAAGCAATCTCTCAAATGCTCCGGGAGGTCGAAAGAGACGATTAACCAGCAGGGTGGCACGCTTTTGTGCCGCTAAAGCCCGCCGTCAGTGGCTTGGCGCCGCAGCCGCCTCTTTTCCGGCTTCGGCCTTCTCGCCCTCGACAAGCTTGACCGAGCGGGGCGTGCCGTTACCGTTCTGCTCGCGAATGTCGGCTTTCGACAGATAATCGAGCTGCTCGATCAGCACATCCTCAACCACCTCGTCGTTGAGCCGCTTGTTCAGCCCCTCACGGATACGCTGCTTGAAGGCTTCGGGATCGAAGGTGGAAATATTGGCGATGTTGACCATGGAAGAACCCGCCAGAAGCGTGAACAATTCATCGGTCATCAGCTGCGTTGCAGGCAGCTCGATCTTCGCCATCTTGTCCTTGTCGACACGCAGCGAAATCCGGCTGAGGAAATAACCGTTAACCCCGCCATCATTGATGACGGGAATGGTGATGCTTTCGCCCTTGACCAGCTGCAGATTGGCCTTTTTCGCTCCCGCCTCATCCGGCGAAGGCGCCGTCGCCATCTGGACGGAGAAATACACCGCGCCGAGCGTGACGGCGCAAACCCAGACGCCGGTGAGAAGAAGCTTCAACATCAGGAGGCTGCGCCGTAAAGGAACTGTTCCTGCGAATAGGTGCCGTCCGTATCGGCCTCCTGGATCGCGCTCTTGAGCAGATCGGCAACAGCGCGAACCGCATTCAGATGCGCTTCGACGCGGCTGGCATTGGTGGCGAGCTTGGACTTGATGCCCTTGACCTGATCCATGTAACCGGCGGCGATTTCCTCGCGCGGCGTATCGCGGACCAGCATCGTCAGCTCATAAAGGCAACGGCTCTTGTGGGCGTTGGAGACCTTGAAGTCGAACTGCGGGTCCTTACCGATATTGTCGTTCTCATTGTCGATGATCATCTCAAGGCGGCCGAGAACGGATTGGATACGGTGGTCGTTCGACATAAGGTCCATGCTTGTCTCCTCGTTAGGGTTTTTCATTCTCAAGCCTCGTCCGTTTTATCATTGGAAACGCCGAGGACCTGCCGCTCGAACTCCGCCACCATCCGAATTGCAGCATTATGGTCTTTGTCATTCATCGATACGTCGGTAATGCCTTTGCTTTCGGCTTTCCGCAGCGCATCCTTGTAAGCCTGCTCCGCAATGCCGACGCCGCCATTTCTGGAAATCGTATCGGCAAACTGTTCCGCCATCATGCTTTTCCAGATCTCGCCGGCATTACCCTTGCCATATACTTCCTCGCTGTCTTTCGGCAGCATGTTGGCAACGAAGGTCTGGAGCACCGAGGCTTCATATTTACGGTATGTTTCGGGAATTTCGGTACGGTGCGCACGAATATTCGTGTCGCCAAGGCCGGCCTTCGAGGAAGCGCCATCCAGCATATCGACAGCGGCACCGAAGCCCTTGCCGGCATCGGCAAGGCTGGTGGCCGCGAAAGCCGCCTTGTTCGCCTTCAGTTTTTCCTGGGCGACCTGTACTTCCTGGGGGTCCGCCGCGCGAACCACATCCATCACCAGATCGCTTATAACCGATATCGCCACGTCCCGAACTCCCGAGCTGACGAACGTACCGGACGAAAACCGGCGCGTTCGTTCAATCAAGAAACATCGCCGAAGACGCCTTCAAAACGTCCGCGATGCAACAATGGGATAGACTATGGATCGCCAACCTTGCTGGAGGCTGGTGTGTGGGAAACATTCGTAATTTCTAACAAATCATAGATTGCATTATCATCGGCCTCGCGATCCTCGAGATCGCGGGCAATATGCATCCGGTCCTCCAGCCTGTCGGCCTTGGTCTTTTCCTTCAGCACCTTGTTTTCCTGAAACTGCTGCACACCGGCCAGCTGGCGGTCCTGGACGACGAGGCGGCCATAACGATCCGAATAATGCCGGGAGAACGTCTGATGCACAGGCTCCATCGAACTCATGGCCTCGAGCGTGCTCTCCATGGATTGCGCCACCTCGCTCCGGGTGCGGGTGGTGTCGGCCAATTCCACCTCGGCCATTTTTTCCATGTGCCGCTGGACGGTGACCAGACGTTTGAGCTTGGCGGAGCGCTTGTCCGAAGCCATCGCGTTTTCTCCAGATCAAAAGCCGATGAAGACCGGGCCGAAACCATCCACGAATTGCCGGATGAGGGCCGCGACCGACAAATAGAGCATGAAAAGACCGCCCGCGAGAACGAAGGGCGTCGAGATAAAATAGACGGGAATCTGCGGCGCGAGCTTGTTTATGAGGCCGACGGCGACGTTGAACATCAGGCCGTAGATCACGAAGGGGCTCGCCAGCCGCAGCATGATCGAAAAGGACGCCCGTAGCGTATCGGTCAGCGTAATCAGCATCTTCTGGCTGCTGATAAGCGCGCCGACCGGCGTGGCGCTGTAGGAATCCACCAGCGCCTTCAGGACGATATGGTGAAAATCCAGCATGAACAGCACCAGCAGGCCGCCAAAGGTGATGAAATTGGATATCTGGTTTTCCTGCACGTCTTCGATGACATCGGCCCCACCCGGCGCGCTGAGGCCGATGGAAGCGCCGATGAGCGAGCCGGTGAACTGAAAGCCGAGCGTATAGAACCGTGCTATCAGCCCATACATGGCGCCGATGAGGATCTCGGTGAAGATAAGGCCGACAACGGTGCCCTGGCTTGCGCCAGAAACCTTCGGATAGATCGTGTCCCACAAGACGGGCAGCAGCGCCATGGACACCGCCACACAGAGCAACATGCGGATCTGCGGCGAAATGCGCGAGCTGGAAAAGCCCGGCATGGTCATGAAACAGGCGCCGATGCGGCAAACGGCAAGGAACAATGCGATAATTGTCCCTTGCGGGTCGGTTATCATGAAATGGCGCCCAGAATCTTGATC
Organism: Agrobacterium sp. SOY23; assembly: GCF_027212525.1. Classification (NCBI taxonomy): domain Bacteria; kingdom Pseudomonadati; phylum Pseudomonadota; class Alphaproteobacteria; order Hyphomicrobiales; family Rhizobiaceae; genus Agrobacterium; species Agrobacterium sp. SOY23. The sequence goes on along the minus strand of NZ_JAPWDT010000002.1, from coordinate 494,185 downwards.
TCCAGACCCTTGGCAAGTTCCACATGCGAAAGAACCGGCAGGGTCGCAAAGAGTCGCTCGATAATCATGCGCACATAGGACCGCGTTTCCGGCGAGGTTACAAGGACAAAGGGCAGGCCACGATCCATGAATTCACGGATAACTTTGGACGCCTGCTCGGAAAATTCCTCGAGATGGCGGGGATCGATATCGAATTCGACGATTTCGCCCTTCTGGTCGCGCTTCAGCGCCTGATGGAACACCATGTCCCACTTGTTGCCGAGGCGCAGGACGCGCAGCACGCCATTATCCGCCAGATCGCCACAGAGCTGCTGCGACATGCGCACCCGAACATGTTCGACGATCTGTTCCGTCTTGCGCACATGCGGTGCGAGTTCGGCAACCGCTTCGAGAATGAGATGCAGGTTGCGGATCGATACGCGCTCGGCAAGCAGCAGCTTCAGCACCGCCTGCAGGCCGGAATAGGACATATGCGACGAGCAGATTTCATCGGCGAGTTTCTTGTATTCGGGATCGAGCCTGTCGATGAGGATCTTGACGTCCTTGTAGGACAGGAGCTGCGGCAGGTTGTTGCGGATGACTTCACTCAGATGCGTCAGCACCACCGAGACGTTGTCGATCGGGTGGAAACCTTCGCGTTTCAGATCCTCGGTGAAGGTTTCGAGGATCGAGACGGCGGGCATGCCGAAGGCGGGTTCGCGGATTTCGTCGCCCGGAATGCTCGGTTTGCGCCCTGCCCCGGTCACGACCAGAACATCGCCGACGCGCAGGTTGCTCGACGCGATCGTCGTGCCGTGGACGCGGATCTGATAAGCCTTCTCCTGGATCATGATGTCGTCGGAGACCTTGATCTCCGGCACCACAAAGCCGTATTGGGCCGCGAATTTCTTGCGCATCTTGCCGACGCGAAAGGCCAGTTCCTGATGCGCGCCGAGCAGGCGGGTCGAGACCTGCTTGCCGAGCGCCAGCTCGATCTCGGCCGTCTTCAGCACCTGCTTGACCGAGTCCTTTTCCGCCTCGGTAGTCTGGAGAACCTTGTTCTCTTCTTCCTGACGGCGAAGCGCACTTTCGGCCTCCGCCTGGCGCGGAATATACCAGCTGCCGAAGGCCATGATGCCGCCAAGGAAGATGAAGGGCAGGAACGGAAGGCCCGGAATGATGGCGAGCAGACCCATCAGCATGGCCGAAACCATCAGCGCGCGCGGATAACCGCTCAGCTGGTTGACCACCGCCTGATCGGTCGAACCGGCCGTGCCGCCGCGCGACACCAGAAGGCCGGCTGCCAACGATACGATCAGGGCCGGGATCTGCGAAACGATACCGTCACCGACCGAAAGCTTGACGAAAACATCAGCCGCTTCGCCGATCGGCATGCCATGGCGGAAATAACCGATGATGATGCCGCCGAAGACGTTGATCGCGGTGATGATGAGGCCGGCGATCGCGTCGCCGCGCACGAACTTCGAAGCACCGTCCATCGAACCGAAGAAGGAGCTTTCCTCTTCCAGCTCCCGGCGGCGGCGCTGCGCTTCCTTTTCGTCGATGATGCCGGCGGACAGATCCGCATCGATCGACATCTGCTTGCCGGGAATGGCATCGAGGGTGAAGCGCGCGCCGACTTCGGCGATACGCGTCGCACCCTTGGTGATGACGATGAAGTTGACGGTGATCAGGATCAGGAAGACGATCAGACCGATCACGAAATCCCCGGACATGACGAGGCTGGAAAAGCCGGCAATCACGCCGCCGGCCGCCGTCGGCCCCTCATTGCCGTGGGACAGGATGACGCGTGTCGTCGCAATGTTCAGTGACAGGCGGATCATGGTCGCGATCAGCAGCACGGTCGGGAAAGACGAGAAATCCAGCGGCCGCTGGATCCAGAGCGCCACCATGAGGATGAGGACCGAGAGCGCGATCGAGAACGCCAGGCCGATATCGACCAGCATGACCGGAATAGGCAGGAAGAGGACGCAGAGGATCGCCACGATGCCCAGTGCAAAGCCGATATCACGCGTGCTCGGACTGACCTTGGGCAGGGAAATGACTGGTGGTTGCGCCATAAAATTCGTCCTGTCTCTTCATGAGAAGGGCGACGGAAAGCCGCCGCACGGTTCCACGGCATCGGCTTTCGACAATCGCTCACGCAAGTCGGTCCGATGCTTCAGCCTATCCCTAGCCGCTGAAGCTTGCGCGAGGGTGGCATATCGAGGAAACGGCGTCAGAAGCCGGATTGGATGCGGGAAAAGACGAGATTGGAGAAAAGCGATATCTGCGCGCCCACGAAGGGGGCGGCGACACCGAGAACAATCATGATCGTGACGATCTTGGGAACGAAGGTCAGCGTCATTTCCTGAACCTGGGTCAGGGCCTGAATGAAGGCAATGGCGACACCGACGATCATGGCGGCGAGAACCGCCGGACCGGCCGCGACGAGAACGGTCCAGACTGCCGCCTGCATGATATCAAGCGCATCGGCCTCGTTCATCGTCGCATCCTTATTCCTGAAAGGCGGCGTGATGCCGCCTCTTCATATTCACGAACCGGCCGAGTTGTTCGAATCGGTTCCGTTACCAGATGTACTCTTGATCGGGCCGTTGGAGAAGGTGACACCGGCCTGCAGCAGCACCTTGTCACCAGCTTCGGTGATGGCGATGACGCCGTCCGAATAGACTTCGACTTCCTTCACCACACCGGTAACCTTGTCGTCGGCGCTCATGACGGTCTTGCCGACAAGATCAGACGCGCGTGTCAGGGCTTCCGCCTGCAGCATGCTCTTCAGGTGGGTGTTGGTCTTGATCGTCTGCTCGACCTGCGAGAAGCTCGCGAGCTGCGACATCTGCTGGCCCGCATCCATCGGGCTGGTCGGATCCTGGTTCTTCATCTGGGCGATGAGGAGCTTCAGGAAGCTGTCATAGTTCAGCGAGGCCGCATTCTTGTCACTGCTGCTCGCACCGGCATTGGCCCAGGGGTTAGCGGTTGCCGAGTTGACTGCATCTACCGCCATGGTGCGATCTCCTTGCGAATCTGTTCGATCGTTGCCGGGGTCATTTCCTGATTGTTGAGGATCTTTTCCTCGATCGGATAAAGACCACGAATGGCCTTCAGCGCTTCGAAAGCCTTGCCGGAGGCGACCAGGCCGTCGATCCGCTTGAGTTCCGCCAGAACCTCGTCATGCTGGAAGCAGTTCAGCAGCATGCTCACCGACTTGCGGAACATGTTGGTGGACTGCTCGCGCCCTTCCGGGTTGATGAGGATCATCTGCGCGATGAAATAAAGCTGCCGGAGCGGCGTCGTCGCCTGATCGGGCTGCAGAACGTGGTTTTCGAGCAGGAAGGTGACATCGTTCAGGAATTCGAGCGCGACCTTGCGATCCACACGCAGAACCGCGCCGTTGATGAAAATCTTTTCGCCCGATTTCAGCGAAATTCGAAGTGTACTTTTCATTTCAGTCCATCCCTGATGATGGTTGTCACGTCAATTATGCCCTGGAAATTCGTCGACTGACGTTTCCGGATCAGTTCGCACTCTTTCAAAATCCAGATCGCGATCGAGATCAGATTGGCCCTCAGCTCCATGGCCAGCTGGTTATCCGGCTGCTTGAGGTCCTCAATGAAGCGGATCCAGACCCGCCGAGTGTAAAAAAGTGCTTCGATCGTATGGCGCTGGGAAGAGCTATCCTTTGCCTCCACAAGCAGTTCGATCGATTTGTTCAACGCCTGTCGCTCGCGATCTTTCGCGTTTGCGACACCATCCTCCATGATTTCGGCGTAGGAAAACTGGTACATTCATGTATCCTTTATCTGCCGCCACCCCTGTTCATCAGAGGTAGTTCACCAGACTCATTTTTTGCAGACGCGACGTGAGGCTGTATGCGATTTCGATCTGCTGCTGCAGCAGATCGAGACGGGTCTTCGCCTCGTAAGTATCGATCCCCTCAATATCCAGCAGATGCGTTTCGATGATCTTTTTCTGCGCTGCCAGGGAGTCGTTCGACTTCTTGACGCGTTCCTGGGAAAGGCCGAGGCTACTCGCCTGCTGGTTCAGGCCGTCAATGGCCTTACCGATATTCGTGCCGGACTGCGAAGCCACCATGGCGCGAATCTCACTGCTCACGCTGCTGTCGAGAAAAGTCATGGCGGTGACAGCCGTCATTGCGAAATAGCGCATTCCCTGGGAATTGCTGTTCGTCGAACTTTGCACCACCTCATTCTGGCTGACGCGGCTCGTCATGTTCGTGTCGCTCGCCTTGGAACCGAAAGTCGTCCAGAAATCGTAATTCTGGGTGCCGTCCAGGCCGGTATGCGGCGGGTTCGTCACGGTGGTGGTGCCGTTAAAGACACCCTCGATATGCGTCATGAATGCGCTGACCTGGTCCTTGGTCAGGTCCGAGGGCTTGGACACACCGGCCGTCGCGAGGAAAGCGTTCAACTCGGCATCATAGGCCGTTTTCAGCGTCGATCCTTCTGCAAAATAGTCATCGACCGGCTGCACATCGGTATTGATACCCGAAAACAGGTATTCACCCCCGACCGCCGTATTGGCAAAACCGGTAAAGGTCTTGTAGGCGTCGGTAATGGTCTGGAGCACGACCGCCGTCGTCGGGGCCTCCGCTCCGTTGGTGGTCAACACGACGCTCTGGATCTTGTTAGCCGCCGTCGCCATCGACGTCAGAGCGGCCTGAGAGGATTCAAGACGCTGAGTGGCGAATGCATTGATGGTGATGTTTGACTGGAGACGGTCGACATCGCGATTGAGATCGAGGCTGCGCGCCGTATTGGCGCCCAGCGTCACGCCGAGATCCGCATGTTTGCCCGTCGTCAGCTCCGTATTGAGATTGGTCATCTCAAGCTGGGCTTTGAGGATGGTGCTGCGCATGCTGTTCTGCATTGCCAGCGATGAAATGAAGGACGTTTTCATCGTTTACCTCACCATGTCCATCAGCGACTTGAGCATTTCATCCACTGTCGTCACCAGCTTCGTGGCCGCCTTGTAAGATTGTTCGATATCCATGAGCAGCGAGAGCTCCTCATCCAGGCTGACCGCCGTATTGTTCGAATAGGAAGTGGACGAGCGCTCATAAAGCGCGCTTTTCGCCTCGTTTGCCGAAGTCGCACCGGAACGTTCCTGTTCGAGCCACCCCATCGAGTTGGTGCCGTATTTCAGGATGCTGGTATTCGTATCGATACGTGTCGACGCGGAAAAATTCATGGGTGCGTCGAAAGCAGTGACATAACTGTCGATCAGCGCGGAGAAACCGGTTCCGCCCGAAGTCGTGCTATTGATGATATAATCGGTACCGTTGATACCACCATCACGCAACAATTCCGGATTGCCACCTTTAGAAATAATTAACGCCGGGTTGACGGTAATGCTGGCGGCGAGCCCGGGAGAGACAACCCCATCCGCCGGAATGGTCGTCGCCGGGGGAGAGCCATAGGTAAACAGGCCCGGCATGTTCGGCAGGCCAGCGGTTGCATCAGCCGGCTTTTCCGCAAACATGGTGATCAGACCGCGCGCGATCTCGTCGAGCTGGCTTTGCATGGTCGGCACCAGATCGTCACGAAGCTGCATCAGGCCCTGAAGCGAACCCTCCGCCGTCGTGTTGCTGCCGGTGCCCGCCTTGAGCGCCACGCCATCGATATAAATTGCGTTGCCGGTCGTCGTCGCGTCGTAGCCCGGCTGCTGGTTGAAGGTCACCTTGCGCGGTACGATCTCGAACAGCGTCGCACCATCCGTCGTATAGAGCGCGACATCATTGTTTGGACGCGTGACGGCATTGACGCCGATAATGGACGAGATGTCCTTAACAAGCGCTTCGCGCTGATCGAGGGCGTCGCTCGGATCGCCGCCAATCGCCGTCTGCGCCTTGACCTCGTTATTGGCCTCTTCAAATTTCGCAAGCAGATCATTCAGCTTGTCGACCTGAAGGGTGATTTCCTTGTCGGCGCGCAGGCGCATCGACTGCAATTCGGCCGAAGCCTTGTTCAGGGAACTGGCAACGTCCGTGGCGGCGGTCACCACCGTCGCGGCCAAAGCGGAATCGCTCGGCTTGGCTGCATAACCAACAAGGCTCTTGAGCAATTCCTTCATATAGGTGGAAGGAGAACTTTCGTAGTCATTCCCGCCGAAAATGCTCTTCATCTCCTCAAGACCGGTCAAAACGGTCTTCTGGCCCGAAGCGAGGGAAGAACTGGAGATTGTCTGCCTGAGAAGACTTTCATTCTGGGCACGGCCATTGGAGACGATACTCGCTCCGGCCATGGTCGTGCCGAGAATGGCGGTTCGCTTGACGTAATTCGCATTGCCGACATTGGCAATGTTCTTCGAGGTAACGTCCGTCTGCTTACCTGTATTATTGAAAATCGACTGCGCAGTATTCATTGCTGACGTGAGCGACATTCATCTGTCCTCGTGAGAATATTATCTCTTCAGATTGATCAGGACGTCCATCAAATCCGACCCAGTCTGGAAGACCTTCGAATTCGCTGTGTAGATACGCTGGGATTCAATCATGTCGGTAAGTTCGCTGGCGATATCGACATTCGAGCCCTCCAGCGCACCCTTCTGAACGTAACCAAAGCTTCCCGACTGCGGGAAACCGATGGTGACGACACCCGACTCGTTGCTGGGCAGGTAGACGTTACCGTTCTGCGGGCTGAGATTGTCGACGCTCGGCACCGTGGCGAGAGCCAGCTGGTAGATGTTGCGACGGCCGCCATCCTGATAAACCGCCGTCACCACACCGTCCTTGCCGATTTCGACATCCTTGATCTGGCTCGGGCCGTTGCCATCCAGGATCGCGGTGCCGGGCGTGAATTTCGTGGAGAACTGCGTCATTTCCGACAGGTCGATATTGATCGCCTGCGCCACGCCGCTGTTGTCGTCATTGATGGTGATCGATTTCGGGGATGCGGTCGTGAGCTTGTTGGTAGCGGGATCGAACTCCAGATCCACCGTTTCCTTAACAAGGGTTGCCGGTGCAGTCGCCGTATAAGGGAAACCGCCATTGGTCGACTGATCCTGACGATAGACCGACACCTCCCAGGTGTTGTCACCCGTCTTGGTGTAATAGAAATCGTAGAGAACCTTCGCACCGCCACTGTCGAATGCCGTCAACGACGTCTTGTTGCCGAACGCCGCAGTTGCGGAGTTGGTGCTCGGAAGCGGCGCCGTCGCGGCCTTATCGTCGCGATTGAGGTTTGCGGGGAAGCTGCCCTGCGTGGAGGGAGATGCCGTCAGACCGAAATTGTTGACGTTGATCGCCTCAAGACCGGTAAAGCCGTTGACCACAGCTGCCGGCGGGTTGGAGCCGTAGGGGTAACCCATCAGCTGGAAGCCGGCCGCGTTTTCCAGGTAGCCTTCCGCATTCTTCACGAAGGAACCGGCGCGCGTGAGGTAAGGCGTGCCTGCACCATCCTGGACCACGAAGAAACCGTTACCCTGAATGGCAAGATCGGTGCTCGAGGTGGTGTAGGAGAGGTTGCCCTGCTCCGAAATGCTGTAGCGAACGTTGGACTGCACGCCGCCGGAAGCATAGCTGCCCGACGAGGAGGGCAGAACGAGCGAGGAGAACGACGTCGATGCACGCTTGTAGCCGGTGGTGCTTGCGTTGGCGATGTTGTCGCCCACGGTGCCCAGCTTGTTCGCCTGTGCATTCATGCCGGACACACCGGTTCGCATAGTGCCGAAAATACTCATTCAAAAACCCTCGTGGTCATCTTTCAGGGAGAAGGTAAAGCGTTTGGCTTGCGTGAAGCTGTCGGAAATACCGCGTTTGAAAAAGACCACGCGGGTCAATGAAAATCATTGCCAATCAATGCTGTAGCCGAGGAAACGCTTGGAATCGACCGGGTCGTAGCCGAGCTTCTTGCGCAGTTTCTTGCGCAGCTTGCTGATGTGGCTTTCAACGACGTTTTCTTCGACGTCATCATCGAAGATGCCGTAGATGGCATTGAAAATCTGCGCCTTGGAAACGCGGCGTCCGCGATTGGCGATCAAATATTCGAGGATGCGGCGCTCACGGCGCGGCAATGGGAACACTTCACCACCGACTTCCGGATCACGGCCATCGGAGAAAACCCGGATCGGCCCGGCATCGGTAAAGTTCGAGATGACCTGCAGCCGGCGACGGATCGCCGCCGCACGTGCCAGGATTTCACGGGGGTGAACCGGCTTGCGCACGACGTCGTCGACGCCGCTGTCGAAAAGCGCCAGCGTCGATTCCAGCGAGGGCTGGTCGCTGACCGCGATCACCGGGGCCGTCGTGCGATCCCTGATCGCCTTCGGCAAGGAAAAGCTCCGGTCGCCCTGGCCGATCAAAAAGGCCTCCACGGCCGCAAGATCGCTTTCCGCGGCCGTCGAGACCCATTCCCCGAATTCGACCGGATCGAACCCGGTCGAGGGAATGCCCTCACGCCCAAATAGAGATGTATAGCCGTCTTTAACGAGCTCGCGCTCATCAACCACTACGATCATTCGTCCGCCTCCGAATCAGTGTGGTGTTTTCCAATGTGGCATTGGTACGAATCGGAGGATTCACGGACAACTGTAGGAAATCATCGATAGTTATTAATAATTGATTAACCATTTTGTGCCGATTTGATCTACATATAGTGGTTATTAACCATATATGGCACAAAATTTTTGTGTAAGAATTTTGAAAATCGCAAAAAACAGCTTGAAATGCCTTTTTTCGGGCTTTCTCTCGCCACATTTCAAATTGCGAGTCCCGAGGCCTTCAGAAGCAATTCCAGGTTGCTAACCGTCGCAGAAATTTTTCGCGTTGGGAGTCCATTTCCCGTAGCCCGTCGCCACGAGATTGGCGATGACGCGACAGACATATTTCTTCTGTGCCGGGTCATTATTCGGGCCGGCATGATAACGGGCGACCGCCATCGTCCAGGTTTCATGCCTGTTATGGAGATTGCGCAGGAACATGGCGGCATATTCGACATTGCGGCGCGGATCGAACATTTCCCGCGCGGATGTGAAGTTTTCGCCGTGGAAATAATGATTTATCTGCATGCATCCAAGGTCGATCAGCTTGGCGCCGTTTCGTTTCGCCGCCTCGAAAGTCACCAAGGCCTCCTCCGTGGAGGACGCAAATACCGGTTTTCCTTCGATATTCATGGCATTGGGGTCGAGCCGCCCCTTGCGGCCCGTCTCGGTCAGGCCGACGGAATAAAGAATTCCCTCCGGCACGCCATATTTGCGGGCGGCCGACTGGATCTCTCTTTCACAGACACCGGATGTTGCCGAAGCCGACGCGTTTTCAGAGGTAGACGCCATTGTCAGCAGAAGAACGGGCAGAGCCAGGAGCGCCATCCATGCCTTCATTATGCACCCCCAAATTATCGCCGTTGCCTTGGCGGTCGCCTCGTGCTCCGGACTCGTCACGGTTGCGCCCGGCGGCGGCCTGCTGGCCCTGCTGCTGCGCCTGCTGATTTTGTTGATTGTTGGCTTGTGTGCCCGTTTGGTCACTCTTGTCGGAAGAAGCGATGCTGATGGTGATGTTATCGACTGTCAGACCCTGCGCCTTGAGACCTTCAAGGATGCTTTTGCTGTCGTCCTGGAGCTTTTTATAGGCCGCCACGCTCTCCACCGTCATGTGAACGGCGAGCTCGTCCCCCGCAAGGCGCAGCGACATCGTCACCGATCCGAGCTCGATCGGCGTCATGTGCAGCTTCAGCGTATGCACGACCTTGCCCGTGCTGCTCTGGGCCGCCGCATTGGACAGCGACGAACCGGGCTGCATGGCGCTGACCCATTCGGGATCGTTGACGATCAGCCCGGTCAGGGCCGAAGCGTTGGTCGAAGGCGCAAGGCCGATGAAACGCCGCGAGTCGAGAACCGTGATCGTATCGGTCGCTTTTCCGGTGCTTTCCCGCGCGTCGAACTCGACGCGGCCTTCACGCTGAACCGTGCTCATATCGAGAGCGCGGGACGCACCCGAACGCGGAGACGAGAAGCGGAATGCCGAAGCATCGCCCTCGTTTTCCGAAGCCGAACCCGCCTCGTTCCCGGCAGCAGCGATGCCTGTTGGCATGTCCTTGATCGAATGCTCGGCCTTGCCACGAACAGGTTCAGCCCTGTCGGATTTCACCGTATCCACCTTGCCGGCAATCGCCTGTGCAATTTCCTCAAGTGGCGTCTTCGCCGTTGCGATATCGCCGGCGTTGGCCGTTACCAGTTGCAGTTCCGCCAGTTTCGGATCGATCGCATCGACCGTCACCTCGGCGTCCTTGTCGGCATCGTCCTTGAGCTTCTTGCCGGGCTTGCCCTCTCCAGGCGATGTGCGCGCCGTTTTCACGGCGTTCTGAAACTCTGCCACCGTCTCGTGGCCGCGTTCTCCGGCATGCTCGTTGACGATCACATTCAGAAAGGTTGCGGGCCGCTTGACCGGAACATCCACCTTGTCCGCCTCACCATCCGGCTGCGCATGCTGCTCTTCATCCGGGCCCGCTTCCTGCTGATGCCGTGCGTGCGGCGCCTGGGGCGGGCGTTCGTCCCGGACCGTGGAAAGCGCATCGCCGAAACTGCCGCCCCTGGCGTCGTCCCGCACATTGGCGCTGCCGGCGCGCGGATCGGGTGCTGGCGCATTCATTATCGCGTTGATGGTTGCGTCGATCATGGTGCCCCCTCGCCTTTCTTCAACAGGCTGTCGATTTCATCGAGCTTGCTGCGGCCGCTCGTCACGAGTTGCCGCACGTTATCGCCCTCGTCGTCAGCCTTCTGGGTTTCAACCCGCCATATGCTTTTTGTCTCGGCAGCGGTCGCCGTCTCTTTTCCGGACGCTGTGCCCCCGGGATCCTTTGTCGCCGCGGCCTCGGCACCGACGCCGGGTTCCACGGAAGGGGGACGCACCACCTGGTCGGCAATCGCCCTCGCCGCATCACGCAGGGCCCTGTCCCGATCCGACAGCTGCGCTTCGGGAATTTGCCCGATCGTCTCGATCGCGCTCACCACATCGGGCGTGCCGATGTTGGAAAGGCTTTCATAAAGATTTGCCTGCACTTCCGGCGCACCCGGCAATGCCGGAGCGAGCGCCTTCGCCTTTAACGCCGCCATGCGCGCGAGCGAATCCTTGCCGCTGATCGCCGCGAGACGAGAAAGCCGCAGATAGGCTTCCTTCTGCCTCTCCGTATCCATCATGGCGAAGGTTTCCTGTATCGCCTCCTCACCGATGGAATCGGCGCGCTTGACCACCAGCGAAACCAGAAGATCCGCGAACTGGCTGGCATAGGGCGAATGCAGGAACCGCCGCGCATAACGTTGCGCATATTCAACGCCCCGCGTCGCGTCGCCGTCTTCCACCGCAATCGCAAGCGAGCGGCGCAAAGCCGCCTCCTCGACGATGGTGCCGGGCGCTTCGAGCCGGGCGATGTCGTAAAAGGTGAGTGCCGCCAGTGGATCGCGCGGGATCGTCACATTGCCACCGATCAGCGCCAGATAGGCGCCAATCCGCGTGCCGCGATATTCCGGCACCATGGCCGCGATGCTCTGCGCCACCAGCGTACCCTTGCCGGAAAGGTACTTGCGCAGGATATCGGCGACACGGCTGTCGAAATTGCCGTCGACATCACGCGCAACCAGCAATTCCAGCGTGGCCGGGTTGCCGCCGCTCATCGCATAGATCAGCGCCGCATCGACATTGCGCGGGTCCTTGAAGATCGCCGAAGGCGCGCTCTTCAGCCGCTCATCGATCGTCTGCAGCAGAAAGCGCTGCATTTCGGAGGCGGAATGATCCCCCATGGCGACAGAATCCTGCACGAATTGCAGGGAGCGCAGCATGGCGTAAGGCATGAGATTGTCTTGCGACTGCGAAAACGCCTTGCTCGGCTCGGAACCGAGACCGCAAAGCGTCGCCGCAAGAAGAAGCCAGCGTTTCGAGGTCTTCGTCACACTCACCCCCGATCAGCCTCAAGCAGGATTTCGATACGGCGGTTGGCATCCGCCAGAGGGTCCGACGGCACCTGCAATCTGCGGTCCGCGAAACCCGAAACCTGTTTCACCCGTTCTTCCGAAAGGCCACCGCGCACCAGCATGTAATAGGCGCTGTGGGCGCGATCCATGGAGAGCCGCCAGTTGTCATTGGCCTCGCCCTTGAACTGCCGGCCGTCGGTATGGCCGCGAATGACCACGCTGCCGCCGCGCTCCTGAAGCAGCTTGCCGATCTTTTCCATGGCCAGGACCATTTCGCGCCGGGGAACGGCCGATCCGATATTGAACATTGGCGTTTCCGTCTGGTCGGAAATGGTCAGCAGCAATCCGCCTTCGGCCGGCGTTACCACCAGCCCTTCGGAAAGCTTGCCGGTGATGCCGGATATCTGTTTCTCGATTTCTTCGCGCAGCGTATCGGCCTTTTCCCATTCGGCATCGCTGGCTTTGCTTGCCTCATCCGGATTGGGCTTGGTGAGGGCTGCCTGCTCGCTCGCATCCGGGCGCTGCTGCGGCACCACCGCCGCGATTTCCATCGGCTTGCCGTCTTCCGCCTTGTCGGCGGGTGCGCCGGCCTGCACGAGAGCAACGGCCTCGGCGCTCTTGTCGGCCTCCTTGGCCACCACATCCTGCTGTTTGCCATCGGCAGATTGCGCGGGCTCCGTCGGAACCTGCTTCTGGTCGGCGCGGGTAATTTTCACCTGCTGGGTCCAGAAATCCGGATCGAAGGGATCACGATAGGCTTCACCGCCGCTTGCACCCGTCGCCGGACCGGAATCGGCCGCGCCGCCCTCACCCTTGGCGCTGACATTGGCCTGCTGCCCGACCTGCTGGGCGATTTCGGCCAGCACGGAATAGGGATTTTCGAAAAAGTCGGCCTCGGAGAAATTCGACTGTTCGCCGGTCTGCGATGTCAGGTCCTCGCCCGTCGCCGCGGCGGAGCCCTTGGTCACTTTCTCCGCCTGGATGTTGGACTGGTCCTTCTTCTGGACGCCCTCTTCCTTGTCCACCGGCTTTTCCAGACCCTTGGACGAGGGTTTCTCGTCGGAGAGTTTGATCGGGTTAAAATAGCTGGCGACCGAGGCCTTGGTCTCCTCATTGGCGGCATTGACCAGCCACATGACGAGGAAGAACGCCATCATCGCCGTCATGAAGTCGGCATAAGCGATCTTCCACGCGCCGCCATGGGCGCCATCGTGCCCGCCCTTGTGGCGTTTGACGATGATGATCTCGTTCTTGCCGTGGTGGTGATTTTCGCCTTCACTCATTTCATCACCTTGCGAAGACTGGATGCCCAGGCGGACATGCGCGTCACGAACACGCTTTCACCCAATTCGATGGAAAGATCGATATCGGTGGTCTCGGTAAATTTCATCGTCTCTTCTTCAAAGCCCGGCTGGGTCTTCAACTGCTCGAACAGGTTGTTCGGACCCTTCACGACAAGCGTGACCGCCTCGCCATCCGGCATGGAAGCACGCACCACATCCGCCAGCGCCGAAACCGCCTTCAACGACAGTTTTTCCGTCAGAAGCGGTGCAAGGATATTGGCCGTCTGCTCACTGAGATTGGTGGCGATTGCGTCGATACCCTCGCGCAAACGACGCGACAGGAAAATGGCGGTTTCCTCGAGATAGACAGAACGAAGGTTCTCCAGCTCGGCCGCATGGGCAGCCAGCAGCTCTTCCCGCTCGGCCTGCATCTTTTCGGTGAGCTCGCGCGTCGCATCGTCGTGGCCACGGGCATAGGCCGCCTGTTTTTCGCTCTCCACGTCGACGGGGGCAAATTCGTCGAAGCCGGAAGCAACATCGGCAAAACCGGACGCGAAATCGGCATCGGCCAACGGGTCGCCAAAGGCCGGTGAAGGCGGTTGGGCCTCACCGAAATCCTTGAGAAATCGTGCAATGGACGCGCTCATGCCTGCCCCCGGCAAAACAGACCAAAGGGGCGAGACATGTTTCCTTGCCTGCGATCCGGAGCATTTTCGCTTTTCCTCGAATCGCGAAAACCTCCCCGCATTTCCCAACGGGAAACCGGGGTCCACTTTTCCTGGAAATGCTCTAAGCCGTTTGGCGGCACCACCATCATCCTTGCTACCCTGCCCGTCTCTTCCACGTTTCCCGGCCGGATCACGCCATGCGATCCACCCGATCTTGCCCCGACGTTAGGTGTTCAAACTTGTGCGAGGATGAAGGCGGGCGGGATCAGGAAGCCTGCCCCCATTCATCCGCGCGCCCACGCCGATCGAAACCCGTTATTTGAAGAGCTGGAGGATGTTTTCCGCATTGGCATTGGCGATGGACAGCGCCTGGATGCCGAGCTGCTGCTGCGTCTGCAAGGCTTTCAGCCTGGTCGATTCCTCGTTCATATCCGCATCGACAAGACGACCGATACCCTTGTCGATCACGTCCATCAGGCTAGAGACGAAATTTTCCTGCATATCGATACGGCTCTGCAGCGAGCCGAGGCTGGACGCCGTGCTGGTCATGGCCTCCAGTTGCTTGTCGACGAAGGACATCATCACGTCGATGGCATCGGCGTCGGTATAGGTCGTGCCGCTGCCGGCAAAACCACTCATCGCTGCGGCAACAACATCGAGATTGCCGAGATCGAGCGTGGATACGGAAAAGCTGAGGGAGCGACTGGCCGAAGTCTGACCGCCGCTGGTATCGTAGAACCAGTCGTTGGCACCCGTATCGCGATAGGCGGGCGAAATAGTCGTTCCCGCGGGCGACGGGTCCACCGAGGTTACCTTGACCCATACATTTTCCGCGAGGCGGAGATAATTATCCGTCCCGTTACCGTAGACGGTCGGATCAGGATTCGTATCAGCCGTCGCCGCATTCAGCGCGCCGATTTCCGCATCGCTCAGCTTCTCAACGACGTGACCCGCTTCCGTTACCTTGCCGGCGGTCGTCGAAATTTGCGTGATCTCATGCTCCGTCTTACCGACAAAAACAGCGTTTTTGTCGAGAATTCCGAGCTTGCCGCCACTGAGATCGAAAAGGACGGTGCTGCGGTCGAGCACATAATCAACGGTGGTGACCCCGACATTGCCCGAGCCCGTGCGGGTGAAGGATGCGACGATCTTTTTCGTGATGGGTTCGTCTACCGGCGGCGTGCCATTATTGCTGATGCTGGCCTGCAGCCAGTTTTCGCCCGAGAACGACGCCGATTCGGAAATGCTCTTCAGCTGTTCCTGAAGCTGCTTGATTTCATCCTGAATCTTGCCACGGTCAGCCCCGACTCCATAAGCCGCGACCAGCTTCGCCTTGATCTGCTTGACGACCTCGATCGTGCTTTCAAGCGCGTCATAGGCCGTATCGACCTTGGCAGCACCGAGACCCAGCGCATCCTGTACGGCCGAGAGCGCAGTATTGTCTGAGCGCATTGTCGTTGAGATCGACCAGTAGGCCGCGTTGTCCTCTGCGGTCTCAACACGATAACCGGACGAGACACGCGCCTGGGTGGTTTCCAGATTCTTGTCGATCATGCGCAAAGTTTGCAGCGCGGCCATTGCCGCCGCATTGGTCAAAATACTGGTCATGGGTTCCACCCAATTCAAAATGTAAGAAGAAATCCGGCGCTGCGCCGAAAACGAGCAGGGGCATCATGCGCATCGGCAATGGCTTAAACCGGCCACCGCGACCTGCCGTTCGTTAACAAATCGTTAATGCGATAGGTAACAAACAACGAGGCTGATTTGCAAGGCGTTCCTCGTCTGCACGATTGGCTTTCGTATAAATCGGCAGGCTTCAGGCAAGCTCGGGTTAAAACGCACCGGCACGAAATCGTTACGCCCGCGATTTCAGCGGACGTAACGAACATGAGAGAAAATATGGCGGGCGATCAGCTAGGCCGCTTCGCCCTGACGGGTCGGAACGAATCGGGCCGCCATCAGGCTCCTGCGGAGAAATTCGGTGTTCTCGTCCGGATTTTCCGAAGGGTTCTGAAACGAGACGTGATTGATCTCGATTGCCGCATGTTCATTGGCAAGAACCAGCCGCGCATAGACCGTGGCGCCCTTCGGCTTGATTTCGAGATCGAGGACGATCTCCGGCGCACCTTCCCATTCAAGCTTATATTCACCACCGGCGCCGAAATTGATCGTACCGGGGTGGTAATAAAGCTCCGCCGCCGACGAAACGAGATCGGCGATACTGCCATAGCACTCGAACCTGAGCAGTGAAATCAGGTCGGCCGGATCCAGCAATCGTAATTCGGTGGCGATCGGGTTGATCGCCTCTGCGACGATCATCTCCCGCTGTTCGGAATAGGCGGATTTTTTCATTGGTTTTATTGAACCCGTATTTTCGATGACTTCATGGCGTAAACCCGGTGAACGAGCTCAGCCACAGCCTTGTAAAAGACTGGTGGAATCACACTATCTACCGAGACTTGCGCAAACATGGAGCGTGCAAGCGGCGGGTCCTCAAAAACGGGGATATTGTTCTCTTCCGCAATCTCGCGGATTTTCAATGCGATAAGGTCCTGGCCCTTGGCGACGACGACCGGCGCGTCACCCTCCTCACGCACATAACGCAGCGCTACCGCAAAGTGTGTCGGGTTGGCGATGACCAGCGTCGCACGCGGCACGTTGTTGATCATGCGGCGGCGGGCACGATCACGGGCGATCGAACGCTGGCGGGATTTGACCACCGGGTCACCCTGGGACTGCTTGTATTCTTCCTTCACCTCATGCTTCGTCATTTTCAGCTGGCTGAACCAGTGATGGCGCGTCCACAAAAGGTCGACGGCGGCAAGTAGTGCGGTCGACAGCAGAATCACCACCATCATTTTTTTGACGATTTCGACGACCTTGACGAAAATGACCTGCGGATCGGAGAACATCAGATCGATGAGGCTATAGAATTCGCCTCGCAGGGCAAAAAACATGATGACCGAGACGATCATGATCTTGAACAGGGATTTTCCGAATTCCACGAAACCCTGTTTACTGTAGATGCGCGTGAAACCCTTTGCCGGAGAGACGCGCGACCATTGCGGGCGCACCCGCTCCAGCACCGGCGACGGCAGGTTCTGGAGAAACGACGACGCAAGCCCGAAAACGATGAACATGATCATGGCCGGCATGAGCAGATAGGCCATGGAGGTGCCGAGAAAATAAAGCAGCGACAGGGCATCCGGTCGGGTGCTGAGGTCCCATTGTTCGGGTTGGCCGAACAGATCCTTCAGCGTTTCGCCGATGCGACCGGCGCCATCGGGCAGAAAGAAGACCAGGTAACAATAAAAGGCAAGCGAGGAGGCAAAGATCGGCACTTCACGGGAAAAGGGAAGATTGCCCTTTTCCGCCGCATCACGGAGTTTTTTCTCCGTCGGGACTTCTGTTTTACTGTCCTTGTCCTGATCGTCTGCCAAGGCACGTTCCCGAAATAAAAAAGGCCCGCCGATCCCGGCAGGCCGTCATCCCGAAACTAGCGTCCGTGGCCGGCCATCGCAATGGCCGGCTCCGCCTTGGGGGCGGGTTATCAACCGGCTTCCGCTTAAGCGGCGGCCGACTGTTCGTCCGCGGCGGCTTCCTTCAGCTGGATCTGGCCGGAATTGGCGAGCCGGATCGCCTCCTGCGCCACCGCGCGGCGGGCAATCGCCACTTCGCGGGTGTTGATCGAGGCCTGCGGCACCGCAAGGTCCGATTCGATCATGCGGCGCTGGCGCGGGCTGATGCTGGAGAGCACACATTCCTTGATTTCCGCCGTGGCGCCGCGCAGCGCCATGGTCAGAACATCCGCCGAAACGTCGTTGAGCAACAGGACGCGGCTGCGCTGCGGCATGAACATGAGGTCGTCGAAGAGGAAGATCTTCGGCTTGACCTTGTTGGCGGCTTCCTTGCTGAGCGTTTCGAGCGAGCTGAGCAACGTGTCGACCTGCGGTTTGTCCAGTTCGTTCATCAGATCGGCAACCTTTGTGGAACCGCCGGCATTGCGCTCGGCTTCGATCTCGTTGATGAGGTTGACGACGCGCTTCTCGATGATCTGCGCGGCTGTCGGGCTGACTTCCTTCATGTTCACCGTGCGGTTCATGATATCGGCGCGCTGTTCTTCCGGAATGGTCAGGAGCACCTTGGCGCCAAAGGAGGAAGGCAGCATGGAGAGGATATAGGCGATGGTCTGCGGATGCTCGCGCAGCAGGAACTTGCCGACGAATTCCGGCTCGGCTTCCTGCAGACGGTCCCAGATCGACGCTTCATAGGCCTGGAAGGCGGCGCGGCGGCCGAGCAGGCTGTCGACCTCTTCAGGGGTCAGGCCTTCTTCGAGAATGCTTTCGATAGCCTTGGCATTGTCCATCAGGCCCGTTCCCTCGGTGAACAGGTCTTCGAATTCCGCCACGATCTGCGCGAGTTCATCCGGAGGAATGACACGCAGCGTCTGGGCCGAGGAAATGATCATCTGCAATTCGTGCTGCGTGAAAAACTTCAGCAGCTTGCCGGCGACGCCCTTGCCCATGGCAAGCAGCACCGCGGCCGCCTTGTCGGCCTGAGACAACGGCTTGCCCGCAAGGGGGTTACCGAAATCCTCGAAGTCCATCATGGTCTTTCCTCTCCGTCCCCACAGGGATCAGGCTTTTCGCGTACTCAGTACTTCAATCAATTTTACGCCGAAGCGCGTATCGTCGTCTTCCAGAACCGTTATTTCACCGCGCGCAATACGGCGGCCATTCACCATGATCTCCACCGGCTCGCCGATCTTGCGGTCGAGCGCGATCGTCGCGCCTTCTTCGAGGCTCATCAGCCCCGAAACCAGCATGCGGCTGGTGCCAAGAACGATCTGGACATCGATCGGGATGTCCATGATCATTTCCATATTCTCGGACAGACCGCTGCCAAGCGGCGCCTTCACGCCCGCAACCTGCGGGGCGGCGGCAAAATCGTCCATCGCAAAATCGGCCGCTCCGCCACCGAAGGCGGAAAGGTCGTTGTCTGTCGAAACCTCGTCCGTGCTTCCGAAATCGCCGAAGTCGCCAAAATCGGACAGCGAACCTTCCGCATCCGTCTTGAGGACGCCACGCAGATCGCCGATAGCCTGGTCGAGGTCGGCGCCGTCTTCGAACGACGGCAACGCCACATCATCGGTCACAGGTGTTTTCTTCGTAGCCATGCGCTGATTATTCCCTTTGAAACTTGCGTCAGCCTGCCCAGCCCCTCAAAAGGCGGGCAGGATTTTAACCCATCAAATGTCGTAAAATCTCGTCGTCGGTGCTGACATTGTTCTTCACCCGAACCATGTAGCGGTCGCCGGACTTGCCGAATTCGCAATTATAGAGCTTGGAGCCGTTGGCGCTTACCTCAACGCCGATATCGTCCTGCTTCAGATCCTGGAACGGAATGACGTCGCCGGCCACCAGTTTGGAAATCGTCCGCAACGTCAGCGTTTCGAGCTTGATGCGCGCCTCAAGCGTGACCTGCGATCTCTTCACCTGCTGCGAGATCATATCCATCCATTCCTCCTGCTTCTTCAGCGCCTGGGCTGAAGCCTTGGGGGCGACGATGGAGGTCTTGAGCAGAGGCCGCTGCGGCACGATGAGCGAAAATTCCGAGGAGACCTTGCCGATATCGATCTTCATGCGGATGGTCACGCCGTAAAGGCCGGCGATCATCTCGTCGAAGGCGCTTTTTCCGTTGGCATTGAATGGCGGCTCTATCGTCGCCTCGAAGCCGCCCGGCGCGTTGACGCCCGAGCGCAGCACACCCGCGATGCGGCCGAGAACCATGGCCGCGAGATCGAGCTCGATATGGGAGAGGCTGCGCTCATCCGGCTCGCCGATGGTATCCGGCGATGCGCCCAGCATGCGCTCCATGAGTGCGATAACGAAGCCGTTGCCGACCGTCATCATGAAATTGGGGCACCAGTTGCGCAGCGAACAATCGGCAACCGAGACATTCTGCCCGGCATTGGCGATGAGATCGGTCATCAGCCCCGATTCCGAGCCGACATATTCGACGTCGATCGCGATGCCGGTTTCGCTGTGGAAAATATCCGGCAGGAATTCGCTGTAGAGATGACCGATATCGGAACCGATCCTGGCGATCGTCCTGCGGTCGGAAAGCCCTCCCGTGAGCTTTGCCAGCAGGGCGGTATCGATGGCGGGGGCTTTTTGCGCTGCAGCTTTTGCCATGATCATGCCGCCTTGTTTTCGCCGCCGGGATTCATCATTTCCTGCTCGACGGCGTCGATGGACGGACGTTCGTAGTTGGAGATGGTCTTGCGGCCATATTCAAGCGCGACCTGCGGCACCGAGCCGTTCATGTAGGCGATCAGCGTCTGCTTGACGATGATGTAGAGGCGGTGTTGCTTGGTGCGGACGATCTTGACCTGCGACGCGAGCGGGTTGCAGATCGAATAGGACAGGATGATGCCGAGCATGGTGCCGACGAGTGCGGCGCCGATCAGGCCGCCCAGCACTTCCGGCGATTCGTTGATCTTGCCCATGGCCTTGATGACGCCGAGAACCGCCGCGACGATACCGATGGCGGGGAAGGAATCGCCCATGGTGGTGATCGCATGGTAAGGCTTCAGCTTGTCATGAAGGATGGTCTCGATTTCCTCATCCATCAGCGCCTCGATTTCGTGGCTGCGGGCATTGCCGATGATGATGAGGCGAACGTAATCGCAGATGAACGAGGTCAGTTCCTTGTTCTTCAGGACCGAGGGTGCGCTCTGGAAGATCGAGGATTCTTCCGGATTGTCGATGTGGGCCTCGATCTCGTTGCGCGACTTCGTGCGCAGGTCGCGCATCAGCGAATAAAGCACGCCGAGCACGTCGAGATAGTTGCGTTCCTTCGGAACCGAATGCTTGAAGGCCTCGCCGAGCGCCTTGCCCGAATCCTTCACGACCTTCATCGGGTTCGCCATGATGAAGCCGCCGAGACCGGCGCCGCCGATGATCATCAATTCGAACGGCTGAATCAGCACGTCCAGATGACCGCCCATCGCCATATAGCCGCCGATGATGCAGCCGAAGGTGATTATAAGTCCAATTACAATATTCATTGATCGACCACGCTCGAACAGTGTTCCATGCCGCCATGTCTAGAAAATGTGGCTTGCGTGAACCTGTCCGCGAGACCCCTTTCAAGCGCTTCCAGCAACCAGTTTCGCACAAGCAAGCCGCGTCACTATGCCGGCAAAGGCGGACGTGCGCCTTGAGATCGGGATCAAACGAGAGCGGCGGTTCAGTGACTTCCACCTATACCAGCTACAGACTGATCAGTCAGGATATCGGCAAATCGCTCGAGCGGGTGTCGCAGCAGCCCGACGTGGCGCGCGAAACCGAATATTACCGCGCGAAGATCGGCGAGGTGAAATCCATCGACGACTTCATGGCCGATACGCGTCTTTATAATTACGCGCTGAAAGCCCATGGGCTCGAGGACATGGCCTATGCCAAAGCCTTCATCCGCAAGGTGCTGACGGAAGGCACGACCAACAAGGACGCCTTCGCCAACAAGCTCTCCGACAGCCGTTATGCGGATTTCGCCAAATCGCTGAATTTCGCGGATCTGGGTGCGGCGGCGACTTCGGTCGACGCGGCCCAATCGGGCATCATTACCAAATACACCCGCCAGACGCTGGAGCAGGAAGCGGGCGACGACAATAACGGCGTCCGCCTCGCCCTTTATTTCGAGCGCAAGGCGTCGACGATCAAGTCCGGGCTCGATTTTCTGGCCGACGATGCGCTCGCACAGGTGTTCCGCACGGCCTACAACCTGCCCGACGAATTTGCCGCGGCAGACGTCGAAAAACAGGCCGCGCTCATCGAAAAAACCATCGATATCAAGGATCTGAAGGATCCTGAAAAGGTCGGCAAGCTGCTCGAGCGTTTCACCATCATGTGGGAAATGCAGAACCCCTCGACGACCTATGACCCTCTCGCCGTTTTCGGCTCCTCCAGCGGCTACGGCATTTCCCCGGACCTGCTGATTTCCATCAACTCCCTGAAACTCGGAGGCAAATGATATGCAATCCGGACTATATGTCGCCCTGTCTTCGCAGATCGCGCTGGAGCGCCGTCTCACCACCATTTCCGACAATATGGCGAATGTGAACACGGTCGGCTTCCGCGGCTCCGAAGTGAAATTCGATGAAATGGTCGCCAAGAACCACAATGACATGAATGCCAAGGTGGCTTTCGTTTCGCAGGGCAACGACTATCTCTCCACCCGCCAGGGCGCCTTCGAGCAGACCGGCAATTCCTTCGATTTCGCCATCAAGGGCGATGCCTGGTTCTCGCTGGATACGCCCGACGGCCAGATCTTGACCCGCGACGGCCGTTTCACCATGCGTCCGGACGGCGCGCTGATCTCGTCCAGCGGTTATCCCGTCCTCGATGCCGGCGGCGGCCCGATCCAGCTCAATCCGAATGGCGGCCCGATCACCGTCGGCCTCGACGGCGCCATCAGGCAGAACGAAAACATCGTCGCCACGCTCGGCATCTTCCAGGCGGATTTTTCGCAGGGCTTCCTGCGTCATCCCAATAGCGGCGTGAAGCCCGTGGCGCAGCCGGTTCCGGTGGTCAACAATCACGAGGTCGGTGTCGTTCAGGGTTACCTCGAGCAGTCGAACGTCAACGGCATCTCCCAAATGACGCAGCTCATTCAGGTCAACCGTGCCTTCGAAAGCATTTCTTCGCTGATGCGCGACACCGAATCGACCTTCGGCGAAGGCATCAAGACGCTTGGCGGCGCGCGTTAAGGAACTGAGTGATGACAATGCCGGACCCCACGCTCTCGGCTGAGGCCATTTCACCGAAACTCGCCCAGCTCGCCAGCCTTGCCGGACATTATGCCGATCCGGAATTCTCGGTGGCGCATGGCGGGCACGTCCGCACCATTGCGGCTGGGCACTACACCGTGTCCGGCCTGTCGCGGCATGTGCGGCTCGGTGAATTCGTCGCCCATCGCAGCGCGACCGGCATTCATCTCGGCGAAGTCGTGCGCGTGGAACCGGATATCTGTTACGTCTGCCCCATCGAACCCGGCGAACCGATCGGCATTCACGACACCGTCATCCGCAAGGGCGCCTTCCGTGTCGCGCCCGACGATAGCTGGTGCGGGCGCACCATCAATGCGCTCGGCGAACCGATCGACGGCCAGGGTCCGCTCGCCTCCGGCACCGAGCGCCGTTCTATTTCCAACAATGCGCCGCCTTCGATGACGCGCAAGCGGGTGGAAACGCCCTTCAAGACCGGTGTGCGGGCGATCGATATCTTCTCGCCGCTTTGCCTCGGCCAGCGTCTCGGCATTTTCGCCGGTTCCGGCGTGGGCAAATCCACGCTGCTGTCGATGCTTGCCAAGGCCGACGCCTTCGACAAGGTCGTGATTGCGCTTGTCGGCGAACGCGGCCGCGAAGTGCGCGAATTCATCGAAGACACGATGGGCGAGAATATGAGCAAGTCCATCGCCGTCGTCGCGACGAGTGATGAGAGCCCGATGCTGCGCAAGATGGCGCCGCTTTCCGCCGTCACCATCGCCGAACATTTCCGCGATCAGGGCGACAATGTCCTTCTCATCATCGACAGCGTGACGCGATTTGCCCATGCGATCCGCGAAGTGGCGGTCGCTTCGGGTGAACCGCCGGTGGCCCGCGGTTATCCGGCCTCGGTCTTCACCGAACTGCCGCGCCTGCTGGAGCGGGCGGGACCGGGCGCCGAAGGCACCGGCACCATCACCGCCATCGTCTCCATTCTCGTGGATGGCGACAATCACAACGATCCGATTGCCGATTCGACCCGTGGTATTCTCGACGGCCATATCGTGCTGGATCGCAGCCTTGCCGAAGAAGGCCGCTACCCGCCGATCAATCCGCTCGCCTCTATCTCGCGTCTCGCCAAGAAGGCCTGGACGCCGGATCAGGAAAAGCTGGTCTCGCGCCTCAAGGCGCTGGTGCACCGCTTCGAGGAAACGCGGGATCTGCGCCTCATCGGCGGCTACCGGCCCGGCACCGATCCCGACCTCGACATGGCGGTGAAGCAGGTCCCGATCATCTACGAAACGCTGAAACAGCTTCCGGACGAACCGGCGGCACAGGACGCCTATGCGGACCTCGCAACCGCGCTGCGCGGCGGTGCACAGAACAACCAGCCGCAGGTAAACCCGAGAATGAGAGGCTGACCGTGAAAAAGCAACGGAACGACAATAGCGGCGTCGACGACGTGCAGCCACAGCCTGTTTTCTTCACGCCGGACCGTATTCTGACATGGACAGGCATAGGGCTTGCGGCCGCCGCAGCCTTTTTCCCCTGGTACGTGTTCTTCAATGAAGAAAAATTCGGAATAAGGGTAGCGGGCGGCGACCGCACCCGTGATCTGCCCCATACCGGGCCGCGCGAAGTCTTCAGCGTTTCGCCCATGGCCATGACCAACCGCAACAAGGAAGACACCCCGCCGCCGGCGGAGCTGCCCGACATGCTGACGACGGCGACCGTCAGCGCAGGCGGCAAGGAAAAACAGAACGATCTGGCGGCCGGGATCGAGGACCAGCCCTTCCCCGGCCAGACCTCCTTCCGCCTGCTGCATGTCTCCAACGGCCGTGCCCTGATCGAAGACGGTTCGGGCATGTATATGGTCAGGGTCGGCTCGACCCTGCCGGACAATGCCTTGCTGACAAAGATCGAGCAGCGCAACGGCGAATGGCTGATCGAGACATCCTCCGGGAAAACCTATCGTCCTGAAAAATAGTCCAGCCGCCCTCGAGCGCAAGGCCGCGCCGCCCATCTCGGCGACGAGAAACACCCCACAGCAAAACTCTCGATGATCGTCGCAAAGAGCCCCTTTGCGACGATATTGCATTGACAGCCGTCGGGGATGCTACTTGCGGCTACTTCGCCTGGGCTATTTCCTCTGGTTTCCGGCAAAAGCCGCCGTCACACCAAGGCCGATATAGACGAAACCGCTGACCCAGCGTTCGGCTTTCAGATAAACGGGGCTGCGCTTCAGCCAGCTGCCGGCGGTGCCGGCCACAAGCGCATAGGTTCCATCCGTCAAAATGCCGATCACCGTGTAGAGAATCCCGAGGAAAGCGATCTGCATCGCCACATGGCCCCGGTCAACCTCGACGAACTGCGGCAGGAAGGCCAGAAAGAACAGCGCTGTCTTCGGATTGAGGAGGTTGACGATGAAGCCCTCGCGAAAGATGCGCATGCGGCTGCGCGTCGGCAAACCGCCCTCGACATCGGGAATGTCCGACGGGCCAAAAAGCTTCTTGAGACCAAGCCAGATCAGATAGGCCGCGCCGGCATATTTCACCACGCTGAAGGCGAGCGCGGACGAGGCGAGAAGCGCCGACAGTCCAACGGCGGCAGCGACGACATGAACAAGTGTCGCCGTATGGATGCCAAGGATCGAAACGAGGCCGGCGGAGCGGCCCTGCTCGACCGAACGCGCGAAAATATAAAGGACTGCTGGGCCGGGCACGAGAAGCAGCACCAGCGTGGCGCTGACGAACAGGCCGAGATTGGCCACACTGGGAATTACCAGATCCATGATTGTCTCCCTCCGTTTCCACCACTGTAGCGCTAATATCTGGCTGCGTTCAAGACGGATGGAAACCGCTTCCAAAAGCCACTGGCCGGCACTTGTGGGATGACACCCGGTCCGGCGTGACAGCAGGATCTTGCATGCAATCATTCAAGGCGAAGGTGTGACCTTTTTTCTCCGGCAGACCCTTCTTTGTCCCTCTTCCGTCCCGCCTCCGGCTCCTGGCCTGCGCCTTCCGCCCTCCCCGCAAGTCTGACGCAAGATTAGCCCCGTAGGTTCGGGCCATACGAGATGGAGAAGTCTATGCAACCGATTCAACTGTTCGATCTGGCATCCCGCCAAGCGGAATGGCTGAGCGTGAGGCAGGAAGTCGTGGCGACCAACATCGCCAACGCCAACACACCCAAGTTCCACGCCAAGGATGTAAGCCCTTTCGAAGCGGTCATGCAGGCCACCAGCCAGCAGATGGGCATGGCAAGGACCAACCCTGCCCACTTCGGCGAGAGCACGCTCAGCGACAATATCGCGGTGCGCGACAACCCGGTCAACAACGAGATCGGCATGCAGGAATCGGGCAATTCGGTCGCGCTTGCGGAAGAAATGACCAAGACCGGCGAGATCAAGCGGCAATATGACCTGAACGCCAATCTCGTCAAATCCTTCCATCGCATGATGCTGATGACGGTTAAGAGGTAAGCCATGGATCCCTTGAGTGCGGCGAGCAAGATCGCCGGCAGCGGCCTGGAAGTGCAGTCCACGCGCCTGCGCATCGTCTCCGAAAACATCGCCAACGCCAGATCGACCGGCGACACCCCCGGCGCCGACCCCTATCGCCGCAAGACAGTCACCTTCGGTTCCGAACTCGACCGCGTCAGCGGTGTCGAGCGCGTGACGGTGAAGAAGCTCGGTGTCGACCGCGGCGACTTCGTCAACGAATACGACCCCGGCAATCCGGCCGCCGATAGCAACGGCATGGTGAAGATGCCGAACGTCAACATCCTGATCGAAATGGCCGATATGCGCGAAGCCAATCGCAGCTACGATGCCAATCTTCAGGTCATCCGCCAGACACGCGACCTCGTCGCCTCCACCATCGACCTTCTGAAGGCTTCGCAATGATCGACGGCATCAAACAACTCAGCTCCCTTTCGCTCACGCGCGGCGCAAGCGGCATCTCCTCGCTGACGGAAAGCGTTTTCGGCAGCCAGCAGACAACGCCCGCCCAGCAGACGGGTGCAAGCTTCGCAAGCGTTCTCGGCAACGTATCGATCGATGCGATGAACAACCTGAAGAAGGCGGAAGTCGCCTCCTTTGAAGGCATTCAGGGCAAGGCGAACACGCGTGAAGTGGTCGATGCCGTGCTTTCGGCCGAGCAATCGCTGCAGACCGCCATCGCGCTGCGCGACAAGATCGTGTCGGCCTATCTCGACATTACCAAGATGCAGATCTAGCCCAGCAGGAATATTGACATGAGAGCTCTTGCCATCGCTGCCACCGGTATGGACGCCCAGCAGACCAATCTGGAAGTCATCGCCAACAACATCGCCAATATCAACACCACCGGCTACAAGCGCGCGCGTGCGGAGTTCACCGATCTTCTTTACCAGACCGAGCGCATGCAGGGTGTGCCGAACCGCGCCAACCAGGCCATCGTGCCGGAAGGCGCCAATATCGGCCTCGGCGTGCAGACGTCGGCCGTGCGCAACATCCACACCCAGGGCAACCTGATCGAGACCGGCAACAAGCTCGATGTCGCGATCATCGGACAGGGCTGGTTCCAGATCGAGGCGGCCGACGGTTCGACGCTCTACAGCCGCGCCGGCTCCTTCAACAAGAACGCCGACGGCAATCTGGTGACGATCGACGGTTACAACGTCATTCCGAACATCAATATCCCGACCGACGCGCAGGACATCACCGTCACCCGCACCGGCCAGGTAACGGCCCGTATCGGCAATGCCGCCGAATTCACCGAACTCGGTCAGCTCACCATCGCCAACTTCGCCAACGAGGCGGGTCTGAAGCCGCTTGGCGACAACCTCTTCGCCCAGACGCCGGCATCCGGCGATGCGGTGATCGGCGTGCCGGACGATCCGAGCTACGGCTACATCAAGCAGTCCTACCTTGAAGGCTCGAACGTCGACGCCGTCAAGGAAATCACCGACCTGATCACGGCGCAGCGCGCCTATGAGATGAATTCCAAGGTCATCACCACCGCTGACGAAATGGCGTCGATTGTCAGCAAGAACCTGAAGTAAGAACGGAAAGGCAGGCGAACATGAGGTTTGGCCGGAACAATAGCAGCAGCAGAACGGCGCTTGTCCGTATGTGCCTTGCGTCTGCCTTTTCACTGGGCGCCTTCGCGCCCGCTCTGGCTCAGGCGCCAATGGCGCTCGTTCCCGTGCGCACCATCTATCCGGGCGAGACCATCACGCCCGAACAGGTGAAGCCGGTGGAGGTGACCAATCCCAATATTTCCGCGGGTTATGCGAGCGATATCAGCGAAGTGGAAGGCATGATCTCCAAGCAGACCCTGCTTCCCGGCCGCACCATTCCCGTTGCCGCCTTGCGTGAACCATCGCTGGTGGTGCGCGGTACCAGCGTCAAACTTGTCTTCACCATCGGCAACATGACGCTGATGGCTTCGGGAACGCCGATGACCGATGGCTCGCTCGGCGAAATCGTGCGGGTGCGCAACATCGATTCCGGCGTCATCGTCAACGGCACGGTCATGAAGGATGGAACCATTCAGGTGATGGCGAAATGAGAGTGCTTCGTATCATAGCCGCGGCCATCCTGTTTTCGGCCCAGCCCTTCCTTTCCGTCCCGGCAGCCCATGCCGATACATCCCGTATCAAGGATATCGCGTCGCTGCAGGCGGGGCGTGACAACCAGCTGATCGGTTACGGTCTCGTCGTCGGCCTTCAGGGCACGGGCGACAGCCTGCGCTCCTCGCCGTTTACCGAGCAATCCATGCGCGCCATGCTGCAGAACCTCGGCATCACCACGCAGGGCGGCCAGTCCAACGCCAAGAATATCGCGGCCGTGATGGTGACGGCCAACCTGCCGCCATTTGCCAGCCCCGGCAGCCGTGTCGACGTGACGGTCAGCTCGCTGGGCGACGCTTCGTCACTGCGCGGCGGCAACCTCATCATGACCTCGCTTTCCGGCGCGGACGGGCAGATTTATGCGGTTGCGCAGGGCGCCCTCATCGTCAACGGCTTTTCGGCCCAGGGCGATGCCGCAACGCTGACGCAGGGCGTGACCACATCCGCCCGCGTGCCCAACGGCGCGATCATCGAGCGGGAGCTGCCGTCCAAGTTCAAGGATTCGGTCAATCTGGTCCTTCAGCTGCGCAACCCGGATTTTTCGACCGCCGTGCGCGTTGCCGATGTCGTCAACGCCTTTGCCCGCGCCCGTTATGGCGACCCGATCGCCGAACCGCGCGATTCGCAGGAAATCGCGGTGCAGAAACCCCGTGTCGCGGACCTCACCCGGTTGATGGCGGAGATAGAGAACCTGACGGTGGAAACGGATACGCCCGCCAAGGTCGTGATCAATGAGCGCACCGGCACGATCGTCATCGGCGCGGACGTACGCATCTCCCGCGTCGCCGTCAGCTACGGAACGCTGACCGTGCAGGTAACGGAATCGCCCCAGGTCATCCAGCCCGAGCCCTTCTCGCGCGGCCAGACGGCGGTGCAGCCGCAGACGGATATCATGGCATTGCAGGAAGGCAGCAAGGTCGCCATCGTCGAAGGGCCAGACCTTCGCACGCTGGTTGCCGGTCTCAACAGCATCGGGCTTAAGGCTGACGGCATCATCGCCATTCTGCAAGGCATCAAATCCGCCGGTGCCCTTCAGGCGGAGCTCGTGCTGCAATGATGGAACCTCAGATCAAAAATCCGCTCTCGAATGGCCTCGTTCGCTTCGCCGCCGTTGCCTCGCTGCTTTTCCTGCTGCCGGCTGCCGGCGCGGAAAGCCAACAGAACGTGGTTTCGGAACTCAGCACGCAGGACGAAATCCAGAAATTCTGCACCAACATCGCCGATGCGGCGCGCGACCAGCGTTATCTGATGCAGAAGCAGGAGCTTGAAAAGCTTCAGGCCGATGTCAACGAGCGTATTGCCGTGCTGGAAGACCGCAAGGCGGAATATGAGGACTGGCTGGCGCGCCGCGAGCACTTCCTCAACCAGGCGAAAAGCAATCTCGTCGACATCTACAAAACGATGAAGGCGGATGCCGCAGCACCCCAGCTCGAAAAGATGCATGTGGAAATCGCCGCCGCCATCATCATGCAGCTGCCACCGCGCCAATCGGGCCTCATTCTTAGCGAGATGGATGCACAGAAAGCGGCAACCGTCGCCGGCATCATGTCTCAGGCAACCGATAAAAACACTTCGAAGGATCCTTCATGAGCACGCGTCGTCTTCCGGCCCTCCTCCTGCCGCTTGCCCTGCTCGCCGGCTGCCAGAACAACCAGACCCTGAAGGAAATCGGCAACGCGCCCGCGATGAGCCCGATCGGCAGCGGCCTGCAATTCAGCCAGACCCCTCAGATGGGCATGTATCCCAAGCAGCCGAAACACATGGCCAGCGGCTATTCGCTGTGGAGCGACAGCCAGGGCGCGCTGTTCAAGGATCTGCGTGCGCTGAACATCGGCGACATCCTGACCGTTAATATCCAGATCAACGACAAGGCCGATTTCGACAACGAGACAGAGCGTAACCGCACCAATGCCAGCGGCCTGAACTGGAAGGCCAAGGCACAGATCTTCGGCTGGACGCCGGATGCGGATTCCAGCATCAAATACGGCTCCGACACCGACACCCAGGCCAAGGGCAAGACCAAGCGCTCCGAAAAGCTGACGCTGCTGGTGGCCGCCGTGGTGACCGGCATTCTCGAAAACGGCAACCTGATCATCAGCGGTTCGCAGGAAGTGCGCGTGAACCACGAAATCCGCATCCTCAACGTCGGCGGTATCGTCCGGCCGCAGGATGTCGATGCCCAGAACATGATCTCCTACGAGCGCATCGCCGAAGCGCGCATCTCCTATGGCGGTCGCGGACGTCTGACGGAAGTGCAGCAGCCTCCGGTCGGCCAGCAGGTCGTCGACCTGTTCTCGCCGCTCTGACGCCGATATGCGAAAGCGGGGCTGAGCCATGGAAAACGAACAGACCGAGGTCAAGAAAAAATCCTCCCCGCTGGTGATGACCATTGCGGGGGTCGCGATCCTCACCCTGCTCGGCGTGGGTGGCGGCTGGCTGGTGGGCGGCATGATCGCCCCCAGGATCGCCGGCGCCGAGGCGCATGCCACGGCTGCCGCAGGCGGCCATGGCGAACAGAAGGGCGAAGGCATCGAGAAAATCCAGGCCGAGGCGAACGGCATCGTCCAGCTCGACCCCATCACCACCAACCTCGCCTATCCCTCGACGAACTGGGTGCGGCTCGAAGTGGCGCTGATGTTCAAGGGGCCGGTCGAGGTCAGTCTGGCGGAGGAAATCCACCAGGACATCATGGCCTATGTGCGCACCGTTTCCCTTCAGCAGCTGGAAGGGCCGCGCGGCTTTCAATATCTTAAGGATGACATTCAGGAACGAGTTGACCTGCGCTCTCAAGGGCGCGTATCCAAGGTCATGTTCCGGACCTTTGTCATCGAATGATTCGATTTCTTGTAACCATCGCCGTCCTCCTCGCCTTGCCGGGCCTTGCCAATGCCCAGCAATTTCCGACCGATCTGTTCAATACGCAGATAGACGGTTCCGTCGCGGCATGGATCATCCGTACCTTCGGTCTTCTGACGGTTCTCTCCGTCGCGCCCGGCATCCTGATCATGGTCACGAGCTTTCCGCGCTTCGTGATCGCCTTCTCGATCCTGCGGTCGGGCATGGGACTGGCCTCGACCCCGTCCAACATGATCCTTCTGTCGATGGCGATGTTCATGACCTTCTACGTCATGTCGCCCACCTTCGACAAAGCCTGGACCGATGGCGTGCAGCCGCTGCTGCAGAACCAGATCAACGAACAGCAGGCCGTGCAGCGCATTGCCGAACCCTTCCGCACCTTCATGAACGCCAATACGCGTGACAAGGATCTGAAGCTGTTCGTGGACATCGCCCGCGAGCGCGGCCAGGAAGTGATGACCGACAATGTCGTCGACTACCGCGTGCTGGTTCCTGCCTTCATGCTCTCGGAAATCCGGCGCGGTTTCGAGATCGGTTTCCTCATCATCCTGCCGTTCCTGGTCATCGACCTCATCGTCGCCACCATCACCATGGCCATGGGCATGATGATGCTGCCACCCACCTCGATTTCACTGCCGTTCAAGATCCTGTTCTTCGTGCTGATTGACGGCTGGAACCTGCTTGTCGGCAGCCTCGTCAGATCGTTCAACTGACGGGCATTTGTGCCGGACTGACACTCGTTAACCCCGTTTTTTAACCCCGCGCGCCCAAGGCCGCGGGGTTTTCGCGTCTTAACGCTCTGGTTACCAGTTTTGCTAGCATGTGGATAACTATATTTTTCAGTCTTTAAGTAACTATTTTTAGAAATATTCAAGTAACCATAAGTAATTCATCACAAAACCAAACACTGAAATTAAGAATTGCGCAATTTTTCGCTGGGAAACTGCAATTCACACGCAGCGTGTTTGGTTTCCAGAACGTGATAATTCTGAACCGAGTGGCATGAAGCCGAAACGTTGTGTCCGGTAATACCAAGTCCGGAATGTCCCCACTCCAGTATCTCGTAAAAACAAGGGACACATTTATTATGGCAAGCATTCTCACCAACATTAACGCAATGTCCGCTCTTCAGACGCTGCGTTCGATCTCTTCCAGCATGGAAGATACGCAGAGCCGTATTTCGACCGGCCAGCGTGTAAGCACTGCTTCCGACAACGCCGCTTACTGGTCGATTGCGACCACCATGCGTTCGGACAATGCTGCTCTGTCTTCGGTACAGGACGCTATGGGCCTCGGCGCCGCAAAGGTCGACACCGCCTCTTCCGGTCTTGAATCCTCGATCAACGTCATCAAGGAAATCAAGAACAAGCTCATCACCGCCCAGGAATCGACGGCTGACAAGTCCAAGATCCAGGAAGAAATCACGCAGCTCCAGGACCAGCTGAAGTCCATCACCGACTCGGCTTCCTTCTCCGGTGAAAACTGGCTCAAGGGCGTTATCGGCAAAGCCGCGGCAACGGCCGGCGACCTCGCAACCGGCGTTTCCATCGACAAGCAGATCGTCGGTTCCTTCACCCGCAGCTCCGAGGGCAACGTCAAGGTTCAGTCCATCGACGTCACTCTGGACGGCTCGAACGTTCTCGTCGATGTCAGCGGCAACAAGCAGGGCATTCTCGATGCCGACGCACTGCGCGCCGACGTCGCAAAATGGAGCGACGGCACTTTCCGCACCGCAACGACCACGCTGGCCAACACTTTCGCGGAAGGCGCAAACGGCGTCTGGAGCGACGGCACGGACTTCTACAAGCAGGTCGGCGAAAACAAGTGGCTGCAGACAACCGACGCCACTGGCGCAACGCTTGACGCTGCCGTTCCTGCCGCACTGACGACGACCGCAGCCGTCTATGCTTCTGGCACCTCGGTTGTCAATCTGGACATCACCAAGATCGACACCATGAAGACCGCCTTCGGCCTGGGTGCGACAGCAACCAGCGAAGACGTTCTCGACCAGCTGATCTCGCATGTTGATGGCCAGCTCGAAGCAGCAACAAGCGCTGCCGCAAAGCTGGGTGCCGTATCTTCGCGACTGGACATGCAGCAAAACTTCGTTTCCAAGCTGTCCGACTCGCTCGAAAGCGGTATCGGCCGTCTCGTCGACGCCGACATGAACGAAGAATCCACCAAGCTGAAGGCTCTGCAGACGCAGCAGCAGCTGGCGATCCAGTCGCTCTCCATCGCAAACAGCGACTCGCAGAACATCCTGTCGCTCTTCCGTTAAGAGACGACGTCTCATAGCCCTTCGGGGCTGGGGGATCCAATATCGAGACCAGGTGCACGGGGGCTGACCGGGCATCTGGTACGATGGGAAACAAATGGTTGGAGGCTGAGCCGACCATACAGACAAAAGGCCGCATCTTTGAGAAAGGATGCGGCCTTATCTGTTTTTTAAGGTCTTTGCTGTATGCGCGCGCACGCGCGATGGTTGAAAAATTAAATCAAAAGATGTGCATTTTTACCCTCAGCTTAGGGCTTCATTAACCAAAGCGGGATTAGCTAAGGCCATCGAACGGTGAGCTAACCATTTAAAAATCAGCCGGTTAGCAGGCATGACGCTGTGCGCCGTTCCCGGTGAGACCGGAATGTCCCTTCTTTAATCAGCCATTCAAGGGGCACATCTATCATGACTAGCATTCTTACCAACATCGCGGCTATGTCTGCTCTCCAGACGCTGCGTTCCATCGGCCAGAACATGGAAGCCACTCAGGACCGCGTTTCCTCCGGCCTCCGCGTCGGCGAGGCTTCCGACAACGCCGCTTACTGGTCGATTGCGACCACCATGCGTTCCGACAACGGCGCTCTTTCCGCAGTTCAGGACGCTCTCGGCCTCGGCGCCGCAAAGGTTGACACCGCTTATGCCGGCCTCGAGTCCTCGATCGACGTCGTCAAGGAAATCAAGAACAAGCTGGTTGCTTCGCGCGAAGCAGGCGTAGACCGCGCCAAGATCCAGGAAGAAATCACGCAGCTTCAGGACCAGCTGAAGTCCATCACCGACTCGGCTTCCTTCTCCGGTGAAAACTGGCTCAAGGGCGTTATCGGCAAAGCCGCAGCAACGGCTGGCGACCTCGCAACCGGCGTTACCATCAACAAGCAGATCGTCGGTTCCTTCACCCGCAGCTCTGACGGCAACGTCAAGGTTCAGTCCATCGATATCGCTCTGGACGGTTCGAACGTTCTCGTCGATGTCAGCGGCAACAAGCAGGGCATTCTCGATGCCGACGCGCTGCGCGCCGACGTCGCAAAATGGAGCGACGGCACTTTCCGCACCGCAACGACCACGCTGGCCAACACTTTCTCGGAAGGCGCAAACGGCGTCTGGAGCGACGGCACGGACTTCTACAAGCAGGTCGGCGAAAACAAGTGGCTGCAGACAACCGACGCCACTGGCGCAACGCTTGACGCTGCCGTTCCTGCCGCACTGACGACGATCGCAACCGTCTATGCTTCTGGCACCTCGGTTGTCAGCCTGGACATCACCAAGCTCGACACCATGAAGACCGCCTTCGGCCTGGCTGCGACCGCAAGCAACGAAGACGTTCTCGACCAGCTGATCTCGCATGTTGATGGCCAGCTCGAAGCAGCAACAAGCTCAGCCGCAGGCCTGGGTGCTGTGTCCTCTCGCCTTAAGCTGCAGGAAAACTTCGTTTCCAAGCTGTCCGACTCGATCGACAGCGGTATCGGCCGCCTCGTCGACGCCGAGATGAACGAAGAATCCACCAAGCTGAAGGCTCTGCAGACGCAGCAGCAGCTGGCGATCCAGTCGCTCTCCATCGCAAACAGCGACTCGCAGAACATCCTGTCGCTCTTCCGTTAATCCGAAGAGACCGTTCAAGACTGAAAAGCCGCGCTCCCAGCGCGGCTTTTTCCGTTATTGTTAAGAAAAATTATCGTTCCTTAATTTTTCCCTTCATTGATTTAGGCTTTGTTAACCATTCGCCGCCTAAAACCCTGTCATCGAAACGATTGGTTAACCAAGACGAAAAAGAGGTTAACAGGCATCAAGCCGCGCGATCGTTCCCGGTGACAATCCGGAATGTCCCTTTTCATTTCAGCCAATCAAGGGGCAAATAATTATGACCAGCATTTTGACGAACGTCGCGGCAATGGCCGCCCTGCAGACCCTTCGCGCCATCGGCAGCAGCATGGAAGAAACGCAGTCGCGGGTCTCCTCCGGCCTGCGCGTCAAGACGGCCTCCGACAATGCCGCCTACTGGTCGATCGCGACCACCATGCGCTCTGACAATGGTGCGCTTTCCGCCGTACAGGACGCCCTCGGCCTCGGCGCCGCAAAGGTTGACACTGCCTATTCCGCCATGGAAACCACGGTCGATGTCGTCAAGGAAATCAGCAAGAAGCTGGTTGCGGCTCGCGAAGCCGGTGTCGACAAGGCAAAAATCCAGGAAGAAATCAGCCAGCTTCAGGATCAGCTGAAGAGCATCGGCGAATCCGCTTCCTTCTCCGGCGAGAACTGGCTGAAGGGCAAGATCAGCGACGCCACCGGCAATCTGACGCCGATCACCAAGCAGGTTGTAGGTTCCTTTATCCGCGATAGCGCAGGCAATGTCGCGGTCAAGACCATCGATATTCAGGTCGACAACAAGACCGCGCTTTTCGACACGACGACGGGTACGACGAAAAATGGCATTCTCGACAGTGCCGCTTATTATTCCGACACCGGCGCTCTGAAGCAGTTCACGATCACCACGACAACTGCCGGCGTATCCACAACCACACTTCATACCGCAAAGGTGTTTACCGAAGCCCAAATGCTGGCTTTCCCGTCGGGCACGACAACCACGGTTTCGACTGTGGATGCAACGACCGGTCTTGTTACCGTCGCTGCAGCAACAGCAACAGAAGATAACGGCACCTACTTCAAGATCGGTGAAAACTCCGCCGGTGAAGCCCTGTATGTCAAGGCAAACAACACTGCCCCCGCTGCCGGCACCACTGTAACCGCAATCGGTACGGGTGGCTCGTCCAACAACGAAATCTATCTCGAAACAGCTGCCGCCGATTCGCAGATGGCCCAGAAGCTCAACTATTCGCTGATCGACCTCGACATCACCAAACACCTCAGCGGACTGACGGATGCCAACGGTCA
This sequence comes from Agrobacterium sp. SOY23, assembly GCF_027212525.1. Lineage (NCBI taxonomy): Bacteria > Pseudomonadati > Pseudomonadota > Alphaproteobacteria > Hyphomicrobiales > Rhizobiaceae > Agrobacterium > Agrobacterium sp. SOY23. The sequence continues at coordinate 457,915 of NZ_JAPWDT010000002.1, read as the reverse complement.
AGCGCTGACCGACAATGACGGCCTCGACAACATGATCCAGTTTGTTAACACCCAACTGGAATCGGTTATCAGCGCGAGCGCCGATCTCGGTTCCATCAAGATGCGCCTCGATCTGCAGGAAGACTTCATTTCGAAGTTGACCGACTCCATCGACAGCGGCATCGGCCGTCTCGTTGATGCGGACATGAATGAAGAATCCACAAGGCTCAAGGCTCTCCAGACGCAGCAGCAGCTGGCGATCCAGTCGCTCTCCATCGCCAATACCAGCTCCGAAAATATCCTGTCGCTATTCCGTCAGTAAGCGGCGCCCGATGGCTACGGGCGGTTTCGTCCCGCTCTGGCAGCAACAGAATATTCGGACAGGAAACCGCGCTTCGCAAGAGGCGCGGTTTTCCACATTTGCTGCCGTCGGCATGGTGCGCGCATGATCACGTCGCTGACCTTGCCCCGTTAAAATAATCCATTTTGAAGTAAGCTCTGTCCCATTGAGAGGACCAGAGAATGAAGCGTAACCGTTTCACGGACGAACAGATCATTGGCATTCTGAAGGAGCATGAGGCTGGCACGCCGGTCTCAGAGCTTTGCCGCAAGCACGGGGTCAGCGATGCCAGCATCTATAAATGGAAGGCGAAGTTCGGCGGCATGGATGTATCCGAAGCCAAGCGGCTGAAGACGCTTGAAGACGAGAACACCAAGCTGAAGCGGCTTTTGGCGGACGCGATGCTCGACAATGCTGCTTTGAAAGACCTTTTGGGAAAGAAGTGGTGACGCCCGCAGCAAGGCGGAAAGCTGTCGCGCATTTGATGGGTCACCACGAGATGAGCGAACGGCGGGCGTGTAAAGCCATCGGCTTTTGCCGAATGACGATCCGTTACGAAACCAGACGCATCGATGACTATGACCTTCGCGAGCGGATGAAGGCGCTGGCGCATGAACGCCGCCGCTTTGGATATCGGCGTCTTCATGTGCTGCTCAGGCGCGAGGGTCACCTTGTGAACCACAAGCGGCTCTTCCGGCTCTATCGGGAGGAGAAGCTGACCGTGCGCAAGCGCGGCGGCCGCAAGCGAGCGATAGGCACACGAGCACCGATGCTGATCCCGCTTGCCGCCAATGATCGCTGGTCGTTGGACTTCGTGTCGGATCAACTGACCGATGGTCGCAGGTTCCGGGTGCTGACGATCGTCGACGATTGCACCAGGGAGTGCCTGGCACTCGTCGCCGATACGTCTCTTTCCGGCCTGCGGGTTGCCCGTGAGCTGGACCGGATTATCGAGGGACGAGGCAGGCCGAAGATGATCGTCAGTGACAATGGCAGCGAGTTCACCAGCAACGCGATCCTGCAATGGGCGGATCGGGCCAAGGTGGAATGGCACTACATCGCGCCTGGCAAGCCGATCCAAAACGCCTTCATCGAAAGCTTCAATGGGCGGCTACGAGACGAATTCCTGAATGAAACGCTCTTCTCGTCACTGCCCCATGCCCGATCGGCACTTTCAAACTGGCGCAGCGATTACAACGATCATCGACCGCATTCCGGCCTCGGCTGGCTGACACCGGCCGAGTTCGCTCAGACCATCAACCCGCGACGTGATGCGGTGCTGCGCAGCCGGAATGGCTCCGCACCGCAACCCGCCGCTACCGCCCTAAATACAGCAACCCAAAACCGCTGGAGCAAACTCAAAACTGGATAAAACTTGGGGGCAAGGTCACAAGAGCTGCCGTTTCCGCGCGAAAGGCAGTATTTACTCAGTCATTTTTGTGATGAAGGTGGCGATGAGATTACACATGATTTCTTAAATACCGGACTGTAGCGCCGATTAAGCTATTCAAGGTTTCTACGCCGGAGGCCGTGTTGAACACATGGTCCATGGCGGCCTCCCAGACAATGTTCTCTCCAGCATGAGCTGCGGCGAATTTTTTCGCGGTCCCGCGAGGTATTGCGTCATCAAGGGTGCCCTCTGCAATAAAAGCGGGGCCGACGTACCGGGATAGTTCAGGCACGGGAGCAAAACTTGCAACCTCCAAGAAGAATTGTGGTCCAAGGGTGATGGATGCTCCCCAAGGCAACGTCAATTTCGTTGGCCCCTTGCTGTCCAGACCTCGCAAATAGGCATCTTGACCGATCAAGCCGGGGAAAGAAATATGGGGTTCTCCCACAGCGGCCCACAGTGCCACCCCTGATGGGCGATTGGTTCGGCCCGCAGCCGCCGCCGCGACCAGTCCGCCTTGGCTCCAACCAAGTAAGACAATCTTGCCATTTCCCAGACTCGGTTGAGCGGCGATGAAATCCATGGCGGCCAAGCAGTCGTCAATCTGTGTTGAGTAGCTCATCTCTTCGGTGGAACCATCACTGTCGCCCGAGCCGCGAAAGTCAATTCGCAGGGAAGAGTGGCCCAGATCAGCCAACGCGGCGGCAACGTATTCAAAAATCCCGATACCGAGTGATGGAATCACAAGTTCATTCCGCGTGCCTGCAAATCCATGGAGCAGCAAAAACGTCGGGTTTTCAGAGGCTTTAGCATGACGTATGGTTCCCATAATCGTCTGCCCGCCAGATTTGAATGAAACAGTTTTCTCTGACGTCATCACGTTTATCTCTCGGTATTCTTGCACGGAATCGACGAGAAGATACCGCAACTCGGCAAAATATGGCGCACTTGATTTCTTGTCTAAGACACCCATCGTTGATGGACGAGATGTTGTGCATCAGGCGTCGTCATCCAACGGAGTTGACCGGGTTTTCGAGGACTGCCGAACAGGCCACCAAGAAAAGCCTCTTGTTGGAGTAGGCACGCAGGCGACCTATCCAGCGTCGAATCTCAGAGAAAAATTGGCCTTGCGGTCCTGTTTTGGGGAGTGTTGACGCAGGTATCTTTTTCACCAGATTGCAAGCGTCGCGGTGTTAATCGAAGTGAGCTCCCACAATTCGCGAGCTCTTAAATCGCGCTGGGTCATCGACTGCAGCCTTGAAGCTCACGGCCGTGACATATCCAACGCCCGGAACACTCATGAAACGAGTGGTTATGGCAATATGGTCGAACGGCCAGACAGAGGCCAGATCACGAAGCTGAAACTCATCAGGTGTCAGATGTATGGTCGCGGGAAGCTCGATTTGCTTGAGGCATGTATCGTGGGCGCGCCCTGATATCATCGAGATTGCGTCAGCCCCATTTTGATGCCGGTCACCCCAAATGCGGGGTCCTTATTCCATGCCTAATCACACGCAGGGCCTTCACCACGAGTCGTTTTGGCTTTCGCTCATATGTTTCTCTCACTAAGTGACTGTTGGCTGGCCTCGTTCGCTTCGCCCTCTGCGATGCGTCGCCTCGCGGGAGCAGCAGGCAACGGCTCTCCGTAGTCTCCTTCGAGCCAGCCGTGAAACCCCATACACATTCCATCTCCCTCATCTCGAAGGTTCAACGCTTGTATGAGCGCTCCTTTCAACTCCAGTTCCGCGTTCACCGTAAGGCGGACTGTCTCTGAACCATTAGTGAGCTGGCCAGTGACACCATCCATTACCATCATCAAGCCGTACAACACATCATCAATAGCCTTGAACGAGGCTTGGAGAGCGGCTTCATCAAGCCCTCTATCGACACGTTCGCGGGCATACCCGCGCACATCTTCGAAAAGAATGAGACCAGCCGCGTGTTGAAGCCAGAGGTCGCGGCCGCGGCCTGCCGGAGGTGGCGGCATAAGGTGATAGTCTGAGGTAGCCAACTAGAATCTCCTTATTGTTCCATTTTAGTCAATTTCTTGGCCACTTAACCTCAGCAAGGCGGCGAAGCGGATACGCCGATCGCTACAGCCCCGATGGCATCAGTATTAGGGCAAGGTCAGGTGGAAAGGTCACTCCGGGAGGCGGCGGAGCGTCGCTTACAGACAAATAATGTTCGGAGTCGCGGCTTTCGACAAAATTTCTTCGGCAAGCTCGGCCTCGTCCGGGTCGTCCTCGCGATCAAATATAATGTCCGTTATTGGCACGTTCGGCAGGCTACGCTGCAAAATACTGAGGCAAAAGCTCGCCAACGGCTCTTCTGCACTTCTGATAATGTATAAACACTGGACTACATCGGACTGATCCATGTCGACGACGTGCGGGGGCGGTCCCATTGCTGCCAACTCCGCAAACTCCCGTTCGCTTGTCCAACTGTAGAGCTTGAAGAATGTCCCGGAGACGAAATCTTGCCCGCCTGAGAGTTTGTTAATATCATCTATTTGCGCTGCGGTGTCGCGTCCTTCGTCAATGTCGGTAACAACTTGACTAATCAGCCCTTCTAGCGCGTTAACTAAACCGCCATCAGGTTTATTAAGTAGTCGCTGGATTCGCTCGGACATCTTGCTATCCTTTTTTGTGGTCAAGCCTTGAGCTTTCCGGGTTTGTGGCATGGCATGAACGATCTTCCAAGGCAGAAGTATGACAGAAGATGATGACCCCATCAGTTCAGCGGTCGTCAAACTATCATCGTCATCGCCTGACCCCATCGTCACCGGGCAACACATGGCGACTTTCATGTGCTTGCTTGCACGAAAGCGCCCTAACGGAGACGTCGTAGTAGGCAGATGTGCTCACCTTCGACGGTAGCCATCAAAACTATTCATTGGAGCGATATGCAACCCGTGATGGATTTCTCGGTCGGGGGAAAATAACCTGACAGCGACAAGTTCACCCGCGAGGTTTAATAGGGTGCCGCCTTGGTCGGCTGGCATTCGAAAGGTTCTGTATGGCTCTTCTCGAGGCAAATGCCATCCATCCGATTACGCTGCCCGACGGAACTGTTTATCGGGAGACGGTGTATCTGAAGAACGTCATAGATCATCCGCGCATGGAGATTGGTGATTTCAGCTATTACACGCATGCTGGAAAGCCCGAAGACACGGCCCTGATCCTGGCACCTTATCTCGGTCATGGCGTCCGCGAACGACTGGTGATCGGCAAGTTCGTGCAGATAGCGAGAGGAAGCTATTTCATTACCAGTTCGGCGAACCATCCAATGACTGGCTTCACCACCTACCCGTTTCGCATCTTCAAGCCAGAGACCTTTGGTTACAAAGACCTGCCCGTCAAGGACACGATTGTGAACCACGATGTATGGATTGGCCAAAACGCAGCAATCATGCCCGGCGTTCACATAGGCGCGGGCGCGATTGTCGCTGCCGCTTCAGTCGTCACCCGGGACGTACCGCCCTACGCAGTTGTCGGCGGAAATCCAGCATCTATCATCAGAATGCGTTATTCGAGTGAAGTCATCAGCGAATTGCTTCATCTCGCTTGGTGGGACTGGCCGATAGAGAAAATCGAAGCCAATCTGGCTGCGCTCAGCAGCGGCGACATAGCCGCGCTCAGACGGGCTTGACGGCCAGTGTTCGGCATTCCTGTACCTGACCCTCTGAAAAAACCGTCACAACGAGATGGGCAATCTTGGATTCGACGTCAAATTGCGTATGGTGGCGCACCATTTTTTACGACCTCAAGAGGCCCATATGCAGGTTTTAGTACGCGATAACAACGTCGATCAGGCACTGCGCATTCTCAAGAAAAAGCTCCAGCGCGAGGGCGTTTTCCGCGAAATGCGGCTTCGTGAGGCTTTTGAGAAGCCATCAATCAAGAAGGCGCGGGAGAAGGCTGAAGCGGTTGGCCGTCAGAGGAAGCTCGCGCGGAAGCAGATGCAGCGTGAAGGCCTTCTTCCGTCGAAACCCAGAAAAGGCAAGTGACCACGCTGCTGTGTTGCGCTGGTCAGTAAATCGTCTTTTTGAAGCCGTCAGTTCTTATTGACGAAATAACGTCATTATCACCTGCGGCTCCGAGTTGGCGATCTGCAAAGCGTTGCTGGCGAGTTGCTGCTGTGCCTGCAATGCCTTGAGCCTGGTGGATGCCTCGTCCATGTCGGCGTCAACGAGACGTCCGATGCCTTTGTCGATCGAATTCGGCAACCGGGAGGCAAATTCACTTTGCAGGTCTATCCGGGTCTGCACGGCTCCGAGCATCGCCGCGCCATCGATGATGTTGGCCGTCACCGTTTCCAGATAGGTGATATAGGTGTCGAGCTGCTCGGGGTTCTGCGCAATGTCTATATCGAGGAAATTCAGGGTGGATCGCGGTTCGTTGCTGACCCGGATGTTGCTGAATGCGATCCGCGTACCACTCCCCCATTGGCGATCGACATCCGGGTTGGGCTTGATCACAACGTAGCCTGCGGAAGCCTCTATGACGAGGTCTGGCCAATCGTCATCGAGCAGCGAGTGTAGCAAGGTTGCCATGTCGTCACTCGTTTCAACCTTGCCGTCGTCCCGGTTCAGAACTTCGTTCACATAAGCACGGTCGAAGGAATATGCCTGTGGAGAAGCGCCGTTGACGGAAAATGTGAAGCTCACATCGATGCCGTCCGTGTCCTTGCCGTCCATGTGGACGATGAACGGCTTGAAGTTCAGTGCCAGTCCTGATCCGCGATAGCCGAAATCGGCGTCCGTCTTCAGCCCGCCGGTGCTTACTCCGCTGCTGGTGACAGCGGAGATTTCCACGTGGGAGCCGTATCCGTGTTGCTGACGCGTCGTGATGGTTATCAATGTGGGGTTATGGAGGCCCGTTGAAGCGTTGATGTAATTTCCAGCTACGGAGGCTCCGTGCGAATAGAGCTTCGCGTTCAAAACCTCAGCGAACTGGGTATTCGTCGAGATGACACCACCTAGCCCGGGGTTATAGGCATCGATATCGGCCTTGGTGATCGTAACGGTTGTTGTGTACCCATCATAATAAGGCCCTGGAAGCTCCTGGTTTTCACCGATAACGCCGCTGTATCCGTCGGGGTTCGATGCTTCCCGGTCCAGGGTTATGGTGAAACTGATCTCCGCGCCGGGCGTGTTGAAATCGAGAGGTGTTCCATCCGGGAATTGCAGCGAAACCCTGCCTGCGTTTCCGGAATTCCATTCGGGGAGCATGTAGCCCGAAGACCCGTCGATGCCCTCGTATTGGGTATAGTCACCACCGATATTCGATGGACCGGAGACGGAAACGAGGGATCGGATGCCGCCGATCGTCTTGATGTCGCGCGCGTCCGCCTGAAGAAGGCCGCCACCCGTGCTGTTGAAGAGCGATATTCTCGAAAGATCGATATCCATTGTCTTGACGGCAACGCCTGACGAGGCGCGTACAAGGGAAGAAACGACCGATGATCTGTTTACCGCACTGTCGTAGATGTCAGTGATATCGGTGTTCAGCCAATTTTGACCGCTGAAGCTGGCTGACGCGGCAATGCTAAGAACCTGTTCCTTCAGTTGGTCCAGTTCGGATTGGATTTTCGACTTGTCGACACCATCTTCTTTGGCGGCGACGAGTTTAGCCGTGAACTGGACCAAAACATCAATGACAGCTTCCATGCCTGCGTAGGCCGTGTCGACTTTGGCCGCCCCAAGCCCGAGTGCATCCTGAACGGCGGAGATTGCCCTCTTGTCGGAGCGCATCGTGGTGGAGATCGACCAATATGCTGCGTTGTCGGCGGCTGTTGCGATCCGCAGCCCTGATGAAACCTCACTCTGGGTCTTTTGCAGTCCGCTGGATATCGACCGCAGGGTTTGTAGCGCCGACATGGCGGCGTGATTGGTCAATATGCTGGTCATGGATGCCGTCTATCAGGTGTTACTGGCATCCTCATGAGCCGACGCCGACACGTTGCGGCTCCGTCATCATGGTTCGACTATGTTAAACAGGGTGGAAAAATCGAAGGGTAGATTTACCCTGTCGAGGCGAAAAATTCGGATAATACGCGTTCTGTTTTTCGTTATTAATCACCAAATGCCGCGCACTATGCCGATCTCAGCATCGGATAGGAGTATCGGAACCGAATGAGCATAAAAGTGGCCGATCGGGCGATATCACACTTAATACAAAGCATCAGACATGAAATTAGTGCGATTGGAATGCATGAAATTAGTGCCTTTCAAAATCGTGATCCAGCCAGTGGACACCAAGTCGACGATCTGGTCCAGTTCCAGGGCTAGCCTCTCGCGATCAGCGCAAGATTACCATCGCCAAGCATTTACACCGGGGCCCTGACTAGGGAGGCAGTTCAGCCTTCGATGCCCTTCTATCTGGCATGCCTCGTGAGGATCGCTTGGTATTCCCGGTACGTCGAAGAGGCCCCGTCGACTCTCTTATCGGGGGCCGCCGTCTCGCCGTTACGGATCAACTCATATCCCCATTCCGAAATGAACAGTTGTTCCTCGTCTTCGGCCAACAAGATGCCTTCATCCAGAAGTTCTTTCACCAGCCTGTCAAACATGTGCGTTTTAATCGCCGGATTGGGTCGAAACAGCCTCCAAATCTCGATCGGCGTAGGAGCGCCCGGATACTCGAAGGCCTCCAGAAAATAGGCCATATCCTCTGCGCATGCGCCACCTTCGAGCCGTTCAGGCCGTCCGATCCCGTTGACTCTATGATCGATGACAAAGGCGGCAACGTGAGAATCCAGCTCCCACACGGTAATAGCCCCGTCCGTTCGAGGTATCGGCCGATGTTCGCTTAGGGCCAGATATGTCGGGTATGTCGATGATCTTCCATTTTTCCTGTGTTCGGGTTTTGTGGTCGCTCCCGTCAACAACAGTTCGACCCCCCATTCAGTGATAACGAGACCGTCCGCTGTGGTCCCGTCGGAAAACTCCAAGGCGGTTTCTTCGAACAATCCGAGCTTCACTAAGGGGCCGATCGCTTTCGTCGAATAAGACCGGTCCGATTTTGAACCGCACTCCAGCCAACGGTCCCGCCGCTTACGCCCCGGAACGCCCGATCCAGATTCACGCGCTAAAGCATAGTTTTCGAGTTCAGGTGGCACGCCGCTCGATTTAGAGCCTACTCGGTATCCGCGGAAGTCCTCCAAGACCTCTCTCGAAAGCGAGGGCACGTCAATATCGTGCATCCTTGCAACGACAAGCGCTGTGTCGATGTCTGTCATCGGGGTCTCGCCAGCATGTGCCACCCCAGCACTGAACGCCATTTCCAGCAGTCGAGCGATAGTACCTGGCCTGTCGGTCAAATCACGTTCCCATTTTGCATAACTTTTGCCCGCTTCACGGAACACAGCCTTCCGCGTCTTGGGATCACGCATTTCAAACGGCAGAAGCTGTATGCTGTCGAACAAATACTTCATTGGCGACCCCTTGGACCTGTCGAGCGAATCGAGTGGGCCACACGATAACCGGAAGCTGCAAGCTGACGAAATGACATTCTCGATGATAGAGGGCTTCCGGAGACAATGGAACCGGGCTAGCCTTTCGCACTCACAGCGATTCACGGCCCAGATGGCAACGAAGACCACCATTGCTGATCTTTTTCCAGACGAAGAGGGCATGATGCTCGTCGCCGCGCATAATTCAAGCAGGGGGGTGCATGCCGCTGATCATCGATTTCGACAATGACGATTGGATTTCCCACCTCGACGTCGCGCTTGGCGAACTGGTGCCATCAGACATCAAAGCCAACCTGAGGAAACAGGGCTTTGAGTACAAGGAAGAAGCCTTGGACGCCCTCGAGGTGGCAACGAACATCGAGGAGGTGATCGACGCGACCTTGAACTGGATCAGGAACAACCGTGTCCGCATCTTCCACGGAACACGTCTGACTGACGACGAGGCGGAGAGACTTCAGGAGACTGGTATGCGGCCACTGGCAGTTGCCGATCGCGTCGAGTGGCTGAGGGCTGCTTTTCCGGAACTAAATGATGTGCTGACAGACGAGTTTGTCAGCCATTCGATTAGCAAGGGAAGCCTTCAATACCGAGAAGGTCAAGTTCATGCCGCTATATCGTTGAAGGAACTTACGGGGAGCTACGACTATCTTTTCCTCGGATCGGAATTTGACCGTCGATTGCTCGAGTATGCGGGGCGCGGAGACCTGGTCCCGTTGCTGACGACCCGTGGCGAACCAAGGGTGATCAAAATCGTTATCTCGGGTGATGAGGCTCTCGACGCCATGCATCCATTCTTCCCCATTGAATTCACCCGAGAAAACGACCGATATCCCAACTTGGTCAGGGACCTCCTAAAGGAATATGCTTGGATGCTCAGCAAGCCTCACTACAGGAGGGTTGGCATCGATTCCTGCCTTCTCTTCAAACGCCCCATACCGGGCCATCAGATAGAAGCGGTAGTGGCGGTCGAAGAGAGGGCTGTCGTTTAGGATGACAAGCACGGACAAGACTTTCGTGTTGCCTCCTGTCATCACTGACTTGGTCGTGACCCGCAACTGCCTCCGGGACCACTACAAGTCGGCCGCCTTGGACTTCACCCTCGACGGCAATCTGATAGGCGACATCGGCGAAGCCGTTGCCGCCGAACTCTTCGGCCTGAAGCTCTCTCCGCGCAACGGAACCGGAATCGACGGCCTCGCACCGGACGGTCGATCTGTGCAAGTAAAGGCAACAGGAACAGGACGCGGCCCCGCCTTTCGAATGGTGGACACCCGCGCTGACCATTTGCTGTTTCTCGTCTTCGATCTTGAAAATCTGAAAGGCGAAGTCGTCTACAACGGCCCCGAGGACGCCGTCATCAAATTGCTACCAGAGAACTGGGTCGGCCAGAAGACAATACCGATGACGAGGATCAGGCAAGCAGACGCGGTTGTTAGCGATGACATGCGACTAAAGAGAATATTTGGCAGTCCGTTGGCCACCTAGCAGAGAACGCCGGCAAACCAATTGAGAACGTTTTGATTGCATTTCTACGACAGCAACCACCAACCGGCTTGCGTCATTAAAACTCGGAACTCGATGTTGTCTCTTGTTGAGGGAGTGCCTCCAAACCGCGCAAAATGAGCCTGAATTTTGATTAGAGACAAACCTGTGGAGTCGTCAGAGACACAGGTAGCTCTATAGAGACAATCCTTAGAGTCGCTGACACTTAAAGCTCAAAAAATGAGTATTTTCCGGGGTATAGGATGGTGCTGCTAGAGAGATTTGAACTCTCGGCCTCTCCCTTACCAAGGGAGTGCTCTACCCCTGAGCTATAGCAGCATCCGGTGCCGAAGCGTTTGCTTCAGCATCAAGCGTGGCGGCCTATTGCCATAGGTTTTTGACGAGCGCAAGTCGCAAAACGATATTCTTCATCACACGGAGCAAAAAACCGTGCCCCCTGTTGAAAAATGCATTTTTCAGATATTGCTGAATCTATGAACGAACATCATGACAAACAGGCAAAGGCAGCGGTTTCCGTGGACGTTTCGCAAGAAACGTCGGCCGTGGCGGCAAACGGTAACATGCAGGCCGGTCCCGGCGAAAAGGCGCGCCTGCGCGAGGCGGAGCGCAAGGCACGGGCGGCGAAGAAGCTTCGTGAAAACCTCCTGAAGCGCAAACAGCAGGTTCGTGCGCGCCGCGCAGGCGATGCGGACGAGACAATTGGCCTGCCTGCCGCAAAAACGGACGAATCATCCTCATAGAGAATTCATCAGCATAAAATTGAAACGCCGTGGAAATTCGTCTAAGGACGCGCATTTCCGCAAGGCACGATAAAGAAAGGCGGGCACAGGCCCGTAGGGACGCATGGATCGCATCAGAATTACGGGTGGCAACAAGCTCAACGGCATCATTCCCATCTCCGGCGCAAAAAACGCCGCCCTGCCGTTGATGATCGCATCGCTTCTGACCAGCGACACGCTGACGCTCGAAAACGTGCCGCATCTGGCAGACGTGGAGCAGCTCATCCGTATCCTCGGCAATCATGGCGTCGATATTTCCGTCAATGGCCGCCGCGAAAGCCAGGCCGAGGCCTATTCCCGCACCGTGCATTTCACCTGCCGCACCATTGTCGACACCACAGCCCCTTACGAGCTGGTCTCGAAGATGCGCGCGAGCTTCTGGGTCATCGGCCCGCTTCTGGCGCGTGAGGGTCGCGCCCGCGTTTCCCTGCCCGGCGGCTGCGCCATCGGCACACGCCCGGTCGACCTCTTCATCGAGGGACTTGAAGCGCTTGGCGCGACGATGGAGATCGACGGCGGTTACATCAACGCCACGGCCCCCAAGGGCGGCCTGATCGGCGCCGTCTACACCTTCCCGAAAGTCTCCGTCGGCGCGACGCATGTGATGCTGATGGCCGCAAGCCTTGCGCGCGGCACCACCGTCATCCACAACGCCGCCCGTGAGCCGGAAGTGGTCGATCTGGCGCACTGCCTGATCGCCATGGGCGCGAAGATCGAAGGCGCCGGCACCTCCACCATCACCATCGAAGGCGTCACCTCGCTTTCCGGCGCGCGCCACCGGGTTCTGCCGGACCGTATCGAAACCGGCACCTATGCCATGGCTGTCGCCATGGCCGGCGGCGACGTGGTGCTGGAAGGCACGAGCGCATCGCTGCTCGACAATGCGCTCGACACGCTGCGCCTTGCCGGTGCGACAATCAGCGAAACGGAAACCGGCCTGCGCGTCGTGCGCAACGGCAATGGTATCCAGCCGGTCGATATCGTCACGGAGCCCTTCCCCGGCTTCCCCACCGATCTTCAGGCACAGTTCATGGCGCTGATGACCCGTTCGCAGGGTGTCTCGCACATTACCGAGACCATCTTCGAAAACCGCTTCATGCATGTGCAGGAACTTGCCCGTCTCGGCGCGAAGATTTCGCTCTCCGGCCAGATGGCCCGCATCGAAGGCGTTTCCCGCCTGAAGGGCGCACCGGTCATGGCAACCGATCTGCGCGCTTCCGTGTCGCTGGTCATTGCCGGCCTGGTGGCGGAAGGCGAGACCATGGTTTCGCGCGTCTATCACCTTGATCGCGGCTTCGAACGCCTCGAAGAAAAGCTCACCCGCTGTGGCGCACTGGTCGAACGCGTCAGCGATTGATCTTTTCATCGCCGCTCATCCGTTTTCTACCCGTTGCAGAGTGGGCCCGGACTGCCTATTTCCAGTGTAAGTCATGGAAATAGCGGTCCGCACCGCAGAAGAAGGAAGAAAACAATGAGCGGCCTGAAATTGCTGGCGCTGGATACCGAAGATCTCTCCGTCATTTCGACGCATATGCAGGACAGCGTCTTCAAGCTGAAGGACGTTGCCTTCGAGCCGAAGCACGGCCAGTTCACGCTGTCTGCCAATCGTTTCGTCTGGGAAAGCGCCGATAAGAAGAACCTGCCGCCGGAGCGCTGCCGCAGTGTGGTTTTCTTGAAACGCGTCTCCGCCGTTCGTTCGCAATCAATCAATCTGACGGACAGGGAGCAGGTGCTTTCGCTTCTGGCGATGCGCTTCACACCGAATGGCGAAGGCCCTGATGGCCTCGTCGAGCTGGCGCTTTCGGGTGGCGGCACCATCGCGCTTGATGTCGAATGCATCGAGGCGCAGCTGACCGATGTGAGCGGCGCCTGGGAAACCACGACCAAACCGCATCATCCCGACGGCGAATAACCGTTGCGAGCCTTCGCAACGGTTGCCTTTCCTTGCCGTTTCGATTTATGCCACTTACCAGAGCTGCAATTCTCTGCGGCAAGTTCGTGCACCTCGCGGGATCGCCCGCGGGGACAATGAAAGGGTAATGGCGTGGCAATCTGGCTGGAGCGGGCATCGGCTGATTTCGAACAGAAATTCGCTGCTTTCCTGACAACCAAGAGAGAAGTTTCCGAAGACGTCAACGCGACCGTTCGCGACATCATCAACGATGTCCGCCATCGTGGCGATGCCGCCCTTGCCCATTATTCCCAGAAATTCGACGGTATCGATTTCACCAGGGTTTCGATGCGTGTCACGGCGGATGAGATCGATGCGGCCTTTGCCTCCGTCGACAGGAGCGTGATCGAGGCGCTCGAACTCGCAGCCCGGCGCATCGAAAAACACCATGCGCGGCAGATGCCGAAGGACGATATTTACGAAGACGATATCGGCGTCGGCCTCGGCTCGCGCTGGACGGCCATCGAGGCCGTGGGTCTTTATGTGCCCGGCGGTACTGCCAGCTATCCAAGCTCGGTGCTGATGAACGCCGTGCCGGCCAAGGTCGCCGGTGTCGAACGTATCGTCATGGTCGTGCCGGCGAACGGCGGTGCGGTCAATCCGGCCGTGCTGGCCGCCGCGCGCATTGCGGGCGTCGAGGAGATCTACCGTATCGGCGGCGCGCAGGCCGTCGCAGCACTCGCCTATGGCACGGAAACCATCGCGCCGGTCGCCAAGATCGTCGGCCCCGGCAATGCCTATGTGGCGGCCGCCAAGCGGCAGGTCTTCGGCACCGTCGGCATCGACATGATCGCCGGGCCTTCCGAAGTGCTGGTCATTGCCGACAAGGACAACGATCCCGACTGGCTGGCCGCCGATCTTCTGGCGCAGGCGGAGCATGATCGCGGTGCCCAATCCATCCTCATCACCGACAATGCCGAACTCGGCAAGGCGGTGGAGGCAGCCGTCGAGCGTCAGCTGAAGCGCCTGTCTCGTTCCGAGACGGCGGCGGCGAGCTGGGCGGATTTCGGCGCGATTATTCTGGTCGAAAAGCTCACCGACGCCATCCCGCTCGCCAACCGCATTGCCGCCGAGCATCTGGAGCTTGCGGTCGACGATCCGGACGCGCTGATGGCCCAAATCCGTAATGCCGGCGCGATCTTCGTCGGACGCCACACGCCGGAGGTGATCGGTGATTATGTCGGCGGTTCGAACCATGTTCTGCCGACGGCGCGCTCTGCGCGCTTTTCCTCCGGCCTTTCGGTGATGGATTTCGTCAAGCGCACCTCCATCCTGCGGCTCGGGCCCGAGCAGTTGCGCCAGCTTGCGCCGGCGGCGATCACCCTTGCCCTCTCCGAGGGGCTGGACGCGCATGCGCGCTCGGTCTCCATTCGCCTCAATCCGGAAAGTTAAGCGATGGCTTCAGGCGATTTCCGGCTCTGCGACGTGGTACTGGACGACAGCATCGGCCGGTCCACGCCCGATGTGGAGCATGAACGCGCCGTCGCCATTTTCGACCTGATCGAAGAAAACACCTTTGAGCCGCTCGGCCATACCGGCGGGCCATACCGGCTGCACATCTCGCTGGTCGATGCCAAGCTGGTCTTTTCGATCCGCACCGAAGACGAGAAGGATGTCGCGACCCATATTCTGTCGCTGACGCCGTTCCGCCGCATCATCAAGGATTATTTCCTGATCTGCGAAAGCTATTACGAGGCGATCCGCTCTTCGACGCCCAGCCAGATCGAGGCGATCGACATGGGCAGGCGCGGTATTCACAATGATGGCTCGCAGACGCTGATGGACCGGCTTTCCGGTAAGATCAACGTGGATTTCGATACCGCGCGCCGGCTCTTCACCCTTGTCTGCGTGCTTTATTGGCGGGGTTAGAGATGAACGATCCTGCCGCAGCGCCAAACGAGGGACGAGCGCCCAAATCGGTCCTCTTCATGTGCGGCATGAACTCCATCCGTTCCCCCATGGCGGAGGTCATCGCCAAACGGCTGGTGGCGCCCGGCATCTACATACAGTCGGCCGGGGTCAGGGCCGGCGAACGCGATCCCTTCGTGGATGCGGTGCTGGAAGAGCAGGGATTTTCGCTCGGCAAACACAAGCCGCGCACTCTGGACGAGATCGAGGATGATTTTTTCGATCTCATCATTACATTGACACCCGAAGCCCATCACGCCGCGCTGGAACTGACGCGCTCGAATTCTCTCGACGTGGTCTATTGGCCGACCATGGATCCGACGGTGGTCACCGGCACGCGCGAACAGATTCTCGATGCCTATCGCGAGGTACGGGACCATCTTGCCAGGCTGATCTCGGAACGCCTGCCGAGGCGGCAACAGCCAGTGGCGGATACGCTTTCAAAAGACTGAAAATAGCCCCCGCCTCGCGAAAATCGGTACTGATTTTCAAGCCGATGCTTTAGAGGTTCACAAATGTGCCGGGATTGTGTAGTTTCCGCGCAATTTTCCCGGACATGACACATCCGGCACTATCAACAGGAAGAAAACCCTTACATGACAAAAGAAGAAGTCCTTGAATTCCCGGGCATCGTAACCGAATTGCTGCCGAACGCAACATTCCGCGTGAAGCTTGAGAACGACCACGAAATCATTGCCCACACGGCAGGCCGCATGCGCAAGAACCGTATCCGCGTTCTGGCAGGCGACAAGGTGCTGGTTGAAATGACGCCTTACGACCTTACCAAGGGCCGCATCACCTACCGCTTCAAGTAATCCACCTTTCGTATCGGACGCCCGGGCAGCGCAATGACCAATTCAAAACAAAAGCTCGTTCTGGCATCCGGTTCGCCGCGGCGTCTGGAACTGCTGCATCAGATCGGTGTCGAGCCGGCACGTCTTATGCCGATGGATATCGACGAGACACCTGCGAAGCTCGAACATCCGCGCACGCTCTGCCGCCGTCTGTCATTGCAGAAGGCGGAAGCCGCGCAGGCGGCGCTGAAGAACGAGCAGGCGTGGAAAGACGCCTATGTTCTCGGTTCCGATACCGTGGTCGCCGTGGGGCGCCGTATCGTCGGCAAGGCGGAATATACCGAGGATGCCTCTGCGGCGCTGCATCTTCTCTCGGGGCGTAGCCATTGGGTTTATACCGGCATCTGCCTCGTGACACCCGGCGGCAAAGTGCGCCAGAAGGTGGCGGAGACCAAGGTGCGTTTCAAGCGCCTCTCCACGCGCGAGATCGATGCCTATATCGCCTCCGGGCAATGGCGTGGCAAGGCGGGTGCCTATGGCATACAGGGTATTGCCGGCGCATTCGTTCAGAAGCTGACCGGTTCCTACACCAACGTCGTGGGCCTGCCGCTTTATGAGACCATGTCGCTTCTTTCCGGCGAAGGATTTGAGGTGACGCCGGGCTGGCTTGAGGGATAGGCCATGGCGAAATCCCCCACCGAAAGCACCGGAAAAGTCACGCCGCTTCGCAAATCCCAGCCATGCCCGGAATGCGGCCGGCCGTCGACGCGGGAAGACTATCCTTTCTGTTCGGATCGCTGCCGCTCGCTCGATCTCGCCCGCTGGCTGAATGGCGCCTACGCCATTCCCGTTGCGGACGATGAAAGCAGCGCCGGTGGGCAGGACACAGGCAAGAATAACGCCGAATAACCTTAGGCACCGCCGGAAACTCCGGCGGTGGATTGCATATTATTTTCAGAGCTCGCGTATTTCCGGGAAGAGTGGACCCAGCCTTTCCATCCGGAAATGCGAAATGCTCTAACACTTGTAATTTATTCACGGGGCTGCCCACAGCCCACAAGCAATATTCAAAACCGGCTGACGCTTCTCCCCGACAGCCTTTAGGGCCCCATGATGGACGCAGGCCTGCAAAAAAGAGTAAGCCTTGGCGCGCTACTGTTTGCGGTATTCGCAGTTTGTATCGCCATATTGGCGACGGTGCTGCTTGCCAATGACAGTAAACATCTCAACAGTCTTCTGACCCATTTCAATCTGGCACCCGTCACCCGCTCCGCCGAAGCGCCGCCGAAAACGAAGCCCGCCAAGCGGCAGAAATCCGCCACCAGAAAGGTGTATCTGCCACCGCACCTGCTGAAATTCGAACAGAAGGGCGACAGGGCATCCTTTGCCCGCGACTTCGTTCTTTCCGGCAAGGATCTTTGCGACCGTTTTACCGCCACGGGCTTTTCCAACCCGCAGGGCTGGCATGCCGGTCCCGTCAACATCCGCAACTTCGAATGCATGGCCGATCTCGTGGCAGGAAAGGCGGCAGACCCGGCGGAACGGGCATCGCTTTTTCTTGAAATCAGGGGCGAGGCATCCGGCGAGGTTCGCTCCATCAGGATGAAGGCCGTTGCGCCCGAAACGCCGGACGGCGCCACTATTCTCGCCAAGCTCGATGAGGCACTCAGCATGATCGTTGGACAAACCCGCTTTGCCGACCTTGCAAGCATGATTGAGCCGGCACGCGGGATGCAGCCCTATCAGGCACAGCACTTCGGTATTTCGGTTTCTGTAAAACCGGAGCCGACCGCACCGCATCGCCTGAACGTGATCTTGCTTGCAAGCGAACAATCGCCGGGAGTGAAGCTGACACGCCAGTTTTTCGACAGAGACCGCTGGCTCCGCCCCGCCGCCGCATCGGATCGGCCGGCTCTCTATCCTGCCGTCAGGAGAAACCGCGCCTTGTGAACGAAGGGTGGCTCAGCCTATGGCCGCCAGTTTGCGGCGGATCGGTGGTATCCTGTCGCTTTGCTGGGCCTGACGCTTAGCTTCCCACTGCAGCGCAGTGCGAACAATGGTCGCCAGATCGTTGAAGCGAGGACGCCAGCCGAGTTCCGACTGGATACGCGCCGAATCTGCCACCATGGCCGCAATATCGCCCGCACGGCGCGGACGGTGGATGATCGGGAAATCGCATTCCGATTCCCGCTGAACGGCCTGCAGGACGTCCAGCACCGAATAACCGACACCGTAACCGCAATTCAGCGTTCGCGTGCCGCCGCCGGCGCGCAGATGCGCCATGGCCAGCATATGCGCGTCGATGAGATCGCTGACATGAATATAGTCGCGAACGCCGGTTCCGTCGGCGGTCGGGTAATCCGTACCGTAAACCTCCACCTGGTCGCGACGGCCGGTTGCGGCTTCGCATGCCACCTTGATGAGGTTTGCAACGCCCGTTGGTGAAGGCCCGGCGCGGCCCTGCGGGTCGGCTCCGGCAACGTTGAAATAACGCAGCGCCACATAGTTGAAATCATGCGCCTGCACGACGTCACGCAGCATGATTTCAGAAGCGAGTTTCGACAGGCCGTAGGGATTTTCCGGGCTCAGGATCGCCGTTTCAGGAACGGGGCCGTCAAAGGGCTGGTTTCCATAGACGGCGGCCGTCGAAGAGAAGATAAAATTACGGATGCCGTTGCGGACCGCCGCCGCAACAAGCGCGCGGGTCGTCCCGGTATTGTTTTCGTAATATTCCAGCGGCTGGCTGATCGACTCGGGAACGCTGACCGAGCCTGCAAAGTGGAAGATGGTCTCGATCTGGTTTTCTTCGAAAATCTGGTCGAGCAAGGCGCGATCCGCCGCTTCGCCCAGATAAAAACGCGCCGCCGGCGCAACGGCCCAGCGCGACCCCGTGGAAAGCCGATCGACAACAACGACCTCTTCCCCGGCATCGAGCAAAGCCCACACCATATGGCTTCCTATATAACCGGCCCCACCGGTAACCAGCACCGCCATGACACTACTTCCCTGTTTGTTTTTCTTGAGCCCATCAAAGCCAATAATTCTTCATCATTGATTACTTGCACAGCGAATACGCGACCGATCCCCGACCCCATTTAAAAGGTGGCTTACGATTGGTTAGCGCAATGAAGTGCTTTTTATTTATTTATGAAAATGTTCTCATAAGTGGAACAAAATGCGCATATCACAGAAAATCCTCCACGTCGATGGTTGCGCCGTGGGGTTGCAGTTTTAGGACTTCGCTGTGATTTTGTTGCCGATTTCCCTACCGCAGCGCGATACCCGGCGCGGCAGGGAAAACCATTGCAAGGAAGATCGAGACTTACCTGCCGAGGATGTAAGAGGCCAGCCGATCGGCCGCATCTTCTATCTGCTTTGGGTTGCGCAGGAAGCAGGCGCGCAGGAACAGTTCGCCTCCCGGACCGAAGGCCGTGCCGGGTGCGAGGCCGACGCCAGTCTTGTCGACGATATCGAGCGCCGTGGCGCGGCTGTCGGTGACACCGTCGATCTTGAGGAAGGCATAAAGGGCGCCGTCCGGTTTCAGGGTTTCCACACGGTTGGTGGCGATCAGCGCGTCGCAGAGAATGTCACGGGAGGTCAAAGCGCGTTCGTAATTCTCGCGGATAAAACCATCACCATGGTCGAGGGCGGCGACCGCTCCGCGCTGCATGAATTGCGCCACGCCGGAGGTGGAGTATTGAATGAGGTTTTCGATCACCTGGCCGATGGCCGGCGGCGCAACAAGCCAGCCGACACGCCAGCCGGTCATGGACCAGTTCTTCGAGAAGGAATTGGCGAAGACGATCTTGTCGTCGGGCTCCATCACGTCGAGGAAGGATGGCGCACGGCTGCCGGCATAGTGATAAAGCGCATAGATTTCGTCCGCGACGATCCACAGATCGTGTTTGCGGGCAAGCGCCAGAACATCGCGGAGATTATCGCGCGTTGCCGTCCACCCCGTGGGGTTGGAGGGCGTGTTGATGAAAAGCGCCTTCGTCTTGCCGGTGATTGCACTTTCCAGCCTGTTGATATCGAGATCCCAGCGGCCATCGCGGAAATCGATGCCGACCGGAACCGCCTTTGCGCCTGCCACACCGATGGCAGCGACGATATTGGGCCATGTGGGCGAGAGATACACCATCTCGTCACCCGGTGAGGTGAGCGCCTGCACGGCAAGCACGATCGCCTGCATGCCGGAACCGGTGGCATAAAAATGCTCCGGCGGTAGCGACGTTGCGAAATGCCGTTCGTAATAACGGCTCAGCGCCTGCCGCAATTCGGGAATGCCGCGCTGCCAGGTATAGAAGGTTTCGCCATTGTTCAGCCCATCGATGGCGGCGTGATTGATGAAGTCAGGGCTCGGCAGATCACCCTCGCCGACCCAGAGCGGCAGGAGATTGTCCCGCCCCCGGGCATAATTCACGACTTCGACAATGCCGCTCTCGGGAGCCGCCAGAGAGCGCGCACTCAGACTGTTCAAAATGGACATTAAAGACACTCCGTTTGGTGCCTTCTTATCGCATCGGACCAGCCATGTGCATGATATTCCGTGAGGCGAACATGGATTTTCTTTATGGATCATCCCCGGCCAGAACCCGCCGGCCATGCGGGTCGGCAGATCACGCCGGGGATTGGTCCCGGTCTCAGCGCGTCTTCAGCAGATCGCGGATTTCGGTGAGGAGCTTGACGTCTTCCGGCGGCGGAGCTGCTTCCGGCTTTTCCTCAACCTTCTTGCGTTCAACCGAATCACGAAGCTTGTTGACGCCCTTGACCATCAGGAAAATGATCCAGGCCAGGATGAGGAAGTTGATGAGAACCGTCAGAAAGTTGCCGTAAGCGAAGACGGCACCCTGATCACGGGCGGCGGCGAGCGAGGTGGCGCTGACGTTTGCGCTCAGCGGCAGGAAGTAGTTCGAGAAGTCGAACCCGCCGAAAATAGCGCCGACGATCGGCATGATGAGATCGTTGACGACGGAATCGACGATCTTGCTGAAAGCCGCACCGATGATAACACCCACGGCCAGGTCCATGACATTGCCGCGGGCGATGAAGGTTTTAAATTCGTTAAGCATTCAGATTGTCCCTCTCTCCTGCTTCGCGAGCTGAAGCTATGTGACTGTCCCTACAGGTTGAACCATATAGGTTCCGGGCCTCGTTTGGAATCCGGCGTGATTGCATTTATTGGCTTTTTTGCACGCTGATCTTGAACTTTATGATCAGACCGCGCTCATTCTCAACGCTGCGGAATTCGCCTATGCTCATATTCAGGAATTCTTGCATGGGGAGGATGCGTGCTTCCTGGGTGGATCATATTCGGCTCGGCCTTCGCTTATATCCTGCTGCTGTTTGCGGTCGCGAGCTACGGGGACAGGAAAAGCCGTGAAAGAAACGCGCCGAAAAAGGGGCGTCCGTTCGTCTATGCGCTGAGCCTCGCCATTTATTGCACCTCCTGGACCTATTTCGGCGGTGTGGGGCTTGCAGCCGATAAAGGTCTTGAATTCCTCGGCATTTATACCGGCCCCATCCTTGCCTTCACCCTCGGCATGCCGATCATCCGACGCATCGTCGATCTCGCCAAGACGGAAAAGCTGACCTCGGTTGCGGATTTCATCGCTGCCCGTTACGGCAAGAACTCCACTGTGGCGATGATTGTCGCCATCATCGCGCTTGTCGGTGCCATTCCCTATATCGCGCTGCAGCTGAAAGCGGTTTCCAGCTCCGTGGCGACGATGGTCGATCCCGGCGATTACGGTATCGGCAGCGGCAATCTTTATTTCCTCGACCTGCCGCTGGTCGTCACCCTCGTCATGGCCGGCTTTGCCGTCATGTTCGGCACCCGCCACACGGATGCCACCGAACACCAGGACGGGCTCATTCTGGCGATTTCGATGGAATCGCTGGTCAAGCTGGTCGCCATGTGCACGGTCGGCTTTTACGTGCTCTTCGTGCTCTTCGATGGCCCAGCGCATCTGTGGCAGCTGGCGACGAACAATGAACAGGCCATGCGGGCCATCTCCTATCACACGCCCGTCAGCCGCTGGATCGTGATGACGCTGCTCTCCGGCTTCGCCATCATCCTGCTGCCGCGCCAGTTCCACGTCACGGTGGTGGAAAACCGCACGCCGGAAGAGCTGCGCATGGCGGGGTTCCTGCTGCCGCTCTATCTCATCGCCATCAACATCTTCGTGCTGCCGATCGCGCTCGCCGGCATTCTGACGCTGGGCGCCAATGGCGATGCCGATCTCTACGTGCTGCAGCTACCTCTCAATCACCAGATGCCGGTCGTTTCGCTGATCACCTTCATCGGCGGTTTTTCGGCGGCGACGGCAATGGTGATCGTCGCTTCGGTGGCACTGTCGATCATGATTTCCAACGACATCGTCATGCCGATCTTCCTGCGGCAGAAGCTGCTGAACCGCTCGCCGCACCGGGACGACTTCGCCAAGACGCTGCTCAACATCCGCAGGACGGCGATCTTTGCGGTGCTGCTCCTGGGTTACGGTTATTACCGCGCCGCAGACAGCGCCACGGGGCTCGCCTCCATCGGGCTCCTCGCATTTGCCGCCATCGCCCAGATGGCCCCTGCCCTGTTCGGCGGGTTGTTCTGGCGGCGTGCCAATGCGCGCGGCGCAATAGCGGGTCTCAGTTCAGGCTTTTTCGTCTGGGCCTATCTGCTGTTCCTGCCGAGCTTCGGCGGACCTGACAATTCCGAGGTCGCGGCGAATATTCTCGGCTTCCTGTTCTCCGGCAGCACGGTGTTCAACGGCCCAGAGGCTGACCCATTCGTGAATGCGGTCATCCTCAGCCTGCTCGTCAACAGCCTCTCCTTCGTGCTGGGTTCGCTCTCGCGTAATCCCCGGCCGGTGGAACGCATCCAGTCTGGCATTTTCGTCAAGCGCCATTCGAAATCGCAATTCGCCACGCGCGGCTGGAAAACCCGCGTCAGCGTCGGCGACCTGAAAAGCGCGATTGCCCGTTATCTCGGGGAAGAGCGCATGCTGCGCTCGCTTGCGACCTATGAAAAGACGGCGGGCAGGAAACTGAATGACGAGCAGCCGGCGGATATGGCGCTGATCCATTTCTCCGAACAATTGCTAGGCAGCGCCATCGGCTCCTCCTCCGCCCGCCTCGTCCTCTCGATCATTCTCCAGAAGGCGGAAGATACGAGCGCGGACACGGCCTGGCTGCTCGATCAGGCAAGCGAAGCCCTGCAATATAATCAGGACATGCTGCAGACGGCGCTGGCGCAGATGGATCAGGGCATTGCCGTTTTCGACAGTTCGCAGCAGCTGACCATCTGGAACCGGCGTTTCCGCACCCTGCTGGACTTGCCGGAACAATTCGGGCAGGTGGGCCTGCCGCTGACAGACATCGTCACCATGTTGCAGGAGCGCGGCGACATGCCCCCCGGCGACACGAATGAGCTGATCACCAGTTTCCTGACCATGGACCTGCCCTTTTCACTGGTGCTGGCGGGTGGTGAGCGCATCATCGAGGTGCGCTCCAACACCATGCCGGACAAGGGCATCGTCGCCACCTTCACCGATATCACCCAGCGTGTGGCAAGCGATCAGGCGCTGAAACAGGCGAATGAAACGCTGGAGCAGCGGGTGGAGGAACGCACCGTCGAACTGACCCGCGTCAACCGTGCGCTGGCGGAAGCAAGGGCGGCGGCCGATGAGGCCAATATTGGAAAGACGCGGTTCTTCGCCGCCGCCGGTCACGATATTCTCCAGCCGCTGAATGCCGCCCGCCTCTATTCCTCCTCGCTGGTCGAACGACTTGGCGCCTCGGGAGAAAGCGATCTCGTTCACAATATCGATTCGGCACTGGAATCGGTGGAAACCATTCTCGGCGCCGTTCTCGATATTTCCCGCCTTGACACCGGTTCGATGAAGGCGCGCATGACATCCGTGCCGCTCAACGAGCTATTGAAACGCATCGAGACCGATTTCGCGCCGATGGCGCAGGAGAAGAACCTCGATCTCGTCGTCATGCCCACCTCGCTCACGGTGCGCTCAGACCCCAATCTGTTGCGGCGGCTGATACAGAACCTCGTCTCCAACGCCATCAAATATACGCTTGAGGGTAAGGTGGTCGTCGGCGCGCGCCGCCGGGGCGACGAAGTCGTCATTCAGGTGACGGATTCCGGCATCGGCATTCCCGCCTCCAAATTCCGTATTGTGTTCAAGGAATTCGCCCGCCTGGATGAAGGCGCAAAAACCGCTTCAGGCCTCGGGCTCGGTCTTTCCATCGTCGACCGCCTGTCGCGCATGCTGCACCATCCGGTGCAACTCATTTCCACCCCCGGTAAAGGCACGACCTTCCGCATCCATCTGCCGCGCGAAGCAGACCGTCTTGCTCCTGTCAGAGCAGAGGGCGGAATAATCAGCCCCGCAGCAAGCGACCGCCTTCAGGGCATCCGGGTGCTGTGCATAGATAACGAGCCGAAAATCCTCGAGGGCATGACGTTGCTTTTGACGGGATGGGGTTGCGAGGTCTTGCCCGCTGGTTCCGTGGCGGCGCTGGAAGAACCCTTCCTCACTCTGGCCGCAGCCCCGGATGTCATCATCGCCGACTATCATCTGGGCGATGGCGACGGTATCAGCGCCATCCGCCTCATCAGGACATTTTACGGCAAGGCGATCCCTGCCCTCCTGGTGACGGCGGATCGCAGCCCGGAAGTGCGCAGCGATGCCGAAAAATACGGGATTTCCGTGCAGCACAAGCCGGTCAAGCCGGCGGCCCTGCGTGCCTATATCAACCAGATATCCAGCACGGCCCGGGCCGCAGCCGAATAGAAACTCCCGGACCTTGCGATCCGGGAGCCGCATTGACCTTCGAAAACAGACGTATCAGGCCGCCCGGTTCAATCGAGCGGAACCGGCCGCAGACCCCTGTTCCATCTGGAACCGCTGTACCAGATCGAGCAGCGCTTCCACTTCGCCGGAAAGCACCCGGCTGGCGGCGCTCGACTGCTCGGCAAGCGCTGCATTCTGCTGCGTCATCTGGTCCATCTGGTTGACGGAGCCGTTGACATTGTGAAGCGCGGAGGACTGGTCCTGCGTTGCCGTCGCGATGGTTTCGACATGCTGGCTGACGGTCACGATCTGCCGGCTGATGGCGGAAAGAACCGTGCCCGCCTCCTGCACCAGTTTCGAGCCGGAGCTGACTTCATGGGTCGACTGATTGATGAGCTGCTTGATTTCACGGGCCGCGTCGGCGGAGCGCTGGGCAAGCTCGCGTACTTCCTGCGCCACGACGGCAAAGCCCTTGCCAGCCTCTCCCGCACGCGCCGCCTCGATGCCGGCATTGAGCGCAAGAAGGTTGGTCTGGAAGGCGATATCGTCGATGACCTCGATGATCTGCTCGATCTTGCGCGAAGCGTCTTCGATGCGACCCATGGCGTCGACGGCATTGCTGACGACCGAACCGGAACTGTCGGCGCTCTGCTTGGTGGCCCGCACGGCCTCATTGGCCTCACGCGCCCGCTCGGCAGACGATCTGACGGTTGCGGTGATTTCTTCGACAGCGGCGGCGGTCTCCTCCAGCGAAGCGGCCTGATTTTCGGTGCGCTTCGACAGATCGACGGACGACTGTTCGATTTCAAGACCGCTATGCTGGATGACGAGCGTGCGCTCACGAATCTGTCCCAGCGCATCGCGCAGGTTGAGCAGGGATTCGTTGAAATCCGTGCGCAGCCGGTCAAGGCGACCGGAGAAGGGTGTCTCGATCGTGCGGCTCAGATCACCGCGTGAAAGCCTGCCGAGGCCGGAGGCAATCTCGCCCACCGCAAACTCGATCTGGCTGTCCAGTTCACGCTTTTCGGTATCGTTGCGGTAACGTTCGGACTCGGCCGCGGAGCGTTCCTCAGCACTTTTGCCCTCGATCGCCAGCTTCTCAACCGCATTTTCACGGAAAATCACCAGAGCGCGGGCGATATTGCCGAATTCATTGACGTTGGTCGCATAGGGGATCGGTGTTTCGAGATTACCGTCCGAAAGAGATTTCACCGCGTCGGTCAGCTTGCTGAGCGGCTGAAGCGTGCGCTTGATGACGAAATAGGCGAGCAAGCCGACGCCAAGCATCGCAAGCGAACCGCACAGCAGCATCATATCGCGCAGGCTGTAAATCTGGGCATCATACACATCCATGGGCACGCCCACGAACAGGATGCCGACGGGTGCGCCGGTCTTGTTCGTGACAGGCATGTAACCGGTCATGTAGCTGGTGCCGAACAGCGTGGCGGTGCCAAAATAAGCCTCACCCTTGGAGACTTTTTCGAAAGCCGGATGATCGGTGGCAAGCTTGGTGCCCGCTGCTCTTTCACCCTTCTCGTTCTTCAGATTGGTGGTCAGTCGAATGAATTCGCCGGCCTTGGCTTCAAAAACCGTAGAGATACCGCCGTTACCGGCTGCGGTGCGGTCCACGAGATCATTGTCGCGC
Organism: Agrobacterium sp. SOY23; assembly: GCF_027212525.1. Lineage (NCBI taxonomy): Bacteria > Pseudomonadati > Pseudomonadota > Alphaproteobacteria > Hyphomicrobiales > Rhizobiaceae > Agrobacterium > Agrobacterium sp. SOY23. The sequence goes on along the minus strand of NZ_JAPWDT010000002.1, from coordinate 431,352 downwards.
ATCGTTCCGATGCTGGCGCGGCCCACACTTTTCAGGTCACCATCCACCATTTCGAGAGCAACGCCGCCGACCTTCATTTCGTAAAGGATGGCCATGTTGCGCATCGCGCCATGCGTATCACGCAGCGCGGTGGTGATGATGTTATCCTTCAAACGAATATAGGTCGAAAAACCAACTGCCGCCACGCTGAGCGTGATCAAACCGATCGTCAGCACGACGACCTTACCAGCAACGGACTTAAAGAGCCGGTTGTGCATGAAACAGTTCCCCAAAGCCAAACTTATAAAAAGTTCTAGTTGGCAACTGTTAAAAAAACGCGAAGTGCCGATGGCGCCTTTTAGGGGAGTGCAAAAGCCCAGCCGGCGTTTGACCGGCTTAAGGGGACGGGAGAACCCCGTCCACCATTAATGGATGTAACCGAGCCGGATGGCCTTGGCGATCGCCTGGATGCGATTGACGGAATCAAGCTTGATCGTCGCCGAGCCGAGATAGGCATTGACGGTGTGCACCGAAAGCCCGAGCTTCACCGCGATCTCTTCGCTGATACGACCATCTCCCGCCAGTTGCAGGCAGGCGATTTCCCTCTCGCTCAGGGCTTCCGAGGGAGCCGCCTTGCGTTCGTCGAGCGCCAGCATGTCCACCATGATCTCGCAGCATTTGATGTGCTGTTCAATCACGACCTCATTGTCGAGAACGAGGTTGGTGCCGCAGAAAACGATGTAGCCATTGCCGATGGTGCCGAGCCGCACCGGCAGCGCCAGCCCCGCATAGGGCAACGTGTCGTTCTCGATGCGGCGCAGGAGTGCAGGCACATCGGGAAGATCGGCAAAGCCGCCGGCATTCTTGTTGCGCCAGATGACCGGCAGGAGCGATGTCTCGATATGATCGAGAAGAATGTCGCCGACGGCGCGGATGAACTGCGCACTCTGCTCGGCGGCGTTCATGCCCCAGTTTTCCAGCTCGCAGGTCAGCTTCTTCTTGTTCGGGAAACCGGAAGCGGCAGCCTTCGTCACCACGAAATTGCGCGCGCCGACCAGCTTCTGCATGGCGACGAGCTTCGGAAACAGGTCCGACCGGCTCGTCACGACAGGGCTGCGGTAAAACATGCCCGTTTGACCTGAACCCTCATTGTCTTTCGTCTGTACCATCCGTCCGACCATTATACCAGGTTGTTGCGCACGGCGTAGGCAATTGCCTCCGAGCGGGTTTTTGTGGCGGTTTTACGCATCACGCTTGTGATGTAATTATTGATCGTATTGCGTGAAATGCCAAGGATCATCGCAATTTCATCGCTTGTCTTGCCTTCCGCGATCCAGAACAGGCACTCGAGTTCGCGCTCGGTGAGATCGATATCGCGCACGGCCTTTGCTTCGCTGGCAATGCCGAAGCTGACGCAATAACCCGTCAGCAGGGCGATTTCACGCAGGCGCTCCGGTGAAGGAACCGCCTCTTCCGGAAACAGCAGCAGAAGCGAAAGACGGATACGACCCACGCAGAAGGAGAGCGCCGAATATTGCCTGTCGATGCCGTAGGGCACGGAAACATCGTCCGGAAGGAAAAGCAATCGCGGCTGCAGGAGCGAAAGGCATTTCTCCATTTCGCTCGACCGGTTCTGGCTGTTGGCGAGTTCAATGCCAAGCCTGCGGACCAGATCGAAAGGCCAGTCGGATGTGACGATGAATTTCAGCCCGGTTTCTTCGAGAAGATCGTCCCGCGCCAGCAGATAATGCGAGGCGCCGGCATAGGTTACGAGCAGATCCAGTGCGCCTGCAACGTTACCGGCAGCAGCCGTGGCTGCGACGTTTTTGGCAAGCTGATCGCGCGGCAAGGGCTTACCCATGCCCTCCATAGGCTTGGCAGATAGCCTGCGGATATCAACATCGACTTTCAATCGCCTACGCCCTCTTGCTCCCAGCGGGAGATTATACATCGGGATGGAATCATTCCATTCAAGAAGCTTACCAAAATGGGATGGCGCGCCCCCGGAGACCGAATCATTTCATTTTATGGAACCGACCGGAATTTGCCATTACCTGACAACAGCCTTTCCACGTATTTCCTTGTTCGTCTATTGCTAAAAAAACATACTGAAAAGCTGTTCAATCCATAAACGGCATTCTCAGCCAATTCCCAGCAAACTGTATCGTTGCTGAATTTTTTGTAAACACTGTCCCGAAACGAGATTGCCACGATGTGCCCGCCAAGCATAGCAAAAACCCCAAAAACAGAAAAAAGGCCGGGTAAAACCGGCCTTTTTGTCATTATGCTGCTTTTTCGATCGCCCATTTGCGCAGGATCTTGGCGGCTCGCTCCTCGCTGATTTCCACCATGCGGGAGAGCCTGCGTTCCGGTCCTTCGCGAACCCGGCGGTTGAATGTGCCCTCGCTGTCGCCGCCCGCCAGAAGATCGTCGGTGCTGTCGAAGCCGAAGTCCGCCCCGAAACCTTCCATGAGACCGCCCGCGCCCGCATCCATGCCGGGAGAGAAGTCCGGCAGTTCCAGACCGGCGGCTTCCTGGCTGAGCTGACCCGCAGCCGCGCCATTGCCGGTAACCGTGCGAACCAGAGGACGTACACCGAGCCAGACGACGAGGAAGGCAACAGCGACGAAGGCGAGCGAGTTGATGATGCCTGCCGAATTGCGGCTCAGCACTTCCATGATGCCCGGTCCGCTGGCAGCCTCGTCAAGCAGCTGCGTTTCCAGGAAGTCCATCGCCGTCAGCGTGACCATGTCGCCGCGATCGGAAGAAATGCCCGCCGCCGAGGTGACGATCTTCTGCATTTCCGCGAGATAGGCATCGACCTTGGCCTGATCGGCGGGTTCGCCAACCATCTTGGCAATGCGACCCTTGTTGACGACCACGGCAACCGAGATCTTCTCGACGGTATAGCCGTTCTTGACCGTGGCGACCGTCTTGGAATTGATCTCGTAGTTGGTCTGCTCTTCCTTCTTGGCCGACTGGTCGGAAGACTGCGGACCGCCACCGCCGCCCTGAGGCGCGGCCTGCGGCACGTTCTGCTCCACCGTCGCGGCCGTGTCGGGCTGCGTTTCCTGGGATTTCTGGTCTTCCTTCACCGTGCGAACGGAACGCTCCACACGCGATTCCGGATCATAGACGGTTTCCTGGATCTGGCGGCTGTCGGTATTGATCTGCGCCGTCACGCTGGAGCGGAAATTGTCCATGCCGAGGAAAGGTGCCAGCGCCTTGTCGATATTGGTTTCGATTTCCTGCTGAACGTTCTGCGCCAGCGTCAGCGAACGGTTCATTGCCGCGTTGGTGACGTCGTCACCGGAAGCCAGAAGCTGGCCGGTCGAATCGAGCAGCGTCACGTCATCGACTTCGAGGCCGGGAACGGCCGAGGCAACAAGGTGACGAATGGAGGCGGAGGCCTTGCGGCCGGCGGAGGCGCTCGCGCGGATCATGACCGATGCGGTGGGCTTCTGTTCGCCGCGGCGGAAATTGCCGACATCCGGCATGACGATATGGACACGTGCGGCCGCAATCCCGTCGATCTGCTGGATGGAGCGGCCGATCTCACCCTCGAGGGCGCGAACGCGCGTCACTTCCTGCATGAAGGAGGTCAGGCCAAGCGAACCGACATTGTCGAAAAGTTCATAACCGGCATTGGCGCTGTCGGGCAAGCCACGTTCGGCCAGAAGCAGCCGCGCCTTGCTGGTGAGGCCAACGGGAACCTGAAGGCTGGAACCATCGGTCCCCACCTGAAAGTCCAGACCCGATTCGGCGAGCGCAATGCTGATCTTGTTGAGGTCGCTTTTTTCAAGACCCACATAGAGGGTCTCGTAAGCAGGACGGTTCACATAAAGCGCTGCTGCGAGGATAATGGCCATGGACAGAACGCCCACGCCGCCCAGCATCAGCAGCCGTGTCTGGCCCAGAGACGCGACATTCTTCAAGACCTGAGGGATTTGATTTAACAGATTCATTCTGTTCCGCACCGTCATTCATAGAGTCCGAGACCTTTTGGCCCCGTAGTGACAATAGGGTGCGAAGCTTGCGCGAGCGTTGCCTTCCTCCGCATCCCGCGAAGGAAAGGAACATCGGCGGAAATGCGGTCTAGAACAGGTCGAAGTCGCCGGAAGCCTTGTCGAGCGGCTGGGAATGGCCATGGCGGAAGGCCGCGCCGAGCGCCTTCTGCATTTCCGCAAGCTTGACGAGGCTGAGCGCGGTGGAGACATCCACGAACCAGTCCGCGGGGATGGAGCCGGTGATGGTATCGATGAATTCGGCAAGGCCGCGGGTTTTCTGGACCGCGAGATCGATGCCCTGCAACAGCTTGACGCCTTCGCTCGACAATTGACCGCTGGTCACTTCGAGCAGCTGCGGCTCGATGCGTTCGATGAGATAGGCGACATCGTGCAGCTCCGATACCACCCGCATCAGAACATCCGGCAGGGCTTCTTCGAACGGAGTGGTGGCGGTGTGCTCTGCAAGCTGCATTGGAAACTCCGTGACTAGAAAAATTCGATATCGCTGGCGACGGGTTTGGGAGCCGGCACCGGACGTGTTTCCATGGCGACCGTCTTCTGGGTTTCCGCGCCGCTGAGCGGATGCTGACGCGCACGGCCCGAGACCGGCCAGAATTCGATCTTGCGGCCATGTTCCCCGCCCGTGGAGGAACTTATGACCGGAATGCCTTCGTCCTTCAGAAACTTCATGGCGAAGATGGCATTCTGCTCACCGACATTGGAAAAGCTCGCAATCGTCTTCGCACCGCCGAAAATCTTGGCTTCCAGCCGGTCGCGCCGCGCCCCCTGTTTCAAGAGGCCGTTGATCAGGAGTTCCATGAGATGCACGCCGTAACGCGTCGCATCTCCGCCGGTCACATTGCCCGTTCCCGGCAAGAGGAAGTGGTTCATCCCTCCCAGGCCGGCAACGGGGTCTCGCAGACAGGCGGCCACGCACGAACCGAGTATCGTCGTCAGAACCACATCGGGATCACCAACGACCTTATACTCGCCCTGAATGATATGTACGCGCTTGGCCGCAGCTTCAATCATTTCAGCGATCCGAAAACCGCTTCGATGGCCGCGCGCATCTTGTCGATGGTGAAGGGCTTGGCCAGCACGTTGTTGGCGCCGAGCTGGGCGGCCTTCTGCACCAGCGCGCGGTCGCCCTGCGCGGTGAGGATAATGAAGGCGGCCTTCTTGGTGGTCGGGTTCGCCCGCACGGCGTGCAGGAAACCGAGGCCGTCCATCTTCGGCATGTTGAAGTCGGAGATGACGAGATGATGGGGCTGCTGCTCCATGATCTTCATTCCCTGCTCGCCGTCGCCGGCGGCGGTGATCTGCTTGAAGCCGAGCTGTGTCAGCGCATCGCTGAGGAGCAGCCGGCTGGTCACCTGATCGTCAACGATCAGAACTTTGATCTTTTCTGCGAGAGACATTAGTCAGCACCTTCTTTGCGGGCAGTGGTTAGTTTCAGGATTTCTTCGCCGATGGAGGCCAGGGGCAGTTGCTGTTCGACCGCGCCCAGCTCATAGGCCACGCGGGGCATGCCATAGACGACACATGTTTTTTCGTTCTGGCCGACGGTGCGGGCACCGGCATGGCGCATTTTCAAAAGCCCAGCAGCGCCATCGCGACCCATGCCGGTGAGAATGACACCAACGGCATTGCGTCCGGCAAGCTCGGCCACCGAATCGAACAGCACATCGACCGAGGGGCGATGGCCATTGACGGGATCACGATCCAGAAGCCGGCAGCAGGGAGCGGACCGGTTGGCGATCTGCAGATGACGCTCACCACCCGGCGCGAGGTAGATCTTGCCGGTCTGCAGGCGCGCGCCGTCCGTCGCCTCTTCCACCACGGGAGCGCAGATGCGGTTCAGCCGCTCGGCAAAGCTCTTGGTGAAGGTCGGCGGCATATGCTGTGTGATGACGGTCGGCGGGCAATTGGCGGGGAACTTCTGCAGTACCGCGATCAGTGCTTCGACGCCGCCCGTGGAGGAGCCGATGGCCACGACCTTGCGGCCTGCCCGATATTCGCTCATCGGAACCGGCTGCGGCGCGGCAGCGGCTTCCGGCCGGGCTGCGCGGTATGCGGCGTGTTGCGAGCGGGCGGCGGCCTTCACCTTGTCGGCCAGATCGCCAAAGGGGCGCGCATCGCCCGGCGCCGGCTTGCCGACACAGTCGAAAGCGCCGATTTCAAGCGCGGCCAGCGAGGCATCCGCGCCGCGATGGGTGAGCGACGAGACCATGATCACCGGCATGGGCCGCAGGCGCATGATCTTTTCGAGGAATTCGAGACCGTTCATCTCCGGCATCTCGATGTCGAGCGTCACGACATCGGGATTGAGCTGCTTGATGGCGGCGCGTGCTTCCATGGCGTTGCCGGCCTGCCCGACCACCTCGACCTCCGGATCAGCCTTGAGGACGGCCGAAATCAGGCCGCGCATGGTGGGGCTGTCATCGACGACGAGTACCCGTGCGAGTGCGCTCATGCCTTCCTCCCGGATGCGTGGCCAATGAAGCGGTAGGTGGTGATGCCCGTATTGTCGAACAGGTTCTTGGCATCACCGGACACACGTTCGGAATGGCCGATATAGAGGTGTCCACCTTCCGGCAGCAGCCCGGCGAAACGCGACCAGATGCGCATCTGCGTCGGCTCATCGAAATAGATGACGACGTTGCGGCAGAAAATGACGTCGAAATTGCCCTTGAAGGGCCACTGCGTCATCAGGTTCAGCTCGTTGAAGGTGATGAGCCGCTTGACCTTGTCGTCAATGCGGAACTTGCGGCGACCGCCGGCATCGACCTCCGTGAACCATTGCTTGCGCATGGCGGGAGACACGGTTTCGAGCGCATTGTCGTCGTAAACGCCGGCGCGGGCCTGCGCCAGGATCTTCGGATCGATATCCGTCGCCAGAATCTTGAAATCGTAATCGGCCGCATTCGGGAACATGGCGAGCACGGTGAGCGCAATCGAATAGGGTTCCTGCCCGTCGGAACAGGCGGCCGACCAGATGCGGACACGCCCGCCGCTCTTTGCCCGTGCGATGAGGCCCGGCAGGACCTCGTCACGCAGATGTTCGAAATGATGGTTCTCGCGGAAGAACCGCGTGAAATTCGTCGTCAGGTGCGACAGCATTTCCCGCCGCGCCTGCGAACCGTCGGGTGAGGACACCAATGCGCAATATTCGCGGAAGCCCGAAAGGCCGAGATTGCGGATATGCTTCGACAGGCGGGAATAGACCAGCGACGCCTTGGTGTCGTTGAGATAGATGCCCGCATCCGCATAGATCATCGCCGCGATTTCCGAGAGATCGCGTCTCGTCAGCGGATATTCACCGCTGGCAAGAACCTCGTCGGGAGACTGGCGCTGGTCGCTGAAATTAAGTGCTGCCATGGATGATCCGCTTTCAACCTGTCGCCGCAAGCGACATTTCCTGCTTCAGGGGCTGTCCGCGCGAGGCGCTGACAATGGCATCGACATCCAGAATGAGAGCGACGCGCCCGTCGCCGAGGATGGTGGCGGCGGCAATGCCCTGAACATGGGTATAGTTGGCTTCCAACGATTTGATGACGACCTGACGCTGGCCCTGGATGGCATCAACCATCAGCGCACGCTGGCCGCCGCCTTCCGATTCCACCAGAAGGGCGACACCTTCCACCGGATCGGCCTGGGTCGGGCGGAAGTTCAGGACACGACCGACATCGACCAGCGGGCAGAAGGAATTGCGGATGGAGATCAGCCGCTGGTTGGCGCCGAAGGAATGAATGTTCTTCGCTTCCGGCTGCAGGGTTTCGACGATTGCCGTCAGCGGGACAACCAGCGTCTGGCCGGCAACGGTCACCACCATGCCGTCGAGAACGGCAAGCGTCAGCGGCAGGCTCATGGTGAAGGTCGAGCCGAGACCGGGACGCGAGGAGATGCTGATGCGGCCGCCAAGCGCCTGAATGGAGCGCTTGACCACATCCATGCCGACGCCGCGGCCGGAAATGTCGGAAATCTTGTCCGCCGTGGAGAAGCCCGGCGCGAAGATCAGGTTATCGATCTCCTCATCGGTCAGGTTCGCATCGGCGGCGATCAGGTCGTTGTCGATGGCCTTCTGGCGTACGCGCTCGCGGTTGATGCCGGCGCCATCGTCCTGAAGCTCGATGAGGATGCGGCCCGAACGGTGCTTGGCCGAAAGCTTGATCGTGCCTTCCGGGTTCTTGCCCGCGGCTTCGCGCTTTTCCGGCGTTTCGATGCCGTGGTCGACCGCATTGCGGATCATATGCGTCAGCGGTTCGGCCAGCTTGTCGATGACCGTCTTGTCGACTTCGGTGTTCTCACCTTCGGTGACGAGGCGAATCTGCTTGCCGATCATGTCGGCGACTTCGCGGACGATACGCGACATGCGCTGGAAGACCGGCTTCACCGGCTGCGCGCGGATCGCCATGACGCTGTCCTGAATTTCGCGCGTCAGCTGCTGCAGTTCGTCGAGGCCCATATTGACGGCGGAGGTGCCGCTCGCATCGTTTTCGATGACACTCTGCGACAGCATCGCCTGATTGATGACGAGCTCACCGACGAGGTTGATCAGGCGGTCGACGCGATCGAGATCGACGCGAATGGTCTGGCCGGCGCTCGCATTGGCGGCCGCATTGGCATTTGCCTGCGCGGCTGCGGGTGCGGCCGCCGCCTCGCGCTTTTCAATGGCGGCATTGACGCTCTGGGCGATCTGCGTCGTCGCGACGGCCGCCTCGACGGCTGCTGCAACAAAGGGTTCTTCCACCATAGCTGCTTCGACGGCGGGCTGTTCTTCCGGTCCGTTATCGAGAGCAGACAGATCGAACGGAACCGGGATCATCGGAAGTTCTTCTTCCACGGCAGCATCCGAAACAATCGGGGTGATTTCCAGATCGCAATCCCATTCGGCGAATTCGAAGACGCTGCGGATTCCTTCCTCACCCTTGTCGGTCTTGATCGAAACCGTCCAGGAGAAATAGGAGGCTTCCGGATCGAGCTTGTCGAGTGAAGGCAGTTCCGACGTATCGCAATTGATGCTCATCTCGCCGATGCGCGAAAGATCGCGCAGGAGAAGGGCCGCCTCGTTGCCTTTCGAATAAAGCGACGCGTGCGGCTTGAACGTGATCTGGAAGGACGGCGCTTCCATCAATGGCGTGGTTTCGTCGGCAAAATCCGAGAAGGAGAACGGGATCGGCTCGAAGCCGCTTTCATCCGTCGGCTTGGCCTTGACGGGTTCCGGCGCTTTCACGGCGACAGGAGCCGGCGCGGATGCCGGAACGGCTTCGCCGTTGGCCAACGCTTCCAGTTCCTTGACGAGGCCACGGGTGCGGCTTTCATCGACGCTGCCGCCGTCTCTTGCGGCATTGGTCAGGTCTGCCAGCACATCGGCGGAGCGCAGCATGACTTTGAGAACATCCTGCGTCGGCTCCAGCTTGTTGGAGCGAACGCAGTCGAGGGTCGTTTCAAAAACGTGGGCGAAGGCCACGAGATCATCGAGACCGAAGGCACCGGCCCCGCCCTTGATGGAATGAACGGCACGGAAAACGGCGTTGACGGTTTCCGGATCACGGTCGCCGTCATTCAATTTAAGAAGCCCCGATTCCAGTTCAGCGAGCTGCTCCTCGCATTCCTGGAAAAAGATTTCCTTGATTTCGTTCATATCCATCGTGAAATGTCCCGTATCAGGCGGTTACGCGTTCAATGGCATCGATGAGTTTGGCGGGGTCGAACGGCTTGACGATCCAGCCGGTCGCACCGGCCTGGCGGGCACGGTTCTTCTTTTCCGCATCACTTTCGGTCGTCAGGACGAGGATCGGGATCGCGCGGTACTTCTCGTTGCGCCGCACGCCCTCGATGAAGCCGAAACCGTCGAGACGGGGCATGTTGATGTCCGTCACGATGACATCGGGATTGCTCTGTTCCAGCACTTCGAGGCCTTCGATGCCGTCTTCGGCCTGAATGGTTTCAAAACCGGCATTGTTGAGGGTGACTAGGAGCATGTTCCTGATCGTCCGGGAATCATCCACGGTGAGAACTTTTTTCTTCACTTTTGCATCTCCTTCAGGAGCAAATGATCGATATCGACGCCTATCAGTTTCATGGTCTTGTCGAATGCATCGGACACGCTGGCAAAACCGAACCGCTTGCCGTCCTCCTCCCAGGATTTCGCGCCGGCCATGAGGACCTGGGCGCAAAGGGCTCCGATACGCTCCACCTCGGACGCATCGACCGACAAGGGTGCTCCTCTCAGCGTCATCAGCTTGCCGTGCAGCGCCGATGCTTCGTTGAGATCCAGCACCGGTGACAGTTTCAGCGTCGCCTCAGCTGCTTTTCTGGCTGCCATTACATGACTCCCTGACGTCTGAATTGTTGGTAATCCTGGCTGCTATCCGTGCGGTTATCCCCACGGGCCATAAATGATGAGTGCTGCCGATCCGCACCGGCGGCCGCAGCGAAATGTTCCTGACGGGCAATACGGAATTCGCGAACGGTGCGGCCGAGTTCCAGAATGACGGTGTGAAGCGCATCGGCTTCGGAAGCGCTGGCGCCCATATCTTTCGCATTCCGGCCGACCTGCCGCTGCTGTTCGTCGATATCGGCGGCGACGGATTGCAATTCGCCGGCATGATCGGCGGTATGCCGGGAGACTTCGGCGATCATGTCGTTGATGCCTGACACCTGCCGGACCACCCCGCCGATGGCCTCCTGCGTACGGTTGACCATGCGCACGCCGCCCTCGACCTGCGTTTTGGTGGAGCCGACGAGGCTCTTGATTTCTCTTGCCGCATCGGCGGAACGCTGGGCAAGCGCGCGGACCTCCTGCGCGACGACGGCGAAACCGCGTCCGCTTTCCCCCGCCCGCGCCGCCTCGATGCCGGCATTGAGGGCGAGAAGGTTCGTCTGGAAAGCGATCTCGTCGATGGTGCCGATGATCTTGCCGATCTGCTCGGCCGATTGCTCGATGTCCGACATGGCGTCGATCGCCTCGCCGATTGCCCTGCCGCTTTCGACGGCCGCGTCGCGGGCGCTGGAAACCGCCTTTTCCGTCGCCGATATGCGGGCGCCGTTTTCCGCCACATGCGCAATCATCGCCTGAAGCGCGCGGGACGTTTCGGTAAGGGCTTCGGCCTGCTGGCGGGAACGCTCGGCAATGGAGCGGCCGATATCGGCAAAACGCGCGCTCAGCGCCTCGGCCTCACCTACACCGTTCTGGGCAGATATCAGCGATGCACCGATCGTCTCGAGCGCCGTATTGAAGGTGACCGCAACGTCCCGATAGGCTTCGGGCACGTCATTGCCGATGCGGGCCTGCAAATTGCCTGCGGCAAAGGCTGTCAGTGCCGTGCCTAGCAGATTTGCCGCTTCGGAGCGGTCATTGTCACGCTGTTCCTGGAGTTCGCGGCCGTGGCGCAGGCGCAGTTCGTTGAAGCGCAGCGACACGGCGATCTCGGTATCGACCATCACCAGACGGACGACATTCTTCACGGCTTCCGCCAGCTCGCGGTTTTTCCTGCGGTTGCCCGGCAGGATGGAGCGCGGTGCGTGTTCGGCCACCAGCCCGCCGACAAGATGTTCCAGAACGACCGCGTGGCTGGCGATCTGCCAGCGCGGATCGAGGCCCATGCGGCTGGCATTATCGGAAAGAACCTTCACCCGCTCGGCATAAAGCGCATCGAAACGCGCATCCGTCAGCACACTCCAGTGCGAGGATTGCAGATCGTGCAGACGATCAAGCTGGTTTTCGCTTTCAAAGGACGGGGAACAGTCCGGCATGGACTGGAAACGGGTCATCACGTCGCGCAGGCCGGCCTTGACGTAAGGCTCCAGCATGCCGCGATAACTGCGCAGGAAATCGGATTGCGTCTCATCGAGGCCAGCAAAACGCAACCGTCCCGACAGGCTTCCGCCTGCCGATCTGCGCGCTTGATCTGATGGCAAATCCTGCCCCAACCGACGTCCCCAACAACATGACGGCCGGTAAAACCCGGCCAAATTGGCCAAGGTTCAGAACGTCAGCACCCTTTGGGGATTTTTGAACGAACATACCCATCGCGGACGATGCGGCATCGACGCTTGCCAGACTTTCCTGAACCAAGAAACGAAAATACCGGATCGGCCCCGGTACGGCAGTGCGGCGTCATGCCTGGAAGGGGAGAGAACCCCATTCCGCCGTGGAAATACTACCAATCTTTATGGTTAATTCCTTGCTTGAAAGTTAAGAAACCTGTCCGCCCGCGTCAAACGGTAAAATTTGTAAAAGCTTTTAGCCGTTACCGCCCTCACTTTGCCGCAAACTGGCAAAAGCGAAAAGGAATCGGACCCTTCAGGCGGTTTTTCCGGCCCGTGCGCTGGACAAGCGCGTGCGCCTTCCCCTAAAACAAATCAACAGGATATTCGCTCAACGGTGATGCTTTAAAGAGACCTTTTCGATCAAGGAGATGCCAACTTGCCAAGGATGGAGAAAAGCCGCAGTTCAAGGCACCATCCGCAAGTGTTGATCGGCCTCGTGGTTGCCAGCCTGCTCGTCATGATTGGCTTCCAGGCTCCATCCGGCGTCAAGGCCCTTTCCAAGACCAGCCGCCTGGAGCGATTGCAGACCGTCGATCTCAGCCGTTCCCTTTCCCTTCGCGAAAAGGATTGCGGTAGCGGTAACGACTATGCCTGCAAGACCGGCCTTGCCACCTCAGGGCTTCGGCCCGACGAGTTCCCCTCTTCGACCCTCGACATCACCGACAGTGCCAAGGCCTTGCTTGTCGCTGTTGCCATCGTGCCACAAGCTTTCCGAGACTTTGCCAGCGTGGTTCCACGCGCGCCTCCGCATATTATGTATTAGTCATTCCGGCGGTCCTCATCATTCGGTTCACCATGAGCCTTGAGGGATCGGAGTCGTCGGAAACCCGCCGTAGGCTCCCATTTCAGAGAAAACCGCCGCCGCATATGACACTTGCAACCATTCTTCCATTTATTGTCGCATTGCCCTTCGTCGGCGCATTCCTGACGGCTTTCATGCCGCGCGAGGGTGCGGCCGCCGGACCGGCCTCCGTCGCAGGCGCCGTGGCCCTTTTTGGCCTCGCCAGCAGCATCTTTCTTTATACGACCATCAGCGACGGCGGCGTGCTGAAATATGATGCGGAGTGGCTGCCCCAGCTCGGACTGAATTTTACCCTGCGGCTGGATGGTTTCGCCTGGATTTTCGCGATGCTCATCACCGGCATCGGTCTGCTGGTGGTGCTCTACGCACGCTATTACATGTCGGCGGAAGATCCGATTCCTCGGTTTTTCGCCTTCTTTCTCGCCTTCATGGGTTCGATGCTCGGCGTTGTCTTGTCCGGCAACGTGATCCTGCTGTCGATCTTCTGGGAGATGACCAGCATCTTCTCATTCCTGCTGATCGGCTACTGGCATCAGAATGCCGGCGCGCGCGACGGCGCCCGCATGGCGCTGACCGTGACCGGCATCGGCGGTTTCAGCCTTTTGGCCGGACTTCTGATCCTCGGCCACATGGCGGGAAGCTATGATCTCGACAGGATCATCGAGGCCGGCGCCGCCATTCGCGCCCATCCGCTTTATGTGCCGGCGCTCATCCTCATTCTTGGCGGCGCGCTGACGAAGAGCGCGCAGTTTCCGTTCCATTTCTGGCTGCCCAACGCCATGGCGGCGCCCACACCCGTTTCCGCCTATCTGCATTCCGCAACCATGGTGAAGGCCGGGGTTTTCCTGCTCGCGCGGTTCTGGCCGGTTCTAGCAGGTACGCCGGAATGGTTCTGGCTGGTTGGCGTAGCGGGTATCATAACCCTTTTGCTCGGCGCCTATTTCGCCATGTTCCAGCAGGATCTGAAGGGGCTTCTGGCCTATTCGACCATCAGCCACCTCGGGCTCATCACCACGCTGCTCAGCCTCGGCAGCCCGCTGGCGGCGGTGGCGGCCATCTTCCACATGGTCAACCACGCCACCTTCAAGGCATCGCTTTTCATGGCGGCCGGCATCATCGACCATGAGACCGGCACCCGCGACATGCGGCGCTTAAGCGGGCTTTATACTTATATGCCCGCGACCGCGACGCTTGCCATGGCGGCGAGCGCGGCAATGGCCGGGGTGCCGCTGTTCAACGGCTTCCTCTCCAAGGAAATGTTCTTTGCCGAGGCGGTCGAGACCCACGCGGACTCTCTTCTGGACCGGGCTCTGCCCTATGTCGCGACGCTGTCGGGCGCCTTCGCCGTCGCCTATTCGCTGCGCTTCATCCACACGGTCTTCTTCGGGCCGAAGCCCGTCGATCTGCCGAACCCGCATCCACACGAGCCGCCGCGCTGGATGCGTTTTCCGATCGAGTTCCTCGTCTTCGCCTGCCTGATCGTCGGCATCGTTCCGAGCCTTTCGATCGGCCCGTTCCTGCATTCGGCCGTGCTGTCCGTGCTCGGCGCGCAGACACCCGTCTACAGCCTGTCGATTTGGCACGGTTTCAACCTGCCGCTGATCATGAGTATCGTGGCGCTGATCGGTGGTGTGACGATCTATGCCCTGCTCGGTGGTTATTTCTCGCGCTGCGATGACGGTCCGCCGGTCTTCCGGCATTTGCGGGGCCAGCGCATCTTCGAGCGCATTCTCGTCACCGTGTCCTGGAAATGGGCGCGGTGGCTGGAAAGCAGGCTCGGCACGCGGCGTCTGCAGCCGCAGCTGAGGCTTCTCATCCTCGTGGCGCTTCTTGCCGGTTTCTCGCCTCTGTTCCTTTCGGAATTCTCCCTGTCGCTGCCGCGCGTGACGACCTTCGATCCGATCTTCGCCATCCTGTGGCTGATCGGCATGATTGCCGCCATGGGCGCCGCCTGGCAGGCGAAATATCACCGGCTTGCCGCCCTCGTCATGCTCGGCGTTTCCGGGCTTGTCACCTGCCTCACCTTCGTCTGGCTTTCCGCGCCGGATCTCGCCATCACCCAGCTTCTGGTGGAAATCGTCACCACGGTTCTCATCCTGCTTGGTCTCCGGTGGCTGCCGAAACGCTTCGAAAAGGTCGACAGCAGCGATGAGTTGCCGGCGCAGCTTCGCCGCGCCCGGGACTTCCTGCTGGCCGCTGCCAGCGGTATCGGCATGTCCGTTATCGCCTATGCCGTGATGACGCTGCCGGTGCCGAACGCGATTGCGACCTATTTCCTGGAGCGCGCCTATACCGAAGGCGGCGGCACCAATGTCGTCAACGTCATCCTGGTCGATTTCCGCGGCTTCGACACCTTCGGCGAAATTGCGGTGCTGGCCATCGTGGCGCTCACCGTCTTCGCGCTGCTGCGCCGTTTCCGTCCCGCGCATGAAAGCATCGGTTTGCCAGAACAGCAGCAGATGCAGAACGCCTTCGATGCCGAACGGCCGGACCGCAGCAATGGCGATACGGTGCGCGACTATCTCTATGTGCCGTCGATCGTGATGCAGTGGATGTTCCCGGTCATCATCACCTTCTCGATCTTCCTGTTCATGCGCGGCCACGATATGCCCGGCGGCGGTTTTGCGGCCGGCATCACCATGGCCATCGGCTTCCTGCTGCAATATCTCGCCGGCGGCGCGCGCTGGGCGGAAGACCGCATCCGCATCCTGCCGCTGCGGTGGATGGGCTTCGGCCTACTGATGGCGGCGGCCACCGGTATCGGCTCCTGGTATTTCGGCTACCCGTTCCTGACCTCCTATTTCCAATATACGGAGATACCCTATATCGGCAAAATGCCGACGGCATCCGCCCTGCTGTTCGATCTCGGCGTCTTCTCGCTGGTCGTCGGCTCCACCGTTCTGATCCTGATAGCACTGGCACACCAATCGTTGCGTAACTACCGCGTTCGCACGCCTGACGCCGCAAAAGCGGAGGACGTGTAATGGAACTCATTCTTGCAATCGGCATTGGCATCATGACCGGTTCGGGCGTCTGGCTGGTGCTGCGCCCGCGTACCTATCAGGTCATCGTCGGACTTTCGCTGCTGTCCTATGCCGTCAATCTCTTCATCTTCGGCGTCGGCGGCATCAAGACCAATGCACCGCCGGTGTTGGTGAACGGCGTTGACAGCTCCACGCTGGCCGACCCCGTGCCGCAGGCGCTGGTGCTGACGGCAATCGTCATCGGCTTTGCCACCACCGCACTTTTCCTCGTCGTGCTGCTTGCCGCCCGCGGCCTCACCGGCACCGACCATGTGGACGGGAGGGAGACGAAATGATGTCGTTCCCCTTCCACATCGTCATCGCCCCCATTCTGCTGCCACTGATCACCGCCGCCCTGCTGCTGTTCTTCGACGAGCGCCAGCGCGTCGCAAAGGCCGCCATCAGCTTCACCTCCACCGTGCTGTTGCTGGTGGTCGCGATCCTGCTGTTCCGCGAGGTGAACTCGACGGTGAATACCGAGATCGCGGCCGTGGTCTCGAGCGGTGTCTATCTGCTCGGCAACTGGCCGGCACCCTTCGGCATCGTGCTCGTGGCAGACCGCCTGTCCGGCCTGATGGTGCTTTTGACCGCGCTGCTCGCCATTCCCTCACTGATCTATTCGATGGCGAAATGGCACAAGTCCGGCGCGCATTTCCATTCGCTGTTCCAGATGATGCTGATGGGCGTCAATGGCGCCTTCCTGACCGGTGACCTCTTCAATCTCTTCGTTTTCTTCGAAGTGATGCTCGCTGCCTCCTATGGCCTGCTGCTGCATGGCTCTGGCCAGCAGCGCGTGAAGGCCGGGTTGCATTACATCGCCATCAACCTCGTTGCGGCGCTGTTCTTCCTGATCGGCGTCAGCCTCATCTATGGCGTCACCGGTACGCTCAACATGGGTGATCTTGCCCACCGCATCGAGGGCCTCAACCCCGACCAGCGCATGCTGCTGGAAACCGGCTCGGCCATCCTCGGTATCGCATTTCTGGTGAAGGCCGGCATGTGGCCGCTGAATTTCTGGCTGCCTTCCGCCTATGGCGCGGCTTCCGCACCCGTTGGTGGGCTGTTCGCGATCATGAGCAAGGTCGGCATTTATGTCATCGCCCGCCTGTCCTTCCTGCTCTTCGGGCAGACGGCAGGCGAATCCGCGGGCTTCGGCCATGACGCCCTGCTGGTCGGCGGCATCGCCACCATCATCTTCGGGGCCATCGGGGTTCTGGCGTCGCAGGCGTTAGGGCGGTTGGCCGGTTTTTCCGTTCTGGTATCGTCGGGAACGCTTCTCGCCGCCATGGGCACCGGCAATCCGACGGTCGCGGCCGGCGCGCTCTATTACATGGTCAGCTCCACCCTCACCATCAGCGCCTTCTTCATGCTGATCGAACTTGTCGAACGCGGGCAGGATGCCGGCGCGAACGTTCTTGCCGTGACCATGGAAGCTTATGGTGAAGGCGACGAGGAAGAAGAGGAGGAAGAAGTCGGCGTAACCATGCCCGCCACCATGGCGGTGCTCGGTGCCTGTTTTGCCGCCTGCGGCATTCTTCTGGCCGGCCTGCCGCCGCTTTCGGGTTTCATCGCCAAATTCTCGATGCTGACCGCCATTCTCAATCCTTCCGGGCTCGGTGCCAATGACAGCGTTTCCACGCTCTCCTGGTGGATCGTCTTCCTGATCGTCTTTTCCGGCTTCGCTTCGCTGATCTCGATGACCCGCGCCGGCATCCGCACCTTCTGGGCCTCCATCGAAGGAACGGTGCCGCGTGTTCTCGTCATCGAAATCGCGCCCATCATGCTGCTGCTCGGGCTGACGCTCGCCATGACCGTGCAGGCGGGACCGGTGATGCGTTACATGCAGGAGACGGCGCGTATTCTCGACCTGCCCGCAAGTTATATTCAGGGTGTCATTTCCGCGCCACGAGCGGGCGGCAATCCGGAGGCAGAGCCATGATGAGGCGTCTCCTCCCCTACCCGCTTCTGACGGTCTCGCTGATCCTCTTCTGGCTGACGATCAACAGCTTTTCGCCGGGGCACCTGCTGCTCGGCACCTGTGTCGCCCTCATCGCCTCCTGGGCGATGGCGTCGCTTCGGCCGGCCAAGCCGCGCATCCGCAACTGGCACAGGCTGGTGCAGCTGATCCTGATCGTGCTTTACGATATTGTCCGGTCCAATCTCTCAGTCGCGAAGATCATCCTGTTCCAGCGCGAAAGAAACCGCAAATCCGGCTTCCTGGCGGTGCCGCTCGAGATTCGCGATCCCATGGCGCTTGCCGTTCTGGCGACGATCCTGACCTCGACGCCGGGCAGCGCATGGCTCGAATATAATTCCAGCCAGGGCACGCTGCTGCTTCACGTTCTGGACGATGTGGATGAGGCGGCGTGGATAAGCCTCATCAAGAACCGATATGAAAAACTGCTGATGGAGATATTCGAATGAGTTCGATTATCCTTTTCTGGTCCTTTTCGCTGGCGCAGCTGATGCTCGCCATCGCCATGGCGATCTCGGTCTACCGCATCGCCATCGGCCCGCGCGCGCAGGACCGCGTGCTGGGCGTGGATACGCTTTATGTCAACGCCATGCTGCTTCTTCTGACCTTCGGCCTGCGCACCGGCAACGACATCTATTTCGAAGCGTCGCTGCTCATCGCCATCCTCGGCTTCGTCTCCACCGTCGCCCTTTCCAAATTCATGATGCGTGGCGAGGTGATCGAATGAACAATGCTGCAGAATTTCCGCTCTGGGCCGCCACTCTCGTGGCCTTCTTCGTGCTCCTGGGCGCTTCGCTGACGCTGATCGGCACCATCGGCTTTGCCAGGCTCAACAGCTTCTATGAGCGCCTGCATGCGCCGACGCTGGGCACCAGCTGGGGCACCGGTGGCATCGTCATGGCCTCGATCATCTATTTCTCCGTCTCCGGCGACCGCTTCGCCTTCCACGAAATCTTCATCGGCATCTTCATGACGGTGACGACGCCGGTTTCCCTGATGCTGCTGGGGCGCGCGGCGCTTTATCGGGACCGGGCGGAGCAGAATACGGATAATCGGGAGCATCTTTAGGCTAAATATCCGGAGGATGAGGCGTGGGACCAGCAACGTTATTCGATAAGTCCTTCATAGAAATGCTCAGCGTCGATCAAGCGGCAATGTTCGACCTCATGTTTTCGACGGTGATCTCGCCAATATTCTACGTCGAAGTTCTCGCTGATTTGGAGAAAGACGACCCGAAAACTCGGACGCGCGAAAAGGTAGTCGCCGACGTCGCTAAGAAGACCCCTGTCATTCACTCTTATCCGAACGTGTCGCATCAAACGCTTTGTTTAAACGAGTTGCTAGGCTTTCCAGTAGAGCAGCGCGGATTCCCGACGATCCACGGCGGAAAGCCTGTTATGCACAAGGGTAAGCTTGCACTGGTGAAGGAGCAGTCCGATGAGTCGAAAGCGTTCGACCGTTGGCAGGCGGAACGCTTCCATGACGTCGAGCGAGAGTTCGCGAAGGACTGGCGCGCTGCGCTCAAGGATTTCGACAACGGCGCGCTGGCGACGCTCACCAAAAAGTCTTTGCAGATCGAAGATTCACCGAAGAACCACGAGCACGCTTTGGAGATCGCAAGGGATGTCCTCACCCGCGACGGACAGCATTTTCTCAACCTCAAGCTTGGTTACCATTTTTTGGGCCTTGATCCGAACCTTTGGCGCATCGTTGAAGCAAGATGGAAGGCTAAGGGGCACCAATCAATCCCGGACTACGCCCCGTATTTTACGCACTGCCTGACAGTAGACATCTTCTTCAATCTCCTCATGACAAAGAGGATTATTTCGCCCGACAGGCCAAGCAATCGCACGGATGTAGCGTACCTCTACTACCTGCCTTTCTCGACGCTGTTCGTATCGGAGGACAGACTCCACCGCCGGATAGCCCCGCTCTTCATGCGGAAGGATCAGTTCATGGTTCAAGGCGCAGAACTAAAGGCGGACCTAATAAAGCTTGATGAGTACTTCTCCGCAGTGCCCGAGGAAGAGCTAAAAAAGGGCCTATTCAGGGTCGCCTCCAGCCCGCCTAACGACGACGCTTATCTAACTACGCGTCTATGGAGGCAGTGCGGTCTCTCGACGGCCCCGAACCCCCCTGTGACTGAGCAAGCGAAATATACGGGGCTCATCAGCCAGATGAAAGAGGTTATCGCGTTAGCGAAGCACGCCCCACAACGCTCGTTCAGCCGGTCCGAACTCAAGAACGCTGACCATCAAATGATTCGGCGTATGATCCCGAGAGAATGGGGGAAATGGACTATCATACCGCCCGACGTGGAAGGCTTCGACGAATAGACCGCTTCTAGCTAATCGCGACGCTTTCTTTCTCGGGTGAATTTGGCCAACAACAACTATAAATTTTTTAAGCGAAAGCTGGAGACTTCACGAACGCAATTCAGTCAACATTCAAACTGAAGTAATTTATTTTCGAGGAAATAATGGTGCCCGGAGGCGGATTTGAACCACCGACACGCGGATTTTCAATCCGCTGCTCTACCAACTGAGCTATCCGGGCACTTCAGGTCCTTGAAGAACCTCCGCTTTTGGCGGTCAGGGCTGTTTGGCGCCCCGAAAGTGAGCGGGGTTATAACATCTTGTTCGGACATGGCAAGCGCCATCGCGAAGTTTTTTGACAGTTTTTTCACGGTGCCTGTGGATGGCTGAAATGTGTGCCCTGCAAAGGCCGGATTGCAAGGGAAAATCCGCTATCGGGCATCCGCCGGGCCTCACGCATCCGCCCGCAGCCGGGTGCGGGCAAGACCGATCCGGGCGAACGGGCGCCCGCGTCGGTGGCGGCTATGCCCCTTCGCTGCGCCGGATGGCGAGGCCAAGCGCGAACGGCACCACGGCCACCAGCGCTGCCATGACGGGCGAGGACGCGAAGATGCGGCTGGCGAGCGAGGTGACGGCGACGGAGCGCACCACGGTCATCAGGCGGGAGTTCTCGCGGTCGCGTTCATGCTGCGGCTGTGCGGGCCTGTGGCGGGAATGCCGGGCGGCCTCCAGCCGTTTGACATCGCGGCGGATCCTGTCGACCTCTTTGCGAAGTTCATCCAGTTCGGCGCACAGCTTCGGGTCGATGGCATCGGCAGCACGCGTTCTCTTTGATGCGGGTTTTTCCGCCTGTGCTTCCGCAGCCCTTGCCTCAGCCTCTTCGTCCAGTTCGGCCAGATGGTCATCGAGGTCCGAGGGCTTGTCGAAACCGTGGGATCGCAGTGGTGCTTTCATCGCTGTCTCCTGAGGCGTGCTGATTGCGTGGCTGTGGGCGTTTTGCCCGGTCACGCTTTTCAACGCCTCAGCCCGGCAAAGGATGCACGAAAAGCGATGGCATCCGCATAATAAAACAGGCCCCGAAGGGCCTGTTCCATGGTCCGCCTTGGTGTCTTATGCCGCTTTCGCGGCGCTGGCATAGGGGTCGAAACGACCGTAGAAGGTCTCGCCCTTTGCGGCCATGTCCTTCAGCAGCGGCGTCGGCTTGAAGCGCGGGCCGTAGGCTTCGCTGAGCTTCTCGGCCAATGCAACGAAGTTCTTCACGCCCATGCCGTCAATGTAGGACAGCGCGCCGCCGGTATAGGGCGCGAAGCCGAAACCGAGGATGGAGCCGACATCCGCCTCGCGTGGATCGGTAACGATGCCTTCCTCCACCGTACGGGCGGCTTCCAGCGCCACGGTGACGAGGAAGCGCTGTTTCAGCACCTCCATATCCACGTCTTCAGGCTTCTGCTGGGGATAGAGATCCTTCAGGCCGGGCCAGAGGGATTTCTTGGCGGGCTTTGGCGGGTAATCGTAAAAGCCCTTGGCGTTCTTGCGACCAAAACGGCCCTCGCCTTCCACCAGCTTCTTCACCAGCTCCATATGGCGCGGATCGACGGCCTTTTCGCCGAGATCGGCGACGGTGGCTTTCAGGATCTTGTAGGAAAGATCGATCGCCACCTCGTCGTTCAGCGCCAGCGGGCCAACCGGCATGCCGGCGAATTTGGCGGCATTTTCGATCATCGCGGCGGGCACGCCTTCGATCAGCATGTCGTAGCTTTCCGCCATGTAACGCAGCACGCAGCGATTGACGAAGAAGCCGCGCGTATCGTTGACGACGATCGGCGTCTTCTTGATCTTCGCGACATAATCCAGCGCGACGGCGAGTGCCTTGTCGCCGGTTTCCTTGCCGAGGATCACTTCCGTCAGCATCATCTTCTCGACCGGCGAGAAGAAATGGATGCCGATGAAATCGGTCGGGCGCTTCGAGTTCTTGGCAAGCCCCGTGATTGGCAAAGTGGAGGTGTTGGAGGCGAAGATCGCGCCTTCCGGCAACACGGCTTCCACAGCCTCGATGACCGCCTTCTTCACGTCGCGGTCCTCGAAGACCGCTTCGATGACGAGATCCGCATCGGCGAGCGCCTCGTAATCCGCCGTCGGGGTGACGAGGTCGAGCAATGCCTTGCCCTCATCCTGCGTCAGCCTGCCCTTGCCGATGGCAGCCTTGACGCTTTCCTCGCAATGGCCCTTGCCCTTGTCGGCCGCGTCCTGATCGCGATCCACCAGCGTCACGGGAATGCCGGCTGCGGCGGTGACGTAAGCCACGGCAGCGCCCATGAAGCCCGCGCCAACGACGCCGACCTTCTTGAACTCCGTCTTCGGCTGGCCGGCCGGGCGGCGCGCGCCCTTGCCCAGTTCCTGCATGGACACGAACAGCGAGCGGATCATGCCGAAGGCTTCCTTCGAGCGAAGGATTTCGGTGAAATAACGCTGCTCCACCTTCAGCGCCGTATCGAAGGGCAATTGCAGGCCTTCATAAACGCATTTGAGGATGGCAAGTGCAGCCGGATAGTTACCGGCGCTTTCGCGGCGCAGGATGGCGGGGGCGGCTGGCCAGAGCTGGGCTGCGGCCGGCGTCCAGATGCCGCCGCCGGGGGCCTTGAAGCCCTTTTCATCCCAGGGTGCGACCGGTTTCAGGCCGTCCTTGATCATCTGCTTTGCGGTCGCGACCAGCTGATCCGGCTCCACCACCTGATGCACCAGCCCCATGGCCTTGGCACGCGCGCCGGTCAGCGACTGGCCGGTGGTCATCATCTGCAAGGCGGATTGAGCATCCGTCAGGCGCGACACGCGCTGGGTGCCGCCGGCGCCGGGGAAGATGCCGACCTTGACTTCCGGCAGGGCGATCTTGAGGTTCTTGGCGCTGGAGGCCACGCGGCCGTGGCAGGCGAGCGAAAGCTCAAACGCACCGCCCATGCAGGTGCCGTTGATGGCCGAGACCCAAGGCTTGCCATTGGTCTCGATCTTGCGGAACAGGCCCGTCATGCGGCCGACCAGTTCGAACAGCTTTGCCGCCGCCTGATCCGGGTTCTTCGCCTTCTCGTCATTGTAGAAGGAGAACATCGACTTGATCATCGAAAGATCGGCGCCGCCGGAAAACGTGCTCTTGCCGGAAGTGAAGACGACGCCCTTGACGGCGCTATCAGCGACAGTCGCGTCAACAATGGCATTCAGCTCGTCCATCACCCCGGACGTGAAGACGTTCATGGATTTTTCCGGCATGTCCCAGGTGACAAGCGCAATGCCGTCTACATCCGTCTCGATGGTGAAATTGGTGTAAGTGCTCATTTGGGATTCCTCTTCCCTGAATTTCGCGACGCGGCGAACTCTACCTTTACGTCATGGTCGGGCTTGACCCGACCATCCAGCACCTCTGGCATGGATCCTCGGGTCAAGCCCGAGGATGACGGAAGCGGGAGTGTTGCCGCTGCCTTAAACGCGCTCGATAACCGTCGCCGTGCCCATGCCCGCGCCGATGCAGAGCGTGACGAGCGCGGTGTTGAGATCGCGCCGCTCCAGCTCGTCCAGCACCGTGCCGAGGATCATCGCGCCGGTTGCACCGAGCGGATGGCCCATGGCGATGGCGCCGCCATTGACGTTCATCTTGCCATGGTCGATGTCGAAGGCCTGCATGTAACGCAGCACGACGGCCGCAAAGGCCTCGTTGAGTTCGAAAAGATCGATATCGGCAATCGACATTCCGGTCTTTTTCAGAAGCTTCTCGGTGACGTCCACCGGACCGGTCAGCATCAGCGCCGGATCGGAGCCGATATTGGCGAAAGCCCTGATACGAGCACGCGGTTTGACACCCATCGCCTCGCCGCCAGCCCTGGAGCCGACCAGCACGGCGGCAGCACCATCAACGATGCCGGAGGAGTTGCCGGCATGGTGCACGTAGTTGATCCGCTCCACTTCCGGATGTGCCATGATGCCGACAGCTTCGAAGCCGCCCATTTCGCCCGGCATCTGGAAGGAGGGGTTGAGAGAAGCCAGCGCCTGCATGTCCGTGCCGGGACGCATATGTTCGTCGCGGTCGAGGATCGTCAGGCCGTTCTGGTCCTTCACCGGAACGACTGATTTGTTGAAATAGCCCTTGTCCCAGGCATGCGCCGCGCGCTTCTGGCTTTCGACGGCATAGGCGTCCACATCGTCGCGGGAGAAACCATATTTGGTGGCGATGAGATCGGCCGACACGCCCTGCGGCATGAAGAAGGCCGGGAAGTTGACCGAGGGGTCCATGTACCAGGCGCCACCCGACATGCCCATGCCGACGCGCGACATGCTTTCCACGCCGCCGGCGATGACGATATCGTCCGAACCGGCCTTGACCTTGCCGGCCGCGAAGTTGATGGCATCGAGACCCGAGGCGCAGAAACGCGAGATCTGCATGCCCGGCGCCCTGTTGGAATAACCGGCCTCGAAGGCGGCCGCCTTCGGGATCACCGCGCCGGCATCCATGACAGGATCGACGCAGCCCATGATGATGTCATCGACAGCAGAGGTGTCGAGCCCGTTGCGGTCGCGGATGGCTTCCAGCGTCTTGGCGGCAAGGCGAACGGAAGGCACCTCATGCAGGCTGCCATCCTTCTTGCCGCGTCCGCGCGGGGTGCGGACATGGTCGTAGATAAATACGTCGGTCATAAACTCTCTCCCTGTGGCGCTATGAACGCCAGATGTCTCAGAATGCTTCCGCAGCCAGTTCCATCATGGTGTCCGCGCCGGTTTCGATGCGGGCCTTGCGCAGCGCCGTTTCCGGCATGATGCGCTCCATATAAAACTTCGCCGTGACAAGCTTGGTCTTGAGGTAATCCTCGTCCGAAGCGCTGCCTGCCGCAAGCGCCTCACTCGCGGCTTTCGCCATGCGCGCCTGCATGTAACCCAGCACCACGATGCCAAAGAGGTGCATGTAGTCGGTCGAGCCGGCGCCGGCATTGTCGGGCTTGGCCATGGCGTTCTGCATGAACCACATGGTTGCGGCCTGCAGGTCGTTCAAGCCCTTCTTCAAGCCCTTGGTGTAAAGGCTGAGCTTTTCGTCGGCACGGTTCTCCTCGCAGAAATCGCCGATTTCCTTGAACAGCGCCATGACGGCGCGGCCGCCATTCATGCCGAGCTTGCGGCCGACCAGATCGAGCGCCTGAATGCCGTTCGCACCTTCATAGATCATGGTGATACGCGCATCGCGGACATATTGGCTCATGCCATGTTCCTCGATGTAGCCATGGCCGCCGAAGACCTGCTGCGCCATCACGGCATGGTCGAAGCCCTTGTCGGTCAAGACACCTTTCAGGATCGGCGTGACGAGGCCGAGCAGGTCATCCGCCGCCTGCCGCTGTTTCTCGTCAGCGGCACGGTGGGCGATATCGGATTGCAGCGCGGTCCACAGAAGGAAGGCGCGGCCGGCCTCATTGTAGGCCTTGATGGTCATCAGCGTGCGGCGGATATCGGGGTGCACGATGATCGGATCGGCCTTCTTGTCCGGGAACTTGGCACCGGACAGCGAGCGGCCCTGAATACGCTCGCGGGCATATTCGACGGCGTTCTGATAGGCGATCTCGCCTACCGAAAGCCCCTGCAGGCCGACACCGAGGCGGGCCTCGTTCATCATCACGAACATGGCCGAGAGGCCCTTGTTCTCCGCGCCGAGCAGATAACCCGTCGCCTCATCGTAGTTCATGACGCAGGTGGCATTGCCATGAATACCCATCTTGTGTTCGATGGCACCACAGGTAACGCCGTTGCGTTCACCGGGGGTGCCGTCTTCCTTGACGAGGAATTTCGGCACGATGAACAGCGAAATGCCCTTGGTGCCTTCAGGCGCGCCCTCGATGCGGGCGATCACCAGATGGACGATATTTTCCGTCATGGAATGTTCACCGGCGGAGATGAAGATTTTCTGTCCGGAAATTTTGTAGCTGCCGTCAGCCTGCGGCACCGCCTTGGTGCGCAGAAGGCCGAGATCGGTACCACAATGGGGTTCGGTAAGGTTCATGGTGCCGGACCAGGTGCCTCCCACCATCTTCGGCAGGTAGGTGTCCTTCTGCGCCTGCGTGCCGTGCACGAGAATGGCGGCAATCGCACCCTGCGTCAGGCCGGGATACATCATCAGCGACAGGTTCGCAGAAGACATATATTCGCCGATAGCGGCATGCAGCGTATAGGGCAGCCCCTGCCCGCCGAATTCCGGCGGAACGGCAAGGCCGATCCAGCCGCCTTCGCAATAGGCGTCATACGCATCCTTGAAACCATCGGGAACGGAGACGGAGCCGTCATCGGCGCGCTTGCAGCCCTCTTGGTCGCCGGAAAGGTTGAGCGGGAAAAGCCGCTCTTCGGCAAGCTTCGCTGCCTCGCCGGTGATGGCCTCGATCATATCGGGGGTTGCATCTTCGAAGCCGGGCAGGTTGTTATACCGCTCCAGGCCGAGAACGTCGTTCAGGATAAAAAGCGTGTCTTTGACTGGGGCCTTGTAAACAGGCATTACCGATGTTCCTCCGCATCGTGGGCGCCGGAGCCAATCCGGCCGATATGGCATGACAATATTTGACGTGCGCGTAAACGTCAAACAAATTTCCGCGGAATATCGCCCTCCCTTTTTGGCAAAACCAATGCCCGGCCCGGCGCCAACTCGGTCCCCGCCATAAAAGTTAAAAAATTCCGACCATAGTTAACCACTTCTTTACCACGTTTCGTGAATTCTCCCGACAAGAGGTAACTGCTTCGTACTCCGGCGCATTTTCCTCAATGGGGGCAAATGGCGGCTCTGGAATTGCTGCATGTTGCGGCGACGGCGTGTCCAGACAGGCAACGTCGCGACAGATAACCGGGCACGGCGGGCGGAAGCGAAGCGAGCGAAAAGATGAACGGATTGCGATCGAAAACCCAACAGCCAAGCGACAGATCGTCTCTTGATGCTCTCAATCGCACCATTGAAGGCCTTGAAGCCCGTATCGAAGGGCTGATGAGCCAGAAGTTTCCGCGCGACCCGCGGGCCGCAAGCACCCAGCCGGAAGCGAAAAGCGAGGCCTATGCCGCGCCGCGTGAACCCCGCGCCGCCGTCACGCCGCCGCAGCTCGACCCCGTCAACGAAATCCGTCAGCGCCAGCGCCTGCTCGAAGCAAGTTTCCAGCGCCCGCAGGAACCCGCCACCCGACCGGAACGGACGATTACCCGGCCGCTCGCGCCGGAATATCGCCAGAGAGAGCCTCAGCAGGCCGCCGCTCCCGCGCCGCGTGCCCGCGCCATTCCGCCCTATCAGGAACAGCAGCGCAATGACGCAGCCCTGCAGGAGATCGCGCAGGCGCTCGTCAATCTGCGTCATGAGCTGAAGCACGACATTGCCGAGGGCGTTGCCCGCGAAGCGCAGGGCCTGCGCGCCGAAATACGCAATATCCGCGCGGTGGCGGAAGACCAGCAATTCATCGGCGACCTGCGCGATGACATCGCACGGCTTGCCGGCAGCATCGACCAGCTCGGCAATCTGGCATCTCCTGACGCCTATGGGCTGCGCAACGAATTCGAGGACCTGCGCCTCACCATC
Source organism: Agrobacterium sp. SOY23 (assembly GCF_027212525.1). NCBI lineage: Bacteria > Pseudomonadati > Pseudomonadota > Alphaproteobacteria > Hyphomicrobiales > Rhizobiaceae > Agrobacterium > Agrobacterium sp. SOY23. The sequence continues at coordinate 403,623 of NZ_JAPWDT010000002.1, read as the reverse complement.
GACCAACTTGCGCGCGAAGACAGCGTGCACCGGATCGAAAGCCGCTGGAACAATGTGGAAGACACGCTGCGCGGTTTCGACGCGGCCTCCTTGCAGGATGAGATCGTTTCGCTCGCCTATCGTCTCGATGACATCAAGACGCAGCTCGGCGGCATGAGCAACAATCCCGCCGTGCGCGTGCTCGAGGAAAAGCTCATCACCATTGCCAGCGCCGTGGAGCAGCTCGGCAAGCATATGCAGCCCAACGAAGCCGCCTTTACCGAGCAGTTTTCCGGCCTCGACCAGCGGCTGGACGAAATCAGCCGTGCCATTGCCGCAACCGGCACGCGCGCCAATGCACAGGCAACGGATAATGCGCTGGCGCAGCGGCTAGAAAACCGGCTGAACGGCCTTGCCGAACAGCTCGGCGACATCAATCGCCTCGCTGCCGCCAAGCCGGAACCGGCGCTCGATCTCACCACCCGCCTCGAAGCGCTCTCCGGCAAGATCGATGAGCTCAGCACCGCCCGCGACGCCGCCCAGTTGCACGACCGGCTGGACCAGCTGTCATTGCTGCTGGAGCGCTCGCAGCGCCCCACCCAGCAGGCGGAGCTGACGTCCTTCCTCAGCGATATCTCCCGCAAGATCGATGCGCTGGATCACGGTGCCGTCAATGACGGTCTGGCCGAACGGCTCGACCTGCTCTCCCGGCGGATCGAAGACCTCGATTATCGTTACAGCCAGCCGCAATCGGCTTCGGGCCTGAGTGAAAGCGCCTTTTCCCGTCTGGAAGAGCGGCTCGGCACTATCGCCGCCCGTCTGGACGAAACCGCCCATGCCGCACCAGCCGACAGCCATGCGCTGGCAAGCCTCGAAAACCAGATCGCCCATCTGTCCACGCTGATCAGCCAGCCGGTGCAGATGCAGGCAGCCGGCATGTCGCCGGAACTCGACGCGCGCATGGCGGCGATCGAAGACTATATGGCGTCGAACGACGAATATATCATCGAAGCGGCGCGGCAGGCAGCCGAGGCCGTTCTCGACGCCTATACCCGTAATAATCTCTCGGCCGGCGCAAACCTCGCCGACATGACGATGCTGACCGATCTTGCGACCGATCTGCGCAGCCTCGAAGCCTTGAGCCGCAACACCGAAGAGCGCACGCACCGCACCTTCGAGGCGCTGCATGAGACGCTGGTGCAGATTGCCGGCCGTCTGGACAATCTCGACAGCGCGCCTGCCTACCGCCAGGACGCTTCCCGCAACGTCGCGCAGCACACGGTTGCCGCCAGCCGTGAAGACGTGACCATGCCGGCCGCCGTTTTCCCGGAAGAAGGCTATATCGCCGAAGAGCAGGCCATTCTCGATGATGTCAGCGAAAACGACGCGACCGCGATCGTACCGCCGGCTGCTGCCAAGCCAGCAAAGGCGGAAAAAAAGAGCCTGCTCGCCGGCCTGACGAAACGTTTCAAGACAAGCACGGCGAAGCCCGCAAAGGCCAAGGAAGAACCCGTATCGGCCTCCTCCGCCCGCACGCAGGTGGAACCCGCCCCTTCGCTCGATCCGATCGATGTTCTGCCGGCTGGCCAGGAGAACGAACTTCTGGAGCCTGGTTCGGGTGCACCCGATATCAAGAAAATCCTCGAACGCGTGCGCGCCAGCCAGGTCGCCGCCACCGGCAAGGCCGTGGATGCGGAAGGACGGACGGATTTCATCGCCGCCGCCCGCCGCGCCGCCCAGGCCGCCGCCATGGAAACATCGCCGGAGAAGCTGGACACCGGCAAGAAGAGCCGCAAGGCCGATACGTCGGCGCTTTCGCGCTATCGTCGCCCGCTGCTGCTCGGTATCGGCGCCATTCTTCTGGCGATGATGGCCATGCCGCTCGTCAAGACGCTGATCGGCGGCGCGGAAGCCCCCGCGCCGGTCATCGAGCACAAGATGGAGAATGGCCCGGTTTCCGCGCTTCCCGAAACCGGCAACAAGGCCGTGACCGTTCCGTCCGATCTTGCCATCGAGCCGGAACAGGCCGCATCGGCAGACAGCATTGAAAACGCCGCGCCGGCGCAAAACACCATCGATAACCGCACCATCGGCGGTGCGCCGCTGCCGGATGAGCCGCCGGTTGCCGATGTTCCCGCCGTGGACCCCGCAAAGTCCGACACGGTCGCGCAGACTGAACTGCCGAAACCGGCTGCGGTTGCCACCACGACTATTCCTGCGCAGGACGCCATCGCGGTTCCCGCCGGTATCGAACCAGCATCTCTTGCCGAAGCGGCCGCCAAGGGCGACACCCAGGCGCTGTTCGAGATCGCGGCACGTTACACTGACGGCCGCGGTGTTACCGCCGACCGTGCGGAAGCGGCAAAGTGGTACAAGCTGGCTGCCGATCGTGGCCTTGCCCCCGCGCAATATCGTCTCGCCAACCTTTACGAGAAGGCGAACGGTGTCGAGCGCAACCTTACGGAAGCGAAGCGCTATTACACGCTGGCTGCCGAACAGGGCAATGCCGGCGCCATGCACAATCTCGCGGTCCTGCTCGCCTCCGACGCGGCCGGCCAGCCGGATTTCGCCGCCGCCGCCCAATGGTTCATCAAGGCATCCGAACTCGGCGTTCGTGACAGCCAGTTCAACCTCGCCATTCTCTACGCCCGCGGCAGCGGCGTGAAGCAGGACATCGAGGAATCCTACAAGTGGTTCGCCATCGCCGCCAAGGATGGCGATGCGGACGCCGCCCAGAAGCGCGACGAGGTTGCGGGAGCAATGAACCCGCAGCAGCTTCAGAGCGCCGAGGTCAAGGTGGACAGCTGGAAGGTCAAGCCGCTTTCGGAAGACGCCAACAGCGTCAATCCGCCTGAGGAATGGGCCGGCAAGGAGGGCGTGAAGACCGCCTCCGTGGATATGGAAAAGGCGATCCGCAACATTCAGGCGATCCTGAACAAGAACGGTTTCGATGCCGGCCAGCCGGATGGCAAGCTTGGCAAGAACACTGTTACGGCCATCAAGGACTTCCAGAAGTCCGTGGGCCAGACGCCGGACGGGCGCATCACCAACGAGCTGGTGACCGCGCTGCTCTCCCGCAACAAATAAGCCTTGAAGAACCGGTGAAGCGGCCCCCTGGCCGCTTTTGCCCTACCCGCCGCAGGAATGTGGCCGGTTGCCGACACACGGCCGCTATCTTTCCAAATTATCAACGTATTTACCGTTGAATGTTGACAGGTCAGGCCCTCGCGGGCATGACGGATGAAGGCCGGGGATATCCGGTCTTTTCAGACAGAAAGTGTAAATCGCGGCGCGGCCCCCTCACCCGGACAGGCCCTGTCGCCCGGAACCATTTGCCCGAGGTCCGAGCCGTGACTGTCTATCTGCCGATCGCAGAACTGTCGGTGAATATTTTCATCATTCTCGGCATGGGCGCGGCCGTCGGTTTTCTGTCTGGCATGTTCGGTGTGGGCGGTGGCTTTCTGATCACCCCGCTTTTGATCTTCTACAATATTCCGCCCGTAGTCGCCGTGGCGACCGGCGCGAACCAGGTGGTTGCCTCCTCCGTTTCCGGCTCGATCACGCATTTCCGGCGCGGCACGCTGGACGTCAAGCTTGGCAGCGTGCTGCTTGTCGGCGGTCTGGTCGGGGCGACGGTCGGCGTGTGGATATTCTCCTTCCTGCGCAGCATCGGCCAGCTCGATCTCATCGTTTCGCTGCTCTATGTCATCCTGCTCGGCACCGTTGGCGGGCTGATGCTGAAGGAGAGCATTTCGGCGCTTCGCCGCGCCGCACGCAATGAAACGGTGACGCTGCGCCGGCCGGGTCACCACAACTGGGTGCATCGTCTGCCGCTGAAAATGCGGTTCAAGAAATCGAAGATCTATCTCAGCATCATCCCCATCGTCGCCCTCGGCTTCGGCATTGGCATCCTCACCTCGATCATGGGTGTCGGCGGCGGCTTCATCATGGTGCCGGCGATGATCTATCTGCTGCGCATCCCCACCAGCGTGGTTGTCGGCACCTCGCTGTTCCAGATCATCTTCGTGACCGCCTATACGACCGTCGTTCAGGCCGCGACCAACTATTCCGTCGATGTGGTGCTGGCCTTCATCCTGATGGTGGCGGGCGTCATCGGCGCGCAATATGGCGTGCGCGTCGGCCAGAAACTGCGCGGCGAACAGCTGCGCGCGCTGCTTGCCCTTCTCGTCCTCGCCGTCGCGCTTCGCCTTGCGGTATCGCTGGTGGTGCGGCCGGAGGACCTGTTTTCGGTGGCCGTGGGGGGGCTCGGCTATTGACCTTCCGCCCGCTGCTTGCCGCACTTCTTCTGCTGCCCTTCCTTGCCCTTGGCGAAACAGCCTCGGCGCAGACGCCGCCGCTTGCCCTGCCGCCCGGTCCGCAACAACGGCCATTGCAGGAAAACATTGAAATCGGCGCATCGACGACCGAAATTCCCATCGCATCTGATTTTCGCGGGGCGGATTTCACCCTCTTCGGCGCGCTCAATAATACCGACCAGCTACTGCTGGCCATTGGGCAGTATGATATCGTCGTGACGCTGGAAGGGCCGAGCGACTATATGACCGTGCGCAAGAAAGAGCGTGTGGCGGGCATCTGGATCAATACCAGCGCCATTACCTTCACGCCGCTGCCGGAATCCTATTCCATGGCCAGCACGCGCAATATCAGCGATATAGCCTCCCCCGGAACACTGCGCGCCATGGGGCTCGGCGTTGACCATCTTTCGCTCAAGAGCGCGGTTTTCTCGGGCGTGCCCGACAATGTCTTCGATTTTCAGGAAGCCTATCGTCGGCTCAAGCTCTCAAGCGGCATCTATCGCAATGATACGACCGGGGTGCGGCTGGAACGCACCGGCCTGTTCTGGGCGACGCTTCGCCTGCCCGCCAACGTGCCGAACGGCGTGCACACCGCCCGCGCCTATCTCTTCAAGAGCGGCAAATTCATCGCCCAGCGCGAATTGAAACTGCGCGTCGTCAAGACCGGCATGGAGCAGGCGATCACCGATGCGGCGCATCAGACACCGCTTGCCTATGGCGCGCTCTGCGTTCTGCTCGCCGTCGTGACCGGCTGGGGCGCCAGCATCATCTTCCGCAAGGACTGATCGTTTTCATCCCGCAAAATCGGGCGCAGGCCGTCCTTTCCGCCAAAGATAGCATTCGCTTCCGTCATCGCTTTGCGGTAAAATTCAAGGCGTTACAATCACGCACGCAGGTTATGGCGGTAGGTGCGGTTGTAACGGGGATGAAAAGGAGAAATGTCATGTTCAAGCACATTCTCATTCCCACCGATGGCTCGCCGCTGGCGCAGATCGCAATCGACCAAGGGTTCGCTCTCGCCAAGGAGGCAGGCGCAAAGGTGACCGTCGTGACGGTATCGGAACCCTTTCACGTAATTGCCAGCGATGTCGAGGACATTGCCGCCATTGCCGAAGAAGAATTCCACCGCTGCGAGGAAGCGGAACATCTGCTGCGGGATACGCAGGCGCAGGCAACGTCCATGGGGCTGGATTGCGAAGCGCTGCTGGCGCGGGCGGGAAGGCCCGACGAGGCGATCATCGAAGCCGCCAACAGGAGCGGTTGCGATCTCATCGCCATGGCCTCACACCGGCGCCGGAGCTTCGTGGAAATGCTGCTCGGCAGCGTCACGGCCAAGGTGTTGAAGAACTCGAAGATACCGGTGCTGGTTTACCGGCAATAGAGCATTTCCAGTAAAAGTGCGTAGCGGTTTTACGTCCGGACAATGCGTAAAACAAAGAGACAACAGCGTCGACGCGCTCAGCCGAGCAGATTTGCAAACCGCACCGAATAGATGCGGTCCCTCCCCATCAGATGCGCGACGAGAGCGGTATGATCGAACAGGCCGCGCATGGCCTTATGCCGCAAGTCCAGGCCCCCGCTCATCACTCCGAATGCCGGCATCAAGAGGCGCGAACCATCCGTGGCGAAACAGGGGCGCCGCACCGTCTTTTCGCGCCGCCGCACGGTGGCGGAGGGATGGAGATGCCCGGCGATTTCCCCGGCGGCATCGCCGAGCTTCGGCTCGTGGCGGAAAACGAGATTGCCATAAAACATTTCATCCACCGACGAGCCCGGCAGATCGACCGTACCGTCGGGATCATGGTTGCCGTTGATCCATATCCATTCGCGGCCACGGGCCATCTCGCGGATGAGTTCACGCAGCGGCAGCGGCAGGTGCTCGGAGCCGACGCGATCATGGAAATTGTCGCCGAGGCTGACGACGATCTTCGGGTCATAACGGCTGATGAGGGAGGAGAGAATCTTGAGGGTGGCGATGGTGTCGTAGGGCGGCAGCATGTGTCCGCGCCGGGCAAAGGCCGCGCCCTTTTCCAGATGCAGATCGGAGACGACGAGCAGTGACAGGTCCGGCAGGTAGAGCCCGCCCAAAGGATCGCACCAGCCGGCAACGCCATTGATGGCGGTTTCGCTGCCAAGGCATTCGAAGCCATTTGAAAATCGGTCGCTCAATGTCAGCCGGCTCAGCACTTTTGTGATCGTTCCTTCATTGCGTATCTCAGGACATGGCCTCGGCGATCAGCTCGTCGGCAGCTTCGGCCAGCACATCGTCCATCGCCTCGCCCGCCACCGTCTCGCGGCCGATTTCCAGCATCACCGGAACGGCAAGCGGCGAGACATGCTCAAGCGCGCGGTGGGTGGTGTGGCCCTTGATTCGTTTCAGCATATCGCCAAGACGGCCAATGTCCAAAAGTCCCGCCGCCGCGTCGCGCCGCGTGGCCTCAAGCAGAATATGGTCCGGCTCATGGCTGCGAAGAACGTCATAAATAAGATCGGCGGAGACCGTGACCTGCCGGCCGGTCTTTTCCTTTCCCGGATGACGGCGTTCGATCAGCCCGGAAATGACGGCGCAGTTGCGGAAGGTGCGTTTCAGCATGAAGGATTCGTCGAGCCACGCTTCCAGATCGTCGCCCAGCATGTCCTCATCGAGAAGGTCGACCAGCGACAGGCGTCGGGATTTCAGCCGCATGCCGATATCCTCCATGGCCCAGATGGCGAGCGAATAGTCGGTGGCGACGAAACCCATCGGCTTTGCGCCCGCTCGTTCCAGCCGCCGCGTCAGAAGCATACCAAGTGTTTGATGCGCCAGCCGTCCCTCGAAGGGATACATGACCATGAAGAAGCGCTTGCGGAAGGGAAAGGTCTCGACCAGCAGCTCTTCACGCTTGGGAATGATCGACTTTTCCTTCTGGATCGCCAGCCAGTCGCGGACCTGATCCGGCAAAGCATGCCAGCGGGCAGGATCGGCAAGCATCGAACGCACCTGATCCGCGAGGTAGGTGGACAGCGGAAACTTGCCGCCGGCATAGGAGGGTATCTTCGGATCCATGGAGAAGGCCTGCGACACCAGGCATTCATTCTCGCGGATGCCTTCAAACCGCAGCACCTTGCCGGCAAAGAGGAACGTATCACCCTGCACCAGCTGCTCGAGGAAATATTCCTCGACCTTGCCGAGCGACATGCCGCCACGCCCGACCGTGCCCTTGGCATTACGCTTGACCATGCGGACATTGAGTTCCGCCGCCTCGACGATGGTGCCGAGGTTGAGGCGATATTGCTGCGCGACCGCGGGATTGGAGACACGCCAGCGGCCATCCTTCATCTGGCGGATACGGGCATAACGTTCATAGGTGCGCAGCGCATAACCGCCTGTCGCGGTAAAATCTACCACCCGGTCGAAAGTGGCGCGCGGCAGGTCGGCATAGGGCGAGGCGCTCGTTACTTCACGATAAAGCTCATCCGCATCGAAGGGTTCGGCACAGGCCATGCCAAGCACATGCTGGGCGAGAACATCGAGCGCGCCTTCGGCAATCGGCGGGGTATCCTGCGCGCCGATGTAATTGGCATCCAGCGCTGCCCGACACTCCATCACCTCGAACCGGTTGGCGGGAACGAGGATCGCCTTTGACGGCTCGTCCATGCGGTGGTTGGCGCGACCGATGCGCTGTGCAAGGCGGCTTGCGCCCTTCGGCGCGCCGACATGCGCAACCAGATCGACATCGCCCCAATCTATGCCGAGATCGAGCGTGGAGGTGGCGACGACGGCGCGCAGCCGGTTTTCGGCCATGGCCGCCTCGACCCGGCGGCGCTGGGCCGTGTCCAGCGAGCCGTGATGCAGCGCGATCGGCAAATTGTCGTCATTGATGGTCCAGAGTTCCTGAAAGATCAGCTCCGCCTGGGAGCGGGTGTTGACGAAGATCAGCGTTGTCTGATGCTCCTTCAACGCGGCGTATAAATCCTTCATGGCGTAACGCGCCGAATGGCCGGACCATGGAATGCGCTCTTCCGTATGCAGGATGGAAATATCCGGCTTTGCCCCGCCTTCGACCGTGATAAGCCCGGCGGGCGGCTCGCCCTGCCCCTGCGGCGCCAGATAACGGCGTAGATCCATCGGCTCCGCCACCGTGGCCGAAAGGCCGATGAAACGCACGTTCGGAGCGTGCCGGCGCACCCGGGCGAGCGCCAGCGACAGCAGATGTCCGCGCTTGGAGGTGACCAGCGAATGCAATTCGTCGAGCACCACATATTTCAGGTCACGGAAAAACCGTTCGGCCTCCTTGTTGGCGAGCAGCAAGGAAACCTGCTCCGGCGTCGTCAGGAGAATATCCGGCGGCTTGATCTTCTGTCGCTGGCGTTTGCCCTGCGGCGTATCGCCTGTCCGGGTTTCGATGGAAATCGGCAGGCCCATTTCGGAAACGGGTCTGGTGAGATTGCGTTCGATATCCACCGCCAGCGCCTTCAGAGGCGAGATATAGAGCGTATGCACACCGATAAAACCGGCGCCAGGCGGAACCTTGCCGCGTTCGGCAAGATCGGTAAGCGAGGCCATGAAACCGCCCAATGTCTTGCCGGCGCCCGTCGGCGCAATCAGCAGCATGTTCTCACCGCCGCGCACCCGGGCCATCAGCTCCAGCTGATGGGCGCGCGGAGACCATCCCTTTTCTGCAAACCATTTCTGGAATGGAAGGGGCAGGGTGCCGACATGCGTGCCGGAAGTTGGGGATTCGGCGTGTTTCACCCCTGCAAGGTAGTGAAAAACCTGCGAAAAAGAAGAGCGTAACGCCTCCGCTTGACAGGAAAACATAATCATGGATAAATAATATCCATGATAGTCAGGCAATAGCGTGGGAAAGACCGATGAAACTCGGAGACGGCGTTGAACAGGCCATTCACAGCGTGGGCATGCTGGCGGGGCTTTCCGAAGGTGGTGTGCTGTCGGCAGCAGCGCTCGCGGAATTCCACGGCGTTTCCACGAGCTATCTTCTGAAGCACCTGCAGTCGCTGTCCAATGCCGGGATTGTCGCCACCGTGCCGGGGCCGAAGGGCGGTTACCGTCTGGCCCGGGCGACCGACAGGATCACCCTGCTTGATATCGTGCTGGCTGTGGAAGGACCGCAACCTGCCTTCCGCTGCGCCGAAATCCGCCAGCGCGGGCCGAACCCCTTGCCGGGGCGTTATTTCACCAAGCCCTGCGGCATCAATGCCGCGATGCTGAAGGCGGAAAAGGCCTATCGCGCCGAACTTGCCAAAGCCACCATCGCCGACATTCTGAGCGATCTTGCCGCCAACGACGATGGCGGAATTGCCGCGCGCGGCTGCGCCTTTCTGGAGATGAACGAGCGCAAGACGACGGCGCGCTAAAGACCGCAGAACGACCTATCGAAACACCGGAAAGCAGGACAGCTTTCCGGAGCGACCACCCGGGACTTGAAACAGACCTGACCGAAGGAGAAACCCATGAAAACCCGTCTCAACTATGCCAAGGCATCCCCCGAAGCCTTCAAGGCCGTCATGGCGCTTGAAAACTATGTTCAGGGCAGCGGCCTTGACCGACGCTTCATTCACCTCATCAAGCTGCGCGCCTCGATCATCAACGGCTGCGCTTTCTGCGTGGACATGCATGTGAAAGAAAGCCGTCATGACGGGCTTTCTGAACAGTGGATCAACCTGATGAGTGTGTGGCGCGAATCCCCCGTTTATACCGAGCAGGAACGGGCGCTGCTCGGCTGGGTGGATGCGGTGACGAAAATTGCCGAAACCGGCGCGCCGGATGATGCCTTCGAGACCCTGAAGGCGCATTTTTCCGAGGAAGACATCGTGAAGATCACGGTTGCGATCGGCACGATCAACACCTGGAACCGCATCGCCGTTGGTTTCCGTTCGCAGCATCCGGTCGAAGCCGCCGCAAAGGCAGCCTGAACCAGCTTGACCGCATCGAACGACCGCTACATGGCGATGTAGCGGTCGTTTCTATGATTGACGGCGAGCGTGAGGTTCATGACCAGCGCGCCAAGAATGGAGCAGAGGATAATGAAAGGCGTCGCGACGAAGAAGGAGCAGGCCAGCACCATGCCATCAAAGGCAAGCTGCACGAGGCCGGCGCGCCAGCCGAAACGATCCTGAAGATAAAGCGCCAATATGCCGAAGCCGCCGAGGCTGGTACGATGGCGAAACAGCGCCAGCATGCCGGCGGCGACCGTCAATCCGCCGAAGAGTGCAGCGGCAATCGGGTTGATGCTCTCAAAGGCGAAAAAGCCCGGCATATATTCCGACAGCAGGGCCGTCATGGCGATGGCGCAGAAGGTCTTCACCGTAAAGGCGAGGCCCAGACGGCGGAAGGCGAGATAATAAAACGGCAGGTTGGTGAGAAAAAACACCGCGCCGAAGCTGAAGCCAGTGGCGTAATGCGCCAGAAACGCGAGCCCCACCACACCGCCGGTGAGAAGGCCTGCTGCGGAAAACAGCGTGACACCGAGTGAAATCAGCATGCTGCCCGCCAGAATGGCCTGCGCATCTTCCAGTAGCGAATGGCGATCTGGCGCGGACGTCCAAAGGTTCAATCGCCTGCGCGCAGTGGTGTCGTCCATGCATTTTCCCCTGACTTTCGATCTGCCCAGCTATTGCGCCGAAGCCCGACGAATTTCAAGCGCTCAAACTTAACGCAGGACGATGTATCTGTCCGAGCGGTGGTTGATGGCGAGGAACATGTTGAGGACAAAAGTGCCGACAATCGAATAGACGACCGTGGCGGGATCGATGACGAGGAAGGCACAGAGCATGACAAAGGCGTCGAAAGCCAGCTGGATAAGGCCGGCGCGAATGCCGAAACGATCCTGAATATAGATGGCGAGAATACCGATGCCGCCAAGGCTGGCGCGGTGGCGATAAAGCGCCAGCAACCCATAACCCAGAAGCAGACCACCGAGCAGCGCCGCCCAGAGCGGATTGATGCTGTCGATGACCATCCAGCGCGCCTCCACTTCCGTCAGCACTGACACGAGGCCGATGGCGATGAAGGTCTTGAAGGAAAAGGCGAGACCGAGGCGACGGAACGACAGATAATAGAAGGGCAGATTGACGAGGAAGAACAGCAGGCCAAAGCTGATGCCGAAGGCATAATGAAGGAGAAAGGCGACACCGGCCGTGCCGCCGGTCAAAAGGCCGACCTTGTTCAGAAGATAAAAGCCGAGCGCCGAGACGATGGCACCGGTGACGATGCCCTGCACGTCTTCCACCGGCGCATGCCTGGCCGGATCGGAACTCCACATGCCGTAAACGCTTCTCGTTGTGCTCACGCTTTTTCCCTCAGGTTTCCGGCATATTTTGCACTGCAAAAAACAGCCGATCAAGATGGATACGTAAGCAAGCCTGACCTATCGTGAAAAAGGCAAGAAACGGAATGTTCAGGCTTTGGCGCGGGCAAGAAAGAGAATGCCGGAAAGGGGTTTTCCGGCATCCTTGCGAATGGTGGTTTTGCGGATTTCGATGGGGGAAAAGCCCGCCCGCTCAAGAAGATCGATCACGTAGCTTTTGGAATGTGCGTAACGAAGGGATTCCCGCAACACGAAACCTTCCTCGTCCCCCGCATCCTCCACCGAAAAGGCAAAGAAGCCTGATGGCGCGAGCAGGGCAGAAACAAGCGGCATGACGGTTTCAAGGCTGCCGAGATACATCATCACATCGGCAGCGGCGACGAGATCGGCACGGTGTTCCGCCAGCGCCGGGGTGAACAGTCCCGAGACCTCCGCCTCCAGCGAAAGATCGGCCTGGCCGAGATGGTCGTAAAGACCCTTTTCGTCGGCCTTGGCCAGCATGTTCTGGGAGATATCGAAACCCTCGAGCCGTTTTGCCAGAGAGCGGATTTCGATGCCAAGGAGACCGGTGCCGCAGCCAATATCGACGATGGTGTCGAAGGCGCCGCCTGTAGCCGCCTTGGCGATCAGCTCCGCCAGCTTTTGCGGCACGCTGTAATCCAGCTTCTCGACAAGCGAGGTTTCGAAACGATCGGCATAATCGTCGAACAGCCCTTCCACGTAGCGGCTCGGCGGCTGTTCAGGTGTTTCCGCGGCACCGAGAACCGCGAGCTTCAGTTCGGCTGCAAACAGTCCTTCCGCATCCAGCTCGGCGACTTTCTCGTAAGCCGCCACTGCCTTTGCGGTCTCCCCCGCCTTTTCGTGGTATTCTCCGAAGCGAAACCAGCCCGCCGTCCACCGTGGCGCAAGTTCAAGCGCCTGCTCCATGAGTTCGGCGGCGGCGGGATAGTCACCGCCTTCCGCCAACATGCGGGCATAGTCCGCCCGGCGGTCGGCAATGACGTCACCGGAAGAAAACTGGTTTGGGGCCATTCATGATTTCCTGAGAAGATGCTGGCTGTCATTTATCAAGCCATAAAAAAACTCAAGTCCTATTTCATGGCCCCTGCGTGGAATTGGCGAATATGGCGCGATATAGTGCGTGAAAACTTGCATCACGGCGGTGCGCCCCATATGTCAGGACAAAACAGGAGACTTGCTGATGGCCGGTGAGGTCAATAAAATGCTGGGTGATACGGTGGCCCGCACCGTGGTGAAGCTGCTCGTCGTTTCATTGCTCGTCGGCTTTCTGATGGCGATCTTCGGGCTGACGCCGTGGAACATCATCTATGGCGCACGCGATTTCATCGTCGATCTGTGGCGCAGCGGTTTCCATGCGCTGGGCGCCATCGGTGACTATCTGATCCTGGGCGCCACGATCGTCATTCCCGTTTTCATCATCCTGCGCCTCCTGAGCTATCGCCGCTGACATGACCGACACTTCACTTCAGACGCTTACCCGGCGCGGCTTCGTGCTGATTTCCGCCGGTTCCGTCCTTTCCGCCTGCGTTTCCATGCCCACCAACAAGGGTCTGCCTTCAGGCACCCGAGACGAGACGACAGCGGCGCTTCCGATGGTCAACGATCTGCGCCGCTCAAAGGGGCTTTCGCCGCTTTCCATCAATGGGGCGGCAAGCGGTGCCGCCGCCTATCAGGCCGGCCGCATGGTCAAGGCGCAGAAGATGGCGCATCTGATAGGTTTGACCGATAGTTTCCTCATCCGCATGAAGGATGGCAATGTGCCGCTTCCGGCAGCGGAAAACGTGGCGGCCGGGCAGGACAGCGTGGAGCGTGTCGTCAAGGCCTGGATCGGCTCGCAGCACCATCTCGAAAACATGCTCGGGCCTTATAACGGCCTTGGCGTCGCTGTCGCCTACGATGCCGCCAGCCGCAACCGGCCCTATTGGGCGATGGTGCTCTGCGCCTGAGATAGAAGGGGTGGGAAACCACCCGCCTCCCTCATTCCTGTGACGAGCACGGGATGAGGATAGAGAGCCCTGACGGGCACGCTGCCTAGACCTCCGGGTCGCACTCAGCCGAGCGCGCGATCCGCCCAGCGGTCCACTGTACTGTCACGCAGGTCACGGATGGAGTCGGCACCCTCGCGGGCGACCAGCTTCGACAGGCCCTTGACGATGGCCGATGGCAGGCCGGGGCCTTCATAGACCATGCAGGAATAAAGCTGCACGAGATCGGCCCCTGCCCTCACCTTTTCCAAAGCCGTTTCCGCAGATGAAACGCCACCAACGCCGATGATCGGCAAATTGGCGCCGACGCGACGGCGCATCTTGGCGAGAACCGTGGTGGAAAGCTCGAAGAGCGGCTTGCCCGACAGCCCGCCGGCCTCACCTTTGTGCGGACCGGGCCGCAGACCCTCGCGCGAAAGCGTGGTGTTGGAGACGATCAGACCATCGAGATCGTGGGCGAGCGCTTCTTCGGCAACATCGTCCAGCCCTTCTTCCGTCAGATCGGGCGCAATCTTGAGGAAGACGGGGATGCGTTTGCCGAGGCGCTCCGCTTCCGCCTTGCGGCGTTCCAGCACGGCCGACAGGAGTGCGGCAAGGCTTTCACGTGCCTGCAGGTCACGGAGGCCGGGCGTATTGGGCGATGAAATATTGACGGTGAAATAGGATGCCACCGAATAAAACGCCTCGATGCCCTGCACATAATCGGCGATGCGGTCTTCGCTATCCTTGTTGGCGCCGATATTGACGCCGACGATGCCGCGCAGACGCGCCTGTTTCAGACGCTCCAGCGCCGCGGCATGGCCTTCATTGTTGAAACCGAGGCGGTTGATGACGCCCTCATCCTCAACCAGGCGGAAGATGCGCGGCTTGGGATTGCCGGATTGCGCCCGCGGCGTGACGGTGCCGATTTCGGTAAAGCCGAAACCAAGCCTCAGAAGCGGGCCCGGCACTTCCGCATTCTTGTCATACCCCGCCGCCATGCCGAGCGGATTGGGGAAGACAAGGCCCGCCACCGTCTGCTGCAGGCGCGGATCGTGCGGCACCATGCAGGTGGACAGGAAGCCGCTTTTCAGCGCCGCGACGGAGAGCCCATGCGCCTTTTCCGGATCGATGAGAAACAGGCCCTTGCGGCCGACAGAGGAAAATAATCCGTTCATCACAAAATCTCCGGAAACTGGTGCTGGCCATCATGATCGAGTGAGAGCGGCGTTTCCCAAAGCACGGCGCTTAAGGGAAGCGGGGCGTAGAGATGCGGAAAAAGATCGCCGCCCCTGGATGGTTCATAGACCAGCTTGTCGCCGAGCGCTGCGCCGTCGACGGCGATCAGAAGCAGATCGACCTGGCCGGAAAAATGCCGCGCGGCGGTCTCTGCCACCTGTTTTGCCGTCGAGAAATGAATGAAACCGTCGGTCAGATCGATGGCGGCGCCTTCGAAGACACCCTTTGCCCTGGCGGCACTCCACAACGTCTCCGGCACGATTTTATAGATGATCGCGGGCGTTTCCTGCATGGCGTTCTCCAAGGCTTTCCAGCGCTTTCCTGTCCGGGCGGTTTGCCGCAAAGCTTGAAGATTGTCCACAGTTTCCACGGCATTTTTATTGCGGAAGTCCTGAAAGGCCGCCTGTCCACAAGCTTTTCCTTGTAATGCCGGAACGATTGGCGCAACCTTCCGCGGAGGAGCCGGCCGTGTTTCGACCACCGGCAAGGGAGTGAGCCAATCGCTGAAAAAGAACCGCATAACGCCCTTGGGAGGGGGCCAGAATGTCGGAACTTGTCATTATCATCGCAGATGACCACCCGCTTTTTCGCGGTGCCCTGAAACAGGCCGTATCCGGTCTCGACGGGCAACAGACCATCATCGAGGCCGGGGATTTCGAGGCTGCCCGACGTGCAGCCGCAGCGCGCAACGACGCCGATCTCATGCTTCTCGACCTCGCCATGCCGGGGGTCAGCGGATTTTCAGGCCTGATGGCGCTGAGAGCGGAATTTTCCAGCCTGCCGATCGTCATCGTTTCGGCCACGGATGATGCCACCACCGTGCGCCGGTCGATCGAACTCGGCGCTTCCGGTTTCATCTCGAAATCATCGGGCATTGACGATATTCGCGACGGCATTCGTGCGGTTATGGAAGGTGATGTCTGGATACCGGCGGGCCACCAGGGCGAGAAGGAACAGGATCCCGACGTGGCCGATCTCATCGGCCGGCTCAGAACGCTGACACCGCAGCAGAGCCGGGTGCTCGGCATGCTGGCCGAAGGGCTGCTGAACAAGCAAATCGCCTATGAACTCAATGTTTCCGAGGCCACCATCAAGGCACATGTCTCGGCTATCCTGCTGAAGCTCAAGGTCGACAGCCGCACGCAGGCGGTCATCCAGCTCGCCAAGATAAATACATCGGCCATGGTGGCTTAGGGCAAGGATTTTATTCCTTTCATTCCTTTACTCCTGACCGGATTTGGGCTAGATTCCGGTCAGTAAACGACAGGAGCTTTCCGCTATCGGCTCCATTTGCGGGCTTTCTATCATGCTGTCACACGAGACGATCTGGAGCGCCATCGATACGCTTGCCGAACGCCATCAGCTGACGCCTTCGGCATTGGCGAAGCGCGCCGGCCTCGATCCCACCTCGTTCAATAAATCGAAACGCTTCGGGCCGGATGGCCGCAAACGCTGGCCCTCGACGGAATCCGTCTCCAAGGTGCTGGAGGCGACGGGAGCCAGTGTCGACCAGTTTTTCGGTTATGCTTTCGGCAGGGCGCAGACGATGCAGCCTTCCGGTGTGGACAACGCCATTCCCCTGCTCGGTTTTGCGCAGGCCGGTTCCGGCGGCTTTTTCGATGATGGCGGTTTTCCGGCGGGTCAAGGCTGGGATGTGGTGGAGTTTCCCTCTTCTCCCGAACGCAAGCAGGGCGTCTACGCGCTGGAAGTGCAGGGTGAGAGCATGATGCCGCTTTACCGCGATGGCGACATCCTCATCGTGGAGCCCGGTGCGCAGGTGCGGCGCGGCGACCGCGTGGTGCTGAAAAGCCGCGATGGCGAAGTGATGGCCAAGGTGCTGGCGCGGCAAAGCCCCAAAAACATCGAGCTTCTTTCGCTCAACCCCGAACATCCCAATCGTAGCTTCGACATGGCCGATGTGGAATGGATCGCCCGCATCATCTGGGCCAGCCAGTAGCCCGCAATCGCGGGCATGGGTTTCCCGGCACCGGCGCGCCGAGACCATTGCTTTAAAGGCCGAATGTCCTTGCGGCGGCATCGACCGTCATGATCTTCGCACCGCCGGACACCGCTTTGCGGACGAGGCCCTCAAATCGGCCTTCCGGGCAACCGTAGAAGCTTGGTGTCTGCGAAACATCGTGGGTGAAGATGATGAGCCAGCCGCCCTTTTGCAAAACATCCTCAAGCCAGTGGTCGGCGGCGTCGAGGTAGTTTTGATCCGCACGCAACTCGACGGCGGCAAGATTATACGGATCGACGCTGCCGCGATTGATGCCCGGCATGATGCCGCGCGCGGTTCTGAACCGGCGCCGCAAGAGCGGCTGCATGAGCGGTGAGGCCATGCCGAAGGGAACGGAGAAATTCCGCCCGTGACGGCTTCCATCAAAGGATCCCAGCACGCTGTCATTACGATCGAGATCCGCCTCAAGCCCCCGTCGTGAAAAACTCGAGAGTTTGCGATGGGAAAAGGTGTGGCAGGCAAGCTCATGACCGGCCGCCGCCAGTTCCGAGCAACCTTTCGCGGAAATCATCTCCTGCTGTTCATCATATTTGTCGATGAACACGCCGGCGATGTAAAACGTCCCGCAAACGCCCTCCTTTTCCAGAATGCGCGCACCCTCTGTCCAGGCGGTTGCCGGCACATCGTCGAATGTGAAGGACACGATCGGTTCGGACGTTTCGACCCGCGCCTGCGGTCCCGGAAAATACCGCACCAGCCGGTTATTGATCCGGTCTGCAAAAGTCCCGATTTTTTGTGTCATACAAAGCCCCCCGGCCTGTCTGCAAATTACTGCCCCTGTTCAAGTATGTCGTAGGCCTGATGCCTCAAACAATAGACTGCGATCAGCAGAGAAGACCAAATAGGCCCGGTTCCGGTAAAGAAATTACTCTCAAGACACGAAGAAAGCAGCGCATACACCCAAATTCGTGCAAAAAGTCGGGTCAGCCCCGGATCCGTGCCCTTGACCACCGCCGTACGGAAATCATTTGCCGGTATGATGACCAACCACAGAACGGTAAGAATGAAGGCCGGCAAGCCGCCATTCAGCAGGCTTTCGACATAGCCATTATGGGCATGGAAAGCGGTGACCGCCCAGGTGCCGGCAATATCGGCCTGCGACAGCAAACGGTCGCTCGTCCAGAAAGCCTGAAACCCCTGCCCGAAGATCGGCGATTGCGCGAAGGTGTCGAAGGACAGGCGCCATATGTCCGTCCGCCCGGTGAAGGTGGAATCGATGCCCAGGCTTTCGACAAAATTCTGTATGCTCGGAAAATAGGTGGAGCCAACCGCGACGATGTTGAGGAAGGCCAGAAGACCACCGATCATCAGCAAGGTGCGGTGGGCATGCCGTTCCATGATCCAGACCAGCGCCAGGGTGACGGGCAAAAGCATGGCCGCCGTTTTTCCGTTAGTCTTCCAGAGAAAGAACCCGGCCAGCAGCGTAATCGCAATGCCGCCCAGCACCGACCAGGCGTTGCGCAGGTAAAGTCCGATCATGAAAAGAATGATCATGGCCGGAGCGGCGGCGTTCTTGTGATTGAAGATGCCGCGCCAATCGCCGGCGAGCGCCTTTTCATCAAGGTCATAGGGCTGGTGGATCGAGCGCGAACTCAGGAAGATCACGCCGAGATAACAAAGCGCCAGCAAAATGAGGGCGAAGATGGCCATCATCCGGTCGAACTGCCGCCGGTCGCGCGGCATGACGACCAGAACGCTGGTGATGAAACATAAAAGCGCGGTGAAGATCAGGCGTTGCAGCGACGTGCCGGGTTCAGCACCCAGCACCGAGCAGATGACCAGCCAGAAAAACAGCAGGAGAATGGGCAAGCGGGGCCGCAGGAGAAGGCCAGTCAGCCGGTGGCGCAGCGCAAAAACCCCCAGCATGCCCGCAATCATCAGCCCGGTCAGCTGGTTTGCTGCAGCGTGGGGCACAGGGGGAGCGGCAAGATTTTCGAAAGGGGCTACGGAAATCCAGATATAGAGCATGGTGACGACGAAAAAAATCGCGTCGCGACGGCCACCCGACAGGGAGATGGCGCTGCTCTCGGAAGCAATGGACCGCGTATCAGCCAAACGCGGCATGGTCGCGTGCACCGGAACTGGACAATCGGATCATGGGCCTGCCTTGTGACGAACAACGAAACCCTTCTAAAACAGGGCCATGTCCAAATAACCATAAACAGTCATTATCATCATTATTGTGCAATTGCTTTAACCCTCTCTTACCTCAAGAAGGCTAAGATAGGAGAAACTGTCATTCATTCGGGTTATCGGTGTCGGATTATTGCCCGGTCGCCGGCCTTTCAGTTCGTCACATTTCAAAACAGGACAGTTCCTTTTTGAATTCGCCCGGCAATGCCGGAAAAAATGGAGAATGAGGTGTCGTTCAATACGCCGCGGCTCGGCCATCTAGTCAGATTGGGATTGACCTATATGGCATCCGGCGGGGCGCTCCTCATGTCCAGCGCCGCCCAGCTTCTGACCTTTGCACTGCTTGCCCGCCATCTCGGTGTCGAACAATTCGCGCTTTACGCCTCCATTACCGCCGTCACCAATCTCGGCGTCCAGATCTGCGGCATCGGTTCGCAGGAATCGCTGATCCGCCGTGTTGCGCAGGATCGCAGCATGTTTCCCGTCATGCTCGGCCACAGCTATCTCCTGAGCGCTGCGACCGGCGTGGTACTGACGATCATCGGCATGGTGACGATCCCGGTTTTTTTCCCGACCTCGGAAACATTGCTGCACACGCTGATCACCACCTTCCTGATCCTGTTCACCAACCTCGTTCTCCTGAAGGTCATCTCGCTTTCCACGCAGAGCTTCATCGCCCATTCCGACTTCGGCTCGGCCAACAAGCTGGAAGTGATGTTCGCCGTCGCCCGCACCATTGCCGCCGTGGTGGCCTGCCTCATCTTCAAGGTGGAAACGGTTGAGGCCTGGGCGCTGTGGAACCTTGCCGCCCACACCATTGCGGCCATGATTTCCGTCAAGGCGATCGTGAAACTCGGCAGGCCGGTATTCCGGATCGTCCGTGAGGAAATCCGCATCGGCATCCTGTTTTCCACCCAGTTCCTGTTCAAGGCCGTGCGCGGCAATGCCGATATTCTCGTTCTCGGCGCCATTGCCAGCGCCGAGGTGCTGGGCAGCTATTCCATCGCCCGGCGCATTCTCGATAGTTCCTATCTCTCCGTCGAGGCTCTCAACCGGCTGATCTATCCGGGCTCGGCCTCCGCTGCCCTGCAGGGCATTACCAAGACCATAGAGCGCGCCTATAACGTGCTGAAGGCGGCGCTTTTCATCGCAACGGGCAGCGCGCTCGTCATTTTCATCATCGCACCCTTCCTGCCGCTTTTGTTCGGCGACGAATATGTCTCGCTGCCCATCATCACCCGCGTGCTTTGCTGGGCCGTCCTGCCCATGGCCGTTGCGGCCACCGCGCTCGAGGCGCTCGGCGCTTCCGGGCGGCAGGATATTCGCGCCAAGATTTGGAACAGCGGCAATCTCATCGGCTCCGTCGTCGTCGCCTTCTTCACCTGGTCCTTCAGCATTTCGGGAACGATCGGCAGCTATTTCATGGTGGAAACCGCCATCGCCGCCGCCGTGTGGATTGCGCTTCTGCGCCTGCGACGCAACGAAGAGGTTTTCGCGCCAGCCAAATAAAGGCCGGTGTCAGGGCCGGTCCGGACAGGCCGGCTCCCTCTAATAGAGCCCATAGGGGAAATAACGCCGGTAGATTTCTTCCAGCCGGCCGTTTCGCGAAAGGGCGGCCAGCGCCTGATCGAAAGCCGGCACCAGTACGTTATCCGGATCGACCGTCATGATGGACAGGCCTTCGCCGAGAAACCGGTCAGACATGTAAGGACCACCGAAGAGCGCGCAGCAGCCTTCGGACGCACTTCCCGAAACCCAGAAAGACAGGCGCAGACCGTCGGCGAAGATCGCGTCCACCTTGCCTGCCTTCAACGCCTCATACATGGGTTCGTAGCCATCGAAACTCTCGGCCGTGGCTTTTGGAAAAAACGCTTTCAGCATCTGTTCGTGCCGGGAGCTGCCAACCACGCCCACCTTCTTTCCCGAAAGCGCATCCGCGCCGGAGCCGGTGAATTTTGCCGTCTTGTTCACGGCAAGACGGGCGGGCAACAGCAGATAGGGCCGCGAGAAGGTAAAGCTCTTGCGCAGATCGGCAGTGGTGGCGAGGCCGGAAATCACTGCTTCGCCCTCTCCCATTTCAAGAGCCGCTTCCAGCTCGTCAAACGGCAGCGCCTGCACCTGGCATTTGCTTTCCACCTTCAGCTGGGCGCAGATTTCCCGCACCAGATCGACATGAAAACCCGCAAGCCGGCCCTCCTGATCGGTAAAATTGAAAGGCGGGAAATCAACCGACATCAGAAACCTGATGCGGGGAACGGAGGAAAGATCACCTCCCGGAAACCGCTCCTGCGCGTCGAACAGCACCGGCATGCGATTTCCATCCGACAGGCCTTCCGCATGGGCTTCACTAAAATAACCAACAAATTGCAAAGCGAAAGCTAAAGTAAATCCAAGACCTATATTCCGCGTTACATTCGTTATTCTCATCTATACTATCCGTGAAAGGAAGTGGGGCGTCGCCATGAGGGCGGCGGCGATGCATGGATTATTTTAGGCACTATACACGAGAATCATTTCGCACGACGCCGGCCGGACGAAAAATTGCATTTTCGGGCACCGACGAAAATCCACTCTGGAGTGCCCCCGAACAGGACGAGGCGAGGCAGACCCGTTTTCTCTTCTCACTGGGATTCGGCAAACCCTATGTCGACGCCTTCAGGCAGCGGGCGCTGGAAAACGGCTCGACCGTGGAAGACGAATTGCTGGCAAGCGGCCTCGTCACGACGGAAGCCTATTACGGTGCTTTCGCCAGATTTCTGCGCTTGCCATTCACCCCGGCAATCGGCCCGGAACGGGTGGCGGATCTGAATGATCTGGACACTCAACTCACCGAACCGAGGTTTTTGCGGCTGACGCCACTGAACGGTAAAACAGTGCTGCTGATCGTGCCGGAACTTGCCCGGATGGAACTGCTGAAAAACATGCTGGAACAATATCCGCATCTTTCAGACGAACTTGCCGTGACCACACCGCAGGCCATGCGCAGCGCAATCTGGAAAGCGGGCGAGGCTCGCCGCTCGGCGGAAACCCGGCAGCGGCTTTTCAACACTGCGCCACAACATTCCGCCAGGATCACGCTGCACGGCCAGCAGGGTTTTGTGGGCGGCGTTCTCGCCACCCTGCTCATCCTGTCGCTGCTGTTTTACACGCAGGCGGCATTGCTCTATCTCCACGTCACCCTGACGATGCTTTACCTCTGCACCCTGCTTTTCCGGCTGCTTGCACTCCTGCATAGCCCTGCCGAAAACGACGTGGCAACCGTCTTGCCTCTACCGCAGGAGAGCGAATTGCCGATCTATACCGTTCTGGTGGCGCTTTACCGCGAAGAGGCTGTCATCGGGCAGCTCATCGGGGCATTGGAGCGCCTGGACTGGCCCCGATCCCGGCTCGACATCAAGCTGATATGCGAGGCCGACGACGGCGCAACCATCGAGGCGATCGAGCGGATAAATCCCGGCCCGCATATGGAACTCGTCAGGGTGCCTTCCTCCCTGCCGCGCACCAAACCAAAGGCCCTGACCTATGCCCTCTCCGGCGCGCGCGGCACCTTCGTTGTCGTCTATGACGCGGAGGACCGGCCACACCCGCAGCAATTGCGTGAAGCCCATGTCGTCTTCCGGGATCAACCGGACGATATCGCCTGCCTGCAGGCGCCGCTTATCATCACCAATGCCTCTTCCTCCTGGCTCAGTGCCTGTTTCGCGTTGGAATATTCGGGGCTCTTCCGCTGCATGTTACCCGCCCTCGCCGCCCGTGGACTACCGCTGCCGCTTGGCGGTACCTCCAATCATTTCCGCACCGCCGCGTTGCGGCGGGTCGGCGCCTGGGACCCCTACAATGTGACGGAAGATGCCGATCTGGGCCTCAGGCTGCACCGGCTCGGTTATCGCTGCGGTGTCATCCGGCGGCAGACGCTGGAGGATGCGCCGACTGCGCTGCCCGTCTGGCTGAACCAGCGCACGCGCTGGTACAAAGGCTGGCTGCAAAGCTGGCTGGTGATGACTCGTGCGCCTTTTGCGACCGCGCGCCACATGGGGTGGATTGCCTATATGGTCTTTCAGCTGCTGATCGGCGGCATGCTTCTGTCGTCGCTGGCCCATCCCTTGCTCTTCGTTGCCCTGGCTTTCATGGCCATGGCCATCCGGGAAAATGGCGCGGATATGCTGCTCTCTTCGCAGGGCCTTCTGTTTGCCATCGATGTGCTGAATATTGCCGGAAGCTACACGATCTTCGTGCTGATGGGGCGGAGCAGAATGATCGGTTATGAAAGGCGACAGGTCGGAAGGCGCTGGCTGGCCATACCCTTATATTGGCTGATGCTGTCCGTCGCGGCCTGGCGCGCGGTGGTGGAGCTAAAAACCAGCCCCTTCGTCTGGAACAAGACGCCACATGTGCCGTCTGCCAGGAATAGCGCCTGACCCGGCACACAATAGCAACCAGGCGGTCCCGATGCCTTTTGCGGCAAGCCTCGCGAGCCTCTTTGCACTTGCGGCGCACGGGACGACCATTTGCAGGGCGCTTCAGACCTTGCATGCCGCAACCATCGATATATGCAATATCAAAACGCCTTGCCGAACGAAGCTCCTCCTCCGGCAAGGTCCGTCATTCCATGATCAAGCGACCGAACGGCTTTATCTGGCGACGAGCTTGTTCTTGATCAGGCCGACGATGATCTGGACGATCAGACCACCGACACCGCCGCCAACGAGCTGACCGGCAATAGCGCCGATATCCACACCGCCTGCTGCCGCATCTCCGGCCGCCCCAAGCAGCGATCCAAGTACGGTTCCGCCACCGACGCCGCCAATGGCGCCGGCAATCAGGTTACCGAGCGAACCAAGATCGGAATCCTTCACTATCTTTCCGCCGGCCGTGCCGCCAACCGCGCCACCGACGATCTGGGCCAATATCGAAGCAAGATCCATGTCATCCTCCTCAGTCGTTTCCCCGACCATTCGGGAAAACAAAGCCTCTTATTCAGGTCTGCGCGGGCTGGACAGAACCGGCATGGCCGGTCTTTTCTTCCTCGCCGAAAATTTTCCAGACCACAGCGCCAATGGCGCCGCCAAGGATCGGAGCGAGCCAGAACAGCCAGAGCTGCTGCAGCGCCCACCCGCCCACGAACAAGGCCTGCCCCGTCGAGCGGGCCGGATTGACCGATGTGTTGGTGACCGGAATGGAAATCAGATGAATAAGGGTAAGGGCAAGACCGATGGCGATCGGCGCGAAGCCGGCCGGAACCCTGCCATGCGTCGACCCCAGAATGACGATCAGGAAAAACGCCGTCAGGATAACCTCGATCAGCAACGCCGATACGAGCGAATATCCACCCGGAGAATGTTCGCCATAACCATTGGCGGCAAAACCGCCGATTTCAGCCCCCGCCTTGCCGGTGAGGATGACATAAAGCGCCGCGGCCGCGACGACCGCGCCCAGAACCTGCGCCACAATATAGGGCACGAGGCTCGCTGCCGGGAATTTG
Source organism: Agrobacterium sp. SOY23 (assembly GCF_027212525.1). Lineage (NCBI taxonomy): Bacteria > Pseudomonadati > Pseudomonadota > Alphaproteobacteria > Hyphomicrobiales > Rhizobiaceae > Agrobacterium > Agrobacterium sp. SOY23. Next base: position 379,159 of record NZ_JAPWDT010000002.1, on the reverse strand, counting down.
CCGGCAACGGTGAGACCGACGGAAACCGCCGGATTGAAATGGCCGCCTGAAATACCGCCAACCGCATAGGCCATGGTCAGAACCGTCAGGCCAAAAGCGAAAGCGACACCAAGGAAACCAATGCCGAGCTCAGGAAAAGCGGCGGCAAAAACCGCACTGCCGCAGCCCCCGAACACGAGCCAGAAAGTACCCAGAAATTCCGAAAGAAGCTTGCGACTCATAACACCCATCCCAAAATGCTACGTCTGCATCAACTATTACGTGCAATTTAATCGTAGTCAAGCAAAATTGCATATTTACGCGGCTGCCAAGAGCGAATCCGTCCTGATATGGCGCGGCTTTCCTCGGCCTCCGTTCGCTCGTCGGCGCCCTGAAACGTTTCGAGAATATATCGCAACCGAGATCGGCAGAACTTAACAACTTCAGGTTCAGGCAAGCCCGATTGCGTACTCAACCTTTACAAATTGGTGGACTTGAGCCGATGCGCTTCGGGGCTTGGGCAAGGAAATCATCCGTTGGCTGTTGAGAGGTTGGACTCAACCTTTAGGATTTTTCAGACATGACGTCGATTATTTCTTCCCTGAATGTCAATCAGATCAAATATCTTTCGACAGCGGCGGTCGCAGCCTGGACGACCGAAGACGTGGCATCGCTTTCCACGGCTCAGATCAGATCCCTCTCCTCGGCTCAGCTTGCAGCATTGGATACAGAGGATGTCAAAGTTCTCGATTCCCGACAGTTGAGCGCCATTTCGCAAGGCGCCATAGTTGGTTTGACGCTGGATCAACTGAACATCCTCGATCAATACGCCATCACCAGTCTCAATACGGGGCAGATTTCTGCACTCACCGCCACGCAGCTTGATGCCCTGACCGCAGATCAGGTCGAGGCTTTGACCTCATCCCAGGTGGGTGCCCTCAACGCGACCCAACTTGCCGCTCTGAGCGCGCAGGATATCGCAACCTTCTCGACCGCAGACATTGCAGCGATCAAGGCTAAAGCCATGCCAGGCTTGAGCACGGAAGCGATAACGGAGCTTACCCCAGAACAGATCGCTGCCCTCAGCACGAGCGCAATAGCAAGTCTGACGACCACTCAAATCGCGGCCTTGAGACCGGATCAGGTCGAAGCCCTGTCTCCGATACAGGTCAAGGTGTTGAATTCGATGCAACTCGCGGCCTTGAGTGCGGAGGACATAGCAACCTTCTCCACCGCCGATATCGCGGCAATTACGGGCAGAGCCGTATTGGGCCTGAGCACGGAGGTGATCGCAGGGCTTAGCTCAGATCAGACCGCTGCCCTGAACACGGGCGCGGTTGCGACCCTGACGACCAGCCAGATCGAAGTCTTGAGCCCCGATCAGATCGCCGCGTTGACGACGGCTCAGATTGCCGCACTCAAAACGACGCAGATCGCGGCCTTGAGCACGCGCCAGATCGAAGCCCTCTCGCCGGCGCAGGTGACGTCGCTGAGTGCGACGCAACTTGCGGCCCTTGGCGCCGAAGATATAGCAACATTCTCCACCGCCGATATCACCGCAATTACGGCTAAAGCGATACTCCGCTTGAGCACTGCGGCGATCGCCGCGCTTAGCTCAGATCAGATCGCTGTATTGACGACCGCCCAGTTGAGTGCCCTCGGCGCAGCACAGTTCCAGGCCTTCGCTGACCAGATAGACACCCTGTCGACTGCTCAGATTGCCGCCCTGAGTATCAGCGCAATCGCAAGCCTGACAGTCGATCAGATCGAAGCCTTGAGCACCGATCAGGCCGAGGCTCTGTCCTCGGCACAGGTGAGAGCACTGACTTCGACACAACTCGCAGCCTTGAGTGTGGAGGACCTGGCGACATTCTCGACCGCCGATATAGCAGCAATCACAAATAAAGCCGTGCCGGGCTTGAGCACGGATGTCATCGCAGCACTTACAAATGGCCAGATCGCGGCCCTCAGCACCAATGCGATAACAGGCCTGACGACCGATCAGATTGAAGCCCTGAGCGGTAACCAGGTCGGCCTTCTCTCCGCCGCGCAGCTTAAGACATTGAGTGCGGCACAAGTTGCAGCCCTGGACAACGATATTACGGTTCTGTCAACCAGCCAAACCGCCATGTTAAGCGTAGCGGGCATCAAGGGTCTAACCACCGATCAGATTGCAGCCTTGAACGCCGGTCAGTTTTCGGCCTTGACCACCGTCCAGATCGGGATTCTCAGCTCGGGACAGATTGCGGCAATGAGCACGGACACCATAGCGTCGCTTTCCGCAATCCAGATTGCGGCAATCAGCGCCTCCAGCGTCTCGGGACTTTCGAGCAACCAGATCGGCGCTTTGAGCACTGATCAGATTTCGCGCCTGTCGACCAAGCAGATAGCAAGCCTGAGCTCGGCGCAAATTGCCGCCCTGAGCACAGATGACATAGCGGCTCTGTCAAAAGCCCAGATCGCCTCCCTGAGCGCCGCGGGCATTGCGGGACTGAGCTCCCGGCAACTGGCGGCTTTCAGCGCCAGTCAGGCAGAAGCGCTGACGAGCGCACAGGTCCTCAATCTCGACGCCACGCAGGTTTCGGCGCTGGGACCGGACGGTCTGGCGAAATTCACACTTAGGGAGATTGCCGCCATCAGTTCGAAGGCTATCCCGGGATTGTCGGCAGAGACCATAGCCTCCCTGACGACAGCTCAGATTGCGGCCCTGAATATGGAAAGCATCAATGCGCTGAGCACCGCGCAGATCGCCGCTTTGAGTACCGCCCAGGTAGCAGCGTTGACCAATGCACAGGTCAGCGCTCTCAGCGCAAAACAGATCGCGGCCCTGAGCGCGGACGACATTGCAACCTTCTCGACCAAGGACATTGCGGCGATCAGTTCCAGTGCGATCCAGGGTTTGTCCGCTGAGACAATAGCCTCCATGGCAGCAAGTCAGATATCGGCTCTGAACACGCAAAGCATCAGTGTCCTGAGTACTGCACAGATCGCCGCCTTGAGTACCGCTCAGGTCGAGGCCTTAACCACCGCCCAGGTGGGCGCTCTTAGCGCAAAACAGATCGCGGCACTCAGCGCGGACGACATTGCAACCTTCTCCACCAAGGACATTGCGGCGATCAGCCCCAGCACGATCCAGGGCCTATCGACAGCAACGATCGCTTCGCTAACAGCAGCCCAGATCGCAGCGCTGAGTAAGTCTGCCATTGCTGGACTGAGCACCGGACAGGTCGCCGCCCTCACCAGCGGTCAGATGGAGGCCCTCACCAGTGTCCAGATCAGTGCCCTCACCTCTAGGCAGATCGGAGTGCTGAGCACGGATGACATCGCCTCGCTCTCGGCAACCCAGATCGCCGCGCTCAGTGCTGCGGGCATGTCAGGTCTGACCACCGATCAGATTGCGGCCCTCACCAGCGATCAGGTCGAGGCTCTGACCAGCGCCCAGATCGGTGCGCTCAGCTCGAAACAGATTGCAATTTTCGATACCGGTGAGTTGAGTACCTTCACCACTGCCGAGCTGGCTGCAATCAGCTCGAATGCGATCCCGGGCCTGTCGACAGCTACAATCGCCTCGCTGACGACTGCGCAGATTGCAGCACTAAGCGCGACAGCGGTATCGGGCATGACCAATGATCAGATCGCAGCACTCGAGCCCGATCAAATGGCCGCCCTGACCAACACCCAGGTCGGCGCCCTCACCTCCAAACAGATCGCGGCGCTGAGCACGGACGACATCGCCTCGCTCTCGTCGACCCAGATCGCCGCCCTCGGCACTGCGGGCATAACGGGCCTGACGGTGGATCAGATCGCGGCCCTCAACATCGATCAGGTGGAAGCTCTGACAAGTGCCCAGATCGGCGCTCTCAGCTCGAAACAGATTGCCGCCCTTGGCCCCGATGCTCTAAGCACGTTCACAACCGCTGAGCTGACCGCAATTAGCTCGAATGCAATCCCGGGCTTGTCGACAGCAGCGATTGCCTCGCTGACGACGGGTCAGATCGCGGCCTTGGGAACGGCTGCAATAGCAAGCCTGACCGCAGGCCAGATTGACGCACTTAGCACCGATCAGGTGGATGCCCTGAGCAGCGCCCAGGTCGGCGCCCTCACCTCCAAACAGATTGCGGCGCTGAGCACAGCAGATATAGGCTTGCTCTCAGCAACCCAGATTGCTGCCCTCGGGACGGCAGGCATAGCTGGCCTGACCACCGATCAGATCGCAGCCCTCAGCACCCATCAGGTGAGCGCTCTGACAAGCGCCCAGATTGGCGCGCTCAACTCAACACAGCTGGCGGCGCTGAGCACCGATGATCTGAACACCTTCACCACCACAGAACTGGCTGCAATCGGCATGAGTGCGATCGCGGGCTTGTCGGCAGAGACTATCGCGTCGCTGACGGCGGCGCAGACCGCGGCACTCAGCACCGCAGCAATAGCGGGCCTGAGCACCGGACAGGTCGACGCCTTGACCAGCGGTCAAGTGGGTGCCCTGACCAACGCCCAAGTCGGCGCGCTTACCGCCAGACAGATTGCGGCACTGAATACCGCCGACATCGCCTCGTTTTCAACAAGCCAGATCGCCGCTCTGGACGCCAAGGCTGTGGCAGGCCTTGGCAGCGCACAGACCAGCGCAATGAGTGTTGGGCAGGTCGAAGCATTCTCCGCCGGTCACATAGCATCATTGAGCTCGGATGCGCTTAAGGGCCTGTCTGCGGCCATGCTGGACACCTTCTCGCCGGAGGAGCTCGCCGCAATCGGCCCGAGCGCGATAAAGGGATTGTCTACGACCTTCATCGCCACCCTTTCGTCCTCCGAGGTTGCAGCCTTGAGTACAGCGGGCGTCGCCGGATTGACAGGCGACCAGATCAGCGCTCTCGGCAAGGGCCAGATCCAGGCGCTTTCCACCGGCCAGATCGCCGCGCTGAGTTCGTCCGCACTTTCCGGGCTGACGATAGAGGGTCTGAAAACATTCTCGACCGAAGAACTCGCCGCGATCAGTTCGACGGCGATCAGGGGCCTGTCCGCCACCGTTGTAGCGTCCCTGTCGTCTGAGGAGATAGCCGCTTTGACGACAAGCCAGGTCGCTTCTCTGGGTTACGGCCAGGTGGCAGCAATGGGTTCTGCGCAAATCGGCGCGCTGTCAATTTCACAGGTCGCCGCCCTTAAATCAATGCAGGCAGCGGCGCTTGGCGGAGACGACCTCGCCGCATTTTCCACCGAGCAGATCATCAGCTTGAGTTCAAACGCGATCTCCGGACTGAGCACCAGTGCGCTCGCCGCCTTGACGGCCTCCCAGGCGGCCGCCTTCACTCCAGGCCAGATCGCCGCCATGACGCCGACGCAGGTGGCGGCACTGAATAGCGACGAACTGGCAGACAGCCCCGCCCAGAATATCGCGACCTCCACTTCAACCGATGAGCCGAGCGTCGCTGCAGCCATTTTGTCCTATCTGGACGTCTGATTTTCGCGCATGAGACGCGCGGTGGAGACTGATATTCTTGTTGGAAGATCACTGCGCGAGGATCGAGATCTCGTTAAGCGCCTAGCCAATCAAGGAATGGGGCCATCCGCTACACCTGCTTCAAGCGGTCGCTCTCGAATGCAAGTCTACCGAATACTCCAAGACTCTGCAGATAGGGGCTGCACGAGCGCCGGCTCAAAAAGAGAATGACCCTTTGCAGCTTACGAAGCTGCCGGCGGCAACGTCCGCGACCACATGTGCTTTATTTTGGTACTTACAGGCTGACCGCCCTTAATCGCCTCGCTGCCAGGATTACCAAGAAAATTTTAATGCCATACCGTATGTTATTAGCTAATTTAGACGATAAAAACTCATCGTGACACAGACATATCTAGAGCGACTTGCAATTTAATTTGCCCTTGCCTTTTCAGACCCATTTTGTATTTATGGATACTGATTTTATCAAATACTTCGATCTGTTTTCCAGAAATTTCTATGTGGCAAACAATCATGCCATTCACCAGCAAATTACAGGTGCGATAGTCTTGAAGCTCGTAACCACTCAAATAATAAGCGCTTTTAACGGCTCCAATTTCCCGACGAAGTGAATCCAGCACTCCCGGATCGCCTCCTTCTTCCAGAAGATAACGAGCCCCCTCCTGAAGTTCAGTCTTATATTGTTCTTCAACTGCACTGCCGATCAATTTCATTCGCTCAGTTTTCAAATTGGGTTTCTAGAAACGCTTGACACCGTTTTCGCGTGGCGTCCTATTGACGCCAGCACGCGCCGACAACACGAGATCAACTTGAAGGACGACTCGCTCTTTTCTTTCGGCTCCTCGGTTCAAGTGTTTCCATATTGGTTTCAACGAGGCGAAATCTCCGATGGTTATACTACGATGTTTTGACCTCCTCCATTAAACTTACAAATTCGGTTTCACTTAGTTCAAACTCTGGCCCCTCCTCCATTGCCATTAAAGTGAGGATTAGGCCGTCCGTTTTCGGCGTAAGCTCCAAGCCGTGCTGCAGATAAATGCGGGTTGCTATTCTCGAAACTTGAGTTGGATCGAAACCACCAACCAGACCCCTCTCAAACATTACGGCTAATTCGTCAGGTGCCAGTGTCATTTCCATCCCTCGAGTTCTGCCGTTTATGGATTTCAGGATTTGGACTAGCGGCCATCAGTAGACAAGTTTGAAGCGTTCCTCATTTACATCACCGAATAGCGACAAAAATCTACGGGCTGATAAGACTGCACCATTTATATTCTCGCGAGAAAGTGATGAGAAATCAGCGATTCCATCTAAGTCGGGCGTGCTCATCCCGTCGATAAAGAGAAATCGCTCAATTCCAAAAATGAATATACCATTTTGTTCACATAAATGAATGAACTGAAGCGCTTGCTCCGCAGTCAAATATTCCGTTTCCATCTTGCTTAGACCTCATTCAAAGGGAGACTCCCAGTTGGGATCCGTGCGATCTGAGACTTGAACGATGTCTCCAGTTCGGTTGTTTCTCACAACGTAGGAACCATCTCAGTTAATGAACGCAGTTGCCGGACCATCATTTCGCGCACCGGTTTTGGGATTATGCCGAGTGTCACGGGTTGTGACGGTTCGCTGAGGTTGCGCAATTGTCTCGTTGATTGAGTCTCTATCCCAGCCTCGCCGGCCGATTTGCCGCTCAATCTTGGGCGCTATTTTGGTTGCTATAGTATTTGCCGCGCCTTCGGTAACCTGTGCAGCAATGCCGTTCGACACAGCGCTTCCGAGCCTGGTCTGTCCGAGCTTTTCAGCAATGCCGGGGCGGCTCAAATTGTCTCAACGGTGGCGCGTATTGCATAGCCGAAAGTCTTATGCTCCACCCAACCAGACATCGTTTGCCCACGTTGCGAGGTTGGGCCAAGTCTCGGTCGTTGGACCGTTGTGGTCCCAGAAATGTATTTTGCCATCGGGCGCGATGCAGTAGTAGTCACCGTTGTCTTCACATATTGGAAGCCAATCGTGGGGTAGGCCAGCGCTACGGCCTTGTTCAATAGCCGATCTCAATTCCCCATAAACGCCACCCATCTCTTCATTTAGAGTAAGTGGCGACAGGTAACCGATGAAAGCGTTAGATATGCTCTTGAGAAATTCTTTATAGTCTTCCGAGAATTCGAAACCCGTGGCGGCTTCGTATCTCGCTATTAGAGCATCATCTGGAAGCGGAGTTTTACGTTTTCGCGGATCATCTAGTCGATTCACTTCACTAATAATCGCGTCAATATGTTCAGTCACCAGATACATTTCCTAGAAATCGTTTGCTCGGTTTATCCAATAAGTCCGCCGCCAGGAATTAAATTGGGTACGGTTGATGCCAGATGGAATTTCATTGGTACTGACATGAATAACCTTGGAATTTGTCTTATGAAAGGTTGGGGTCATTTCAGCGTATCAGTAAGTCTGAGGCATTCCTGCCGATGGTCGACCGTACTGATCGAGCCGCGATAGGTTTCGGCCTTCCAGTTGAATGTGTATCGATATCAGCGGATTTTCCGGAGACGCCCAAGATCAGGGAAGAAGCGCAAACCATAACCCATCATGATCGGGCACAAGCTTACCAGCCTTCCAATCACTAATGATTCTCATCGCCATTTCTTCATGAGATCCGTGATATTTCATTTCAGGAACCCAACCTGGAAGGTCTGATGAGCTTTTGACAGGAACCGCTCCTCGTTTAAGAAGAGCCACCACGCAACGATATCCAAAATCTTCGAGTTGCTCGTCCGATAAACCAAAGCTATCAATGCCCACCGGAATAATCTGCCATAACCCGACGGCATCCACCTCCAATTCATTCGCAACACGGGCGATCCACTCGCTGATCGGTGTTCCAAAATACTTTTCAACAGGCTCTTGGGTCATTGCTGGTGTACCTTAAAACCTTTGGGATATCCGGGAATATCAATATCCAACGTTATCCCGGAATTGTTGGAGGTTCGGACACCACCCGTCCTCCGCTTGGGAGATCGTACCAAACGCCCTAGCGTGGATAAGTTTTAATGTCCGGTCGAAAATGGAGGCTGTTCAGACTTATTAAAATTATCTATGTAAAAATTGAGCATCTCCAGAAGCTTTATTACTTCAGAATTTTCGCCTCCAATTCTTGTCTCGAATTCAAATATATCTATGCCATTCAGCACTTCATTTAAGGATGATGATAGAATAGTTAATTCTTTTTTACTAAATTCGATGCTGATTTTAGCGTTCTTAATTGGCGTTTCCGAAGGGTTCATTGTCCTTACCTCATGTTGTCAAAATACAATTTTCCGTTCTTTGGTTGGAAAATAGTCCCACCGTCTCCTGCTTTGGGGTTGTGTATAATTACCGATTGATACTCGTCGTTCCAGTATGCAGTTCTACCACCACCCAATGCCTTTACATCTGAAGGTTTCCTCATTGTTTCGCCGATAAAGTCGGCAAGTTGCGCTCTAGTTCGTATGCCCATACCGGCCAGTTCGCCTTTTTCAAGTATATGCTTTTGGAATGCGTGACCATCAGCAATTTGTTTCGAAACAATTTCGATTTCTTTGCTGCTGAGCGAGCCGCCTGCCTTGATACCCACGACTCCAATGATTGCTGCGGTAGTGACCCCGACGAGGAGTTTGAGGTCTTTGGTATCCTCAAAGGAAAGACCGTGTTTGGCAGCAATGTCGGCAATCGCCCGCTCGCTGGCCTCCTTGCCCAACGTGCCGGCTGCCGCAAGCGGCTCGAACGCTGCCTTGTATTCCTTGTAGCCTTCCTCACCGAGCGTCAGCCTTATCGTGACATCCCGGATGAACGAGGCCGACATACCGATCACCTGGAAACCCGCGACCAGCTGTTCGTCCGAACCCACCTTGCGTAACTGTGCCGCAAGTGTTTTGACGCTGCCCGGCAGTTCACCCTTGCCAGCCGCACCGGTCACATATTTCTCGGTATAGGTCTCCATCAGCGTCGCCAGCATCTGTATGCAGGCTTCACGCTCATTCGCCGTCAGTTCAGCGATCTCCTTGCCGTTTTTGTCGAACAGGACGCATCCAGATGCATAGGCCGGCGTGAACAAAAGATCGAGGAGATTGAAGCCTTGCCGGCCCGCGCAGGTCGCAAGCGCTGCGATATCGAGTGTGCCGGAATCCAGCGCTTTGGCGACTTTACGGGCTGTCGCCAATTCATCCGGTGTCAGATCACCGGAAGCCGCAAGCTTTGCCCCCAGTGCCTCGAAGGCGTCGCCAAGAGCCTTGCCGACGACGTCGATCCCCTCTGCCGCAGCCTTCAGGCTGTTGGTTGAAAGATAGAAATCGATGCCGACATGTTTGTCCTTTGTGATCTCATGAGCCTTGCCCGGATCACGGTTGAGTTCGGAGAGGGGATTTGTTGCACCGTCGTGCTCAAGCGCTGCCTGCTGATCGGGATTGCGAACGACGATGTCCCCAGGGCCGACGGTGGCGCGGACGCTCTGGCGGGTATCATCGAGCTGATAGCTGCCTTCGAGCGTGCTGTTGCCGACCGGATTGGCATCGGTTCCCTTGCCGCCGGTGAGATCGAGGCCGAGATTGGCACTGAAGCCCTCATACTGCTTCTGGCCCTCGAAATTCTCATGGGTAAGCGTGCCTGTGTCGAGAGTGAGATCGCCCGAACCGGAGACGATCTTGCCGGCACCGAGATGGGTATTGCCGCCGACGGTGACATTCATCGTGTCCGCGGAAACGAGACCCGACTGTTCGGAAACCCAGTTCGTCGACCCGGAGCCCGCACCGCCACCGATCTGAATACCGGAGATGAGGCTCTTCCCGCCGCCGAGACTAAAGCCGCCGGAGGTGGATTTGTTCGTGGTCTCGCCGGTATCGGGAACGGAGACGATGGTGAGATCGCCGCCGATGTCGGCCGTCACTGTCTCACCGGCAACGAGCGCGCCGGCGAGTGTCGTGTTGTTGCCCGACTGGATGACGATGTCGCCGGTACCGCTGACGTGGCTGTTGACCTGGGTAGTTCCGTTGGCGTTGGCCTTGGCCGTGGACGCACTGGCGCCGCCTGTCAGCCCGACACCGACGCCACCCGACAGGCTGACGCCGCCGCCAATGCCGATACTGGCGCCGGCGGACGTGCTGCTGGACGACGAACTCTGCGTCGCCTCGGCGCTTTTAAGGGTAATATCATTGCCGGCCGAAAGCGTGATATCGCCGGCCTTGTCGTCGGCGCTGTCGACCGGCAGGCCATAAGCATCATAGCCGGCCGAGATTTGCACGCCATGGCCGGTGATATCGCCGGATGCGGCTTCGATCGTCACCGAGCGGCCGGCATTGATTTCGGTGATGACGGGAACAGAGCCCGTCCCCGCCGCCTTGTCTTTTGTATAGGTGAAGCCGGCGGTGAGCGAGGCCGAAGCGACATTGCCGTTGACGACGGTGTCGAGCGCATCATAGGCCTTGAGCGATGCAAAGGCAGCATTGGCGGCGGAGTATCCGAGATCGTGCCCTCGACGACGACCAGCCGCAAAAGCGCTGTTCCGGCAACATCCTGTAGGGGAACATAGGCGCGTGAAGTCACGAATCCTTTGTCCAGATAGATGTCAGTAATGGCCTTGAGCAGGGTGGTGATATCCGCAACGCCGATACAGCGATTATTGTAACGCTGCGTCATTTTTCCGAGATCAATGGCAGACAGCCTCGTCGCACCTTCGATCTCTACACGCGAGATATCGAAGCATGGGCCAGTGGACTTGGCGTTGCCTCGTGATGCCGGGTTCCCATGGCTGACGACGCTATCAGGCGTGACCTGTTTCAGGTTCTCAAGCCGCTGCAACTGCTGTTGCTGATCCTGCCGGCGGGAAAAATCATCGGCGGGCGACTGTGCAGTTGCGTGCCCTGACGCGAGCAGGCTTGCAAAAAGCGAAATGACAAAGGTTCGCTTGAAACTGTTGGGCGCGCTCCTCGGGGAATTGGCTGAGATTCGAGCAACCGGCACAATTGCGAGACAAAAGTCAGGAGGGACTAGCCGTCGGAAACCAGGAATAAAAGCAGCAAATGACATATTTCGGAGGCCTGCATTTGAATGAAGTTTGTCGCGGCAATGCCGCCCATGCTTCACTCTTCAGCTGTCCTTGCTGTCGATCCCATACCGGGTGCATAGATCAGTTCATCTGATCCAAGAAGCGTTAAAGTAGTAACTTTCTTTGCGAAACGATAGTCGCAAGTCATTTACTCAAAGAACCGCGCACGTTAAAAATTCACATAATAATCAATCCTGCCAACGCTATGGCATGGATATCGCTTTTCATCCGTGAATTTTAAGCGCGATCCGCCAATTTCAAGCCCTTCGGTTCTTCGAGTCAAACAACAACCAGAAGTTACTGCAATACACATCTCCATGCAAGACACTGATAAAGACCAAAGTTAAGAGGAAACTAAAATTGCTTACGGGCATCCGCCAGCCCTACCGTTGGGTAAGCCCCGATAGTCAGCGTTTTTCGCTTCCCGAAAAAGTCATAATCGAAGCGCCAAGACTTGCCGCCTGCAACCGATAGGTAAAGGTAAGCCCCTTCTCATCAGAGAGTTTGCGCGGCTTGCTGTCGGCTTTGGCGTTCTTAACCTGAATGCCTGTCAGTGCCATTTTACGGTATCGGCTTCCCACGACGATGACGAATGCCGTAATTTTCACCGACAAAATTGCTGGATGTCACTGCATACCGTTGCACGACCTTACGCGCGCGCGAGGCAAAAACGCTGTAAAATCAGCGTTTCTTGGACGTCATCGTTCTTGTTGGAAAAGTCGCTGGAGCGGGTGAAGGGAATCGAACCCTCGTATTCAGCTTGGGAAGCTGCTGCTCTACCATTGAGCTACACCCGCGTGCGGACTAAGACATCGGATAGTTCCGAGCGGGTGTCAAGCACCCGCCGGGTTCATTGTTCGGCGCGAAAATGCTTGGAGAGCTTCAGCCCCTGGGCCTGATAATTGGAGCCGAGGCCAGTGCCATAGAGACCCTCCGGTTTCTCAAACATGTGCTCGTAAACCAGACGGCCGACGATCTGGCCGTGTTCGAGGATGAAGGGCACTTCGTGGCTGCGGACCTCAAGCACGGCGCGGCTGCCGGTACCGCCGGCTTGCGCATGGCCGAAGCCGGGATCGAAGAAGCCGGCATAGTGCACGCGGAATTCGCCCACCAGCGGATCGAAAGGGGTCATTTCGGCGGCATAAAGCGGCGGCACATGCACGGCTTCGCGTGAAACGAGGATATAGAATTCATCGGGATCGAGGATCAGTTCCGCACGGCCGCGGGCAAAGAGCGGCTCCCAGAAATCGAGGACGTCGTGCTGGGCCTTCTTGTCGACATCCACCACCGCCGTGTGATGTTTGCCGCGATAGCCGATCAGCCCGTTCTCACCGAAACCCTTGAGATCGATCGACAGCGCAATGCCGCCGCCCGTCACGTTCGGGTTTTCACTCGCCACCAGCGTTTCTGTCTCGTGCAGCTTCAGCAGTTCACTTTCATTGAGAAGTGCGTGGCCGATGCGGAAGCGGATCTGTGACAGGCGGGAGCCGCGACGCACGACGATGGGGAAAGTGCGCGGGCTGATTTCCAGATAAAGCGGGCCCGTATAACCAGCCGGGATCTTGTCGAATTCCTGTGCATTGTCGGTCATCACGCGGGTGAAGATGTCGAGACGGCCGGTCGAGCTTTTCGGATTGGCCGAGGCCGACATGTCCGCCGGCAGATCAAGGCTTTCCATCAGGGGAACGATATAGACACAACCGGTTTCCAGCACCGCGCCCTGGCTGAGATCGACCTCGTGCAGGCTGAGACGATTGAGCTTGTTGATGACACGGGTTCCGGGGCCGGGCATGAAGCTTGCGCGGACGCGATAGGCCTTCGAGCCAAGCCTGAGATCGAGGCTGGCGGGCTGCACCTGGTCGACATCGAGATCGGCCTCGCTTTTCAGCTTGCCGCCCGCAAACAGCGCCCGGATTGCGCCATCCGCCAAAATGCCCGTGGTTCTCGTCATGGTCATCATTCCTTTTTACGGCGACAAAACCAAAAGGAAAGCATTGACGCAAGCCGGTAACGGCAGTATGGCAAGCTTATCCCGTGGTGATTTGGCCGGTCGGCTTGCAGCCACGTTAAACAAGTGGCTAAAAAGACCGGGTGCTAGGAACCGGTCTGCTTTTGCGGCCGGTTTTTTTGTTTTGAAGGTGATCACATGAGCAATAAATGGCGCCCGGCAACCCAGCTCGTTCACGGCGGTACGCTACGCTCACCCTATGGTGAAACGTCGGAAGCGATCTATCTGACCCAGGGTTTCGTTTACGAGAACTCCGAAGCCGCCGAAGCGCGTTTCAAGGGTGAAACGGACGGCTTCATCTACGCCCGCTACGCCAGCCCCACCAATGACATGTTCGAAAAGCGCATGTGCCTGCTGGAAGGCGCCGAAGACGCCCGCGCACTTGCGTCGGGCATGGCCGCCGTCACCGCCGCCATCATGTGCCAGTTGCGCGCCGGCGACCATATCGTCGCTGCACGCGCCCTTTTTGGCTCCTGCCGCTGGGTGGTTGAAACACTTGCGCCGAAATATGGCATCGAATGCACGCTGATCGACGGACGTGATCTCGGCAATTGGGAAAAGGCAATCCAGCCGAACACCAAGCTGTTCTTCCTCGAAAGCCCGACCAATCCGACGCTCGAAGTCGTGGATATTGCCGGTGTGGCGAAGCTCGCCAACCAGATCGGCGCCAAGGTGGTGGTCGACAACGTCTTCGCGACGCCGCTCTTCCAGAAGCCGCTCGAACTCGGCGCCCATATCGTCGTTTATTCGGCCACCAAGCACATTGACGGCCAGGGCCGCTGCCTCGGCGGCGTGATCCTTTCCGACAAGAAGTGGATCGAAGAAGAGCTGCAGGATTATTTCCGCCATACGGGCCCGGCCATGTCGCCCTTCAACGCCTGGACGCTTCTGAAGGGCATCGAGACCCTGCCGTTGCGCGTGAAACAGCAGACGGCCAATGCCTCGAAGATCGCCGATTTCCTCGCCGATAACGGCAAGGTCGCCAAGGTCATCTATCCCGGCCGCGCCGATCACCCGCAGGCTGATATCATCGCCCGGCAGATGTCCGGCGGCTCCACCCTGGTGGCCTTCGAACTGAAGGGCGGCAAGGAAGCGGCCTTCAAGCTGCAGAACGCGCTTGAGATCGTGAAGATTTCCAACAATCTCGGCGATGCCAAGAGCCTCATCACCCATCCCGGCACGACGACGCACAAGAACCTCTCCGACGAGGCGCGTGCCGAACTCGGCATTTCCGGCGGCACGCTCCGCCTTTCCTGCGGCATCGAGGATACCGACGATCTGCTGGAAGATCTGGCAAAGGGTCTTGCGGCCGTTTCCGGCTGAAAATTCAATCCGCAAATCGCCATGGCCTGACCGCGTGTCGGGCCATGGTTTGCCCAAGCGGCCGGAAAAGCCCGCATCAGGCAACCAATATTTACCTTTATCGTTATCCCTAACGGTGGAAAACAGCGCAACAGGAGACGCCCCCTGCCCGTCAAGTCATTCATTTTCTTGACGATAGCCAGAGCCTATAGTGTAGGATGCGGCGGCAGGCATAATATCGAGGTGTGGCGCGTATGTATCGTGCTCTGACAAGGGATATCGAGGTAACGGTCGATCCGTATTATCTCGAGGAACAATCCGACCCGGATGACGATCGTTACGTCTGGGGCTACAAAGTCGTGATCGCGAACAATTCCGATGTCCCGGTGAAACTCGTGAACCGTTATTGGCATATTACCGATCAGAACGGACAGGTGGACGAGGTCTACGGGCCGGGCGTCGTGGGCGAACAGCCGCAGCTCAAACCCGGCGACAGCTATGAATACTCTTCCGGCTGCCCGCTGGATACGCCGTCAGGCCTGATGTTTGGCCATTATGAAATGGAAACGGAAAATGGCGAGGTGTTCAACGTCACCATACCCGCCTTTTCGCTGGATTCACCCGGCCTGATGCGCGTTCTGAACTGACGACATCCACCCGCCAAAGGAAAAGCCGCGCCTCTTAGAGCGCGGCTTTCGATTCAGGCATTCTCAAAAGATTCAGGCGTTCTCGAATTCGCTGACATCATAGCGATAGGTGGTGGAGCAGAACTCGCAGGTTACGGCAATGGCGCCGTCTTCCTCGCTCGCCTTGATCTCCTCGGCGGTGAAGCCGGAGAGCACACCTTTGATCTTGTCCCGCGAGCAGCTGCAGCGGTCGAAAATGGCCTGCGGATCATAGATGCGCACGCCGCTTTCATGGAAAAGCCTGTAGAGCAGGCGTTCCACCGGCACCTGCGGATCGGTCAGTTCGTCAGTATCCACCGTGTTCAGCAGGGTTACGGCTTCAGTCCAGGCATCGTCCTCCTGCACCTCGTGGCCGCCCTCGTCACCATCGCCACCGTGCAGGTCGCGCATGCGCAACCGCTCGGGGGCCTGTGGCAGGAACTGCGCGATCAAGCCACCTGCACGCCAGCCGTGGCGCGGCTTGCCTTCACCGTCGCGGTCGAAGAACTCGGCGACGCCAAGGTGCACGCGGGTGGGAAGCTGTTCCGACTGGCGGAAATAGACCCCGGCAATGTCTTCCAGCGAAGAGCCATCCAGCGGCACGATGCCCTGATAGGGCTGCATGCCCATACCCTGATCGATGGTGAAGGCGAGAATACCGTTGCCCAGCAATTGCTCCGGCGAGGTTGCACCGGCCGCAACCGCTTCCGCCAGCCGCTCCTCATCAAAACGGGCATAAGCGCGCATGCTGTCCGGCGCGGAGAAATCGGCAACCAGCAGGTCAACCGGGCCGTCGCCCTTGGTCTGGACGGTCAGCTTGCCGGAAAACTTCAGCGAGGTGCCGATCAGCGCCGTCAGAACCGTCGCTTCCGCCAGAAGGCGGGCAACCGCGGCGGGATAATCGTGCCGTTCGAGGATGGCGTTCAGCAGCGGCCCGACCTGTACGGCGCGGCCGCGCACATCCAGACCTTCGACCTGAAAGGGCACAACCTTGTCGTCGCCAGCAAAATCGAGATCGTCCAGTTCAACCGTTACATCTGCCATGTGATACTCCTTGGCGCAGCCGTGGCGCCGCTACCGTCCAAAAGTCCGGCTTTTAAATGTGGTTTTTTCGCTTGTCGCACAGAGACCCGGGAAGCGAAACCGCCTCCGGAGAAAAACGTGCAAATCGTGATGACGGCCCGCCAGCAAACCGACGAGCCTTTTCGAAGTCCCACAGATGGTAATCGGTGCGTATAAGTTCAAGCACCCGGCCCGACGACGATCAAGACCGGGTGAATTCCTCAGATCACGCCCATGCACCAGGCGATGACGGACTTCTGCGCGTGGAGACGGTTTTCCGCCTCATCGAAGACCACCGATTGCGGGCCGTCGATCACGGCATCCGTCACTTCTTCACCGCGATGCGCCGGCAGGCAGTGCATGAACAATGCGTCCTTTTCCGCCTTGGCCATCAGCGCCTCGTTGACCTGATAGGGCTGGAAGATGTTGTGGCCGCGCGCCTTGTGCTCCTGGTTCATGGACACCCAGGTATCGGTGACAACGCAATCCGCACCCGCAACCGCCTTTTCCGCGTCATGATACAGCGCGATCTCGCCGCCATTGTTGCGAGCCCAGTTCAGGAACTTGTCATGCGGTTCGGATCCCATCGGCACCGCCATCGTCATGCGGTAACCGAAGCGTGCCGAGCCCTCGACAAAGGAGTGCAGCACGTTGTTGCCGTCACCCGTCCAGGCGATGGTCTTGCCTTTGACCGGACCGCGATGTTCTTCGAACGTCATGATATCCGCCATGATCTGGCAGGGATGGGTATCATCCGTCAGGCCATTGATGACCGGAACCGTTGCGTGTTCGGCAAGCTCGAGCAGGCGTGAATGGTCCGTGGTGCGGATCATGATGGCATCCACGTAACGCGACAGCACCTTCGCGGTATCGCCGATCGTTTCCGCACGACCGAGCTGCATTTCCGTACCAGAGAGAAAAAGGGTCTCGCCGCCGAGCTGGCGCATGCCGACATCGAAGGAAACGCGGGTGCGGGTGGAGGGCTTTTCAAAGATCATTGCCAGCATCTTGCCGGCAAGCGGCTTTTCCGCCGTTCCGGCCTTCGTGGCGACCTTGCGTGCGCGCGCATCGTCAAGAATTGCCCGCAGATCCTGCGAGCCGACGGCCGACAGGTCGAGAAAATGTTTAGGTGAAGCCATTTCAAACTGTCCCATGCTCGCGAGCCTCCGGGAAGAGGCCCGCCCTTTATTGTTTCCTCAGGCGATTTTCGCCTGCTTCGCGGTCAGGGATGCGGCTGCCGCTTCCACGCGTGCCAGACCTTCGCGGGCCTCTTCCGCCGTGGTGACGAGCGGCGGCAGCAGGCGGATGACGTTGTCTCCCGCCGGTACGCCGAGCAGATGTTCCGCACGCATGGCCTGCAGCAATTCGCCCGAGGGAACCCGGGCCTTGATGCCGAGAAGCAAGCCTTCGCCGCGAATTTCCTCGATCACATCCGGATAACGATCCTTCAGCGAGGCAAGACCCTGGCGGAAGACCAGCGCGACATCACGGACCTTTTCGAGAAAGCCTTCGGAGAGAACGACGTCGAGAACAGCATTGCCGACCGCCATGGCCAGCGGATTGCCGCCATAGGTGGTGCCATGCACGCCGGCCGTCATGCCGGAAGCGGCATCCGCCGTGGCAAGGCAGGCACCAAGCGGGAAACCGCCACCGATACCCTTGGCAACCGCCATGATGTCGGGCGCAACACCGGTCTGCTCATAGGCGAAGAGTTTGCCCGTGCGGCCGACGCCGGTCTGGACCTCATCGAAAATCAGCAGCATGCCATGCTCGTCGCAAAGCGAACGCAGCAGCTGGAGGAATTCCTTGCTGGGCGCGCGGATACCGCCCTCACCCTGAATGGGCTCGATCAGAAGTGCGGCCGTCTCCTGCGTGATGGCGGCCTTCAGCGCGTCGACATCGCCGAACGGCACCTGGTCGAAGCCTTCGACCTTGGGACCGAAACCTTCGAGATATTTCTGCTGGCCACCGGCGGCGATCGTCGCCAGCGTGCGGCCATGGAAGGCGCCTTCGAAGGTGACGATGCGAAACTTTTCCGGGTGACCCTTGGAATAATGATAACGGCGCGCGGTCTTGATCGCGCATTCCAGCGCTTCCGCGCCGGAATTGGTGAAGAAGACCTTGTCCGCGAATGTCGCTTCCGTCAGGCGCTTTGCGAGTTTTTCCTGTCCGGGCACTTCATAAAGGTTGGAGACGTGCCAGACCTTCTCAGCCTGGGTCTTGATCGCTTCCACGAGGTGCGGATGGGCGTGGCCCAGCGAATTGACCGCGACGCCGGCCGCAAAATCCAGATATCGCTCGCCGCTTTCCGTGAACAGCCAGACACCCTCGCCTCGCTCGAAGCGCAGGGGGGCTCTTGCAAACGTATCGAACAATGGCGCGGCGGCTTCGGCCATGGCTGTATCACTCCTTGCGCGGATGCGCTGTCAGACGGTTGTCAATAGGCTGGCGAGGTTATCCCCCGCCTGAAAATCAAAAATGCCGCCTTGCGGCGGCACCGGCACTATTGTCACTTCGCCTGCCGATGTCAACAAAAGTCCGCATTTCCCGGGCGTCTCAAGCACTAGTAGACGGTGGCGAATGAGCCCCAAGGTGTTGCCTTTCAGACTCAACTCGCCAGCAAGTTGGGGAAAACCGGAAAATCGATTCCAGATGATTCCCCCGACTCTTGCCACGGAGTCGGGCTGGCACTAGGTTAATCGCTAATTACTAGACTGCATTGCGGCGGAACTAGTCACCGAAAATCTGGCGGAAACCACGCTTGCGGCACGCCCGCGGGGCGGAGAGGGATTCTGCCGAAAATACACGCGAAAAGCGGAGAAGCGGCATGAACTGGACAGACGAGCGAGTCGAGAAACTCAAGAAATTGTGGTCCGAGGGGCTTAGCGCCAGCCAGATAGCAGCACAGCTGGGCGGTGTCAGCCGTAATGCCGTGATCGGCAAGGTCCACCGTCTCAATCTGCCGGGACGCGTCAAGGCCGGCGGCCCGGTCACTTCGGCGCGTTCCGCGCCCAAGCGCACAGCCGCCCCTGCTCCCCGCGCGACAAATTTCGCGACCCGCGTCAACGCGACGCCCGCACGGGTCTTGAGCCGCTCCAACGCGGCAACGGCGCTGCATGAGGAAATCGATATCGAGACCGCCGAAGTTCTCGACTATGTTCCCTCCAGAAACGTCGTAACGCCGATTTCCCGTCGCCTGACACTGACGGAACTGACGGAACGCACCTGCAAGTGGCCGGTCGGCGATCCGCTCAAGGACGATTTTCATTTCTGCGGTTGTGAAGCACTGGAATCTTCGCCCTATTGCAAGTTCCATGCAAAGCTCGCCTACCAGCCGGTGAGCGAGCGTCGCAAAGCTTGAGTGTTGCGGCACGCATTTGACACTCAAAAACTACGGGCCTTCGGGCCCGTTTTTTTTATGACATAAAGTCAGAGGTTCTTTGCGGTCTCGGAATCAACCCAAGGGCAGATATCCCGCACCTCGCCTTCCTGAAAACCGGGCATGTTCCTCTGTCCACCGGTTTGAATTTCTGGACAGGGTCCACGACTTTTGTTCTTACCGAGTTTCAGCCACATCGCGACGTAGTGTGCCCAAACGAGGCGTAATGTCGTCCTTGCGGCGACGGATTGCACCAGACACTCCGGCGTCATCCCTGGGCGTGTCGCGAGGATCCGCAACCTTTGATTTTTTGACGCGCATATCCTCCGGGAGGCGTTCGCCATCAACTGCAGGCGGTATGGAAACCTGACGGCAGCGGTGTGATCCGACAATCCGGACTGGCCCGAATTTGAGGTCGCCCCTGACTACGGGGCCTGCTTTTGAAAAGATTCATTGTCAAAAAGCCCAAAACCGTTTCTGGTTTCGGGCTTTCTAAATTTTTGGTTGCACTATCGGCCTTGGCGAAACTGTACTGTTTGGCCTGGCTCAGGCTTCCATCGAATATCCGGCACCACGCACAGTGCGGATGACATCCTGCATATGCGAAAAATTGAGCGCCTTGCGCAGGCGTCCGACATGAACGTCGACGGTGCGCTCGTCGACATAGATATCGTGGCCCCAGACGCCATCCAGCAATTGCGAACGGGAAAACACCCGGCCCGGAGAGGTCATCAGGAACTCCAGCAGGCGGAACTCCGTCGGGCCGAGGCGCACTTCGCGGCTTTTGCGGTGAACGCGATGGGTTTCGCGATCCAGCTCGATGTCACCGCATTTCAACACCGAAGACAGGACCTCGGGACGCGCCCGGCGCAGCATGGCCTTGACGCGGGCCATGAGTTCCGGCGTCGAGAACGGCTTGACGACATAATCGTCAGCGCCGGTAGCGAGGCCGCGAACCCTCTCGCTTTCCTCGCCGCGCGCGGTCAGCATGATGATGGGCAGGCGTTCGGTTTCCGGCCGCATTCTCAAACGCCGGCACAGCTCGATGCCGGAAACACCGGGCAACATCCAATCCAGAATGAGAAGGTCCGGAATACGCTCCTGCAGCCTGATTTCCGCCTCGTCGCCACGGGGTATCGTGTCGACGTCATATCCCTCAGCCTCGAGATTGTAACGAAGCAGGACGCTCAACGCCTCCTCGTCTTCCACAACTGCAATCTTGGGCACCATATGCTAACTCCGCAAGCCTTCGCCTGTCTGTTACTCGGTCACCGAACCGAGCGTGTTGGAACTGTCGTCCTTCGGACGCTCGCCCTCCGGCTGGCTGCCGGTGGTCATGTAATAGATCGTCTCGGCGATATTGGTGGCGTGGTCGCCGATACGCTCGATGTTCTTGGCGCAGAAGAGAAGATGCGTGCAGGTGGTGATGTTGCGCGGATCTTCCATCATGTAGGTCAGAAGCTCACGGAAGAGCGACGTATACATGGCGTCGATTTCCTCGTCGCGCTCGCGGATGGCATTGGCCTTCTCGGCGGAGCGGGTGGAATAGACGTCAAGCACTTCCTTGAGCTGTACCAGCGCCAGCTCCGACAGGTGCTCGATGCCACGGGCGAGCTTGCGCGGCACGCCGGTTCCGGCAACAGCGATCACGCGCTTGGCGGTGTTCTTGCCAAGATCGCCAACGCGCTCCAGGTCAGCTGCAATACGCAGGGTGCCGATGATCTCGCGAAGGTCGGCCGCCATCGGCTGGCGTCTGGCGATGGTGACGATGGCCTTGTCGCCGATCTCGCGCTCGGAGTGGTCGAGGATCGCGTCGTCGGAAATGACCTTCTGGGCAAGTGCGGCATCGGAATTAACGAGCGCACGCACGGCGTCGGCGCACATCTGTTCCGCAAGACCGCCCATTTCGGCGATGCGACGTGTGAGGAATTTCAGTTCGTCGTCATAGGCCGACAGAATATGCGAATGGGTCGTTGTCTGTGTCATGGTCTAGTCCTCCGGCTTGGCCTGCATGCGCGTGCCCGGAAGCGGGCACGGCAGAGGCACCAGTCTTGTTCGGTTTCGAGAAAGCGCCGGCCAGGATCAGCCGAAGCGGCCCATGATGTAATCCTGCGTGCGCTGGTCGTCCGGATTGGTGAACATCTTGTCAGTTTCGTTTTCTTCGACGAGATGACCAAGGTGGAACATGGCCGTGCGCTGGGAAACACGTGCCGCCTGCTGCATGGAGTGCGTGACGATGACAATCGTGTAATTTGTCCGCAGTTCGTGGATCAGCTCCTCGACCTTTGCAGTCGCGATCGGGTCAAGCGCCGAACAGGGTTCGTCCATCAGGATCACTTCCGGGCTGACGGCAACCGCGCGTGCGATGCACAGACGCTGCTGCTGGCCACCGGAAAGACCCGTGCCGGATTCGTGCAGACGATCCTTCACCTCGTTCCAGAGACCCGCCTTCTGCAGGCTCTGTTCGACGATCTGGTCCATATCCGCCTTGTTGCGGGCAAGCCCGTGGATGCGCGGACCGTAGGAAATGTTTTCGTAGATCGACTTCGGGAAGGGGTTCGGCTTCTGGAACACCATGCCGACGCGGGCACGCAATTCCACGACGTCGATCTGCTGATCATAGATATCGTCGGTGTCGAGCGTGATCTTGCCGGTGACCCGGCAGCCGTCGATCGTATCGTTCATACGGTTCAGGGTACGCAGGAAGGTGGACTTGCCGCAGCCGGACGGGCCGATCAGCGCGGTCACCGTATTTTCCCGAACGTTGAGGTTCACGTCGTAAAGCGCGCGCTTTTCGCCGTAATAAACCGAAACGTCCTTGCCAATCATCTTGTATGAAACTTCATTCATTTTCTTGTCCAGCGCCTTTTCAACTGCTGCTTCCGACAACATGTTCATTGCTCAATCTCCCTCTACCAGCGCCGCTCGAAGCGGCGACGCAACAGGATTGCGCCAACATTCATGACGATGAGGAACAAAAGCAGGATGATGATAGCGCCGGATGTCCTTTCGACAAAGGCGCGTTCGGCTTCGTTCGCCCACATGTAAATCTGCACCGGCAGGGCCGTGGACGGATCCATCGGCGTTGTCGGGTAATTCGCGACGAATGCCACCATGCCGATCAGCAGCAGCGGCGCCGTTTCGCCCAGTGCGTGGGCGAGGCCGATGATGGTGCCGGTCAGGATGCCAGGCATGGCGAGCGGCAGCACATGGTGGAAGATCGTCTGCATCTTGGAAGCGCCGAGACCGAGTGCGGCGGCGCGGATCGACGGCGGCACGGCCTTCAATGCGGCACGGGTCGCGATGATGATCGTCGGCAGCGTCATCAGCGTCAGGACAAGACCGCCGACCAGCGAAGCCGAGCGCGGAAAGCCCATGAAGTTGATGAAGACCGAGAGACCGAGCAGACCGTAAACGATCGAGGGAACGGCCGCGAGATTGTTGATATTCACCTCGATGAGATCCGTCAGACGGTTCTTCGGGGCAAATTCCTCAAGATAGATGGAGGCTGCGACACCGATCGGCAAGGACAGCACCAGGACGATCATCATCATATAGAAGGAGCCGATGAGCGCCACGCCGACACCCGCCGCTTCCGGACGGCTCGATGCGCCGTTAACGAAGATGCCGGTGTTGAAATGCTTGCCAAGCTGGCCGCTTTCGGCGAGCTGGTTCATCCAGCCGAGCTGCTGGTTCGAGATGCGGCGGTTCGCTTCATCCGCGGTCAGATCGACCTGGCCCTTGAAGGCACTGTCGACATCACCCGACGCCAGAAGCGTAACGGTACGCGTGGTGCCGATGACGGCAGGATCGGCGACGACGATGTCACGCAACTGCGTGCGCACGCTGTCCGAGATCATGACGTTGACGGCGCGAAGGCCGGCGCGGTCGGTCGGCGCAACGCCGAGAACCTTGGCAACCGCATCGCGGGCGATGACGGGGTAATTGGCCGTCATCAGCTTTGCGGGATTTGTGGCACGCTCATTCTTCGGATCGATGATCTGTTCCGAGAATTCGACCGGAACGGTGATCATCGTCTGCTGGAAGGCGGTGTGGCCCTTGGATACGACCGACCAGAGCAGCAGGAAGAGGAAGATGAGGCCGAACGAAATCGCTGCCATTCCGTAGGCACGGAAGCGACGTTCGGCGGCATAGCGGCGCTTGATGCCGATATCACGGCGCGTGGCCTTGTTCACGGCGCTGGCGCCGGCTGCGGGAGAGACGATGTCGGTCATTCATATTGCTCCCGGTATTTGCGCACGATGTAAAGCGCGTAGATATTCAGGCAAAGCGTGATGGCGAAAAGCGTGATGCCGAGCGCGAAAGCGACCAGCGTCTGCGGCGAGGTGAATTCAAGGTCGCCGGTAAGCTGGCTGACGATCTTGACCGTGACGGTGGTCATGGGCTCGAAAGGATTGAGCTGCAGGCGCGCCGCGACACCCGCCGCGAGAACCACGATCATGGTCTCGCCGATGGCGCGCGAGGCCGTCATCAATACGGCGCCGACGATGCCGGGAAGAGCGGCGGGAACGATGACCTTCTTGATGGTTTCGGACCGGGTGGCGCCGAGGCCGAGCGAGCCGTCGCGCAGCGAGCGCGGCACGGCGGTGATGATGTCATCCGACAGCGACGAGACATAGGGGATCAGCATGATGCCCATGACGAAGCCGGCGGTGATGACGCTCTGCGCCTGGATGAAATTGGCGTAGTCACCCGTCGCCAGACCGTTGATCTGCGCGGAGATGTCTCTGAGGAAAGGACCGACCGTCGTCAGCGCGAAGAAGCCGTAGACGATGGTGGGGATGCCTGCGAGCACTTCGAGCAGCGGCTTTGCCACCGCGCGAAAGCGCGGCGAGGCATATTCCGACATGTAGATCGCCGAGAACAGGCCGACGGGAACTGCGACCAGCATGGCGACGAGGCCGATATAGAGCGTGCCGGCGAGCAGCGGGATCAGGCCGAACTGACCGGAGGAGTCCGTCGCACCGGCTGCCGCAAACCGCGGATCCCACACGGTTCCGAAGAAGAACTGGTGCGCAGGGACCATGGTGAAGAACTGGATCGCCTCCGTCAGCATCGACAGGACGATACCGATGGTGGTGAGGATGGCGATGGACGAGGCGACGAGCAGCGCCGCGAGAATGACCTTCTCCACCTGGTTGCGCGCCCTGAAGCGCGGGGCGATCGCCCGCAGCGCATAGGCTGCACCGCCAAGCGCGACCAGCAGCACCGTCGCAATCATCGCGATGCGGCTGGTGGAAGTCATGGCGTTGAGCGTTTTGGCGGCATCGACCATGAACCGCTCGGGATCACCGGCGATCGCGACACCCTTTGATGCCAGAAGCGGCCGGACCGCTGCCGTGTCCGCCTCAACCTGCGCGGTTTCCTCCGGCGTCAGCCGCTGAAGGCCGCGGGCGATGGAGGTCACCATGCCATAGGTCAGGCTCTGCTGTGCCTCGGATTGCGCCCGGATATCCTCCGGGAAATTGCCGCGCACCGCAGAGGTGACGAGCAACGGGCTGACGACCAGCCAGGCACAGAGAATGAACGCCGCGGGCAAGACAGCCCAGACGACCGCGTAAGAGCCGTGATAACCGGCACGGGAATGCATGCTGGAGGGGCGACCACCAGACAGGACAACAGCGCGGCGGCTGCCGAGCAGATAGCTGCCGATGCCGATGAGCGCCAGTATCAGCAAAAGGATCGATGTGTTCATTAGAGTTCCCTCGGCGTGCCTCAAGAGCACGGTGCGATATCGGGCAAATCAAAAAGTCATCAAAACGAGACCGCTGGACCATCCGGAGATGCTTGCCGCCTGACTGTAATAAAGTCTGGCAAGCGTCAAGGTTGATACATCCTATCCATCTGTAATCCATTAATAATCATGTGGATGGCGATGGATGGGAACTGTCAACCGGAGACAATCGCCGAGGCGGAATGGCACCGAAGCGGAACGAGGGGTGCGGCAGGCAGCACCCCTCTTTCTTTATTACATCGAAGCGCCGGCCGCGAACTTGGCGCGGATTTCTTCACGCTCTTTGTCCGGAGCGGCAACGAGGCCGTAGTTTGCGAGCGGGGAGTCGGGGCCGATCATTTCGTCAGAAACGAAGAACTCGACATATTCCTTGAGGCCCGGGATAACGCCCAGGTGAGCCTTCTTCACGTAGAAGAACAGCGGGCGGGAAACCGGGTACTTGCCGCTGGCAACGGTTTCCGTGGACGGAACGACGCCGGAAACAGTCGCAACCTTCAGGCGGTCAGCGTTGTTTTCATAGAAAGCGAGGCCGAAAACGCCGAGGCCGGTCTTGTTGGCGTCGATACGGGCCAGCGTTTCGGTGTAGTCGCCGTCGATGTCGACTGCAGCGCCGTCCTTACGGACTGCAACGCACTTGGCAGCAGCCTGCTTGGCATCGGTGATCAGCTTCTTGATGGCGTCGGTGGCGCCAGCTTCCTTGCAGCCGTCAGCCATGATCTTCTCTTCGAAGACTTCGCGCGTGCCGTGCTTGGAACCCGGGATGTAAGCAGCGATCGCTACGTCCGGCAGTTCCTTGTTGATTTCGGACCACTTCTTGTAAGGGTTGGCAATGAGCTTGTCGTCCTTGACGATTTCAGCGGCGAGAGCGAGGTAAAGGTCCTTCGGCTCAAGCTTGATGTCCTTGTTGGAGGAGTCCATCGCAAAGACGATACCGTCGTAACCGATCTTCACTTCCTGAACGTCGGCAACGCCAGCAGCCTTACAAGCAGCCAGTTCGTCGCTCTTGATCTTGCGCGAAGCGTTGGCAACGTCGATCGTGCCTTCACCGACGCCGGAGCAGAATGCCTTCAGACCACCGCCCGTGCCGCCGGATTCAACGACCGGAGCCTTGAAGTTCGGGAAGGTCTCGGCAAAGGTTTCGGCAACGATCTTGGCGTAGGGCAGAACCGTGGAGGAACCAGCAACCTGGATCTGGTCGCGAGCAGCGGCGGCGCCAGCGAAGGCGACAGAAGCCACCAGGGCTGCTGCGGAAAATTTAGCGAAGTTCATTTGTCTCTCCCGTCGTGGGCTTTGTTGTGGACGCAGCCGATAGCGACACTCGCTCTTAGCTTGCGCTCGGCGACCTTTTCTTAACCACCGTAGCCACATCCTTTTATGTCACTTCAGTGAAAGATTTGTGACAACCTAAATTATTGATTTAATTTATAAAGTTTTGCGATATTAAAAGCCGCAACGTCCTTTATGTCAAAATCTGACGGTGAAGTCCGTGCCATTGCCCAGTTCCGATTTAATAATGAGGCGGGCGCGGTGGCGGGTGAGGATGTGCTTGACGATGGCAAGCCCCAGCCCCGTTCCCTTTTTCGAGCGGCTGTCGGCGACGCTGACGCGATAAAAACGCTCGGTCAGGCGCGGCACATGTTCGGCGGGAATGCCCGGTCCCTTGTCGATGACGCTGACCTCAACCGGCTTGCCGGGTTCGGCCCGCAGCCAGACATCCACGACCTTGCCTTCCTGGCCATATTTACAAGCATTTTCAACGAGATTCTGGAAGACCTGCACCAGTTCGTCGCGGTCCCCCTGCACTTCTGCCGGGCGGTCGGGCAGATGCAGCGTGATGGTCACATCCAGCTCGTCGGCAAGCGGCAGCAGCGCATCGCGCACATGGCCGATGACGGGCACGAGATCGACCTTCTGGTCCGGCGCGATGTTTGCCCGCAATTCCAGCCGCGAAAGGGACATGAGATCGTCCACCAGCCGGCTCATGCGGGTTGCCTGGTCCAGCATGATGGCAAGGAAGCGCTCCTGCGCCTTTGGGTCGCTGCGGGCCGGCCCCTGCATGGTTTCGATGAAACCGCGCAGGGAGGCGAGCGGCGTGCGCAATTCGTGGCTCGCATTGGCGACGAAGTCGCTGCGCATACGGTCGATGCGGCGAAGCTCCGAGACGTCACGGAACGACAGGATGTAGAATGGCGGGCCTGCCCCCTCACCCACATCCGCGCGGGCGATGCGAACGATGAAGACCCGTTCGGAGGGAAAACGCTCCGAATGTTCGACCTGGTTGGGCTGGCCGGTGGTGATGGTTTCGCGGATGACATCCAGCAGGCCGGGCGAGCGCAGCCTTGCGGAAATATGCGCGCCGGCGGGCAGCTGGCCGAAAGCGCGTTCGGCCGCACCGTTCTGAAACAGGACGCTGGCATTCTTGTCGAGGATGAAAACGGGCGTGTCCAGCACTGCGAGGCCTGCCCTCACACCGGAAACGACGCTTTCACTCGGCGCTTCCGGCTCGTCCGTTTCCTCGCCCCTATTTCCGTTCTTTTCGGAAACCGTGGCTGGCCGGTCCCGAACGGTGAGAATGGCAATGATGGCGCAGAACCACAGGGCGGCGGGCATATAGGGCGTGTTGAGCTCCGCAACCGCCACGACGGCAAGCATGCTGACGATGAGAAGGGGCAACCAGTTCCGCCCGAGCTTTCTTCCCAGGAGCCTTAGTCCACCATCGCCTTCCGTGACTGCCATTTCAGCCTGCTTTCCATTCTCTGTCTGACAGCGCATCGAAATCTCATAGGCCAGCTTTATGACAGAGATTCATCATCGCGCATTTTCCACAACGTATATGCGCAAAATCGCAGCCGCAATCGTCACCGCCGCCACAGCCCCGCCAACCGGTCCTCTTTCACTTGAATTCCGGCAATGGATGTGAACTCATTGGCGGCGAGTTGCCTTTACACAACAACAGCCGGAGGAAACCATGGCCGAAGAAACGAAGAAGCGGACGGTCGAAATCACCATTGGCGGCAAGCTGCGCAGCTTCGACATCGACGATCCGGTTCTTCCAGACTGGGTGGAGGAAAAGAAACTTTCCGCCGGCGATTTTCCCTACGACAAGAAGATGAAGCGGGAGGATTACGACGCCACCCTGGAGGCGCTGCAGGTGGAGCTGGTCAAGGTGCAGTTCTGGCTGCAGGCCACCGGCAAGAAGGTCATGGCGGTTTTCGAGGGTCGCGATGCGGCGGGCAAGGGCGGCGCGATCTTCGCGACCCGGGCCTATCTCAACCCCCGCTATGCCCGCGTGGTGGCGCTGACCAAACCAACGGAAACCGAGCGCGGCCAATTGTATTTCCAGCGCTATATCTCGCATTTTCCGACCGCCGGCGAATTCGTCCTCTTCGACCGTTCCTGGTATAACCGCGCCGGCGTGGAGCCCGTCATGGGTTTCTGCACCCCGGATGAACACAGGCGCTTCCTCAAGGAAACCCCGCGTCTGGAAAAGATGCTGGTCCATGAAGACATCCATCTTTTCAAGTTCTGGCTCGACATCGGCCGCGAAACGCAGATCGACCGTTTCCATGACCGCCGCCACAGCCCGCTGAAATGCTGGAAGCTTTCGGACATGGATATTGCCGCGCTGACGAAATGGGACGACTACACGCAAAAACGCGACGAGATGCTGGAAAAGACCCACACCGATGCCGCCCCCTGGACGGTGGTGCGCGCCAATGACAAGCGCCGGGCGCGGGTGAACCTCATTCGCCATATTCTCCTGGCGCTCGATTATGAGGGCAAGGACAAGGAGGCAATCGGTAAAATCGACGACAAGATTGTCGGATCGGGACCGAATTTTCTCAAATAGAAGCGGAAACCACGACGGGCGCCCTATTCGAGGCGCCTGTCCCTTCCCTTACTGGCCCGGCAGGATGCGCACGGAATAAAGATTGATCGGGCGGCCGCTGCCGTCGATATCGCTGTTGATGAAAATCTTGCCCGGCGCATTCGGCGACAGCGAACGCTCGAATGTTGCGTTGAGCAGCATGTCGGCACGCTCGGCCGTGGCGGTGAAGCGGTGGCGGGCGCAATCACCCAGCGTAGCGAAATTACAGGAGACGGATACCTGCGTCTGGCGATCGCTGGAGGATTGCAGCGTGATCGAGATGGTCGAGGACTTGCCTGCCATATCGCGCATCACCTCCACCGGAACCTCGACGCTGACGGCGCCATCCTGTGCCACGCTTCTCGAAGTCACCCGTATTGCCTTGCCGGCGGGCGTGGCGATGTTTTCGACATTGGCGCGCGGGCCGGCCGAAACGCCGGAACTGCCCCGCTCGGCATTGAAGACCTCGACCCAGTCATCGGAAAAGCCCCGGCCTGCCGAAAGGCCCGGCGCGGGCTCCGTGCCGTTGAAATCCTCCGCCTGCACCTGCGCCGGCGGATTGGGCACGCTGGTATCGCGCTGTTCCGGCGACAGCAGCAGGCCGGAAGAATAAACCCACCAGGCGCCGAAACCGATAAAGGCCAGAAGCGTCACATAGATGAAAAGCCGGGCAAACAGGCCACGGCGCTTGCGGCGGCCAACCGCGCCTTCCGGACGGAAAGCAAGCGACGCATCGGCCGCGCTGGAGCCCCGCTTCGGCGGCTTTCCATTGCGCCGCGCCGCATTAAGCGGCTCCGGAGCAGCGGCAGCGGCACCCGGCCGCACCTCGCGCGTTTCTCCGCGCAGTTCCGGCTCGACGGCCATATTGTCGTGATGGGGGCCCTGCGAAACCGGATCAACCGAGTGATCGTCCTGCGCCGGACTTTCCGGCACAGGCGGGCGCAATTGCTGCTCCACCCTGTCCAGGAGACGGTTGCGCTCTTCGTTTTCGATGAGATGGATCAGGCTTTCGAGCCGCTGGCGCTGCTGGGAGACGACCTGCGGATCGTCTATGCCCTGCTTGCGCAGGCCCGCTTCCAGTGCCTGACGGGAGGATTGGTAAATGCGTGCACGAACTTCGGCGTTCGATCTGTCCGATTTTTCCAGAGCATTTCTGATTGCCGTTTCCAGTCCGCTCACGACCGATCCTTGTTCTGTTGCGCTGTGCAAAAATATGCCGCGCTGCGCCATGTCTTCACGATTCGGTAACGGCTATGCCGCCCCTCCGCAAGCGTCGTTTATGATAAAGACCGGATTGCCTTGAGGAAAATCGATCCATTGTGGCGTTACGAACGCAGGTTCGAGAGGTCTGCACCGTGCTGTTTTCGCTTTCAATCCGTCGCCGAACACGATATTGACTTACGTGCGCGTAAACGTAATTCGTGGGAGGAGACATGCTACCGTCCGTGCTGAAAGACAATCTGCGTCTTCCGGTCATAGCGTCACCGCTATTCATCATTTCGCATCCGCAACTGACGCTGGCGCAGTGCAAGGCCGGCGTCATCGGCGCTTTTCCGGCGTTGAACGCGCGGCCTGAAAGCCAGCTCGACGAATGGCTGGCGATGATCACCGAGGAACTGGCCGCGCATAATCGCGCCAATCCCGACCGCCCGGCGGCACCCTTCGCGGTCAACCAGATCGTGCACATGTCCAACCGGCGACTGGAGCACGATCTCGGCCTTTGCGTGAAATACAAGGTGCCGGTGGTGATTTCTTCGCTGGGTGCGGTGCCGGAAGTCAACGCCGCCGTGCATTCCTATGGCGGCATCGTGC
The DNA here is from genome assembly GCF_027212525.1 of Agrobacterium sp. SOY23. Classification (NCBI taxonomy): domain Bacteria; kingdom Pseudomonadati; phylum Pseudomonadota; class Alphaproteobacteria; order Hyphomicrobiales; family Rhizobiaceae; genus Agrobacterium; species Agrobacterium sp. SOY23. The sequence goes on along the minus strand of NZ_JAPWDT010000002.1, from coordinate 347,804 downwards.
TGCACGACATCATCAACGATCGCCATGCCCGCTCCGCCATTCGCAAGGGTGCGGATGGGCTGATCGCGGTGGCGGCGGGTGCCGGCGGACATGCGGGCACGTTTTCACCCTTCGCCCTCGTTCAGGAAATCCGCGAATGGTTCGACGGCCCGCTGCTTCTGGCCGGCGCCATCGCCAATGGCGGTTCCATCCTCGCGGCGCAGGCGATGGGTGCGGATATGGCCTATATCGGCTCCCCCTTCATCGCCACCGAAGAGGCACGCGCCTCCGAAGGCTATAAACAGGCGATCGTCGACGCACAGGCGAAGGACATCGTTTATTCGAACTACTTCACCGGCGTGCACGGCAACTATCTGAAAAGCTCTATCCTCGCCTCCGGCATGGACCCCGACAAGCTGCCCGAAGCCGACCCTTCAAAAATGGATTTTGAAACCGCCACCGGCGGTGCCAAGGCGTGGAAGGACATATGGGGCGCTGGCCAAGGCATCGGCGCCGTCAAGGCGGTGGAACCGGTGGCGACACTGGTCGATCGGCTGGCGAGCGAATATGAAGCGGCAAGAAACCGCATCTGCGCAAAAGCCTGACGCCACCTGTAAACAACGGACAGGCAAAGCTTTTTGCGGAAATTTCAAAAGCCATGCATTCAAGGCTTGAAATCCGTCGGCATTGCCTGTATCAGCCCGCCATGAAGCTGATCCGCAACAAACGGATCATGCTCGGGCCGCTTTAGCTCAGTTGGTAGAGCACGTCATTCGTAATGACGGGGTCACGTGTTCGAGTCACGTAAGCGGCACCATTTTCAAACAAAGAAATCCAAATCAAAGCGCTGGTTCCTGAACCTAGTTTCTCTGATGCCTTCGCTGAAGCGAGAGGGCTGACACGATCCGGGTTTCTTGCACGTGCGGCTAAACACGAGATGTCGAACGCAAACGGCAAATGATGCCCAGCCGAATGTATCGCCTTATCCGCATTTCGATCTTCGACCCCAATAGCGGCCGGCTAGAACTGCATGAATGGATTGGATTTAAATTAGGGCAACTTCAGAAGTTCTGCCACATCTGCGTTTAGAGCAGAAGCGATCTGCTCCACGGTTTCAAGGGTGGCATTTATCTGCCCTGCTTCAACCCGGCTTACATAGGCCTGATCGGCTTCAATGCGCATCGCAAGTTCTTCCTGCGAAATGCCCAGCGCAACCCGCTTTTCCTTTACAGCCAATCCGAAGCGTTTCTTGATCTCCATGAACGGCACAAGGCCGTTGCGTGAAAAATTTCTCCATGTATTTTAATACATATTTGATTTCGAACCACCTGCCACCTATGGCGTAAGATCATGAATGATTACAATTTTTTGGCGGATTTGCTGGATACATTCCAATCCTCACCGGACTGGATCAAGGCGCTATGGCTATTGATTCCTCCCTGCTTCCTGCTGGCCTTGATAAAAATCCTGACGCGTTATCGCCTCGTCAGCAAGCAGATCAAGGCGAGGCTTGTCGAGGAAATCATTTTGCCTATCGACCGTCAGTCCGATGGCCATATGCAGATTGCCAACCGTCGGCCAGAGATAACCCGAAGGTCACCAGGGCTACTGCTTGATGAAACGTCCACCAGTTCCCGCGATCACCAAAACCTTTGAAACCAAACCGCCCACCACACGTTCTCCGGCAGATCACAAGCAACCGGAAAGCCCTTCATCGTGGACGTCATTCGTATTCTCATCGCCATCATCCTTCCACCCGTCGGCGTGTTTCTTCAGGTCGGGCTTGGCCTGCATTTCTGGCTGAATATTCTTTTGACGCTGTGCGGTTATGTTCCCGGCATTATTCACGCCATCTGGGTGATCCTGCGCAGGTGAAATCCTGCCTGCGGCGATGGGACGCTCGCAACATTTTAGTACGTGATTAAATTCTCAAGAGCGGTTGGAACCTCACCTTCTCCTTCACGTTATGGTGATGACAACTGCCAAGGAGAATATCATGAACCAGATCATCTACATCGTCGGCCTCGTCGTCATCGTCCTGGCGATCCTGTCGTTTTTCGGCTTCCGCTGATCCCCGTTGTCAATTCGCCGGCTTGCGCATATCCTAGGCAGCAGTGACACACGACTGCGTTCATGGGTTGCTTCGCTTGTCGGGTGTATTTCGGGATCGCGTTGCTCTGGGAGGTGCACGATGAAGAACGAGAGATGGACAGAACCTGTCGAGGTCAATCTTGAGGCGAATGGCAAGAGTGTCATCGCCGGCCCCTTCGAAGCGCTGACATTATTGACCGAAGGCTGGCCCCAAATTGGCGGATTGAGCTTCGTGAGAGCCAGAAGCGCGTGCCGCGCCGCCCTGGACGGACGCAAATCGCCGGAGGAAGCGCGCAAGTGCTTTACCGATGCGGTTTCCGAGATACAGAAAAACCCGCACTGACAGGCCCGGATGAAAACGGCTCCCGCAAGGGAGCCGTTTCTTTATGGGGTGCACTTCCGCTGGCAAACAGGCCGTGGCGCCTTTTTGAAGCTTACATCCAGTATGGCGATACGCCGTAATAATCATAGACCTTGCGGTCCTTTGCATAGAGCAGGTCGTCATCGTCAAGATTGGTGAAGTGCGGCGCGTTTTCAATCTGTTCCTTGGTCAGATCGATACGATAACCATCCACTTCCTCGTCATAGTGAAGCTTCTCCCAGGGAAGCGGGTAATAATCATCACCGATGCCGAGGAAGCCACCAAAGCTCAGCACGGCATAAGCGACCCGCCCGCCGCGTTTTTCCAGAATGATGCGCTGGATCGAACCGATATGCTTGCCGTCAGCGCCATAAACGCGGGTGCCTTCCACCTTGTCGCTGGCGATAAGGTTCGGCGTGTCCTTGACATAGGGGTCCTGTCCGGTGTGGGGTTCCTGATAAGACATCTTGTTTCCTCCTTGATTTTCCGCGTTGGTGTCACGTCTGGTAAACCCCGGCACCGGCAAATCGTTCCGAAAGCTTCCCGGCGCTGCGACCGGAATTCCCCTGAAGAAGGACGAAATGAAAAGGCGTCTACTGGCGGATTTTTTGCCAGACGGACGGGGAAACGCCGACCATCTTGCGGAAAACGCGGGAGAAATGCGCCTGATCGGAAAAACCGGCGGCGATGGCGATATCGGTCAGCGCCATGTCGGGCCTCATCATCAGTTCCTTGACGTGATCGATGCGCGCCTGCATCTGCCACTGATGCGGCGGCACACCGGTAGACGCCTTGAAGGCGTGGCTGAAATGGGATTGCGAAAGGTTGGTGAGTTCCGCCAGTTCCTCCAGCCGGATCGACCGCAGGCAATGTTCACGGATATAATCGGTCGCCGCCCTTAATTGCCAGGCGGCAAGTTTGCTGCGCTTCCTGACCGGCTCCCGCTTCACCTTGAGGAAATCCGTCAGGAGCGCGAGTACGAGGCTTTCGCCATAGAGATCATGCAGCGGATCGGGATTATCGCATTCGGCAGCGATCAGCCGCGCGAGCGCCAGCAGGCGTTCATCCTCGAACATCAGATGCGGATCGAGAAGAGCGTGCGGATCAAAGCCCTGCACCAGCCGTGCACCCAGCAAACCCGCATCGAAATGCAGATCGAGATGGCGCACGAAGGAGACATTGCTGAGTTCGGCATGCACATCCAGATCGGCGGGCACGAAGGAAATCCGGTTCGCCCTGGACGATCCGTAAGTGTCGCGGCGGCAGCGGTTCATCATGAACCGGCCGTCATCCGTCCCATCCATATCGAGCAGGAAAACGAAACGCGGATCCTTGCCGACATAACGGCCACCCGCCTTCGGCGCGCAGCGCACATCCCAGAGATCGGCGACGATGCCGTTCCACACCCTCGAACGCGGACCGCCGATAACGGCAAAGCCCTCGATCTCATTTTCCATCCGCACGCGGAAAGCCATGGCCTCTTGATCCCGCAAGGCGCCATGGCGCCACTATAAACATGATAAATCTATTCATGTTTATAGTGGCAAACTATATTTCCCGCAACTGCCGGCCATAGGCCCGCTATCACCACTTCTTGGAAAGCTTGAAGGTGATGGTACGGCTATCGCCCCAGCCGCAGACGGAGACGCCGGCGCAGCTTTTCACATATTCCTTGTCGAAAAGATTGGCGACGTTGACCGATGCGGTCCAGTCGTTCTTCTCATAGCGGATGGCGGCATCGAAGACCGCAGCGTCTGGTACACGCAGCGTGTTTGCCGCATCCGCCCAGGATTTGCCCTGATAACGCACGCCGCCGCCAATGCTGAGGCCTTCAAACGTCTCATCGGTGAAGGCGTAGTCTACCCATAGCGACGCGGTGTGAGCGGGCACGATCCACGGCGATTTGCCGATCAGGTTGGGATTGGCATCCTTGGTGATATCGAGATCGGTATAGGAATAGGAGGCGAGCGCCTTCCAGTTATCGTCGAGATTGGCCTTGGCTTCCAACTCGAAGCCGGTGGATTCCACCTGCCCGAACTGGCCGCTCGTGGTTATGCCGCCAGCCGTATAGGAAACGATGGCATTGTCCTTGACCAGTTTGAAGACGGAAGCCGTGATGCTGCCGTCGAAGAAGCTCGGCTCGTATTTGATGCCGGCCTCAAACTGGTGCCCTTCTTCTGGAGAAGCCGGGGTGCCGTCGGCGAGCGTATCGATCAGCGGATTGAAGAAGGTGGCTGCCGAAACATAGGGGGTCAGGCCATTGTCGAATTCATAGGCCAGACCGGCACGGCCGCTCAGCGCGTCATCATTGGAGCGGCGGGAAACACCCGCCGGCAGCCTGTTGTCCAGCTCGGTATCGACATAGTCATAACGGCCATTCAGCGTGACCAGCCAGCCATCGCCAAAACGCAGCTGATCCTGGGCATAGATGCCGATCTGCTGTTGGGTGACAATATTGTCGGCATAAACGAAGTTCGTTCCCTGCGTCGAGCCATAAACAGGATTGAGCGCACCGATCGCGTTCGATCCGCAGCAGGCCTGCACCTGATCCAGCCGGTAATATTTGTAGTCGAGGCCGACCAGCAGCGAATGGCTGATCGCGCCGGTATCGAACTGGCCTTCGAGGCGGTTATCGATGCCGAAACTGTCAACCTTCGACACGCCGTCATAACCGAAGCGGGTCAGCATATAGTCGTTGGTGGCGGGATCGAGGATCGGCTGGCCGTTGGCATCGGCATTGGCCCAGCCGCCCGCATAGGGTCCGGTCTCGTGCTTGTAGAGGTGGCCGTAACGGGCGTTCTGGCTGATCTTCCAGCCATTGTCGAATTCGTGGCTGACTTCGTAGCCCACCATCGACTGATAGACACGGCCATTATCGATATCCGGTTCGCCATAAAAGGCCTTGCGGTCAAGCTTGCCGAACGGCGCATCGACCACGGTGCCGACATAGGGCAGGAAGCCGTTGCCGACATGGACCTGATCGAGTGCCGAGAAATAACCGTAGAGCGTGGCGCTCGTCTGGGCATCCGGCTCGAAGGTGATCTGCGGCATGATGAAACCGCGCAGATCCTCGGAATAGTCGGTGTAATTGTCGCCGCCCGAGACCTTGCCGGTGACGCGATATTTCCACACGCCCTGCTCATCAACCTTGTCGCCGAGATCGAAACCGAAGAAGGCATTGCCGAAATTGTTGATGCCGATTTCCGTTTCGCGGATCGGCTCGTCCTGGGTGCGCTTGCGGACCAGCTGCACGATACCGCCGGGATTGGCGCCACCATAAAGCACCGAAGCAGGCCCTTTGAGAATCTCCACCCGCTCCAGACCGTAGGCATCCATCTGGAAACCGCCGAAACCATAGCTGAACAGGTTCAGCCCATCGAGGAACACACCGGTCTGGGTTGCCTGGAAACCGCGGATGTAAAACCAGTCCGTATCCGGGTCCGTGCCAAAAGGCTCCGCCGTCACGCCGGGCGTATAACGCAGCACCTCGTCAATTTTGGTCACGGCGCCGCGGTCGTTCATTTCCTGACGGCCGACGACCGATACGGACTGGGGAATGTCTTTCGTTTCCGTCTCGGTTTTCGAACCCGTCGCGCTTTTCTTCGCGACATACCCTCGGACCGGTCCTGTCGCGTTTTCCGCGCCCTGTCCTTCAACGGTAATCTGTTTCAGGACGGTCGTTTCCTGTGCGTGGCCCATCACAGGCCCCATCAGAACAACGGCAGCCGTTCCCAAAGCCAGACGGCTCAAAAACTTCCCATGCAAATTTTTCACGATATGCCCCGAAACAGATAGCGGCCGATGTCCATATCCGACAGGCCGCAACACCTCAATTAAGATGAGTGTTTACATCAGGATTAAGACGGGATGCTTGTCGTTTTCGGGGCGGATTTGAAGCTTATTGGCTTCTCGCACAGCTTCAGACCCGTCATTTATAAGGCAAGGCGTGGATGTCAGCCCTTGCGCCGGCCGATCCGCGCAAGCAGCACTACGGGAAGCATGCCGATGACGACAATCGCCAGTGCTGCGATAGATGCCTCCTCATAGGTGCCGCGCGCCGCTTCGCCATAAAGATGGGTGGCGAAGGTTTCAAAATTGAGCGGTCGAAGGAGAAGCGTGGCGGGAAGTTCCTTGACGCAATCGACGAAGATCAGCAGTGCCGCCGCCGCCAGCGAGGCTTTGGAAAGCGGCAGATGAATCTGGCGGAAGGTCTGGGTCGCGGATCGCCCAAGCGTGCGCGAGGCGTGATCGAAGGATTGTGGGATGCGGCTCAAGCCCGCATCGACACCGCCCGCCGCAATGGTGAGGAAACGAGCGGAATAGGCATAGATGAGGGCCGCGCCACTGCCGATGAAAATCAGGCCGGTGGAAATGCCGAACCAGTCACGCATGGTCTGGTCTACAAAACGGTCGAAACCGCCAAGCGCGATCAGCACGCCGATGGCGATGACCGTGCCGGGGGCCGCATAACCGACCGTCGAGAGGCGGTAGGACCAGAGCGACAGGCGCCCCGGAGCAAGGCGCATGGCATAAGCGACCGCGAGGCCGAGGATCAGGGTGATCAACGTCGCCAGCCCGGCAAAGACGATGGTGTTCACGGCCTCATCGGCAAAACGGGCCGACAGACCACTGAAACGGAACCGCTTCCATGCCTCGATGACGAGATAACTCGCCGGCGCCACGAAGCCGATCAGGACCGGCAGGCTGCCGAGCGTAAAGGCCGCCCAGCCCTTCGGGCCGGTCAGCCGCAGCGGCTCCAGCTCCCGGCTTTTCTGCGCGGAAACCGCATAACGCTGCTTGCGCCGCGCCCAGCGCTCCAGCGCCACGAGGGCGACAACGATGAACAGCATGGAAAGCGCGATCTGCGCCGCACCCGGCAGGTCCGATTTCGTGACCCAGGTGGTGTAGACCGAAACCGTGAGAGTGCGGACGCCCAAAAATTCCGAAGCGCCGATATCGTTCAACGCCTCCATCAGCGCGAGACTGACACCCACCGCGATTGCCGGGCGCGCCAGCGGAACCGCGACCTTGAAAAAGGCCGCACGCCGGGAAACGCCGAGCGTGCGGGCCACTTCCAGCAGGTTACCCGCCTGCGTCAGGAACATGGCGCGCACGGGAATATAGACATAGGGAAACAGCACGAAGCCGAGAAGGACAATGCAGCCCACCGTCGACCTTATGTCCGGCAGCCGGAATTCGCGCGGGCTGGAATAACCGAGCAGCCACCGTATCGCGCCCTGCACCGGCCCGATCGGATGCAGAATATCGAGATAGGCGTAAGCGACAATATAGGTGGGCATTGCCAGCGGCAGCAGCAGCGCCCATTCCAGCACTCTGCGGCCGGGAAAATCATAGGCGGTGACCAGCCAGGCGGCAGAGGTTCCCACCACACCGGCCAGCAGCCCGACACCGGCAAGAAGGATGGCCGTATCCGGCAGGGCCGTCCACAGCACGGTCGAGCCGAGATGGTCCCAAAGGCCTTCCGAGCCCTGCACCGCCTGCGAAACAAGCGCCAGAACCGGCACCATGGCGCCACAGACCGCCAGCAACGAAAGGCCCAGCCACCAGAAGGTGGAGGAAAACCTGGCTCTCGCCCGGGGTGTCAATGGCTGGGTGGCGTCTGCGTTCATGTGCTTCTGGAAAATACGCGGAAAGGCGCTCGCGGGTGCGAACGCCTTCCACCTTGTTATCGTCGACTGGACTTACTTGTCGAAACCAACCTTGTCGACCAGCTCGCTCGCCTGCTTGCGGTGCGAGACGATTTCCGTGAGCGGCTTGTTGTCGATCTTCAGCGTTCCGAAGGAAGCGATGATCTCGTTGAGAGCTGCACCCTGCTTGACCGGATATTCGTAGTTGGCTTCGGCATAGATCTTCTGGGCTTCGTCAGAGACAAGATATTCCAGGAGCTTGACGGCTTCCGCCTTGTTCGGAGCGTTCTTGGCCACGGCCGCGCCCGAAATGTTGACCTGCGTGCCGCCATTCTTGAAGGTCGGCAGAACCACCTTGATGGCATCGCCCCACTTCACCTGCTCCTCGCCGCCCTTGCCCGAGCGCATCAGGCCGACATAATAGGAGTTGGCAATGCCGATATCGCAAATGCCACCGAGAATGTCCTTGGCAACGTCACGGTCGCCGCCGCCAGCCTTGCGGGCAAGGTTATCCTTGACACCGGCAAGCCACTTTTCGGTGTCCGCCGCGCCGTAATGGGCGATGTAGTCGGCAAACAGCGCCGTGTTATAGGGATGCTGGCCGGCGCGGATGCAGACCTTGCCCTTCCACTTCGCATCCGCCAGATCTTCATAATTGAAGGAGGCGAGATCGAGATCCTTCGCCGCATAAAGGACGCGGGCGCGCATGGAAAGCGCGAACCAGTGACCCTTGGTATCGCGAAGCTCAGCCGGAACAGCCTTGGTCAGCGTCTCGGATTCGACCGCCTGGGTGACACCCTTTTCGGCGAGATCAACGAGATTTCCGGCATCCACCGTCATCAGAACGTCGGCAGGCGAGCTGGCACCCTCGCTCAGAACGCGCTCAGCAAGACCGTCCTTCAGGAACACGGTGTTGACCTTGACGCCGCTCGACGCGGTGAAGGATTCCAGCAGGGGCTGGATCAGGCCCGGCTCGCGGGTTGTGTAGATGTTGAGCTCAGCGGCGTTCACCGTTCCGGCGGCAAAGGCAACCGTGCTGGCAAGCAGGGCAAATCGAGTAAATTTTGTCATATGGTGTCTCCCTCTCCGATAGCGGCAATAGGGGAGCAAACATCATACATGACGGTGCAAATCAAGTTTTATTTCTCGGTTTTTCGCACGTCCTTGATCACCAAGAGTTGAAAACAGGGCGGGGAATAAAAAGGCCAATCCGCTCATTCAACTTCAGGTAAATATGAGGACCCCCTTGGGATCGATGCCAAAGCGTACGGCCTTGGTTCTGGCGGGCGTGCGCTGCATCGTCCTGACCCGCAGATCGGCGGGCAGTCCAGGCACGGCTATGCCAAGCTGCTCGATCTCGCCGAGGAAGACGCGGCTCGATATTTCGCCAGCAATGCCCTCTTTGGCAGCGCCATCCTCGATGATCGAAATCGCATTGGGGCGAACATAGGCGACTGCGGCAAGACCATCCGGCAGATCGGAAGCATCGCCCAGCAGCCCGAGCGGCGTCTCGACGCGGCCCTGTTTCACCCGGCCTTCGATCTTGTTGAAGGCGCAGAAAAAATCAGCGGCATAGCGGGTTTTGGGATTGTCGTGGATTTCGTAACCCGTACCACTCTGGACGATGCGCCCGCGCTGCATCAGCACCACACGGTCACCTGCCGATAACGCCTCCTCCGGATCATGGGTGACCATGATCGCCGTGGTGCCCAGTTGCCGCAGAAGGCCGAGCGTTTCCTCACGCACGCTGTCGCGCAATCCACGGTCCAGATTGGAAAAGGGCTCATCCATCAGCAGCAGGCCGGGCTGCGGGGCAAGTGCACGGGCAAGCGCCACGCGCTGCTGCTCGCCACCCGAAAGCGTGTGCGGATAACGTTTAGCCAGATCCTGCAGATGAACATGATCGATCATTTCCGCAGCACGGCGGCGCGCCTCGGCCTTCGGCAGCGACCGGAGACCAAACATGACGTTCTGCTCCACCGTCAGGTGCGGGAACAGCGCGTAATCCTGAAAGACGAAACCAATATTGCGCTTTTCCGGTTCGACAAAGGCAGCAGACCCGGCAACAACATTGCCATTTAAGGAAACGCTGCCGCGATCCGGTGTTTCCACGCCGGCCACAATACGCAGCAAAGTCGATTTTCCACAGCCGGAGCGTCCCACCAGACAAATAATTTCGCCACGTTCAACGGCAAGATCGATATCGGACAGAACATCCGTATCGCCAAATCTTTTTCCCACCGATTTCAGTTCAAGCGCTGCGCTGCCTGCCATTTCCAATCCTGCCCTGCTTTGCGAATTATGTTGATCGCTCAAATCAGGATTAAAGTCAAAAAAGTCGGGAAAATGTGTTTCCCTTCACGAGTTGGCGAGATATGCGGCAGCAATATTGACGTTTACGTTAGAGTTAAATAGGCTTTACCGATGTGATGGACGCCAAGGGATTACGCGTCTATCATTCGTTACCGGGGAGCGAGAGGAGCGGTCGATCCGGTGACGCCACATGAGGTTCCCTCAGCCCGGCAGGTTAGGTCGGTTGATGCGGGAGCCTCGTGACTATCAGGCAGCACAAAGCGCCCCCTCGTGTTTCATGGAACGCACGGCGCGACAAAGACTCTGGGAGGAGCAGCATGAGTGAATTGTCCCTGGGACATCCGGAAAATGTCGGTGTTGCCAAGCGCTGGCTGGCATCCTATCCGCCGGGCGTGCCTTCAGAGATTCCCGCCTCGGCAAATGCCTCCCTCGTCGACCTTCTCGAAAAGAGCTGCAAGCAATTTGCCGACCGCAAGGCCTTTTCCAGCATGGGAAAATCCCTGACCTACCGGGAGCTCGACGTCGACACCCGCGCGGTCGCCGCGTGGCTGCAATCCAGGGGACTGGAAAAAGGCGACCGGGTTGCGGTGATGATGCCGAACATCCTGCAAAATCCCGTCGCGGTTTATGGAATTTTGCGGGCGGGCATGGTCGTGGTCAATGTCAATCCGCTCTACACGCCGCGCGAACTGGAACATCAGCTCAAGGATTCCGGCGCAAAAGCCCTGTTCGTGCTGGAGAACTTCGCCCATGTGGCGCAGCAGGCGGTGCCAAAAACCGCCGTCCGGCATGTGGTCGTCGCGGCGATGGGTGATCTTCTCGGCCTCAAGGGACATATCGTCAATCTGGTGGTTCGCAAGGTCAAGAAACTGGTACCTGCTTATGCCATCCCCGGCTCCATCAGCTTCAAGGCGATGCTGAAGGAAGGCCAGGGATCCTCCCTGAAACCGGTCAGCCTTACGGCGCAGGACATCGCCTTCCTGCAATATACCGGTGGAACGACGGGCGTATCCAAGGGCGCGGTTCTCACCCATGCCAATCTTCTCGCCAACAAGGCGCAGATCAGCCTGTGGCTGGACGCCGCCTTCAACGGCCACAAGGACCGCCCGGAGGTTCTGAACTTCATCTGTGCGCTGCCGCTGTGCCACATCTTCGCGCTGACGGTGAATTCGCTGATGGGCATTGCACTTGGCGGCCACAACCTGCTGATCGCCAATCCGCGCGATATTCCCGGCTTCGTGAAGGAGCTGTCGCATTTTCGTCCGCATGTTTTTCCCGGCATCAATACGCTTTTCAATGCGCTGATGAACAATGAGGATTTCCGCAAGCTCGACCTGTCGACGCTCATTCTGGTTCTCGGCGGCGGCATGGCCGTGCAGAGACCCGTCGCGGAACGCTGGCTTTCCATCGTCGGCTGCCCGATTGCCGAAGGTTACGGTCTTTCCGAGACATCGCCGGTGGCAACGGTCAATCGCCTCGATTCCCGGGAATTCAGCGGCACCATCGGCCTGCCCATCTCCTCGACCGAAATCGACATTCGCGACGAGGACGGCAACAGCCTGCCGACCGGCGAAGTCGGTGAAATCTGCATTCGCGGACCGCAGGTCATGGCCGGTTATTGGCAGCGGCCCGATGAGACGGCAAAAGCCATGACGGCGGACGGTTTCTTCCGCTCGGGCGACATGGGGTTCATGGATGAACGCGGTTACACCAAGATCGTCGACCGCAAGAAGGACATGATCCTCGTCTCCGGTTTCAACGTCTATCCGAACGAGGTCGAGGAAGTGGCCGCCAGCCATCCGGGCGTGCTGGAATGCGCCGCGATCGGCGTTCCGGACGAACATTCCGGCGAAACCGTCAAGCTTTTCGTCGTCAAGAAGGACCAGGCGCTCACGGAAGCCGAACTCAAGGCCTTCTGCGCCAAGAACCTGACGAACTACAAGCGGCCGAAGATCATCGAGTTCCGCACCGAGCTGCCGAAATCGAACGTCGGCAAGATTTTGCGGCGCGAATTGCGCAACCTGAACTGAACGAAGGGAGAGCCGGGCGACCGGCTCTTTTCTTTTCTCCCGGCCCTTTTCTTTTATCGAAGTCGCCTTGATTTGGCCGCTGGAAAAAGAATAGTTTCCTCATCCTTCCACGGAAGCCGAGGAGCACAAGATGCAGGCCACCATCGAAAAACTGAAAGCAACGGCAAGCAGCACAGCCGCAACCGATCTTCGCGCCGCCTTTGCGGCCGACGACAAGAGATTCAGCCGTTTCAGCGCGCAATTCGATGACCTGCTGATGGACTACTCCAAATGCGCAGTGAACGAGGAGATCATAACCCTTCTCGAACAGCTCGCGCGCGAGGGTGGTGTCGAGGCCAAGCGTGAGGAAATGTTCTCCGGCAAGGCCATCAACTTCACCGAAGACCGCGCCGTACTGCATACCGCACTGCGCAACCGCTCCAACACGCCGGTTCTCGTGGACGGCAAGGATGTGATGCCGGATGTGAACGGCGTTCTCGCCGCCATGGGCAAGTTTGCCGATGCCATTCGTTCCGGTTCGCTCAAGGGCGCGACGGGCAAAAAAATCACCGACGTCATCAATATCGGCATTGGCGGCTCCGACCTCGGCCCGGTGATGGCGACGCTCGCGCTCGCACCTTTCCATGACGGCCCGCGCGCGCATTTCGTTTCCAATATCGATGGCGCACATATTGCCGATACGCTGAAGCTCATCGACCCGGAAACCTCGCTCTTCATCGTGGCGTCGAAGACCTTCACCACCATCGAAACGATGACGAATGCCGCCACCGCGCGCCGCTTCATCGCCGAAAAGCTGGGTGAAAACGCGGTCAAGCACCACTTCGCCGCCGTTTCCACCGCGCTGGAAAAGGTCGCCGCCTTCGGTATCGAAAGCGATCGCATCTTCGGTTTCTGGGACTGGGTTGGCGGACGTTATTCGATCTGGTCGGCCATCGGCCTGCCGCTGATGATCGCCATCGGGCCGGACAATTTCGGCAAGTTCCTGGATGGCGCACATGCCATGGATCGCCACTTCCGCGAGGCGCCGATCCGCGAAAACCTGCCGATGCTGCTCGGCCTCATCGGTTTTTATAACCGCAACGTACTGAACTATCCGACACGCGCGATCCTGCCCTATGATCAGCGCCTGTCGCGTTTCCCGGCCTATCTTCAGCAGCTGGACATGGAATCGAACGGCAAGGGTGTGACCATTGACGGCACGCCGGTCGAAGGCCAGTCCGGCCCGGTCGTCTGGGGCGAGCCCGGCACCAACGGCCAGCACGCCTTCTACCAGCTGATCCACCAGGGCACGAGCGTCATTCCGGCGGAATTCATGATCGCCGCCAATGGTTTCGAGCCGGAACTGCGCCACCAGCACCAGCTTCTCATCGCCAATTGCCTGGCGCAGTCGGAAGCGCTGATGAAGGGACGCACGCTTGCCGAGGCCAAAGCCCAGCTCACCTCCAAGGGCATGGAAGACAAACTGGCCGATTTCATCGCGCCGCACCGCGTCTTCACCGGCAACCGCCCCTCCATCACCTTCGTTTACGACAGGCTGACGCCTTTCGCACTCGGCCGCCTCATCGCGCTTTACGAACACCGCGTTTTCGTGGAAGGCGTGCTGTTCCGCATCAACTCCTTCGACCAGTGGGGCGTGGAGCTTGGCAAGGAACTGGCAACGGGCCTGCTTCCCGTCGTCGAAGGCAAAGAAAGTGCCGCCGGCCATGACAGCTCTACACAGGGGCTGGTGAAGACGCTTGCCGGGCTGGCTGGATAAGACGCAGCCGCCACGATCTTGCGAGAGCCGGAAGGAAACTTCCGGCTTTTTTAATACAGCATGGATGGGATGTCGTTTTGGAGGTGCCTATGCCGTTCCGGCCGGGAAAGGATTTCCTGGAGTTTCATGATCTGCCCGCGGATGCGGTCCTGTCGATCATGGACCGTGCCGGCAGTCTGGCCGGGCACTGGTCGACGGCCACCATGCCACAAACTCTCAAGGGAAAGCGCGTCGGGCTGATCGTTGATGACAGCGGCTGGCGCAATACCGCAGCCTTCGATCTTGGTATTCAGGCGATGGGCGGTATTTGCGTCACCATTCCAATCAGCTTTAATGGCCGCGAAGAAATTGTCGATCTGGCGGGCTATCTCGACAATTGGTTCGACCTGCTGACTGTCCGCACGAAAGAACTCTCGACCCTGCGAGCACTTGCAGCCGAAATGAGTGCACCCGTCATCAACGCGCGGACCAGATCCAATCATCCATGCGAAACGCTTGGCGATTTGGCCTACGTCAAAAGTGTGAGGGGCCGTATAGACGGCCTCAAAATTGTGGGTGTGGCACCGGATGCCAATATTCTACGCTCATGGGTAGAGGCCTCGATATCCCTGCCGATTCAGGTCACACAGGTCTATCCCGATCAATGGCATGTCATCGATCCCGCGCTCACCAATTCAAACTTCAGGACAAGCTCCGACATCACGGAGTTGCTCGACGCGGATGTGATCATTACCGATTCCTGGCCTGCCGGATCGGATCACGATCTTGCCGATTTTAGCATATCCGCATCTCTTCTAGACAGGATGAGGCCTGACACGATCTTTTTGCCCTGCCCGCCGGTCGCCCGTGGACAGGAAGTAACTGCAGACGCCATGCTGCACCCGGCCTGCCAAAGCCGGGCTGCCAAGGCCTATCTTCTGCATGCGCAGAACGCCCTGATGGAATTTCTTTTGACCTGAGAGGCGCTGCGTCTTCAAATATAAAGCGCCGCCATCTTCCGCCAGGCACCCGCACGATGGGCGCGCCCCTCCCAGACATGCATCTGATGCCCCACCTGCTTGTCTGAAAGCAAACGGCTCAGATGATGGTTGTTGTCGAGAAACGGGTCGGCATCGCCGATGGTGAAGACCATGTCGATGCGGCGCAGCTGTTCCAGCCGGAGGGGGCAGGCAAGGCCGGGCAGGAAGTGGCTCGGCATGTGGAAATAGACGTCGTCGTCATAATAGCCGTCGAACAGATCACCGAAGGATTCCACCTTCATCGTCAGGTCGTAACGGCCGGAAAAGGCGACGAGCTTGGTGAAGAGATGTGGGTGGCGGAAAACGAGGCTCGCCGCCTGAAAGGCACCGAGGCTGCAACCCTGCACGATCGTGTCGCCGTCCGGGTTTTTCTCCGCCATCAGCGGCAGCACTTCATTGAGAATATAGGCCTCAAGTGCCGCGTGACGGCGCACACGGTCGGCGGGATGGTTATGGCCCGCGTAAAAACTTTCCCGTGCCAGACCCTCGATACAATAAAGCTGGAGGTGGCCGGCCTCCAGCTTGTCGGAAAGGCTATCGACGATGCCCAATTCCTCATATTCGAAGAAGCGCCCGTCGCGTGTCGGGAACATCAGCACCTTCGCGCCGGCATGACCGAATATCAGGAGCTCCATGTCGCGATGGAGCCTGTGACTATACCAGCGGAGATATTCGCGTTTCATGGCACCTTGAAAAACCGTCTGACCTTGTCCTTATGGACCGCATCTTGCGATGCGCTGTCAGGGTAATCGAAATGGCCTGCGTCTAGGATGAAGATTTCATTAAATTTTGATTGCGGCAAAGCATTGGCCACCGCGAACTGGCAGGGCGGTGCGACTGCCGGATCAAAAAGCGCGGGCGCGACCAGCATCGGCACCTTTATTCGGGCTGCGGCACAGGCAGCATCGAACAGGCGCAGGGTTTCGAGCACATTGGCGTGGGTCTTCTGATAGGTCTGGACCGCATCCGCGCTGCCGACGGTAGGCAGCGTCAGCCAGAACGGTCGGTGGCCAAAGGTCGGCACCACCAGATGGCCCCGATCTATACGCGCGTCGAAAGGGATGGCCAGGGCGCCGATGCCGCCGCCGAAGCTGATGCCGCTATACCCCACCTGCCCTTCCAGCCAGGGATAAAGGCTGACAAGCGTCGAAACGGCGACCCACAGATCATCGACGCAACCGCCGATGATATAATCATCCTTCCTGTCGATATTGTAGAGGACATGAAGGGCCGGATCGGACGAAATCGGCGGACATGCACTGAGCGAAAGCCCGCGAAAACAGGGAAACAACACAGCCGTTTCCTCCACCGGCACATCGAAATCCGGAGCCTCACGGCCGCCATAACCGTGCCCGACGACGAGGCCGCGCCGCACCTGTCCCTCGCGCGGCAAAAGCAGCCATCCGCCGATACGGAAGCCGTCGGTGGATGTGTAGGAAAGATCGAGGACCTGCCAGCGGGGGTGGGTTAACTTGCTCCTGCGCAGCACCGGCCGCGGATCTGTTGCGAGCGCACGGCGATAGCGCTTCTTCCAGAAATCATCAAAACCCGGCGGCGCTTCCGGTGGGGTAATGGCGAGCAATTGCTCGCGCTGCATGCCATAGCTGGGGTCGAAATCGAAAGGATGGGTTTTGGGAACGCTCATGCGATGCTTGTTTCGTGAAAAAACAGCGGACACAAGCTTGATAATCGCGAAATAACGGTTTTTTACGGCTTTGGCGCCGGGAAGAGCGTTGAACCACCTTTTCAAAATGGTTCAACCGTGCCCTTCACAAACCGATTTCATGCGCGAAGGGCGGATTTGCGCCTGCGCGCGAAACGGTGACCGCTGCGGCTTTCGCGCCCAGCGCCAAAGCCTTCCTGATCTGTTCTTCGCTCAGCGACGCCACCTGCGCCTTGGTCAGCAGCCCCTGCATTTTCAGCGAAGCGAGAATGCCGGCATCGAACGTATCTCCGGCGCCGACCGTATCGACCACCTCTACCCGTTCGGAGGCAACTTCCACCTTGAGATTGGCACTGTAACCGACGGCACCCTTGGCGCCACGGGTGACGACGACCAGTTTTGCGCCATGGTGCAGCCAGTGGCGGGCAAGCGTATCCTCGTCGCCTTCAAGGCCGAACCACGCCAGGTCCTCATCCGAGAATTTGACGATATCCGACATGGCCGCCATGCGGCGGATACGGGCCATATGGGACTGTTTGTCCTTGATGAAACCGGGGCGGATATTCGGATCGAGCGAGATGACGCGGGTCTCGTGCTCGCGCGTCATCAGCGCCTCATAGGTGCTGCCGCAGGGTTCCGGGATGAGGCTGATGGCACCGAAATGCAGCGCTTCGCAGTCGGCGCCCAACGCCGGAAGTTCGGCTTCGGTGATCATCCGGCCGGCGGTGTTCTCGTCGTAAAAGGCATAGGTCGCGTGGCCATCCACCAGCTTGACGAAGGCGATGGTGGTGGGGCGCGAAAGGGTGGCGCAATAGCTGAAATCCACCTTGCTGGCGCGCAGGGTCTCGCGCAGGATATCACCCATCATGTCATCGGAAAGGCCGGTGAAGAAAGCAGCCGGAACGCCGAGACGCCCCAGTGCAATTGCCGTGTTGAAGACCGCTCCGCCGGCATAGGGGGCAAAACCCGCCTCGCCCAGCGTCGTCTGCCGGGGCAGCATGTCGATCAGGGCTTCACCACAACACAGGATCATTACGGTCCTCCTCAAAACAGCAAATCAAATGGACTTAAATCGATTTAGACGAAGATCGATCGGAAGGCCAGCCACAAAGCCTGGCTGGCCGCATCCGAAATTAAGATTGCGGCAATTCGCTGACACCGCCACGCTTTGCAGACCAGGGCAGCGGATTATCAAGGAAGGCCTCGACCTCGGACAGGGTCTTTTCATCGAACAGTTTTTCAGCCCGGGCAACCGCCAGAACGTCGCGCCAGGTCGTCAGGTAATGCAGCTTGACATTGCCATTGGCGAAACGTGCTTCGGCCTCTTCAAAGATGCCGTAATAAAACAGCGCGATGCCATGATCGACAATACCACCCGCCGCGCGGATGGCATCGATGAAAGTGAACATCGAGCCGCCGGCCGTCGTCAGATCCTCGATGACGAGAACGCGGGCACCTTCCGGCATATGACCTTCGATCTGGGCGTTGCGGCCATGGCCTTTCGGCTTCTTGCGGCAATAGATCATCGGCAGGCCAAGGCGCTCGGCAAGGAAAGCCGCAAAGGGAATGCCCGCCGTTTCACCGCCCGCGACACAGTCGAATTTCTCGAAACCCGCTTCGCGCATCACCGCCGCAGCTGCGAAATCCATCGCCGCCGAGCGGATGCGCGGGAAGGAGATGAGCTTGCGCATATCGATATAGACCGGGCTCTTCATGCCCGAAGCGAAGGTATAGGGGCTTTCGGAGTTGAAATGGACCGCCTTGATTTCCCACAACATCTTTGCAACCAGTTCCGCGACGACGGTGCGGTCGGTGAATGTGAAATGGTTCATAGGCGTTCTCCTTTTTCGGCCCTGGTTTATCGCTTCCGAGAACCCGGATCGGTTTTCGGAAAGCACAACGTCTCTGTTCAGCATTGCAGGTATCCGCAGGCGGCGCCGGTTGGCGAATGCCTGTGGACCATAACAAAACCGCCGGCAGTGCCGGCGGTCATAAAAATCAGCTTACATCCCAATGAAGCGGGAACATCGGATCGAATACGGTCACCGGCCCGGCGCCCGTTTCGATCTTGGCGGGAAAGGCCACCGCTTCCTCGCGCTTGACCAGCGTGATCGTCTCCTCATTCGGCGCCAGCCCATACCAGGCGGGACCGTTGAGCGAAGCGAAGGCTTCCAGTTGATCGAGGGCGTTTTCATCCTCGAAGACATGGGCAAGGCAGCTCATGGTGTTGATGGAAGTATAGATGCCGGCGCAACCGCAGGCGCATTCCTTCAACGGGTCCACATGCGGAGCGGAATCCGTGCCGAGGAAGAAGCGCGCATCGCCCGAGGTTGCGGCAGCCCGCAGCGCGAGCCGGTGCTCCTCGCGCTTGGCGACGGGCAGGCAATAATAATGCGGCTTGATACCGCCGACGAGAATGGCGTTGCGGTTGATGATGAGGTGATGGGTGGTGATGGAGCCTGCCAGATTGGCCTTGGATGACTTGATATAATCCACGCCGTCGCGGGTGGTAATGTGCTCCATCGTCACCTTCAGTTCCGGCAGGCGCTGGCGCAGTGGCTCCAGAACCGTATCGATGAAGGCTTTCTCCCGGTCGAAAATATCGACTTCCGGTGTCGTCACTTCACCATGCACGCAGAGCGGCAGGCCGATCTTCGCCATGCGCTCCAGAACCGGCATGGCCCTGTTGAAATCACGCACACCGCCATGGGAATTGGTCGTCGCACCCGCAGGATAGAGCTTCACGGCGGTGATGAGGCCGCTCTTCTTGCCCTCCTCCACGTCGTCGGCTTCAGTATCCTCGGTGAGATAGAGGGTCATCAGCGGCTCGAAACGATCGCCTGCCGGGATCGCCTTGACGATGCGTTCGCGATAGGCGCGGGCATCGGCGGTGGTAACGACCGGCGGCACCAGGTTCGGCATGATGATGGCGCGAGCGAAATGGCGGCTCGTATCCCCGATCACGCCTTCCAGCATGGCGCCATCGCGAAGGTGCAGGTGCCAGTCATCAGGGCGGCGCAGGGTGAGCGACTTCATCGGTTTACCTCGGAGCATGATGGAATTGGCGCCCGCTTAGCATCTTTTGCCGCGGGAAAACAGCCGCCAAAGACCATCGGGCGGCTGTAAATTTCATTTTTTTGAAGCCCGCCTCAGATGTTGCCCGCTTCCGGACCCCAGACATCGGTCATGGCGAAACCGTCGGCCAGGGGGTCGAAGGGATCGAGACCGACCTGATGTAGACCAAAGGTGAAGCCACGCCCGGCAATGGTGGGAATGACGGCCGGACGGCCCGCCACCTCGGTGACGGCGGAAAGGCCGACATCGAATTCCGAACCGATGATCGAACGGGATTTATATTCGTCTCCCACCTTCACCTTGCCGCGCGCATAAAGCGTGGCGAGATTGGCGGAATTGCCCGTGCCGCAGGGCGAACGATCCGCGCGGCCCGGCCACATGGTGGTGCAGGTGCGGATGGAGCCATCGGCATCCACATCACGGAACATGACGTAAGCGACACCCGATATTGCGGGGATTTCCGGATGAACGACGGTCATTTCACGGTTGACGAGGTCCTTCAGAGTCATACCCGCGGCAACGAGTTTTGCCGCATTGGCCTTCTCGATGGTGAGACCGATCTGGCGCACATCGACCAGCGCGTAAAAAATGCCACCGTAGGAAATGTCCATCGTTACCTTGCCCCATTCAGGCGTGTCGATGCTGACATCCAGCTCATGCACGAAGGAGGGAACCATGGTCAGCTTGACCTTTTCGCAGCGCCCGTCGCGGCAGGTGGCCGTGGCTTTCACGAGGCCGGCCGCCGTTTCCAGAATGATGACGGTTTCCGGCTCCTGCATCTCCACCATGCCGCTTTCCAGAAGCGCAGTCGTGGCGCAGATGGAATTCGAGCCCGAGCTCGCATGGGCCTGATCCGGCTGCAGAATGACGAAGGCGGCGTGGGCATCCGGATGTTTCGGCGGCAGGAGAAGATTGACCGAGCCCATGGGCGTGCCACGCGGCTCCAGCGTCAGGAAGCGGCGCAGCGCCTCTCCCTGCGGATCCGTATTCATCCAGTGAAGCTGCTCGGCCACCGTGTTACCGGGAATTTTGGGCGCCCCGCCCGTGACGACACGGCCGATTTCGCCTTCGCAATGGACATCGAGAAGCTGGAGAGTGCGTTTCCAACGCATGGGGTCTTACTCCGGAAGGTGGGTTATCGCCCCGACCATACAGATAAAAATACAAGCTGTATACAAATCTCAACTAGGGATGACGAAAACGCTGAGGGTTTTCGTCATCTAGCGATTACGGCATTCCGCCCGCTTGCGATTGGCGGCTGCCTCGCAATTCAGTTGTGACTGTTGCAATGCCTGATCGTCCACCACGGAACCCGCCGTATCCCCCACCGATCCGACGGTATTTTCAACGGAGCGGCCGAGCCGTTCCACCTGCCGGCCATAATTTTCCCGCGTGCGCGGATCAAAAACCGCAATCGGTGCGCTGACCACCACACTGGCGGCCGTTCCAACAGTTTGCGCAGCACCGATGCTGACCGCGCCCAGAGCCTCACCCAGCCCGACATCGGAATCCGTCACCGTCTGGCCGGCAATGAGGCGGTCGCCGATAAGGCGGACGACCTCGGGGCTTTCGGCAAATTTGCCGTGGTTCAGGCGGTCGCCGGATTGCAGCTTGGTGAGATCGAGAACGGTGATGCCGGCTTTTTCCAGCTCGCTGCGATAGGGCTCGACGGATGGGTCGATCTGGCCGAGACGATCGACATTACCGGAAATGCGGCGGGACAGGCTGAGCGCACGGTCATCCTGCGAAACGAACAGAGTGAATTTCGGTGGCGCCTTGCCAAGGCTTGCAAATTGCCGGCTGAACACATCCACATCCAGATCCGGCGCAGCCAGAATGACATTGCCGATCTTCGGATCGACGCGGCCATTGCGGATCGCCATCTGGCGCAGGGCCTCCACCGCAAGCCAGGTGCCCATGGAATGGGCCATGACCGTAACCTCACCGATGGACTTGTCCCTGGCAAGACGCGTCAGCATCTCCTCCAGCGCATCGCGCGAGTAGTTGGTGCTTTCCTTGTCGTAATTATAGTCGAAAATACTGGCACGCGACGGCCAGGTGAAAACCACCGGCACGACATCCGTACCGGAATCATGGACGATCTGGGCGAAGCGATAGACCGATTCCTCGTAACGGTTGTTGAAACCATGCACGAAGACCAGCACACGGCGGTCCTTCTTGATATGCTGGTTGATCCAGCTTCTGGTCTCTGCTTCAGAGCGAATAGGCTCCAGCGCCACCGTGGTGAAATCCTTCAGCGGGTTCGGCGGCAGCTTCTTCGGCCATTGCACCTGGCCGACCTTGCGGTTGGCGTTGGGCGGAATGGAAACCGTCACCGCATCGACCTTGAGCCCCGTTCCCCGCTCGCCGCCAAAAAGCACGGCAGGATTTTCCGATGGCGCACGGGTGGTAGCGACGAGAAGATTGACCGGCGTCGTACCCGCCACGGTCTGCCCCGTCGGCGTCATGACCCCGATGGGCCGCCCACCGCAACCGGCGAGCAGGGCGACAATCGCGATTACGGCCACGAAGCGAATGGGCATCACATCACTCTCCTACAACCCAGAGGCAGCCAGATAGCAGCCGGGGGAGAGGATTTTCTACCGGAGGCGGAACTGCCGCGCCAGCAACCACAGCGGAACGGTGAGCACTTTCCGCCGCGGTGTGTCCAAACGGACCCAATTGCCGCGCGTTTGAACCGGCAATCGGACAGCTCGTCAAATAGCGGCCTATCGCTGCGGCAGCATCGTGCCCCTTTCGCGCAGCGCACTATGCCAGGACAGAGCCTCTTCGATGAGATGCGGCGTGTGCCCGCCCCGCGCCGCCGCGCGCTGGTAATAATCCGTCAGGGCATCGCGATAATCGGGATGTACACAATTGGCGATGATGACCGCCGCACGCTCGCGGGGAGCAAGACCGCGCAGATCGGCAAGGCCCGTTTCAGTGACGAGAATATCGACATCATGTTCCGTATGGTCGACATGGCTGACCATGGGCACGACGCTGGAAATGGCGCCACCCTTGGCGATCGACTTGGTGACGAAGATCGACATATAGGCGTTGCGGGCGAAATCGCCGGAGCCGCCAATACCGTTCATCATATGGGTTCCGCCGACATGGGTGGAATTGACGTTTCCGTAAATATCAAATTCCAGCGCCGTATTGATGCCGATGATACCGAGGCGACGGATGACTTCCGGGTGGTTGCTGACCTCCTGCGGACGCAGGATCAGCCTGCTTTTGTAATCCGCAAGCCGCGGCATGACCTTTTCGTTCATGGCGGAAGAGAGCGTGATCGACGAACCCGAGGCGAAGGTGAGCTTGCCCGCATCGAACAGTTCGAAGGTCGAATCCTGAAGAACCTCCGAATACATTTTCAGATCATGAAACGGCGTATCGATGAAGCCATGCATAACGGCATTGGCGATGGTGCCGATGCCTGCCTGCAACGGCTGGAGTTCGTGGGTCATGCGGCCGTGACGGACCTCGTTCAGCAGGAACTCCGTGAGATGCCCGGCAATCGCCTTTGTCTCATCATCAGGCGGCAGCACCGTCGAAAAACTGTCGCTCTTGTCGCTCAGAACGATGGCGGCGATCTTTTCCGGCGGCACCGGAATGAAGGGTAGGCCCACACGGCTATCCGTCGCCACAACGGGAATGGGCATGCGGGTCGGGCGCTTGGCGGGAATGAAGATGTCGTGCAGCCCCTCCAGCACCTCGGGCTGCGACAGATTGATCTCGACGATGACCTTATCGGCCAGAATGGCAAAACTCGCTGAATTACCGACCGAGGTGGTGGGCACGATGCCGCCTTCCGCGGTGATCGCCACCGCCTCGACAATGGCGATATCGACCCCGTGGATCTGGCCGCTGCGCAATTGCTCGACCGTTTCGGAAAGATGCTGATCGATGAACATCACCCTGCCGTCATTGATCGCCTTGCGCAGAGCCGGATCGGACTGGAACGGCATGCGCCGCGCCAGCATGCCGGCCTCCACCATGGTCTTGTCGAGATCGTTGCCGAGGGAGGCGCCGGTCATCAGGGTGATTTTCATGGGATTCGTCTTGGCGCGTTCGGCCAGCGCCAGCGGCACGGCCTTCGCTTCTCCTGCGCGCGTAAAGCCGCTCATGCCGACGGTCATGCCGTCCTGAATGAGACTGGCGGCCTCTTCGGCACTAACGATCCTGTTCAAGAGGGACGCGTTGCGGATACGCTTTTCAAGCATGCACTTCTCCATGATCTGTCATCACGATGGCACGGCATTCGGGTGGCCACCTCGCGGCGACTATGGCGCGCAGTTTCATCGATGAAACTGACATAGATCAAGGGTGCGAACGGAACCAAGCCTTCTACGCATCAAATCCCGTTCAACCAAGCATAAGTGGCGCATCGGCGCGACAGGCTGCGAGGTCTTCATCCCATCGCAGCCTTACCGAACGGGAAACGGGTTTCACCGCGCCTGACCGTCCGCTCCGGGAAAGGCAATGGGGCGAACCTCGCCCCGTCGCATCACGAAGAATGAGCGCGGTCAGGGACCTTCGCAGACGGGTGCCTGACCGAGCACGATCTGCCCTACTTCGGCATCATAAGCACGCAGCCCGAATGTACCGAGAGTAATGACCCGGTAACAGGGACTACCGCCCGTCCATAGCGGATCGACAACATCGATATCGGTGATGAAACGGTGGGCGCAGGCCTGGCCGGAACTATAGGCAATGCCTTCGGCCGTCGTGCCGGCCATCGGCACATGGATATGACCGAAAATGATATGGCGTATACCGGCGGGATGGGCGGCGAGGCGGCGTATGACAGCGCCGTCATCATGCATGCCGATATGTTCGAAATGCCGGATACCGCATTCCATCGGCGGGTGATGAATGAAAACCGTCGCCGGCAGATCGCCTGCACTTTCCAGAGCGCTCTCCAGCCATACCAAGCGGTCCGCACCGTACATGCCGCCGATGACATCGGCTTCGTGGCTGTCAAGGAACAGCAGCCGGCCGAATTCGGTATCGATAAAGGACTGGATATAACCATTGCCGTCACGCGGCTGTTCCGGGAACGCCGCCACGAACTCCGGCCGGCGGTCGTGATTGCCGAGCATCAACCGTGTGGGGATGGAAACGTGTGTGAGAATATCGCGCAGCAGCTCGTAGGCTTCCGGCTCGCCGTAATTGCAAAGATCGCCCGTCATCACCAGAAGATCGGCGTCGGCGTGCTTTTCGATAATATCGGCGACAGCGGCACGCAGTTGTTTTTCCGGGTCGACGCCGTTTATCGCGATGCCCGGCGGCAGAAGATGGGTGTCGGTGATCTGGATGATCTTCATTGTCGGTCTTTCTGCGTAAAATGGCTGCGGGAACGGATTTCCCCGCAGCCTTTTCGATGCTTGACTTATTTCATCAGGCCGTTGGTCTGCTCGACGATCTGCTTGAGACCGGCTTCCGGCGTTACTTCACCGCGCATGACGGTGCCGATAATGTCGCGCTGCGTACGCCAGATGCGGACGGAATCGCCGCCCGGATAACCGGCCCAGGGCAGAGAACGGTCAGCCTGGAGCGAGGCGGTTTTCACATTCGGGTTCTCGGCATAATAGGGAGCGAGGAAGTCCGGGCCGGTTGCCTGCTTGTTGGTCGGCAGATAGCCGGTAATGCGAACGATGGTGTTCTGCGCTTCCGGACCGGTGACCCACTTCAGATATTTCCAGGCAGCGTCCTGCTTGGCCTTCTCCTGCGTCAGGATAACGGCAGAGTTGCCGCCGGTCGGCACGCCGCCCTTTTCCTTGTTGTCGAGCGGGAAGGTTGCCGTCTTCAGCTTGAAGCGGTCGCCAACCAGACCCTGGATTGTCTGCACGTGAGCAGGCGTCGAGAAGATGAAGCCGGTGAGGCCTGCGCCGAACTGCTGGCGGGACTGATCCCAGTCGAGCAGGTTCTGGCCGCCTTCGGTCACGAACTGACGGGCCATCTTCAGGGCGTTGAGGCCGATTTCATTGTCGAAAGCGACGGTCTTGGTCTTTTCATCAACGAGCTTGCCGCCCTGTTCGAAGACGAGCGCCTGCCACAACCAGTCATCCGGCCAGCCATTGATGTCGTAGCTCATGCCGGCAAACTTCGGGTCAAGAGCCTTGATCTTCTTGGCGAGAGCGATGAGCTCCGGGAAGGTCGTCGGCATCTTGTCCGGGTCGCCGCCAGCCTTGGAAACGAGATCGGAGTTGATGTAGATGATCGGCGAGGAAGCATTGACCGGCAGGCCGTACTGCTTTCCGTCGATCTGGCCGAGAGCGGCCATCTTCGGGCTGTAGTTCTTGTCGAGGAAAGCCTGGCCGCCTTCAGCCTGGATGAACGGGCCGAGATCGGTGATCTGGTTGCGGGGAGCGAGCGTGTGAACAAGTTCCGCCGTCAGGTTGTAACCCGAGAAATAAACGTCCGGCAGATTGCCAGTGACAGCCGAGCGCAGAACCTGCTGCTGGCCTTCATTATAACCGGCGGCCGGAGCGAGGAAGTTGATCTTTACATCCGGGTTCCGCTTCATGAATTCATCGGCCAGCGGCTGATGGAATTTCGTGAAGCCCGGCAGGTTGTAAAGAACGTTGAGCGTGATTTCGTTGGCCAGAACCGGCTGTGCGAGGCCCGCAAAAGCCATGCCAAGGGCCAGACCGCCCATTACAGCGCGTCGGTTGAGTTTCATGTCAGTCTCCAGAGAGGTTTGAGAGGAAGAGGTCCGAACGGCGTTACTTGACGCCGGTCATCGTAATACCGGCGATGAAATGCCGCCGTGCGAGGAGGAAGCACAGCACCATCGGCGCGGTAATCAGTGTGGCGCCCGCCATCAGTGCACCGTAATTCGCGCCGGATTCGACATCGGCGAAGAACATCATGCCAAGCGGTGGTGGGGCGAGATTGGTGTCGGAGATCACGATCATCGGCCAGTAGAGATCGTTCCAGTGGGCAACGAGCGAGAAGACCGAGAAGGCGGCGAGCGAGGGAAGCGAGCCGCGCAGGACGAGCCCCCAGCAAATCTCCATTTCCGAGAAACCGTCCATGCGCGCCGCCTCGATGATTTCATCCGGGTAGCTGCGGAAGGACTGGTTGAACAGGAAGATGGCGAAGACCGAAAGGAAGAACGGCATCATCATCGCGAAATAGGTGTTCAGCAGCTGTGTTGTCGTCAGACCCACAAAAAGCGGCAGGGCCAGTGCCTGAATGGGTACGCAGAGCGCTGCGATCACCAGCGCCAGCAGCAGCTTGCGCCCCGGAAACCGGAGTTTCGCCAGTGCATAGGCGGCCGGAACCGACGTCAGGACCTGAATGATGAGGATACCGAAGCAGACGATCACGCCGTTGAGCATGAACCGCGCCATGGGCACCTGCCCCGCAGCACGGGAATAATTTTCCAGCGCATCGAATTTTTCAGGGATCGGCCAGAGCGAAACGTTGAATATTTCGGCCGGTGAGCGGATGGACGTCAGGAACATCCAGTAGAACGGCAGCAGCATCACGAAAGCGCCGAGCGCGAGCACGAGATGCGGGAGATATTTGCGAAGCGCGGCCATCAGTAGTGCACCTTCCGGTCCATATGCAGCGTCTGGCCGATCGAAAGAACCAGTACGATTGCAAGGAAGATCATCGTCAACGCGGCGGCATAACCGGTGTTGGAATATTCGAACCCTTCCAGATAAAGATCGAACAACAGGGTTTCCGAACCGAAGCGGCCCTTGGTCAGCACGGCCACCGTCTCAAACACCTTGAAGGCAGAGATGGAGGTCGTCACCACCACGAACATCGTCGTCGGCCCGAGCATCGGCCATGTAACCGTCAGGAAACGGTCGACCGGGTTCTTGGCGCCATCGAGCCGCGCGGCCTCGTGCAGGTCCTTCGAAATGGCCGTGAGGCCGGCGAGGAACAGCACCATGTTGAAGCCGAGAACCTGCCAGATGCCCATTATCGCCATGGTGGGAATGAGCAGGACGGGGTTGGAGAGAAACGCGACGGGCTCGAAACCCAGCCATTTGATCGCCGCATTCACCGGGCCGAGCGAGGGGTGCAGCAGGAATTGCCACACGGTCGCCATGGCGACGAGCGTTGCGGTGACGGGAAGGAAATAGGCCACTTCCCAGAAGCCGCGGCTTCGCTTGCGGTTATAAACGAGCAGGGCCACGCCGAGCGCCAGAAACACACCGAATGGAATGACGATGACCGCATAAATGGCCGTATTCATGAGCGCCCGCAGGAAGACCGGATCCTGAAACGCCTTGATGAAATTGCCGAGACCGACAAAGCGGGTGGAGAGCGCGCCGAGCTGATAATCGGTGAGGGAGAAAACGGCGAGAACGAACATCGGAACGATATAGGTCGCCAGGAGCAGCAGGCTTGCCGGCGCAGCAAACATCAGGCCGCGCCAGACCATGCGCCTGTCCGCCTTCGACAGGCGCGGACGGGCTTTTGCACGGCCGGCGGTGGAAAAATCGACCGCCGTCATGCCGGCACCCGTTCACGCACCGTGACCTTGCGACGCAGGCCGTCGGCTGCGAAAAGATGCGCGCGCTCGGGTGCAAAACCGAGGGTCATCACACCATTGCCATCGGCGCCGAGTACCTCGCCCGCGCCCTGACGCAGGGTGATGGCAACCGTCTCGTCGTTCAAAAGACGGCAGCTGACGAAACGGTCCGCGCCGTGGGTTTCGCTGCGCACCACCCGCACGGCGAGACCTTCTTCGCCCGGACGCAGATCTTCTGCGCGCAGGCCGAGCGTCGCCGGGCCGGCATCGCGGCCGGCAGCCTCGAGACCAAGATCGCGACCGAAGGCCGTCACGCTGCCGGTGGTATCGATTTCGACCGGCAGCAGGTTGATCGAAGGCGTGCCGATAAAACGCGCGACCGTCAATGTCGCCGGTTTCCGGTAAAGTTCATCCGGCGTGCCGAGCTGCTCGATGCGACCTTCCGACATCAGCGCGATGCGGTCGGACATGGTCATGGCTTCGATCTGGTCGTGGGTCACATAGATGAAAGTCGCCCCCAGCCGGCGGTGCAGGCCTGCCAGTTCCTCGCGCATATGGGCGCGAAGCTTGGCATCGAGGTTGGAAAGCGGCTCGTCCATCAGGAAGGCGGCAGGCGAGCGCACCAGTGCCCGGGCCAGCGCAACACGCTGGCGCTGGCCGCCGGAAAGCTGAGCCGGCTTACGATCCAGCAGATGCGCGATCTGCAGCGTTTCGGCCGCCTGCTCGACGGCGGCATCGATCTGCTTCAATGTTTCCGCAGGAGCAGCAAACCGTCCGACCAGCGGCAGGCGTGCGGCGAAAGGCAGGCGCCGCATGCGTAGCGGCGTCGCGATATTCTGACGCACGCTCATATGCGGATAAAGCGCGTAGGACTGGAACACCATCGCCAGATTGCGGTCGCTCGGATCAATCTCCGTCACATCCTGCCCACCGATGGAGACCGAACCGCGATCCGGCGTTTCCAGCCCCGCGATGATGCGCAGAAGCGTGGACTTGCCACAACCCGACATGCCAACGAGGGACAAAAACTCTCCAGGACGGATGGAGAGATCGATTTCTTTCAGAACATCGTCGGCGCCAAAGCCTTTGCCGATGCCCGAAAGCTCAAGTGATTGTGGCGTCATTCTGCGCTCCTTTTCTGAAGCGCATATGCTTATATTGTATGACAATATGACGAAGGTTTGCGGAAACTTCGATGACACTCGAAACCCCGGCAATCCCGGCTCATCGCAAGACCTTACGATACAGGCCTTCACCGAAACCCCCTAATATAAAGGGGTTCATATCGGAATATTCCGAGCCCGAATGGATGGGTCGAAAAACCGGGTTGGCTGTTCCGATTTCCCCGTCATTTTAAACGACAGCGAGAATCACATGTGCCTGAATTTTCGCGGCAACTTCACCACCGCCATGGCGCGCCTCAATGGCGGCCGCGGCGTAATCGGTCGCGGCGTCCAGCTTTCCGGGCGCTCTGGCCTCTATTTCCGTGCGAAGAAGGGTTCCCTGACAATAGGCTATTGCCGGAATGCGCGGCGAAGAGGCACGGCTTTGCGCCGCCACCGTCTCCATCGTCACGCGGGAAAAACCGGCATCGGCCAGCTCGCGGCGGATCAACGCCGTATCGTGATAGCCATGCGGCGTGCGGGCCATGAAGCGTGGCGGGTCATTTGGGAACAGTTGTGCAAGGGCGTTTGTCACATCATCCGCGAAGTGATTTTCCTCGATACGATCCCACACATTGAACAGATAATGTCCGCCGGGCTTTAACACCCGCTTTGCCTCGCGATAGGCCGCCGGGCGGTCACTAAAAAACATCGCACCGAACTGACAGAAAACGAGATCGAAAGCCGCGTCTTCGAAAGGCAGCTCCTGGGCATCCGCCTGCTGCCATTTCATCCGGATGTCCGGTATCTGCCGCGACGCCGCAAAATCCAGCATCGGCTGGTTGAGATCGGTGACGACATAATTGGCGGCAGGCGACAAACGCGGCGCCAGCTCCCGCGTGACCGCCCCGGTGCCGGCGGCGATTTCCAGAACATCGATCGGCATCAAGGCCGCCGCCCGCCGCGCCAGATCGGCAGCGAATGGCGCAAAAATCAACGGCACCATATAGCGGTCGTAATTTTCCGGAATCGAACCCGCAAACACCTTGTCCGCTTCCAACATGGCTTTCACCCCAGGCCATCTGATGACCGGAGGATTTTAACACATATTCGCAAAGTTCGGAATTCGTTCGGTCTTGCAGGGCGAGAAGCAGACAAGGCATCTGCCGGAACGGGCTCACCGATACCAGCCATGCGACGCGTGAGAAACAGCGACTTTCTCAGGACTACTTTTATGGGAAGAGAAATGGCGCACCCGAAGAGATTCGAACTCCTGACCCCCAGATTCGTAGTCTGGTGCTCTATCCAGCTGAGCTACGGGTGCGTGCCGTTCCGGTCGTTTCCGGTGGCGTGGCGATCCTCTAAAACGTCCTCATTCCGAATGCAAGCGATTTCGCTTCGAAATTGTCATTTTTCCGCAGTAATTCATGTATATCATTGATTTCAATATATATTCCATAAAGGCCATTTTCCACACACCCTTTGCCGTGTCCTTTCCGGCAGGAATAATGATTGCGGTGGGCCGGTGCGAAGCAGGTTTTTTATGCGGTTCTGGCCGCATGTATGGAAGCGGCGCGGTCGGCGATCTCGATGCGGAACTGAGTGCCGGGGCCGGGCTTTTCAACGAGCGCGATCGTGCCGCCATGGGCCAGCACAAGTTCGCGCGCAATGACGAGACCGAGGCCCGTGCCGCCGGAGCGGGCCGATCCCCGGAACGCGGAAAACAGGTTCTCCTTGGCCTTGCGCGGCATTCCCGGCCCATTGTCGTCGATGACGATGCTGACGACGCTGCCGGCTCGCTGGGCCGAGATGGAAAGATAACGCTGTGCGGTATTCGCCGGGTCGGATTGCAGCGCCTGAACGGCATTGCGACAGAGATTGTGGATCACCCGGAAAAGCTGTTCGGAATCCGCATCCACCGTCAGATCCGGCGGAACGCTGTCCTGAAACTCGATGCCGCTTTCCGGATCGAGCGCCAGAATATCGCGCACATCCCGCACCAGAAGGCTCAAATGCACCGTCTTGCGTTTCGGCGCGCCCTCGGTCGCCTGGCCATAGGCCAGAACCTCACCGGTATAGGCCACCGCACGGTCGATGGTGCGCAGCAGTTTCGGCGCAAAACTGCGGACCATGGGGTCCTTTGCATCCACCAGCCGGTCTGACATGAGCTGCGCGGAAGACAGGATATTGCGCATGTCATGGTTGATCTTCGACACGGCCAGGCCGAGATCAACGAGATTTTTCTGCTGTCGCAGGGTTTTCTGCAGTTCGGTCTGCATGTCCGCGAGGTGACGACCCGCAACCGCCAGCTCGTCCGCCCCCTCCTCGGGCACGAAAATCCGCTCGGGATTGCCCGGATCCTCCGAGAAATCCTGCATGCCGAGTGTCAGGCGCCGTATCGGCCGGATCATGATGCGGTTGATGGAGATGAAGATCAGGCCGGCGGTGACCAGCGACAGGATGATCGAGATCAGGAAAACGTTGCGGGCATAAGCGAGCATTGCCGCCCGCAGCTTGTTTTCGCCCAGCACCAGTTCGATGATGGTATCGCTGTCGCCCACAACATCGAAAACGCGGATCACGCGGTTGCCGCCGAACAACAATGTGGAAAAGGCATCCCGCACCGCCTCCACTTGCGAAACATCGGAAAGATCATATTGCTCGTCGACGCCGGGCGGCGTTTCCGCCACGGCGAGCAGCCGCGATGTACCGTCCTTGCGCAGCGCAATAAGCTTCGCGCCCGTCGCCATCAGCGTGTCGTTCTGCACGCTTCGCGGCAATTCCGCCTGCAGACCGTCAATCACGGCACCGGCGGCGGCGGCGGTGTTCAGGCGGTCCCGCAGCCAGGAAAGACGCATATTGGCAACCGAAGGCACGAAGATCAGCACTTCGGCGATCATCACGAAAATGACGGTCAGCAACAGCAGCCGCCCCGAAAGACCGGCGGTCAATCCCGGCATGCAATGCACCGGATCGTCTTGCGTGCGGTCCAAGCTGTCTGCGCCTTTAGAAAACACCGGGCCATGATCCTGTATGCGCGCCGCTGCTTTGCGTGAAACGGCTCGGTTTATATGCAGCAATAATAATAGGACCGAATGGATATTTTTCCAATGCGTTGCAAAACAAACGTCTTCATCGCCGCAAAAACAAACGCCGCCCGGCAGGGGCGGCGCTTCAGGTAAAGGGGTTCAAGCGTGAGCAGCAACGGCGCCCGTCAGAATTCCTGCCAGTCCCCCTGAGCCGGGGCAGCAGCCGGCTGGGCATTGAGTGCCCGGCTGACGCTGTTCATCAACCTGCGGGCCGGGGAAGCCACCGCCACCGCCCTGTCGGAAACGGCCACCGGCCGCACCGGCTGCTCGACGCGGGGCGTGCGCTTCACATTCTCCGTGCGCAGATTGTGCTGCGCAGTCTCGGCACCGACATTGAAGCGCGCCACCAGCGTCACGAGGTGGTCCGCCTCGCTGCTCAGCTTGTGGGTCGCGGCCGAGGTCTCCTCCACCATGGCGGCGTTGCGCTGCGTCACCTGATCCATCTGGTTGATGGCGGTATTCACCTCATGCAGGCCGGTGGACTGTTCCCTGGCGGCAGTGGCGATCGAATGGATGTGTTCGTTGATCGCCAGGACGCGGGTCTCGATCTCACCCAGTGCGCTGCCGGTTTTCTGCACCAGCGATACGCCGCGCCCGACCTCTTCGCCGGATTTGGTAATCAGCGCCTTGATGTCCTTCGCGGCCGTTGCGGAACGCTGCGCCAGTTCGCGCACTTCCTGGGCGACGACGGCGAAGCCCTTGCCCGCCTCACCCGCACGCGCCGCTTCCACGCCGGCGTTCAGCGCCAGCAGGTTGGTCTGGAAGGCAATCTCGTCAATGACATTGATGATCTGGCTGATTTCGCGCGAGGCATGCTCGATGCGATCCATGGCGGAGACGGCATCGCGCACGACATTGGCGGATTCTTCCGTCTTCTGCTTCGTTTCAGCAACCATGGTGCTGGCTTCCTGCGCACGATCGGTGGAGTTGCGGACAACGGCGGTGATCTCGTCCAGCGCGGCGGAGGTTTCCTCCAGCGCTGCGGCCTGCTGCTCCGTCCGCTTCGACAGGTCGTCGGCCGCTGAACGCAATTCGCTCGCGTTGCCGCTGATGCCTTCCGTGCTGCCGCGCACCTCGCGCATCGTCTCGCGCAGCTTGGTCAGCGTCTGGTTGACGTTTTCCTTCAGTTCGGCGAACACGCCGCGGAAATCGCCTTCCATCCTCTCCGTCAGATCGCCGCGCGCCAGGCCTTCGATGACACGGCTGGTCTCGGAGACGCCATTATGCACGCCCGTGAGCAGGGCATTGATCGTCGCGGCGAAACGATTGAGGTTGTCGTCGCCATAATTCTTGTTGATGCGGCGGCTGAAATCGCCCGCGGCCGCGGCGTCGACGACAATGGCCATGCCGGCCTGCAGGTCGTCGCTCTTGGCGCGCATGGCGGATTCCTGCGCATTCATGCGGCGCACTTCGCTGCCGTTCTTCTTGAAGACCTCGACGGCCGCCGCCATTTCGCCGATTTCGTCGTTGCGGCCGAGATAGGGGACTTCCGCCTCCAGATTGCCATCGGCCACCGCGTTCATCACTTCCGAAACCCTGCGAATGGGCGCGCTCAGCTGCCGGGCCCCGATATAAAGGCCGAATGCAGCGCCGGCCAATATGCCGCTGCCGGTGACGATGATGACCAGCCAGAAGGACGCCGTCACAAAACCGTCTATGCCGACCTTGACGGCCTGGAGTTCGGCAATGTCGTTCTTCACCACCGCATCGATTTCGGCCTGGTATGCCTTGCGGTTGGCACGGTTCGCCTCGTTGTTGCCCTGCTGATTGGCGGCCTGCGGGCCGGTTTCACGGGCAAGCCGCGCGGTTTCCAACCGGAAGGCCTTGAACTCCTTGAAGCGGTTGGCAAGATTATCGAAGCTCGCCTTCTGCTCCGCCGGAACGAGAGGGGTCCATGTCGCGATCAGCTTCTCCATGGCGTCGAGGTTCTTGACGATGCCGTCCGCAAAGGGTGCCGCTTTTTCGATGTCGGCGGCGGCATAGACCCCACGCGCTTCCATCACAACCGCGGTGACAAGGCGGTTGAGCGCCTCACCCTTATAGGCGCGCTCTGCCGCTTTCTCATATTCGACGGTGCGCACCCGGAACTCGCTGACCGCATAGATGGACAGGCCACCGATGGTACAGGCGACAAGGCTCATCAGCCCGACAAGAAGATTGATACGACCGCGAATTCTCAATTTCGTTCCCCCAACAAAGGCCAGCCGCGCGACGGAAAATGGGAAGCTGGCATAACTTTTCGCATCACAAGATTTATCAATGCTGCGTTAAGAAAGAATTTCGCATTTTAGCAATTGCACGCGGGAATCGGCCTCTGCAGGCCATCGGCGAGGGAGAGAGCGGTGCGTTTTCCGCAAAAGGTGAAGTGCGAAAACCCCTTCGGCAATTGACTTTGCTCGGCCTATGCCCTTATAAGCCGCGCACGCTCGGCCATTGAAAGCTCGCCCAGGCGGGGTTAGCCGTGCAAAAAACGAAACGCTCTTGCAAATAGTTGCAAATTCAAGAAGGGCCGCACACCGCGGTATTAAATAAATGTCGAAGCGTACCTACCAACCGTCCAAGCTTGTTCGCAAGCGTCGTCATGGTTTCCGTGCCCGCATGGCTACCGCCGGCGGCCGCAAGGTTCTCGCAGCCCGCCGTGCGCGCGGCCGCGCACGTCTGTCGGCTTAATTGCCGACATCTGTGGCCCGATGAAAGTCGTGGACACATGAGTGAGACTAAAAAACGACCCGGCCGGCTTAAAAACCGGTCGGAGTTTCTTGCCGTTCAGGCGGGGGAAAAACGGCGGGGAAGCACCTTTCTTGTGGAAGTGCTTGACCGGAAAGCCCCGGAAACCGAGCCTCGCGTCGGTTTTACCGTAACGAAAAGACAAGGCAACGCGGTCGAGCGAAATCGCATGCGCCGCCGTCTCAAGGAAGCCGTCAGGCTTTCTGCCGGGGTCGCAATGAAGCCCGGTCATGACTATGTGATTGTCGCCCGCAGGGACGTGCTCGATACGGCCTTCCCGAAAATTCAGTCTCTCCTCATCGAGCGAATTGAAGGAACGGCGAAACCGAAACGGTCCCAGGAGACCCGCTCCAGGAAAGAATGATGGAAAAGAACCGTAATTACTTCATCGCGATAGCCCTTTCGGTTGTCATCGTCCTCGCCTGGCAATTCCTTTATATGAATCCGCGTATCGAGCAGCAGCGCCGCGCCGAAGAGGCCCGCCAGGCGCAGCAGCAGACGACGCAGCAGCAGGCACCGGCTGCGGCACCAGGTGCTGCCGTTGAAGGCGCACCGCCCGCCTCCTCACCGCAGACCGCCGCCACGGCGACCCGCGAAGAGTCGATTGCAAAAACCCAGCGTGTCGCCATCGACACCAATGCCATCGCCGGCTCGATCAATCTGACCGGCGCGCGCTTCGATGACATCCGGCTCAAGGGCTACCATGAGACCGTCGATGACTCGAGCCCGATCATCACGCTGTTTTCGCCCTCCGACACCAAGGACGGCTACTTCACCGAACTTGGTTACGTTGCCGCGCAGGAAGTCGGCGGCGTTCCTGGCCCGACGACCGTCTGGACGCTCGCAAGCGGCGACAAGCTGACGGAAACCACCCCGGTCACGCTCACCTACACCAATTCCAAAGGCGTGGTTTTCTCGCGTACCGTGTCGATCGACGAACACTACATGATCTCGGTCACCGACAAGGTCGAGAACCCCGGACAGGCTGCGATCTCGCTCGCCACCTATGGCCGGGTGACGCGCAACAACAAGCCGGCGATTCCCCCGGTCTTCGTCATCCATGAAGGTTTCCTCGGCGTCTCCGGCAAGGACGGCAGCCTGACGGAAGAAAAATACAAGGATGTCGAGGAAGCACCGGTCACGGTGGCCAAGGCAACCGGCGGCTGGCTCGGCATCACCGACAAATATTGGGCCGCGGCCATTGTTCCGCCGCAGACCACGCCGTTCGAAACCCGCTATTCGCATATTACCGGCAATCAGCCGAGCTATCAGGCCGATTTCAAGAGCGATACGATGACGGTCGAACCCGGCCAGTCCATCGAGCTGAAGAGCCTCGTCTTCGCCGGTGCCAAGGAAGTACCGCTGGTCGACCGTTATGAAACCGAATATTCCATTCCGAAGTTCGACCTCCTGATCGACTGGGGCTGGTTCTACTTCATCACCAAGCCGATGTTCAAAATGATGGATTTCTTCTTCCGTTATTTTGGCAATTTCGGCGTGGCCATCCTGCTCACCACCATCGTCGTCAAGGCCCTCTTCTTCCCGCTCGCCAGCAAGCAATATGCTTCCATGGCGAACATGAAGCGCGTGCAGCCGAAGATGGAGGAGCTGAAGGCCAAGCATGGCGATGACCGCATGGCCATGCAGCAGGCGATGATGCAGCTCTACAAGGAAGAGAAGATCAACCCGGTTGCCGGCTGCTGGCCGATGCTTCTGCAGATCCCGGTCTTCTTCGCGCTCTACAAGGTCATCTATGTCACCATCGAAATGCGGCATGCACCGTTCTTCGGCTGGATCCACGACCTTTCCGCGCCCGATCCGACATCGCTGTTCAACCTGTTCGGCCTTCTGCCCTACGACGTTCCGCATTTCCTGATGATCGGCGTCTGGCCGCTGGTCATGGGCATCACCATGTTCCTGCAGATGCGCATGAACCCGACGCCGCCCGATCCGACGCAGGCAATGATCTTCACCTGGATGCCGCTGATCTTCACCTTCATGCTGGCCTCCTTCCCGGCTGGTCTGGTCATCTACTGGGCGTGGAACAACACGCTCTCCATCAGCCAGCAGGCCGTCATCATGAAGCGTCACGGCGCCAAGATCGAACTGTTCGATAATCTCAAAGGGCTGTTCAAGCGAAAGCCGGTGCAATCGAAATGAGTGACACCGGTACGGCAACCGAAAAGCCCCTGTTCGGGCGACCCTGGATTTTCATTCGCGGTGTCCCCGCGATGAAATTCCTGCCGCCCGAGGGCCCGCCGGAGATTGCGTTTGCCGGTCGCTC
The DNA here is from genome assembly GCF_027212525.1 of Agrobacterium sp. SOY23. Classification (NCBI taxonomy): domain Bacteria; kingdom Pseudomonadati; phylum Pseudomonadota; class Alphaproteobacteria; order Hyphomicrobiales; family Rhizobiaceae; genus Agrobacterium; species Agrobacterium sp. SOY23. The sequence continues at coordinate 310,169 of NZ_JAPWDT010000002.1, read as the reverse complement.
GAATGTCGGCAAGTCCTCGCTCATCAATGCACTGGTGGGTCACAAGGGGCTTGCCCGCACCTCCAATACGCCCGGCCGCACGCAGGAACTGAACTACTTCGTTCCGGAAGGCTATTCAGGCGAAGCGGGTGACCTGCCGCCGATGGCCCTGGTCGACATGCCCGGTTACGGTTATGCGCAGGCCCCCAAGGATCAGGTCGATGCCTGGACCAAGCTCGTCTTCGATTATCTGCGTGGCCGCGCGACGCTGAAGCGCGTTTACGTGCTGATCGATTCCCGCCATGGCCTAAAGAAGAACGACGAAGAGGTTCTGAGCCTGCTCGACAAGGCGGCCGTGTCCTACCAGATCGTGCTGACGAAGACGGACAAGATCAAGGATGCCGGCGTTCCCCGCCTCATCAGTGAAACGCTGGAGAAAATCCGCAAGCGTCCCGCTGCGTATCCGGAAGTTCTCGCCACCTCGTCGGAAAAATCCTTCGGGCTGGACGAGTTGCGCGCCGAGATCATCAGGACGGTCTCGCTCTAGGTCCTTGTTTTCCGTATTTCCGGACGGAAAACCGGAATCCACTTTTCCTGGAAATGCTCCAGGCGCTCAGGCGATGGTGAAAAGCAGAACGGCGGTCCACAGCATCGCCGTCAGTGCCAGAAGCCGCCAGAAGCGTACGGAATGCCAGACTTCCGAAAGCATGGCGGTGAACATGCTGCCATTGCGCAGCGGCTGGCTTCTGAAAGGCAGGCCGGGACGGTTTGGGTCCCGCTCTAGCAGCGCAGCAACCGTCGCGTTTTCGCGATATTCGGTTTCCGCCAGATTATCCCGCCAGCGCCTGACCATGGCGGCAAACTGGCGATCGCGTTTGACGCGCTTTGCAAGCTCAGCCATGCTTTCCGGCGGCAGGGCACCCAGCACATATTCGCCCGCGAGCACTTCGTCCCGCAAACCGCTTTGCTTGTCTCGATCGGGTGCCGTCATGTGGACTCTCACTCCTCGGTCGTTCAGGCCGCGCCATTTCCCGGCGCGCGACGTCTCACATCGCCCTGAATTAACCCCTCCCCTTTCCCCAGCAAGGCTGGTCCCATTGGGCCTTTATGTCAATCTCATTACAGAGCTGAAACCGGCAAAAAAAGAAATTTGATCGCTGCCGACACAATAAGGCCAGGAGGTTATTTCATCCGTCGAAAACTTGCTTTAGAGCGATGACAGGCTCTCAGCAGCCGCAACCACAGACCGAGGTTTTTAGATGACTGCTTCCGAAAGCGAAACTCAGGCGCGGCTGCTCGCACAGGCTCTGCCCTTCATGCAGAAATATGAGAACAAGACCATCGTGGTGAAATATGGTGGTCACGCCATGGGGGATTCCACGCTCGGCAAGGCTTTCGCGGAAGACATCGCCCTGTTGAAGCAGTCCGGCATAAACCCCATCGTCGTGCATGGCGGCGGCCCGCAGATCGGCGCGATGCTGTCGAAGATGGGCATTGAATCGAAATTCGAGGGCGGCCTGCGCGTCACCGATGCCAAGACCGTCGAAATTGTTGAAATGGTTCTGGCCGGCTCGATCAACAAGGAAATCGTCGCCCTCATCAACCAGACGGGCGAATGGGCCATCGGTCTGTGCGGCAAGGATGGCAACATGGTCTTCGCCGAAAAGGCGAAAAAGACCGTCATCGATCCCGACAGCAATATAGAGCGCGTGCTCGATCTCGGCTTCGTCGGTGAAGTCGTGGAAGTCGATCGCACCCTGCTCGATCTGCTTGCAAAATCGGAGATGATCCCGGTCATCGCCCCCGTCGCGCCCGGTCGTGATGGCGCCACCTACAATATCAATGCCGACACCTTCGCCGGCGCCATTGCCGGTGCGCTCAACGCCACGCGCCTTCTGTTCCTGACTGACGTGCCGGGTGTTCTCGACAAGAACAAGGAGCTCATCAAGGAACTGACGGTCTCCCAGGCGCGCGCGCTCATCAAGGACGGCACGATTTCCGGCGGCATGATCCCGAAGGTCGAGACCTGCATCGATGCCATCAAGGCCGGTGTGCAGGGCGTGGTGATCCTCAACGGCAAGACGCCGCATTCCGTCCTTCTGGAAATCTTCACCGAAGGCGCCGGCACGCTCATCGTGCCCTGATGCATGTCAATGGCGGATGGCAAGCCTGTCCGCCATATCTGGCATTCAGCCGAATGCCAGAAGCGACAGCACGCCAACGACAATCAGCAGGCAGCCGGACAGCTCGAGCCGGTTGATCTTCTCCTTGAAGAAAAGAACGGTCGAGGCGAAGGCGAACAGCATTTCCACCTGCGCCAACGCCTTCACCACGGCGGCCTGCTGCAGGGTCATCGCCGTGAACCAGCCGAACGAGGCCGTGGCGCCCACGAAACCGACCGCGAGCGACGGTTTCCAGACCCTGGCGATGCGCCGCAATTCTTCCCTCTCGCGCCAGATGATCCAGAGGAACATCGACACCGTCTGCATGACGATGACGACGACGAGGGTAAAGCCCGCCTGCATCATCGCATCCGGGGCCGGTAGGCTCGGCGCAAGCGCCAGCGAGGCCGAACGATAGGCAACCGAGGACAAGCCGAAGAATGCCCCCGAGGCAAGGCCGATCCCTGCCGTCCGGCTGAAGATCGAGGTGAGGAAGGAAGCGGGCGTCACTTCCGTGCGCGCCACCGAAATCAGCATGACGCCGGCGACCGAGATCGCGATGGCTGCCAATGTGCCGCCATTGACGCTTTCACCGATGAAGATAAGGGCAAACAGGGCCGCCTGCGCCGGCTCGGTGCGGGAATAGGCCGTGCCGACCGCGAAATTGCGGAAAGAGAACAGGTGCACCAGCAGGAAAGTGGCAGCAATCTGCGCCATGGCCCCGACCGTTGCCCACACGGCGAAGGACATGTTCGGCACCGGCAGCGGGCGACCGAGCCCGAAATGCAGAAAAGCGAGATAGGCGAGAGCGAAAGGCATGCCGAACACGAAGCGCACGAAGGTTGCACCCGTGGTGCCCATCATGCCCTTGAGATGCTTCTGCAAAGTCGAGCGCAGGTTCTGCAAGAACGCGCTTGCGAAGGTTATGCCTATCCAGAGTTCCATGGCTTGGCGGTATCATGCGCCGGAGGCCACAGCCAAGCCCGATTTTCTGGTCAATCGTCGTCTTTTCGATTTTCTTCGCCGTTCGAAACGGGCATAAAGCAGCCTATGGACACAAAGCCGAAAAACCTGCCCGACGCCGCCGATTTCGCCCATGTCAGCGAATGGGTCTTCGATCTCGACAACACGCTCTACCCGCATCACGTCAATCTGTTTTCCCAGATCGACCGTAACATGACGGCCTATGTGGCGGAGCTTCTAAAGCTCGACCCCGATGAAGCCCGCGCATTGCAGAAGCGCTATTATCACGACCACGGCACCACGCTTCAGGGCCTGATGATCCATTACGGCATCAGCCCCGACGAGTTTCTGGAACGGGCCCATGCCATCGACTATTCGGCGCTGAAACCCCACCCGGAACTCGGCGACGCGATCAGGGCTTTGCCGGGCCGCAAGTTCATCCTGACCAATGGCAGCGTCAAACATGCGCAGGCCGCCGCCGGCGCACTCGGCATTCTCGATCATTTCGAGGATATTTTCGATATCGTCGCCGCCGGTTACCTGCCGAAGCCGGCGAGCGCGACCTATGAGAAATTCGCAGCGCTTGCCAAACTCGATATGAAAAAAGCCGCCATGTTCGAGGATCTGCCGCGCAATCTCGCGGCGCCCAAGGCGCTTGGCATGAAGACCGTGCTGCTCGTGCCTTCAAACCTTGAGGGCGTGATCATGGAACGCTGGGAAATCCCGGCCGTGACGGATGAGCATATCGACTACATCACCGACGATCTGGCCGGTTTCCTCACCAAAACCATCGACCGCTGAGCCGTAAACATTACCGAAGCTTCATGCACCTTACGGATGTTTAAGTGGTGGGGCTGAGTGGACGTCACTATCTTTTCTTCAGGGACACCAAAGAAAGGTAATGACGATGACCACACGCAAAATCGCCCTCTCTGCTCTTGGCGCAGCCCTTGTGCTCAGCACGGCCGCAACGGCCAGTTTTGCCGCGCCCGGCAAAGGCCAAAAGGATCGCATGCCGATGCGCCCGGAAGCGGCTTTTGTTCATCTGCTGAAGGTGGCCGACACCAACAAGGACGGCAAGATTTCCAAGGAGGAATTCACCACTCGCCAGGACGCGCTCTTCACCGAGATCGACAAGGACAAGGACGGCTCGATCACGCCGAAGGAAATGCGCGAATATCGCCAGGCGAAGATAGAAGCCTTCCGCGCCGCGCATCCGCGCCCCGAGCGTGAGGAAGCCAAGGCGGATGAAGGCAAGGGCACGGATGGCAAGCGGGCCGAGCGTGAACATGGCGGTCGTTTCGGCCATCAGGGCTGGGGTAAGCATGGCGGCAAGGGCGCGGGCTTTGCGCTGATCCGCTGGGCCGATACCGACGAGAACGGTCAGGTCAGCAAGGCTGAATTCACTGCCGCCGGCGAAAAGATGTTCGAGCGACTGGACAGGAACAAGGACGGCGTCATCTCCATCGACGACATGCCGGACCGCCCGTTCCTCTGATCCTCCAAGCATAAAGCCCGCTTTTAAGCGGGCTTTTTCTGGAATGTTCTAATGCAGGCTGACGGTTCTCAGATCGTCTTCCGCCGCCTTGAAGAAGGTGCTGGAACGATTGTCTGTCAGGAGGATTGGCGTACCATCCGCACCGAACAGTGCCCACAGATCCAGCTGCGGATCGAGATCAGGCGCTTCCGGGAAACAGCGGCTTACGTCTTCCGCACGGATCTTGCGGATATATCCCACTTCTCCTTCGCCGATATGGGCGAGCTGGGACCGGGTGAGACGCGCATGCGCTTCTTTTAAAAGCATATTTCAGCCTCCTTCTTCACGCCGAGCGATTCATGTCCGATTCCGGCGTTCACGTTCTACTCTGAGACGGAAATATTAATTTTCTTTACCACGTTCGAAATTTCCGGCCGGACCAGATCGATGGAAAGAAGGCCGTTGCGCAGGCGCGCTTCCCTGACCTGCATGCCATCAGCCAGCACGAAGACCCGCTGGAATTGCCGCGCCGCGATGCCCCGATAGAGAAAATCGCGCTTTTCCTGTTCCTGCTGGCGGCCGCGGATGACGAGCTGGTTGTCAGCCGTCGTCACATCCAGATCATCCTGCGAAAAACCGGCAACCGCGATGGTGATGCGCAGCCGCTCCGGCACATCTTCGCTGCCGGGCAGGCGCTCGATATTGTAGGGAGGATAGCCGTCATTGGCCTTCGCCATGCGCTCCAGCGTTTTTTCCATGGCATCAAAACCCAGCAAAAGCGGGTGGGTGAATGGCGTCATGCGGCTCATATCTCTTTTGTCCTTGCAACCAAGCGACGTTTCGCGGTCCCGCTTCCGGCAACCTCGCCGGTCAATCGCACCGGCAAAGGCAATATGGGAAGCACAACCGGAATACGCAAGGCTGTGCAACGGGCAAAGGGGAACACTTGGGAATGAGGCTTGACAAGTGAGCACCCGCCGCTCGAAAAAAGCGCTCATCTCAACGGCGGGCAAGACATGGCAGAACGCAGAAAAATCATCATCGACACCGATCCGGGCCAGGACGACGCGGCGGCAATCATGCTCGCTTTTGGAAGCCCGGAGGAAATCGACATTCTCGGACTATGCGCCGTCGCCGGCAACGTTCCGCTGAAACTGACCAGCCGCAACATCCGCATCATCTGCGAATTGTGCGGCCGCACCGATATTCCGGTCTATGAGGGCGCGGAGAAGCCGCTGGTGCGCAAGCCCGTCACGGCCGAACACGTTCACGGCAGCACCGGCCTAGACGGCCCGGTTCTCGACGAGCCGACCATGGAGGCGCAAAAGCAGCACGCGGTCGATTTCATCATCGAAACCCTGATGCGGGAACCCGCCGGCACGGTCACGCTCTGCACGCTCGGTGCGCTGACCAATGTGGCGCTGGCGCTCCTGAAGGCGCCGGAAATCGCCGACCGCGTCAAGGAACTGGTGATGATGGGCGGTGGCTTCTTCGAAGGTGGCAACATCACGCCGGCGGCGGAATTCAACATCTATGTGGATCCGCAGGCCGCCGATATCGTTTTCCGCTCCGGCATGCCTGTTGTCATGATGCCGCTTGACGTCACCCACAAACTGCTGACCACCAAGGCGCGCGTCAGCCGCATTCGTGACATCGGCACGCGCCCGGCCATCGCCATGGCGGAAATGCTGGAATTCTTCGAGCGTTTCGACATCGAGAAATACGGTTCGGATGGCGGCCCGCTGCATGATCCGAGCGTCATTGCCTATCTCCTCAAGCCCGAACTGTTTCAGGGCCGTGAGTGCAATGTCGAGATCGAGGTCCATTCCGAGCTGACCATGGGCATGACGGTGGTGGACTGGTGGGGGGTGACGGACCGCCCCGCCAATGCCCGCGTCATGCGCAACGTGGATTCGGACGGTTTCTTTGAGTTGCTGACCGAACGTTTCGCCCGGCTCTGATCCGGACAGGGACAAAAAGGGCCGCTGGAAAAACCAGCGGCCCTTTTTATTTTCGGCGAGAATGGCGGATCAGAATTCCGTCCAGTCATCCTGCGCCAGCGCGTTTGCACCGCTGGTTCTCGGGCGGGCACGGGATGCCGCAGCGTGGGCCTTTGCCGGAGCAACCGGCGCACGCATTGCCGCCGCCGTGGCGCGCAATTGCTGGCTGGAATGGCCGCCGGAGACCGCGAAACCGGCAACGAGCGATTTCAGGGTTTCGGCTTCGCTGTTCAGCGTCACGCTGGCCGCCGTCGTTTCCTCCACCATCGCCGCATTCTGCTGGGTGACCTGATCCATCTGGGTAACGGCGGAGTTGATTTCCTTCAGGCCAACCGCCTGCTCGCTGGCCGAGGCCGATATCTGGCGGATGAGCTGGTTGATCTGCAGAACCTGATCGGCGATCTTTTTCATCGTCTCACCGGCCTTGCCGACCAGCTGGACGCCCTCGCCCACCTGCGTGGCCGACGTGTTGATTAGACCCTTGATCTCCTTGGCGGCGGTGGCGGAGCGTTGCGCGAGTTCGCGCACTTCCTGTGCGACGACCGCAAAGCCCTTGCCCGCATCGCCCGCGCGGGCCGCTTCGACGCCGGCATTCAGCGCCAGAAGATTGGTCTGGAAGGCGATCTCGTCGATCACCCCGATGATACGGGAGATTTCCGCCGAGGACTGCGCAATGCCCTGCATGGAGTTCACGGCCTGCTGCACGACCTCGCCCGACTTGCCGGCGTCATCGCAGGCATGGCTGACGGCGCCGGCCGCCTCTGCGGCGTTTTCCGCGCTGGAATTGACCTGAGCGGTCAACTCGTTGAGGGCCGCGGCGGTTTCTTCGAGGCTTGCAGCCTGCTGCTCCGTGCGATGCGAGAGATCGCTGGCGGCACGGGTGATCTCGCCGGTGCCATTGCCGATGCTGACGACGGTTGCGTTGACGGTGGACACCGTTTCCTCGAGGCTGGCGAGCGCCGAGTTGAAGTCGGCGCGCAGCTTCGCATATTCGCCCGGGAATTCGTCCTCGATACGGTAGGTCAGATTGCCCTGCGAGAGCGCGTTAAGGCCGGCACCAAGTACGCCGACGATGTGCTGCTGCATGCGACTGTTTTCATTACGCTCGAATTCAGACCGCTGGCGCTCCGTCTCCGCGTGACCCCGCTGGGTTTCGGCTTCGGCTTCCATCTCGCGGATACCGGCAAGCTTGGCGCGGAAACCTTCGAGAGCCGTTGCAACGGCGCCGGTTTCGTCCCGACGGTCTTGGCCCGATACCGGCACGTCGTAGCGGCCATCACTGAGCGTGCGGACGTCGGAGACCAGCGAGGCGAGCGGGTTACCGACAAAATACCGGACAGCGAAATAAAGCGCGGCGATGACGGCGGCGAGGATGACGATCGCGCCGATGATCATCAGATAGGTCTGCTCCTGAACCGGTGCATTCAGCGCCTGATGCGGAATATCCACCAGCACCACCCAGGTCGCATTGAGGCCCGGAACGGCGAAGGGATAGACGAGACGGTTATAGGGTGCGTCCGTATCGAGGCCGAGATTTTCGATAAGGCCCTGCTTGCCGGAGGTAATCGCCGCCTGAACGGTGCTTGCGCCATCTCCGTCATAGGCTTTCATGTTCTGCTCAGGCGTGGGCGGCACCAGCCACTGGCCGCCCTGGGAAACGAGCGTAACGCGGCCGGTCTCGAAAGGATGCAGCGCCTGCAGCTTCTGCGACAGCGAGGCCAGCGAAATATCGACACCCGCCACACCGATCATCTTGCCGTCCGACATGACGGGATAGGCAAGCGAGGTCATGGTGGTGGGCACTTCCGTGCCCTGGGCGAGATAGGGCTGGGTGATGGCGCCCTTGCCGGATTTGGAGGCCAGCGCATACCATTCAGCCGCATAGTCGTTGTCGAAGGTCGAGAACTGGATATCGCCCTTCTGGGTCTTCGACCAGTAGGGAGCGAAAGCACCGTTTTTATTGGTACCGAGATCGAGCCGGTCGGCGATCTCCTTGCTCTGTCCGTCGAAGAGGCCAAGCTGTTCGCAGAACCAGCTTCCGAAAGCGAAGGCATTCTGCTCGACATTGGCCTTCAGGATATTGACGATGCCGGGACGGTCCATCGATTTTGCCTGATGGGCGCGACCAATGACGCCAGCCATGGAGCGTGCAGCACTGCCGAGTTCGCCGACATCGGCGGCAATGACGTTGGCGATGGCGCGCGCCTCGGTATTGGCCTGCTCCATGGTCAGCGCATGGACACGCTCGCTGGTCTGGGAAATAAGGAAGGAATTCGATGCGATGAGAACCGTGGTGATGGCGCAACCGGTCACAAGGATCAGTTTCGTCGCAAGCGACTTCACTTTGAAATTGAACATTTTGGCCTCGATCAAATCGCCAACTCGAAAAGGCTGGCGTCAACGGATGAAAATCTCCGTCATGGAGGCCCGTCCAGAATGGGACAGTGTGCTGCATCGCGACGAGGCAAAATTAGAGTAAGATTGCTAATTAAGCCCTAAAATTACTTCGTCGCGTAAGCAAGAAATCAGTGTTCGTAGTAGTCGGAAATGATTTTCCAGGCGTCATCCGCCGTCTCGGCGAAATGCAACAAATCCATGTCCTCGGGCGCGATGGTTCCGAAATCCGCAAGGAATTCGAAATTGACGACCGATCGCCAGAATTTCTCACCGAAGAGGATGAGCGGAATGGGTTCCATGCGCTTCGTCTGGATCAGGGTTAGCGCCTCGAACAGTTCGTCCAGCGTACCGAAACCGCCGGGGAAAATCACAACGGCCTTCGCCCGCATCAGGAAATGCATCTTGCGGATGGCGAAATAGTGGAAGTTGAAGCTCAGCTCCGGCGTGACATAGGCGTTCGGCGCCTGCTCATGCGGCAGGACGATGTTGAGGCCGATCGAAGGGCCACCGACATCGGCCGCACCGCGATTGCCCGCTTCCATGACGCCGGGACCGCCGCCGGTGACAACGACATATTCGAGGTGGGCGGATTTTGCGGCATAATCCGTGCAGAGCCGGGCGAACTTGCGCGCCTCGTCATAATAGACGGAGGATTGCTCCAGATTGCGCTTCTGCGTTTCGTTGCGCGCCGCCCAGGCCTCGCCGCCGGGTTCGGGAATGCGGGCGCCGCCGAACATGACGACAGTGGATTTGATGCCGCGTTCGGTGAGCGCCATTTCCGTCTTCAGAAGCTCGAGCTGCAGCCTGACGGGGCGCAATTCCTCACGGCAGAGGAAATCCATGTCCACATAGGCCAGCCGGTAGGACGGGGAAGCCGACTGCGGCGTTTTCGGCACGACCTCGGCCTGCTGCTTGTCCACAGCACTGCGCTTCAACGGGTCCCATACTCCGTCCTTGCGCCGCAACTTGCCGTTTTTCAGTCGTGTCATTTCCATGCCTTTCGTCTGACGCGCCAAATCACCCAAATCACATTGACGCCTTTCCAACACTCCCTTAGATCAAATGGCCAAAGCCTTCCAGCGGCGCGGGACCTTCCGTGACCAAGACCACACGCGACTTTAAGGAATTTTCCATGAGCCTTACGGATCTCTCTTCCCTCGAAACCATCATCGAAACCGCCTTTGACAACCGTGACGGTGTGAACGTATCGACGAAGGGCGAGGTTCGCGACGCCGTGGACACATCTCTTCAACTTCTCGATAGCGGCAAGGCACGCGTGGCCGAAAAGCAGGCGGACGGAAGCTGGAAGGTGAACCAGTGGCTGAAAAAGGCCGTGCTTCTGTCCTTCCGCCTGAACGATATGGAGATCGTTACCGGCGGACCGGGCGAATCCACCTGGTGGGACAAGGTGCCGTCGAAGTTCGAGAACTGGGGTGAAAACCAGTTCCGCGCCGCCGGCTTCCGCGCCGTGCCGAATGCCGTTGTGCGCCGTTCCGCCTATGTCGCCAAGAACGTCGTGCTGATGCCCTCCTTCGTCAATCTCGGCGCCTATGTCGATGAAGGCACGATGGTTGATACCTGGGCAACCGTCGGCTCCTGCGCGCAGATCGGCAAGAATGTGCACCTTTCCGGCGGCGTTGGCATCGGCGGCGTTCTGGAGCCGCTGCAGGCCGGCCCAACCATCATCGAGGATAATTGCTTCATCGGCGCCCGTTCGGAAGTCGTGGAAGGCTGCATCGTGCGTGAAGGTGCGGTTCTCGGCATGGGCGTCTTCATCGGCAAGTCGACCAAGATCGTCGATCGCGCCACCGGCGAGATCACCTATGGCGAAGTGCCGCCCTATTCCGTCGTCGTTGCCGGCACCATGCCGGGCAAGCCTTTCCCGAACGGCGAACCGGGTCCGAGCCTCTATTGCGCCGTGATCGTCAAGCGCGTCGATGAAAAGACCCGCTCCAAGACCGGCATCAACGAGCTTCTGCGCGACTGATAAAAGCGACTGCCATGACCACGACCGATCCCGTTGCCAATCTCGCCGCCCTCATCCGTTGCCCTTCGGTGACGCCTGCGGAAGGCGGCGCGCTTTCCCTGCTTGATACCCTGCTTTCGCCGCTCGGCTTTGCGGTAGAGCGTGTGATGGCGACAGAGGCGGGAACGCCTGACGTGGAAAACCTCTATGCCCGGCTCGGCACCGAAGGTCCGCATCTGATGTTTGCGGGCCATACGGATGTCGTTCCCGTGGGCGACGAGGCCGCATGGAGCCATCCGCCCTTTGCGGCTGACATCGCCGGTGGCGAGATGTATGGCCGCGGCGCGGTGGACATGAAGGGCGGGATTGCCTGTTTCGTGGCCGCCATTGCCCGCCATATCGAAAAACATGGCAAACCGCAGGGCTCCGTCTCCTTCCTGATCACCGGCGATGAGGAAGGCCCGTCGATCAACGGCACCTCCAAGCTTCTGGAATGGGCTGCTGCAAAGGGAGAGACGTGGGACGCCTGCGTGGTGGGCGAGCCGACCAATCCCGACCAGCTGGGCGACATGATCAAGATCGGCCGCCGGGGCTCGCTCTCGGGCCGCATCACCGTTCATGGTGTCCAGGGCCATGCCGCTTATCCGCATCTCGCCGACAACCCCGTTCGCGGGTTGTTGCAGCTCACCCATGCGCTGATGCATCCGGCATTCGATCACGGCACGGATGATTTCCAGCCATCCAATCTGGAAGTAACGACCGTCGACACCGGCAATGCCGCGACCAATGTCATTCCGGCGCGGGCGACCGCGGCCTTCAACATTCGTTTCAACGACACCTGGACGGCAGAAAGCCTGCGGGCGGAAATCATCCGCCGCCTTGATGCCGCTGCGGCTGAAGGTGAGCTTCGCCCGGACCGGGCACCGGTGAAATATGAACTCGTCTGGGCGGACCGCCCGAGCCATGTATTCCTGACCCGCAACAACGCGCTCATCTCGTCGCTCTCCGGCGCGGTTGAAGCCGTGACCGGCAAGGAGCCGAAGCTTTCTACCACCGGCGGCACCTCGGATGCACGCTTCATCAAGGATTATTGCCCGGTGGTGGAGTTCGGCCTGGTCGGGCAGACCATGCATATGGTCGACGAACGCGTGGCCGTTGCCGATCTCGAGACGCTGACGCGCATTTACGAGACCTTTATCGAACGCTGGTTCGCCCATGCCGACGGCAAGTGAAGTAAGGCTTTATCTGGCCGGCCTGTGGCTTCTGCTGCTCGGCGACCATAATGGCGCACGTTATCTTGACCTGACCGAGCGCGGCATGGCGCGATCCTTCTATTCCGCTCTGTGGTGCCTGCCGGCCATGCTGGTTTCCTGGCTTTGGCTGCGCGCCGCCTTTCTCGCCGGCTATCCGCCCGGAACGGGAACCGGATTCATCTTCTTCTTCCGCCTTGCCATGGTCGAGGCCATCTGCTGGATCGTGCCGCTGCTTTTGATCGGCATGTTGCTCTACGCCTTCGGAGCAAGGGAAAAATTCGCGCCGCTCGTCACCACCATGAACTGGCTGTCGTTGCCCTTTTCCTACGCCAATGCGGTCCTGATCCTGATCGCATTCTTCCTGCCGCCGTTGCAGGGGCTGGTCGCCATTCTCTGGCTGGCACTGCTTTTGTCGCTGGTCTTCGCCTTTTCGCGGATCGTGCGGTTCTTCATCCGCGACCAGTCGCTGCTGGTCTCGGCGATCGTCATGACACTTCTGGTGCCTGCCATCCTGCTATCGGAAGCATTGCAGCGTTTTCTCGGCGTTTACCCCGCCTGACAGACGGCGCGGAGATCAGTCCTCGTCTTCCGTCATTTCGGCTTCGGCACGGCGACGCGGCGGAATGACGTCGGGATAATCGACCTGCATGAAATAAAGACCGTCCGGCGGCGCCACGGGGCCACAGGCCTTGCGATCCCGCGCCTCCAGTGCGGCGCGCACATCGTCCGGGGTCATCGTGCCTTCGCCCGCCAGTTTCAACGTGCCGGCGAAAGAGCGTATCTGATTGTGCAGGAAACTCTGCGCCGTCGCACGAATCTCGATGAGGTCGCCGTTGCGCGTCACATCCAGCCGGTCGAGCGTGCGGACCGGGCTGTTCGCCTGACAATGGACAGAGCGGAAGGTGGTGAAATCATGCCGGCCGACAAGCATCTGCGCAGCTTCATGCATACGCTCGTGGTCCATGTCCTTCGATACCCACCATGCCCGCTTGTGCTCCAGCGCCAGCCGGGATTTGCGGCAAATGATGCGGTAGAGATAATGGCGGCGCAGCGCCGAAAAACGTGCGTCGAAATCCTCGCTCACGGCGGCAGCATCGAGAACAGCCACGGCCTCACCCGCCATGGCCAGATGTGCATTCACGGCATTGCGGAGTTTGTAGGGTTCCCAATCGCGGGAAAGATCGACGTGGATGACCTGCCCAACCGCATGCACACCGGAATCGGTACGGCCCGCGCCACGAATGGAAACGCTTTCCCCGGTCAGCGACCGGACGGCAGCCTCCAGCGCGCCCTGAACGGAAGGGCCGTTTTCCTGTCTCTGCCAGCCGTAATAGGGCGTGCCGTCATATTCGATGGTCATGCGGAAGCGTGGCATCAGCCGAGCCTCGTTGTGGGCGGAACCGGCGTGCCGCGCACGAAATCGGCCGCCGACATGGGTTTTCCACCCGCCTTCTGCAAGCGGATGAGGCGCACGGCCCCGCTGCCGCAGGCAATGGTGAGGGCGTCATCCAGCGCAGCACCGGCTTCGCCCATGCCGCTTGCCAGTTCGGAGGCAAGAACCTTCACGCGCTCCGCCCTGCCGCCGATTTCCATTTCCAGCCATGCGCCAGGAAACGGCGAAAGGCCGCGAATGTGATTGTGCACGTCCAGCGCCGGTCTCGAGAAATCGATGCGGGTTTCGCCCTTGTCGATCTTCGCGGCGTAAAGCACACCCTCTTCCGCCTGCACGACGAGGGGCAGGTCGCCGGCCTCAAGCTTGTCCATCGCCTGCCGCATCAGCCGCGCACCCGCCAGCATCAGGCTGTCATGCAATTCACCGGCCGTCATGTTGTCGCCGATCGCGATCTTCGCGGTCAACGCGACAGGGCCGGTATCCAGCCCCTTTTCCATTTTCATGACCATCATGCCGGTTTCGGCATCACCTGCCATGATCGCCCGCTGGATGGGGGCAGCGCCGCGCCAGCGCGGCAGCAGGGAAGCATGACCATTGTAGCAGCCAAGACGCGTGCCGGAGAGGATCGCCTCGGGCAACAGGAGCCCGTAAGCCACGACGACCGCCACATCGGCGTTGAAATCCCGGAATTGCTGACGATCTTCCTCAGCCTTGAAATTCACCGGCGTCAGCACCGGCAGGCCCAGCAATTCGGCCGCCTGATGGACCGGGGACTTCTGCAGATCAAGACCACGGCGGCCGCCGGGACGCGGCGGCTGGGTGTAGACGGCAACGATTTCGTGGCCCGCTTCCACCAATGCACGCAATGTGGGAACGGAAAAATCCGGCGTGCCCATAAAAATGATGCGAAGAGCCATCGTCGCCCCCTGCCCTGTCGTCCATTCCGACCCAAAGAGGACGGATCAGATCTTTGCGCGGGCCGCTTTCGTGAATTTCTTGATGACCATGTCGCGCTTCAACCGCGAAATATGGTCGATGAAGAGAACGCCGTTCAGGTGGTCGATCTCATGCTGCAGGCAGGTCGCGAGCAGACCATCCGCCTCGACCGTCTGCTGCTTGCCGTCACGGCCGACATATTGCACCGTGAGCGACGCGGGACGCTCCACCTCGGCATAATAGTCAGGGATGGAGAGGCAGCCTTCCTCATAGGTCGAGATATCGTCCGACACCTTGAGGATTTCCGGATTGATGAAGACGATCGGGGTCTTTTCCTCGCCCTCACGCGCAACGTCGATCACCAGCATGCGGCGCGGCACGCCGATCTGAATGGCGGCGAGGCCGATACCCGGCGCATCATACATGGTTTCCAGCATGTCGTCGGCAAGGCGCAGCACCTCGGCATCCACCTGTTCGATGGGCTTGGATTGCTGGCGCAGCACGGGATCGGGCAAAATGATAAGCGGTTTGATGGTCATGGCTTCCCATAACGTATCTCTCGCGCCGAGGAAATAAAAAACACGAAGGTGAAACCGCCTGCGGCACCCGCCCTGCCCGACTCATTTCCGCCGCAGGAATGTTCTTGTTTTGATCTTCCGAATCACAAGAAACCTGCTAGATTTAATCATGAGCATAGATTTCTCCGTTCTCCTCAATCCCGCACTACGGGCCGGCTCCGTCGATATCAGCTTCGGCGCGCTGCTTGCGGCTCTGGTTTTCGGCCTGGTCATCACATGGCTGGTTACGACAAACCGTGCCAAAAAAGCGGGAGCCGATGGCGAAATCTCCGATCTCCTGAAAACGCAGTCCGAATTGCATGGCCGGATCGCGGCCATGGCGGAAACGCTTGGCACGCGCCAGACAGAGATGAGCCAGACGCTGAACCAGCGCCTTGACGGCATGTCGCAGCGCCTTGGCGAAACGCTGACGGAGCAGACCCGGTCAACCCATGAGAACCTGAGCCGCCTGCAGGAGCGTCTGGCTGTCATCGATGCCGCGCAGGGCAATATTCAGGATCTCGCGAAAGACGTCGTCGGGCTTCAGGCGATCCTCTCCAACAAACAGACGCGCGGTGCCTTCGGACAGGCGCGCATGGAAACGCTGATCGCCGATGCGCTTCCTGCCGGGGCCTTCCAGCTTCAGCCGACGCTTTCCAACGGTTACCGGCCGGACTGCACCATCAAGATGCCGAACAATGCCCCGCCACTCGTCATCGATGCCAAGTTTCCGCTGGAGGCCTGGAACGCGATCAAGGCGGATGAGACACCCGAGACCAAACGCGCCGCCGTGCAGCAGTTCCGCCGCGATATGGAGGTACATATTCGCGACGTGGCCGAGAAATACCTCATTCGCGGCGAGACGCAGGATACAGCCTTCATCTTCGTGCCGTCCGAATCGATCTTCGCCGACATTCACCAGCATTTCGAATATCTGGTGCAGCGCGCCCACCGCGCCCGCGTCGTCATCGTATCGCCCTCGCTGCTGATGCTGTCTGTGCAGGTCATCCAGTCTGTTTTGAAAGACCAGCGCATGCGCGAGCAAGCGCATCTCATCCAGGGCGAAGTGGCGCTGCTCATGGACGATGTGCGGCGACTGGATGACCGGACGCGCAAGCTGCAGGCCCATTTCGGGCTGGCTCAGAAGGACGTCGACATGATGCTGATCTCCTCCGACAAGGTGCTGGCACGCGGCCAGAAAATCGAGGGTCTCGATTTTTCACCGACGGAAAAGGAAGCTTCGCACGGCGAAATCGAGCAGGCCCGTCGCTTTGCGGAAAACCGGGCCGGTGCTGCCAAATTGCGGGTAGTTGACGACGAGTGATCGTCTCGGGCAAAGTCGCCGCCTTGCTCAAATTTCATATGGACCCAGCGCCCCATGATTACTGTTTTCGGCTCCATCAACATGGACCTCGTCGCGACCGCCAAACGCCTGCCCAAGCCCGGTGAAACCGTGACCGGCGAGACCTTCTCCACGGCCGCGGGCGGCAAGGGAGCCAATCAGGCACTGGCCGCACGGCGTGCAGGCGCTACGGTGAAGATGGCGGGCGCCGCGGGCGATGACACCTTTGCCGCACCGGCGTTGACCTTGCTGCGCGATGCCGGCACCGATCTTTCTCTCGTCAAGACAGCACCCGGCCCGACGGGCACGGCCGTGATCCTGATTGGTGAAGGCGGAGAGAACATGATCTCGGTCATTCCCGCCGCCAACGGCGAAGTCTCCGCATCCGACGCTGCAAAGACCATATCCGAGATGGCTGCGGGCGATATTCTGATGTTGCAGTTCGAGATACCGGCGCCCGCCATCGAAGCGGCACTGACGACTGCAAAGGCAAAGCGCATCACCACCGTCATCAACACCGCACCGCTGACCGCAGACGGCCCTCGGCTTGCCGGCCTCGCCGATATCGTCATTGCCAACGAAACCGAGTTCGAACTGCTGATCGGCAAGAACGGACTTTCCAGCACCGAGCGGGAAAGCGAACTCAAGGCCCTTCACGAGAGGACCGGCCAGACTTTGATCGTCACACTGGGTGCAGATGGCGTGATCGCCATTCGCAATGGCAAGGTCTATAGGGCTTCCGGCCTCAAGATCGAGCCGGTGGACACGGTCGGTGCGGGCGATACCTTCTGCGGATATCTCGCCGCCAGCCTCGATCAGGGAATGGATTTTGAAAAGGCACTGAAGCGTGCCGCCGTTGCAGGTTCACTCGCCTGCACGCGCGCCGGCGCGCAGCCTTCCATTCCGCTCGCAGCGGAAGTGGATGCGGCACTCTGAGGGATCGGGCCGTTAGCGCATTTTCCGGACGTAAAACCGCTGTGCACTTTTGTTGGAAATGCTTTAGCGACGGATGAAGGTGAGATAGGCCGAGCTGCGGCCTTCTCTTTTCGCCTTGTTCTCGTAACGCGTGCCTGGCCAATTGGCATAGGGCGTGCGCCAGTCGTCAGCGCTCGTCGCCGTCCATTCAAAACCGCCATGCCGGGCGCAATGCTGTAGTGTCCAGTTGACGTATGTATCGATATCCGACGCAAAGCAGAATTTGCCGCCGGGCTTCAACACACGATGGAAACGGGCGAGATTGACGTCGGAAACGAAACGGCGCTTCCAGTGCTTTTTCTTCGGCCACGGATCGGGATAAAGCAGATCGATATGATCGATCGATCCCTCGGGCAGCCAGTCGAGCAGCTGTGTGGCATCATCGTCGTAAAGGCGAATATTCATCAGCTCGCGTTCGCGCACGGTGGCAAGCAACTTGGCCATGGAATTGACGAAGGGCTCGACGCCGATGAAACCCGTCTCGGGATTTTCGACCGCCCGGTGGGCGAGATGCTCGCCGCCGCCGAAACCGATCTCCAGACGGATCGATCGCACATCCGCCGGAAAGAGAGCGACGAGATTTTGCGGCGGGGCGCTTTCCAGATCGATTTTCAGCAAAGGCAGCAGGTTTTCGATCGTATCGACCTGCTGATTGCGCAGGGGCTTGCCCTTGCGTCTGCCAAAAAACGCTTCCGTTGCGCGCGAACGCCGTTCTTCCGTCATCTCATACTCTCAAGAACAAATAGACTTAACCCGCACAGCGCCACATGAGGCACTGTGCGGGTTACAAAAGGTGCAGACGGTATCTCTCAATCGCCGTCGAATGACAAGGCTTAGAAAGAATCCCCGCATTTTCCGGACGTAAAACCGCTACGCAGTTTTACTGGAAATGCTTCAGGCGCTCAAAGCTTCCTTGAGCGGCTTCACCAGATCGAGCTTCTCCCAGGAGAAGGAGCCGTCACGGCCAGCCTTGCGGCCGAAATGGCCGTAGGAAGACGTCTTGGCGTAGATCGGCTTGTTGAGATCGAGATGGCGGCGAATGCCCGACGGAGACAGGTCCATGACCTTGCGGATCGCGGCTTCAACCTGATCTTCGCTGACCTTGCCCGTGCCGTGCAGATCGACATAGATCGACAGCGGCTGTGCGATACCGATCGCGTAGGAGATCTGGATCGTGCAGCGCTCGGCGAGGCCGGCAGCCACGACGTTCTTGGCGAGGTAGCGGGCGGCATAGGCTGCGGAACGGTCGACCTTGGTCGTGTCCTTGCCGGAGAATGCGCCACCACCATGGGGAGCGGCACCACCATAGGTGTCGACGATGATCTTGCGGCCGGTCAGACCAGCATCACCATCGGGACCGCCGATGACGAACTTGCCCGTCGGGTTGATATACCACTGGCAATCGTCAGCGATCTTCAAGTCACCCAGAGCTTCGCGGATATAGGGTTCGACAACGGCGCGAACCTTCTTCGAATCCCAGCTTGCATCAAGGTGCTGCGTGGACAGGACGATGGACACGGCTTCAGAAGCCTTGCCGTCGACGTAACGAACGGTCACCTGGCTCTTCGCATCGGGGCCGAGTTTCGCTGCTTCGCCTTCACCGCTCTTACGGGCGGTGGCGAGAAGCTGCAGGATGCGGTGGGAATAATAAATCGGCGCCGGCATGAGGTCCGGCGTTTCCTTGCAGGCGTAACCGAACATGATGCCCTGGTCGCCGGCACCCTCGTCGCCCTGCTTGTCGGAAGCGCTGTCCACGCCCTGCGCGATGTCCGCGGACTGCGGATGCAGGAGAACGTCGATCTTGGCGGTCTTCCAGTGGAAACCATCCTGCTCGTAACCGATGTCGCGGATCGCCTTGCGGGCGGCGGACTTGAACTTGGAAGGATTGATGACCGGGTGGCCGGCACCGTCCTTGAGGACCTTGCCGTCCTTGTCCCTCTTCAGAAGCGTATCGGGAACCCGAACCTCACCGGCGATAACCACGCGGTTGGTCGTCGCAAGCGTTTCGCATGCGATGCGCACGGTCCACGGGTCAACGCCCGTCTTGGCCGCTTCACGGTAAATAAGATCCACGATTTCATCAGAAATACGATCACAAACCTTGTCCGGATGACCCTCGGCCACGGACTCGCTGGTGAACAGGTAATTGGCACGCATGCGGGATTCCCCTCAAAGAACGGTCTTGGAGTTTGTTAGTCATTTCGGCCGCGAAAAACAAGGACACAACCACATAAATATATCTTTATGTGAGAATTCCTTTCCAATTGGGCACAAAAAAACGGTCCTTGCGGACCGTTGAGTGCCCGGCATCCCGTGCCGGAAATTTTTGCGCCACGCGGGCTGCGCTTACTCGGCGTCGCCTTCAGCGGCAAGCGCCTTGACGAGATCGACGAGACGGCGGCGAACCTTCGGGTCGGCGATCTTCACGAAAGCCCGGTTCAGCTGCAAACCTTCGGCCGAGGACAGAAAATCGACCACGTAGTTGGAGCTCGAAGCTTCGGCCATGCCCGGCGCGCCGCCGGCTTGATCACCGGGCGCATCTTCGAAGAAAAAGGAAACGGGCACATTGAGGATCGCGGAAATATTCTGGAGGCGACTGGCGCCGACACGGTTCGTGCCTTTTTCATATTTCTGGATTTGCTGAAAGGTAATTCCGAGACTTTCACCCAGCTTCTCCTGGCTCATTCCGAGCATGGTTCTACGAAGGCGAATTCGGCTTCCGACATGAATGTCGATGGGGTTAGGCTTTTTCTTATTCTCGGTCATCATGCGGTCCTGACACTCGGAAAGGGTTGATATCTCGCTTCATTACTATTCGAAGAAATGAGTCGGCAATTCGACAGCGTCTAAACTTGTTTTACGACTGACGTATTCACTATGCAATTACAGGGGGTCCCGGTCAATTCTGGCGCCGAGCGAAACTCAAGGCGGGAAATACCGCAACAATCATCCAGATTGAAAAAATCAACCAGAAATACGTCCGATGTGTGTCGTAAGTAAATGCGTCATTAGACCCACCACTCAAAGTGGCGTCAACAATCCCCACCCGACCGTAGTCCAGCCCGGCAATAATGCGGCCATAGGGGTCGATGACGGCGGAAATTCCGGTATTGGCACCGCGAATCACCGGCACACCCGTCTCAACGGCGCGCACCCTCGCCTGCAGAAAATGCTGATAGGGACCGGGCGTGTCACCAAACCAGCCGTCATTCGTCACATTGAGGATTGCCGCCGCCCCCTGGAGACCCGGCGTCATCTCACCCGGGAAAATGATCTCGTAACAGATCAGGGGATAGAAGGTCTTGCCCGAAGGAAGCGTGAGCGGCGTGCGTGATGAGGCGGCGGAAAAACCGCCCGGCAGGGCAATGACATTGTCGATGCCGAATTCCCGCAGAATGCCTTCAAAGGGAACATATTCGCCAAAGGGGGTCAGATGCACCTTGTCGGTCGCACCGATGATCTCTCCCTGGCTGTCGATCGCATAGACCGAATTGTAGTAACGCGGCGGCCGGCCCGCCCCCTGATCTTCCATCCTGACGGCGCCGGTGAACAGCACCTGGCCATCTTCGAGTGTTCTGGCGATTTCCGCGAGCGCGTCCGGGTTTTGCGTCAGGATGAACGGCACGGAGGTTTCCGGCCAGACGATGATGTCGGGGCGTTTTTTCCCTTCGCCCGGCGGCAAGGCCGACAACCGCAGATGCTCTGCAAAAATCTCGGCCCTGTCGGTATTCAGCATCTTGCGCGACTGATCGATGGAGGGCTGCACGATACGGACGGTCAGGGCGTCCGCAGGCGTCTCCGCCGGTGTCTGCAAGCGGTAAAAACCATAACCGAAATGGGCCGCCAGCAGCAGGCCCGCCAGCACCAGCCCCGGTCCCATACCCTTTTTCGTGCCGATCAGCGCCGGTGAAGCGAAGATGAAAACCGCAAGCGTCGTAATGCTGAAAAGCCCGAGCAGATGCGCCGACTGCATCATGATCGGGATGGGCATGATGCCGTAACCGATGGCGTTCCAGGGAAAACCGGTCGCGAGGAAACTGCGCAGCCACTCCGAAAGGCCGAAGGCGGCGGCAAGCGCTGCGATGCGGCCGATACCATCCGACCAGAGGATATTGGCCGCGGCGACGGCAAAACCGTAAAACAGCGCCAGAAGCGCAGGCAGACCGAGGATGGCAAGCGGCAGCGCCCAGGCAAATTCATCCGCTTCCAGCAACAAAGCATTGCCCAGCCACCACAGGCCGGCCACGAAATAACCGAGCCCGAAACACCAGCCGATGCCGAAAGCCGGCAGGATACGGCTGAAGAGACCTCCGCCCGGCTTGCCGGTGCAGCCGTCCACGAGCCAGACGAGCAACGTGAAAGAGAAAAAAAGCGCCGCAAAAAAGCCGAATGGAGGCAGGGCGAGCGCCCCGACCGCACCTGCAGCAATCGCCATCACTGCTCGGCTCATGCCGCCGGCCAGCATTACCCTGCCTGCAAGACGCTCCATGCCATCTCCGTTTACGCGCGTCCGGAAAAGCCCGCTGCCGGCAAGGCCGCGCCACGGAATTTCCCCTCAACCCGACGTAAAGGAAAAAAGATTCGCAGTCCACAGGAGGGATGGCGGCGGAAGCCTCCTGCGGCCTTTTGGCGGCTGCGGCCTGCTGGATTGATGCCGCCAGGTGAGGTGACGGGGCTTCCCGTCACCCTTCCTGATCGGCGTTCTGCTGGTGCGTGATCAGGCGAACATCCGGCGCGGGCAGCGCGATAACGCCGTTGGCTTCACCCGGAGCCCGGTCGTCCTGCCCCTGCGAACCACGATCACGGACGATACGCACGCCCTTGATCCGCCGACTATCCGCATCGAGAATCTGGAACTCGAAACCGGGCACGGCCCGAACCACTTCGCCCTTGGCCGGAATGCGGCCGAGCGCGAAAAAGATGAGCCCGCCGAGCGTGTCGATTTCTTCCAGATGTTCGCGCACGTCGAACTCCGGGCCGATCGCCTCGGCAAGTTCTATAAGTTCCGCGCGAGCATCAGCAACAAGCACATCGGCGGAGAGGCGCGAAAACATCGCCTCATCCTTGTCGTGCTCGTCATCAATATCACCCACGACCATCTCGACGATATCCTCGTGGCTGACGAGGCCGTCCGTACCGCCATATTCGTCGATGACGAGGGCCAGCTGCGTTCTCTGCGCCTGCATCGTCTTCAACAGATCGGAAGCGAGCATCGAGGGCGGCGCAAAAAGAATCTTGCGCACGAGACCGGCATCGGCAACCGTCTGTTCGAGATCGACCCGCGCGAGGTCAAAATTCGGCCGTGGCGAACGCGGCGCCTTTACCTCACCATAAGCGACGCTGCGCGATCCGGCCCGGCGCTTGTTGCGGGCCTGCTTGGCGACATAGGCCAGCAGATCGCGAATGTGGATCATACCCTTTGGGTCATCCAGCGTCTCGTCATAGACCGGCATGCGGGAACGTCCGGTTTCCTCGAACAGGATCAGCGCATCGCCGATCGTCATGTTCTGGTCGAGACCGTCAATGTCCACACGGGGGATCATGATGTCTTCGACCCGGATCTCACGGAAACGGAGGATATTATTGAGCATCGCCCGTTCTTCAGGCGAAAAGGCCGCACCGATTTCGGTGTCGTCCATCAGCGCATCGGTCAAATCCTCACGCAGGCGCTCACCCTGGGATGGTTTCAGCAACCGTGCGATGCGCGACCAGATGGTCGATCTCGGCTTGGCATTGTAGTCCTGACGTAAGTGACTACTGCCCTCCTCCGAGGAGGACTGCTCGCCGTTTTCTCTGCCCTCATTGGCAGGTCGTGCAGAATGTTCGTTCATGGCTCCAGACAATATTTAAAGCGGTTCCTGACCCGCGTAGGGATCAGATAGGCCAAGCACCGCCAAAATGCGAGTCTCAAGCGACTCCATTTCTTCCGCTTCTTCCTCGTCCATGTGGTCATAACCAAACAAATGCAGGAACCCATGAACGAGAAGATGGGTCAGATGATCCTCGAAACTCTTCTCAAGTTCAAGGGCCTCGCGTTCAACCGTCTCGCGGGCGATGACGATATCGCCCAGCATCGGGCCGGGCATTCCGCCCGGTTCCAGCGGAAAAGCGGGGAAAGACAAGACATTGGTCGCCTTGTCCTTGTCGCGCCATTCGGCATTGATTTCCCGGATATTTTCATCGTCGGTAAAGACCAGCGACAGCTCGACCGGCATTTTCGGAAAGGGTTGCTCCTCTTCCCGCTTCAGAAAATCGACCGCCGCATCGAGCGCCTTGGTGGCAAAGGCAGCCAAGTCCTCATCCGAGGACCAGCCTTCAGCCTCGACGCTGATTTGAATATCCAGAACTGTCATTGTCTTTACGTCAGTCGCCCTTCACGAGGCTTTCATCCGGCACGGCAGTGTGGGATTCGTAAGCCCGGACGATGCGCGCCACCATCGGGTGACGGACGACATCGACATCCTTGAAGCGCACGACGGACACGCCCTCGACATCGGTGAGGATTTGCAGGGCCTCGACCAGACCGGATTTCACGCCGCGCGGCAAATCCACCTGGCTCGGGTCACCGGTCACGATCATGCGGCCGTTCTCACCAAGACGGGTCAGGAACATCTTCATCTGCATGGTCGTGGTGTTCTGGGCTTCGTCCAGAATGACGGCAGCGTTGGCAAGGGTACGACCACGCATGAAGGCCAGCGGCGCGATTTCGATGACACCCGCCTGAATGGCGCGCTCCACCTTGTCGCCCGGCATCATGTCATACAGCGCGTCGTAGAGCGGACGGAGATAAGGATCGACCTTTTCCTTCATGTCGCCGGGCAGGAAGCCCAGACGCTCGCCCGCTTCGACGGCGGGGCGTGAGAGGATGATGCGGTCGACCGCGCCGCGTTCCAGAAGCTGTGCGGCATGGGCCACAGCCAGATAGGTCTTGCCGGTGCCGGCGGGACCGACGCCAAAAACCAGTTCGGACTGCTCCAGCGCCCGCATGTAGACATCCTGCGTCGGCGTGCGGGCAGCGATGGTCTTCTTGCGGGTGGAAATCTGCGCCATGGAAATCTTCGCCTTGCGCTCCATCGTCGGCAAGGTCAGTTGGTCGTCAGCGGCCACCGCCATGCGGATCGCACCTTCCACGTCAGAGACCTCGGCGGTTCCGCCCTTGAGCAGACGTTCGTAGAGGAAATCCAGCGCACGGCGGGCCTGATTGGTGGCGACGACATCGCCGGTGATGGCGACGGAGTTGCCACGCGGGCGGGCGTCGATATTGAGGCGCTGCTCCAGGAGCTTCAGGTTCTGATCGAACTGACCGAATAGCTCTCCCGCTATCCTGTTATTCTCGAACGTGAGGACGAAGTGATTGGCGTCGGTCGCGGCTTGGCGTGGCTGGCGCGATGAATTTGATACCAATTCGTGTGCGTTCAAGCGGTCAGGCTCCTGTCCCAATCAGTGTCGGCTCCTCACTCTAACTCCCTGCCACCTCGGCAAACAAGCTGTTTGGACCCGTTGCGGTGATTCGTACATTAACAATGTCACCGATTTTCAACGTCTTTGCATCAAGATTCACGGATTGCAGCCATGGAGAGCGACCTATCAACTGCTCAGGCATGCGGCCGGGCTTTTCCAGCAACACATCCATGGTTTTTCCGACCAGTGATTCCGCAAATTCCTTCTGCTGCCGCAGCAACAGGGCCTGCAATCGTTCCAATCGCTCGGCCTTTACATCTTCCTCCACCTGATCGGTCAGGTCGGCGCCCGGCGTGCCGGGGCGGGTGGAATATTTGAAGGAAAAGGCCTGCGCGTATTTCACCGTCTCGACCATCGCCATCGTATCTTCGAAATCGCGATCTGTCTCACCGGGGAAGCCGACAATAAAATCCCCCGACATGGCAATATCAGGGCGGGCGCTGCGGATTTTTTCAATGAGCTGGATATATTCCTCACCCGTATGGCGACGGTTCATCGCTTTCAGAATACGATCCGAGCCGGACTGCACCGGCAGGTGCAGATAGGGCATCAGGATGCGCAGATCACGATGGGCGCCGATCAGGCGATCATCCATGTCACGCGGGTGGCTGGTGGTGTAGCGAAGCCGGGCGAGACCCGGAATTTCGGCAAGCCGATAAAGCAGTTCGGCAAGGCCCCATTTTTCGCCCTTCGGGCCTTCGCCCTGCCAGGCATTGACGTTCTGGCCAAGCAGCGTGATCTCGCGCACGCCGGCATCCACCAATTTCATCGCTTCATCGACGATCTGGCGCACGGGGCGCGACACTTCAGAACCGCGCGTATAGGGCACGACACAGAAGGTGCAGAACTTGTCGCAGCCCTCCTGCACCGTCAGGAACGCGGTGACGCCGCGTGTCCGCAATGTGGATTTCTCCGCGACCGGCAGGTGCTCGAACTTGTCCTCGACCGCATATTCGGTCTCGATGACGCGCTCACCGCCGCGCACGCGCTTCAGCGCATCCGGCAGGCGGTGATAGGTCTGCGGGCCGATGACGACATCGACGGCAGGAGCACGGCGCAGGATTTCCTCGCCTTCCGCCTGCGCCACACAGCCGGCAACGCCGATCATGAATTCACGGCCCTGCTCTTCGCGCGACTTTTTCATGTCACGCAGGCGGCCGAGCGCGGAATAAACCTTCTCCGCTGCCTTTTCGCGGATGTGACAGGTGTTCAAGAGAACCAGATCCGCCTCGCCCATGTCCTCAGTCTGAACGTAACCATCCTTCGCCAGCGCATCGCTCATGCGGACGGAATCGTAAACGTTCATCTGACAGCCGTAGGTCTTGATAAAAACCTTGCGGCTGTTTGCGCCCTCACGGGCGATCACGGGTGGGGCGTCGAGGCCAAGCGTTTCCTGGGTCATGGCGGCTATCTAGTGTTTTTCACCGCCAGATTAAACAGAAAAATGCCGGAAAAGCGAGGATGCCAGAGCAACGGAGTAATTCCGTTGCTCTTGAGTTTAGCTTACGCATCGGATTTCCCGAAAACCGCGCACACTTTTCGGTCCGATGCTCTATTTCCGCCAGCCGCCGCGCAGGCTGAAGGCCAGCATCGAGCGTATGGCAGCGGCAATATCGGTCGCGAGGCGTTTGCGGTTATCGGCGCTGTGAAACGGAACGCTTTCGCCAAACGTGACGTCGACGTCGATGGCGCCCGCCTTGATGACGCCCAGCAGATGCGGCACCAGCGTGATGCTGCCCGGCCAAGCGGCAATGATCCGGTGGTAACGCCCCATCGCCATGCCCTGCACCCGCGTATAGGCGACGGCGACCGGCTGCACGTAAACCAGCTTGCCCGGAACCTGCTCAGCGGCGGTGGAGGCGGCACCGAACAGGGAGGATTTGACGGCCAGCATGCGGTTGCCGTCCGAAGTGGTGCCTTCCGGGAAAAGGACGACGATCTCGCCGTCGGCCATGCGGCTGGCGATTTCGCTTACCTGCGCGCCCGTGCTGCGCTTCTGTTCGCGCTGAACGAAGATGCTTTTCTGCAGCCGGGCGAGCCAGCCGAAAACCGGCCAGTCGCGCACCTCGGTCTTGGCGATGAACACCACGTCGGCAATGCTGCCCAAAACGAGGATATCTTTCCACGAGGCGTGGTTGACCGCCAGCATCAGCGGTTTTGCCCGCTCCACATCCCCATGCACATGCACGCGGATGCCGAGAACGTGACAGGCGATACGATGCCAGATGCGCGGAATGCGGCGGCGCAGCCGCCAGTCGAAGGCGAGACCCAGGAGTTGCAGCGGCAGCAATATGAGCGTCACGATCAGAAGAACGATCGCAATATAGGCTGTCCGGAGCCACATCATGGGAGAAACACCCGCTTGTTCACCGGTGTCTCAGCGCTCGTCGGGTTTCAACGGCACGCCGTAAAGTTCCAGCCGGTGATCCACGAGCTTGAAGCCATGTTCGCGGGCGATCTTTTCCTGAAGCGCCTCGATCTCGGCCGAATGGAACTCGATGACCACGCCGTTCTTCAGATCGATCAGGTGATCGTGATGTTCCTCGGGCACGGTCTCATACCGCGAGCGGCCATCGCGAAAATCGTGCCGTTCGATGATACCGGCGTCCTCGAACAGCTTCACCGTCCTGTAGACGGTGGAAATCGAGATGCGCGGATCCACGACGGAGGAACGGCGATAAAGCTCCTCGACATCGGGATGATCGGCTGATTCCTGAAGGACGCGGGCGATGACACGGCGTTGGTCGGTCATCCGCATGCCGCGCTCGGCACAAAGCTCCTCCAGCGTTTTCGAAAGGTCTGTCACGTCTTCTGGCCTTTTGAGAATTCCGGTTTGCGGCTTTCGCCGAAAAAATGCCTATCGCAGGGAACTAGCGAAGATCGCGGCGCATGACAAGCGCCGTCGACTTGGTTCCATCCTTGGCGGTGTAATAGGCCTTGCGCTCCGCAACCGTCTTGAAGCCGAGCTTCCTGTAAAGTCCCAGCGCAGAGGCGTTGTTATTGTCCACCTCGAGGAACATGGTTTCGGCGCCGCGCATCATCGCCTCGCGAATGGCCGACTGCATCAGGCGCCAGCCGAGACCGGCGCGTGAGAATTTGTCGGCCACGGCAACGGTGAGGATTTCCGCTTCGCCGGCCACTTCCCGCGCCAGCACGAAACCGCCGAGCGGCTTGCTGAAAAATGCGTTGGTCTGGCGGGCGACGGCACCAAAAACCGCCCCTTGAGTGAGCAGGCCCGAAAACTCCCCGTCATTCCACGGGCGTGGAAAGCGCAAGGCATGCAAGTCCGCCACCGCGGCGCAATCTTCATGCTGCATCGGAACGATCTCGAAATAGGGTTTCCAGCTCAGGTAATCGTCAAACATCGCAGGTATCGGGTATCGCAAATATCAGGCATCACGGGAATCAGTGGCAGGCACTCATGCCTGCCGTATCAGGCAACGTCCTGGCGTGCCAGCGCAAAACCGGTCTGTGGCCGGGCATCCGGTCCGCGCAGATAAAGCGGCGCCGGTTTGGGCTGGCCTGCCGGCTTGCGCACACCAGCGCGGGCGACGGAGGCAATCGGGAAATGATCCGGCCCGGACCCGCTCTCCTCTCCGGCAAACAGCGGCGCGGCGGAACCGATGATGGCACCATTAAAACCGGAAAGAACACCTTTGGCATCATCCAGAGACAGAAGCGCCGCCTCGTTGAGCGGCGATCCATCCGCACCGAATGTCTGGAGATAGGTTTCGCCACGTTTGGCATCGAGCCCCACGGCCACCCGCCGATCGGGATTTTCGAGCAAATAATGCAAGGCGAGCGTCTCGAGCGTGGTAACGCCGACGGCCTCGACGCCGAGTGACAGGGCAAAACCGCGCGCAGCGGCAACACCGACCCGAATGCCCGTGAAGGACCCCGGACCGATGGTCACTGCGATGCGCTCGACCTTCTGGAGCGGCAATTGTGCCTGCTGCAGCGCACCGTCGATCACGGCCATCAGCCTTTCGGCATGGCCCTTGCCGATCGTTTCGCAGACCTCGCCGAGCACCCTGTCAGAGGCGCGGTCATAAATGCAGGCGGAGCAATCTACGCCTGACGTGTCGAGTGCGAGAACAATCATGGCCTGACTTACAGCATCAAACCGCTTCGACTTCGCGCACTTCCGGCACGAAATGGCGAAGCAGGTTCTGGACGCCGTGCTTTAGCGTGGCGGTGGAAGACGGGCAACCCGAGCAGGCGCCCTTCATGTTCAGGAACACGGTGCCATCACGAAAACCGCGGAAGGTGATATCGCCGCCATCCTGCGCCACGGCCGGGCGGACGCGGGTTTCCAGCAATTCCTTGATAGTGGCGACGATGGTTTCGTCCCCCTCTTCGAAGAATTCGCCTTCTTCGTCCGAGACTTCCGCGGCAATCGCGGTTCCCATGATCGGCCGGCCGGACATGAAGTGTTCCATGATCGAACCGAGGATGGCAGGCTTCAGATGCTGCCATTCCGCATCATCCTTGGTGACGGTGATGAAATCGAAACCGAAATAAACCCCGGTGACACCCGGAATCGTGAAGAGGCGTTCTGCCAAGGGCGAAGCCTGCGCCTGCGAAGCATTGAGGAACTCCGCTGTGCCGCTTTCCAGCACCACCTTGCCCGGCAGGAACTTCAGCGTGGCGGGGTTGGGCGTGGCTTCCGTCTGAATGAACATCGTCGTCTCCTTCGAGGTCGCGGTTCACGCCCCGTAATTTAGAATTCTTCCAAAAGTACGCCCGGCGAAGCTTCACTTCAAGCCCTGACATGATAATTACATTCAAGAAATCGTCAGCCCTCAGATCCTGTCCGAAACCGGATCAGCAGAGCGCGTCGATTTCCTCGTCCGACAGCGTATCCGGCAAGACGGTGACCGGGATCGGGAAGGCCGCACCGCGTCCGGCGATGGAGGAGACCAGCGGCCCTGGCCCTTCTTTCGTCGATCCGGCCGCCAGCACGAGAATGGCGATATCGCGGTCTTCTTCGATCAACCCATGAATCTGCTCAGTGGCGCTGCCTTCGCGAATGACTGCTTCCGGCTCGATTCCGATTGTTTCACGTACCTTCTGGGCGATCTTGGCGAGCGTGGCTTCCGCCTCCTCACGCGCCTCGGCCCGCATGATCTGCTCTACACCCAGCCATTGCTGGAAATCCCCTTCCGGGATCATGTAAAGCAGCACCAGTCCGCCATTGGAATTCTTGGCGCGACGACCGGCATAGTGCACGGCCCTTTCGCATTCCGGTGTGTCATCGATAACAGCGAGAAACTTGCGGCGATGTCCTTCCAGACGCGACAGCCGTTTTGAAACCATTCCGCACTCCCTCAATCCGCCGTGATCCGAAAAACCGCCCGACGGTTCGGGCGGAGATTATATCAAATCACAGCAGGCGCAAACCGCCCGCCGCATTCGCGTGGCAGCGACCTGTCAGCGCAGGAAGCCGATGATATCGCGCACCTCGTTCATCGTCTTTTCGGCAATGGCGCGCGCCCGCTCGCCACCCTGCTTGAGGATGGCATCGATGTGGGTCGGGTCATCGAGAAGACGGCGCATCTCGTTGTTGACCGGCGCCAGCACATTGACGGCAAGCTCGACCAGGGCGGGCTTGAAGGTGGAGAACTGCTGGCCGCCGAATTCCGAAAGAACGTCAGCCTTGGTCCTGTCGGAGAGGGCGGCATAGATGCCGACGAGGTTTTCCGCCTCGGGACGGCCCTTCAGGCCTTCCACTTCGCTCGGCAGCGCGTCCGGATCGGTCTTCGCCTTCTTGATCTTCTTCGAGATCGCGTCGACATCATCCATCAGGTTGATGCGCGACAGATCGGAAGGATCGGACTTCGACATCTTCTTGGTGCCATCCTTCAGCGACATGACGCGCGGGGCCGGACCACCGATCAGCGGCTCCACCATCGGGAAATAGGCGTGCACCGGCTCATCGCCCACCGTGATGTCGAGCCCGAGACCAGCCTTGCGGATATGATCGCCGAAATCGATGTTGAATTTCTGGGCGATATCGCGGGCGAGTTCGAGGTGCTGCTTCTGGTCGTCGCCCACGGGAACGTGGGTGGCGCGGTAAACAAGGATGTCGGCAGCCATCAGGCTCGGATAGGCAAGCAGGCCGAGCGACACCTGTTCGGCATTCTTGCCGGACTTGTCCTTGAACTGCGTCATGCGCTCCATCCAGCCGATGCGCGCCACGCAGTTGAACACCCATGCCAGTTCCGCATGCTGCGGCACGGCCGACTGGTTGAAGACGATATGCTTCACGGGATCGATGCCGGCGGCGATGAAGGCGGCCGCGATCGAGCGGGTTTGCGCCTTCAGGTCCGTATGAACGAGCTGGGCGGTGATGGCATGCATGTCGACGACGCAATAGATGCAGTCATTCTCTTCCTGCAGTGCCACGAATTTGCGGATCGCGCCGAGATAATTGCCGAGATGCAGATTGCCGGTCGGCTGGACACCCGAGAAAACCAGCGGCTTGAATGCGTTCATTGTCGTCCTCGAAAAGGCTTGTGGAGGGCCCCGCCCCGTGATTGGAATTGCACGCGCGCTTATGCACCCGCAGCCCCTAGCAATCAAGCGGTTTCAGGGCCTGTCAGCCGCGCGGCTGAAGAAGATCCCAGCGATTTCCATAAGGGTCGGCAAAGACCACGACGGAACCGTAAACCTCATGGCGCGGCTCTTCCAGAAAGCGCACGCCGCGCGCAATCATGGTTTCATAGTCGCGGGCAAAATCGTCGGTATGCAGGAAAAATCCGACACGTCCGCCGGTCTGGTTGCCGATAGCAAGCCGTTGCGCTTCGCCATCCGCCTCGGCAAGCAAAAGGGCACCACCCTCCGCGCCTTGCGGCTTGACCACAAGCCACCTTTTGCCATCACCAAGCGGCTGATCGGAGAGGCATTCGAAGCCGAGAACATCGCAATAAAATGCCTTTGCCCGGTCGTAGTCACCCACGACAAGCGTGACCAGTGCGATGCGGCGGTTTGCAGCAAAGGACATCAGCCCGCCTCCGTTTCGGCGGTCTTTTTACCGCGCTTGCGGATGGCTCTCTTGACCATGCCGATATCGGCACCGCCCGAAACGAAAGCCAGCACGAAATAGACCAGCATGGCCGCAAAGACGAGGCCCATGATGGTGCCGGCCCGGACGAAGATGGATGAGGCGGAGGAGAGCTCGAAACTCAGATAGGTCAGCGCATAATGCACAAAAACGGCCATCAAAGCCGCAGCCAGAAGCAACCGCGGAATGCGGGTCAGCAGCGGAATATCCACATGCCAGTGACCGCGCCACAAAAGCATGCCGAACAGCAGGGCGGCATTGACCCAGCCGGCGGTGATTTCAGCGATGGCGATGCCCGGGCCGCCGAGACGCGGAAACAGCGTCAGCGCCAGGGAGACATTCACCACTACGGAAATCGCCGCAAAAATCATCGGTGTGCGGGTGTCCTCGCGGGCGAAAAAGCCCGGAATGAAGGCCTTGATCAGCACGAAAGCCGGCAGACCCAAGCCATAGATACCGAGGATTTGCGCGACGGTGATGGTGGCTGAAGGCGAGAAATTGCCGCGCTCGTAGAGAAAACGCACGATGGGCTCCGCCATGACCAGGAGGGCAGCGGCAGCGGGCAAGGTCAGGAACAATACGAATTCGACCGAGCGATTTTGAAGACTGCCTGCCTCGACCATATGACCGCCGCGCAAAGCCCGCGCCAGTTCCGGCAGAAGCACGGTGGCGACCGCAATACCGACGACGCCGAGAGGCAATTGATAAATCCGGTCCGCATAGGCAAGCGAAGAGATCACGCCCTCGCCGGCAGACGCAATATTGGTGTTGATCAGAAGGTTGATCTGCGTGATGCCGCCAGTGATCGCGGCAGGCAGGGCAAGCACCAGAAGCCGTTGCACGTTCTTGGTCAGCCGCGGCCTGCGGAAACCGATCCGCATGCCGGCATTACGCACGGCGATCCAGACGATCGCGAGCTGCACCAGCCCCGCCGCCATCACACCCCAGGAGAGTGCGTAACCCACCTGAAGGGGGTCGTAATTCTTCCACCAGGCAAGCGCGAGCACGCCGATGAGGATGATGTTTAAGAAAACCGGCGCAATCGCCGCCGCGAAATAACGGTGCAGCGAATTCAGCATGCCGCCCATCATCGCCGCCAGCGACATGCAGGCGAGATAGGGGAACATGATGGTGGCGAGATGGATGGTGTTTTCGAACTTCACCGGATCATCGACGAAGCCCGGCGCGATGATCGTGCGAACGATGAAGGGCATCGACAGCTCCATCACGATCGTCAGCGCCAGAAGCACGGTGAAGAGAACGCCGAAGACTTCCTCGGAAAAACGTCTCGCACCCTCCATACCGTTCGCCTCTATCTCCTTGGCGAAAAGCGGCACGAAGGCCGAGTTGAAGGCGCCTTCGGCAAAGAGCCGCCGGAAGGTATTGGGGAAACGGAACGCGGCGTTGAAGGCATCGGCCACCGGGCCGGTACCGACGGCGGCGGCCATCAGGGTTTCGCGCAGAAAACCGAAAATGCGGCTGCCGAGCGTGGCGGTGCCGACGGTGGCGAACTTGCCGATCAGACTCATGGGCGCTTCAAGCCTTTGCCGTGCGGGCGGCCGGCAGGGCCGCCACGTCTGGGTGGGCGATGATGCCGTTCGGCATGCGGTCGCGCAATTCATCTTCCTGCTCGCTCATCACCGCCTTCAGGCGCGTGGCGATGCTGGCCTGCCGGTTGTCATTCGTCACCTTCTGCCCGAAGAGGTCCGTGACATAGAAGGTGTCGATGACCTTTTCGCCGAAGGTGGTGATGCGGGCGGAGTGAATATCGAGCGACAGGTCGGCAATGACCGCCGTCATATCCGCCAGAAGCCCCGGCCGGTCGAGGCATTCGACCTCGATGACGGTGAACTTGTTCGACAGACCATTCGAGATGGTGACGGAAGGCGGAATGGTGAAGGCGCTCTTTTTCTTCCGGCTCTTGGTGCGCGTGGCGATCATTTCCGGCAGGCGCTGGCGGCCCGACAGGACCTCTTCAATGAGCTTGCCGACATTGTTGCCGCGTCGCATCTCGTCTTCGTCGATCGGGAATTCGCGGTTGATGAGGATCGTATCGAGCGCCCGCCCGTCGGAGGTGGTGAAAATCTGCGCATCGGCAATGTTTGCGCCAGCCGCCGCACAGGCGCCGGTGATGATAGACAGCAGGCGCGGATGGTCCGGCGCCAATACCGTGATTTCGGTGATGGCGTGGAAAGAATGGGTGCGCACCATGGTCGACAGTGCTTTTTCCTGCTTGTCCGCCTCGCGGATGAAGCGGGTGTGGCGCACCTGATCCTCCAGCGCCACCGTCAGCAGATAGGGCTCGTAGTGCAGCTTGGTATATTTGCGCCGCGCCTTCTGGCCCCAGTCATCAAGAGCATCGTAGAGCGCCTGCCGGGCGATCTGCGCACGTTCCTTGCGGGAGACTTCCGAGAAGCCGCCGGAGAGCAGCAACTCGGTCTCGTAATAAAGCGAACGCAGCAACTGCCCCTTCCAACCGTTCCACACGCCGGGACCAACGGCGCGGATATCGCAGACCGTCAGGATGAGCAGCATCTTCAGCCGCTCCATGGACTGCACCTTGTCGGCGAAGTCGGTGATGGTCTTGCGGTCGTGCAGGTCGCGCGTCTGGGCGACCATGGACATCAGCAGGTGCTGCTCAATCAGCCAGACGACCGTTTCGGTCTGCTTGCCGGTCAGGCGGAAACGCTGGCAAAGCTTGCGCGCGACGCGCGCGCCGGCAATCGAATGATCCTCCTGCCGGCCCTTCGCCACATCGTGCAGAAGCACGGCGACATAAAGCGCCTCGCGTTCCTCGACGCTGGGCATCAGCTGATTGGCGAGCGGATGGGCATCGACAGCCGTTCCCTTGTCCACTTCCGACAGAACGCCAACAGAACGGATCAGGTGTTCATCCACCGTATAGTGATGATACATGTTGAACTGCATCATCGCGACGATCTTGCCGAATTCGGGGATGAACTTGCCCAGCACGCCGGCTTCATTCATGCGCCTCAGCGTCAGCGCCGGATCACGCCGGGAGGTGAGGATCGACAGGAAAAGCCGGTTTGCTTCCTCATTTTCCCGAAGCTCGTCATTGATGAGCGACAGCGAGCGGGTGACGACGCGCAGCGCATCCGGATGCAGTTCGAGATTGTTGATATCGGCGATGTGGAAGAGCCGGATCAGATTGACCGGGTCGTTCTTGAAGACATCGGGTTTGGCGAGCGCAATGCGTCCCCGATCCTCGACGAATTCCACAGAGCCCGGAATCTTGCGAACACGGTGGGCGAAGCGGCTCAGGACACCGGAAAGGCCCGGCACATCCTTCGCCTGACGGTCCTCAAGTGCCGCGCAGACGATGCGCGTCAGATCACCGACGTCCTTCGCCACGAGGAAATAGTGCTTCATGAAACGTTCGACGGCGGAGAGGCCCGGGCGCGGCTGATAGTTCAGCGCATCGGCGATTTCACGCTGAATATCGAAGGAAAGGCGTTCTTCGGCCTTGCCGGTGATGAAATGCATCTGGCAGCGTACAGCCCAGAGAAAATCATCGGCCTTCTCGAACAGCTTCAGTTCCGATCTCGACAAAACGCCGAGCTTGACCAGATCGGCCGTGTCGCGAACGTGGTAATAATATTTGGCAATCCAGAACAGCGTGTGCAGGTCGCGCAACCCGCCCTTGCCTTCCTTGACATTCGGCTCCACCAGATAACGCGTATCGCCCGCCTTGCGGTGGCGCTGGTCGCGCTCGGCGAGCTTGGCGGCGATGAATTCCGGGCCGGTGCCGGTGACGACTTCCGACTCGAAGCGCTTTTCGAGGTCGTCAGTCAGGGATTTTTTGCCGCAGATCGCCCGCACTTCCAGAATGGCGGTGCGGATCGTCATATCGGATTTGGAGAGGCGGATAGATTCATCCACCGTGCGGGTGGCATGGCCAACCTTGAAGCCGAGGTCCCAGAGCAGATAAAGCACGAACTCCACGGCCTTGTGCATGTCAGGCGTGTTCTTGGCCGGCAGCAGGAACAGGAGGTCGATATCCGATCCCGGCGCCAGCGTGCCGCGACCGTACCCGCCGACAGCTGCAACCGCGATCTGGGTCGCATCCTTCGGATAGACATATTGGCAGGTGAGATCATAAAGCGTCTCGATCAGACGGTCCTGAAGCCAGGAGATGCGCCGGGCGCAATCAATGCCGCTGCCATCGGTTTTCAGCAGTTCCCGCGCCTTTTCCCGGCCTTCCGTGCTGGCCTTGCGGAAGAGCGGCAGCAGGTCGGACCTGATATCGGTGATGCGCTTGCCGTCTTCCTTGAAGATGACGTCGCAGTCGCGCTTCAGCGCCGAGACATCGAGAATGTCGGAAAAATCCAGGTCCTTGATGGCCATCTATGCCGGTATCCATGTCCTGTGGGAGACCCCACCGCTTGCGATGGGAGTGTCCTATAGCGAGTTTTAAAGGCGATGGACAGGCACTCTATCCCTTCAAGCCTTGCCAAGTTCTTTCTTCAAGGCATAGAGCGCGTCCAATGCCTCACGCGGCGTCATTTCGTCCGGGTTGAAGCTCTTCAAAGCCTCCTCCACCTTCGATGGCCTGGCCTTGCGGGTTTCCTCGCGGCGCACGGCAATCTGGAACAGCGGCAGATCGTCGATCAGCTGGCTGGCCGGGTTCTTGCGGTCGGCATCTTCGAGCTTCGTCAGTACCTCACGGGCACGCTCCACCACTGATGCCGGCAGTCCGGCAAGCCGTGCGACTTGAATACCGTAAGAACGGTCCGCAGCGCCCGGTCCAACTTCGTGCAGGAAGATGACATCGCCTTCCCATTCCTTCACCCGCATCGTGGCATTGGAAAGGCGGCCGAGTTTTTCCGACAAGACCGTCAGCTCATGGAAATGGGTGGCGAAGAGGCCCCTGCAACGATTGACCTCGTGCAGATGTTCCACCGCCGCCCAGGCGATCGAAAGCCCGTCGAAAGTCGCAGTCCCACGCCCGATCTCGTCCAGAATGACCAGCGAGCGATCCGTCGCCTGATTGAGAATGGCGGCGGTTTCCACCATTTCCACCATGAAGGTCGAGCGGCCGCGCGCCAGATCGTCGGAGGCGCCGACACGGGAAAACAGCCGGTCAACGACACCGATATGGGCGGCTTCCGCCGGAACGAAGGAGCCAATCTGCGCGAGAATGGCGATCAGCGCATTCTGGCGCAGGAAGGTCGATTTACCGCCCATGTTGGGACCGGTGAGCAGCCAGATCGCACCGTTCTTGCCACCATCGCTTGCCGACAGATCGCAATTATTGGCGATGAACGGCCCGGCGGATTGCCGCCGCAGCGCCTGCTCCACCACCGGATGGCGTCCGCCTGTGATCGCGAAGGTCATGGAGGCATCGACGATCGGGCGGCAATAGGCCTGTTCGGTGGCGAGATAAGCAAGGCTCGAGGCGACATCGATCACCGCAAGCGCCAGCGCGCCGGCCTTGATCGCCTCCGCCTGCTGCACCACGGCCTTGACCATACGCTCGAAGGCCTCCAGCTCCATGGTCAGAGCCTCAGCCGCGGCATTGGCGATGCGGCTTTCGAGATCGGCAAGCTCGGTGGTGGTGAAGCGCATGGCGCCCGCCATGGTCTGACGGTGGATGAAACGCGCCTTGGCCTCATCCGTTGCCATCATCACATCCGCATTGCCCGCCGTCACCTCGATGAAATAGCCCAGCACGTTGTTGTGCTTGATCTTGAGCGATTTGATGCCGGTCTCATCGGCATATTGCAGCTGCAGCCCGGCGATCACCCGGCGAGACTGGTCGCGCAGCGCCCGCACCTCGTCGAGTTCGGGATTGGCACCCTCGCGCAGGAAA
The DNA here is from genome assembly GCF_027212525.1 of Agrobacterium sp. SOY23. Lineage (NCBI taxonomy): Bacteria > Pseudomonadati > Pseudomonadota > Alphaproteobacteria > Hyphomicrobiales > Rhizobiaceae > Agrobacterium > Agrobacterium sp. SOY23. The sequence continues at coordinate 272,415 of NZ_JAPWDT010000002.1, read as the reverse complement.
CCGCCGTCGCGTTTCAGAAGCGGCAGATCGTCGGCCAGCATCGAGCCGAGCATGGCTTCCAGCCCGCTAGGCAGGGCTTTCAAATCCGAAAGCGCCGCCGCCAGTTCCTCCGGCAGCAGCCCGCCATCGAGAATGATCGCAATTTTTTCGGCCGAAACCAACCCCTGCCGGATGGCACCAAGATCGCGCGGCCCGCCGCGCTCCAGCGCGAGACGCGAAAGCGCACGCGGCATATCGGCGACATGTTTCAGCGCATCGCGCAGGCCATCGCAGAGGGCGACGTCATCGATGAGATAGGCCACGGCATCGAGGCGGGCATTGACCTTTTCGGGATCGGTCAAGGGCGACATCAGCCGCTCGGCCAGAAGCCGCGCGCCACCGCCCGTGACCGTGCGGTTAAGCGCGTGCAGCAGCGATCCATCCCTTTCGCCCGACAGCGTCTTTACCAGCTCCAGATTGGCGCGGGTGGCGGGATCTATGAAAAGCGTGGAGGCCGCACTTTCCCGCTCCGGCGCGCCGAGCGGCGGGCGTTCGGCAATCTGGGTCTTTTCGACATAGGCCACGGCCGCCGCGGCAGCGGCCATTTCCACCCGCGAAAACGTGCCAAAACCATCCAGCGTCGAGACGTTGAAGTAACGGGCAATACGTCCTTCCGCCGTGGCGCTGTCAAAAAGAATGGCCGGTTGCGGCACCGCGACGCGGCCCAGCACATCGAAAACCGGCCGCAATTCCTCGTCGTGGAACAGGCTGTCTGCAACGATCAGCTCACGCGGATCGATGCGCCAGATATCGGCGAGAAGCCGCGTCAGCGTGGTTTCCGCCAGACGGAAGACGCCGGTGGAAATATCGATCCAGGCAAGCGCGAACTGCGCCTCGGCGCTGCCGCGAATACGGGCAAGCGCCATCAGATAGTTGGATTCCGTCGGCGACAGCAGCTTTTCTTCGGTCAGCGTGCCGGGCGTGACGAGCCGCACCACATCGCGCTTGACCACGGATTTCGATCCGCGCTTCTTAGCCTCCGCCGGGTCTTCGACCTGCTCGCAGACGGCGACACGATAGCCGCGCAGGATGAGTTTTTGCAGATAATCATCCGCCGCATGAACGGGAACGCCGCACATGGGAATATCGTGCCCCATATGCTGCCCGCGTTTCGTCAGCGTGATACCCAAAGCGCGGGAGGCTTCGACCGCATCGTCAAAGAACAATTCGTAAAAATCGCCCATGCGGTAGAACAGCAGCGAACCGGGATTGTTCGCCTTGATCTCGATATATTGCTCCATCATCGGAGTGGCCGTCGCGCGGCTCTCTTCCGAGATCAGGGAAGCGGTTGTCAGAACGTCCGTCAATGGCCTGCCGATGTCATATCGTGTTGCGGAAAAGGAGCGCCGACACTAGCGGCAATGGCCGCCCCAGCACAACACGCACCGGGCCACTGCCCACAGGAACATCCCGATAGGCCCCGATCAAAATCCGCTCAGCCGTTGATGCGCTCGGCCTCGCCGCCATAATAGCTGATATAGCGGCCGGCGATCGAGGCTACGGGCAGGACCACCAGAACGTCCGTCGTGTTAAAGGCATGGTCCACGACCGCGCCGGAGCCGAACATGGCGCCAAGGCGCATATAACCCTTGATCAGCGGCGGCATGGCGTTCAGCGCCTTGCGGGCGTTGAGCGCCTCGGCTGGCACGAGGTCCATCTCATGGTAGAGTTCGGGCAGAGCGACCGCTTCCCACTCACCCTTTGCAAGGCAATTATGGTGCAGGAAGGAGAGCGCCAGCGCATGTGCTTCCGGCTGGACGCCGGGGAAGGAGGCGCAGCCGATCATGGCGTCCATGCGGTGTTTCGCGGCATAGGCCCAATTGCCCTGCCACAGAAGCTCGACCGTACGCTTGGTGCGATATTCCGGCAGCACGCAGGAACGGCCAAGCTCCATGAAGCGCTTGCCCGGATGGCGCGCGACGAGCCCGGCGATATCGAACTCGCTGGCGGAATAAAAACCATTATTGGCGAGCGCCGTTTCCTGCCGCAGCAGACGGTAGGTGCCGACGATCTGATCTTCGCTGTCGCCTTCGATCGCCTTGTCGAGCACGAGCAGATGATCGCAGACGCTGTCCCACGCGTCGAAGTCGCGCTTGCGGCGCATCGCGTCAGCGGGAAGGCGCGCTTTCATTTCCTCGACGAAAACCCGATAACGCACGGATTGCGCGGCATCGATTTCGCGTTCGGTTCTGGCCAGCCGTGTTTCCAGCGTGCCTATACGACCGAAAAGACCCTCATTGTCCTGAGCGGTCTCGGGACGAGGAGTAATGACGACATTGTTTTCACAAATGTCGTGATTGAGGATTTCGGCAACCATGGGGAATCGCTCCGCCACCAAAGAATTTTCCTGTCATAAATCACTAATTGACGACAGAATAGTGACAAAATGACGCCAGGGCCAGCCCGTCAAGCTATGATGATGAAAGGCGTTTCGCCTCTAGCAGGCGGCGGATTTCCTCAACCAGCCGCCGTGGGTCCGCAGGCTTGGCCAAAACCGCGCCCGCGCCGGCCTTCAGCAAAATTTCGACCGCCTCGTGACCCGTGTCGCCACTGAGCACGATGAGGGGAATATTTCTCTCGCCCTTCAGCGTATTGAGAATATCCGGCAGCACATCGAGCCCTTCGCCACCCGGCATATTCAGATCGGAGACGATGAGAGCAGGCAGACGGGACACACCGGGCGTCAGCGATTGCCGCAAGGCCCCGAACTCTTCGACCGTGCGGACGAGGTAACCGCTTTTTTCCAGAACGGCGCGGATGATGCGCTGATTGACGGCATCGTCTTCGGCCACGAGTATTTCGATACCGCTTGCCCCTTCCGCCACCCGAGACGAAAATCCCACATCCGGGTGATTGTCATTGATGGCATCGCGCCGCTCTATGCCACGCAGGCGGCCGCACAGGACATCGATCAGGGATTTTTCGCGCAGCGGCCGGATCAGCCAGGCATCGAAGGACACATGCATGGTCGAAGCCCGCTCTTCGGGGCTGACCAGCAGCGTGCGGCGGACATTCTGTTGCGGCCAATCCTTCAGAGCGTCCCTGAACAGGTGCGAAACGCGCCGGTCGACGATGATATCGGTAAGATCGGCGACCCAGCCCGCCGGTCCGGCTTTCAGCCTTTCCAGATCCTCGGCCTGGTGGATGAGAACACATTTGCCGCCAAAAGCCTTGATTGCCTCCATCGTCACCGCCGCCGCCACGCCCTCTGGCGCGATAAGCAGGACATTCGTATGTTGCAGGCAATGCCTGCGGCCCGGATCCGCCATCGCGGCAGGTGCGCCACCCGGACGGAATGCCAGCTTGAAAATGCTGCCCTTGCCCTTCCGACTCGAAACCGCGAGGCTGCCGCCGAATTCCCGCACGATACGGGCGGAAATGGCAAGGCCAAGACCCGTGCCCGCGCTTCGCTGCGACAGCGGGCCGGCCTGCTCGAATTCCCCGAAGATACGGGCCTGCTCCACCGGGCTCATGCCGGGGCCAGTATCTTCGACGGTGATCTGCAACTCGCCGTCAGCCATGCGAGCCCGGATGACGACCCCGCCTTCACGCGTGAATTTGACGGCGTTGCCGATGAGATTGAACAGGACCTGGCGCAACCTTGCCGGATCGAAATCGAGATAATCGGGCACATCCGGCGTGACGAAGGAGGTGATCTCGATGCCTTTTTCATGGGCGCGATGGGCCAGCATCTCGACGATGCTCTCGATCAGCCGCCGCAGGTTTTCCGCGCGCGGATTGAGCCGGAAGCGCCCCGCCTCCATGGTCGAATAATCGAGAAGATCCTCAACCAGCTGCACCAGCGACTGGCCCGACTGTTTCATGCCGTCAAGATAATTGCGCTGTTCCTGGTTGAGCTTCGTCTGCGCCAGAAGATGGTTCATGCCGAGCATGCCCGAAAGCGGCAGGCGGATTTCATGGCTGACCGTGGCGAGCAACCTCGCCTTTTCGGCATCCGCCTTTTCGGCGCGCAGACGGGCATCCTCCCGTTCGGCCAGCGCAAGCCGCTCTTCGGTCACGTCTCTCGCAATGCTGCTGATCATAAGCCGGCTGCTTGCGAGATCGCGGGTCACGACATCGTGCCAGGAGAAGATGCGCTGACCGAACGGCGTCGCGATCTCCACGTCATAGGCATGGACCTTGTCGCCCGGGCGGAAAGCAATGCCGATCTCCTCGCAGCTCAGTCCTTCGGGCGCGGCGCAGCCGGTCATTTCACGAAAGACGCGGTTCGCCTCGACGATGCGCCGGTTCATGTCACGGATCACGACGATATCGCCCATGGATTCCTGCATCTCCGCAATCAGCGAGCGGTTTTGCGTTTGCCGCAGCCGGACATCCGAATAATCCGCGGGCAGCGTGCGGGGAAGCGGGAAGGATTTGCCGAAAAGCGCATAAAACAGGACGCCGAGCAGCACGGCGCCAAAAAAGGAAGCGAGCGCAGCGGTGATCGCATAGGGCGCCGCAAGCGCGATCAGGGTCGCGGAGAAGGCCCCCACCGATAGGGAAACAGCGACATAGAGCGCAACCACGCGGACATCATTGGCGTGTTCTTCATCCGCACGGCGCGTTGTCGCGTCGGCGCGGTCTGCCGGCTGCGCCGCGGTGGCGGCCAGGCCATCTGAAACTTTTTGCCGAAGTCTTGCCGGTTCGCTCATACACAACCGCTATCACGGCAGCGGTTTTGATATGTTTGGCTGAAACGCTAAAATTTTACTTTTTGGCCGCCCGGGCGTGCAGAAATTCATCGAGAATGACGCAGGCCGCACCGATGGTTATGAAACTGTCAGCCAGATTGAACACGGCAAACGACCATGTCTGCGTGTGAAACAGGATATAGTCGATGACGTGGCCGTAAAAAAAGCGGTCGAGAAGATTGCCAGCCGCACCGGCGATAATGAAGGCAAAGCCGAGATGGGCGAAGGTGCGGTCCGCCGCCGTCTTGCGCCACAGCCACAAAACGAAGACCACGATGACGAGACGCATGCTGACGATGAACCAGCCGTGCATGTCCTCCAGCATCGAAAAGGCGACACCGAGATTGTAGGTGCGGTAAAGCGCCAGAAACGGCGCCACCGGAACCATCTCCTGCAGCGGCAGATAGGCCTCAACCAGCTGCTTGACGATCTGATCCAGCACCAGTGCGGCAACGATCAGCGCAAAAGCCGGAGCGAATTTCGAGAACAATGCCGCTTTGGCCATTACGTCACCGGTGCGAGTTCGAGGAGATGTCGCCGTGCTTCAAACAGCATGACGGCCGTTGCGATGGCGAGATTGAGGCTGTCGGCGCGGCCCTGCTGGGGGATACGGGCCAGCTGGTCGGCCTTGCCGGCCAGTTCCGGCGGCAGGCCGGATTGTTCATTGCCCATCAGGATCACCACCGGTTTGCCGGCATAGTCGATCTTTCGATAATCCACGGAACCGGCAAGATGTGTGGCAACGACACTGACATGAGCCGATTTTTTCCAGGCGAGGAATTCCTCGACGGACGCGCGGGCGACGGGCGTGGCGAAGACCGAACCCATGGTGGCGCGCACCGTCTCCAGCGAAAATGGATCAGTGCAATCGCCGACCAGAATGACGCCCGAGGCGCCGGCCGCATCCGCCGTGCGGATGATGGTGCCGAGATTGCCGGGATCGCGCACCCGGTCGAGCGCGATATAGGTCTCGCCCTTTTCCGGGCGGATATCCTTCAGCGGCTTCCATTTCTGTTCGAAAATACCGACGACCATCTGTGGATTGTCGCGGCGGGTGATCGAGGCGATGACCTTTTCGCTGACTTCGAGCACCAGACCGCCCGATGCGACGGTCTTTACCGCCGCCTGCTCCACCAGCGGCTTGCCCTTGGCAGCCTTGGCGTAAACCAGCGTCTTGATCGTCCAGCCGAGTTCGAGCGCGTCGATGACCAGCTTCAAACCTTCAGCCATGAAGGTGCCGGTCTCTTCCCTGCCCTTTTTTTGGGTGAGCGCCTTGATATCCTTGATGATGGGATTGGCAAGGCTCGTCACTTCCTTGACCTGGCCAACCCGGCGCGTGGTGTTTTCGCGCATGTCCTTCGTCATTTCGGCTCCCAGCGGCTGAACAGCGATGTGGAAAGCACCCGGCCCGGCGTCTTGCCATCAAGCCCGGCCTCGCGGATGACCAGTTCGCCGGATGCGACGACACCGCCGGCGCCGCGCATGATTTCGCGCATCAGCTCATGCATCGAATAGAAGCTGGCCCGAATGGAATAGGCCGTCAGCACCAGACCAAGCGCCTTGGGCGACAGGATTTCCCGGCAGATATCCAGCATCAGCGGCAGGTGGTCGAACAATTGCCAGACTTCACCATGGGTGCCGCGACCGAATTTCGGCGGATCGGTGAGGATGATGTCATAGCTGTTGCCGCGGCGTTCTTCGCGCTGGATGAACTTCATGGCGTCTTCGCAGATCCAGCGGATCGGCGCCTGTTCCAGCCCGGCGAGCGCCTGATTTTCCTTGGCCCAACCAATCGCCTTCTTGGAAGCATCGACATGGGTCACTTCAGCACCGGCCGCCGCAGCGACCAGCGAGGCGACACCGGTGTAACCGAACAGGTTGAGCACTTTCAGCGGCCGGTCGGCCGTCTCGACGGCATGTTTCAGCCATTCCCAATGCACGATCTGTTCCGGAAAGACCCCGACATGCCGAAACGCCGTGAAGCGTCCAAGAAAATCAACACCCAGCAGGGACAATGGCCAGGTTTCGCCCAGCGCCGCCTTTGGAAAGCGCCAGCGGCCCATACCGTCTTCATCCGTATCGCCGGTAAAGATGGCATCGGCATTCTGCCACACGCGGTCGGGAACGGAAGGCTGCCAGAGAGCCTGCGCCTCCGGACGGACGATACGGTAATCGCCATATTGTTCGAGCTTCAGGCCGTTGCCGCTGTCGATGAGGTGAAAATCACCCGCGCCACTCGATTCCAGAATGACGGGAACCTGTTCTGCGGGCAATTCTCCGGTGCGCTGTTTGAGGGGACGCGGAGGCACCTGCTCAAGGGCGGGCGCTGCGGTAACCTTTTCCTTCGGCGTGGCTTTCGGCACGCTACGCACCGCATCGGGCTCGCGCTTTTTCGGCGCGGCATCCGCACGGCGTGCCGGCTTTGCGGCATGAACCTGTTTTTTTTCGCTCCCGGCGCGCGCGCGATTGCCCGGCCGGCTGTCTTTTTTCTTCAATGGAATCTTTCCGCTTCTGCCCGCGTGTTATTGCGCAGCAAATAGCATTACACGCGGCACTCGCCTAGAGCCGGAACAAATGTCGGCGCCATCACTTTGCCGGGAGCTGTCCCGCATGCGGCGGCTGTCCGGTGGCGGCGGCTTTCTGGCGGTTCGCTTCCTCGTGCCAGCGGACGGCCTCTTTCGCTTCGATACGGGCGCGTTTGCGATGTTTGCCCTGGGCGAACCAGGTGGCCGCCGACCCCAGCAGAACACCAGAAATGACCGCCAGAAACAGGAAGACGAAAAATGGCGCGGTGAAGGACAGCACGCCATCCTCCGGTCGGAAGGGATTGAGCGCCAGCGTCACGGACTGACGGTTGGCCACGCACAGGATGACGAGGATGATCGCCAGCGGAAGCAGGATGATGAGGTTGATGATTTTTTTCGACATCCGACAATACTCCATCGCTGCGGGTGTTCCGCCGGCTCCTTTTCAGTCCGCCAGGCGTCAGAACGATCAATCGTCCTCTTCGTCGCCCATACCCGGGTTCAGGCGCTCACGCAGTTCCTTACCCGTCTTGAAGAAGGGCACCCATTTTTCCTCGACGAAAACCGATTCACCCGTGCGAGGGTTCCGGCCCGAGCGGGACGGACGGTTCTTCACCGAAAATGCGCCGAAACCGCGAAGCTCGACACGATTTCCCGCCGCCAGGGCATCGGTGATTTCATCCAGCACCGCATTGACGATGTTTTCCACATCGCGGTGATAAAGGTGCGGGTTACGCGCAGCAACGATCTGCACCAGTTCAGACTTGATCACGGTTGCCCCCTGAAAGAATTGGATTTTTAACGCGGCTCAACCTGCCAAACGGAAACAAGACCGTCAAGAAACAACTTGTCCGCACCGAGCTGGCTGGGCCCCGCAAAGGGTATTAAATCGTCATATCCCAGAAACTTCGCTATTTGCGCAACACTGAAAAGCGCAAAAGGCGAACGGGACGACGGCGCGCGCCATTCGACGATTGGCAAATCCTTCGGCACAGCGCGGGTTTCTAAATAGCTGCGAATTTCCTTTTCGCCGCCCAGCGTATCGACCAGCCTGTTGGCGAGCGCCTGGCGACCGGTGAAGATCGAGCCATCCGCCAGTTTCAGCACATCCTCACGCGGCAATTTGCGGCGATCGGCGACCAGATCGACGAACCAGCCATAGCTGTCCATCACCATGGCGCGGATCATCGTCTTGGCCTCTTCGGGCGCCTCATGGAAGGGCGAAGGCTCCGCCTTCATCGGCGAGGACTTGATTTCCTGCAGCGAGACGCCGAGCTTGTCCATCAGCTGGCCGATCTGGGGATATTGGAAGATCACACCGATCGAGCCGGTGATCGAGGTTTCCCCGGCGATGATGACATCGCCGGCGGAGGCGATCATATAGCCGGCGGAAGCCGCCAGCGTGCGGACATCGGAAACGACCGGCTTCTTTTCGGCGACGCCGCGAATGGCCTTGAAGATGCGCTCGCCGCCATAGGTGGTGCCGCCGGGCGAGGAAATCGACACGATCAGCCCTTTGACATTGTCGCTCTTGGCGATCTTGTCGAGCCGCTCCAGAAGTTCGGTATTGTCCTGGATGAGGCCGGAGACCTCGACGCGGGCAATATGGGGCTTCTCACTCTTCTGCGGCTCTTCCCAAAAAAACCGGTAAAGACCGAAGGCGCCGGCAACGAGCAGGAGAACGGCGGCAATCCGCCAGAAAGTCAGCTTGCGGCGCAACCGCCTGCGATCCGCTATCGCCATATTATCCATCGAAAACCTCTGTCATCCGCCTTTGCGCTTCAGGCCATATGGTTCTTCTAGCGCGACGCCGCAAGGAAACAATAAGGAAACCAGAATTACGATAAAATTCGCATTTCCCTTGCACCTTTCCAGACAAAAACCATATTGGCAGGACAAAGCACTCATGCCAAAGACATTTAGATAGAGACACAAGCTTCGATTGTGCGCCAGAATGGCGCCCGAGAAGCATTCCGGACCCACTCTTATGCTCGAAAGACTCCGCGAACCCGCGCCAGCATTTTCGCTGCCCAATGACCAGAACGGCGCCTATGACAACGCGCTGAGGCATTCCGCGCGCGTGAAACGGCTGAAAATCATCCTGCCGCTCGGCGCGGCGATCATTTCGCTCGCCTTCATTGCCGTTTCGGTCATCCGGACCTGGGCACCCGAGGAGGTCTCGCTTGAAAGCGCGAGAATAGAGGACGGCAAGATCGTGATGGAAAAACCTGCCGTTGCCGGCCGCAACGAGAAGGGGATCGATTATTCCATGAACGCCGACCGTGCGTTGCAGGACATCGCCAACCCCAACCTCATGACGCTTGAGAAGGTTCTGGCGGCAGTACCGGTAAACGACAGCGTCGCGCAGGTCATCGCCAAGGAAGGTATCTTCGACCGGGCCACCAACAAGCTGAAGATGACCGCCCCTTTTGACATCAATCTCAGCAATGGCATACAAGCGAAGTTCCAGTCTGCGGATGTCGATCTGAAGGCCGGAAAAATGAGCAGCCAGGAGCCGGTTTCGATCAAAACAAACGACGGCTCGATTGTTGCGCAATCGATTGACATCGCCGATAATGGCAAGACTATTACATTTTCGGGGCAGGTACGGGCACGTATCGCTGCATCCAATATCAAGAATGAAGGCAAGTGAGAGCCCGGTCCAGATGATGCAAATTTCCCGTCCCGTTTCCCTCGGCAGAACCGCTGGCCTCGCAGCCGCAGGTCTTGTTTTTTCGTGTCTTGCAACCGTGGCTGTGGCACAGAACACGACCAGCAACATGCAGGGCGTCAAGCTCTCCGGCGACCAGCCGATCGCGATCGAAAGCGATCAGCTCGAGATTCGCGATCAGGAGCGCAAGGCCTATTTCACCGGAAATGTTAAGGTTGTGCAGGGCACGACCACGCTTCAGGCCGGCAAGATGACGGTAAATTACAAGGGCGAAGGCTCTTCGCTGACCAGCGGCGACGCCAATATCGAAAAAATCTTCGTCGACAACAATGTCTACCTGACCTCCGAAACGCAGAAGGCCACGGCCGACCACGGCGAATTCGACATGGCGGCGCAGACATTCATCCTGACCGGCAAACAGGTCGTGCTGTCTGAAGGCACGAACGTCTTTACCGGCTGCAAGCTCACCGTTCTGATGAATACGGGGCAGGCAAAGCTTGAAAGCTGCGGCGGCCCCGTCCGGATCATGCTCGATCCGAAGTCCCAGAAAAAACAGTAGTCTTTCCTCGTGAAGATACCTTCGATCTCAAAAATATTCGGCGGCGGGCGCAGCCGATCCGCGGGCGCGGCCTCACCGGTCGACAAGACCCCCTATCAGGGCACGTTGATCGCGCATGGTCTGACGAAGACCTATAATACGCGACGTGTCGTCAACGGCGTTTCGCTGGTCGTGCGCCGTGGCGAGGCCGTCGGGCTGCTCGGCCCGAACGGCGCCGGTAAAACCACCTGTTTTTATATGATCACGGGCCTGGTGCCCGTCGATACCGGCAAGATCGCCATCAACGGCAATGATGTCACCACCATGCCGATGTACAGGCGCGCCCGTCTCGGCGTCGGTTACCTGCCGCAGGAAGCCTCGATTTTCCGCGGTCTGACGGTCGAGGAAAACATCCGCGCCGTGTTGGAAGTGCATGAGCCCGATGCGGCCAAGCGCAACCGCAAGCTCGACGAGCTGCTGGAAGAGTTCCACATTGCGCAATTGCGCAAATCGCCCGCCGTGGCGCTTTCGGGCGGTGAGCGGCGGCGTCTGGAAATCGCGCGCGCACTCGCGACCGATCCGACCTTCATGCTGCTGGACGAGCCATTCGCCGGCGTCGACCCGATTTCGGTCAGCGACATCCAGAATCTGGTGCGGCACCTGACAGCGCGCGGCATCGGCGTTCTCGTGACGGACCATAATGTCCGTGAAACGCTCGGCCTCATCGACCGCGCCTATATCATCCATGCCGGCGAAGTGCTGACCCATGGACGTCCGGACGACATCGTCAACAATCCGGATGTACGCCGCCTCTATCTCGGCAATAATTTCAGCCTTTAAACTATAGGGCGCGAAAGATTCTTCATCGCGCCCCACCCTGACGCTTGACCAAACAAGATAAAAAAGCAATTTTTGGGCCAAGTTCCATCGCCTCCGCAAAATTTATGAAAACTGTGGCAATGGAGAAGCTGTAAGGGGAGTTTCGCGTCCGCCATGGCATTGTCTGCCAGCCTTTTGCTGCGTCAAAACCAGTCTCTTGTGATGACACCGCAACTGATGCAGTCCATCCAGCTGCTTCAGATGACGCATTTTGAGCTGACGCAGTTCATCGCGCAGGAGGTGGAGCGCAATCCGCTGCTGGAAATTGCGGCAAACGATGGCGATTTGGGCGGCGAGACTTCAGCGGAGGCGGAAACTTTCAGCGACGGCGAAGCTTCGGACGCGGCCGCCAGGGTGACGCCGGACAGCGACGACTGGTATGGGGACCGCGCCGCCAATCTTGGCGAGCAGCTCGACACCAGCTTCGAAAACGTCTTTCCCGATGATGGCGAACCGAGAAAGGCCGATGCGCCCGAACTGGCGAGCCAATGGAAATCCATGCCCGGCCAAGAGTCGGGAGAAAGCTACGACCTGGACGACTTCGTCGCGGCCCGACAGAGCCTTGGCGACCATCTCAATCAGCAACTGCCGCTCGCCATCTCCGCCGCCGAGGACCGGATGATTGCCGACGCGCTGATCGGCCAGCTCGACGAGACCGGCTATATCGCGGCGGATGCCGTCGATGACGTCGCCGAACGGCTGGGGGCCGCCCCATCGGCGGTGGCGCAGGTTTTGAAGACGCTTCAGGGTTTTGACCCCCCCGGCATATTTGCGCGCTCGCTGAGCGAATGTCTGGCGATCCAGCTCGCCCAGAAGGACCGGCTCGACCCGGCCATGCGGGCTTTTGTGGACAATCTCGAGCTTCTGGCGAAACGTGATTTCGCCGCCCTGAAAAAACTCTGCGGCGTCGATGAGGAAGACCTTCTCGACATGCTGGCGGAAATCCGCACGCTCAATCCCCGTCCCGGCGCAGGTTACGATTCGATGGTTTCGGAGACCATCGTTCCCGACATCATCGTTCGCGCCTCCTCCACCGGCGGCTGGCTGGTGGAGATCAATCCCGATACCCTGCCGCGCGTGCTCATCAACCAGAGCTACTTCGCGGAGGTTTCAAAACATAAGGCCCGTGCCGGAGAGGACCAGGATTTCCTGGCCGAATGCATGCAGACGGCCCATTGGCTGACCCGCAGCCTCGACCAGCGCGCCCGGACGATCATGAAGGTGGCAACCGAAATCGTGCGGCAGCAGGATGCCTTCCTCGTCAACGGCGTCGACCATCTGCGCCCGCTGAACCTCAAGACGGTGGCCGACGCCATCAAGATGCATGAATCCACCGTCAGCCGGGTGACGTCGAAGAAATACATGCTGACACCGCGCGGATTGTTCGAGCTGAAATATTTCTTCAGCGTTTCGATCAGCGCCGTGGAAGGCGGCGACAGCCATTCGGCGGAAGCGGTGCGTCACCGCATCAAGGCCATGATCGCGCAGGAGGCCGCCGAGGCAGTCCTTTCCGACGATGATATTGTCGACAATCTGAAAAAGAGCGGCATCGATATCGCCCGCCGCACCGTCGCCAAATATCGCGAGGCGATGAACATCCCCTCCTCCGTGCAGAGGCGCCGGGAAAAGAAGGCGCAAGCCAAGCTCTCCGCCTTCTGAGCAATGAACCTGATCACGTTTATGGCGGTTTTTTGCCGCACCATTGACTCTTGCCACGGCAAGGGCTAGAAGCCCGCCGCACACGTAAGCAAGGTCATTTGTAACGGAATAATCTCCACCGTCCATGGGCGTAAAATTCGAATGGGGACTTTTTAAGGTCTTCGAAACGCTTGGATGCGCGCGCGGCTTGACGTAAGCTGGTACTCGCAAATCACTACAAAAAGGAAAATTTCCATGAGTGTGCGTGTATCTGGTAAACATATGGAGATCGGTGAATCTTTCCGCCAGCGGATCGAGGACAATATAGGTCTGGCGGTTACCAAATACTTCGATGGGGGGTATTCAGGCCAGGTGACCGTGGAGAAGTCCGGATCGCGTTTTGCCGCCGATTGCAAGCTGCATCTCGATACCGGCGTTGTGTTGCATGCGGCGGGTCAGGCAAATGATCCGCAAGCCAGCTTCGATGCCGCTGCAGAGCGGATTGAAAAGCGCCTGCGTCGCTACAAGCGCAAGCTGAAGGACCACCACAGTGGTTTGAACGGCGCGCTGTCGGAAATCGCCTATACGGTGATGGATGCTGTTCCCGATGAGGACCACGAGGTTCCCGAAGATTATGCACCCACCATCGTGGCGGAGAGTTCGAAACAGATTAAGACCATGTCCGTCGCCAGTGCCGTCATGGCGCTCGACATGACCGATGAGCCGGTTCTGCTGTTCCGCAGCCCCGGCAAGGAATATCTCAACATCGTTTACCGGCGTCACGACGGCAATATTGGCTGGATCGACGCGGAAACGATCAAGAGCTGAACAGTCTGACAAGACATGGGAGGCAGAGCGCAACGCGTGTCTGCCTCCTGCATCGTCTCGATGGCATGAAGGAAAAAGAGAATGGCGTTGGCAGATTTGCTGCAACAAGATGCGATTATTCCCGCCCTCAAGGTGAATTCCAAAAAGCAATTGCTTCAGGAGCTGGCTGCAAAGGCAGCCAGAATTACCGGAGTCTCGGAACGGGAAGTTTTCGACGTCATCCTCCAGCGTGAGAAACTTGGCTCCACCGGTGTGGGCCACGGCATTGCCATTCCGCATGGCAAGCTCAACAGCATTCATCAGATCACTGGCGTTTTTGCGCGCCTTGAAACGCCGGTCGATTTCGAAGCGCTGGACGACCAGCCGGTCGACCTGGTTTTCCTGCTGCTCGCGCCCGAGGGCGCCGGCGCGGATCACCTGAAGGCGCTGTCGCGCATTGCGCGCGCATTGCGTGACCCCGAACTGGTGGCCAAGCTGCGTGCCACCGATTCCGATACGGCAATCTACGCCTTCCTCAATCAGGAACAGGCGACCGCGGCTTGATCGCAGGCCGATCCCCTCAGGTAATGGCAATAAAAAACGCGCCCTTAAGGCGCGTTTTTTTGTGACGCAAGGACAAATGCCTCATGCATCCTTTTCATTGAGAGAGGACGTGCCCGGCTCGGCCGATGCGGCGGTCTCCACCTTCGGGCCGCCCTTGGCGACACCCACCATGGCGGGACGCAGCACGCGGTCACCAATGGTGAAGCCGGCCTGAACCACCTGCAGCACGGTATTGTTCGGAACCGCCGTGTTCGGAATTTCGAACATGGCCTGATGGAAATTCGGGTCGAACTTCTGGCCTTCGGCATCGATCTTCTTCACGCCATGGCGTTCCAGCGTCGACAGCATCGAGCGCTCGGTCATTTCGACGCCTTCGATCAGGCCGTTAAGACCGGCTTCGCCATTGGTCTTGAGTTCGTCCGGAATGGCTTCCAGCGCACGGCGAAGATTGTCGGAAACAGCGAGCATGTCGCGCGCAAAACCAGCCAGCGAATAGGCCTTTGCATCCTTGACATCGCGTTCCGTGCGGCGGCGAAGATTGTCCATTTCGGCCGCAAGGCGCAGGAATTTGTCGCGCAGATCGGCATTTTCCGCCTTGAGCAGCTCGGCCGGATCGGGCTCGGCAGCATCAGCGGGCTCTTCCCCGGCAAATGCGGGTTCAATAAGCTCTTCGGCGACGTCCGCGTCAGGTCCGGGCTTTTTTGTATCGTCGGTCATGACGTTCTCCAGATTTGAATGTTGTCGGTTGCGCCCGATATCGAGCTTTGACGGGCAAAAATCAAGGCTTGCGGCGAAAAGCTTGCCGCATTCTCCGACCTTGCGGGTCTGTCCTATCTCTGCTTGCGGGAAAGGCGCGCCATGATCTGCGCCGTGTAATCCACCATGGGCACGATGCGGGCATAGTTCAGCCTGGTGGGACCGATGACGCCAACCGCACCCACGACGCGGTTTTCCTCGTCGCGATAGGGCGCGACGATCAGCGACGAACCGGAAAGCGAAAAGAGCTTGTTTTCCGAGCCGATGAAAATCCTCACCCCCGAACCGCTTTCGGCAAGATTGAGTATCTCGATCAGATTTTCCTTGCGCTCCAGATCGTCGAACAGCAGGCGCACCCGATCGATGTCTTCCTCACCGGCCAGCCCTTCGAGCAGGTTGGAGCGGCCGCGAACGATGAGCCGCCCGAGCTTGCCTTCCTCATTATCACCCGCCCAGACCGCAAGACCACGCTCCACGAGATCCTGCGCCAATATGCCGAGTTCCGATTGCAGCTCCGCCCGCTGTGTCTGGAACTGGCCACGCAGTTCCTGCAACGTCTGGCCGGACAGATGGGCATTGATGAAATTCGCCGCCTCGGTCAATTGCGAGGAGGAAATGCCGGCCGGCAGTTCGATGATGCGGTTTTCGACCTGATTGTGGTCGCCCACCAGCACGGCGAGCGCCTTGGTGGGCTCCAGCCTGATGAATTCCACATGTTTGAGGATGACGTCGTTCTTCGCTGTCAATACAAGGCCCGCGCCTCGCGACATGCCTGAGAGCATGCGGCTCGCTTCCGTCAACAAGCCTTCCAGCGATTGTTCGTGGCCGGCGACCGGCCCGATCTGACGGTCGATATTTGCCCTTTCCTCGGCCGGCAGATCACCCACCTGCATGAAGGCATCAACGAAGAAGCGCAGTCCCGTCTGTGTGGGCAAGCGCCCGGCGCTGATATGCGGCGAATAGATGAGGCCAAGCTCCTCCAGGTCGCTCATGACGTTGCGGACGGAGGCCGGAGACAGCGACATCGGCAAAAGCCGCGACAGGCTGCGTGATCCGAGCGGCTCACCCGTATCGAGATAGCCTTCGACGATGCGCCGGAAAATTTCCCGAGACCGTTCATCCAGCAGTGATGCCTGATCTTTTGATAGCGGTGCGGAAAAACCCATTTCGTCCGTTCTTTGTCGTTCAAACCAGCTTGCACCAATATAATGCGTTGCAACGCCGCGGCAAAATGGAAATTGGCTTTGCAAAAGCCCGGAGCGCACCTTAGAAGGCAGGAACCAACATGGAGAGTGGATCATATGCGGCCTTCAGGCAGAAAAACCGACCAGATGCGCAAGGTTTCCTTCGAGCGCAATTTCTCGAAACATGCCGAAGGCTCCTGTCTCGTGAAATTTGGCGACACGCATGTGCTCGTCACCGCAAGCCTTGAAGAAAAGACGCCGCCATGGCTTCGCAACAGTGGCAAGGGCTGGGTCACCGCCGAATACGGCATGCTGCCGCGCTCCACCCATGAACGCATGAAGCGCGAAGCCGCATCCGGCAAGCAGGGCGGCCGCACGCAGGAAATCCAGCGCCTCATCGGCCGCTCGCTGCGCGCCGTTGTTGACCTGCAGGCACTTGGCGAGCGCCAGATCAGCATCGACTGCGACGTCATCCAGGCCGATGGCGGCACCCGCACCGCCTCCATCACCGGCGCATGGATTGCCCTGCATGACTGCCTGAAATGGATGGAAACCCGCAACATGATCAAGGTCGAGAAGGTTCTGAAGGACCACATCGCCGCGATCTCCTGCGGCATCTTCGCCAACCAGCCGGTGATCGATCTCGACTATCTCGAGGATTCCTCCGCCGAAACCGATGCGAATTTCGTCATCACCGGCTCCGGCGGCATCGTCGAGGTTCAGGGAACGGCAGAAGGCGCCCCCTTCTCCGAGGAAGAATTCCTGACGCTGCTCGGTCTTGCCAAGGCCGGATGCAGCGAGCTGGTCTCCCTTCAGAAACAGGCCATCGCCTGAGCCGACAGGAAAACGCCATGCGCAAGCTCGATACCAGAACGATCGTCGTCGCCAGCCACAACAAGGGCAAGATTGCCGAAATCGCCGATCTGATCGGACCTTTTGGCTTTTCCGCCAAATCGGCGGCGGAGCTGAATTTTGTAGAGCCGGACGAAACGGGCACGACCTTCGAGGAAAATGCCGCCATCAAGGCGCTTGCCTCCGCGAAGGCATCTGGCCTGCCGGCTTTGTCCGACGATTCCGGTCTGGTGATCGATGCACTTGACGGTGCTCCCGGCGTATATACCGCCAATTGGGCGGAGACGGCCGACGGTACGCGTGATTTCGCCATGGCGATGCAGAAGGTCGAGAATGCGCTTGCCGAGCGTGGCGCATCCAAACCGGAAGATCGCACCGGCCGCTTCGTCAGCGTGCTGTGCCTGGCCTGGCCGGATGGGCATGTCGAATATTTCCGTGGCGAGGTGGAGGGCACCGTGGTGTGGCCGCCGCGCGGAACGAGCGGTTTCGGTTATGATCCCGTCTTTAAACCCGAGGGATACGACACCACATTCGGCGAAATGAGCGCGGATGAAAAACACGGCTGGAAACATGGCGATGCTTTCGCACTTTCTCACCGCGCCCGCGCGTTTAAAAAATTCGTAGAAACCTGCCTGGAGGCATGAACCCGATGGTCGGGGAGCACCAACTTTCTGCCCCCGGCGCATCGCTTCTGCCGGATACGGGCGATCCCGGTTTCGGGATCTATCTGCATTGGCCCTTCTGCGCGGCCAAATGCCCCTATTGCGATTTCAACAGCCATGTCCGCCACCGGCCGGTGGATCAGGAACGGTTTACTGCGGCCTTTCTCCGTGAAATGGAGCACATGCGGACGCTGAGCGGCCCGCGTGTCGTGACCAGCATCTTCATGGGCGGCGGTACACCATCGCTGATGGACCCGCAGACGGTCGGCGCCCTGCTGGACGGCATCTCGCGCTTCTGGCATGTGCCTGACGGTATCGAAATCACCATGGAAGCCAACCCTTCCAGCGTCGAGGCGGAACGGTTTCGCGGTTATCGGGCGGCAGGCGTCAATCGTGTCTCGCTCGGCGTGCAGGCGCTGAATGACCGGGACCTGAAATTCCTCGGCCGCCTGCATGATGTTGCCGACGCCTTGAAAGCCATCCGCCTGGCACGGGAAATCTTTCCGCGCATGTCCTTCGATCTCATCTATGCGCGCCCGAACCAGACGGTCGCCGAATGGGACGCCGAGTTGAAGGAGGCTGTCTCCTATGCCGTCGACCATCTGTCGCTCTACCAGCTGACGATCGAGGAAGGCACGCCCTTTTATGGCCTGCACAAGGCCGGCAAACTCATCGTGCCGGATGGCGAACATTCGGCCGTGCTTTATGAGGCTACGCAGGAAATCACCGAGCGTTACGGCATGCCGGCCTATGAGGTTTCCAACCACGCCCGGCCCGGCGCCGAAAGCCGCCATAACCTCACCTACTGGCGTTACGGTGATTATGCCGGCATCGGCCCCGGTGCGCATGGACGCCTGACACGAGGCGCTTCCAAGCTCGCCACCGCCACCGAGCGGCACCCCGAGACCTGGCTCGAAACCGTCGAGCGGGAAGGCCATGGCATGGTCGATCAGGAATTGCTCGGTGTCGATGAACAGGCTGATGAATTGCTGCTGATGGGCCTTCGCCTGCGTGAAGGCATCGATCTCGCCCGCTGGAGCGATCTTTCCGGCCGCGACCTCGATCCGGAGAAGGAGGAATTCCTTCTGCAACACGGTTTCGTGGAAAGGCTCGGCAATTCCCGGCTGCGCTGCACCCCATCGGGCATGCTCATTCTGGACGCGGTCGTCGCCGATCTCGCCTGCTGAACCCAGCGCCACCCTGCTTACACCCAATAAACAATAAAAAAGCGGCCCGAAGGCCGCTTTTTTCATGCGTTGTTTTCGTTGATCAGGCGTTTCAGCAGCTCAACCTCGTGGCCGAGCTTGGTGTCGCCGGAAATCAGTTCCTCGATCTTGCGCACCGCATGCAGAACCGTGGTGTGGTCGCGACCGCCGAAACGGCGACCGATTTCGGGGAAGGAACGCGGTGTCAGCATCTTGGCGAGATACATGGCGATCTGGCGTGGCTTGACGATGACGCGGGTGCGGCGGTTGGATACCAGCTCCTGCCGCGACACATTATAGTGCTTGGCAACAATGCGCTGGATATCCTCGATGCGCACACGCTTGGCCTCACCGGTTCCGACGAGGTGCGACAGCAGCTCATCGACACGATCAACCGAGAGGTTCGGCTCGAAAGAACGCCGGAACATCAGCTGGTTAAAGGCGCCTTCAAGCTCGCGACCGCTTGCCGTCACGCTCTTGGCCACATGGGTCAGAATTTCGTCGGAAATCTCGAAGGACGGATCATCCTGACGCGCCGAGCCGAGGCGACGGTTGAGCATTTCATAACGCATGTCGTAATCGGGACCTTCGATCTCGATCGCCATGCCGCCCTGCAGACGGGACCGTACGCGCGGATCGAGCGATTCCAGCTCCCAGGGCGCACGATCAGCCGCAACCACGACCTGCTTGGCGCTGTCGAGCAGCATGTTCAGCAGGTGGCAGAATTCGTGCTGGATCATCTTGCCCTGCAGGAACTGCATGTCGTCGATGACGAGCAGGTCGATATTGCGCAGCGTGTCCTTCAGCGTCAGCGCGTCATTGTCGCGGATCGCAGTCGCAAAACGCCACATGAAATATTCAGCCGTCAGATAGACCACGCGCGGATTGCGCGGGCTGTCGATCGCCGCATTGGCAATGGCCTGCAGAAGATGTGTCTTGCCAAGGCCGACACCCGCATGAATGAACAGCGGATTAAAGCGCACGGCACCGGCACCGGCTTCGGCGATCGTCTTCGCCGCCGCAAGCGCAACGCGGTTGGACGAGCCTTCGACAAAGGTGTCGAAGGTGAAACGTGTGTCGAGCGGCGAGCCGAACAACGGCCCGGAACCACCCTGACGCAGGGTCGCCTGCGCTGCTGCAGGCTGTGCTGCGGGCGCCGCCGCCGGCTGCGACGGAATGAAGGACTTGTTACGCGGTGCCGCGCCAATTTCCGGAACCGGATGTGCCCGCTCTTCGGCCTGCGCCGGACGGACCGGGCGGCTCGCCGAACGGACGAGAATCTCCACCTTCAGCACGTCCGGGTCTTCGCTCTGGACGAGGTTGGTGATCAGATCCATGTAACGGTTGTTGATCCAGGACTTCAGAAAAGTCGTCGGAACGGTAAAGCGGACGACGCTTTTCGAAACGGTATGGAGTTTGAGCCGTGCGAACCAGCTTGCATAGACCTCCGGACCAACCTGTGCCTTGAGCCGCGCGCTAAAACGTTCAAACAGCGCATCGTGCTTCATTGCCAATTTGTCCCCTGCCGCATCTGAGCAAGCTGCATCACATGCCTTTGGTGCGCGGTCCCCATCAGCCACCGCACCCATCGCCAAATTCAATTGCATATTGCCGCCTTTCAAATTGCCAATCATAGCCTGACGACCAAAGATCGATCGCCAGGGATCCCCCTCGTTTATTTCTGCCCCCAGCGTTCCCCTCGAAAGAACGTCAAAGGCGACTACCCGTTTGCGAGTCGGTTATCCCATTTCCCTCCCCCTCATGGAGAGGCCTGCGACACGCTAAAAACGCTCCTTTCGTCACAACCTTAAGGCGCATTCTTGAGGACAAAAAACCCCTGCCCGTTCCGAGACCGAAACGGCACAAAAAGCTCCATGACCTGAAAAAACGGACCCCGAAAGACCCGTCAGCAAGAGATCAATATCGTCGATACGATCATCGAGATAATCTGTGGACTGAGATCCGCACCCCTTGTTGGAATGCATTTAGGCAGGATCGTGGGGAGAGATCAATGGCGTTTTTTCTGCAAAAACTCAGATCGGCCATTGACTCGCAAAGGCCGTTTTGCATCACCGACGAGGTGCGAAGCAGAATCGCTTATGAATCAATGAGATTCAATTTTGGCAATTTTTGAGAGCTGTTTTTACCGAAAAAATAAAAATCTGCTTGACTCAAAACTAGCCGCGACTTCCGTAGAGAAAGCTTCCCATTTTCCGGGAGACCTCCAGCAAGTACTTGTTTTTATTTCAGTTTTTCTGTCGTCCATCTGACACGCATTTGTCACGTTACGGCAGCAATGGTTAACGGGCGGTTAGAATCACAAAAAGCCCGGTCAAAAGACCAGGCTTTTAGAATAATTATTTGTGATTAGCCGGATTAGGCGGAAAGAGCCTTCACGCGCTGTGCGAGACGCGACACCTTGCGAGATGCGGTGTTGCCGTGCAGGACGCCCCTGGTCGCGGCGCGCTGGATCTCAGGCTGAGCTGCCTTCAGAGCTTCGGTGGCGATTGCGAGATCACCGGTAGCGATTGCTTCCTCGACCTTGCGGATGAAGCCGCGAACGCGCGAACGGCGAGCCTTGTTGACTGCGGTACGGCGAGCGATCTTGCGGGTCGCCTTTTTCGCCGAAGTTGTATTGGCCATGTATGCCTCTCTTCGAATTCAAACCAAATTCCGCAACCAGAGGATCGGGTCGTTCGACGACCTCACGTAACCCAAGAATGCGGGAGTAATTTCGGACAAGCCGGATGGCTTTCCTTAACCGTGGGCGGGCATATACCGCTAAAGCGCCCCCCCGTCAACGCGCAAAACGCTTAAAAGCGCCGATATTCCGAATCCTTAGCGATTCCGGAAAGCGGGTTTACGCTTTTCAACGAAGGCAGCCATGCCCTCCTTCTGGTCCGCCGTGGCAAAGAGCGACTGGAAGGCGCGTCTTTCATATCTCAGCCCCTCGGCAAGCGGGACTTCGAAGGAGCGGTTGACGCTTTCCTTGGCCATCAGAACGGAAGCACGCGACAGGGAAGCGATGCGGGTCGCGGCCTCCACCGCCTCGTCCATGAGGTCTGCAGCCGGCACGACACGCGACACGAGGCCGGCGCGCTCGGCTTCCGCCGCATCCATCATCCGGCCGGTCAGAACCAGGTCCATGGCCTTTGCCTTGCCCACCGCCCGCGTCAGCCGCTGGGAACCGCCCATGCCGGGAATGACGCCAAGGGTGATTTCCGGTTGGCCGAACTTCGCCGTATCCGAAGCGATGATAAAATCGCACATCATCGCCAGCTCGCAGCCGCCGCCGAGCGCAAAGCCGGAAACAGCGGCGATAACGGGTTTGCGGGTCGCCGCAACATCGTCCCAGCCGCCGAGAAAATCGCCGACATAGGCATCGACAAAATCCAGCCCCTGCATTTCCTTGATGTCGGCCCCTGCGGCAAATGCCTTTTCCGAGCCGGTGATGATGATGGCGCCGATGGAGTCATCGGCGGAAAACGAAGACAGAATGTGCCGCAGCTCTTTCAGAAGCACCGAATTGAGGGCGTTGAGCGCCTTGGGGCGGTTGAGCGTGATGACGCCCACCTCATCGCGTTTCTCGACCAGTATCATTTCATAGTCCACGGCAATCTCCCCTTCTCCGTAACTTGCAGCACTGTCACTTCTGGCAGGCGGCACAATAGAATGTCGAACGACCGGCCTGTACCACCCTTTCAACCGTACCCCCGCAGCCGGGTGTCCGGCAAGGCTGGCCTTCCTGATCGTAGACCGAAAAGGAATGCTGGAAATAACCAAGCGTCCCATCCGTCTGTATATGGTCACGCAGGGAGGAACCGCCGGCAGCAATGGCATCGGCGATCACGTCGCGGATTTTGTCCGTCAGATCGGTGAGCTGCGCTTTCGGCTTGCCACCCTTCGTCACCAGCGTTCCCGCCGCCCGCAAGGGAGAAAGATGGGCGCGCCACAGCGCCTCGCAGACATAGATATTGCCCAACCCGGCAATGACCTTCTGATCCAGCAGCGTACTTTTGAGCGGCTGGCTTTTGCCCTCAAACCGGCTCGCCAGATAATCGGCGCTCAGCGCATTGCCCGTCGGCTCGGGGCCAAGCTCGGCGAAGGCGGGATAGAGGTCAAGCTTGTTGCGCTCCACCAGATGCATGAAGCCGAAGCGGCGCGGATCATTATAGATGACGCAGACACGCTCCTCTCCTTTATCCAGATGAAAGACGACATGGTCATGCTTGCCATCTTTCGAGCGGGCATGATGAAACGCGCCGGGCGCTTCAGCCCCCTCACCCTTTTCCGCCTCGATGCGGAACGAGCCCGACATGCCAAGATGGGACACGATTATCAGCCCGTCCTCCAGCTCGATGAGAAGATATTTCGCCCTGCGTCCGAGCGAGATGATCGTCTTGCCCTCAATGAGCCCCGCGAAATCCGCTGGAAACGGAAAACGCAGATCGGGGCGGCCGAGATGGAGCTTGCGGACCCTTGCACCTTCCATGGCGGGTGCGAGGCCGCGTCTGACGGTTTCGACTTCTGGCAATTCTGGCATCTGGCTTATCCGGCAGTTTATCGTTAGGACCATGTGGTCTATACAGGGCACGCGAAATGTCGCGCCAAGGCGATGCGGCAACAGATAGCGTTGCCATGGCGTTTCCGCTATGGTCCGCCACGCAATAAATATGGAGACAGACGATGACCGACGCCCGTACGACCGCAGAAGGCGGCATGGAAACGTCCTATGGCTTTCACAAGGTCGATGAAGGCAAGAAGCAGGGGCTGGTCAACGAAGTCTTCCACAAGGTGGCCAAGCGCTACGACATCATGAATGACGTGATGTCGGCCGGCCTGCACCGGCTGTGGAAGGACGCCATGGTCTCCTCGCTTTCGCCGCGCAAGGATCCTTCCTACAGGATTCTGGACGTGGCAGGCGGCACCGGCGATATTGCCTTCCGCATCATCGAAGCCTCCAACCGTCTGGCCCATGCCACGGTTCTCGATATCAACGGCTCGATGCTGGCCGTCGGCGAGGAGCGCGCGGCGAAAAAGAAGCTTTCCGACAATCTGACCTTCGTCGAGGCCAATGCCGAGGAACTGCCCTTCGAGGCAAACAGCTTCGACGCCTATACGATCGCATTTGGCATCCGCAACGTGCCGCGCATCGATGTCGCGCTGAAGGAGGCCCATCGTGTGCTGAAACGCGGCGGACGTTTGTTGGTGCTGGAATTTTCCGAAGTCGACATGCCGCTGCTCGACCGCGTTTATGACGCCTGGTCGTTCAACGCCATTCCGCAATTCGGCAAGATGATCACCGGTGATGCCGAGCCCTATCAATATCTGATCGAATCGATCCGCAAATTCCCCAATCAGGAGGATTTTGCGTCGATGATCCGCACCGCCGGCTTCTCCCGCGTCACCTATACCAACTACACCGGCGGCATCGCCGCCCTGCATTCCGGCTGGAAACTTTGAGACCCATGGCCGGCAGACGCAGGAGACAAGCATAAGCATGAGCACTTTGGGCGCATATTTCCGCCTCGCAAGAGTTGGCTGGGTTCTCGTGCGCGAAGGCGTCGTGCTGGCCCTGCCGTCCGATGACCTGCCTGCCCCGGCGCAATTGTTGAAGGCCCTGCTGAAGCCCTTCGCCCGCAGCAAGGCGAAACGGGCGCAGCGCAGCGACCGGCTGGCCGTGGCCGTCGAGCGGCTTGGCCCGTCCTATGTGAAAATGGGCCAGTTCCTCGCCACCCGGCCGGATGTGGTGGGCGCCGATTTCGCCGATGATCTCGCAAGCCTTCAGGACCGCATGGCCTTCTTCCCGGCCGCCGCGGCGAAGGCCAATATCGAAGGCTCGCTCGGACGCTCGGTGTCCGATCTCTACAGGGAATTTGGCGATCCGATTGCCGCCGCTTCCATCGCCCAGGTGCATCCGGCAATGGTGGATACGCCGAAGGGGCCGCGCAAGGTGGCGGTCAAAGTCATCCGCCCCGGTGTGCGCCAGCGTTTCCAGAACGATCTCGAGGCGATGTATCTGATCGCGGATTTGCAGCAGCGTTTCGTCCGCTCTGCGCGCCGCCTGCGCCCGGTCGAGGTGACCCGCACGCTGGAGCAGACGACCAAGATCGAGATGGATCTGCGGCTCGAGGCCGCCGCACTTTCCGAACTTGCGGAAAATACCAAGGATGATCCCGGATTCCGTGTTCCGGAGGTGGATTGGGAACGCACCGGCCGCGATGTCGTCACCATGGAATGGATCGACGGCGTCAAAATGTCGGATATAGAGGGGCTGAAGGCGGCCGGCCACGACCTGAACAAGCTGGCCGATACGCTGATCCAGTCCTTCCTGCGGCACACGCTGCGTGACGGTTTTTTCCATGCCGACATGCATCCCGGCAATCTCTTCGTTGATGCCGAGGGCGAGATCGTCGCCGTGGATATGGGCATTGCCGGACGCCTCGGCAAAAAGGAACGCCGCTTCCTTGCCGAAATCCTCTATGGCTTCATTACGCGTGACTACATGCGGGTGGCGGAAGTGCATTTCGAGGCCGGTTATGTGCCGGGCCATCACGATAAAGCCAGCTTTGCTCAGGCGATCCGCGCCATTGGCGAGCCGATCCACGGCCAACCGGCCGAGACGATCTCCATGGGCAAGCTTCTGACGCTGCTCTTCGAAGTGACCGAGCTTTTCGACATGGAAACGCGGCCGGAACTCGTCATGCTGCAAAAGACCATGGTGGTGGTGGAAGGCGTGTCACGCATGCTCAACCCCCGCTTCAACATGTGGAAGGCGGCCGATCCGGTCGTCGGCGGCTGGATCAGGGACAATCTCGGGCCGAAGCGCATCGTCACCGATCTGAAGGACGGCGTAAAGGCCGCTCTCAAGCTCGCCGAAGCGGCACCCGAGATCGCCGCCAAGACGGAAAAACTGCATTCCGAACTGATGTATATGAGCGAAAACGGCCTGCGTTTCGACGCGCAGACGGCGGAAGCCATCGGCAAGGCGGAAGCGCGCCACACCAAATGGGGGCGCATCGCGCTCTGGGTGATAGCACTGACGCTTGTCTACATTGCGATCAGGGTGAGCTGACGGGCGGCTAGTGCCATGTTTGTGTAACGTATTGGAGCGATAAGAGCCTGATCTTCAAGCGAGACAGGTAATCGATGCGGGTAAGGGCTGCTTTGATGCCTGCGCGGAATTGCGCCGGCACTTGAGAGCCGAATGATGCCGGACGGGATTTGAGTTTCATGGCAAAAACGCAGGTAATAAAACAGGCCCTTTCCTATTCTTCGTGGCCGCTCGTCTTCGTCGGCGGCCTCGTGGGGTCCTATTTCGCTTTCACGGGCAGCCATCCCATCGCGGCCTTTCTGGCCGTTTATGCGGGCGCGGTTCTGAGCCTGTTTCTTCTCGAGCGCTACATTCCCTATGAAGTCGAATGGCTTGAGGGCGACGGCGAGACCATGACCAGCATCGGCCACACGCTTTTGACCAAGGGGCTCGTGCAACTTGCCGCCGCCGCAGCGGCAATCTTCCCGATGCTGGCCGCCAATGTGCTGCAGCCGCTGGCGGCGATGCGCTTCGACATGTGGCCGTCTTATCTGCCGATGATCGTTCAGGTCGCGCTGGCGGTAACGATTGCCGAGTTCGGTCTCTACTGGGCCCACCGCATCGCGCATGAAACCGTTTTCTTCTGGCGCTTCCACGCGCTGCATCATAGTGTCGTGCGGCTCTGGGTCGTCAATACCGGCCGGTTCCATGTGGCCGATTCCCTGTTCAAGATCGCGCTCAGCCAGATTCCGCTCTATTTCATGGGTGCGCCGCTTCAGGTCTTCTGGTGGCTGGGTGCCGTGACCGCATTCATCGGTATCCTGACCCATTGCAACGTCGATATGAAAACGGGGCTGCTCGATTATGTCTTCAGCACCCCGCGCCTGCATCGCTGGCACCATTCGAAACAGCTTCCGGAAGGCAATACCAATTACGGCGAGAACCTCGTCATCTTCGATATAATCTTCGGGTCCTACCATAATCCCGACCGGCCCTCTTCCACCGATATCGGCATCAAGGGTGAGATAGCAAAAGGGTTTGTGCCGCAGCTCCTGCAGCCCTTCACCAAGGAAGGCGTCCGCCAGATCATCGGCAAGGACAAGAACGTCAATTGACGCAAGTTACCGGCTGAGCGCGGTGTCGATCACGATGCCGAGCTCGCCCCGCAGCTTTTTTGTCAGGCCGGCTGCGACAAGCTCATAGGAACGGCGCACATAATGCTCCAGTTCCTCCTGCTCGAGCGGCGAATGATCACCAATCGACACCCATTTGCGTTTGGCGAAATAAGGCGCCTGAGCGATGCCTTCAAGCGAGGTGAGGATTTCAAAACTCTCTTCCGAGCATTTCACCACCAGCCGCCAGTCCTCCCGCTCGCCCAGCACCGCAAAGACCTTGTCGCCCACCTTGGCGACATGCGAATCCCATTGATCGACGAACCTCACGCCCGGCCATTCGCCAAGCACCCTGTCGAATGTCTTGCGATCGAAGAAGGTCATGCGAGTTTCTCCGCGATAAGGCTGGCCAGACGCCTTGCGACGTCCGCCTTGTCGAGATCCGGCCAGGCCTCGACACCATCAGCCGAAATGATCTTCACGCTGTTGCGGTCTCCGCCCATGATGCCGGTCTCGGCCGAGACATCGTTGGCGACGATATAGTCCGCACCCTTGCGTTCCAGCTTGGCGCGGCCGTTTTTCTCGACATCCTGCGTTTCGGCGGCGAAACCCACCACAAGCCTGGGACGCTTTTCATGGTGGCCGACGGTCTTGAGAATATCCGGATTCTCCGTCAGCTGCAGCGCCGGTGGCGCATCGCCCGGCTGCTTCTTGATCTTCTGTTCCGATGAGCCCATCACCCGCCAGTCGGCGACTGCAGCGACCATGACGGCGATATCCGCCGGGAGCCGCGAAATCACCGCATCGCGCATTTCTTCGGCGCGCTCGACATGGATCGTCGTGACCCCGGCCGGATCGGCGATGGTGACGGGGCCGGAAACCAGCGTGACCTTTGCGCCCAATTCCGCCAGAGCCGCCGCAATGGCATGGCCCTGCTTGCCGGAAGAGCGGTTGGCGATATAGCGCACCGGATCGATCGGCTCATGCGTCGGGCCGGAGGTGACGATCGCCGTTTTGCCTTCGAGCGGCTTCGGACCACCATCCAGCAATGACTCAACGGCTTCGACGATCTGCAAAGGCTCCGCCATGCGGCCAAGGCCCGCCTCGCCCTTCTCCGCCATCTCGCCGGCCATGGGCCCGATGAAAAACACGCCATCCTTCTTCAGGGTTTCGGCATTGCGCGCCGTCGGCTTCGCCGTCCACATTTTCGGGTTCATGGCGGGTGCGACCAGCACCTTGCGGTCGGTCGCCAGAAGCACCGTGGAAGCGAGATCGTCGGCCAGGCCATGCGCCATCTTCGCCATCAGATCGGCGGTGGCGGGTGCTACCAGCACAAGGTCACAATCGCGCGCCAGCCGGATATGGCCGACATCCTGTTCATCCTGCCTGGAAAAAAGCTCGGTAAAGACATGGGTGGCGGAAAGCGCGCCGACGGCAAGCGGCGTGACGAATTCCTGCGCGCCCTTGGTCATGACCGGCGTCACCTTCGCGCCGCGCTCTTTCAGGCGGCGGATAAGATCGAGGCTCTTATAGGCCGCGATGCCGCCGGAGATAATGAGGAGAATATGTTTGCCTGAAAGCGCCATGATGCCGGACCAGTTTCCCGTTTCTGGGGAAACTAAGCCCTTGGCATTCAAAGTGCAATCCGGCTGATATCACGCCGCCTTGGCGACGTGATATTCCTTGATCGCGACCATCTTGATCGCCGGAAAACGCTCGGATTCGTAACGCAGCGAGAAGGCATCCTGCGCCAGAAACACCGGATCGCCATCGAGATCGCGGGCGATATCGCCACGCTTGACGTTGAGGAATTTGTCCATTTCCGCCGGCTGATCGGAAGAAATCCAGCGGCAGACCGAAAAGCGCGACATTTCGAAGGAGACCGGCAGGCCATATTCGCCCATCAGACGTTCCTTCAACACGTCGAGCTGCAGCGCGCCGACGACACCGACAATGGCCGGCGAGCCATCTTCCGGCGAGAAAAGCTGCACGACGCCTTCTTCCGCCATCTGCTGCAGGGCTTCCTTCAGCTTCTTCGCCTTCATGGCATCTTCCAGACGCACGCGGCGCAGGATTTCCGGCGAGAAGTTCGGAACGCCCTGGAAGACGAGATTTTCACCCTCGGTCAGCGTATCACCGATGCGCAGCGTGCCATGGTTCGGGATGCCCACCACGTCACCCGCAAAGGCGGTATCGGCCAGCTGACGCTGCGAGGCGAAGAAGAACTGCGGCGCAGTGAGGCCCATCTGCTTGCCGGTGCGAGCAAGCCGCGCCTTCATGCCGCGCTCCAGCTTCCCGGAGCAGATGCGGGCGAAAGCGATACGGTCACGATGGTTCGGGTCCATATTGGCCTGAATCTTGAAGACGAAGGCCGTCATTTTCTCTTCAGCCGCATGTACGGTGCGGGTATCCGCCACCTGATCGCGCGGCGGCGGCGCGAAATCGCCGAGCGCATTGATGAGGTCACGCACACCGAAATTGCGCAAGGCCGAACCGAAGAACACCGGCGTCATATGGCCTTCAAGAAAAGCCTGGCGGTCAAAGGGACGGCAGGCTTCCAGCGCAAGCTCCGTTTCTTCGACAAAAAGCTGACGTTCATTTTCCGGCAGACGATCGGCAACCGCCTGCGGACCGTTGACGGCCATGGCCTCCACCTGCGTATCGACGCCTCGGAACGTATTGTCGGCAAGATTATAGGCGCCACAGAAGGTTTTAGCGCGACCGACCGGCCAGGTGATGGGCGCGGTGTCGAGCGCGAGCTTCTCCTCGACCTCATCCAGAATCTCGAAGGGGTCGCGGCTTTCGCGGTCCATCTTGTTGATGAAGGTTATGATCGGGATATCGCGCATGCGGCAGACTTCGAAGAGCTTCAGCGTGCGCGGCTCGATACCCTTGGCGGCGTCGATGACCATGATCGCCGCGTCCACCGCCGTCAGCGTGCGGTAGGTATCATCGGCGAAGTCTTCGTGGCCGGGCGTATCGAGAATGTTGAAGACCCGGTCGTTATATTCGAAGGTCATGACCGAGGTGACGACCGAAATACCGCGCTCACGCTCGATCTTCATCCAGTCCGAACGGGTCTGGATACGGTCCTTCTTCGCCTTCACCTCACCGGCAAGCTGGATCGCTCCGCCGAACAGCAGCAGCTTTTCGGTAAGCGTGGTCTTACCCGCGTCCGGGTGCGCGATAATAGCAAAGGTGCGGCGGCGGGAGACCGCCTCGGCAAGTGTTTCGGCCATCTGACAAATCCTGTGGAATTGCGGGCTATCTAGCGTTTCAGGCCCGCATTTGCAATTGACCTTGCCGCGATCTCGGCAAACTAATGCCCCATGACCGTTCAAAACGACAATCGCCCCCCTCTCCGCCTCGTCCGCCTTGCCAATGGCGCAGGCCTCGATTTGCCCTCTTATGAAACCGGCGGCGCCGCCGGCATGGACCTGCGCGCGGCAGTGTCCACAGGTGAACCGCTGACCCTGAAGCCCGGTGAACGGGCGCTGGTGCCGACCGGTTTCATCTTCGAGGTTCCTCAAGGGTATGAGGCGCAGATCCGCCCCCGCTCCGGCCTCGCCATCAAGAACGGCATTACCTGCCTCAACTCCCCCGGCACGGTGGACAGCGATTATCGCGGCGAGGTGAAGGTCATTCTCGCCAATCTGGGGCAGGATGATTTCGTGATCGAACGCGGCATGCGCATCGCGCAGATGGTGATCGCGCCGGTGACGCAGGTGACCGTAAGCGAGGTGACGGAAACATCCGAGACGATGCGCGGTGCCGGCGGTTTCGGCTCCACCGGCGTTTAGCAACACCGCTTACCCGCCACGCGGCACTGCCCTGTTCCGCTTCAAGATGGGGCGCGCAGGCTGATTGTCTTTGCCCGGCAATTTCGCTATGGATTTGGCGAATTTTCCGGGAAACACGATCATGACGCTGACCACCATTCTTGCCTATGCCACCGCCCTCTTCATTGCTGCCGCCATTCCCGGCCCCGGCATGACGGCGATCGTGGCGCGGGCGCTGGGATCGGGCTTTCGCGAGACCTTCTTCATGGGTCTCGGGCTGATACTGGGTGACATGATCTATCTTACCGGCGTGATATTGGGGCTCGCCTTTGTGGCGCAGACCTTTCAGGAGGCTTTCATGATCCTGAAATTCGCGGGCGCAGCCTATCTTCTCTATATCGCCTGGAAGCTCTGGACCGCCGGCCTGTTGCCGCAGGATCTGAAGGCTAAAAAAAGCTCCAGCATGTCCATGTCGTTCCTGTCCGGCCTGCTGATCACGCTCGGCAACCCGAAAACCATGCTGTTTTATGTGGCGCTGGTGCCGACGCTGATCGATATCCGCATGATCGGGCCATCGGAATATGCGACACTTCTTGCCCTGACCTTCGTTGTGCTGATGGCCGTTCTCCTGCCTTACATCCTGCTTGCGGCCAAGGCACGCAACCTGCTGAAACGGCCAAGCGCCCTGACGATCCTCAACCGTACGGCGGCCGGCATTCTTGCCGGAACGGCGACCATGATCGCGATCCGCAGCACCTGAAATAAATTCGTGCGCCGATCACACTTTCCGTAAAATTATTCCTGTCATTTCGCTATATTAGGACGAACGTTCGCTAGCCTGAGAGGGCTATTGCTCCTATTCTGCCGCTCAAATCTTGCGGTCTTCATACAGGAGAGCATCATGCCCGAAGCCAGAAAGCCCGGACGCGGACGCGTCTATTCCTCGATCACGGAAACAATCGGCGACACGCCGATCGTGCGGCTCGATAAGCTGGCGAAAGAAAAGGGCGTGAAGGCCAACCTGCTCGCCAAGCTGGAATTCTTCAACCCCATCGCTTCGGTGAAGGACCGCATCGGTGTTGCCATGATCGAAGCGCTTGAGGCGCAGGGCAAGATCACCCCCGGCAAGACCACGCTGGTGGAGCCGACCTCAGGCAATACGGGCATCGCGCTCGCCTTCGCCGCCGCCGCCAAGGGTTACAAGCTGATCCTGACCATGCCGGAAACCATGTCGGTCGAACGCCGGAAAATGCTGGCCCTGCTGGGCGCCGAGCTGGTGTTGACCGAAGGTCCGAAGGGCATGAAGGGCGCGATCGCCAAGGCGCAGGAACTGGCCGAGACCCTGCCTGACGCCGTCATTCCGCAGCAATTTGAAAACCCCGCCAACCCGGATATTCATCGCAGAACGACCGCGGAAGAAATCTGGAACGATACCGAGGGTACCGTCGACATTCTCGTCTCCGGCATCGGCACCGGCGGCACGATCACCGGCACGGGTCAGGTTCTGAAATCCCGCAAGCCAGAGGTGAAGGTTGTCGCGGTCGAGCCGGCCGACAGCCCGGTTCTTTCCGGCGGGAACCCCGGACCGCACAAGATTCAGGGCATCGGCGCCGGTTTTGCACCCGCGATCCTCGACACCGGCATCTATGACGAAATCGTCACCGTAACCAATGACGAAGCTTTCGAAATCGCGCGTCTGGCGGCGCGGCTCGAAGGCGTGCCGGTCGGCATTTCCTCGGGTGCGGCACTGGCTGCGGCCATCAAGGTTGGCGCACGTGAGGAAAATGCCGGCAAGAACATCGTCGTCATCATTCCTTCCTTCGCGGAACGTTATCTTTCGACCGCGCTTTTCGAAGGGCTTGGACTCTGACCATGCCATCCGGTGCGCAGTCGCGCACCCAATGAGTGAACATTTCGATATGCCGCCGGCTGCCGGTGGCATATCGGTTTTAAGACGCCTTGCATTCAGCCACGCCCGTGCGAGGCTCTTCAAATCTCTTTTTGGCTGTCCTTATCCCAAACGACCAGCAACGCGAATATGCAAGCATCACGGTTCTAGGCCGCCACCGTCAGCCTTTCGCCTGCGATACGATAGGAAACCGCTTCCGCCACATGGATGCGGCCGACGGTCTGCTTGCCATCCAGATCCGCAAGCGTGCGGGCAACCTTGAGACTGCGATGATAACCACGCGCGGAAAACTTCAGCCGCTCGGCGGCATCGCGCAACAATTGCAGCCCGGACGCATCCGGTTCGGCATATTTTTCGATCAGCGTCGTTGTGCAGCGGGCATTGGTGCGGATGGACGGGAACCCCGCCGCCGCATAACGTTCCTGCTGTGCAAGCCGAGCCTGGGCAACACGTGCGGCGACTACCGCACTTGGCTCGGACGCAACGGGTCGGATGAGATCGGTGGCGGAAACGGCGGGGACGTCGATGCGAATATCGATGCGATCCAGCAGCGGCCCGGAAATGCGGGCCTGATAATCGGCCACACAACGCGGGCCTCGGGCGCAAGTGAAGCCCGGCTCTCCCGCCATGCCGCAGCGGCACGGGTTCATGGCAGCCACGAGCTGAATTTCGGCGGGATAACAGACGCGATGGTTGGCCCTCGCGATGATGCATTCGCCGGTTTCCAGCGGCTGGCGCAACGCATCCAGCACCTGCGGCGAAAACTCCGGAAATTCATCCAGAAACAGGACGCCGTGGTGGGCAAGCGAGGCCTCACCCGGCTTGGCGCGCAAGCCGCCGCCGATCAGCGCCGCCATGGTGGCGGAATGGTGTGGCGTGCGAAATGGTCTGCGGTCCGAGAGCTTGCCGCCCGATAATTGGCCAGCAATGGAATGCACCATCGATACTTCCAGCAGTTCCGCCACCTCCAGCGGTGGCAGGATGGAGGGCAAGCGGGCGGCAAGCATCGACTTGCCCGAACCGGGCGGCCCGACCATCAGCAGATTATGACCGCCGGCAGCCGCCACCTCCAAAGCGCGTCTGGCGCTTTCCTGTCCCTTGATATCCGCCAGATCCGGCAGATTGACCGGATTGGCGCGGATGGCGGGCGTGGGGCGCGACAGAAGCTGGGTGCCGCGAAAATGATTGGCGAGCGCGATGAGGCTGCGCGGGGCGAGAATATCGATACCAGCGCCGGCCCAGGCCGCTTCCGGCCCGCTTTCAGCCGGGCAGATCAGCCCTCTGCCCAGCGCATTGGCGCCGATGGCCGCCGGCAACGCACCCGAAACCATGCCTATCGTGCCATCGAGATTGAGTTCACCGAGAACCACATATTGGCTGAGCGCTTCCGCCGGTATGGCGCCCAGAGCGGCCATGAGGCCGAGAGCGATGGGAAGATCGAAATGCGAGCCTTCCTTGGGCAGATCGGCAGGCGCGAGATTGACGGTGACTTTTTTTGCCGGCAAGGCCAGACCCGAGGCATGCAGGGCGGCCTGCACCCGCTCCCGGCTTTCGGCCACCGCCTTGTCCGGCAGGCCGACAATCTGGATGCCGACCTTTCCGGGTGCGACCATGACCTGCACCTCAACGGGCACGCCCTCTATGCCCTGAAATGCAACCGTATTGACCCGTGCCACCATGGCCTGCCCCCGCAAACCGGCCGCGTCATCGGAACTTCATGTTCCATGGCAGCCACCCGCAAGCAACGTGCCACAGAGCAAAGAATAAAACAAGAACACCTAGAGAACAATTTCTCGCGGTCGATGTATTTTAGTTGTATCGAGTTGTACGCACAGAACAAACCGGGAGCGATTAAAACCGCTTCAGAAATCCTGAGCGTCGCGCTTTTTCTCGATCGCATCCCACAGCAGGCTTGCCACATCGGCGCCGCCGAATTTGCGCACTTCGCGAATACCGGTCGGCGAGGTGACGTTGATTTCCGTCAGATAATCGCCGATCACATCGATACCGACGAAAAGGAAACCGCGCTCGCGCAGAGCAGGACCGATGCGGCGGCAGATTTCCTTCTCCCGCGCCGTCAGTTCCGTCGGCTCCGGCCGGCCACCGGCATGCATGTTGGAGCGGGCATCGTTTTCCGCCGGCACGCGGTTGATCGCACCCACCGGCTCGCCATCCACCAAGAGGATACGCTTATCGCCCTTGCGGACATCCGGCAGGTATTCCTGGGCGATATAGGGTTCGCGGAACATCTGGCCGAACATTTCCAGCAGGGAGGAGAAATTGCGGTCGTCACGCGCCGAATGGAACACGCCCGCGCCGCCATTGCCGTAAAGCGGCTTGAGGATGATATCGCCCATCTCATTGCGGAAGCGGGCGATCTCGGCCACATCCTTGGTGATCAGCGTCTTCGGCATCAGATCGGCGAATTCCGTGACGAAAATCTTCTCCGGCGAATTGCGCACCCAGGCGGGATCATTGACCACCAGCGTCTTGGGATGAATACGCTCCAGCAGGTGTGTGGAGGTGATATAGGCCATGTCGAAGGGCGGGTCCTGGCGCAGATGGATGACATCCATGGTCGATAGATCGACCCGCTCCGGCTCCGACAGGGAGAAATGGTCGCCCTTGATGTCACGCAGTTCCATTTGCTCGACGGTGGCGTAAATCTTGCCATCGCGCATGGAAAGGCGCTCGGGCGTATAGTGGAACAGCCGATATCCGCGCGCCTGCGCCTCGAGGCTCATGGCGAAGGTGGAATCACCGGCGATGTTGATGCCGGAGACATGATCCATCTGGATCGCGACGTTCTTGATCTTCGCCATGCGCATGTTCCTCTTGCAGCATGCGGACGCTTCGCCGGCCCGCCGTGCCCATTGCCTCGTCTTTTCACAGTTCCCGGCAGGACCGGGAGAGACCCCGGAAATGCTTCAGAAAACCCGAAAGATGTAGGGCAGCGACCATTCTAACGCAACTGCTGCAAGCGGTGGTTCGTGTGAGTTTTATTGAACCTTCACAATTCCGCCGGCGGAGCAGCACAGGCCCGCCGGCCGGGAGGTGAAAACAGGGTTCAGGCCGCGAGCTTGTAGGAGCGACCGGCAAACAGCTTGTTCTTGACGCGATAGGCAAAAGCCAGCGCGGTGGGGAACGGACGGCGCATGAAGGCGACCTTGCGGACATAGTCATCCACCCGCCAGGTGGCCCATGTTCCCGCAGGAAAATAAGCGACATCGCCGACCCTGAGGATGCTGACCGAGCCGTCTTCGGCCGTCACATGCACCTCGCCTTCCAGAATATAAACGGTCTCATCCCAGCCGAAGAACCAGCGGAATTCACCCGCCGTGCAATCCCACATGGCCGTGCTGGAAGCGCGGTCACCGCTTCGGGAATGATCCGCCGCGCGTGCCTGAGGGTTGCCGGAAATGATCCAGTCCGGATTGATGGGGGCCGGCTGAAGCCGCAGATCGGTGCAGGAGGCGCTGACGACCGCTTCGTCTTTTCGTTTGCGCAGATAGGCCGGCAATATCGGCACCGTGCGGATTGCCATGGTTGCGGCTGCCGCGAACATCATTTTGAACGACATATGAGAAAACCCCCGTGAAATATTGGAGGTCTTCTATCATCGGGATCGTAACAAAGCGGTTTTGACAATCGGCGCAATTTTAGTCATCGCGCCGATTTCTGCGCTGCGCTCAGGCCGTCGCCAGCTGAGCGGACTGCACACCCAGCTGCTCCGCCTTGCCGGCAATGCGCTTGCCGGTTTCGCTGGAGAAGAAATGCAGCTTTTCCGGCGCGATCGTAACCGACAGCGCGGCGGGAACCTCGACATCCGGCGGGAAAGCGATTGTCAGGTTCTGGTCGCCGACCGCGCCGTGGATAAGGCGCTGCGAACCCAGCTCTTCGATATAATCGACGCGAAGCGCAAAACCCTGCTCGCCTGCCGCAGCGAGACGGAAATCCTCCGCCCGCATGCCGACCGTCACCGGCCCGGAGGTGGGCGCGAAACCATTGAGCGCAAACAACGATGGACCGATGGCGAGGCTATCACCATGCAATTCGGCATTCAGCAGGTTCATGGCGGGGGAGCCGATGAAGCTTGCGACGAAGGTGGAAGCCGGCGTGTGATAGACATCCAGCGGCGCGCCGATCTGTTCGATGCGACCGCCATTCAGCACTACCAGACGATCGGCCAGCGTCATGGCCTCCAGCTGGTCGTGGGTGACATAGATGGAGGTGGTGCCGAGACGCTTTTGCAGCCGCTTGATCTCACCGCGCATGGAAACACGCAGCTTGGCATCGAGGTTGGAGAGAGGTTCGTCGAACAGGAAGGCCGCCGGCTTGCGCACGATGGCGCGCCCCATGGCGACACGCTGCCGCTGGCCGCCGGAAAGGGCGCGCGGCTTGCGGTCCAGATAGGGTTCAAGCTGCAGCATGCGCGCGGCTTCGGCCACACGCGCATCGATTTCCGTCTTCGCTGTCTTGCGGTTCTTCAACCCGTATTCGAGGTTCTCGCGCACCGACATATGCGGGTAAAGCGCGTAGTTCTGGAAGACCATGGCGATATCGCGATCGGCCGGATCGGTCTGGTTGACGACCCGGTCGCCGATCTTCACCGTACCCTCGGAAATATCCTCGAGGCCGGCGACCATGCGCAGAAGCGTGGACTTGCCGCAGCCGGAGGGGCCGACGAGAACGATGAACTCGCCATCGCGGATGTCGATATCGACATGATGTACGGCGCGCACGCCGCCGTGGTAATCCTTGCAGACCTGACTGATTTCTATCGCGGCCATTTCGGTCTCCTTATTTATCGCTTTCGGTCAGGCCCTTGATGAACCAGCGCTGGAAAATGACGACGATCAGCACCGGCGGCAGCATGGCCAGAACGGCGAGTGCGAAAGCTTCGTTGTAATCGGGAATTTGCGAACCGACCCAGACCTGCAGGATCGACTTGATGCCGCGCATCAGGGTGAAGAACTTCTCGTCCGTCGTCATCAGCATGGGCCAGAGATACTGGTTCCAGCCATAAACGAACATGATGATGAAGATCGCCGCCATCATGGTGCGCGACAACGGAATGAGCACGTCGATGAAGAATTTCACCGGCCCTGCACCATCGATGCGGGCAGCTTCCAGCAGCTCTTCCGGAACCGATTTGAAGAATTGCCGGAAATAAAAGGTGCCGGTTGCCGAGGCGAGAAGCGGCACGATGAGGCCGGTATAGGAATTCAGCAGGCCGAGTTTGCTCATCACCTCATAGGAGGGCATGATGCGCACTTCGAGCGGCAAGAGCAGCGTGGTGAAAATGATCCAGAAGGCGAGGGTCGCGAAACGGAAGCGGAAATAGACGATCGCATAGGCCGCCGTCATCGACAGGACGATCTTGCCGACGGCAAAACCGATGCCGAGGATCAGCGAATTGATCACCATGTTGAGACCCGTGATCTGCCCGGTGAAGCCGCCCTTCTGCGTCAGCACCTTTTCATAGGTCTCGACGAAATTGTCGCCCGGGATGATCGTCAGACCGCTGCGGTGGATTTCCGCTGCGGTGTGGGTGGATGTCATGAAGGCCACGACGACGGGCAATATCAGAAACAGCGCGCCGAGGATCAATACCAGATGATCGAGAGGTCTCGTCTTATACATGGTCTTCTCCCTCAATTGTAGTGGACGCGCTTTTCGATGAAGCGGAACTGGATGACGGTGAGAACGAAGACGACCAGCATCAGAATGACGGACTGGGCCGAGGAACCACCGATGTCATTGCCGCGGAAACCATCGAGAAACACCTTGTAGACCAGCGTGATGGGATTATCCGCCGCCTTATCCTTCACCATCACGTCGATGACGCCGAAGGTATCGAACAGCGCGTAGGTGATGTTGATGATGAGCAGGAAGAAAGCCGTGGGCGCGAGAAGCGGCATGATGACGGTCCAGAACCGTCGGAAACCGGAGCGGCAATCGATTGCCGCGGCTTCGCGCACGGAAACCGACACGCCCTGAAGGCCGGACAGGAAAAAGATGAAATTGTATGGGATCTGCTTCCAGACCGCGACGACGATCATGGCTGTAGCGGTATCGAAGTAGTTGAGACCGACCTTCATGTCCCAGCCGAAGACCGCGGCCAATTTGACGAAAGGCCCGATATGCTGGTCGAAAAGCATCATGCCGATGAGGCCGGCGACCGGCGGCGCGATGGCATAAACGGAAATCAGCAGCGTCTTGTATGTCGAACTGCCGCGAATGACCGCGTCGGCCTTGACGGCGAGCAGCAGGCCGAGCGCCAGCGAAAAGAAGGTAACCAGCACGGTGAAGACAACCGTGAATTTGGCGATGCTGAGATATTCCGGGTTGAATATCGCGTCCGAATAATTGGCGAAGCCCACAAAGGATGCGCCGAAGCCGAAGGGATCTTCGATATAAAACGAGGATTGCACGGCCTGAACGGACGGCCAGTAGAAGAAGATGAAAATCACCGCAAGCTGCGGTGCAAGAAACAGATAGGGCACGTAGGACGAGGAGAACTGCACGCGCTTCATGCCGGCTTCTGCGGGCTTGGCGGGTTTTCCAGCCTTTGCGGACCGACCGGACAAAAACCGGCGCGGTTGAGACGATGTATAGGCCACGCTTGCGCCTCCTTCATCCGGAAGCGAGCCTCCCTTCCATCGGAAAGGAGGCTCGACAACGATCATTGGTTTCGAAAAGATCGATCAGCCAGCCGTCTTGGCGAAGCGGGCCAGAAGGTCGTTGCCTTCCTTCTCGATGATCTCGAAAGCAGCCTTCGGCGTCACTTCGCCCGAGAAGATGCGGTTATATTCACGTTCCATGACGGCGCGGATCTGCGGGTAGAAACCGAGACGGTAACCCTTGGACCACTCGCCACCCGGCAGCGACAGCTGCTGGATACCAACTTCTGCGACCGGCTTTTCCTTGTAGTAGCCTTCAGCCTTGGCCTTTTCGTAAGCGGCCTTGGTGATGGCGACGTAACCGGTTGCCTTGTGGTAGAAGACCTGGATTTCCGGCGAGGTCAGGAACTGGAAGAAGTCGGCCACGCACTTGTTTTCGGCTTCAGACTTGCCCGACATTGCAAAGAGAGCAGCGCCGCCGATGAAGGAGTTGGTGCCGGCACCCTTGATGGAGCCCCAGTAGGGAAGGAAGGTTGCCGAGAACGGCATGGTCGCCGTCTTCTGCAGACCGCCGAAGGAACCCGAAGAACCGACCCAGAGCGCAACCTTGCCTTCTTCGAAGGGCTTCTGGTTGTCGTTCCAGCCGGCGCCGTAATAGGCGAACAGGCCCTTGTCCTTCCAGTCTTTCAGCTTTTCGAACATCATGACGAGGTTCGGGTCGGTGACCTTGAGCTTGGTGTCGCTCACGCTGTCGTAACCGTTATTGTTGCTGGCGAACTGGATGTTGTTGCGGGAGAAGAAGTTCTCCGTGAACTGCCAGGTCAGCTGCGACTGGACGAGCGGGATATAACCGGCTTCCTTCAGCTTCGGCGCGACCTTTTCGAACTCTTCCCAGGTCTTCGGTGCCTCGACGCCAGCCTTTTTCAGGGCTTCGTCGTTGATGTACATGATCGGAGCGGAGGAGTTGAACGGCATGCCGACGAACTTACCGTCAGCGGCAGCGTAGAAATAACGCACGCCGTTGATGAAGGCGTCACGGTCGAACTTGTAACCGGCCTTGTTGATGAGGTCTTCCGCAGGAATGACCGCGCCCTTGGCGTTGATGATGGTGGCGGCGCCGGCATCAAAAACCTGGAGGATGTTCGGCTGTTCGCCCGAACGGAAAGCAGCGATGCCGCTGGCCAGCGCTTCTTCGTAGGAGCCCTTGGAAACCGGCGTCAGAGCGCATTCCTTCTGGGCTTCGTTGAACTTCTGGGAAACTTCGTTGATGACTTCGCCGTTACGGCCACCCATGCCGTGCCACCAGGTGATGTTGGTCGCAGCCATGGAAGACGTCGCCGAAATGCTGACCGCCACTGCGGCCATGGAAATCTTCTTCAACATTACTAATTCCTCTCCACCATTTATTGGGATGAGGATGCGAATAGAGACGTTCCATGACGCCTCTTTAACAGTTTCATGTCAGATTTGTTACAGAACCCGCTAATAGACTGCGTTGCCTCAAAAACGCATATCTCAGACGTCGCCGCGTTTTATCGGACGGGCCGGATTTCCCACCACCGTCGCACCCTCCGGCACATTACGCGTCACCACCGAACCGGCGCCGACAATCGCCCCATCACCAATGGTGATACCCGCGAGAAGGATCGCCCCGCCACCGATCCAGACATCTCGGCCAATCGTGACCGGCCTTGCGATTTCAATGCCTTGCGAACGCGGAACGGGATCCAGATGGTGTTCGGCGCAATAGATCTGCACGGCGGGCCCCAGCATCGCACCGTCGCCTATCCGCACAGGTGCGGAATCGAGAATGACGCAGCCGGCATTGAGATAGACATTCGCGCCGAGGGTGATGTTGAGGCCATACGCACAATGAAACGGCGCTTCGATAAATGCCCCTTCTCCGGCCGAGGCAAAAAGTGTCCGCAAGGCTGGCGCCATGGAACCGCGCTCGTCCGGCGGCATGGTATTGTGCTGGTGGACGGCCCGGCGCGCCTGCCGGCGCAGCACATCCAGCTCGGCATCCATGCAGCTATACCATTCGCCCGCGGCCATTTTTTCCCGCTCGGTGGACATGGTCTTCCTTCTCCTCAAAAGGCGTCGATGAAATGTTGCGGCAGGCGTCGCGGCAGAACGGCGACGATATCAAAGCGCAGCGAAAACCGCCCGGCATCGTTGCGGCGGGCAAGCCAGAGATCGGCGGCCGCGCGAATACGCTGCTGCGAACGGAAGCCAACGGC
The DNA here is from genome assembly GCF_027212525.1 of Agrobacterium sp. SOY23. Classification (NCBI taxonomy): domain Bacteria; kingdom Pseudomonadati; phylum Pseudomonadota; class Alphaproteobacteria; order Hyphomicrobiales; family Rhizobiaceae; genus Agrobacterium; species Agrobacterium sp. SOY23. Next base: position 230,705 of record NZ_JAPWDT010000002.1, on the reverse strand, counting down.
ATCGACCGCGCTAAGGCCAGAGCGCCGTGCCTTGACCTCGATGATGGCAATAACATCCCTCTTGCGAGCGATGAGGTCGATTTCCCCCAGCCGGGTGCGATAACGAATGGCGAGGATACGATATCCCTTCGCCAGCAGATAGAGTGCGGCCCAATATTCGGCGGCATGGCCGCGCCGCTCGGCTTCTCGTCTTTTATCGCTTCGTCCGTCAGCGGCCATCCGTTTCCTTCATATCCAGCAGCCGCTGATAAAGCTCCTTGCGCGGCAGGCCTGTCAGCTTCGCCGCTTCGCCGGCAGCCTTGGCGGCAGACATGGTGGCGACGAGATCCTTCAGGAGCTTCTCGACATCCTCGATATCGGGAATTTCGTCATAAGACGGCGGCTCCACCAGAAGCACAATCTCGCCCTTCACCACACGGTCGCCATCATAATAATCCGCAAGTTCGCCCAGCGAACCGCGCCGGAACTCCTCGAAGGTCTTGGTCAGTTCGCGGCAGACCACCGCGCGGCGATCGCGGCCGAGCACCTCCGATGCCACCTTGACGGAGGCGCTGATGCGATGCGGCGATTCAAAAAAGATCAGGGTCGCGGGGATTTTCGCCAGCTCGGCAAAACGGTCGCGCTTGCCGCGATCCTTCACCGGCAGGAAGCCCGCAAACAGGAAGGCATCGCTCGGCATGCCCGAACCGACAAGGGCGGCGAGCGGCGCGGATGCGCCCGGCACCGGCACCACGCGATGCCCGGCCTCGAGTGCCAGCTGGCCGAGGCGATAACCGGGATCGGACACGAGCGGCGTTCCGGCATCCGATACCAGCGCCACGGATTTTCCGGCCTCCAGCGCGGCGATGAGCTTCGGCCCAGCCTCGTTTGCATTGTGTTCGTGATAGGCGAGCGGGCGGGTACGAATGCCGTAACGTTCAAGCAGGATACGGGTGACGCGGGTATCCTCACAGGCGAGAACATCGGCCGAGGCCAGCGTTTCCAGCGCGCGGATGGTGATATCGCCGAGATTGCCGATGGGGGTGGCCACAAGATAAAGCGCCGGCTCCAGCGGCCGGGCCGGAATGGTGGCCGTGCCGATCCTGAATTCCTTCGCTGCCTGTCTGGCATCGCTGCTCGATATTTCCTGCGTCACACGGCTTCCAATCATTCTGGCCGATCCCTGCCGGCCGGTCGCTCCGGTTTTCCCCTTTATGGGCAATAGAAAACCGGCGAACAAGGTCCATCGGCGGTCCCAACCTGTGGATCATGTTGTATAGCAGCAAAATGAGCCGTGGCAGATGCACTCGGCTCTTGCATTTTCTGCAATAACTCTGCCATTTTGCCCGTCCACATTGTCCGGCTTTTGGCCGGTGAAGACTCTTCTTGCCGATCCGGCGGTGGCCGGTTCGCAACGGTTGAAAGCGGTAGCGTCCATGCGTATTACTCTTGAGCGGTCGAACCTTCTGAAATCGCTGAACCACGTCCACCGGGTCGTCGAGCGTCGCAACACGATCCCGATCCTGTCCAACGTCCTCCTGCGCGCCTCCGGTGCCAATCTGGACATGAAGGCGACCGACCTCGATCTCGAAATCACCGAAGCGACCCCGGCCATGGTGGAGCAGGCGGGCGCCACCACCGTGCCGGCGCATCTGCTTTATGAAATCGTGCGCAAGCTGCCGGATGGTTCGGAAGTGCTTCTGGCGACCAACCCGGACGGGTCCTCCATGACCGTTGCCTCCGGCCGCTCGAAATTCTCGCTGCAATGCCTGCCGGAAGGGGATTTCCCCGATCTGACCGCCGGCACCTTCAGCCACACCTTCAAGCTGAAGGCGACGGATCTGAAGATGCTGATCGACCGGACGCAGTTTGCGATTTCGACCGAAGAGACACGTTATTACCTGAACGGCATTTTCTTCCACACCATCGAAAGCAATGGCGAACTGAAGCTGCGCGCCGTCGCCACCGACGGTCACCGCCTGGCGCGCGCCGATGTGGATGCGCCTTCCGGCTCCGAAGGCATGCCGGGCATCATCATTCCGCGCAAGACCGTCGGTGAATTGCAGAAGCTGATGGACAATCCGGAACTGGAAGTCACGGTCGAAGTCTCGGATGCGAAGATCCGCCTGACCATTGGCTCGGTCGTTCTGACCTCGAAGCTGATCGACGGCACCTTCCCCGATTACCAGCGCGTGATCCCGACCGGCAACGACAAGGAAATGCGTGTCGATTGCCAGACCTTCGCGCAGGCTGTCGACCGCGTCTCGACCATTTCTTCCGAGCGCGGCCGCGCCGTGAAGCTGGCCTTGACCAATGGCCAGCTGACGCTGACCGTCAACAACCCGGATTCGGGCAGTGCGACGGAAGAAGTGGCTGTCGGTTATGACAATGATTCGATGGAAATCGGCTTCAACGCCAAATATCTGCTCGACATCACCTCACAGCTTTCCGGCGACGATGCGATTTTCCTGCTGGCCGATGCCGGCTCGCCGACGCTCGTTCGCGACACCGCCGGCGACGATGCGCTCTATGTTCTGATGCCGATGCGCGTTTAAAACCGGCCGTTTTCTTCAATTTTTACCAGAAACGCCGGTGGATCATTTCATCGGCGTTTTTTGATTCGGCGGACAGGCATTTCGATCCGTAACCGAATTTTCTCAGTTACGACATTTTGCCTTGTTTTTGCGCCAAATGGGATCAACATTGCGTAACAGTTTTTTGACAATGACCAATATATCCGAGGGGAATCATGGCACTCAACCTGAAGCAACGCCTTGAACAGAAGTTCGAGGAAGAAATCCGCTTTTTCAAGGGCATGGTCAGCCAGCCGAAAAAAGTGGGCGCCATCGTCCCGACATCGTCCATCACCGCGAAAAAAATGGCGAGTGTCATCAATCCCCATTCCGGCCTGCCGGTTCTGGAGCTTGGTCCCGGCACCGGCGTCATCACCAAGGCCATTCTGGCGCGCGGCATCAAGCCGGAGAACCTGACCGCCATCGAATATTCGACCGATTTCTACAATCAGCTGCTCCGGAGCTATCCGGGCGTTAATTTCATCAATGGCGACGCCTTCGATCTTGACGCGACGCTTGGTGAGCACAAGGGCCAGATGTTCGACAGCGTCGTCTCCGCCGTGCCGATGCTGAATTTTCCGATGGCCGCCCGCATCAAGCTTCTCGACGAATTGCTGAAGCGCGTGCCGCATGGCCGCCCCGTGGTGCAGATATCCTACGGTCCGATTTCCCCGATCGTCGCGCAGCCGCATCTCTACCACATCCGCCATTTCGATTTCATCGTGCGCAATATTCCGCCGGCGCAATTGTGGACCTATACGCGGGCTTGATACTCGGCAAACTGCCGGAACCCGTCATTTCCCGGTCGTGACGAATGGTTAGGGTGTCGATTTACCCTTTCCATCGCCCTTGAGGACCGAACCCCATGCATGCGCTCTATATCACCCACCCCCAGGTCAAGATCGATCCGGCTGTTCCCGTCCCGGAATGGGGACTTTCGGACAGGGGTGTCGAACGGACGCGGGAGGCAAGCCGCCTCCCCTGGGCGAAGGCATTGCGGCGCATCGTTTCCAGCGCCGAAACCAAGGCGATCGAAACCGCCCGTATCCTTGCCGAGACATCGGGCGCAGAAATGGAGATCGTCGAGGCGATGCATGAAAACGACCGGTCCGCCACCGGTTTCCTGCCGCCGCCGGAATTCGAAAAGGCGGCGGACTGGTTCTTCGCCCATCCCGAGGAGAGTTTTCACGGTTGGGAGCGTGCAATCGACGCGCAGGCGCGGATCGTCGGGGCCATCAAAGCCGTTCTTGACCGACACGACCCGCAGCAGCCTATTGCCTTTGTCGGCCATGGTGGCGTGGGCACACTTCTGAAATGCCATATCGAGGGCCGAGGCATCAGCCGCAGCAAGGACCAGCCGGCGGGTGGCGGCAATCTTTTCCGCTTCTCCATCGCCGAGTTTTCACTTGCAGCCGCGTCCCCCACATGCGACTGGACGGCAATGGAAACATGGCAGGGATAAGACAATGACCGCGCGCGAAAAACTCATCGTCGGGCTGGATGTTCCGACTGTGCAGCAGGCAGAAGACATCGTTTCGAAAATCGGCGACGAGGTTCTCTTCTACAAGATCGGTTATCAGCTGGTATTTGCAGGCGGCCTCGAATTCGCGCGTGACCTTGTGCAGAGCGGCAAGAAGGTCTTTCTCGACATGAAGCTGCTCGATATCGACAATACCGTCGCCTCCGGCGTCGAAAACATCGCCCGCATGGGCATGTCGATGCTGACGTTGCATGCCTACCCGAAAGCCATGCGCGCTGCTGTCAAGGCGGCGGAAGGCTCCGGGCTCTGCCTGCTGGGCGTCACCGTGCTGACCTCCATGGATGACAGCGACCTGGTCGAAGCCGGTTATGCATCCGACGCCCGTTCGCTGGTGTTGCGCCGGGCGGAACAGGCACGCGAGGCAGGCATGGGCGGCATCGTCTGTTCGGCGGAAGAATCGACCGCCGTGCGGGAAATCCTCGGTCCGGACCTTGCCGTGGTCACCCCCGGCATTCGCCCCGCCGGTGCCGATCTCGGCGATCAGAAGCGGGTGATGACGCCTTATGACGCCATCAAGGCCGGTTCCAGCCATCTGGTTGTCGCCCGCCCCATCGTCAGAGCGGAAGACCCGAAAGCGGCGGCCCGCGCCATTCTGGACGACATGCTGCGCGCCAGTTTTCCGGCCAATCAGTAACGACAATCGGAGGAGACGACATGCCCAAGGGATATTGGATCGCCCGCGTCGATGTGCGCGACAGCGAACGCTACAAGGACTATGTGACGACGGCGAAACCCGCTTTCGAGCGCTTTGGCGCCAATTTTCTGGCCCGTGGCGGTGCTTTGACCGAGCTGGAAGGCAAGGCGCGTGCGCGCAACGTCGTCATCGAGTTCCCTTCGGTGCAGCACGCCATCGATTGCTATAATTCTCCCGAATACCAGGCGGCCGCCAAAATCCGCCAGGACGTCGCAGATGCGGAGATGGTGATCGTCGAAGGAATTTGACGGCCGTCAACCGCATTTCCAAAACTAGCCTCGGGCCTTGCGACAACCTCTCTTCACGCGCGCGCGGCTTTGGGCTAAGAGACTGAAAAACGCTTTATCGACAGCTTCTGAGGAGCCTCCCATGACCTTGGCCAACCTTCCACCCCTCGTCACCGTTTTCGGCGGTTCGGGTTTTGTCGGGCGGCATGTCGTGAGAATGCTCGCCAAGCGCGGTTACCGTATCCGCGTCGCCGTGCGCCGCCCCGATCTTGCCGGCTTCCTGCAGCCGCTCGGCAATGTCGGTCAGATTTCCTTCGCCCAGGCGAACCTGCGTTATCGCGACTCCATCGTCAAAGCCGTGGAAGACGCCGACCATGTGGTCAATTGTGTCGGCATCCTGACGGAAAGCGGCCGCAATACGTTTGACGCCGTACAGGAATTCGGTGCGAAAGCTATTGCCGAAGCGGCCCGTGATGCCGGCGCCACGCTGACGCATATTTCCGCCATCGGTGCAGACGCCAGTTCGCCGACCGGTTATGGCCGCACCAAGGGCCGCGCCGAAGCCGCCATTCATTCCATCCTTCCTGGCGCCGTGATCCTGCGCCCGTCGATCATTTTCGGACCGGAAGACGATTTCTTCAACAAGTTCGCAAAGATGGCCCGCAGCATGCCGTTCCTGCCGCTGATTGGCGGCGGAAAAACCAGGTTCCAGCCGGTCTATGTCGAGGATGTGGCGGAAGCCGTCGCGCGCGGCGTCGATGGCAAGCTGAAGCCCGGCGCGATTTATGAACTCGGCGGCCAGGACGTGATGACCTTCCGTGACTGTCTTGAGGCGGTTCTTGCAGCGACCTATCGCGAGCGTTCCTTCGTCAACCTGCCCTTCGGCGTGGCCTCGATGATCGGCAAGGTCGCATCGCTGGTGCCGCTGATTGCACCGCCCCTGACTCCCGATCAGGTGACCATGCTGAAAAAGGACAATGTCGTTTCCGCCGAGGCTGAAAAGAACGGCCTGACACTGGAAGGCATCGGTATCACGCCTGTTCGCGTCGCTTCGGTTCTGCCGTCCTACATGGTGCAGTATCGTCCGCACGGCCAGTTCTCGAACGCGGGCAAGGCTGCCTGAAACCCGTCCTCGGGCCTTGACGATTTAAACGGAAGCGGGAGCCATTCCCGCTTTTTGTTTTGGTGCAATTCAATTGCAACCAAACCGCTATTCGTGCATTTTCCCCTCAACTGCGGGGGAGGTGCAGAATGGGCGAAGGCGGGCTTGGAGAGCCGGGTAAAAGTTAACGGCCGTGCGGTCTCGACACGCAAGCGTGGCACAAGCGCAACTGTGGAAAAGACTTCGTATTAACCCGGTATTCAGCAAGCTCGTTTATTGATATTCGCCACATTCCAAACATATCCCGAACCCTCACTTCACACACGGCGGCATGATCCGCGCGAACGAACGTCTGAAAGGCAATCATAAAATGGGCAGATCTATCGCACTCTTTTTTGCGTGTGCGGCTTTGGTGGTGCTGGCGGGTTCTTTCATGGCGCCGGGAACGGTTGCAGCAGGCAAGAGCGGCTGTGCTCCCGCCTATGGCGTTGACCCCTGCGCAACGGCTTCGATCAGCGCCAACTGATCGGCCTTTACAGGTTTCAAAGAAAAAGCGCCGCCGGTTTTCCGGGGCGCTTTTTTGTTTTGGTCCGGATAAAAGGCTGGATCAGCCGATGACAAGAAGTGCGATCAGGCCCAGCGAACCGATGACGATGCGCCACCAGGCAAAAGGCGCAAAACCGCGCCGCGAGACGAAATCCAGCAGCGAGCGCACGACGAACAGGCCGGAGACAAAGGCGGCGATGAAACCGACGACGATCAGCGCGCTATCATCGAAACTCAGCGCATCGCGGTTCTTGTAGAGATCGAGGGTGAAAGCGCCGAGCATGGTCGGCATGGCCAGGAAGAACGAAAATTCCGCGGCGGAACGCTTGTCCGTGCCCATCATCAGCGAGCCGACAATGGTGGCGCCGGAGCGCGAGGTGCCGGGAATCATCGCCAGGCACTGGAAAAGGCCGATCTTGAAGGCAAGCGACGGCGGATAATCCATGATGTCGGTATATTTCGGTTTGAGCGGCATGCGGTCGACCGCCAGCAGAATGACGCCGCCAATGATGAGAACGACGCAGATGAGCATCGGCGTTTCGAACAGCACCGTCTTGATGAAGTCATGCGCCAAGGCGCCTATTATCGCCGCCGGCAGGAAGGCAAGAAGGACGGCCAGCACAAAACGCCGCGCCCTGGCGCTTGTCGGCAGAGCCAGCGCAATCGACACAAGCTTTTGAAAATAAACAAGAAGAATCGCAAGGATCGCGCCAAGCTGGATGAGAACGGCAAAGGTGTTGCCGGGTGATTTGAAGCCGAGGAAGTGCCCGGCCAGCAGCACATGCGCCGTGGAGGAAACGGGAATGAACTCCGTCAGACCCTCGATAATGCCCAGCAGAAGTGCGCTGATGATCGATTGGTCACCCATGAGGTATCCTTCTTTTCAGGGGGAAAGTGGCAATGGAAGGCAATTGCGTTAAACTTGTTTTAAAGTAGCCAAGCTCTTATAGCGTCTTGATGAAGCGAAACTGAAAAAGTTTTCCGGCAAATGCCGATCATAACAACCAATCGTAAAAATTGAGTACCGATGCCAACTCTCTATCACTCCCCGATGTCGACCGCATCCCGGTTCGTTCGTCTGATCCTTGCGGAATACGGCTTTCAGACCGATCTCGTGGAGGAACAGCCGTGGGAAAGACGGCGGGAGTTTCTGGCGCTCAATCCGGCCGGCACCCTGCCGGTCTATCTCGATGACAATATGCGCTCCCTAAGCGGACCTTATGTGCTGGCCGAATTTCTTGACGAAACGCATGGGGTTTTGAAGCGCGACCGGCGGCTTCTGGCGGAAGACCCGTTTCAGCGTGCGGAAATCCGCCGCCTGACGGAATGGTTTCTGCAGAAGATGGAAAATGACGTGACCCGCCCGCTGGTGCGCGAAAGGGTCTATAAATTGCAGATGACGGCGGCACAGGGTGGCGGACCGCCGGATTCCAAGCTGTTGCGCACCGCCCGCAACAACATTCGCCAACACATCAAATATCTGGAATGGCTGGCCGGATCCCGCACATGGCTTGCCGGCGACCGGCTAAGCTATGCCGATCTTGCCGCCGCGGCCGCTGTTTCTGTGCTGGACTATCTTGGCGAGATCAACTGGCTTGAAGCGCCGATTGCCAAGGAATGGTATCAGCGGGTGAAATCCCGCCCCTCCTTCCGACCGTTCCTCAGCGAGCGCATTCCGCGTCTTGCCCCCTCCTCCCACTACGCCGATCTGGACTTCTAAGGTCCGGCCTTCCGGTTATTTGCGGCGACCTGCGGCTCAGCCTATATAAGTCGCAGATTAACCCGCGGGAGAAACGGCCATCGACGTTGCCAGCGACAAGCAGCGGATACGCGCACGCAAACTGACGGATTTCGTCCGTCAGGAGGCGCTTTCGCTTGGCTTCGATCTGTGTCGCATCACGGCGCCCGACAGCATTCCGCTCGCACCGGAGCGGCTGCGGCAGTTTCTCGACAATGGCTACCACGGCACCATGGCGTGGATGGAGGAAACCGAGGCTCGCCGGGCGGAGCCGAAGACACTCTGGGGAGACGTGCGCTCCATCGTCATGTTCGGTCTCAATTACGGCCCGGAGGAGGACCCGCGCAGCCTGCTTTCGAAACCGGACAAGGCGGCCATTTCGGTCTATGCCCGCAACCGGGATTATCACGACATCATCAAGGGGCGGCTGAAGGAAATCGCCACCCGTTTTGCCGCCCGCGCCGGTGAGGATGTGAAGGTCTTCGTCGACACCGCCCCGGTGATGGAAAAGCCACTCGCCGCCGCCGCCGGTCTCGGCTGGCAGGGCAAGCACACCAATCTGGTCAGCCGCACCCATGGCTCATGGCTGTTTCTGGGCAGCATGTTCACCACCGCCGAGCTCTGTCTGGATGAGGCCGAGAAGGATCATTGCGGTTCCTGCCGCGCCTGCCTCGATGCCTGTCCGACGGCGGCCTTCCCCGCCCCCTATCAGCTGGATGCGCGCCGCTGCATCTCCTATCTCACCATCGAGCACAAGGGACCGATCCCGCACGAATTCCGGCCGATGATCGGCAACCGCATCTATGGCTGCGACGATTGCCTTGCCGCCTGTCCGTGGAACAAGTTCGCGGCCAGCGCCTCCGAGATGAAGCTGCAGGCGCGCGAGGATTTGAAGGAACCGTCCATCGCCTTCCTGCTGACGCTGGACGATGCCGCCTTTCGCAGCTTTTTCAGCGGCTCCCCCGTCAAGCGCATCGGCCGCAATCGCTTCATCCGCAACGTGCTGATCGCTGCGGGAAACTCTGCCGACCGGCAATTTGTGGAACAATGCAAGGCGCTTGCGGAGACCGACCCTTCTGCGGAAGTGCGCGGCATGGCCGCATGGGCTTTGTCGCGGCTTATGGACAGGGACGAATTCCGTACATACTCTGCCACACGCGCGCCGGAGACTGATCCGGACGCGGAAATGGAATGGCAACTGGCAGAGGCATGAACCATGCATGTGATGATTTTCGGCGCGGGATATTCAGGGAAAGCCATTGCCAACGCGCTGAAAACCGAGGCCGCAAGTGTCTGCGGCACCACACGCAGCCAGGATAAGCTCCCAAACCTCGCGGCCGCCGGCATGACGCCGTTGCTCTTCGACGGCGCCCATCTCAATGACGATCTCATCGCCGCCATGGGCAATGTCACCCATCTCGTGCAATCCATCGCACCGGGCAAGGATGGCGATCCGTTGCTTGCGCTTCTGGGCGGCGATCTGAAAAAGCTCCTGCCCAATCTGAAATGGGTGGCCTACCTTTCCACCGTCGGCGTTTATGGCGACCATCACGGCGCCTGGGTGGACGAGACGACACCTTGCCGCCCGGTTTCCGCGCGCTCCGTGGAACGGGTAACCGCCGAGGCTGCCTGGACCGAGGCAGCCCAGAAAGCAGATGTGCCGCTTTCCATCCTGCGTCTTTCCGGAATTTATGGCCCGGGGCGCAATGCCTTTATGAATTTCGAGAAGGGAACCGCTAGACGGTTGGTGAAGAAGGACCAGGTGTTCAATCGCATCCGTGTCGAGGATATTGGTGCGGCACTTGCTTTTCTGGCGTTGAGAAATGAACGCGGCATCTTCAACGTGACGGACGACGAACCCTGCCCGCCGCAGGATGTGGTGAGCTTCGCAGCAACCCTGATGGGCGTGGAGCCACCATCCGAACAGGCCTTCGAGACCGTCGATCTGACGCCGATGGCGCGTTCCTTTTATGGCGAGAACAAGCGCGTTTCCAACGCCAAAATACGTGCCCTCGGCTTCGATTTTCGTTTTCCGGAATACAGGTTGTCCCTGAAACAATTATGGGAAAACGATCTCTGGCGGGGCTGAAAACCGTCCCCGGCGAAAGTGATGAAAAATCCTTCCAAAGCCGTTTTTGCGGATGGTTTTCGTGCCATTTCAGCTAATTAGGATTTTATTAACTACCCAAGAATCGCTAAAATCATAGTCATTAGAAAAATATTTCACTCACATTTCGTGAAGTGGATTCACTAAGCCGTGACTTGCAACGGCATTTCCATTGGCCATTGATTCTGCGTTATTTTTTCCACTTCTGCGCCGCCAGGCCCCATGGACGGCTTTCCGGCTAACGATCACAAATGTTACAGTCTGTAACAGTTCGTGATTTGAGATCAGCTTTTTTTCGCCATTTTTCCCTCGCCCTACAATCTCGCATCAAAAGGCGTTCAGGCCAGTTCTTGGCCGTTTAGCAAGGGCACAATCAATCGGCGCGGGGCCGATTTTCAGGGAAGCACAGTTTGTTGAATATCCGTCGTATAACTTTCACCGCTGCAACTATCGCCGCCTGTTCCATCATTGCGCCTCTTCAGGCGAATGCGGCAAATGGTTGTGGAGGCGCATCGTGGTATGCGTTGACCTCCAAGACTGCTTCGGGCGAGCGCATGAACGCCGCCAACCTGACCGCCGCTCACCGCTCCCTGCGGTTCGGCACCAAGGTCAAGGTAACGAATGCCCGCAACGGCAAGGCCGTTGTGGTGCGCATCAACGACCGTGGCCCGTTCATCAAGGGCCGCGTTCTCGATCTTTCCAAGGCTGCAGCCAAGAACATCGGCATGATCAGCTCCGGCACTGCCAAGGTCTGCTATGAGGTCGTCAAGGCCGATTGAGCCTTGCCCTCGCCGCCATTCGCGTCTACCAACCGGGCTTATCAGCAAGAAGAGGTAGACAATGCGTTTGGGCGGGCGTTTGGCCGGAGCAATCGAAGTATTGGCGGATATTGAGGGACGCAGGCGTCCCGTCGCCGATGCTCTGAAGGATTGGGGCCTTGCCCACCGTTTTGCCGGTTCCGGCGACAGGGCCGCCATCGGCAATATCGTTTATGACGCGCTGCGCATGAAACTGTCGCACGCCTGGCTGATGGATGACGATAGCGCCGCCTCCCTTGCTTATGCTGTCCTGCTGCGGCAATGGGGCAAAAGCTTTGCGGAACTGGCGGCGGAATTCGACGGCGACAAATTCGCCCCCGCCGCGCCTGACGCGGAAAGGCAGCAGGCCTTTCTCTCCCGTTCACTTTCCGACGCGCCGGCCTATGTTCAAGGCGATATTCCCGAATGGGTGCAATCTTCCTTCGAAACGGCTTTCGGTGAGCGCTGGCTCGCCGAGGCGCAGGCGCTCAACGAGCGACCGACGCTTGATCTGCGCGCCAACACGCTGAAGGCAACCCGGGACAAGGTTCTGAAAGCGCTCGAGGAAAGCGGTGCGGAAGCCACCCGCATTGCCCGGCAGGGTGTGCGCATTCCCGCCGGCGAAGGTCCTTCCCGCCTGCCGAATGTCACCGCCGAACTCTCCTTCCAGAAGGGCTGGTTTGAGGTGCAGGACGAGGGCTCGCAGATTGTTGCCGACCTTGCCGGCGCGCATGAAGGTGAACAGATCCTCGATTATTGCGCCGGCGGTGGCGGCAAGACGCTGGCCATGGCTGCCAGCATGAACAACAAGGGTCAGGTCCACGCCTTCGATGCCGACCGCAAGCGGCTCGCGCCGATCATCGAGCGGCTGAAGCGGGCCGGCACGCGCAATGTGCAGGTTCATGACCGCGCATCGGGTCTTACGCCGTTCCACGAAAAATTCGACCGCGTTCTGGTCGACGCACCCTGCACCGGCACCGGAACATGGCGCCGCCGCCCCGACACCAAATGGCGGCTGACGGCGCGCAATCTGGAAGAGCGCGTGCAACAGCAGGGCGAGGCGCTTTCGCAGGCGAAAGGCTTCGTGCGCCCGGGCGGCGAGCTGCTTTATGTCACCTGTTCCGTTCTGCCCGAGGAAAACGAGCAGCAGGTCAGGCGCTTCTGCGCGGAAAACCCGGAATTTTCGATCGGCTCGGCTCTGGAGCGCTGGCAGTCGATTTTCGGCGGCAATGCGAATAAACCGCATTCTTCCGATGGCAAGACAGTGACCCTCACGCCTGCAACCACAGATACGGACGGTTTCTTCTTCTGCTTGATGAAACGCAAAGCATAAAAGCCGATTTGCACGCAGCGATTTTACTTGGAAAATACCACGCGGGCTTGTTTCAAAGCATTCTAAACTAGAATGTTTGACACAAGTTTGTGATTGGGTCAGAACTCGCTGGCCGCAGCGTGAAGTCTTTTCATGCCTGCCCAAGGAGAGGGATCATGATCCGCAAAACCATTCTCAGCGCCTCTTTCGCGCTTCTTGCCGCATCGGCGGCTTTCACCGCGCTTCCTGCACAGGCCGCCACTGACGCGGCTGCCGTCGTCAAGCATTACGCCGATGTCGCGCATGCGAAATACGAGGATTCGCTGACCACGGCGAAGGCGCTGGACAAGGCGATCGATGCGTTGATTGCAACGCCGAGCGAAGCGACTCTGAAGGCCGCCCGCGAAGCCTGGATCAAGGCGCGTGTTCCCTACCAGCAGTCGGAAGTCTACCGTTTCGGCAATCCGCTTGTCGATGCATGGGAAGGCAAGGTGAATGCCTGGCCGCTGGATGAAGGCCTGATCGACTATGTCGATGGCTCCTACGGCACGGAAAGCGACGAGAACGAACTTTACGTCGCAAACATCATCGCCAATCCGAAGATCAAGATCAGCGGTGAAGAGGTGGATGCCTCCAAAATCACCCCGGAACTGATCGAAAGCCTGCACGAGGCGGGCGATGTCGAAGCCAACGTGACGACCGGGTACCACGCCATCGAATTCCTGCTCTGGGGCCAGGATCTGAACGGCACCGCGCCGGGCGCGGGCAACCGCCCCTATACCGACTATGACAAGGCAAAATGCACCAACGGCAATTGCGACCGCCGCGCCGATTACCTGAAATCCGCCTCCACCCTGCTGATCAAGGATCTTCAGGAGATGGTGGATGCCTGGGCTCCCGAGGGCGAAGCGACGAAAACCGTGGAAGCCGATCCGAAAGCGGGCCTTACCGCCATTCTGACCGGCATGGGCTCCCTTTCTTATGGTGAGTTGGCCGGTGAGCGCATGAAGCTCGGCCTGCTGCTGCACGATCCGGAAGAGGAGCATGATTGCTTCTCCGACAACACCTATAATTCGCACCTCTACGACGCCATTGGCATCGCCTCGGCCTATACCGGCGACTATACCCGCGCGGACGGCACGAAGATGACCGGTGCCTCGCTGTCGGAACTCGTCGGCGCCAAGGACAAGGCGCTGAACGACGAGATGCTGGCGAAGCTGAACAAGACGCTCGATGCCATGCATGCCATGGAAAAGCGTGCCCAGACCGTCGAGGCCTATGACCAGATGATCGGCGAAGGCAACAAGGAAGGCAATGCCGTGGTTCAGGCGGCCATCGACGGCCTTCTCGACCAGACGAAGTCTGTCGAACGTGTCATCGCGGCGCTCGATCTCGGCAAGATCGAGCTTGAAGGCTCCGACAGCCTCGACAATCCGAACGCCGTCTTCAAATAAGCGGCAAAGCGGGCCGCAGATCGCTGCGGCCCGTTGCTCCCATGCGATTTTTGCTGTCATCGATCCGCAAGCCGTTCTTTTTCGCCGGGGCAGCCTGCCTTGCGGCGTCGATAGCGCATGCCGAACAGCAGCGGAGCGATCTGACGGAGAAAGATCGAAGCCGCGTGCTGGCCGTCACTGCGCCAACAACCGATTTTACGAAGCCGGAGCCCTTCGAGGCCATGTCCGGCGGGGCAACCACCAGCACCGGCAAAGCCGATGGCGGCGCATTTTCCCATCCTTCCGCTACCATGCCTTTCGAGCGGAAGCAGGATTTCAAGCTCGGCAACGCGCTGTTCCAGAAGCTCTGGGTCTCCTCCCCCTCCTCCACACAGGCCTCGGACGGGCTCGGGCCGCTGTTTAATGCCAGATCCTGCCAGACCTGCCATGTCAAGGATGGCAGGGGCCGCCCGCCCCTTGCCGGGGAAGAGGCTGTTTCCCTGTTTCTACGGCTGGCGCGACCGGCCCGGAATGAAGCCGAACGACAGGCCATTGCCCGCCACGAGGTACTGAATTTTCCTGACGAGACCTATGGTCGGCAGTTGCAGAATCTTGCCATTCCCGGCCTCGCCGCTGAAGGCAAACCGATCATCACCTATACGGAAAGACCGATTACGCTTGCAGATGGCGAACTGGTGATGCTGCGCAAGCCCGCCTATGGCGTGATGGGCCTTCACGATGGCCCGCTTGGTGCCGATACGACGCTCTCGGCCCGTATCGCCATGCCCACGCTCGGGCTTGGCCTGATCGAGGCCATTGCCGATGCCGATATTCTCGCCAGCGCAGACCCCAATGACAAAAACGGCGATGGCATCGCCGGGCGTCCGGCATGGGTCAGGGACCATCGCACCGGCGAGATAAAACTCGGGCGGTTTGGCTGGAAAGCCCAAAATGCAAATGTACGCGACCAGAGCGCCAGCGCCTTTTCTCACGATATCGGCATTTCCACACCGGATGCGCCGAATGCCTATGGCGATTGCACCGAAGCCCAGAAGGACTGTCTGGCCATGCCGACCGGCGTGCAGCCACGGTTGGGGCCGGTGGAAGCGCCGGACCCGGTTCTTGATCTCGTGACCTTCTACACCGAAAACCTGGCCGTGCCGCAGCGACGCAATGTCGATGATCCGACCGTTCTTGAGGGCAAACAGCTATTTTACACCTCCGGCTGCACGGCCTGCCATACACCGAAATTCGTCACCCGCCGCGATGCCGCCGACCCGATGCATTCTTTCCAGCTGATCTGGCCCTATTCGGACTTCCTCCTGCATGACATGGGAGAGGAGCTTGCCGATGGCCAGCAGGTGGGCGAAGCCAGCGGGCGGCACTGGCGCACCCAGCCGCTCTGGGGCATCGGCCTGACGCAAAAGGTGAATGGCAACGGTTTTTACCTGCATGACGGGCGCGCGCGCAACCTGACGGAAGCCATATTGTGGCATGGCGGCGAAGGGCAAAAAGCGCGCGACGCCTTTGCCGCCTTGCAAAAATCCGACCGGCAGGCTTTGCTGGCCTTTCTGGAGTCCCTTTGATGAACTTTGCCATGCGAAAAATTTCCGGCGTCATCTCCGTGCTGCTGCTTCTCACCACGCTGCCGGCCAAGGCGCAGGATGTGGAACTGTTGCCGCCGCCACCGCTCGACCCTGTACAGGTGCGGGGCGTGATGAAAAAAGCGGTGAACGGCTTCATCCGGCCCGGTTATGACCATTTCCGGCAATCTGCGGAGATGCTGGAAGGCAGCATGAAGGCCTTCTGCGCGGCACCCTCCAAAACGACGGAAACGGCAGCACAGGCGGCTTTTACTGAAACGGTCTTGAGCTGGTCGACAATCGAGATCGTGCGTATCGGCCCTGTGATCGAGAAGAACCGCTTCGAACGCGTGCTTTATTACCCCGACAAAAAGGGGCTCGGACTGAAGCAGGTGCAGCGTTACCTTGCCGACAAGGATGAAAGCGTCACCAGCGCAGACGGCCTGAAGGGCAAGAGCGTCGCGGCACAGGGGCTCGGCGCGCTGGAGTTCGTGCTTTATGGCACCGGCGCGGATGAACTTCTCGACAAGAAGGGCGATTTCCGCTGCCGTTTCGGCGCGGCCATCGCCGGCAATATCGCCAATGTGGCGGCGGAGCTTTCCGACAGCTGGAACGCACCTGACGGCGCCCAGAAAAACTGGACACAGCCCGGACCGGACAATCCCGTCTTTCGTGATGAGCGCGAGGCGCTGGTTGCCCTGCTCGGTATTCTCGTGCACGGCGCAGAGGCGATCCGCGACCAGCGGATCGAGACTTTCTACAAGGGGCCAGACAAGGCAAGATTTCCCCGCACCGCCATCTACTGGCGCTCCGACCTGACCTGGAAGAGCATCTCCACCAACATCAAGGCGGTGCAGACACTCCTGCATACCGCCGACATGGTCGAACTCGTACCGCCCGATCAGCGCTCCATCGTCAACTCCATCGACTTCATCGCCAAATCGATGATCCGCGTTGCCGGAACGATCGATACGGATGTGCAAAAGGCGTTGGATCAGGACGATCAGCGTGCCAAGGTGGATTACCTGCTGCTCAATGGCAAAGACCTGATCTACCGCCTCAACGATCAGTATGGCGGTGCCATCGGCCTCAGTTCCGGCTTTTCCTTCGCTGATGGAGACTGAGCGATGATTTCCGGCAGCAAGCGGATGCTGATCGACCGGCGCAGCTTCATCAAGGCGGCGGGTATTCCCTTCCTTGCCGCTCTCGCCCCGCGATCGCTCCATGCGCTGGAACGCACAGACGCCGTCTTTGCCTCCGCCTTCCGCGCCCGTGATGGATCCTACGGCATTGCGACGGTGAGCGAGCGCGGCGAGATTATCGACCGCGTTGCGCTTCCCGCCCGCGCCCATGGAATGGCGACGAGCCATGCAACCGGCATGACGGTGGCCTTCGCACGACGGCCCGGCACTTTCTTCATGGCGTTTGATCCCGTTCAGCGTCGGGAGCCTGTCGTGATGCACACGCCGGAGAACCGCCATTTCTATGGCCACGGGCAATTCTCACCCGATGGCGCAATCCTCTATGCCAGCGAAAACGATTTCGACGGCAATCGCGGCGTCATCGGCCTTTACGACGCCCGGAACGGCTTTGTCCGCATCGGCGAATATGACGCGCATGGTGTCGGCACCCATGACATGACGGTGAGCGACGACGGACGGCTGATCGTGATCGCCAATGGCGGCATCGAGACCCACCCGGATTTCGGCCGCACAAAGCTCAATATCGACAGCATGGAACCGTCCCTCGTGCTTCTGGATGCTGCCACCGGCCAGCTGATCCAGAAGCACGCAATGCCGGAGCAGCTGCGACAGCTCTCCACCCGCCATGTCGATCTCGGCGATGACGGCCGCATCTGGTTCGCCTGCCAATATGAAGGGCCGCGTAACGATCTGCCGCCCCTGGTCGGCCATTTTTCGAAGGGCGAAGATCTTGCCTTCGTCGATCTGCCGCACGAAACGACGGTGCGGCTTGCCAATTATGTCGGGGCCATCGCCGTCAACCGGCACGAAGGGCTGGTGGGCCTGACCTCGCCGAACGGTAATGCCGCCGTGACGCTCGATGCAAAGACCGGACGTGTGGTGTCCGAGGTCACCGTACGGGAAGCGGCAGGTGTTGCGGCCGCCGCCGGCGGTATTGCGGTTTCCTCCTATGACGGATTTTTCGAAGCCCTTCGCAGCGATGTGGCCTGGGACCAGCATATCGTGCGCCTTTCCGGCTAAAATACTGAAAAGGCTGGGGAACAAAAGCTTGGCCGGCGCATTGGATGCGTCATGAAAAACCTTGCCGTGTATATTGTTTTTGTCGTTGCTGTTGTTGCCATCGGGGCGCTGATCGGTGTCAACAATGTGCCGGGCGAATGGTATCAATCGCTGCAGAAACCATTCTTCAATCCCCCCAACTGGATTTTCGGACCGGTCTGGACCACGCTTTACGTGCTGATCGGCATGGCCGGCGCGCGGACGTGGATCAGGAAACCGATGGGGACGCGCATGCGCCTCTGGTTCACGCAGATGGTGCTGAATTTCCTGTGGTCGCCGATCTTTTTCGGCATGCAGAGCCCGGCCGGCGCGCTCGTCATCATCGTCCCCATGCTGATCTGCATCATCGCGTTCATGGCGCTGACCTACCGTCGCGACCGCATATCCATGTGGCTTTTCGCGCCCTATGCCCTGTGGGTCGCCTTTGCCACGGTGCTCAACGCAAGCATCGGCTTGCTGAACTAATTCATCCCAAGCCCTTGCCTTGCCCGGCGCCACGCGCCATGTCTGTCTGCGACAGGGCAGAAGCAGGCAGGTAGGCCATGGAGATCACGGATCCCGGCGATTTTCGCCAGCGGATAGAAAGAAGCTTCGCGCGGCAGGGCGTGGTGCAGGCCATCAATGCCGAGATAAGCCGCATCGAACACCGGCTGGTGGAAATAGAGCTGCCCTTCCATGAAAAGCTGACACAGCAGCATGGCATATTGCATGCGGGCGTCATCGCCGCCGGTCTCGACACCGCCTGCACTTATGCCGCCTATACGATCATCGAACCGGAAGCATCGCTGCTGACCATCGAATTCAAGGTCAACCTCATGTCGCCGGGACGTGGTGAGCGGTTTTTGTTTCGCGGCGAGATCATCAAGCCCGGCAACAATCTGATCGTGGCGGATGGTCGCGCCTATGCGCTTTCGGATGGGCCGGCAAAGCTGATCGCCTCCATGACGGGCACTATGATGGTAGTGAAGGGGCGCGAGGATATTAGCGGATGAGCTACCGGCTTTCGCATGTTGCGGATAAATCCGTTCTTTTCGTCATGGCGGCTTCCGCAGAATACGGCCCCCATCTGCAGGCGCGCATCACGCCACTCATGACCGGGGTCGGCCCGGTCGAGGCGGCTATTTCGGTGACGGCCATACTTGCCGGTCTCGATGCGGCCGACCATCTGCCTGACCTCGTCGTTTCGCTCGGCTCTGCCGGTTCGCGGACATTGGAACAGACGGGTATCTATCAGGCGCTTTCGGTTTCCTATCGCGATATGGATGCATCCGCCTTCGGTTTCGAGAAGGGGCGCACGCCATTTCTCGATCTGCCTGCCGAAGTGGCCCTGCCTTTGCGGATACCCGATATTGCCGAGGCAAGGCTTTCCACCGGCGGCAACGTCGTTTCCGGAGAGACCTATGGGTTGATCGATGCCGACATGGTGGAAATGGAGACCTTTGCGGTCCTGCGGGCCTGCCAGCGCTTCGGTGTGCCCCTCATTGGCCTGCGCGGTATTTCCGACGGCAGGGCCGATGTGAACCATGTGGACGACTGGACGGAATATCTTGATATCATCGATGAAAAGCTCGCCGATGCCATCGACCGGCTCTGCCGCGCCATCGAGGATGGTGTGATTGCCCTTTGAAACGTTGCGATTTTCGCAATTTTCCGCCGTTTGACGCCCGCTTCCGGGTTGCCTAAAGCCCCGCTTTTCTTTAAAGGCTCGCCATGACCCAGATAGCCCATCCCGACAGCATTCTCATCATCGATTTCGGCAGCCAGGTGACGCAGCTGATTGCGCGCCGCATCCGCGAAGCCGGGGTCTATTGCGAAATCCACCCGTTCCAGAATGCCGCAGAGGCGTTCGAGAAGCTTCAGCCCAAGGGCGTGATCTTCTCCGGCGGCCCCGCATCCGTGACGGCCGAAGGAAGCCCGCGCGCGCCGCAGGCGGTGTTCGACAGCAAGGTTCCGATCCTCGGCATCTGCTACGGCCAGCAGACGCTCTGCACGCAGCTCGGCGGTGTGGTCGAAGGTGGCCATGCGGCGGAATTCGGCCGTGCCGATATCGACATCAAGAAGGCGAGCCCGCTGTTCGAAGGTTTCTGGGAACAGGGCAAGAGCTATCCGGTGTGGATGAGCCATGGCGACCGCGTGACGAAGCTGCCGGAAGGTTTCGAGGTCATCGCGACCTCCGAGAACGCTCCTTTCGCCATCGCCGCGGATGAGACCCGTCATTATTATTCCACCATGTTCCACCCGGAAGTGGTGCATACGCCTGACGGCGGCAAGCTGCTCTCCAACTTCGTGCACAAGATCGTCGGCCTCAAATCCGACTGGACGATGGCCGCCTACCGCGCCGAGATGATCCGCAAGATCCGCGAGCAGGTCGGCACCGGTCGCGTGCTCTGCGCGCTTTCCGGCGGCGTCGATTCCTCGGTTGCAGCCATCCTCATTCATGAGGCGATCGGCGATCAGCTGACCTGCGTTTATGTCGACCACGGCCTGATGCGGCTTGGTGAGAGCGAGCAGGTCGTCGGCATGTTCCGCGACCACTACAATATTCCGCTTGTCCACGTTGACGCCGCCGATCTGTTCCTCGGAGAGCTTTCTGGCATTTCCGATCCGGAAGTGAAGCGCAAGACCATTGGTCGCCTGTTCATCGAGGTGTTCGAGGCCGAAGCCGCCAAGATCGCCGCCGATGGCAAGGGTGCGCCCAAGTTCCTTGCGCAGGGCACGCTTTACCCTGACGTCATCGAAAGCGTTTCCTTCTCCGGCGGCCCCTCCGTCACCATCAAGAGCCACCACAATGTCGGCGGTCTTCCCGAGCGCATGAACATGCAGCTCGTCGAGCCGCTGCGTGAGCTCTTCAAGGATGAAGTGCGCGCGCTTGGCCGCGAACTCGGCCTGCCGGACAGCTTCATCGGCCGCCATCCCTTCCCCGGACCGGGTCTCGCGATCCGCTGCCCCGGCGCCATTACGCGAGAGAAGCTCGATATCCTGCGCAAGGCGGATGCGATCTATCTCGACGAAATCCGCAAGGCTGGTCTCTACGACACCATCTGGCAGGCTTTTGCCGTGCTGTTGCCGGTGCAGACCGTGGGCGTGATGGGCGACTACCGCACCTATGACTTCGTCTGCGCGCTGCGCGCCGTGACCTCCGTGGATGGCATGACGGCGGATTTCTATCCCTACGACATGAGCTTCCTCGGCCGTGCGGCAACCCGCATCATCAACGAGGTGCGCGGCATCAACCGTGTCGTCTACGACGTGACGAGCAAGCCGCCCGGCACGATCGAGTGGGAATAGGAATATCTCGATCATTGTAGCGTGGCTGCGGCGGCGCTACCATGATCGAAGAGCCATGGGATTTGCGCCCGGGCTCGCCAGCCGGCGCCGTTCACATGCTTGAATTTTTGTCCTCTTTCGTGAGGATTTCGGCTATCCTTCACGAAGCACCGCCAGTGTGCGGCCAGCGTTCGCCCTGATGAGGACGCTGAGAGGAGGCATGATGGCATCCGATGCTGATCCGAAACCCCTGACGCGTACCGCCGCGATCCTCTACGCCATTGGTTTTCCGCTCAGCCTGATCGCACTCGTCTTTCTGCCTGCCGGGCGGATCGGCTGGCTTCCGGGCTGGATATTTATCGCAACTCTCGTCGCAGCTTTCGGCCTTTCCGCTCTGGTCCTTGCGCGCGTGAACCCGGTCATTTTCCGCGCCCGCAGCCGCTTCCAGCCCGGCACCAAAAAATGGGACCTGATCCTCGTCACCGCGATCCTTCTGGCTTTTGCCGCTGAAATTCCGGTTGCAGCATTTGATGCGGGCCGGATGGGCTGGTCCGTGGTACCGCCCCTGGTCATCACAATCGGTTATCTCCTGCTCGCCGGCGGCATCGCCCTCACGGCCTGGGCTCAGGCGGTCAATCCGTTCTTTGAGCCGGGTGTTCGCATTCAGGCCGAGCGCGGACAACACGTGATCACCTCCGGACCCTATGGCATCGTGCGCCACCCCGGCTACACCGCAGCGATCGCCATGTTCGTCGGCATACCGCTCGCATTGGGTTCATGGGTGGCTCTGCTTCCGGCCGTCCTGGCTGTCGCCCTGCTGATCCTGCGCACCTACTGGGAAGATCGCCTGCTCCAGACCGAATTGTCGGGCTATTCGGACTACGCCCGTGAAAGACGCTATCGGCTGTTTCCTGGCATCTGGTGAGTGTGAGCGGCCGATGTTCTCTTTTTGTTCTTTTAATTTTTCCCGGTGATGATATTATCGTGGCCTTGGCACAGGCCGTGGAGCGTCGTCATGGGTTTCGAGTTGACGGATAAAGGAGGGTTAAGGCAGCTTTTCCTTGAAGGGTTTAAGCCGGAGAAACAACGCCGGATCAATCCGCGATTCAGCAGCAAGGTCCTGGTCGTGGTGAAACCGCCGGCAGCCTTGGCGGAGAGAATTTTCACCGATGCATCGCACCACGCCACAGGGCGGACGAAGCGAGAGGCCTATCCGGCGGAGCTTCTGCATATCACCCTGTTCTGTATCGGATGTTTCGACACCGTGCCTCACGGCCTTGTAAACCGGCTGAAGGCGGCACTGGGGGAGATAAGGGCGCGGCCCGTTCCGATCACATTCGATGGGAGTTCGCTTTTCGGCAACCGCAACTGTCTGGTGCTAGGCAGCAGCCGAGAGATGCTGGAGCTCAGGGCCCTGGCGAAGATGGTGCAGCGCGCCCTCTGGCGGGCAAATCTCCCCTATATCGCCGCATCATCGTTTACGCCGCACCTCACCATGATCTATGGCTGCGGGAAAATCGATCCTATGCCGGTTGAAAAACCCTATAGCTGGCTGGCTGGCAGCTTCGAGCTCATCTTCAGCCACAATGGGGAAACACGGCACGAATCTCTGGGACGCTTCGCGCTTTCGGCGAAGGCGGACCGCTACGAGCAGCCAGAGAGCCAATTATATCTGCCGGAAAAAATATTCAGCCTGCCGAAGCGGCCAACCCGTAAGATAGCGGCGCGATAGCGTGGGCCTGAAAAAGCACGGCATCCATGCCTAAAACTATCTGCTGCTGAGTAGCTGCAGGGACGCGCCTTCTATACGACAAAGGCGCAGTTCAAATCATCGAAGGCACCTGCCGAAAACCGAAGGAATTCCGGTGCCAAGCGCAAGCGAGGCGATTTCGCCTCGCTACCAACGATAAGCAGCTTAGAGCTGGACCTTGTCGAAAGCCTTGCCGTCGATGCCGAGAGCTTCGAGATCGGCGCGGGCAGGCTTGCGATGTGCGCGAACAGCGGCCGAAACCGAGAGCGCTGCACCGAGAACGGCGAAAGTTTCACCGAAGAAGTTACGCGATGTCTTTGCAACCTGACGCATTTTTCTCTCCATCTTTGATGCCCAGATAATGGGCATTTCCGGCCCGTTCTACAACTCATGATGCAGCAGGGAAGCCATGCAGCTTTGCTCGCGCTCGTTTGGATATCAGCCACATCGATTTTGCATGGCTCAGACGTCAGGTTCCCGAAAATGTCGCAAGGCAAATTGGGCTGCAGCTTGAATAAGATGGATATTTCGTTATGCCGGAAGGCCTAAAGATGGAGAGACGCCAGCATGACGGTCACGATTTACGGCATCAAGAACTGCGACACGATGAAGAAGGCCAGAAGCTGGCTGGAATTGAACAGCGTTGATTATTCTTTCCATGACTACAAGGCGACCGGTATCGACCGCGCCCATCTGGAAACATGGTGTGATGCCGCGGGCTGGGAGACGGTTCTCAACCGAGCCGGCACCACCTTCAAGAAACTCGATGACAGCCAGAAGGCCGATCTTACCCGCGAAAAGGCCATCGGCCTGATGCTGGAGCAGCCCTCGATGATCAAGCGTCCGGTGCTGGAGGCAAAGGGCAAGATAACCGTCGGCTTCAAGCCGGAAATCTACCAGACCCTTTTTGCCTGAGCACAGCCCGCCATGTCCAAAACGACCCGCGCCACCCAGATGCTGACGAAGGCCGGTGTCGCCTTCACCACCGTCACCTATGATTATGACCCGAATGCCGACCGCATCGGCCTGCAGGCGGCCGAGGCGATCGGCGAGGCGCCGCATCTGGTGCTGAAGACGCTGATGGCGGAGCTGGACGGCAAGCCGGTCTGCGTCGTTGTCCCCTCCGACCGCGAGGTGAGCATGAAGAAGCTTGCCACCGCCTTTGGCGGTAAATCCGCCAGCATGATGAAACCCGCCGATGCGGAGCGGGCGACCGGTTACCATGTCGGCGGCATCAGCCCTTTCGGGCAGAAGAAGCAGGTGCCGACAGCCATTGAAGCCGATGCCATGGCGCATGATTACGTCTACATGAATGGCGGGCAGCGTGGTTTGCAGGTGAGGCTTTCGCCCCGTGATGCCCAGAAAGCGCTGAATGCCATTATCGCCCCTCTGGTCGCGGAATGAGGTGCAACGGCCGCTCCTGAAAGCGTTTGGCTTTCGGAAGGAATGGGCTATGGTCGGCGCCTCCTATTGAAATAGACGAAGGCAGATCATGACCGTTTCCCCCATCGATCCCGTCAAACTCGAAAAACTCGCGGAAGTCGCCGTCAAGGTCGGCCTGCAATTGCAGAAGGATCAGGATCTGGTGATTACTGCGCCGCTGGCAGCCCTGCCGCTGGTGCGGTTTCTGACCAAGCATGCCTATATGGCGGGCGGCGGACTGGTCACCACTTTCTATTCCGACGAGGAAACCACGCTTTCGCGCTACCGCCACGCCAGCGACGCGAATTTCGACCGGGCTTCCGGCTGGCTCTATGAGGGCATGGCGAAGGCCTATGCCAATGGCGCGGCTCGGCTGGCGATTGCCGGCGACAACCCCATGCTGCTGGCCGAGCAGGACCCCGCAAAGGTGGCGCGCGCCAACAAGGCCAATTCCACGGCCTATAAGCCGGCGCTGGAGAAGATTTCCAACTTCGACATCAACTGGAACATCATTTCTTATCCCAACCCCTCCTGGGCAAAACAGGTCTTCCCCGGCCTCACCGAGGATGAAGCGGTGCGCAAGCTCGCGGATGCCATCTTCGCCGCCTCGCGGGTGGATGTGGCCGATCCCGTCGCCGCGTGGGCGCAGCACAATGCCAATCTTGCCAAACGCTCCGCATGGCTGAATGGCGAACGCTTCTCTGCGCTGCATTTCACCGGCCCCGGCACCGACGTAAAGATCGGCCTGGCGGATGGTCACGAATGGCATGGCGGCGCCTCCACGGCCAAGAACGGCGTGACCTGTAACCCGAATATTCCGACCGAAGAAGTCTTCACCACACCGCATGCGCTGCGTGTCGACGGTTACGTCTCCAGCACCAAGCCGCTGTCGCATCAGGGAACGCTGATCGATGATATCCAGGTGAAGTTCGAAGCCGGTCGCATCGTCGAAGCCAGGGCTTCGAAGGGCGAAGCCGTGCTGAACAAGGTGCTCGACACCGATGAAGGCGCGCGGCGTCTCGGCGAAGTGGCGCTTGTGCCGCATTCCTCACCGATTTCAGCAAGCGGTATCCTGTTTTATAACACGCTGTTCGATGAAAACGCCTCGTGCCACATCGCGCTTGGCCAGTGCTATTCGAAATGCTTCCTCGACGGCGCCTCGCTGTCGCAGGATCAGATCAAGACGCAGGGCGGCAATTCCAGCCTCATCCATATCGACTGGATGATCGGCTCCAACAAGGTGGATATCGATGGCGTGAAGCCGGATGGCTCCACGGTTCCGGTTATGCGCAAGGGTGAATGGGCCTGACGAGGGCTACCTCGGCAACTGGCTGCGCTGACTGAGCCAGATGCTGAAAAGCACGGCAATGAACCCGGCGAGCTGCGCTGGCGCAAGGCTTTGGCCGAGCGCCAGCCAGCCCAGCAGGGTCGCCACGACAGGACTTAAAAAACCGAGCGATGCCGCCGCGGAAGGTTCGATGCGGGCGAGCCCACGAAACCATAGAAGATAAGTGAGTGCCGCACCGATAAGGCCGAGATAGGCCATGCCGAGAATATTGGCGGCCGTTGGCGCCGGCAAGGCCGGCTCCAGAACATAGGCGATCGGCAAAAGAAGAATGCCGCCCGCCGTCAATTGCCAGGCTGTGAAGGTGAGGTTCGAGACCGGCGGGCGCCATTTGCGGGTCAGCACCGTTCCGAAGGCCATGGAGACGGCACCGGCAAGACCCGCGGCAACGCCGATACCATCCAGCGCCGCGCCGGGCGTCAGCACCAGAAGCGCAACACCGGCAATGCCGAGGAAACCGGCGACGATGGCAAGCGGCCGCACCGGTGTTGAGAGAAACAGCCGCGACAGACCGATGACGATGAGCGGTTGCACCGCGCCCACTGTTGCCGCGACACCGCCAGGCAACCGATAGGCCGACACGAAAAGCATCGCCCAGAAAAACGAGAAATTCAGCGCGCCGAGAATGAAGCTGCGCGGCCACCAGATGCCCTGCGGCAGCTTTCGGACGAGAAGTAGCAGCAGGACACCGGCCGGCAAGGCGCGCAGCATGGCGACATGCAGCGGATATCCCTGCGGCAAAAATTCCGTCGTGACGAAATAGGTGGTTCCCCAGATGGCGGGGGCAAGCGCGGTCACCAGCACATCGGCGGCATAGGTCGTATTTTTCTTCATTTCAAGAATCTCTACATCAAGATAAATCCAGCTTAGTCGATTTTATCTTGACGTCAAGATATCAATTGTTATGCCTTGGTGATGAGCAAGGAACCCATGGACCACGTCGACCATATTCTCGCACAATGGCGCAGCGAGCGACCCGATCTCGATGTCGCCCCCATGGGGCTGCTCGGGCGGCTGCACCGGCTCAGCACACATCTTGGCCGCGAGGTGGAGGCGGTGCTGTTGAAACACGGCCTCTCCTCCTCGGCTTTCGACGTACTGGCGACATTGCGTCGCGCGGGCTCACCCTATCGGCTCTCACCCGGCGATCTGCTTGCCATGACCATGGTCAGTTCCGGCACCATGACAAACCGGATCGACCAGCTGGAAAAAGCCGGGCTGGTGGAACGCATTCACAATCCGCAGGACCGGCGCAGCGTCTTGATATCGCTGACAGAACAGGGCTTTGCCATCGTCGAGGAAGCAGTCGGCGCACACGTCGAAAACCAGCATCGCCTAGTCGCCCATCTCAGCGAAGAGGAGCGCGTGGCGCTGAACGGATTGCTGAAGCGATTTTTGCAGGGTTTCAAGGATTAGGCCTTGGCCGCACGGAAAGAAGCGCAATCGCCGGCAAGGGCGCTTGTTTTGTCACATATAATCCTGTAAGCAATTTTCCATAAACCTGTACTACAGGTTGGAGGAAAAATGTATAACGCCATTTCGCATGAGTCCGGCCTCGTCAGCAGCACGATCGGCGCGATCACCCGCCATATCCGCGAAAATGAACTTGCCCCCGGCGCCAAGCTGCCGAGCGAACTTTCGCTTTCGCAACAGCTCGGCGTCTCGCGCACTGTCGTTCGCGAGGCTTTCCGGTCGCTTTCCGCCATGCGGCTGATCGATGTCAGCGCCGGCAAGCGCGCCACCGTGGCGACGCTGGATCATGGCGCGATGTCGCTGATGTTCGAACATGGCATTCACACCGAGCAGATCAACATCCAGCAGATTTACGACGTGCGCCGCACCATCGAAGTCAGAACCGTGACACTCGCGGCGCTGAGGCGCGCGGATGCGGAAGCGCTCACCATCCTCGACCACGCGAACAATATGGAGCGGGATTTCAGCGACAATGACAAGGTGATGGAACACGACCTTGCCTTTCACCTTGCTGTTGCCAGAGCCTCCAAGAACCCGGTTTTCGAACTCATTCTCGGTGCTTTCCAGAATGTGACACGCCAGACCTGGCCGATCGGCTGGAAAAGCCGCACCTCTGATGCGCAGCGCCTTGCCGCGTGTGAACTGCACATCGCCATCGGACAGGCCATTGCCGCAGGCGACCCGCAAACCGCCTCAACGCTGATGGCGCGCCACTTCGATGAAAGCGTGCACGCGCTTCTGGCAGCTGGCATCGCCTGATTTTTTCAACGCAGTCCCAGATGGAAAACTGACTGCCTCTGGAGGAGATACCATGAAAATCACGAAACTCGAGACCGTCCGTGTGGCGGAACGGACGAACTTGCTCTGGGTTCTGGTCCATACGGATGAGGGCATTACCGGGCTCGGCGAAACCTTCTTCGGAGCGGAGACGGTGGAGACCTATGTGCACGAATATATCGCCCCTCGCGTGATCGGCCGCGATCCACTGCAGATCGATCTTCTGGCGCAGGACCTCGTCGGTTATCTCGGTTTCCGCTCGTCGGGCGCGGAAGTGCGCGGCAATTCCGCCTTCGATATCGCGCTGTGGGATATTTTCGGCAAGGCCACCAACCAGCCCATAGCCCAGCTTCTCGGCGGCTTCAGCCGCAAGGAAATTCGCACCTACAACACCTGCGCCGGCACCGAATATATCAAGAAGGCGACCGGCCAGCAGACGGCCAATTATGGCCTCTCCGACGGCAAGGACTATGACGATCTGAACGGCTTCCTGCATCGGGCCGACGAGCTTGCCCACTCTCTGCTGGAAGACGGTATCACCGCCATGAAGATCTGGCCCTTCGATGCGGCGGCGGAGAAGACGCGCGGGCAATATATCTCGATGCCGGACCTGAAAAGCGCGCTTGAGCCGTTCGAAAAGATCCGCAAGGCGGTGGGCGACAAGATGGACATCATGGTGGAGTTTCACTCCATGTGGCAGCTTCTACCAGCCATGCAGATCGCCAAGGCGCTTACCCCCTATCAGACCTTCTGGCATGAAGACCCGATCAAGATGGACAGCCTTTCCAGCCTGACGCGTTATGCCGCCGTTTCGCCCGCACCGATTTCCGCGTCCGAAACACTCGGTTCCCGCTGGGCCTTCCGCGATCTGCTGGAAACGGGTGCGGCCGGCGTGGTGATGCTCGACATCAGCTGGTGCGGCGGCCTTTCGGAAGCACGCAAGATCGCCTCCATGGCGGAAGCCTGGCATCTGCCGGTCGCGCCGCATGATTGCACCGGCCCCGTGGTGCTCTGCGCCTCCACGCATCTGTCGCTCAACGCGCCGAATGCCCTGGTGCAGGAAAGCGTGCGCGCCTTCTACAAAACCTGGTATCGCGATCTCGTCACCGCCTTGCCGGAGGTGAAAAACGGCATGATCACCGTGCCGCCGGGCGCCGGCCTTGGCATGGAGCTGCATCCCGATATCGAAAAGAGCTTCACCGTCAGCCGCCGTTTTTCGGATGCAGCGTCGATCTGATCAGAACAGGCTGCCCTGGTTGCCAGGGCCGGAGGAAGCCGGTTTCGCCGGCTTCTTTTTCGGCGCGGCGGCCGCATCCGGGGAGGGTGTCCCCTCTCCCGTCGTGATGGCGGAAACCCGACCATCGGCAAATTCCATGGACACGACGGCGCCTGAAGCGATAGCTGCCGCGCGGGTCAAAGGCCGGTTCTCTTCGTCACGGATCACGGCATAACCGCGATTCAGCACGTTCTTATAAGACAGCGATTGCAGGATGCGATCATGGGCGGCGAGCCCGGAACGGTTCTGGGCCATGCGGTGCAACACGGCGGTATCGGCCCGGCGCGATGCGGTGACGACCCGTTCCTTCTGCCGTTCCAGCTGGCCAAGCAGGCGCGCGGGGAGCGAACGCAGGGCGGAATCGAAGGAATCAACCCGGCCTTTGCCCTGCAGCAGACGGCGCTCCACCAGAGTCTCTGCCCGGTGCATGCGTTCGGTAATCCGCTGCCTATGGTGTTTGAGACCGTTCAAGAGGGTTTCCGGCCTCAGCCCCGACGCGGAACGTTCGAAGGCGCGGCGCCTGTTCAGCGTCGTCAATTCCAATCCACGGCCAAGACCGCTCGCAGCCTCATCGAAACGGCGGCGCGGCAGGGCGAGAAGCTGATCGAGTGACGGCAGGGCACGCACCAGCGCCCGCACGCCCTGTCGGCGGTTATCCATCTGCCGCAAGACCGAACCGGAAAGGCGGGCAGCGAGACCGGAAAGCTGCGCTTCGAGTTCCGCCCGCACCGGCACCGCCATTTCCGCAGCCCCCGTCGGCGTCGGCGCGCGCACATCTGCGGCATAATCAATCAAGGTCGTATCGGTCTCGTGTCCAACGGCGGAAATCAGCGGGATTTCGCTCTCGGCCGCGGCGCGCACGACGATCTCGTCGTTGAAGCTCCAGAGGTCTTCGAGGCTGCCGCCGCCGCGCGCGACGATCAGCACATCTGGGCGCGCGATTTCACCGCCGGGCTTAAGCGCGTTGAAACCACGGATGGCGTTCGCCACCTCCTCGCCCGAACCCTCGCCCTGCACCTTGACTGGCCAGACGACGACGTGGACCGGAAACCGATCCGAGATACGGTGAAGAATATCGCGAATGACCGCACCCGTGGGCGAGGTGACGACGCCGATGACACGCGGCATGAATGGCAGAGGGCGCTTGCGGGCCGCATCAAACAGCCCCTCCGCCGCCAGCCGCCGGCGACGGTCTTCCAGAAGCGCCATCAGCGCGCCGGCACCGGCAGGCTCAAGGCTTTCGATGACGATCTGGTATTTCGAGGAACCGGGAAAAGTGGTGATCTTGCCCGTCGCGATCACTTCCATGCCCTCTTCCGGGCGGAACTTCAGGCGAGAGAAGGTGCCTTTCCAGATCACCGCGTCGATACGGGCGCGATCGTCCTTCAGCGAGAAATAGGCGTGGCCGGAAGAATGCGGGCCACGATAGCCGGAAATCTCGCCGCGCACCCGCACCTGCTCGAAAGCCGTCTCCACCGTGCGCTTGATGGAACCCGACAGTTCGGACACCGAAAATTCGGCAAGATTGCTCAATGCGGCGTGGGAGAAGATATCGCTCATGCCCGTTTGTAACCAAAAGCCGTCGATTCGGAAATGCCGGCACCGGCTCACCGATTTTAACGACGATGAAACCATATCCTCAACTAACGAGTTAGGAAAACAGGGATTGGAGGAGAAAACAAGGGTTCGTTAGGGAAGGAGACGCTAGGTCTTGTTCCAGACCCGGCAACCAAAGAGGAGGCGGCATCATGATCTTTCTTACCGCCACAGTGCTCGGCGTAACCGCCGTTGCGTTGCGTTCTGTCTTCAGCATCGTTTTCATCTGCATGATGATTATCGGCGCCTATGGTGTCGCAATGGTGCTTTCCTCCACCGCCGTGCCGCTGATGTCGCTGCTTTTGGCGCTTGCCGGTTATAATTTCGGCGTCGTGGGTGTCGTTATCGGCCTTCTGGTGCTGCAGCGCCCGCGCTCCACGCAGCCGACACTTTAAAAGCCCACACCCTTGAGACTTCCGCACTTCGCGCTGACCGAGATCTGCGGATTGGCCGTCGATCTTGCCGTCACCTGCCTTCTTATCTTCTATCTCGGCGTCGATCCGCTGGCAGCCCGTTTGCCCGGCGCAGCAGCGGGACTTGCTACGAGCTGGCGGCTGAATCGTTCCAATGGAAATGCACCGGATGCGTTGAACGGCTTTCTGATGAATGCCGTCACGCTCATCTCCCGCTTCGTCGGCGTCGGACTTTTTGCCCTGCTGCTGTGGCGCAACCCGCTGGTGCAGCCGCTTGTCCCGCTTGCCCTTTCAGCGCTCGCGGCACTGGCGCTGGCCCTCTACGGCTATTGGCGGCTGCAAAGACAGCGGCGGGATCCGGATTAAACCGTCTCCCAGCCGTCCTTTTCGGCCGCGCGGTAGATGGCGTCGATGAAAAGCTGGTTCTTCCGCGAGCTTTCCAGGGTGACGACGTCTCCCTCGCCCTTCACAGCACGGGCAAAGGCCTCTGCTTCCAGCTTGTACTGGCGGCTATCCTGAAACCGGAAGACCTGCGACTGGTTATGGGCCTGATTGGTCAGTTCGATCTCTTCCGCACCCCAGCGATTGGCGTTGAAGGGGGATTTGACCTCGATGTAACCATCCGTGCCGTGGAAGACCATGAGCTGGCGGGCGGCAAGCTGGGTTGCGAGATAAAAGCTCAGCTCGAAACCGCCGAAATCGGCCCGGACACTGGAATAAATATCGGTGCCGAATTCCCGGTCACGCTCGACTGTCGCCTGCACGCGCTTCGGCTCGGCGCCAGTGGCAAAGCGGGTGACGATGGTCGGGTAGACCCCGATATCCGGCAGTGCTCCGCCACCCAGTTCGGGAATATTGCGCATATTGCCGGGATCGCGATTAAAATAGCTGAAAGCGCCCTGCACGTGCTTCAGCGTGCCGATAGCGCCCGAAGCCAGCAACTCCTTCACTTTCGCCCAAACCGGCGCATAGGTGACCATGAAAGCCTCGGACACGATGACACCATTGCGGTCACGCGCCGCGATAAGCGTATCGATCTCTTCTGCTTTCAACGCGATCGGCTTTTCGCAGAGAACGTGCTTACCGGCATCGGCCGCCTTGATGGTCCATTCCACATGCTGGGATGTGGGAAGCGGGATATAGACCGCATCGATCACATCCGATGCCAGCATCTCCTCATAGGAACCAAAGGCATGCGGCACGGAAAAACGGTCGGCAACCGCGCGCGCCCTGGCGTGATCGCGGCTGGCGATGGCGCTGACGACGCAATTTTCCGCATCCTGTATCGCCGGAATGACGTGATCCTGAGCGATCTTCGCCGTCGAGATTATTCCGAAGCGCAGCATTTCATTCTCCCGCTCTGCAATCCAGCGGCAACTTACCACCATCACACGTTCTGACAAGCCGCAGACACGCGACGAATAAAGGTTGGCCGGATTTGTCCTGCCTTTGTCGGTCTGGTTGCTTTTATCCGCGTGATAAAAGGAGAATTATGCTATTCATGAACTCACTGGAGAACCATGAAATGTCCTCTTCCAATACCGCGCTTCTCGTTATCGATGTTCAGGAATCCTTCCGGCACGCTCCTTATTTCGAGGAGAGCGGGCTCGCCGCTTATCTCGAGAAGCAACAGACGCTGATCGATGGCGCCAGGGCCGCAGGAATCCCCGTCGTGCAGATTTTCCATGTCGATGGCGACCGCGCCTTTTCGAAAGACAGCGGCTATATCCGCGCTCTGGAGGGTGTGCAGATCACCCCGGATGTCACCTTTCACAAGAACCGGCACTCGGCTTTCGCCGGCACCGGCCTTGAAATCTGGCTGACGCAGAGAGGTATCAACCGGCTGATCGTCTCCGGCATCCGCACCGAACAATGCTGCGAAACGACCACCCGGCACGCTTCCGATCTCGGTTACAGCGTCGATTACGTGACCGAGGCGACGCTGACCTTTCCGATGACACATGCCTCCGGCACGGTGTTCAGCGCAGACGATATCCGCAAGCGGACCGAGCTGGTGCTGGCCGGTCGCTTCGCGCGCATCGCCACTGTGAGCGACGCGCTTGCCCCGCTGAAGGCGGCAGCCTGATGGATAAAGGCGGCACACGCATCATTCCCTTTTATACGCTTGTGCCGCCGCACGCGCTGTTGCTCGACATTGCCGGACCCCTGCAGGTGATCCGCTATGCCAATGACGAGCAGAACGATATCTCCTTCGAATGCCGCTACATCGCGGCACGGGAAATACAGCAATCCTCGATCGGCCTTGGCATTTGCGGGCTGGAGACCTTGCCTGCCGCCCTGCCGGACGATGCCTTCCTGCTGATATCCGGCAGCACGTCGCGTTCCGAAAACGAGCCGGAAATACGGCGGGAACGGCAGGCGCTGGCGGCCTGGTTGCGTCATGCCGTGCAGCCCGACACAACAGTCATTTCCATTTGCTCCGGCGCGCTGCTGGCGGGCGAAGCCGGGCTTTTCGACGGACGGAGCTGCACCACGCACAGCGACTGTATCGATGCACTGCGCCGCATCGCGCCACTATCGCAGGTGGCCGAAAACCGCCTTTTCGTGGAGGATGGCAACCGCTTCTCCAGCGCCGGCATCTCCACCGGCATTGACCTGATGCTGCATGTGGTTTCGCGGCTGACATCACCGGCGGTCGCCGCGCGCATTGCCCAAACCATGGTCATCTATCTCAGGCGCAACGGCAACGACCCACAGGTCTCTCCCTGGCTGACCGGCCGCAACCACATGCATCCCGCCATTCACCGCGTGCAGGATCGTGTGATGGCGGAACCGGCGCGGGACTGGTCGCTGGAACGGCTGGCCGATATCGCAGCACTCAGCGAAAGGCACCTGTCGCGCCTGTTTCGCGAGCATACCGGCATCAGTGTCATCGACTACGTCAATCTGATGCGGGTCAATCTCGCCCGCGACATTCTCGCAAATAGCCGCCTCGATATGGAGGCCATCGCCGAGCGGGCGGGCTTTGCCTCCGCCCGGCATTTGCGGCGCGTCTGGCAACAGCATAATCGTTACCCGCCCAGCCATTATCGCGGTTTTCAGGCCTGATTTTCCCGGCCATCGCCCGCTGGCTGATGAGTGCCATCAAAGGAATTGAATGGTTATGCCGACGGGCAGTTGCTAACCTGCCGCAAAGTCAGCAACAGGAGCATTCCCGTGGAAAAACGAAGCCTTGGCCGGACCGGCCTCTCCATCGCGCCGATCGTCTTCGGTGGCAACGTGTTCGGCTGGACAGCGGATGAAAAGACTTCCTTTGCCCTGCTCGATGCCTTTTTCGACGCCGGGTTCAACGCCATCGACACGGCGGATGTCTATTCCGCCTGGGTGGACGGGCATGTGGGTGGCGAATCCGAAGCGATCATCGGCAAATGGTTGAAACAGTCGAGCGTGAAGCGCGAAGACGCGGTGATCGTCACGAAAGTCGGTTTCGACAATCGCGGCCAGAAGACCGGCCTTGGCGCCAAATGGATCGCAGAGGCTGTCGAGGCTTCGCTGAAGCGGCTGCAAACCGACTATATCGACCTCTATCTCGCCCACAAACCGGATGCGGAGGTACCGGTGGAAGAGACGCTTGCCGCCTTCGCAAAGCTGAAGGAACAGGGAAAAATCCGCGCCATCGGTTGCTCCAACTATTCCGCGATTGAGCTTCAGAACGCGCTCGACACAGCTGCGAAAAACAATCTTCCGCGTTACGACGTGCTGCAGCCGGAATATAATCTCTATAACCGCGCGGATTTCGAAGGTCCGCTTGCTGATCTTTGTGTGAAAGAAGAGATTGGCGTCATCAACTACTATAGCCTCGCCGCCGGCTTCCTGACCGGGAAATACCGCGCCAAGGCCGATACGGAAGGCGTCGCCCGCAGCTATCGTGTGGGCGAATATGTCAACACGCGTGGCCTTGCCGTTCTGGGTGCCATGGATGCTGTGGCTGTACAGACCGGGGCCAAGCTCGCCGATATCGCGCTCGCCTGGCTGTTACGGAAAAAGGCGGTAACCGCACCGATCGCCAGCGCCACCAGCCTGTCGCAGCTTGAAAGCTTCAAACGCGCCGTCAACCTGAAACTGACCGATGAGATGATGACCCTTCTCGACAAGGCAGGTGCATAAGATGGAACTTGCAATTCGTAACGCTGAGCCGGCTGACAGGGCAGAATGGCTGCGCCTCTGGAACGACTATCTCGCCTTTTATGATGTCGATCTTGCCGATGACGTCACCGAGCATACCTGGGCGCGCATCCTCGATCCCGCATCCCGCGTTTCGATGCGTGTGGCCCTGCTGGGCGACCGCATGGCCGGTTTCGCCATCCACCACTTCCACGACTCCACCTGGGTGAAAAATCCCGATTGCTATCTGGAGGATTTATTCGTCGATGGCGAAATCCGGGGCAAAGGGACGGGCCGGGCGCTGATGGACGATCTTATCGCCATCTGCAAGGAGAAGGGCTGGTCGCGGCTGTACTGGAACACCGGCGAAGACAACCACCGGGCCCAGAAGCTTTACGACAGCTACGTGAAGAGCGACGGCCATATCCGCTATCGCATAACGTTCTGATCATCCCCGGAAACGGAAGAAATCCACGAAAGCCCTCAGCGCCGGGCGCATCTGCCGGCGCGAGGGATAATAGATGTAGAAGCCGTCGAAGGGCGCGCACCAGTCGTTCAGCACGCGGATGAGCCTGCCTTCGCTGATATCGTCCTCGACCCGCTGCTCGAAAACAAAGGCAAGCCCTGCCCCGTCAATCGCCGCTCGGCGAATGAGGCTCTGGTCCGAGAGGATCAAGGGTCCCTGCACATCGACCACCAGCGGCTTGCCGTTTTTCTCCAGTTCCCAGCGATAAACCAGGCCGCTCGCGAAGCGCCGACGGATGCAGCGATGCCGGATGAGGTCCCTTGGATCGCGCGGCGGCGGATTTTCTGCGAAGTAAGCGGGGGAGCCGACAATAGCCCCACGCCACGCACCGCTCGCTTTTACCGCAATCATATCCGCATCGAGATGTTCTCCGAGCCGCAGTCCGGCATCGAACCCCTTCGCGACAATGTCTTCGAAGCGATCATCCGTCGAGATTTCGAGTGAGATATCGGGATAGAGCCGCAGGAATTCACCCAGCCGGGGCACGATCAGATCCTCGGCCGCGAGCCGCGGCAGGGTGATACGCAGGGGACCGGCCGGTCTTCCACCATGCTCGGCAAGGGTCTCGATGACCGCGTCGATATCGGCAAGCGCCGGCCCCAACGTCTCGAGAAGCCGCCTGCCCTCCTCCGTCGGCGAAACGCTGCGGGTTGTGCGGTGAAGCAGGCGCAGGCCAAGGCTCGCCTCCAGCGACGACACCGCATGGCTGACGGCCGACGGCGCAATGGCGAGTTCAGCCGCGGCCTTGCGGAAACTGCGGCCTTCGGCGACAGCGGCGAGAACGGCCAGTTGGGAGAGTTGCACACGGTTCATTGTTCTAAATAATAGAACAAGCCGAGCGGATTTGCAGCGATTATCTTTGCCACCACCGGACGTTATGTTTTGCCCATACCCACTCCCCAAGGGTATATTCAGCGTCTTGGATACACGCTCCGCGCAAACCACGGGACAGTTTTCAAGGCGTGCTCTGACAAAGGACAGGCAGATGAAACATAGAATTCTCGGAAAAGACCTCTCCGTCTCCGCGCTCGGACTTGGCTGCATGGGCATGAGCCATGCCTATGGCCCTTCGAACGATGAAAGCGGCTCCATCGCGACGCTGCATCGCGCCGTCGAGCTTGGCGTTACATTCTTCGATACGGCGGAAGTCTACGGCCCGTTCAAAAACGAAATCCTCGTCGGCAAGGCTTTGAAGCCCTATCGCGACCAGGTGACAATCGCCACCAAATTCGGTTTCCGCATCGATGGCAGCAAACCTTCGGCGGAAATGATCCAGGGTGTTGACGGTTCGCCCGCAAATGTCCGTGCCGTCGCCGAAGCCTCGCTGAAAAGGCTCGGTGTCGATGTCATCGACCTCTATTACCAGCACCGCGTCGATCCGGACGTGGCGATTGAAGAGACGGTCGGCGCAATGGCTGATCTGGTGCGGGAAGGCAAGGTGAAGGCACTCGGCCTTTCAGAGGCGAGCGCGGCGACCCTTCGCAAGGCGCATGCCGTTCACCCGATTGCGGCCATTCAAAGCGAATATTCGCTGTGGACCCGCGATCCCGAAGAAAATGGCGTGCTGGAAACCTGCCGCGAACTCGGCATCGGTTTCGTGCCCTTCAGCCCGCTCGGCCGCGGCGCTTTGACCGGCGCACTGAAGACGCTCGACGGACTTGCCTCCGACGATTTCCGCCGCAGCCTGCCGCGCTTCCAAAGCGAAAACTTCGATGCCAATCTGGCGCTCATCCAGCTGCTGGAAGACATGGCGGCTGAAAAAGGCGTTACTGCGGGGCAGCTGGCGCTCGCCTGGGTCATGGCGCAGGGTGACTTCATCGTGCCGATCCCCGGCACCACGAAAATCGCCAATCTGGAGAAAAACGTGGCGGCGGCGGATGTATCGCTGACGGCTGACGAAGTCGCCAGCCTCGGCGCGTTGCTCTCCCCGGCAAAGGTTGCGGGCGAACGTTATCCGGAACGAATGACGCGGTTGGCCAACCGGTAAAAACAAAAAGCCGCGGCAATCACCGCGGCTTTTTTTATTCCGTCAGCTGTCTGGCTCAGGCGCGCAGGACGCCGCCCGTCGATTTCTCGACATTGCCGACGATCTTTGCGGTCAGCGCCTCGAAATCTTCATCCGTCAGCGTCTTGTCGACCGGCTGGATCTGGACTTCGATAGCCACCGACTTGCGATCCTCGCCGAGCGATGCACCCTCGAAAATATCAAAGACATTGACGCCGGTGATCAGCTTGCGGTCAGCGCTGGTTGCGGCCTTGATGATGGCGCCCGCCTCCACCGACTTGTCGACCACGAAGGCGAAGTCGCGCTTGACGGCCTGGAAGGGCGAAAGCTCAAGTGCAGGCTTGGTACGGGTCGCCTTCTTCTTCGGTTCCTGCATGGCGTCGAGATAGATTTCGAAGCCGCAATAGGCGCCGGAAACATCCAATTCAGACAGTGTCTTCGGGTGGAATTCACCGAAATAACCGAGCACGACCTTGGGGCCCATCTTGATGGTGCCGGAACGACCGGGGTGATACCAGGCGGGGCCGCCGGCTTCGATCTGCACATTGGCCATGGGCAAACCGCAGGCTTCGAGCACTGCCAGCGCGTCGGCCTTGGCGTCATAGACGTCTACCGGCTTGCCGCCACCCTTCACCGCATTGGACCACATGCGGCCGCTGCCCGCGAGCGAGGCCGTGCCACGGCGGACACCACCGGCGACGCGGCGCTGCGTATCAGGCGTATCGCCCTCATAGGTGCCGGAAACCTCGAAGATCGCCACATCGCCGTAACCCTTGTCGGCATTGCGCTGAGCAGCTGTCAGAAGGCCCGGCAGCAGCGACGGCCGCATGTCCGACATATCGGCCGCAATCGGGTTGGCAAGCTTCAACGCGGGCGAACCGCCGCCGAAGAGTTTCGCCTGCGCTTCCGGGATGAAGGACCATGTGACGGCCTCAAGCATTCCACGGCTTGCAAGCGCGCGGCGCGCGGTGCGGGTGCGGATCTGCAGCGTGGTCAGGATGCGGCCATTGACGGCGCTGAGGCTTTCCAGCGGCTCCGGCTTGATGTTGTCGACGCCGTGGATGCGCATGACTTCTTCCACAAGATCGGCCTTGCCATCGACGTCAGGACGCCAGGACGGGACAGTCGCGGACACGCGTTCGCCCGTTCCCTCGACACCAAAACCGAGGCCCTTGAGAATGGTGAGGCTCTCTTCCGCCGAAACTTCCAGACCTGTCAGACGCTTCACTTCCGCAAGCGGGAAATCCACGACCTTGGGCTGATGGCCCTTGTAACCGACAACGCGGGCTTCGCCAGCCACGCCGCCGCACAGTTCCAGAACCAGTTCGGTGGTGCGTTCCAGACCCGGAACCATATATTCCGGATCGACGCCACGCTCGAAACGATAACGCGCATCGGTGATGATGCCGAGCGAACGGCCGGTCTTGGCGATGTTGATCGGATCCCAGAGAGCGGCCTCGATCAGCACGTCGACGGTGTTTTCGTCGCAACCGGAATGTTCGCCACCCATGATGCCGCCGATGGACTCGAGGCCCTTTTCATCGGCGATGACGACATTATTCGGGCCGAGCTTGTATTCGCGCTGGTCGAGCGCGAGGATGGTCTCACCCTCTTTCGCACGGCGAACCGTGAGATCGCCCTTGACCTTGGCGGCGTCGAAGACGTGCATCGGCCGGCCCTGATCGAAGGTCATGTAGTTGGTGATATCGACCAGCGCGTTGATGGGACGCAGGCCGATCGCCATCAAGCGCTGCTGCATCCACTTCGGGCTCGGGCCGTTCTTTACGCCACGCACGATGCGCAGGGAAAAGCCGGGGCAGAGCGCCGCATCATCGAGTTCCAGCTTCACATCGACAGGGGTAGCACCTTCCACCTTGAAGGACGGCGCAGGCCTCGTCTTCAGCTTGCCGAGACCGGAAGCCGCGAGATCGCGGGCGATGCCGTAGATTGAGGTGCAGTCCGGACGGTTTGGCGTCAGGTTGATCTCGATGACCGGATCATCGAGACCGGCATAGGCGGCGAAGGAGGTGCCGACCGGCGCGTCCTGCGGCAGATCGATGATGCCGTCGTGATCGTCGGAAATGTTGAGCTCCTTTTCGGAGCACATCATGCCGTGGCTTTCGACACCGCGAATCTTGCCGACGGCAAGCGTCACATCGATGCCCGGAACATACATGCCGGGGCGCGCCAGCGCGCCGACAAGGCCGGCGCGGGCATTCGGAGCGCCGCAGACGATCTGCACCGGCTTGCCGTCACCGGCATCCACCATCAGCACCTTCAGACGGTCGGCCTCAGGGTGCTTTTCAGCGGAAACGACCTTGGCGATGACGAAAGGCTTGTAGGCCGCCTTGTCGTCAACATCCTCGACCTCAAGACCGATCGCCGTCAGACGTTCGCAAATCTCGTCCAGCGTCGCATCCGTATCAAGATGCTCTTTCAGCCAGGAAAGAGTGAATTTCATGTCTTTGCTCCTTGGCTAACCGGATTAAACGCTCAGACCGCCGAACAGCGTCGGCATGTCGAGCGGGCGGAAGCCGTAATGGTTCATCCAGCGGACATCGGCGTTGAAGAAATCGCGCAGGTCCGGCATGCCGTATTTCAGCATGGCGATGCGGTCGAGGCCCATGCCCCAGGCAAAACCCTGATATTCATCCGGATCCAGCCCGCCGGCGCGCAGCACGTTCGGGTGCACCATGCCGCAGCCAAGGATTTCCATCCAGTCCTTGCCTTCGCCGAATTTGACGATGGGGCCGGAACGGTCGCACTGGATATCCACCTCGAAGCTCGGCTCAGTGAAGGGGAAGAAGGACGGACGGAAGCGCATGACGACGCTGTCGACCTCGAAGAAGGTCTTGCAGAACTCCTCGAGCACCCAGCGCAGATTGCCGACATGTGCCTTCTTGTCGATGACAAGACCTTCGACCTGATGGAACATCGGCGAATGGGTGGCGTCGGAATCCTGACGGTAGGTCTTGCCAGGAATGACGATGCGGATCGGCGGCTTCTGGTTTTCCATGGTGCGGATCTGCACCGGCGAGGTGTGTGTGCGCAGCACCTTTCGCTCGCCCTTTTCATCCGGCTGGAAGAAGAAGGTGTCGTGCATTTCGCGGGCTGGATGGCCTTCGGGGAAATTCAGCGCCGTGAAGTTGTAATAATCGGTCTCGATATCCGGACCTTCGGCGATCGAGAAACCCATATCCGCGAAGATGGCGGTGATTTCATCGACGATCTGGCTGATCGGATGAATGCGGCCACGCTCGGCTGGCGACTGTCGAACCGGCAGGCTGACATCCACCGTTTCCGCCTTGAGGCGCGCAGAGATGGCTGCATCCTTCAGCGCATTCTTGCGTTCGCCGATAAGATCGGTGATCTCAGTCTTGAGCTGGTTGATGGCAGCACCGCGGGTCTGGCGCTCTTCCGGCGTCATGCTGCCCAGCGTCTTCAGAAGCTCCGAAACCGAGCCCTTCTTGCCGAGTGCGGAAACGCGCACGGCTTCGATGGCCGGCTCATCGGCAGCGGCGGCGATCTCCGACATCAATTGCGATTTCAAGGTATCAAGTTCAGTCATCTTTTCCTGCCTTGCCGGTTTTTTTGAGAGCGGCTTCGGGGTTCACAGCATTCATCAGATAGTCGGTCGCCATGATAAAGCGTCGCAGATCACTACCCATCCGCACGCGCCCGATCAACCGGGCAAGCGGTAAAAATCGCCCGAGAATGCCGGTCAGGCGGCACAATTCTTCCAGCGCCCGCGGCGGGGCGTTTTCGCGCCAGCGGGCGAAGGCGGCATCGCGGGTTTTCGGCGCATCGCAGGCGCGCGTCGCGACCTGTAAAAACAGCAGCCAGATATCGCGCGCCTGCGCGGTCTCAAGCGGCATGACCTCCTGCGGGCGCTCCTCGAAATCCATGAAGCCTATGCGCCCGTCCTGGAGGAAGAAATCGCGCACATGCGGACGCCCATGGCAAAGGCCTGCCGCATGCAACTCGCCGAGCGCCTCGGCGGATTTCACAAGCAGGGCGTCGTGCTCCGCAGGCGTGGCCGCCCTTATCATATCCATCCGCTCCATGATGGTGGGGCCTACATCGCCCAGCACAACCGCTGTCCGTGAGGAATAGATGACGGGTGGGACGGGGAACCCGCGGGCCTTGAATGCCTGCAGCGTTTCGAGTTCGCGGCGCATCAGGCCGGCGCCATCAAGTGGGGGTGATGGGCGCATGAAGGTATAGGGCAGCAGCTTTGCGAGAAAGGTCTGCAGCTTTATCCACCAGGACGGCGTTTCCGTGCCCTGGCGCTTGATCCAGACGGTCGTTGTGGAAAGCTCGAGTTTCTGCACGCGGCGCTCGCTTTTAAGCAGAACCCGCATCAAGGCTGCGATATCGCCATCTTCGAGATGGACGTGGAAACCCTTTGCCTTTTCCGCCTCGCTTGCGGCAACCAGCATTTTTGCCCCCAATGGAGCCTGCCGACCGAGAGCCGGATGCCCCACCCAATTGGCAACCCCGGCGTAAAGCGTTGCACGCCCTTGCCCAAACTGCCGTGAATTTCAGAAAACGAAAACCCGCGCCGGAGAACCGGCGCGGGTTTCAAATGAACAACAGATTTGTCCGCGCCGTAATTACTTTACAGCGGTTTCAAACTCGTTGGCCGTACCAGCATCCTTGAGGTACTCAAGCGCCTTCTTCGCTGCTTCGACGAGCGCGCCGAATGCTGCCGGCTCATGGATAGCCATGTCGGACAGAACCTTGCGGTCGACTTCGATGCCAGCCTTGTTCAGGCCGTCGATGAAGCGGCCATAGGTCAGGCCGAATTCGCGAACAGCAGCATTGATACGCTGGATCCACAGAGCGCGGAAGTTGCGCTTATTAACCTTGCGGTCGCGGTAAGCGTACTGCTTGGAACGATCCACGGCAGCCTTTGCTGCGCGGATGGTGTTCTTGCGGCGGCCGTAGAAGCCCTTGGCTGCCTTGAGTGTCTTGGTGTGCTTGGCGCGGGAAGTTACGCCACGTTTTACGCGTGCCATGTCATGATCTCCTTAAAGTGTCCAAATGTGCGGAAAAGTCTCAGAGACCGTTCGGCAGGTAGTTCTTGACGACCTTCTTGCCGTCAGCTTCGGCGAGAACCATGGTTCCGCGCGCGTCGCGAATGAACTTGTTGGTACGCTTGATCATGCCGTGGCGCTTACCGGCGGCGGCTGCAACAACCTTGCCGGTCGCAGTGATCTTGAACCGCTTCTTTGCAGCGGACTTCGTCTTCATCTTGGGCATTTTGCTACTCCGTTTTTGTATCGAAACAGGCAGACGAGGCCTATTTCAAGCTATTCAGGAACGGCCACGGCATGCCCTGCCGGACCGTTCGGACGCGCGCTTATAACCGCAGTCGGCTAAAAGCGCAACGGGGAAAGCAAACTTCCCCTTGCGATGGTGATTCATGCGGCCGCAAAGGCCGGCGCAAATTATTTCGGGGCGAGAACCATCATCATCTGACGGC
This sequence comes from Agrobacterium sp. SOY23, assembly GCF_027212525.1. Taxonomy (NCBI): domain Bacteria; kingdom Pseudomonadati; phylum Pseudomonadota; class Alphaproteobacteria; order Hyphomicrobiales; family Rhizobiaceae; genus Agrobacterium; species Agrobacterium sp. SOY23. The sequence continues at coordinate 187,353 of NZ_JAPWDT010000002.1, read as the reverse complement.
CTTCGAGCTTCGGCTCGGCCTCCACCTTGGCAATCGCCTGGGTGTCTTCCTTCACCTGGAGGAGAAGCTTCATGCCGAGTTCCTGGTGGGCCATTTCGCGGCCGCGGAACTTCAGCGTTACCTTCACCTTGTCGCCATCATCAAAGAAACGGCCCATAGCCTTCATCTTCACGTCATAGTCATGCGTGTCGATGTTGGGGCGCATCTTGATTTCTTTAACTTCGACGATCTTCTGTTTCTTGCGCGCTTCAGCGGCCTTTTTCTGGGTCGAGTACTTCAGCTTGCCGAGATCGAGGATCTTGCACACCGGCGGTTCAGCGTTCGGCGAAATCTCAACGAGATCGAGACCGGCCTCCTCCGCCAGTTTCAAAGCCTGATCCGTCGGCATGCTACCGAGGTTCTGGCCCTCTTCATCAATAAGCTGAACTCTGGGAACCCGAATTTCCCGGTTGGAGCGCGGCCCCTCCTTGACGGGGGCATCGGCTTTGAAAGGTCTGCGAATGGTCGTATTCTCCTGATCTGTTTCTGGATCACGTCAGCAAAAAACAGCTTGTTTGGTACAAGCGGCGGAAATGTCGTTATTGCCGTGGCGAAGTCAATAGCATATCTGCCCGAAAAGATCACCTGTTGCCACGGTTTTTGCAAATACGCGCCGTTGTTGCGCGAAAAATCAGGAGAATTGCATATAGATGACCGAACAAGCCGCTGAATTCCTGCGTGTAGGCCCTGACAACGACAGCCGCGACATCGCTTTCCTCCATCGCCCGGCCACTTCGCAGGGGAACGCGCCCATGCTGGTATGGCTCGGTGGTTATCGTTCTGACATGACCGGAACCAAGGCGATCGAGCTTGATCGCTTCGCAGCGGAAAACGGTCTTGCCTGCCTGCGCCTCGATTATTCCGGCCACGGCGCTTCCGGCGGCGATTTCAAAAAAGGCACCATTTCAAGATGGCTGGAAGAGGCGCTCGCCGTGGTACGCGCAAAGGCGCCATCGCGTGTTGTCCTCGTCGGCTCATCAATGGGCGGCTGGATTGCCCTGCGTATGGTCGAGGAGCTGCGGAAAGCGGGCGGCGCGCCCTCCGTCGCCGGTCTTGTTCTCATTGCGCCTGCACCGGATTTCACGGCGGAACTGATAGAGCCCAGCCTGTCGGATGCGGAAAAGACTTCTCTGGCGGAAAAGGGTTATTTCGAGGAACATTCGGAATATAGTCCCGAGCCCAACATCTTCACCCACGCACTGATGGAAGACGGAAAACGGAACCGTGTGCTCACGGGCATCATCACCACCGGCTGCCCCGTCCATATATTGCAGGGCATGCGCGATCCCGACGTTCCCTATCAGCATGCCCTGAAGCTCGTCGAACATCTTCCCGCCGACGACGTGGTGCTGACGCTGATCCGCGACGGTGACCACCGGCTTTCCCGGCCGCAGGATATCGAGCGCATGCTCGCGGCGGTCAAAGCCCTTGCAATATAGGCATTTGCGCAACGCTCTTAACCATATTCAACGAGTCTTGCGCATCGCCGATTGCTAGCGATTGACTCAAACCCCCTATCCCTCTTAACTTTTCGTTAAGAATTAAGGGACGGGTTTCATGATGAACGCACCGCTGGCGCGTGCTCTGCTGTTTGCAGTTGCTGCCGGGCTAATGACTGCTGCCTCCGCCATGGCGGAAATCAAGGGAAGCCCCTCCATGGTGACGGGCGGGATCACGTCCCAGCCGATCGGCCATTATGAGTTCTGTCAGAAATATGCCGACGAGTGCAACATCCGCAGCAAGGTGACGCCGCCGCCGCGCGTTACCGATTATGGCTGGGGTGTCGTTCGCGAAATCAATACTTCCGTCAACACGACCATCGTGGCGATGACCGACCAGGAAATCTACGGCAAGGACGAAGTCTGGGAATATCCGACGACCGCTGGCGACTGCGAGGATTTCGTGCTGCTGAAGCGCAAGAAGCTGATCGAGCGTGGTTTCTCCGTGGCCGACCTCCTGATCACCGTCGTGCGCAAGCCGGATGGTGAAGGCCATGCCGTGCTGACGCTTCGCACCACCGACGGCGACTATATTCTCGACAACCTGACTGACGACGTGAAGCTCTGGACCGACACCAACTACACCTATCTGAAGCGGCAGGCGTCCTTCAATACGGGCCGCTGGGTCTCCATCGAGGATGGCCGCGACGTGCTGGTTGGCGCATTGCGCTAATCACGGGATATAGTCTCGACGCAAAAAGCCCGCAGCGAACGCCGCGGGCTTTTTCGTTCATTAGCCATTGCCGATGATGATACCGGCAGCCAGCACCAGCGAACCGCCAAGCACCACCTGAAACACCGCCCGCAGGAACGGCGTTTCCATGAAGCGGTTCTGGATAAAGGCGATGGCCCAGAGTTCCACGAAAACGACGATGGCGGCAATGGCCGTCGCCGTCCAGAAATGCGGGATGAGATAGGGCAGCGCATGGCCGAGGCCGCCGATGGCCGTCATGATGCCCGAGGCGAAGCCCCGTTTGACCGGAGAGCCGCGGCCCGACAATTTGCCATCATCATGAGCGGCTTCAGTGAAACCCATGGAAATACCCGCGCCGACGGAGGCCGAAAGACCGATCAGGAAGGTCTGCCAGGTATCCTGCGTGGCGAAGGCCGCCGCGAAGATCGGCGCGAGCGTCGAAACGGAGCCGTCCATCAGACCCGCAAGGCCCGGCTGCACATAAGTCAGAAGAAATTGCCGTTTAGCGGTTTCGGCCTCATCGGTCCGGTCGTTTTCATCGAGATGTTTTTCTTCCAGCCGTTGCGCGATGTCTTCATGGCCCCGCTCTGCCTCGGCCAGATCACCGAGCAGCTTGCGCGTCGAGGCGTCGGTGGTGCGCTTGACGGCCTCATCGTAGAAACGGATCGCCTGGGCTTCCATCAGTTCCGCCTGAGCGCGGATCTTCTCAAGCGACAGGTTTTTTACCAGCCAGTCCGGCGTGCGCTCGTAAAAGCCGCGCACATGTTCGCGGCGGATCAGCGGAATAGTTTCACCGAAACGGCGGCGATGCATGTCGATCAGGACATTTCGATGCTGCTGCTCAACCTCGGCCATATCGTCGAAGACTTTGGCCGATTGCGGATATTGCCCGCGCAGATGGTCGGCATAAGAGCGGTAGATGCGGGAATCGTCTTCTTCGGACGAGATGGCGAGTGCCAGGATTTCCTGTTCACCGAGGGAGGAAAACGGGCGCTTGGACAGGGAAAAAAGACTGCGAAACATGGCTGAAACCTTTTTAGAATAATTCTAAATACATCCGGACCACATCGGGATCAAGCCGCTTTAGAATAATTCTAACAAGGCAAAGGGTCGCATTGCGGACCATGGCGCGGCGGGGTAAATTTACCAAAAAGGAAACACGATGCAGGACCAAGTCGCGGCAAGAGCCGCCCACAATGCGGAAATTCAGGACAGGGCGGAAAAGGCCATGGCGGAGATCGGCGTCGATGCCGGTTTCATCGATCTGCTGGTGGAAACTTTCTACGGCCCCGTTCTCAACCACCCGACGCTTGGCCCGGTCTTCGACGCGCGGCTTGCCGGGCGCTGGCCGGAACATATGGCCAGGATGAAACAGTTCTGGACGGCCGTCGCCTTCAAGAATGGCGGTTATGGCGGTAAGCCGGTGCAGGCCCATCTCGGGGTAAAGGGCATGGCGGCAGAGCTTTTCCCGCAATGGCTCGCGCTTTTCTCCGCCACGCTCGATGACATCGCGCCGAGCAGGGAAGCCCATCATTGGTTCATGGAAACGGCGGAACGCATCGCCAGAAGCCTGACGCTTTCGCTGTTTTATAATCCCGCAATGGACGACCCGGCGTTAAAAAGCAGCGCGCCGTAGTCCGCACCGGAAGCGGGAAGAGCAGACCAAGCAACAATCGGCAAGCACTGCGGAAGATCACGCAAGTTTCGAACATTCCCTCTTGATGGCCGCAAGGATAAATGTTTAGTAGCCAGCGGGAGGCGTACCGTGCGGTTCGCCTGTATTATGCAGACATATCAAGGCTTATCGACATGGATCGCAGATCATTTATCCGCAAGGCAGGCGCTGTCGGCGCCGGCGTAACCGCAACGGCGCTTGCCGCCCCGGCCATCGCACAGGAAAACCCCAAGATCACCTGGCGCATGACGTCGTCCTTTACCAAGGGCCTCGACATTTTGTTCGGTGCTGGCCAGATCGTTGCCGACCATGTCAAGGAAGCCTCCGGCGGCAACTTCGTCATCCAGCATTTCGCCGGCGGTGAAATCGTGCCGGCGCTGCAGGCAGCGGATGCGGTGACGGCCGGAACCGTCGAAATGGCGCATACCTGCTCCTATTATTATGTCGGCAAGGATCCGACCTTCGCGCTCGGAACCTCCGTCCCCTTCGGTCTCAACGCACGCCAGACCAATGCCTGGTTCAACCAGGCCGGCGGCAACGAGCTGCTCAATGAATTCCTTGCCCAGCACAATATCTATTCGATCCTGCTCGGCAATACCGGTGCCCAGATGGGTGGCTGGTTCCGCAAGGAAATCAACACCATCGACGATCTCAAGGGCCTGAAGATGCGTATTGCCGGCCTCACCGGCCAGGTGATGCAGAAGGTTGGCGTGACCCCGCAGCAGATCGCCGGCGGCGATGTTTATGCCGCGCTGGAAAAGGGCACGATCGACGCCACCGAATTCGTCGGCCCCTATGACGACCAGAAGCTCGGCTTCTACAAGGTCGCGAAGTACTACTACTATCCGGCATGGTGGGAAGGCGGCCCGGCCGTGCATGCTTTCGTGAACCTGCAGAAGTTCAACGATCTGCCTGAGAACTACAAGCGCATTCTGAAAGACGCCTGCGCCGCCGGCAGCGCCAGCATGCTGGAGCGTTACGATGCCCGCAACCCGAAGGCGCTGAAGGAACTGGTGGCGCAGGGCGCCATCCTGCGCCCCTTCAGCCAGGAAATCCTCGACGTCTGCCACAAGGCAGCACTGGAGACCTATGCGGAGATTTCGGCCAAGAACGAAAACTTCAAGAAGATCTATGAAAGCCAGCAGGCCTTCAAGAAGGACGCTTATCTCTGGGCCCAGATCGCCGAATATACTTATGATACCTACATGATGATCCAGCAGCGTAACGGCACGCTCTGATCCCTCGTCATTTTCCGACGATCTTTAGAGGTTCATCGGGTTTCGAACGGTCATCCGGCATCTGCCGGGTGGCCGTTTTGTTTGGCGAGACCAGTTTCCACACTTCCCTTTCGCGCCAGTCAACTGGGCTCATGCCGGTGACACGGCGGAATTCCCGGTTGAAATTGGACTTGGTCTGAAAGCCGGCGGACAACATGATCGCCGTCACCGATTGCTCCGTTTCCTCCAGCAACCGGCAGGCTTCGCGGATGCGGAGCTGGTTGACATATTGCGAGACATTGACGCCGAGCAGGCGATTGATCGCGCCCGAAATCTGCCGGCTTGGCAGGCCGAGGCGTCTTGCAAGCCGCGACAGATTGAGGTTCTCATCGCGGTAGAGCGCCTGTGTCTCCATCAGCCGATCGACCCTTGCGACGATGTCCCGGTCCTGTTCGGAAGGCTCCGCCGGCGGTGAAACCTCCGTAACCGACTCCGCGGCCGTTTCAGGCGCTTTGCTTTTACCGGCCAGTGTGACCATGAGGCCAATCAACAACAAGCCGAGCAGATTGGCATTGCTGATGAGGGCTGCAACATTCTGCCCCTGCGCCCATTCGAAATCGAAAACCACCAGCAGGTCAAAAAGAGCGGAAACACACAGTGCAACGGCGGCGATGATGAGCGCCCGGTGCGCCGAGGCGACGCTGGCGAACTGCGCCTCGTCCAGCCCGTCCGGCCCCTTTCTCCCCAGAAGAAGCAGGGCGATGGCGTGGCCGACAAAAATGACGATCAGCGCGAGGTCGATCGCAGCCGGGAACGCAAATTCCAGCACGACGATCAACAGGGGCGACAGGGCCAGACTGGCGAGCATCGCTCTGCGGCTCTCAGCCCCCATCCCCATCAATCCGCGAAAGGCGATGTAGACGAGCGGCGGCAGGCAGGCGGCAAGGATCGGCAGAACATAACGCATTTCGCTGATACCGTACCCCCAGCGCAGGCCGACAAGGACGGATTGCACGGCGCAAAGGGCAATGGACGCCAGAAAGGCCCGGTTGGTCCGCACATCGTCTCCACTTCGAAGGAAGACGATGAACATGACGACCAGCAGAAGCGCCACGACAAAAGGCAGCGGAATGAACAGCACGAAGGATATCCCCTGAACGAGACTTATATTGCGCATTCATGGACCAGATCGCGTTTCGGTACGACCTCAAACGCGATCAAGGACGCGGAAAACCGGTGATGGCGCAGACTGCACCTCGTTCCTTTCACCGCACGAGGTTTTCATGCACACCTTCACCACCATCACGACCTTACTGTTTTCCGCTCTCGCCACCCAACCGCTTTTTGCGGGCGAGGCTGTCGGCGTCAGCGACATCGCCATTCACTCGCCTGAACGGGGCAAGGATCTTGCCGTGACGATCTGGTATCCAACGGACGGCAAGGGCACGCAGGTGTTTTCAGGCGAGGACCGCATTTTTCAGGGCACACCCGCCTTCCAGGACGCTGCGGTGCAGCCTGGCCGTCTTCCGCTGGTGCTTCTCTCCCATGGCTCGGGTGCCAGCGTGCGCAGCATGGCTTGGATCGCCTCGAAACTTGCGAGTGAGGGTTTCATCGTCGCCGGCACCAACCATCCAGGCACGACCAGCGGCGATTCCACGCCGGCCAATACGCCGAAAATCTGGGAGCGGACCGGCGATCTTTCCACGATCGCCACAGCGCTCACGACACAAGGTAAATGGTTGGCTTCGATCGATACGGGCAGGATCGGCGTCCTCGGCTTTTCGCTGGGCGGCAGCGCGGCAATGGAGATATCCGGCGCCCGCGCCAATCTCGACGCCTATGCGCGCTATTGCGAAGACTATATAACAATGCCAGATTGCCAGTGGTTCGCTGGCGGACGGGCTTATGTCAATAACGAGCCGGCCAGCGTGCCGAAGCTCGATCTCAGAACCCTCGACAAGGCCCGTTTCGAGCAGCAGAACCGCGATCCTCGCATCCGTTCCGCCGTGCTGGTCGATCCCGGTCTCGCACTCGCCTTCCAGCCGGACAGCCTGAGACAGATCGATATTCCGCTCACCTTCATCAATCTCGGCAGCAAGGGTAAAATTCCGCCCGCCGTGCTGGCGGACAAGCTGGCGACCGAGGTACCGGGTGCCGCCTATCAGCAGGTGAACGAGGCCGACCATTTCAGCTTCCTGCCCCTCTGCAAAGAGGGCGCCAGCGCGTTTCTCAAATCCGTCGATGAACGCGATCCGATCTGCGAACCGGCCGGGCCGCGCGATCGTTCCGATATTCACGCCGAGCTCGAAAAAATGATCGTTGCCGCATTCAACAGGACGCTGAAGCCCGGACAATAGGCAACCGGGAGGTCTAGCCAATCCGCTTGTAAAACAGGGTCGTGCCGCAATAACGCCCATCGGGAAACAGGGCGTAGTCAGGAATGACGCCGACCCTCTCCCAGCCGAGGCGGGGATAGATCGCCTCGGCATCACTGCCGGTGGCCGTATCCAGCACCAGAAGGGTACGGCCACGAGCCGCCGCTTCCTGCTCCACCTTTTCCATAAGCCTGCGGGCAAGACCGAGGCCCCGTGCCGAGGGATGCACGAGAAGCTTCATCAGATCGCCGCGATGCGGCTGGTTGGGTTTGGAAGCAAGTCCAACCTGAACGGTGCCCACCACCCTGCCATCCACTTCCGCCACCACATGGATCGTACCGCCCTCGCCCACATTTTCTGCGACGGCCTGCCAGAAGGGTTCCGCATCCTGCAGGGAGAAGGGCAACATGAAGCCGACGGATGCGTCGCCATTCACGCAGGCAGTAAGAACGTCGCAGAGTTCGGGCAGGACATCGATGGTTTCTTGCCCGTTCAATACACGGATGGTGGTCATATAAACTCCTCTTGGAAAATCAGCGCTGCCGTTGATCCAGCACGACGGCGTAACGGGCGGGTTTTTCGGAAGGGTTGTGAAAAACGTGCCCCTCGCCCACCGGCATGAACAGGCAATCTCCGGGCTCCAGCCGGTGCACCACACCGCCGCTCGTCATTTCCAGCACACCTTCGAAAAGCCAGACATATTGCGTCATGCCCCGGCTTGCCGCATGCGGCGGAAATCCGACACGCGCGCCGGCGGGAAATTCGACTTCGACGATATCAACGTCAGACCCCACGCGGGGCGGAGAAATGGCGCGGCGGACATAACCGGTCTCCGGGTCTTTCCAGAGCTGCTGGTCGCGCTTCTTCACCAGCGGGGAAACCGCCTCTTGATCTTCGGCGAAGAAACCGGAGAGTGAAAGGCCAAGGGCTGCGCAGATGCGGGCGAGCAGCGACGCGGTGGGGCTCGCCTCACCACGCTCGATGCGCGAGATCATGGCGCGACTGACGCCGGATTCGGATGCGAGCCGATCCAGCGTCAGGCCGCTTTCAGCCCGCAGCGCCTTGATCCGCCCGCCGATCGAACGTTCGAGAATATGATCTTCGTTTTCCATCATATGAGACTAGAGTTCTCACATGATGGAGTCAATATCCATGATGATGGAAATCATGGCCGTGTGTTGCGGCTGGCTCGGCGCGGCAAATGACGGCTCAGGCGCCGACCTGGGCGATCCAGTCGTTCAGGTTATAGTAGTTTGTTACTCGGCTAACCTTCCCTTCTTTCAGGTCGAAGAAGGCACCGGCCGGTAGTACGTATTTCTGGCCATTCGCCTCCGGCAGGCCCTCGTCGGTTACCAGATATTCGCCGTTCACGATGAATTCGGCAGAGGCGCGTTTGCCATCTGCGCTTGCCATGATCACCATCTCTGTGAGGTTTTCCCGGTAGCAGCGGTTCATATGGTCCATGAAGGAGGCGAAGGCGGCTTTGCCGGTCTGGCGCTCGCCCTGATTGATGTCATGCACCACCTCATCGTGAAGCAACGCCAGGAAGGCGTCCATGTCCTGACGGTTGAAGGCATCGTAGTAGGCGCGGATGGTCTCGGCAGCGGTCATCGTCTTCTCCGTTCATGCTTGCGCGGGTGTTCCATGACGGTATAACCAGTGCAACCGAGAGTGAAAATGCCCATGACCGTCGAAATCAAGTCTCTTTCCGGCATCGACGCCGCACCCCATTTCGATGATCTCGCGCGCCTGCGGATCACGGTCTTTCGTGCCTTCCCCTATCTCTATGACGGTTCGCTGGATTACGAGCGCAAATATCTCGCGACCTATGCCAATACGACCGGTGCGGTTTTCGTCCTTGCGCTTGATGATGGGCGCGTCGTCGGCATGTCCACCGGCATGCCGATGATGGCGGAGACCGATGAGGTAAAGGCACCCTTCGTCAAGGCGGGTTACGATCCGTCGCAGTTCTTCTATTTCGGCGAAAGCGTGCTGCTGCCGGGCCATCGCGGCCACGGCCTTGGCGTCAGATTTTTCGAGGAGCGGGAGGCTCACGCAAGACGCCTGAACTTCGACTGGTGCACCTTCTGCGCGGTCGAGCGGCCCGCCGACCATCCACGCCGCCCGGCCGATTACGTGCCGCTCAATGCCTTCTGGGAAAAGCGCGGTTATCGCCACCATCCCGAATTGCGCACCAGCTTCACATGGCAGGACCTGGACGAGAGCAGCGAAAGTGCAAAACCGCTGTCTTTCTGGATGAAGAACATCGCCGGAGATGGAAACGCATGACACGGTTAGCCGCCAGCCAATATGCCATCGAACTGATCGAGACATGGGAGGCCTATGCCGCGCATCTTTCCGCCATCGTCCGCGAGGCCAAGGAAAAGGGCGCGGAACTGCTGCTTCTGCCGGAATATTCGGCGATGGCGCTGACCGGGCAGCTGCCGCACGACGCCCGCTCCGATCTGCACCGTTCCATCGAAGAGATACAGCCGCTCATCCCCTCCTGGGTGGAGCTTTGCGAAGAGTTGGCGCAACAGCACCATATTCTGTTCCAGCCCGGCAGCGCGCCGGTGAAGGACCCGGACGGCAAGTTCCGCAACCGGGCGTGGCTCTTTGGCCCGGATGGACTGATCGGTTATCAGGACAAGCAGATCATGACCCGCTTCGAGCGGGAGCAATGGAACATTCATGCCGGTGTCGAAGGTTTGAAGGCCTTCGAGACGAGCATCGGCAGGCTCGGCATCATGATCTGTTATGACAACGAATTCCCGATGCTAGGCCGCAAGCTTGCAGAGCTCGGTGTGGAACTGGTGCTGGCCCCAAGCTGCACCGACACTTTGGCCGGCGCTTACCGGGTACGCATCGGCGCGCAGGCACGGGCGCTGGAAAATCAATATGCCGTCCTCTCCTCCCCCACCGCGGGCGAGGCTCCATGGTCTCCCGCCGTCGATGAAAATCGCGGCCGGGCGGCCCTTTACGTGCCGTCCGATTACGGCATGCCGGCATCCGGCATCCTTGCAGAAAGCGAAAGCGATGCGGTAACGGAGAGCACGCTGCTGATAGCAGATATCGATCTTGCCGCCGTGGCAAGGCTCCGTACCGAAGGACAGGTTGCCACTCGCCGCGACTGGCCGGAGCAATTTGCGGTCTGAAAGCCCATTTTAAAGGGCTTTTAACCAAATTCCCGCTTTGCGGCATGACAAGCCCCTGCTATAGCGCGGAACATGAGCACAAATTCGACCCGCACGCCCCTGGACCATATCCGCAACTTCTCGATCGTTGCCCACATCGATCACGGCAAATCGACGCTGGCCGACCGGCTGATCCAGTCGACGGGCGGCCTTGCAGAACGCGACATGTCGGAACAGGTTCTCGATTCGATGGATATCGAGCGCGAACGCGGCATCACCATCAAGGCACAGACCGTGCGCCTGCACTACAAGGCGAATAACGGCGAGACCTATGTGCTGAACCTCATCGACACGCCCGGCCACGTCGACTTTGCCTACGAAGTGTCCCGTTCGCTTTCGGCCTGCGAAGGCTCTCTGCTGGTGGTTGACGCGTCGCAGGGCGTGGAAGCCCAGACGCTCGCCAACGTCTATCAGGCGATCGACAATAATCACGAGCTGGTCACGGTGCTCAACAAGATCGACCTGCCGGCGGCCGAACCCGACCGCATCAAGGAACAGATCGAGGAAGTGATCGGCATCGACGCTTCCGATGCGGTGATGATCTCGGCCAAGACCGGTCTTGGCATTCCCGATGTTCTGGAAGCCATCGTCCACCGCCTGCCGCCGCCAAAGAGCGAAGTTGGCGAAAACGGGCCGCTGAAGGCGCTGCTGGTCGACAGCTGGTACGACACCTATCTCGGCGTCATGGTTCTGGTGCGCGTCATCGACGGCGTGCTGAGCAAGGGCCAGCAGATCCGCATGATGGGCTCGGGCGCGAAATACGGCATCGAGCGCGTCGGTGTACTGACGCCGAAGATGGTCAATGTCGACAGCCTCGGCCCCGGCGAAATCGGTTTCATCACCGCCTCGATCAAGGAAGTGGCCGATACCCGTGTCGGCGATACCATCACCGACGACAAGCGCCCGACGGCGCAGGCCCTGCCCGGCTTCAAGCCGGCACAGCCTGTGGTGTTCTGCGGCCTCTTCCCGGTCGATGCGGCCGATTTCGAAGACCTGCGTGCAGCTGTCGGTAAGCTTCGCCTCAACGACGCCTCCTTCTCCTTCGAAATGGAATCGTCTGCCGCCCTCGGCTTCGGTTTCCGCTGCGGCTTCCTCGGCCTGCTGCATCTCGAAATCATTCAGGAACGCCTCGAGCGCGAGTTCAATCTCGATCTCGTCGCCACTGCCCCTTCGGTTGTCTATGAAATGACGCTGACGGACGGCACGGAAAAGGAACTTCACAACCCGGCCGATATGCCTGACGTGGTGAAGATCAAGGAAATCCGCGAGCCGTGGATCAGGGCGACGATCATGACGCCGGACGAATATCTCGGCGGCATCCTGAAACTGTGTCAGGACCGGCGCGGCCTGCAGACGGAGCTGACCTATGTCGGCAACCGTGCGATGATTACCTATGAACTGCCACTCAACGAAGTGGTGTTCGATTTCTACGACCGCCTGAAATCCATCTCCAAGGGTTATGCCTCGTTCGACTACAACATCATCGACTATCGCGAAGGCGATCTCGTCAAGATGTCGATCCTCGTCAATGGCGATCCTGTCGATGCGCTCTCCATGCTGGTACACCGCTCTGCGGCCGACCGGCGCGGGCGTGGCATGTGCGAAAAGCTGAAGGAACTCATTCCGCCGCACATGTTCCAGATCCCGATCCAGGCCGCCATCGGCGGCAAGGTCATTGCCCGCGAAACCGTGCGCGCCCTGCGCAAGGACGTGACGGCGAAGTGTTACGGCGGCGACGCAACGCGTAAACGCAAGCTTCTGGACAAGCAGAAGGAAGGCAAGAAGCGCATGCGCCAGTTCGGCAAGGTGGAAATTCCGCAGGAAGCCTTCATCGCCGCTCTGAAGATGAACGACGAATAAGCGGCAATCATTTGTCATCGCTATTGGAGGGAGGCTCACAGCCTCCCTTTTGCGTTTGAAGGCACATCCTCAGGCGTGCAGCTTCGCACCCTTGGTGATCTTGTCGACGATCTTCCTGTCGGCCCTGAGCGCCATGCCGACCACCCTGGCAGTTTCGGGAGAAAACTCCGAAAACACCTGACGATTGGCGACATCATGCCCGGTGGCGAACATCTCCTCGATATAGAGCGATGTCGTAACATCGCGCTCTAGGGAACGCTGGTGGATTTTGCGCAACGCCTCCTGATCCGTGGCCATGACCACGATCGGCTGGATGGACAGCGGATTGTAGACGTTGCCTGCCCCATCGCGATATGGTTCCCCGATGATCTCTCCGGTCTGGGCGACGATACCGGACATGAGAAATGCGGTGACGTTCAGTTTTTGCCACACGGCAAGGTCATCGCGAAGGATGACGGCGATCTTGGTATCAAACATGCGAACTCAATCCGGCTGTGGTTACGAAAGAGAAGATATTCTAACGCCTCGGGGCGTCAGCGATCTTGAACGTTCGTGCAAATTCGAAGGGATCATGCAGGCCCGCTCCAGCGAGGGCATAGAGCGCATCGAAGCGCGCTTTCACGGCAATGCCTATGCGCCGCATCGCCATGATACCTATGCGCTCGGCGTCACGCTTTCCGGCGTCCAGACCTTTTCCTATCGCGGCACATCGCATTTCAGCATGCCGGGAAATGTCATCGTTCTGCATCCCGATGAAGTTCACGATGGCGGCGCAGGCACGGAGGAAGGCCTGCATTATCGCATGCTCTACCTTCCACCGGAGAAAACGACAGAGGCGGGATATAACACGCTGCCCTTTGCCCAAAGTGCCGTCATCGAAGACGAAGAATTTCGCCAATGCCTGACCGAGGCACTCGGCAATCTCGACGGTGAACCTGGCAGTCTGCTTCTCACCGACTGGCAATCGCGGCTTTCGGATCTGCTCTGGAAACATTCGAACGGAAGCGCCAGACCCATCAAGTGGATCGACCGTGCCGCCGTTCTGCGGTGCCGGGACTATCTGCTGGAGAACAGCGCCGACACCGTTGGGTCACAGGAGCTGGAGCAGATAAGCGGGCTCGACCGCTTCACGCTCTTCCGGCACTTCCGTTGCCTGTTCGGCACCAGCCCGCACCGTTATCTCATCATGCGCCGGCTGCAAAAATGCAAGGACATGATGCGCGCGGGTGCGAGCCTTGCCGAAACGGCCTTTGCCTGCGGCTTTGCGGATCAGGCGCATTTTACCCGGCATTTCAAAAATGCCTTCGGCATGCCGCCGGGCCGATGGTTGCGCCTTATCTCGCATTAGTCATTCCGGAAACAGGATCGACCGATGTGCCGCAGCCCCTGCCATGGCGCCGTCCCCCACCGAAAGGGCGACCGAGCCGGCGGGTCGCGCCACATCACCGCAGGCGAAGATGCCGCGGGCGGTGGTCTGTTTCATCGGGTCCGTCACGATGCTCGCCCCCATCGGCCCCTCCTCCACCGCGCAGCCGAGTTTTTCGATCCAGCCGGCAGCGATCCGCAATTTCGGCTGGGTGAAAAGACCAGCCAAAGCAATGCTGCGCCCATCCGAAAGAACCACATCCGCGTGCCCGGCAATTTCCCTGATGCGGGCTTTTTCCACCTGCACACCCCGGGCCGACAATTGCGCGTTCTGGTTCGCATCCGGCTCGAATATGCCGTTGGTGAAAAAGGTCGTCTCACCCCAGTCCGGAAGCATCAGCGCATGGTGAATGGCCAGGGGCGAAGCCGCAATGACGCCGATTTTGCCCTGGTTGAGTTCGTAACCATGACAATAGGGGCAATGGAAAACCGAAGAGCCCCAGCGCTCCTTCAGCCCAGCAATATCCGGCAATTCATCGGTGACACCCATGGCAAGGATGAGCCGATCCGCCCTTTCGCGGCGAGTGCCGTCGATCTCGACCACGAAATCGCCGAAAGACCCGGAGGCATCGGTCACCCTGCCCTCAACCCGATCTATCGTCTGGTAGCGTTCGATCTGGCGGCGCGCCTCGGCGATAATGTCGCCCGGTGCCTTGCCGTCCTGCCCGAGAAATCCGTGCGAATGGCTGGCGAAACGGTTCCTGCGCTCGCCTGCATCCACGATCAAAATGTTTTTTCTGGCACGGCCAAGCTGCAGGGCGGCCGAGAGGCCGGCATAGCTGCCGCCGATGATAATGACGTCGAATTTCATGATGCACCACCGTTTAGGGACCAAGGCGGAACCGCCATCGTTTCACGATACTTATATTGTTACATGAAATGAGGAGTCAATAGTCACGCAACTTATATTGTTACGTCATCGGGAAGATGGTAGCGTTGATTAAGAGAACCGGGCCTGAACGATGAGACACGATACGCGCCTTTCGAGGGTGCTTCACATTCTGATCCATATGGAAAAACACGAGGGTGCGGCGACGTCCGAGAGCATCGCCGCCATGCTGCAGACCAACCCGGTGGTGGTGCGCAGGACCATGGCCGGGTTGCGGGAGCATGGTTATGTATCCTCGGAAAAAGGCCATGGCGGCGGCTGGGTGCTGGCGCGGCCGCTCAGCGAAATCACGCTGCTCGATATCTACCGGGCGCTCGGAACACCGGAACTCTTCTCGATAGGGCTGGCGGGCGACAATCCGAACTGCGTCATCGAGCAGGCCGTCAACGCAGCACTTTTCGACGCCATGAACGAGGCGGAAAATATTCTGTTGTCCCGCTTCGGAAGCATCAGGCTTTCGGCGCTCGCGGAAGAATCGATTGCCCGCTGGTCCCACGTTTCCAACCACCCCTCCGCCATGGAGCAGCTTTAGAGACCGTAGACGGATTGCGCGCACGAAAAAACCGCCTGCCCGAAGGCAGGTGGTTTTTTCATATCAGCAGGCCCGTTAAGGCTGGGTCTGCGTGCCGCCGGTATTCGGGCTTGCCGGTGCGGTATTGTTCACAGGCGGCGTTGCCGGAGTAGTCGGAGCCATGGGTGCCGGTGCCTGATCCGTTGCCGCAGGCGGCGTGGTGGAGGACGTCGTTGCCGGATCGGTGGTCGGGCCGCTCATCTGCGACCAGGCGAAAATGCCCACCAGTACGACAGCGATGATCGCCAGCCACGGCACCCAGGACGATGACGTGCGGGCACGTGGTTCATTGCTGATATTCACTTCCGGACGAAGATCGCGGTCCGGACGCGGGTTGTTGGGATCGAATGTCATGGTGTTTCCTCCTCTTCATTCTGCGGAGAAAACGGTCTTCACGCGATTTTGTTCCGATTCCGGCCACCCATTCAGGACAGGTGGCGATCCGGCGCCTGCCGAAGGGCCTCTGCCAGCACCGTCATGACCTGCAGACCAGCCATTTGCGAGACGTTGAAACGCATGAAACCGGAGGCGCTCTGCGAGGAACTGAACACATTGCCCGGTGCCAGAACCACCTGCCGGGAAAGCGCCCTGCGCGCCACGTCGGCGGCATCCACCCCATCCGGCAGGCGGCACCACAAAAACATGCCCGCCTGCGGCTCGATCCACGGGATACACCCAACCGATTTCAGACGCGCCGACGCCTCCGGCACCGCTGCCGCGAGACGCTGCCTGAGAGCCTCGACGTGCTTGCGGTAACTGCCGTCCGTCAGAAGCGAGAGAATCAATGCCGCCGAAAAATGGGATCCGCCAAAAGCAGTGGCGATCTTGAGGTCAGTCAGGGCTTCCACCCATGCCTGGGGCGCCGCGATGAAACCGCACCGCACGGAAGCCGACAGTGTTTTGGAAAAACTGCCGATCTGGACGACGCGGTTCAGACCATCGAAGGCCGCCAGCCGGGGAGCCGCCTGGGTTTCGAAATCGGCAAAAATATCATCCTCGATGATGGTCAGGCCCGCCTGTTCGCCCAGCATCAGCAGACGATGCGCGGAAACGGCGGAAAGCCTTGCGCCCGTGGGATTATGGATGGCGGAATTGGTGATATATAGCCGTGGCTGATGCTCTTTCAGAGCCTGTTCGAAAAGCGGCAGGTCCGGTCCGGTTGGCGTATAGGGCACACCGACGATCTTCACCCGATGCGCCCGCAAGAGGGCATGGAAATTGAAATAACAGGGATCGTCGACAATCACCGTATCCCCCGGCTGCAGCAGGAAACGGCAGAGAAGATCGATCGCCTGCGTGCCGGAATCGGTGAGCATGATCTGGCTTGTGCCTGCCTGCACACCGTGTTCGGCCAGCCTGCGCGACAGAAGCTGGCGCAGCGGCAACAGCCCCATCGGGCTGCCATAATCCGTCAGCAAGGCGGCATCGGCGCGGGCGAGCCCCCGCATCGCCCGCCTCAATGCCTCCTGCGGCATCCATGATGCGGGAAGCCAGCCGCAACCGGGCTTGGCAAGGGTCACACCATCATCCAGCGCCTGGCGCGAAACCCATAAGGGATCCACCGCCCTGTCGAACCGCGGCTCGATATCGGCCAGCGACAGGGGCGCAAGCGGACCCGAGACAAAAAAACCGGAACCGGGCCGTGAGCTTATCGTCCCATCCGCCACGAGCCGGTCGTAAGCCTCGACGACGGTGGAGGTGGAAACCTGCATGGTCTTTGCCAATGCCCGCACGGAGGGCAGGCGCGCTCCCGGAACGAGGCTGCGTGCGGCGATGCGCTGGCGAATGCTGGCCATCACCTTGTCTATGCGTGTGCCTGCCGCGACTTGTCCGTCCACATCCATTCCCAACCGTACTGCTCTCACAACCATAACAGTTTCTTGAAATTGTATCGGACTGTCGCTGTTCGCGCCAGCCGTTCGGGATCAAGAAAAGCAAAACGCAGGAGATGAGAATGGACAAGACGACAAGCGGGTGGCTGAACGGCCTGACGGGCATGGTGATATTCAGCGGCTCACTGCCCGCGACACGCATTGCGGTGACGGGTTTCGATCCGGTATTCCTGACCGTTGCCCGCGCCAGCATTGCCGGGCTATTGGCGCTCGCTTTGCTTTTCCTGTTCCGGCAGAGGCGCCCGGCGCGTGATGATCTAACGTCGCTTTTTATCGTCTCGCTCGGTGTCGTCGTCGGTTTCCCGCTCCTGACCGCCCTGGCCCTGCGGCATGTCACCTCGGCACATTCCATTGTTTTCGTGGGGCTGCTGCCGCTCGCAACCGCAATCTTCGCCGTGCTGCGTGGCGGGGAACGCCCGCGCCCCATCTTCTGGCTGTTTTCCTGCCTGGGCAGTGCGCTGGTTGCGGGCTTCTCCCTGTCGAATTCCTTTTCCGCCGGGATCGAGGCCTCGCTTGCCGGCGACCTTCTGATGCTGGGCGCAATCATCGTCTGCGGGTTGGGCTATGCGGAGGGAGCAGCCCTTTCCCGCAAGCTGGGCGGCTGGCAGGTCATCTCCTGGGCGCTGGTTCTTTCCCTGCCGGTGATGCTGCCGCTTGCCTTTTTCACGGGGCCGGAAACGCTTGCCGGCATAGACCCGCAGGCCTGGGGTGGCCTTGCCTATGTCTCCCTGTTCAGCATGCTGATCGGCTTCGTCTTCTGGTATCGCGGGCTGGCACAGGGTGGCATCGCCGCGGTGGGGCAGTTGCAGCTGCTCCAGCCCTTCTTCGGGCTCGCGCTGGCTGCAACCCTGCTGCACGAGGAGGTGAGCCCGGCCATGATCGGCGTTACGCTGGTGGTGGTTCTGTGTGTTGCGGGCGCCAGAAAATTCGCGCGCTGATGCCAGCTATTCGTCAGCTCGAACGGCGATCCACCCAGCGATGCCAGGCATCCTCGCTACCGTTGAAGACGTTGAGATCGATACGGCCGTCGACACCATGCGACAGGCCGGAACCGGAATATTGCCAGAACAGCCACTTGCGGCCGGGATAAACCACCGACGGGTGCTGCGCGACGGCGCGCAGCCAGAAGGGGTAATCCTGGAATTCACCCTGGAGGTTGTCCTTGTAGAAATCGGGCGCCGTATAGATGATCGGCCGCTGGCCATAATAACGCTCGAGCTTGTCCATGAAGACGCGCATCTTTTCCAGCACGCGTTCGCGGGAATGGCGCATCTTGCAGCTCGATTCGCCGTTATATTCCACGTCGATGACAGGCGGCAGCGCGTCCGGATCGCGCGGGACGTTGCGAATGAACCAGTCCGCCTGTTCGCTGGCGTTGCGGCACCAATAGAAGAAATGATAGGCGCCACGGCGGATGCCGGCTTCCTTTGCGCGCTGCCAGTTGGTGCGGAACATCGGGTCGAGATGATCACCGCCATCGGTCGCCTTGATGAAGGCGAAATTGGCTCCGCGCGTGCGCAGCTGCGGCCAGTTTATATTCGCCTGCCAGCGGGACACATCCACCCCGTGGACCTGAAAATGGCGCGGCTGAACCCTGCCGAAATTGATTGGCTTGGCGTCGCTGAAGCTGGAGCGGAAAATGCGTGAGCGGATCTGGGCGCCGGCGCTCGCAGCCGGCGCCGCGGCCATGGCCAATTGCACCGGACGGTCCATCTGGTTGATCGTGGGACGTTCCGCCGGCCGCACCATTCCGGTCTGTGACGGAACCGGCAAACGGATTTCAGGCGCATTTTGCGGCAGGGATGCGTGCGGGGTAACAGCCGAAAAGGCCTTGGGTTCCTGGGGCACGGGCCCGCCCCATGCCAGGACTTCCTGGCGTGGCTGGGCCGCGATGACCTGAGTGCCGACACTTGCCTGCGGCACCGGGGCCGGCGTGACCGAACTCGTCGTTTCCTTCGAAGGCAAGCCTGCCATCAGGCTTTCCGGCCCGGAACTGGACGTGCAGCCACCAAGCAGAAGGCAACCGAAAAGAAGTGCTGGTACAGCCGATGAACGCATGAGAACCCGTACGCAAAACAAATCGGGGGCACTCTGACGCCGCCCGGAAACCTCGAAATACAAATGCTAACGGAAGATTATCAAAAAAGACTGAATCTTATCTTTACGCGGGCGTCTGCCAAAATGCCCGTCATTTCTGGCAGGCCAATATTCCAGCCCTCGCACAAATGGCGGGGCTCAGGCGGTCATGGAGCTCAGATCAACCGTATCTGCGCCGGGAGAATTTCTCTTGATCGATTCGATCGCATGAATGGCCGATGCCTTCGCCTTGTATCCTTCGGATGAAAACATCGTTTCTCCGTTGGATGCCTTGAAGCGGAAACGATATTCGCCAGCCTTGTCCTGGTAGATTTCGAATTTGTACATGATCCTTGCGCCTCGTTTGCAAATCAGGATGAACCGACGGCAATTTTGCGCAGCCTCGGTTCAATTCGCAACCGATAATCGCGCCAGTCAGACCAACCGCACCCAGGCACGGGCAATTTCCAGACCGGCCATGTCGGCCATCTGCGCGCGAATACCGCGGTGGTCGCGGTAATTGTCGAGCCAGCCGGGTGACATTTTTTCAACGGAAGCAGGGAAGGTCCGGCACCAGCCATCGACCACCGTGGTGGAAGCCTCGAAATGAAACTGCGTGCCATAGGCCGCGCGACCGATACGAAAGGCCTGGTTCCGGGTCGCGCCGTTTGTCGCAAGGTGCGTGGCACCTTGCGGAAGCGTAAATGTATCGCAGTGCCACTGAAAAACGGGAAAGGTCATTTCCTGCCCGGCCAAGAGCGGATCGGACGCGCCCTCTTCCGTCAGGGATACATCTTCCCAGCCGAATTCCGGCGGGCCCGAGAGAATATTGTCTCCTCCATAGGCGCGTGCCAGCAATTGGCTGCCGAGGCACACGCCCATGACCGCCTTGCCCGCATCGCCAAACCTCTTCATCAAAAGCGCCAGATCTGGAAGATAGGGATAAAGTGCATCGTCAAGCGCGTTCTGCTCGCCGCCCAGAACCACAAGCGCATCGTGATCACCCGCATCTGCCGGAAGTGGTTCACCCGCATAGGCACGAATGACATGCACGTCCGCCGCCGCCTCTTCCAGCGCGATGCCGATTTGACCATGCGGCGTGCCCGCCATGTTTTCGATGATTGCAACGCGCATGGGGCCTCTTGGTAACGAAAAAGGATTCGATCGGCCACGATTGCCGATCGAATCCAGCTTCACCACGGGAAAAGTCGATTTTCAAGAGCCGCAACATCGCCAGGGCGGCAATAGACCCGATGTGCCTTAGAATTCACGCGCCAGCCTGGCATCCGCGGAATGCCGATTACCGCCGCGAATGGCGAAGAACAGGAAAATCGCCGCCCACAGGATCGATTTTTCCGCACCACCCAGACCTTCCGCCTTTACGATGCCGTGAAAATAGACCGTGACCAGAAGGACGATCATGGCGGCGAAGGATGCCGGCCGCGTGAAGAGCCCGATGGCCACCAGAATTCCGCCGAAAAATTCCGTGGCGGCAAGGAGCGGCGACCAGAAGACGCCGGGGTAAAAGCCGAGGCTCTCCACCATGCCGACAGCCCCGAAGGGATTGACGATCTTGCCGAAACCATGGGTAACGAGAAGAAGCCCGGCCGTGACGCGCAGAACGGTCTCCACCAGATCATGCGCCGCACCATAAAGCGGAGCGACCGCCGGAACGAAAAGACGCTGACGATTATTCTCGAACTGGGCCATAGTATCTCCACGTTTCAGCCTTCGACAGCTTCTCTGTTCGCAAAGCCGCGTGATAAGAACAAGCAGGCGCCCGGTAAAAACATGAGTATTATGGTTGACATTGTCGTGAGCATGATTGCCCCTGACCGCTGAAGGAGACGTGAGGATGACCGAGACCAAACCCCGCATAACCATCCGTTATTGCACGCAATGCAACTGGCTGCTTCGCGCAGGCTGGATGGCGCAGGAAATCTTGCAGACCTTCGCTTCGGACATCGGCGAAGTCAGTCTCGCTCCCGCGACCGGCGGTGTGTTCGAGATCACCGTAGATGGCACGACCATCTGGGAACGCAAACGCGACGGCGGTTTTCCCGGTCCAAAAGAACTCAAACAGAGAATCCGTGACATCATCGACCCGGAGCGCGACCTCGGTCATGTCGACAGAACGAAGCATGAAGGCCTCGACACCTGACCCGGCGACATGTTTCAACAGTGTCAAACAAGTTTTTTCCCTTTAAAATCAATGATCGTCATAAAAGTTCAAAAAGTCTGTTGACACCGGGCGGCTGCCCTCGTACATCGCTCTCCGTCGCCCAGATGGCGGAATTGGTAGACGCGCCAGCTTCAGGTGCTGGTACTCGAAAGGGTGTGGAGGTTCGAGTCCTCTTCTGGGCACCATTCCATTTTTGATCTTAGCCAGATCAAGAAATCAAACGAAAAAACAGCAACATACAAGCCGACCGGTAATACCGGGAAGCATGTTGCGGTTTTTTCGTTTTATTCGTTCTTCTCAGGAAAAAACCACCGTACTGATATCGTACCGATGGATGCGAGACCTTTGCCCCTCATGCAAAGGCGTCCGCTCGTGAGGCGGTAACGTGGCGTCTTCCAGCCTCGCTGAGACCAGGCAGTTACGGCTGGGCGTCTTTATCGCCACTGTTTTGGGAATGCTGCTCACAATTCGGCGTGCAGGAAAGCACGGTGC
Organism: Agrobacterium sp. SOY23; assembly: GCF_027212525.1. NCBI lineage: Bacteria > Pseudomonadati > Pseudomonadota > Alphaproteobacteria > Hyphomicrobiales > Rhizobiaceae > Agrobacterium > Agrobacterium sp. SOY23. The sequence goes on along the minus strand of NZ_JAPWDT010000002.1, from coordinate 165,273 downwards.
GCTCCGTCTGGCGGAAAACACGAACCGTATTGCCCTCGTCGATGGAGACGAGAATGCGTTCATCCACGATCGGATTGCCTTCGGCATCAAGAAGCACAAGGTTGGTGGTGCCGAAACTGCGACCTGTCAGAACGATGGTGGTCGCATCGGCAACCGTGGCATCGGCAACTTTGGAGTTCCCGACGATAACCTTGCTTACGGGCCGGTCGAGACGGAGGACGCGGGCGTGATTCATCGAAACGCGCAATATGTCTTCCTGGGCAAAAACAGGCTGCGACGCGGCCCCTAGAAAGACGGACAAGCCGACCACAATTTTCGCCAGTTTTCCGGATGACACGCGTTTGGCCCTTGCTCTACCCGCACTTTATTGCGCCACAGAATGCGCGGTTTTAGTGAATGAAGCGTTAAATGGCGGAAATCTGCAACGCGGATGGTAACCATGCCTGAGGTGGTGGTATTTTTCGCTTCCGGTTGTCCCGCATCAAAATTGAACATTCGCGGCTTTCTAAGACAACGCTTCTCCAGAAATGAGAAATTGCCGACCCCGGAATATATTTGTTTATCAGCAAATATAAAAATGAGCGGAATACTTTTTTCTTTTATTTACCAAGAGAAACTCATCCTGCCGTTTACTTTGAGTTAATCGTTTTTTTTAAGCGCTTGGAAATCGCTCGACTGTAATTTGAACGCAACCGAACAACGGAGAACAGTTGTCGGCGTGCTGAACCAACACAGAGTTAGGAGAGACCCTATGACCAAGATTTTTGCTCGTTTCCTTAAAGACGAATCCGGCGCCACGGCGATTGAATATGGCCTGATTGCCGCGCTTGTTTCCGTAGCCATCATTGGCGGCACGACCGCGCTCGGCGGCAAGCTCAAGGAGACCTTCAACTTCATCAACACGTCGTTTACGAACTCCAAGGCTTCCACCGGCGGCGTCTGATTATTGAAAAACATAATGCAGGTGATGCCCCAAAACGTGGGCATCACCTGCATTTTTTGGCGTTCGCCGGATTCAGGTCGGCAAAGGTAGGCTAATCATGATCGTCGCAGCGATTTTTCTTATTCTTCCGCTCTGCCTCAGTTTTGCTGCCTTGAACGATCTTTTCAGCATGACGATCCCTAACGTGATAGCCGTCGTGCTTTTGTTGTCTTTCGCCTTCGTCGCGCCCTTTACGGGAATGGACTTGCAGACCTTTGGCCTGAGCTTGGCTGCCGGTCTGGCCGTCTTTCTCGGTTGTTTCGCGCTCTTCGCCGCAAATGTCATGGGCGGCGGCGACGCCAAGCTGCTGACGGGAGCGGCGGTGTGGTACGGCTTCAACATTTCTCTCGTAGAATTTCTAATGGCCGTGACACTGATCGGCGGCATATTGACGGTCGGCATCCTGGTTTTGCGATCACGCTCACAGGAAATCATGGCCTTCGGCATCCCAATTCCCGATTCCCTGATGGTTGCGCAGAAAATTCCCTACGGTATCGGCATCGCCGCGGCAGGGCTCTTGACCTACGGGGAAAGCCCTCTCGTGAAGGCAGCGATCGCAAGCCTTTACTAGGTGATTATTTCAGTCGCCTAGTTTCACGAACCGTTAACCACAAATCAAAGAACAATATTAACCATAATTATACCAATCACGCGCCATCCTGACGGGAGAAGAATCTGATTCCCCCAAGGATCGAGCATGAAACCGTCGCGTATCGTTATTCTATCCGTTGCTTTGGTGGCCGCCGGTCTTGCCGGTATCGTCGCCATGCAGATTTCCGGCACGAAGCAGGTCATCGAAAAAGCGGAAACGATCATCCAGAAAGAGCCGACGGTCAATGTTCTCGTTTCTTCGGTTAACCTGCCCGTCGGCAGCCGACTGAACGATAGCTCGGTGCGCTGGGCGCCATGGCCGCAGGGCAATGTCGTCGACAGCTTCATAACCGAAACGAAAAGCCCCGACGCCATCACCGAACTCACGGGCGCGGTCGTGCGCCTGCCCCTCTTCGAAGGCGAACCGATCCGCCCGGAAAAAGTGGTCGATTCCAGCACACGCATCATGTCTTCGCTTTTGCCGGCCGGCAAACGCGCCGTCGCCACGGAGATTTCCGTTTCCACCGGCGCGGGCGGTTTCGTGCTGCCGAACGACCGGGTCGATGTGATCATGGTTCGCAAGGGCGATAACGGTAATTTTCTGACCGAAAATGTTCTGAACAACGTCCGCGTTCTGGCGATCGACCAGCAGATCAAGGAAGGCGAAGACGGTGTGTCGGCCGTGGTTGGCGCAACCGCCACGCTGGAACTGACACCCGAACAGGCCAAGATCATAACTGTGGCGCAACAAATGGCGGATCGCCTCACACTGGCTTTGCGCTCGGTCGCCGACGCCCAGGAAAACGACACGCTTTCGGCCGGTTATCTTCTCAATGGCGGGTCCGGCCAGCCGGAAATTCAGGTGATCAAATCCGGCTCGATTGTGAAGAGCGGCCAGGGAGCATCGCAATGACCGGAGGGCTCATGGCAAAACGTCTCAAACAACACCTGCGTTCATCCATGGCGGGCGGATTAGCATTCTGCATGGCTTTTTCAGGGATCCCGGGCCAGTATTCGCCCGCGTTTCTGCGTATCACCCAAGCAATGGCGCAAAGCGCAAGCATCGTGCGGATCACCGAAAGCGGCACAGGCATTCGCAAACGCCTGAAACTGGGCTTGAACAAGGCGCTGGTCATCGACCTGCCGGAAGACGCCCATGACATTCTTGTTGCCGATCCGAGCCTTGCCGACGCCGTGACCCGGACGTCGAAACGCATCTACCTCTTTGGTAAAACGGTGGGACAGACCAACATCTTCATTTTTGGTGAAGGCGGCCGGGAAATCGTCAGCCTCGACCTGGAAGTGGAGCGCGACATCTCGGGGCTCGAGACCAATATCCGCCGCTTTATTCCCGACTCGGACATCAAGGTGGAAATCGTTTCGGACAACATCGTTCTTACCGGCTCCGTGCGCACACCGCAGGACTCCGCGCGCGCCGTGCAGCTCGCCGAAGCCTTCCTGAAGGGTGGTGAGGCCACCACCCGCAATATATCGCTGACGGGTGGCGACAACGGCGGTGATGCGGCGATTTTTGCCGAGCGACGGCAGGTATCGCAAATCGTCAACATGCTGACGATCGAAGGTGAAGATCAGGTGACGCTGAAGGTCACCGTCGCCGAAGTAAGCCGGCAGGTTCTGAAGCAGCTCGGCTTCAACGGCTCGATCAGCAGTTCGACAAGCGGCAATGGTTTCGAATTCGCAAATCCGTCCAATCTTGGCAATGCCATCAGCGGCGCTTCGCGAATTGCCAGCGGAGCAATCGGTTCCGGGTCGCTGAGTTTTGCAACATATCTCAATGCAATGGAGCAGGCGGGCGTGGTACGCACTCTCGCCGAGCCAAGTCTGACCGCCATATCCGGGGAGCAGGCCAAATTCTACGTCGGTGGAGATTTCCGCTTGCCTGCCGAACAGGAAGTCGACATCGACGCGAGTACCGGACGGCCGACGATTACGCGTACAACCAATACCGTCGACTACGGCATCACGTTGAACTTCAAGCCGGTGGTGCTTTCGCCCGGCCGTATCAGTCTTAAAATTGAAACCAATGTGTCCGAGCCGACCTATGAAGGCAACGTTGTGACCGGCAATGCGGGCCGCACGATTCCCGGCTCGACCTACATGTCGGTGCGCAAGCGCGAAACCTCCACGACGGTCGAGCTTCCCTCCGGCGGGTCGATTGTGATTGCAGGTCTCGTTCAGGACAATGTCCGACAGGCCATGTCCGGGCTCCCCGGCATCTCGAAAATCCCGATCTTCGGCACGCTTTTCCGCAGCAAGGACTTTCTGCGCAATGAGACGGAACTGGTCATCATCGCGACGCCCTATCTTGTGCGCCCCGTTGCCCGCAACCAGATCGCCCGGCCGGATGACAACTTCAACCCGGAAAACGATGCCGCCATGTATTTCATGAACCGCGTCAACAAGGTCTATGGCCGTAAGGACCAGGTTCAGGCCGCTCCCTATCAGGGATCAGTGGGGTTCATCTACAAATGACGATACGTGCACGAAATCCCCTCTTCACAGCGCGCCCGATCCGGGCAGGAAACGTCATGCAGGAAACCTCGTCCTCCCTTCCCCTTCACGTGTCCGGAAGAAGGGCCGGTCTCGTCGCCGTTGCCGCGCTCGCCGCCGGCCTGTTGCAGGGCTGTGCACGCGATCCGATGACCACCAACGCCATTCCCGATGATTATCGCACACGCCATCCGATTACCCTGTCGGAAGCAGAGCATTCACTGGATATTCCGGTTTCGGCCAGCGACAGCCGGTTGACCACGGCCATGGCGGATAATGTCCGTGGTTTCGCCCAGAATTATGCGTCGATGTCGACCGGTATCATCAATATTCAGACACCGTCGGGATCGGCCAATTCGGCGGCCGCGTCACGAATGGCGAAACAGATTCGCACGACGCTTTCCGGTGCGGGTGTAGCGCCGGGCAAGATCATGGAGACGCGCTATGCCGCTTCTCCGAATGGCGATTCCGCCCCCATCCGCCTGAGCTATGTCGCGGTTACCGCCATGACCGGCCAATGCGGCCAATGGCCCGAGGACCTTTCGGATAATACCTTCGCAAACAAGAACTGGTACAATTTCGGATGCGCTTCCCAGAGCAATCTCGCGGCGCAGATTGCCAATCCCATGGATCTGGTCGGTCCACGTGGCATGAGCCCGATCGATGCCGAGCGCCGAGCGGTCGTCATCGAAAACTATCGCGGCAAGCCTTCGACATCGGCGACAGATTGATGCGGTTTTCACATTTGTCACGGCAGGAAAGACGATGAGCGCTGTAGAATACGATATCAAGCCAAACGGCGGTGACGAATCCGAGCAGCCAGTGCGCGCTGCGGATATGGACCACCTGCGGCCCCTGCCCCGCATTTCCGTTCACGCTTTCTGCGTCAGCGACAACATGCAGGGTGTCATGGACGCCTTGTCCGGTGATCGGCGCATGAGCAAGGTCACGCTGCGTGTGACCAAGGGTGATATCAATGCGGCAGCCACGATGTTTGCCGCATCGCCCACGCCCAATCTCATCATTCTCGAAACGGCAAGTGTCCCCGCCTCGCTGCTGGACGATCTCACTCCCCTCGCAGCGGTTTGTGACCCCTCCACCCGTGTCATCATCGTCGGCCGGCACAACGACATCTCGCTTTATCGCGATCTCATTCGCAACGGCATTTCCGAATATCTCGTCGCGCCCGTCAATATGGCCGATCTGCTGGCCTCGATCGCAGCGATCTTCGTCGATCCGGAAGCGGAGCCGCTGGGCCGCAACATCGCCTTCATCGGCGCCAAGGGTGGAGTGGGTTCCTCGACCGTGGCGCATAATTGCGCCTTCGGTATTTCCAACCTCTTTTCCACCGAGACCATTCTGGCGGATATGGATCTTGCCTATGGAACGGCCAATATCGATTTCGATCAGGATCCCGCCCAGGGCATGGCTGAAGCGGTCTTTTCACCGGAGCGGCTGGATGAGGTGTTCCTCGACCGCCTTCTGACGAAATGTTCCGACCATCTGTCGCTTCTGGCGGCGCCATCTCTTCTCGACAGAACCTACGATCTCGACCGTCAGGCATTTCTGCCGATCCTGGAAGTTCTGCAGCGCAGCGCACCGGTTGCGGTTCTGGATCTTCCCCACCAATGGTCCGACTGGACGCGGGCTGTCCTCGCGGAAGCCGACGAGGTGGTCATTACCGCGGTTCCCGATCTCGCAAATCTGCGCAATACGAAGAACCTGTTCGACGCGCTGATTAAACTGAGGCCCAACGATAAGCCGCCGCATCTCATTCTCAACCAGGTCGGCATGCCGAAACGTCCGGAAATCGCCCCCGCGGATTTCCTCGAGCCGCTGGAAATCGAGCCGATTGCCATCATTCCGTTCGACGCCCAGCTGTTCGGAAACGCCGCCAATAGCGGACGCATGATCAGCGAGATGGATGAAAAATCCCAGACCGCGGAAACCTTCTCGCAAATTGCCCATACCATTACGGGCCGCACCGTACTGCGCAAAAGCCGACGCGGTGGTCTGGACAAATTAAAAAGCATTCTCAAGCGCAAGTAGGGCTTCCCTCTGCGCCTTTAGACGGAAACGCCGATGTTCGGAAAACGCGGGTCTGAAGGCCCAGCCAGAAGCACGAAGCCAGATCTTGCCGCACCTGTTCCAATGCAGGTGGCGACGGCGCCCGAGCCGCGCCCTCTCGCGATCGACACCCTTGAGCCGGGCCAATCGCCCGCAACACGGCAGGCGGCGACGGCACAGCCGGTGCAGAAAAAACGTGCCCGCACGGAAGATTATTACAATACCAAAAGCCAGGTATTTTCCGCACTCATCGATACGATCGACCTTTCACAACTCGCCAAGCTCGATGCGGAAAGCGCGCGCGAGGAAATTCGTGATATCGTCAACGATATCATCACGATCAAGAATTTCGCCATGTCGATTGCCGAGCAGGAAGAACTGCTCGAAGACATCTGTAACGACGTCCTGGGTTACGGACCGCTGGAGCCACTTCTCGCCCGCGACGACATTGCCGATATCATGGTCAACGGTTCCGGCCAGACCTTCATCGAAGTCGGCGGCAAGACCATCGAATCCGACATCCGCTTTCGCGACAATAACCAGCTGCTTTCCATCTGCCAGCGCATCGTCAGTCAGGTCGGTCGACGTGTGGATGAATCGAGCCCCATATGTGACGCCCGCCTGCCGGATGGATCGCGCGTCAACGTCATCGCGCCGCCGCTCGCCATCGACGGCCCGGCGCTGACGATCCGAAAATTCAAGAGGGACAAGCTGACGCTCGACCAGCTCGTGCGTTTCGGAGCGATCACGCCCGAAGGCGCGACATTGCTCAAGATCATCGGCCGCGTGCGCTGCAATGTCGTCATCTCGGGCGGCACCGGCTCCGGCAAGACCACGCTTCTCAATTGCCTGACGAGTTTCATCGACAGGGATGAACGCATCATCACCTGCGAGGACACCGCCGAACTGCAACTTCAGCAGCCGCATGTGGTGAGGCTCGAAACACGGCCGCCGAATATCGAAGGCGAAGGCGAGATCACCATGCGCGATCTCGTCAGGAACTGCCTTCGCATGCGGCCCGAACGCATCATCGTCGGCGAAGTACGCGGACCGGAAGTTTTTGACCTTTTGCAGGCCATGAATACCGGCCACGATGGTTCAATGGGAACGCTGCACGCCAATACGCCGCGTGAATGCCTCAGCCGTATCGAATCGATGATCGCCATGGGCGGGTTCACGCTGCCGGCCAAGACCGTGCGCGAAATCATCTCGGGCTCGATCGATGTCGTCATCCAGGCCGCGCGCCTGCGCGACGGTTCCCGCCGGATAACGCAGATCACCGAAGTGATCGGCATGGAAGGTGACGTCATCGTTACCCAGGATCTGATGCGATACGAAATCGAAGGCGAGGACGCACAGGGCAGGCTGATCGGCAGGCACGTATCGACCGGCATCAGCAAGCCCAATTTCTGGGATCGTGCACGCTATTACGGTGAAGAAAAGCGTCTGGCGGCCGCGCTCGATGAGATGGAAAAGACATCCTAAGGAAAGCGACTGCCATGGACCCGACAATAGTGTTATTGGCCGTACTTGTCGCCATCTCGGCAGGAGCGCTCGCCTATGCCTTTCTCTTCCAGCAGATAGAGGTCGAGAAAAAGACCAACAGCCGCTTCAAGCGGGTCCAGGCCGCCGAGACGGATCACACAAACATCAAGGCTGCGCGGGATCGCGTCCAGGAACTCAGCAAACGCCGCAAATCCATGCAGGACAACCTGCGGGAAATGGAAAAGAAACAGACCGAGAAGGCGAAGAAAGCAAAGAATGTCAGCCTGCGCGACAAGCTGGTGCAGGCCGGACTGGCGATTTCCGTTCGGCGGTTTCATGTCCTGAGTGCCGGCGCTTCGGTTTTAGCCGTTCTCGTCGCACTTCTTTATGGTCTGTCGTTAATCTTCGCCCTGCTCATCGGAGCGGTCGCGGCTTTGGGCATGCCACGCTGGGTGCTGGCATTTCTTCTCAAGCGCCGGCAGAAAAAATTCCTTGAGGAATTTCCCAATGCGCTGGACGTCATGTGCCGGTCGATCAAATCCGGATTGCCGCTGAACGATGCCGTGCGACTGATCGCATCGGATGGTCAGGAGCCGGTGAAATCGGAGTTCCAGCGGGTCGTCGACGCACAGCAGGTCGGTATCGGCATCCCGCAGGGGATCGAGCGCATGATGCTGACCATGCCACTTTTCGAAGTGAGTTTCTTCAGTATCGTCATCAATATCCAGGCACAGGCAGGCGGCAACCTTTCGGAAGCATTGTCCAACCTTTCCAAGGTATTGCGTGACCGCAGAAAAATGCGCGCCAAGGTAAACGCCCTGTCCATGGAGGCAAAAGCATCCGCCGTGATTATCGGTGCATTGCCCTTCATCGTGATGATGCTGGTATATTTCACCTCGCCCGACTATCTCACGGTGCTTTTCACCGATCTGCGTGGACACATCATTCTGGGGGCATCCGGACTATGGATGCTCATCGGAATTTTCATCATGCGCCAAATGATCAATTTCGATATTTGAGGAGCGACCATGACAGGAAATCTGCTTTCCCGCCTGACGGATCCGCAAACGATAATCGCCATTCTCGTCACACTGGCGGTTTTCGCGACCCTCTATACGCTGATCATGCCTTTCCTGGAGCGGAAAGATCTCGCCAAGCGCATGAAAGCCGTCTCGTCGGAACGGGAACTCATCCGCAGCCGCGAGCGCGAGCGACTGGCGACCGTGACGAGAGAGAACAGGTCCTCCCTGCGTGGCAACAACAATAAATCCGCGCGGCGCATCGTGGAGAAATTCAATCTTCAGGAAGCCCTTGTCGACAAGAACACGATGAACAAGCTGCGCGCGGCCGGTTTTCGGTCGCAAAATGCGCTCAATACATTTCTTGCCGCCCGGTTCGTATTGCCGTTCGTTTTTCTGGCGGTGGCGTTCACCTGGGTTTTCGTTCTTGGAAACCTCGCCAATCAGACCTTTATCGTTCAGCTGATGGCGGTGCTTCTTTTTGGCTATGTCGGCTTTTACGCTCCCAATATCTACGTTTCGAACCGCATGACCAAGCGGCAGGCCTCCATCAAGCGAGCCTGGCCGGATGCGCTTGATCTCATGCTGATCTGCATCGAGTCCGGCGTGTCCATGGAAGCGGCCATGCGCCGCGTTGCCGAGGAAATGGGCGAGCAGTCGCCTGAACTGGCGGAGGAAATGATCCTGACGACAGCGGAGCTGTCCTTCCTTCAGGACAGGCGCACGGCGCTTGAGAATTTTGGGATGCGCACCCAGCTGGACGGCGTCAGAAGCGTGGTGCAGGCCCTTATCCAGGCGGAACGATACGGTACGCCGCTGGCTCAGGCGCTGCGTGTTCTCGCACAGGAAGGCCGCGACGAGCGGATGAATGAAGCTGAGAAAAAAGCCGCCGCACTGCCGCCGAAACTCACCGTGCCTATGATCGTGTTTTTCCTGCCGGTCCTCATCGCCGTCATTCTCGGGCCGGCTGGTATTCGGGTGGCCGATTCGTTCTGAGGCAAGAAACACGCCGAAAATTTGCGCGCAGGGGGCAGCAGTGATTTGCCTGCCGGACCACACCATCAATGTTTCTGAAAATGCCTCAGCCAGCCGGCTTGCTGTCTTTTTTCGCCAGCTGCTGCCAGGAATTCTGCTGCGACAGCATTGCACGCAGATAGGTCAGGTTAGCCTGCGCCTGCTGCGGAGAAAGTTCCTGAACGGCGATGCGCTCGGCTTCGGCAAAGCGGCCCTGGAGACCGACCACGAGCGCAAGGTTCTGGCGGACGCGGCTGTCGGCGCCCGGCTGGGCGATCGCCGATTGCAGATAGGTTTCGGCGGTGCGCGGATCGCTCGACAGGACATAGGACATGCCGAGATTGGACAACACGCTCGGATCGTTCGGTTTGAGGTCGAGCGCCTGCCGGTATCTGGAACGTGCCTCGTTCGAGCGGCCAAGCTGGTCGAGCACGGCGCCCTCGGCGGAGTAGAGCCGCCAGTCGGGACGATCAGGCGTCTGCGCCCGCTGGATGGTCGAAAGCGCCTGCTCCAGCTGGCCGGCGGCCGCCTGCGACTTGCCATAGGCGGCAAGCACATCACGGTCGGCTGGATTGGCGATGGCGATCTGCTGCATGACGGCGAGCGCCTGCGTATTCTTGCCGGTCATCATCAGCACGCTGGCGTAATTCATACCGGCGGACTTGTCCTTGGGGTTGCGTTCATAGGTTTTGCCGGCAGCCTCTTCCGCCTGCCGAAGCTGCTCCATGTTCAGATGGTCGTAGGAGCGCGTGGCTGCGGGAATGGAGCCGGTGGACATGCGATCTGGCTTGTTGGTGCTCGCACATCCTGAAACCGCAAGAACCAGCGCCGCGAGACATGTGCCCCGCAGCAACCCTGTCCGGCCTGTCTTAGCCAAAGAAAATGCAGTCATGGCAGCGCCCCCGCCCGAGAATGATCGATCTTGCGCCCGACACACGACAGACTCACATGACGCAACTTTCGCTTAAGCAATAATCTGTTAACCCTAACAGAGCGTTAATCGCACCGATTCTCGATATTTACGGAAGCATACCATGGCGCCCTATCAGTTCATCGAACGCCCCACCCCTTTCAGCTCGAAGGCAGGCAGCACATTGCCGGTTTTCGCCGTCACGCCAGCCCATATCGAACAGGGTGCCATAGACCCGGTCGCTCTGGACTGGGCAAAAAAGGCGGGGTTCAAGGCGGAAGCTGGCGCCGTCCTGCTCGTTCCTTCCGCTGACGGATCACTGGGCGGCGTGCTTCTCGGCCTCGGTGGCAATCCTTCCGAAATTCCCTTCATCACCGGCAAACTCGCCCGTGAGCTGCCGGAGGGTGAGTGGCACATCGAAACCGCGCCCCTGACGGCCAATCGCCTCGCGCTCGGTTTCGGCCTCGGCAGTTATCGCTTCGACAAATACAAGACCACCAAGACCAACGGGGCAAAGCTTCTCATTCCGCAGGATGCCGAAGACGGCGAGATCAAGCGCATTCTGGCAGGTGTCTTCCTTGCCCGCGACCTCATCAACGTCCCGGCCAATGACATGGGACCGGACGAGCTCGAGATTGCCTTTCGTGCGCTTGCCGCCCATTACAAGGCGAAGGTGAACGTTACGACCGGCGACGATCTGCTCAAAGAAAACTTCCCGCTGATCCATGCCGTTGGCCGCGCCAGTGAAAGCGCACCGCGCCTTCTGGAAATGAACTGGGGCAAGAAGGGCAATCCGCGCCTCACTCTCGTCGGCAAGGGGGTCTGCTTCGATACCGGCGGTCTCGATATCAAGCCCGCCGCGTCCATGGCGCTGATGAAGAAGGATATGGGTGGCGCCGCCAATGTTCTCGGCCTTGCGCTGATGATCATGGATGCCAAGCTGCCGGTCGATCTGCGCGTTCTCGTGCCGGCGGTCGAAAACTCCATCTCCGCCAATGCCTTCCGTCCCGGCGATATCTACAGGAGCCGCAAGGGGTTGACAGTACAGATCGACAATACCGATGCGGAGGGCCGTCTCGTTCTGGCCGATACGCTGGCCTATGCCGACGAGGATGCGCCGGACCTGATGATCGACATGGCGACGCTGACGGGTGCAGCACGCGTGGCGCTGGGTCCCGATCTGCCGCCCTTCTACACCGATGACGAGGATCTGGCCCATGATATCGCGGAAGCCAGCATCGATACGGATGACCCGCTGTGGCGCATGCCGCTCTATATGGGATATGACAAGGATATCCGCTCAAGGGCAGCCGATATCACCAATGCGCCTTCTGGCGGCATGGGTGGATCGATCACCGCCGCCCTGTTCCTGAAGCGCTTCGTCACCAATACCAAGCGCTGGGCGCATTTCGATATTTACGGCTGGTCGCTCAGCGAGCGTCACCATTCATCGATCGGCGGGGAAGCGCAGGGTATCCGCGCACTCTTCCATTACATCGCACATCAATTCGCAAAATAATCGGCCTAGTCAGGATCCGACGGGCGCTTCCCCAACCGGAGCGCCCGGTTGCCTTAAACCAAAACCTTCTGTTCCTTGTGGTCTTCCTCGCCGAAGAACTTCAGGTAACGCTCCACTTCGGCCGGATCGCCGGTGGCTTTTTGCGGATTGTCCGAGAGCTTCACCGCCGGGCGGCCATTGGCATCGCTGACCTTGCAGACGATGGAAATTGGCTTGAGGCTGGCAATGGTTTTCGGCGCGCAGCCGGCAAAATCATTGGTCAGATTGGTGCCCCAGCCGAAGCTCATGCGCACCCGACCCTCGAAATGCCTGTAGGTGTCGATGATGGCGTCGACATCGAGACCATCAGAGAAGATCAGCATCTTCTTGCGCGGGTCGCGGCCCATCTTCTGCCACCACTCGATGATCTTTTCCCCGCCTTCGATCGGCGGCGCACTGTCCGGACGGAAACCCGTCCAGTCCGCCACCCATTCCGGCGCATTGCGCAGGAACGCTGCCGTGCCGAAGGCGTCCGGCAGCACGATCAGCAGGTTGCCGCCATAAAGCCGGTTCCAGTCCTTCAGAACCTGATAGGGCGCGGCGGCCAGCTCCTCATTGGTCTGCGCCAGCGCCGCAACCACCATCGGCAGTTCATGCGCGTTGGTGCCCACGGCTTCAAGATCGGAATCCATGGCGAGGAGCACGTTGCTCGTACCGGTAAAGGCTGGACCGATGCCTTCCTTCAGCGCCTCGACGCACCAGCGCTGCCAAAGGAAGCTGTGGCGGCGGCGGGTGCCGAAATCGGAGATGCGCAGGCCCGGCAGTTCCCGTAACCGCTCGACCTTCTCCCACATCTTGGCCTTGGCGCGGGCATAAAGCACATCAAGCGTGAAATAACCGAGCGAGCGCATGGCGCTGCGTGAACGCAATTCATTGATGATCGCCAGCGCCGGGATCTCCCAGAGCGTCGTATCCATCCAGCGGCCATGGAAGTTCAGCTCATATTGCCCGTCGCGCTTGAAAAGTTCGTATTCCGGCAATTGATAGCTCGAAAGCCAGGAGAGGAATTCCGGCTCGAAAATCTGCGAGCGGCCGTAAAACGTGTTACCCGCAAGCCAGATATTTTCCTTCTTGGAGAGCCGCAGGGTGCGCGCATGATCGAGCTGTTCGCGCAACTCCATCTCGTCGATCTCTTCCGCAAGCCGCACCGTCTTGGTGCGATTGATCAGCGAAAACGTCGCATCGACTTCCGGATAAAGTTTCCAGATCATCTGCAACATCAACAGCTTGTAGAAATCCGTATCGATCAGGCTGCGGACGATCGGGTCTAGCTTCCAGGTATGATTATGGACACGGGTGGCAATATCGGTCTTCGTCATACTTGCATTCCCCAATATCGGCCAAAGGTCAAAAAACAGCCGATCTCACTCCGCACCCCGGCAGGTTTCAACCTGTCACGCGGAAGATTTATCTGAAAAAGCGACAACAAGTCCAGAGCGCTGGCCGGGCAAATGCCTCGGGCGCCCGCCTGCGCATCGATTTTCCGAAGGAGCCGCATTGCCGTTTTGGTTCGGGGCCGAAGTCACGCCGCTTCAGAAGGTCGGGTCGACCGGATTGATGCCGGGATACCAGTCCTTGGAAACCGGATTTCTGCCGCCGAAACTGGAAATGCCGTTTTCGTCGGTACAGCGGTAACCCTGAACCGGAAGTCCACGGCTGCCGAAAACATTCCTGTAGGAACCTCGGGAATATCCCGTCCTGCCGAGTTCGCTATGGCAATTGTAACGGACCTTTGGCTGCAGCGTGCGCGGGTCCTTGACGCCGGGCAGGTTCGCGTAGGCATCCGGGGCAGGAGCAAAACCATTCTGGAAAACGGTCTGCGCCTGCGCCGAGGCGCTCAGCAAAGCCGCCGTGAGGATCACTGCCAGTCGTGTTGCCGTTCTTGTCTTCATCGATGCCGGTCCCGTACCATCATCCAATGGATGTAGGCTGTCGGTGGCTTTCGCACAAAGGGCCGGGCAGGCACAATTTCGTGAAAGCTGCCGTCTCAGCCTTCCAGACGGCGGAAAGCCGTCGGCTTTTCATAAAGCCAGCCGATGCGCTCGATCGCCGCATCGAGATTTTCGCGCGCGACATTCATCGTATGGCCATTGGCATGCAACAACGTTTCCTCGTTTTCCATGAGGCCGACATGGCCCTTCCAGAAGACGAGATCGCCGCGGCGCAATTCATCACGCTCGATTTCCACGCCGAGCGACTTCACCTGCATATCCGTGTCGCGCAGAACCCGTCGACCAGTCATCGCCATGGAAAGCTGCACGAGGCCGGAACAATCGATACCGAAGCCGGAGCGGCCGCCCCAGAGATAGGGTGTTTCGATAAATCGCAGAGCCACCGCCACATAGTCTTCTTCAAGCGAAGCATCGACGGTCCGGCAATGGGCGGCGATGATGCCTTCGCCCTTTTCGGTCATCAGATAGCGGGTGCCGCGCGTCTCCGCCTCACCGACAATGCGGACTAAGCTGCCCATGGACAGCGCCGCGACCGGAGGCTTGCGCAACTCGGCCGAGGGATAGAGGAACGTGCGCGGCGCGATGATCTGATGCGTGGCGGCGACAACATCGCCGATAGCCGTTTCCGGCACATAACCAGCATAACCATCCACATCCGCCTGCACCCAGGCCGAGCCATTCGCCCGGTCGAAAACGCGCACTGTTTCGCCGCAGAGAAGTTCTGTGTCTATGCCTGTGGCGAGATCGGGGGTAGGCCGAAGGCCAATGACCGGTGCGGTGACCTGCGCGGGCGAACCGCTGACGAAACGTTCGGCCTGCACCACGCCCTGCAGTTTCGCATCGGCGAGATCTGGGCGGAAGACATTCAGGCGACGGTCGAGCATCATGGTTTTCACTTCCAGAAATTAAATCTTGCGTGCCTGATCAATAATCAGATCGCCGAATTTTTCCAGATAAAGCGCACCGGCGACGGTACGTTTTATCACGACATTGCGCCTGTCCCGCTCATCCCGCACCCGGTCGACCAATCCCAGCGCACCGAGACTGTCGAGTGCGCGGGTGATGACCGGTTTGGTGACGCCCAGCATGGCGGCGAGGCCCCGAACGGTATGCGGCGGTGGCACGAGATAAATCTGCAGCAGGATGGCCGTCTGACGCAAGGTCAAATCCGGTTGATCGTCAATGACCTGCGCCGTGGATACACGGTGCCAGAGCCCCAAGGCCTCCGTGGGCGACAATTGTGCAGGCAAGCCAGTGACCCTTCCAGTCGTTGTTCCACTGTTTTCATTCAACGGAGGGGAAAACTCAAGAACCAACCCGCATAAACGAAACCGCCGTGCGGCGCAGATTCGGAAGATCGCGCGGCACGGCGGTATTTATCGACCCGTTTTCGGGTTTTCACGTCCCCTCTGGACTTGCAAGATGAGATGCAGGAAGCGTGCCAGTTTTGTTGCGTCGCACAAATACAAGCAAAAGCAGGTACTTGGAGTATATGTCCGGCTCTATGGCCAAATTTTCCACAAAGAGCAAATGGCAATAAAAACAGGCAACGGGTGACGTAATGCTTAAAAACTGCCTTCCGCCGGCACGGCGGAAGGCAAGGATGATCACGGATCAGATTTCCGCGCCGCGTGCGGCTTCGACCGCATCGGCATTTTGCTGCCGGTTATAGCGGATCGACGACCAGAGCGAGATGCCGATCAGGCCCGCGCCGCCAAGGCCGGTGATGACCTCCGGTATATGCACCATGGTCTGCACATACATGATGACCGACAGGATCAGGATCGCATAAAAGGCGCCGTGCTCCAGATAACGATATTCGGCCAGCGTTCCCTTTTCGACCAGCATGATGGTCATCGAGCGCACATACATGGCGCCGATGCCAAGACCGATGGCGATGATGAAGAGGTTCTGCGTCAGCGCGAAAGCACCGATCACACCATCGAAGGAGAAGCTGGCATCCAGCACTTCGAGGTAGAGGAACGCACCGAAACCGCCCTTTGCAGCGCCTTCCAGCATTTCCTGGCTGCGATCGAGAATGCCGCCGACAACTTCCACCAGGAGGAAGGTCAAGAGACCCCAGATCGCCGAATGGAAGAAGGTGTTGGCCGCAACCGGACCAAGCTCCGGATTGTCGCTTGCGCCGATGATACGGGAAAAGATCAGCATGACGATCAGCACGAAGGCGATCTCGATGCCCTTGACGGAAGAATAGATCGCCGCCTTTTCCTCGATCCAGCGCACCCAATGCACGTCCTTTTCATGGTCGAAGAAGAAATTGAGACCGACCATCATCAGGAAGGTGCCGCCGAAAGCCGCAATCGGCAAATGGGCGTCCTGCATGATTTCAGCATAACGTTCCGGCTGCGTGGCCGCCATGACGAGCGCCGTCCAGGGGCCGACATTGGCCGCAACGACGACGATGAGCAGCGGGAAGACGATACGCATGCCGAAAACGGCAATCAGGATACCCCAGGTCAGGAAGCGGTGCTGCCAGACCGGTGTCATGTCCTTCAGCTTGTTGGCATTGACGATGGCGTTGTCGAAGGAGAGCGAGATTTCCAGCACCGCGAGGACGACGCAGATGAAGAAGATCGTCGCCGTGCCGCCGACCGTTCCGGTCATTTCCCAACCGAGATAGCCACCGAGAATCAAGCCGAGAACGGTGACGATAAAAGCCCACTTGAAGTAGGAAAGCGTGGTTTTCTGGGCAGAGCTCATGTCCGGTCGCCTCCGATAACGAGGACATTCACGGACCGACGCGGGGCGTCAGGCCGCACGCAGAAAGCACGCGCGCGAAGCACATTCAGGTTTTTCATAGTTTTTAATCCGCCGGCCAAATTTTTGCAGGCGGTACCGACATCGCGAGAGCGCCGTAAAACTCTCGCCAGAGGGGCCCGGCACCTTTGTTTCCTCTGCCCTTGCGAGACAAATCATCGCAGGGCCCCTTCTTACTTCCTGAAGATCACGCCGTCGTCAAGTCCCGTGATTGTGACCACGACGAACAAGAAAGATCAAACCTGCTCCGCAGCCAGTCCTTCAGCGGTTTCGCGGCGTCGTTTGAGTGAATTTTCTCGAAAGAAGATGTAAAGGCCGGAAAGCACAATCAGGCCCGCACCGACAACGATACTGGTCTGCGGCACATCGCCGAAGAACAGCCAGCCGAAGATGACCGCCCAGAGCAGCAACGTATATTGCAGCGGCGCGACAGTAGCGGCATCGGCAAGTTTGAGCGCACGGTTGACCAGCACATGTGCCGTCATCGCCACCACGCCGAGCAGGCCGAGAAACGCCAGATCGAAGCTGGATTGAACCGGCAGCCAGCCGGATGGGGTCATGAACACTGCGACGATGCCCGCAAGCCCTGCGCCGATGATCTGCCAGAAGGCCAGCACAGTATCGGGCGTATTGCGCAGCTGACGGCCGGACAACATCATGAAGGCGAAGGCGGCGCTGCCGAGGATGGAAAAGAGCGCTGCGGAGGTGAGGCTTGCCGAGCTGGGCTTGAGCGCGATGAGAACGCCGACAAAACCGATGGCAATGGCCGTCCAGCGCCGCCAGCCGACCTTTTCCCCGAGCAGAAACGGCGAGAGCGCCGCCACATAGATCGGAGCGGCAAGCCAATAGGTCATGACGTCTGCCAGCGGCAGGGCGGCCACGGCAAAATAGAAACAGAAAAGCTCGGCCGTGGAGAAGAACACGCGCGCCACCTGAAGGCCGGGCCGCTCGATGTTCACGAGGCCGGAAAGGCCGGCTCTCCAGACGATGGGAACCAGAATGACAAGCGCTGCCGCACTTCGGATGAGAATGACCTGACCCTGGCTATAGGTTGCGACCAGCCATTTGCCCATGGCGTCATTCAATGCAAAGAGCAGCATTCCAAGCAGCATGACGGCCACGCCGAGACCGGTCGGCGAAAGCTTTTTTATCATAGTCGACATGTCAGATTCCGATTTCTCCCAATGGCTGCATTGGTCGTCCAGCCAGCAGCCCTTTGTCAAGCCCGGAACGACCCGTCACCGGCAATTAATAGTACTAATGGATCGGCGGCCGGATGTCAGATGAAGATTCGTCGCTCTTCCGCGACCAGTTCCTGGAGAAAATCGACGACCGTGCGGACACGGACCAGCTGGCGGGCGGATTCATGATAGGCCGTCCAGTAGGACCGGCTGATACCGAGATGCGGCATGATCCGCCTCAGTTCGGAATATTGCCCGGCGATGTAATTGTGCAGGATGCCGATCCCCGCCCCCGACCGTACCGCCTCTGTCTGGCCGGTGGCGCTGGAGATTTCGAAGGCGGCGTCCCAGTCGCGCATGATCTCACCGGTATAATTGAGCGAGGGCGAAAAGATCAGGTCCTCCACATATCCGATGCGCCGGTGGCGTTTCAGCGCATCGACATCCACCGGCGTGCCGTAGTCGGCCAGATAACCCGCCGAGGCATAGAGGCCCAGTGAATAATCGGTGAGCTTCGAAAACATCAGCCTGCCCTGTTCCGGCCGCTCGATGGTGATGGCGATATCGGCCTCGCGCTGCGACAGGGAGAAGGATCGCGGCACCGGCACGAGCTGGATTTTCAGGTCGGGATAACGAGCCGTCAGTCGGCCAAGCCTTGGCGCGAGGAAGGACACACCAAGACCATCCGGCGCGCCGATGCGCACCGTTCCCGCCACCGCCGTATCGACACGGCCGAGATTGGCCTGGGCATTCAGCATTTCGGTTTCCATGCGCTCGGCCCCGGCAAGAAGGCTCTGGCCCTCCTCGGTCAGCTCGCAGCCATTGGTGCTTCGCAGGAAAAGCTGCGTGCCGATGGCCGCCTCCAGCGCGGAAATTCGCCGGCTGAGGGTGGCATGGTTCACACCGAGCTTTCTGGCCGCCGAAAGAAACTGGCCGCTTCGCGCGACGCTGAGGAACAAACGCACATCATCCCAGTTCACGGCACCCTCCTTATGTCTATTTCTGCACAATGGATGCTTATTTCAGGCGATTGATTTGTGCAAATCGAAAGGTAATGCTGCGCCATCATATTCTGGAGGAAAACCCATGAAGGAAATCGGTCATTTCATTAACGGCAAGCATGTGCCGGGCACCAGCGGCCGCACATCGAATGTCTATAACCCCGCCACGGGCGAAGTGCAGGCAACCGTTGCGCTTGCCAACGACGCCGAGCTGCGCGCCGCCGTGGAAAGCGCCAAGGCGGCGCAGCCGAAATGGGCCGCGACCAACCCGCAGCGCCGCGCCCGCGTTTTCTTTAAGTTCGTCGAACTTCTGAACCGCGACATAAACGAGCTGGCGGTGCTGCTTTCCAGCGAACACGGCAAGACCGTCGAAGATTCCAAGGGCGATATCATTCGCGGTCTCGAGGTCTGCGAATTCGTTTGCGGCATTCCGCATCTGCAGAAGGGTGAGTTCACCGAAGGTGCTGGCCCTGCCATCGACATGTATTCGATCCGCCAGCCGGTCGGCATCGGCGCGGGCATCACCCCGTTCAACTTCCCAGGCATGATCCCGATGTGGATGTTCGCCCCGGCAATCGCCTGCGGCAACGCCTTCATCCTCAAGCCTTCGGAGCGCGATCCGTCGCTGCCGATCCGCCTTGCCGAACTGATGATCGAAGCCGGTCTTCCGGCCGGCATCCTGAACGTCGTCAATGGCGACAAGGGCGCTGTCGATGCCATCCTCACCGATCCCGACATCGGCGCAGTCTCCTTCGTCGGCTCGACGCCGATCGCACGCTATGTTTATGGCACCGCAGCTATGAACGGCAAGCGCGCGCAATGCTTCGGCGGCGCGAAGAACCACATGATCATCATGCCGGATGCCGATCTCGACCAGGCAGTGAATGCGTTGATGGGTGCAGGTTACGGATCGGCCGGCGAGCGCTGCATGGCCGTTTCCGTTGCGGTTCCGGTTGGTGAGGAGACGGCAAACCGTCTCGTCGAAAAGCTCATCCCGCAGATCGAAAGCCTGAGAATCGGCCCCTATACCGACGACAAGGCCGATATGGGTCCGCTCGTCACCAAGGAAGCGCAGACGCGCGTCAAGGGCCTGATCGACAGCGGTGTCGCGCAGGGTGCGAAGCTCTTGGTCGATGGCCGCGACTTCAAACTGCAGGGTTATGAAGACGGTTATTTTGTCGGCGGTTGCCTGTTCGACCACGTCACCCCTGACATGGACATCTACAAGACGGAAATCTTCGGACCGGTTCTGTCCGTCGTCCGCGCCAAGAACTACGAAGACGCGCTTGAACTGCCGATGAAGCACGAATACGGCAACGGCGTCGCGATCTACACCCGTGACGGCGATGCCGCCCGCGACTTCGCAAGCCGCGTCAATATCGGCATGATCGGCGTCAACGTTCCGATCCCGGTTCCGCTCGCCTATCACTCCTTCGGCGGATGGAAGGCTTCGAGCTTCGGCGATCTCAACCAGCACGGCACGGATTCGATCAAGTTCTGGACGAAGACCAAGACGATCACCTCGCGCTGGCCGTCGGGCATCAAGTCCGGAGCTGAATTCGTCATGCCGACGATGAAATAAGCCGAACAGCCGGCAAGAGAACAAAAAGCCCCGCTGTTGTTGCAGCGGGGCTTTTTTGCTGGCACTCAGAAGAGTGACTGAGAATAGCGTGACCTTCAGTTCGTCGGGCCGTCATTAAAACCCACTTCGTCCACCAGCTCCGAAGCCTGTTTGCGATGGGCGGCAATATCCGTCAGCGGCAGTTTGTCCGGATGGATGGGGCCGAAACCCTTCACCACGTCGGAAGGCTCCGCACCCGGCAGCACCGGATATTCGAAAACCTGCCTGGCGTAGATTTCCTGTGCTTCACGCGAGGCGAGGAATTCCATCAGCTTCAGCGCATTGTCCTTGTTGGGCGCATATTTCGTCAGCGCCATGCCGGAAATATTCACATGGGTGCCACGATCACCGGCATTGGGGAAGATCACCCGCACCGAACCCGCCCATTCCTTTTCTTCCGGCTCGCGATCATTGGTCAGCATCAGGCCGACATAATAGGTATTGCCGAGCGCGATATCGCATTCGCCGGAAAAGATCGATTTCGCCTGGCTGCGGTCGGTTCCATCAGGCTTGCGGGCGAGATTATTCTTCAGGCCCGTCAGCCATGTGCGGGTATAATCGACGCCGTGATGGGCGATCATCGAGGCGATCAGCGCAATATTATAGGAATGCTGGCCATCACGAATGCATATCTTGCCCTTCCATTTCGGGTCGGCAAGCTCTTCATAGGTGATGTCCTTCTGGGTCACCCGCTCCTTCGAAGCATAGACAACCCGGCCGCGAGTCGTGAGACCAAACCACTCACCCTCGGGATCACGCAGGTTGGCGGGAATATCCTTTTCGATGACGGGATCACCCAGAACCGGCTGCGTGACCTTGCCCTCTTTCGCCTCGACGAGACGGGCGATATCGACCGTCAGCAGCACATCCGCAGGTGAATTGACGCCCTCTGCCTGAATACGTTCCACCAGACCCTTGTCGAGAAACAGGACGTTCGTCTCTATCCCGGTTTCCTTGGTGAAGGCATCGAGCAGCGGCTGGATCAGTTCAGGTTGGCGATAGGAATAGACGTTAACCTCGCCCTCTGCCAGAGCGGCGGGCGCGAAGGAAAGGATCGTCAGCCCTGAAAAAACGGCAGCGGAAAAGCATGATTTCAAGCTTGCCATTATGAATGCCTCCATTACATTCCGATTCTTGACTTGTTTGTTCATGAATCATCGAGGCGGTCAACAAGGTGGTTCGAGAAATATCGGATGGGTGCCAGTTTTTTCAGTTTCTGGAATTGTTCTAAACTGAAAAAGAGACTATATAACTCCACATTGAGAGTTAGGAGACCAGCATGCGTTTGACCAAACAGACCAACTATGCCGTTCGCATGTTGATGTATTGCGCTGCGAATGAAGGCAAGCTGAGCCGCATTCCAGAGATTGCCAGGGCCTATGGCGTATCTGAGCTGTTCCTGTTCAAGATCCTGCAGCCGCTCAACAAAGCGGGCCTCGTCGAAACCGTGCGCGGCCGCAATGGCGGCGTGCGCCTTGGCAAGCCTGCCGACAAGATCAGCCTGTTCGACGTCGTGCGGGTGACGGAAGACAGCTTCGCCATGGCTGAGTGCTTTGAGGACGGCGCTGTTGAATGTCCGCTCGTGGACAGCTGCGGCCTGAATTCAGCGCTGCGCAAGGCGCTGAATGCCTTCTTCGACGTGCTGACGGAATATTCGATCGACGATCTCGTCAAGGCGCGCCCGCAGATCAACTTCCTGCTTGGGCTCGATACGGAAATGCCGAAGGTTGCCGCACTTCCGGCTGCCTGACCTTTTCGTTGCCCAAACGGCGACATCCAGAGCCCGTGCCACAGGTCACGGGCTTTTTTTATGAAATGCTCATGAAATGTAATATTTTCAGCCCTCAAGGTTGACGCCGCGAGACGAAGCGGCGCATTTGGTCGCGAGCTTTTTCAAGCAACCAATCAGCGTCGCAATGATCATCAAGCCTGAATTCCACACATTTGCGCTTACCGCGCTTGTCGGCAGCATGGGTGCACTGCTTGCCAGCCTCATCAATATTCCAGCGCCGTTTCTTTCCGGGCCGGCACTTGCCGTGACGATCACGGGATTGGCCGGCATAAGGCTTGGCGTTCCCGCCTTCATCCGCAATGCCTGTTTCGTTGTCGTCGGCATTTCCATGGGAACGAGCGTAACGCCCTCGGTCATCGACGCCGCCAAGACATGGCCATTGAGCTTCGCCGTCGTCCTCGTCGCCGTCGTGATCATGCTCTATGTCGCTTACTGGATCCTGCATTACGGTTTCGGTTACGACCGGACGACGGCGATGCTCGGCGCTTCCCCCGGCCATCTCAGCTACATCATCAGCCTCGGTGCCGAGACGAAAAGCGACCTTGCGACCGTCAGCATCGTGCAAAGTGTCAGGGTACTGGCGCTTACGCTTTCCGTGCCGCTGATCGTCGAATATTTCGATCTGGTCAGTACGGAACCCTTGATCACAAACCCGCCAATGGGCCTTTTTACGCTGGCGCTCACCATCGCCGCCTCGCTTCTGACCGGATGGCTTTTCCTGCGCTGGAAATTCCCCGCCGCCCTGTTGCTCGGTGGTGTTGCGATCTCCATCGGCACGCATATTACCGGCCTCACCGAAGGTGGCGTGCCCACTTGGCTCAGCCTGCCGGTCTATGTGCTGATCGGCTGCCTTATCGGCACGCGCTTTTCGAATGTCTCGCTGATGGAGGTCCGCAAGGGCTTTCTGGCCGGCCTCGTCGTCACCATTGCCGTGATGGTGATTGCCGGCAGCATTGCCTGGCTGATTTCCCGCGTGACCGGCGTGCCGCTTAATGCGGTCATGATCGCCTATGCGCCGGGTGGTCTTGAAACCATGGCGGCCATGGCGGTGATGATGCATGCCGATACCGCCTATGTCGGCTCACATCACGTCATCCGGCTTCTCTTCCTGTCCGTTCTCATGCCGCTCGTCATGGGTAAGGATGCCCGCAAGCGGGACGGCGACGCCTGACGAGCGCTGGCTCTCGGTGCCAACCGGACCCTCGACGCGAAAATTCGGACGGCGTGCAACCTTTTTTCCTCCCGGCCGTTGATACTCTGCCGCAATTGCGGCGGCGATCTTTCGCCTGTTCGGCAGGCTGACCCACCGGAGGACTATTCATGAACCGCTTGATGACGTTGACAGGCGCCGGACTTGCGCTTGCCTTTTCTGTTTCCATCGCTCAGGCGCAGGTGGTGGTGTCGTCGAAGATCGACACGGAGGGCGGCGTTCTCGGCAACATCATCCTCGCTGTCCTGAACCAGAACAAGATCGAGACGACGGATCGCATCCAGCTCGGCGCAACCCCGGTCGTTCGAAAAGCAATCACCGCAGGTGAGATCGACATCTATCCGGAATATACCGGCAATGCCGCCTTCTTTTTCTCCAAGGCGGATGATCCGCTCTGGAAGGACGCCACCAAGGGGTATGAAGAGGCAAAAACGCTCGACTACGATGCCAACAAGATCGTCTGGCTGACGCCATCTCCGGCCAACAACACCTGGGCGATTGCACTGCGCAAGGACGTCGCCGACAAGAACAATCTGAAGACGCTTTCCGACTTCGGCAAATATATTACCGATGGCGGTGCGGTGGTTCTTGCCGCCTCCTCCGAATTCGTCAATTCCGCCGCCGCCCTGCCGGCGTTTCAGACGACCTATGGTTTCACCATGAAGCCGGACCAGCTGATCACGCTTTCCGGTGGTGACACAGCGGCCACGATTGCCGCTGCCGCCAACCAGACGAACAATGCCAATGCCGCCATGGTCTATGGCACGGACGGCGGCATCGCCCCTTCCGGTCTTGTGGTTCTGGAAGACGACAAGCATGTGCAGCCGGTCTATCAGCCCGCGCCGATCATTCGCGAAGAGGTTCTGAAAAAGCACCCCAATATCGAGGAGCTGCTGAAACCCGTGTTCGAAAAGCTTGATCTTGCGACCCTGCAGGATCTGAATGCCCGCGTGCAGGTAGGCGGCGAGCAGGCGAAGACCGTGGCGCTGGACTTCCTGACAAAGAACGGTTTCGTCAAGTAGTGGCTCATGGCGCTGGAAGAGGAGGGATGAGAACGGAAGCGGTCTCATCATCCGATCCCAACCCAGGGTACAGGGGAGCAGGATTTGACGAAATGGCCTGACAAGGTGGGCGTGCTGATTTCGTGCCTGCTTCTTTATGCGCTTTTTGCATCGCCCTTCATGACGTTTCGCGCCAACCGGATTGTTCAGGGGGAAACACGAACAATCTTCGAGGCCCTACCATCGCCGGCCGCGACACTCCTTGCGGCGATCATTCTTCTTGCGGCATTCATCGCCTTTTTCCGCTTTCCCGCGCGGCTGAAGCTTGCAGCCGCACTGGGCGGTCTAGCGGCGCTCTCGGTTTTTGTCGGACAGGCGGCCTCCTTTCTCACGCCGGAAGGAAACGGTTTTGCCCGCGTCTCGCCGTCGAGCGGTTTCTGGTTGCTCTTTGCCGGGCTGGCTCTGCTCGCCACGGACTGTATCGCACGTCTTGAGCCGAAACCCGCCATCCGGATCTTGCTGTTGCTGCTGGCGACCGCCGCACTTTCCACGCTGCTGGCAAGCGGCCTCTGGAACGACCTCTCCATCATCAAGGAATATACCAGCCGGGCCGACATATTCTGGACCGAGGCCGTGCGGCATGTGGAGCTTGCCATCGGCTCACTGATCGCCGCGACCGTCGTGGGTATTCCTCTGGGCGTCCTCTGTTACAAGGTCGAGCGGCTGCGGGCAGGCGTTCTGAACAGTCTCAATATCGTCCAGACCATCCCCTCCATCGCCTTGTTCGGCCTTCTGATCGCCCCGCTCGGATGGATTGCAGCCACCGTGCCGGGCGCGGCGAGGATCGGCATTGCCGGCATCGGCATGGCGCCGGCCTTCGTGGCGCTGTTTCTCTATTCGCTGCTGCCGGTCGTTTCCAACACGGTGGTCGGTCTTGCCGGCGTTTCCCAGGCGGTCCTGGAAGCGGCACGCGGGCTTGGCATGACACCGGTGCAGCGGTTGCTGCAGGTGGAATTTCCGCTCGCCATGCCGGTCATTCTCACCGGCATTCGCATCGTGCTGGTGCAAAATATCGGGCTCGCGACAATCGCCGCCCTGATCGGCGGCGGCGGTTTTGGTGTTTTCGTGTTTCAGGGCATCGGGCAGACAGCCATGGATCTTGTGCTGCTCGGCACCGTGCCGACCGTTCTCCTTGGCTTTGCCGCCGCGATCACACTCGACGCCCTCATAGACAGCAATCTCTTCAGCGCAGGCGAAAGGCAGAAGCCATGATCGAGATCGACACCATCACGAAACGATATGGCGATACGGCCGTTGTGGATCAGGTATCACTGACCGTTGCGCCGCGCACCGTGACCGTCATCGTCGGCACGTCCGGATCGGGGAAAACCACCCTGCTGCGCATGATCAACCGGCTGGTGGAACCGACCTCCGGTGCGATCCGCATCGACGGCGAAGATGTCAGCGCCATTCCGGGTTTCAAACTACGCCGTCAGATCGGCTACGCCATTCAGGGCCATGGACTTTTTCCGCACCGAACCGTGGCGGAAAATATCGCGACCGTGCCGCAGTTGATCGGCTGGGACCGCCAGCGCATAAAGGCCAAGATCGATGCACTCATGCACCTCTTCCAGCTTGATCCCGGGCTTTATGCGGATCGTTTTCCGCATGAGCTTTCCGGCGGCCAGCAGCAGCGTGTCGGTGTGGCCCGCGCACTGGCGGCAGAACCGAACATTCTCCTGATGGACGAACCCTTCGGCGCGCTCGACCCGGTGATCCGCGCCAAGGCCCAGAACGACCTTCTCGATATCCAGAAGAAGCTCGGCGTCACCATCGTCCTCGTCACGCACGACATGGACGAGGCTTTCCATCTGGCGGATCGCATTGCCGTGATGGACAAAGGCCGCATCGTGCAGGATTGCCCGCCGGCGGAACTGGTGCTGAAACCGGCGACGGATTTCGTCCGCACCATGATCGGCGAAAACGAACGCGCGCTGAAACTGCTTTCGGTTCTCTCCGTCGCCGACATCGTGGAGCCGGGAAGTGCGGAAGGTACGCCGCTCACCGAAAGCACCAGCCAGCGCGATGCCCTGTCGGCCATGTTGTGGGCGGGCTGCGATGTCTTGCCTGTGATAAAAGACGATGGGCAACCCGTCGGCCGGGTGCGGCGTGATGTTCTCCTCCAGCGCGCCACTGGCGCCCCATGAAAAACGCATTCTCATTTCTTTCTCTCGGGCTTCTGGTGCTGGCGCTGATCATCTTTCTTGCCGCACCGCAAATCTTCGCGCCGATCTTTCGCCCTCTCGTGCAGGCCAATGCGCCAGCCATCTACACGCAGGCCAATCTCTTTTCCCTGACGCTCTCGCATCTGACCACCGTTGCGATCGCGACCGGACTGGCCACGCTCACGGCGGGGGCGCTTGCGGTTCTCGTCACCCGGCCTTTCGGGGCGGATTTCCTGCCGCTGTCGCGCAGCATCGTCAATATCGGCCAAACCTTTCCGCCGGTGGCGGTGCTGGCACTGGCCGTGCCGATGATGGGTTTTGGCGAAAAACCCACGCTCATCGCCCTGTTTCTTTATGCGCTTCTGCCGGTGTTCGAAAATACGCTGACCGGGCTGACCACCCTACCGGCCACGGTGATGGATGCCGCCAGAGGCAGCGGCATGACCGGCTGGCAGCGGCTGGTCAAAGTGGAGCTGCCGCTTGCCCTTCCGGCCATTCTCGCCGGCATCCGCCTTTCGGCGGTCATCAGCCTTTCCACCGCCACCATCGGTTCGACCGTTGCCGCCCGCACGCTCGGCGAAGTGATCATCGCCGGCCTGCAATCCAACAATCTCGCCTTCATTCTCCAGGGAGGTTTGATCGTCGCGGCACTGGCGATCCTCATCCACGCCGGCTTTTCCGCACTGGAAAGGTCCGCAGCCGGCAAAACCGGGCACTGACATACGGAGCCACCCAAATTTAAGGTTCCCGCCACCCGCCGCACATGGTAGGGGCTGACCGTCGAAACAGAAACATTCGAGGTTCGGGTGACACAGGCAATTGTCGTGATGGGAGTGAGCGGCTCTGGCAAGTCCACGGTCGCGGAAGCGGTAGCTGAGAAACTGGGCGTTGCCTTCATAGAGGGCGACAAGCTTCACCCGAAATCCAACGTCGATAAAATGTCCGAGGGCATTCCGCTGACGGACGAAGATCGCTGGCCGTGGCTCGACCTGATCGGTGCGGAACTGCGCAAGGGTAGCGAAGGTAAGGGTGTCGTGGTTTCCTGCTCCGCACTCAAGAAAATCTACCGCGACCGTCTTCGCGAAGCGACCGGTGGTCCGCTCGTTTTCATCTATCTGGATGGCAGCCTGGAGCTGCTTAGCCGGCGTATGGGTGAACGCAAGGGCCATTTCATGCCGCTCTCGCTGCTTCAGACCCAGCTTGCCACGCTGGAAGTGCCGACCGGCGAGCCGGGCGTCGTAACCGTCAGCATCGACACCACACCCGAAGAGATCACCGCAAACGCGCTTGCCGGCCTGAAGACGGTAACGTTCTAGAGCCCCAGCTTGTCTCTCAAGCCGTACCACCATGCGCCGAGCACGGTCAGCGGCACGCGGAACGTCTTGCCGCCGGGGAACGGGTAGTTCGGCAGCGAACTCCAGATATCGAAACGTTCGGCGTGGCCGGCAACGGCCTCGCCCAATATCTTGCCGAGCAGATGGGTGGTCGTCACGCCATGGCCGCTGTCGCCGTGTGAAAAGTAGATATTATCCGAAAGCTTGCCCATATGCGGGATGCGCGTCAGGGTCAGCGCGAAGTTACCACTCCAGGCGAATTCGATCCTGGTCTTTTCCAGTTGCGGAAAGGTCTTCAGCATGTTCGGCCGGATCACACCCGTCAGGTCGGCCGGGTCGCTGCCACCATAACCGATGCCACCGCCATAAAGCAGGCGGTTATCCGACGTGCGGCGGTAATAATCGAGAATGTAATTGGCATCCTCGACGCAATAATTGGCAGGCAGAAGGGCCTCGATCAAGTCGGCATCAAGCGGCTCCGTCGCCATGACCTGGCTCGAGACCGGCATCATCCGCTCGCCGATTTCCGGCAGCAGGGTGCCGAGATAGGCATTGCCGCAGACGAGAACATATTTCGCCTTCACGCTGCCCGTTGCCGTGCGCACGATGGGATTGGCGCCCTGCTCCACCGCGATGACGCGGGAGTTTTCGAATATACGGGCTCCAAGGCGTTCGGCCGCCACGGCCTCACCCTGCACCAGATTGAGGGGGTGGATGTGGCCACCGAAGCGGTCGATCATGCCGCCGGCATAACGGTCGGTCTTCACATAATGGCTGACATCCGCCGTGGAGACCATTTCGAGACCGCCATGGCCGTGTTTTTCCCAATGGGCTTTGTGAGCCTCCATTTCGCGAATCTGCTTCGGCGTAAAGGCGGCAAAGAAACCGCCATCGACGAGATCGCAGTCGATGCCGTATTTGGCGACGCGACCACGGATGATCGCGCCGCCTTCCAGCGACATTTCTCCGAGCTTCACCGCCTTTTCGTGACCGTAACGTCGGGCGATGGTTTCGAGATCACGGCTATAGCCATTGACGATCTGGCCACCATTGCGGCCCGAAGCGCCGAAGCCGACCCGCACGCCTTCCAGAACGATGACGGAATAACCACGTTCACTGAGTTCCAGCGCGGCGGAAATTCCGGTGAAACCGCCACCGATGATGCAGACATCGGCTTCCAGCGTCCCCTCCAGCGAGGGCCGCACGGTTTTCACATTGGCGGAGGCGGCATACCACGACGACGTATGACCGGGATTTGGAATATTCGTTACCTCAGCCATCTCACACCGTCCTGATATAGGCGTCATATTCGACGTCGGTTACACGCAGGGAAAATTCGGAAAGCTCCTGCTGCTTGCAGGCGGAAAACAGCGTCCGGTACTTCTGGCCAAGCGTTGCATAGGCAAAACTCGACCGCGTGAAGCGCTGCAACGCGTAATCCCAGTTGGTGGGAAGCGGTTCGTGATTGATCGCGTGGCTGTCGCCGGCGATCGCGCCGCCGGGCTGGCGCTTCTCCTTCATGCCCGCAAGTGCGGCGCTGAGGATCATCGCGAGGACCAGATAGGGATTGGTATCGGCGCCGGCCACCCGATGCTCGATACGCGTCGCCGCCTTGCTGGCAACGATCACGCGCACCGCCGCCGAGCGATTGTCGATGCCCCAGGAGGCATAGGTGGGAGCGTGTTCGCTGGGGGTCAGGCGGCGATAGGAATTGGCATGGGGTGCGAAGATCGCCATGCTCTCCCCCATGTTTTCCAACAGGCCGCCGACCGAATGCATCAGCGCATCCGAAGGGCCGTCTTCCCCGGCATAGATATTCCTGCCGTCCCTGTCGAGAACGGAAAAATGCACATGCATGCCGTTGCCGGCCTGTAGCCCATAGGGCTTGGCCATGAAGGTGGCGTCAAGTTCATGCCGCCGCGCCACGCCCTTGACGATACGTTTCAGGAAGACTGCGAAATCGGCGGCCTGCAGGGCATCCGGCACATGATTGAGGTTGATCTCGTATTGCCCGGGGCCATTCTCCCGCAGCGTCGTATCGGCAAGCACGCCCTGGGCGCGGCAGGCTGTCGCGATATCATGGAAGACATCCTCGAAATCCTGCAATTCGGAGATCGACAGAACCTGCGTCTGGCCGGTGTGCCAGCGCCCCTCACGGCTATGCGGCGGGCGCACCGGATCAAGCGCCGAGCGAACGGGATCGATCAGGTAAAATTCCAGTTCGGTAGCAACGACCGGCGTGAGGCCAGCCTTTTTATAGGCGTTCAGAACCTGCGACAGAACATGGCGCGGATCCCCGTAAAAGCCGGTTCCATCCGGGTTTTTCATCGCCAGCAGAACCTGCGCCGTCGGACGGCCAAGCCATGTTACGCGTGACAGCGTGCCGGGAACGGGGAAACAAAAGCCGTCCGGATCACCCGTGCCTTCGGCGAGACCTGCGGCGTGCACATCCCTGCCCCAGATATCCAGCGCATAAACGGATCGCGGGATCGCCATTCCCTTTTCAAGCACGTCGATTGCCCGTTCGCGCGGAATCCATTTGCCGCGCGGAACGCCGTTCGCGTCTATGACAAAAGCTTCGAGAATTTCGATATCGGGGTTATCGGCGAAAAATTTCTTTGCGTTTTCAATATCATCCATCATGCACCAGCAAGCCGTTTCCATCTCGTTTCATGCGCAGCGAGTTTCGCTAACGAAAGTCGTCCTGCTGCTGATAGATGAGAAACCTCGCCACCATGATGACGTTTGCCCCTTTTCCCCTTTGCATGGGGCCATGTTACGTGGCCTGTCACAGGAAGGCCAGCGGATTTAGTGCGGCGCAGATAAAAACGGAATCGTTCCGCCGCTCTAAGTTTTTGTTTGAGCATCGGATTTTCCGAAAACCATACTACACTTTTCGGTCCGATGCTCCGGCTATCAGGGATTGAACCTTTCCGGACGATAGGCATTGATGGCGATAACCGGCGCTTCTCCCAGCATGGTTTCCGCCAGAACACGGCCGGTGATCGGCCCAAGCGTCAGACCGTGATGGGCATGGCCGAAGGCGAACCACAGGGTCTTGTGGCGCGGCGCCTTACCGATGATCGGCATCATGTCCGGCGTGCAGGGCCTGGCACCCATCCACGGCTCCGCATCCAGCCTGCCGCCGAGGGGAAAGACAGTGCGGGCAACCCGTTCCGCCCGCTCGATCTGTACCGGGGATTTTGGCGCATCGCGTTCGGCAAATTCCGCACCGGTCGTCAGGCGGATGCCTTTTCGCATCGGCGCCAGGAAATAACCGCGCTCCGCGTCGATCAGCCAGTTGTTGAGCTTTGTGCCTTCCTGCGGCGCATAATGCATGTGGTAACCGCGCTTCACGCCGAGCGGGAAGCGATAGCCCAGCCTTTCCGTCACCGTGTCCGCCCAGGGGCCAAGCGCCACGACGGCATGTTCGGCCTCCACCGCGCCTGTCTCGGTGCGCACCGTCCAGCCGCTAACCGTCTGGCTGAGGGTGGAGGCATCACCCCGGACAAAGGTTCCGCCAAGGCTTTCGAACAGCTTGACATAGGCAAGCGTCAGCGCGTGCGGATCGCGTACTGACCAGGGATCATTCCATTTCAGGCCGCCTACGAAATCACGGCTGAGATACGGTTCGGCCGTAGCCAGCTCCTCGGCATCGAGTTTCGAGTGGGAAATGCCGTGGTCACGGTGGAGACCCTCGGCAACGGCATAGTCGGCGTCCCGCCTTGCGGCGGTCCTGTAGGCCGTCATCCAACCGTTTTTCACGATCAGATCGCCAGCCTTCGCCTCGTCGATCAGGATACTGTGCTCGGAGACCGAATGTTCGATCAACGGTGTATAGGCGCGGGCAATCGCGGCATGTCGCAAAGTTGCGGAATTATACCAGTAACGGCCGAGGAAAGGCGCAATCCTCGGCAAGGCCGAGAGCCGATAACGGACATCGATCCTGTTGTTCAGCGAATAGCGCAGCAGCAGCGCAAGGTCGTGCGTGAAGCCATAAGGCACCACGCCCTCTCTCTGGATCAGCCCGGCATTGCCGAAGGAGGTCTCTTCGCCCGGCCCGCGCCGGTCCACCAGCACCACCGATTTGCCCCTTCGGGCCAGTTGCAAAGCGACGGAGACCCCGATGATCCCCGCTCCCAAAACGACCACATCCGCTGCCATCGCAATCAATCCGTTTCCCAGTCACGCTTACCGCAACATGGGTCGGCGTTTTCCGCGAAGCAACAGAAAAATCATTGCCTTAATGGAAAATGCGATGCGTCTTACTGGCTGACCGCTTTCGTTTTCACCGCTTCAATGTTGAAGGCGGCAGCCAGGAGCGCCTTGGTATAGTCCTGCTGCGGATTGGCGAAAATCTCTGCCGCCGAACCGCTCTCCACCACCTTGCCGTGGCGCATGACGATCAGGTCGTTGGCGAGCGCCTTCACCACCTTCAGGTCGTGGCTGATGAAGAGGTAGGCGAGTTCATGCTTCGCCTGGAGATCGCGCAGCAGATCGACCACCTGCGCCTGCACGCTCATGTCGAGTGCGGAGGTCGGCTCGTCCAGCATGACGAAACGGGGTTTAAGCACCATGGCGCGGGCAATGGCGATGCGCTGACGCTGGCCGCCGGAAAATTCATGCGGATACCGCCAGCGGGTCGCCGGATCGAGGCCCACCTCTTCCAGTGCGATCGCAACACGCGTATCGCGCTCGTCGGCTGAGAGAGACCGCTCATGAACCTTCAGGCCTTCCGCGATGATTTCGCCCACCGACATGCGCGGGCTGAGCGAACCATAGGGGTCCTGAAACACCACCTGCAGCCGGTTCCTGAGCGGCTTCATCATCTCATAGGAATAGCTGTCGATCGACTGGCCGATGAAACTGATGCGGCCCTGCGAGGCAATAAGCCGCGAGAGCGCGAGACCAAGCGTCGTCTTGCCGGAGCCGGATTCGCCCACCACGCCCACGGTCTGGCCGGCACGCAGAGTAATATCGATGCCGTCCACCGCCTTCACATGGTCGACCACCCGGCGCATCAGTCCCGCCTTGATCGGGAACCAGACCTTGATGTCGTCACCCTGCATGACCACCGGTTTGCTCGCATCGGAATGCGGCGGCTCGCCCTTCGGCTCGGCAGCCAGCAAATGGCGCGTATAGGCGTGCTGAGGATCGGTAAATACCTGCTCCACCGTGCCGGTCTCGACGATCTTGCCCTTGGTCATGACGCAGACGCGGTCGGCAAATTTGCGGACGATGCCAAGATCGTGGGTGATGAACAGCATGGACATGCCGTGCTGCGTTTTCAGATCACCGAGCAGTTCCAGAATCTGCGCCTGCACCGTCACGTCGAGCGCAGTGGTCGGCTCGTCGGCGATCAGCAGTTTTGGCCGGTTGGCTAGCGCCATGGCGATCATCACACGCTGCCGCTGGCCGCCTGAGAGTTCATGCGGGTAGGCTTTCAGGCGCTTTTCCGGCTCGCGGATGCCGACCTGTAATAACAGTTCCAGCGTACGCGCCCGCGCCTCTGCCCCGGTGATCGACTGATGCAGTTCCAGTATCTCGCCGATCTGCCGCTCGATGGTGTGGAGCGGGTTGAGCGAGGTCATCGGCTCCTGGAAGATCATGGTGATATCGTTGCCACGCACGGCACGCAGCGCCCGTTCCGGCAGGGTCAGCATGTCCTTGCCGTCGAACAGGATTTTGCCCGATGGGTGGCTCGCCGCCGGATAGGGCAGCAATTTTAAGATGGAATTCGCCGTCACCGATTTGCCTGAACCGGATTCCCCGACGAGAGCGACAACTTCGCCCGGCATCAGGTCGAAGGAGACGTGATCGACAGCGACGCTGGTCGCGCCCCCCTGATGGAAGGCGACGGAGAGATCACGGACGGAGAGAAGCGGCTGGATATTTGTTTCCGTCATGGCGATCACCGGAACGTCTTGCGTGGATCGAAGGCGTCGCGCACCGCTTCACCCACGAAGATCAACAGCGAGAGCATGATGGACATGGTGAAGAAGGCGGTGAGGCCGAGCCAGGGCGCCTGAAGGTTGTTCTTGCCCTGCGCGATCATCTCGCCCAGAGACGGTGATCCCGGCGGCATGCCGAAGCCGAGGAAATCGAGCGAAGTGAGCGTGGTGATCGAACCCGAAAGGATAAAGGGCAGGAAGGTCAGCGTCGCCACCATGGCGTTGGGCAGAAGATGGCGGAACATGATCGTCCAGTTGCCGACCCCGAGTGCCCGGGCAGCACGGACATATTCGAAATTTCTGGCCCGCAGGAATTCGGCACGGACAATGCCAACGAAGCCGACCCATGAAAACAGCAGCATGATGCCAAGCAGCACGAAGAAGCCCGGCGGCAGGATGGCCGCGATGATCAGCAGGATGTAAAGCACCGGCATGGACGACCAGATTTCTATGAAACGCTGGAGAAGCAGGTCCGTCCAACCGCCGAAATAACCCTGAATGGCGCCGGCCGTGACGCCGACGAGGGCCGATGCGATAGTCAGCGTCAGGCCGAACAGCACGGAGATGCGAAAGCCGTAGATCATTCGCGCCGTAACATCGCGCGCCTGATTGTCCGTTCCGAGCCAGTTGAGATTGCCGAGCGTGCAGCCGGGATCGGCATTGCCTTGCGGGTAGGCCGAGCAGCGCTCCTTTTCATCCATCAGCCAGAAGGGTGCCGTGGGTGCCGAATGCGGAATATTGGAATTCACCGTCTGATAGGAATAACGGATCGGCGGCCAGATCATCCAGCCATTGGCGTTGATCTCGTCCTGAATGAAGGAGGACTTGTAATCGGTCTGGGCCAGGAAGCCGCCGAATTTCTCCTCCGGATAATCTACCATGACCGGCACCAGAAGCTCGCCCTTGTAGGAGGCGAGAATGGGTTTGTCATTGGCGATGAATTCCGCCATCAGGCTGAGGAAAAACAGGATCAGGAACAGCCAGAAGGACCAGTATCCGCGGCGGTTCGCCTTGAAATTCTGCCAGCGGCGCTTGGTCGTCGGCGAAAACCACGGGCGCTTCGGCTTTACCAGCGTCTCAGTTCCGGCGGGATGGACAAGCGTCATCACACGTCCCTCCGCTCGAAATCGATGCGCGGATCGATCCACGTGTAGATCAGGTCGGACAGGAGGCCGACGACGAGGCCCATCAGCGAGAAGATGAAGAGCGTGCCGAAGACGATCGGATAATCACGGTTGACGACCGAGAGATAACCGAGACGGCCAAGACCATCCAGCGAGAAGATGTTCTCGATCAGCAGTGAGCCGGTGAAGAAGGCCGAGATGAAGGCACCCGGAAAACCGGCGATCACGATCAGCATCGCGTTGCGGAAGACATGGCCATAGAGAACCCTGCGTTCGGTGAGACCCTTGGCACGGGCGGTGACGACATATTGCTTCTTGATCTCGTCGATGAAGGAATTCTTGGTCAGAAGCGTCGTCGTCGCGAAGGCCGAAAGGGAGAGCGCGATCAAAGGCAGGGTCAGGTGCCAGAAATAGTCGATGATCTTCTGCCACCAGTTCAACTGGTCAAAATTATCAGACACCAGACCGCGCAGCGGGAACCAGTCGAAGAACGAACCGCCAGCAAAAAGAACGATGAGCAGGATGCCGAAGAGGAAGCTCGGCACCGCATAACCGATGATGATGATGCCCGATGTCCAGACATCGAAGGTCGAACCATCCGACACGGCCTTTTTGATGCCGAGCGGAATGGAGATGATGTAGGAAATGATCAGGATCCAGAAGCCGAGCGAGGCCGAGACCGGCAGCTTGTCGATGATGAGATCGATCACCGACGAGTTGCGGAAGAAGCTGTCGCCGAAATCGAAGCGGATGTAATTCCACATCATTTCAAGAAAACGGGTGAGCGGCGGCTTGTCGAAACCGAACTGTTTTTCGAGCTTCTTGATCAGCTCCGGATCAAGACCCTGGGCGCCGCGATATTTCGAGCCGCTTTCATCGAAACCACCGGATTGGCCCATGAGATCGCCGCCGCCCGAGAGCCGGTCTGAGGCGCTGTCGCCTTGCCCGGTCAGCTGCGCCACGACCTGTTCCACCGGCCCGCCCGGCGCGAACTGGATGACGAGAAACGAAATGCCCATGATGCCGACGATCGTCGGGATCATCAGTGCCAGACGTCTGAGGATATAGGCGCCCATCAGCCTCTGCTCCCGGCCGTTACGCCAGCGGTTTTCGTTTCAGTCAAACCCGGTCCTTTCGTGAAAGCGCCTTGCATGCGCTCCAAGCGATTCGTCTCGCCCTATGTGAATCAAGCCTTCGCCGCGAAAGCAAGGCCGGCCTCAATTCCCGGCCTGGCTGGACCACCACGCGTCCGGAAAACCGACGCCATATTCGGGCAGGTTTTCAGGGCGGACGAGGGTGTTCCAGTAGGCGATGAACATCTCGCCACGGTAAAATTGCGGAATGACATAGCTGTTTGCCAGAAGCACCCGGTCGAGCGCGCGGGCGGCGGCCACCTGTTCATCCCGGTTGGGCGCAAATATGACCTTCCTGACCAAGGCATCGACGGCCGGGTTCTTGATGCCGGCGACGTTGTTGGAACCCTGCCGGTCGGCTGCTGCCGAACCCCAGAAATCCGCCTGCTCGTTTCCGGGATTGGCCGACGTCGCCCAGAGCTTGATCGTGACGTCGAAATCGAAGCTGCGGGTACGGTTGGTATATTGTGAGGCGTCGACTGTGCGGATGGTGGCGTTGATGCCGATCTTCTTCAGGTTCTGGACATAGGGAAGAATGGTTCTTTCCATACCGGAGGAATCGATCAGAAACTCCATATCCAGCTGCTGGCCGGTTGCCGCATTGACCATGCGGTTGCCGCGCAGCTCGTAACCGGCCTCCTTCATCAGCTTGACCGCTTCGCGCAGATTGTCGCGCTGCTTGGCGGGATCACCGGCCACCGGGTTGCGATATTCCGTCGTGAAGACTTCCGGCGGGACCTGATTCTTCAGCTCCTGAAGAATTTCCAGTTCGCGGCCTGTCGGCAGTCCGGAGGAGGCCAGTTCGCTGCCCATGAAGAAGCTGTTGATGCGCTGGAACTGGCCGTAAGCCAGCGTGCGGTTCAGCTCCTCGAAATCGAAGGCGTAGTTCAGTGCCTTGCGCAGTTTCGGGTTCTGGAACTTCTCGCGCCGCATGTTCGGCACGAAGGCCTGCATGATGCCAACCGAGCGATAGATATTCGGCAATTCCTCTTTCTTGACGCGGCCTTCCTTCACGGCCGGAAAATCATAACCCGTGACCCAGCGGCTGGAGGAGGCTTCCTGCCGGAAATCGACGGTGCCGGACTTGAAGGCCTGGAACTCCACGTCCTGATCGGCAAAGAAGGTGTAGGCAATGGTTTTGAAATTATTCATCCCCACATTCACATTGACGTCCTTGCCCCAATAATCGTCACGGAGTTCATAGGTGACGGACGAGCCGGGGGAGACGGCTGCGATCCTGTAAGGGCCGGAGCCCATGACCGGCTCCAGCGTACCGCGCGATATGTCGCGTGGCTTGCCGTCCGGACCTGTGCCTTCCCACCAGTGCTTGGGAACGATCAGCAATTGCCCGACGATCTGCGGCAATTCGCGATTGTTCTTTTCATCGAAGGTGAAGGTGATGTCTCTTTCGCCGCTCACTTCCGCTTTGGTGACGTGGGTATAATAGGTCGAGAGTTGTGGGCTCAGATCCTTCGCTTTTTCGAAGCTGAAGACGACATCCTCCGGCGTCACCGGCTTGCCATCGGCCCATTTGGCGTCCTGCCGCAGCCGGAACGTCGCCTTCGCAATATCGTCGGGATAACTCACGCCCTCGGCCAGCAAACCATAGGAGGCCGAAAGCTCCTCTTCCGTCGATTTCATCAGCGTATCGTAAACCAGCGAAAGGCCCGTCGCC
This sequence comes from Agrobacterium sp. SOY23, assembly GCF_027212525.1. Taxonomy (NCBI): domain Bacteria; kingdom Pseudomonadati; phylum Pseudomonadota; class Alphaproteobacteria; order Hyphomicrobiales; family Rhizobiaceae; genus Agrobacterium; species Agrobacterium sp. SOY23. The sequence goes on along the minus strand of NZ_JAPWDT010000002.1, from coordinate 127,158 downwards.
CTTTCGCCCTTGGCGAGCAGCGGGTTGAGCGTGTCGAAAGTGCCTGATGTCGACAGGCGCAATGTGCCGCCCTTCGGCGCCTTGGTATTCACATAGTCGAAATGGTCGAAACCATCAGGATGTTTCAGCTCCCCGACCGTCGAAATCCCCTTTCGCCAGACATCCGCTGACTGGGCGGAAGCCGCCGCCGGTATCAGCAGGGCGGATGCCGCGATAGCGATAAGGATACGGGATTTCAGTGGTGCCAATATCATCGGGGGAATGTCCCTGTTTTTGTGCTTGCTGGAGAGAGCATAAAAGAAAGATTGGCAAAAAACAGATGCGCTGCCTCACAAGCTCTTTATCGGCGTCTTTATCCCCGCTTTGCGAGGACTAGGCGAAACATGGTTTCAACAAAATCCCGTTCCAGTTTATTCTTGGGGGAAGAGAATCACCTGATCGGACGGGCAGGCTATATGACGGCGGGATCAACAAGAGTTTTCAAGGCGGCCATGCTGGCGATGTCGGTCGTCTCGGCGCTGCAATTGCAAATCGAGACCGCATCGGCTGAAGACAGGCCCGCGAAAGAAGTGTTTGGCCACATGGCCCTGCCTTCCGCCACGGGCTCGCAGCCGATCGGCTCCTATGCCAAGGGTTGCCAGTCCGGCGCCATCGCCATGCCGACGGACGGCCCCGGCTGGCAGGCCATGCGCCTGTCGCGCAACCGGCGCTGGGGCCAGCCGCAGCTGATTTCCTTCCTTGAGCAATTTTCGCAGGACGCCCAGAAGATCGGCTGGCCGGGATTGCTGCTCGGCGATATTTCCCAGCCGCGCGGCGGCCCGATGCTGACCGGCCACGCCTCACACCAGATCGGCCTCGATGTCGATGTGTGGTGGCGGCCCATGCCCACCCCCCGGCTGACCGTGGAACAGCGCGAAACGGTGCCTTTCATCTCGATGCTGGACAAGAGCAAGTTCCTGACGGTGGATGACCGCAAATGGTCGCCGCTGAATGCCCGGCTGGTGATGATGGCGGCAAGTTACCCGCAGGTGGAGCGTGTCTTCGTCAACCCGGCCATCAAGCAGAAGCTCTGCCAGACATGGACTGGCGACCGCACCTTCATGGGCAAGATCAGGCCGATCTATGGCCATGACGAGCATTTTCACATCCGTCTCGAATGCCCGCCCGGCGCTCCCAATTGCAAACCGCAGGCCTCCGTCGGCAAAGGCGACGGCTGCGACAAGTCGCTTGCCTGGTGGTTCAGCAAGGAACCATGGGCGCCGCCGAAGAAGGACCCCAATGCCAAGCCGGTGAAACCGCGCCCGGTTATGGTCTCCGACCTGCCCTCGGCCTGCGCCGCCGTGGCCGCCGCCCCTTCCGCCAATCCCGAGGGTCTTGCCGCCCAGGCCTATTCGCCGGCACCGTCTCAGGCCCCGGCCGCACGCCAGCAAAGCGTGGAACAGGTCATTCAGGCCGCGCCCGCCATGCAGCCGCCGTCGGATATTCCGCTTCCCGCCCAGCGTCCGACATTGAACTGAAACAGAAATGAGGCATTCAACAGCTTCCCTTTTCAAATGGCGGCAAGCTGTTATAGAAGGCTTCAAATCGATTTAATTCTTTGAGGACAGGCTGGGATCATGGAAGGGCAACGCTGTATCGCGCTCATCGCTCACGACGAGAAAAAGGACGATATGGCGGCTTTTGCCCGTCATCACCAGAAGACGCTTGCCAAGTTCAAGATCGTCGCCACCGGCACCACCGGCGGGCGTGTGCAGGAAGCCTGCCCGGGGCTTGATGTCATTCGCCTTAAAAGCGGTCCGCTCGGCGGCGACCAGCAGATCGGCGCGATGATCGCCACCGGCGAAGTGGACATGCTGATCTTCTTCACCGACCCGCTGACGGCCATGCCGCATGATGTGGACGTGAAGGCGCTGACGCGCCTTGCCACCGTCTACGACATTCCGATGGCGCTCAACCGCGCCACCGCAGAAAACCTGATCGACTTCCACCTCGCCGACTGACCCACCAATATGGAACAGGCAATGCCGAAGACGTCCGATACCGAATATCTGTCCTTCCCCATCCTTCTTGGCGACATCGGCGGTACAAATGCCCGCTTTTCCATTCTGATCGATTCCTTTGCGGAACCGGTGCACCTCACCACGGTGAAGACGGCGGAATATCCGACGATCGATGACGCCATTCAGCAGGCGGTTCTGGACAAGACCTCGCTCCAGCCGGTCTCGACCATTCTTGCAATTGCCGGCCCCATCGAAGGCGACGAAATTCCGCTCACCAATTGCCACTGGGTCGTCAAGCCAAAGGGTATGATTGCAAATTTGGGCCTGAAGGATGTCATCGTCATCAACGATTTCGAGGCGCAGGCTCTGGCGATTGCGGCTCTTGACGACGATAATCGCGAGGCCATCGGCTCCGGCAAAAAAGACGTGCTTGCATCGCGCGTCGTTCTCGGACCCGGCACGGGGCTCGGCGTTGCCGGGCTGGTCTATGCCCGCCATATGTGGTTCCCGGTGCCTGGCGAAGGCGGCCATATCGATATCGGCCCAAGAAGCGCGCGCGACTATGCGGTTTTCCCGCATATCGAAACCATCGAAGGCCGCGTTGCAGGTGAGCAGATCCTGTGCGGACGTGGACTGGTCAATCTTTACCGCGCCGTTTGCAAGGCTGACGGCATTGACGCCGTCTTCTCCGATCCGGCCGACATCACCTCGCAGGGGCTTTCCGGCCAGAACCCGCAGGCGAAAGAAACGCTCTCGCTGTTCAGCACCTATCTCGGCCGCGTGGCGGGCGATCTTGCGCTGATCTTCATGGCCAAGGGCGGCGTCTATCTGGCCGGCGGCATTTCGCAGAAGATCATTCCGGCGCTGAAGAGCCCGGAATTCCGGGCCGCGTTCGAGGACAAGGCGCCGCACAGTGCGCTGATGCGGACCATTCCAACCTTCGTCGTCACCCATCCCCAGGCAGCGCTTTCCGGCCTCGCCACTTATTCCAGAACCCCTTCCGATTTCGGTCTGGCGCTGGATGGCCGGCGCTGGAGAGCCTGACCGCTTTCGAACGGCGGGCCCTTTAAATGTGATGCTTGCGAAGCGGGCGGACGGTCTTTAACGTCGCGGCAGCAAACATCAAACATCCGATACCGGCGGGTTCCGATCCGCCCGACATGAGAAGTGAGTGACAGCATGGGCAGCAGCGGCATGAAACTGGTGGTGGTCGGCGCGGCGGGCCGCATGGGACAGGCGCTGATCCGCCTCATTCATCAGACGCCGGGTGTCCAGCTGCATGCCGCGGTGGCGCGCGAGGGTTCGGCATTTGTCGGCCGCGATGCCGGTGAAATTGCCGGTCTCGGCCCCATTGGCGTTGAAATCACCAGCGATCCGCTGCAGGCCTTTCTGCATGCCGAAGGGGTGATCGATTTCACGTCACCGGCAACCAGCGTCACCTTCGCGGGGCTTGCCGCACAGGCTCGCATCGTGCACGTCATCGGCACGACCGGCTGCTCACCGGAAGACGAAGAAAAATTCAAGGCGGCGTCGCGCCATGCCCGCATCGTCAAGTCAGGCAATATGAGCCTCGGCGTCAACCTGCTCAGTGTTCTCACACAACAGGCCGCGCAGGCGCTGGATGCGCAGAACTGGGATATCGAAATTCTGGAAATGCACCACAAGCACAAGGTGGACGCGCCCTCGGGCACGGCGCTGCTGCTGGGCGAAGCCGCCGCTGCCGGCCGCAAGGTCGATCTCACGGCCTCTTCCGTGCGCGTGCGCGACGGACACACGGGCGCGCGTGAGGCCGGCACCATCGGTTTTGCCACGCTGCGTGGCGGCTCGGTAATTGGCGAACATTCGGTGATCTTCGCCGGAGAAGGTGAGCGCGTCGAGCTTTCCCATTATGCCGGCGACCGCTCCATCTTCGCACGCGGCGCAATCACGGCGGCCGTCTGGGCCTTCGACAAGAAGCCGGGCTTCTATTCGATGCTGGATGTGCTGGGTCTGTCACAGGCGGAGTAGCCTCCCGCTTAATTTTCGACCGTGAATTCAACCGTATCGGCCGAGAAGCGGCTGACGGCATATTGCACCGGCACGCCATCCATATCGGCATTCAATGCCTGGGTGACAAGCAGGATGGCCCCGGGCGATAGCTCGAGATCGGCCAGATCCTGCGTATCCGCATGGACAGCAGAAATGACAGTGGAAATGCGCACGTAGTCCGCCACGCCAAGCATCTTGAAAGCGGCCGTGATCGAGCCGCTTTTCTGATAGGCCTCACCTATTCCGGCAAAACGATCCGCCGGGAACCATGTGGTCGAACGGGACACAGGGCGGGTATCCGCCTTGCGCAGGGTTTCCAGACGAACGAGCGGCGCACCGGCCGACAATTGCAGCCGTGCTGCCAGATCGGCACTTGCCGGCTCGGTCGTATGGGAAAGAAGCAGCGCCTCCATCTCCTTCACCTGATCGCCGATGCCTGCCGTAAATCGCGTGCGCAGCGAAATCGGAAAGCTCAGACGCTCCTTGCGGGCGATCATCGTGCCGCGTCCCTGCATCGGCTCGAGAATGCCTTCGCTTGCCAGCGCGGCAATGGCACTTCGGACGGTATGGCGGTTCACGCCGAATTTTTCGGCCAGCGTCATCTCCGGCGGCAACATGCCGGTTTCGTCGTGATCGCCAGCCGCAATCTCGCCTCTGATCCGGTCGGCAATCTGCCGCCAGAGCGCCACGCCGTTCTTTCTTTTCATCGCTGCCGCAGGGCTCATGTCACACGCTTGTCATTCACGGACGTTAATTGTAGCTTATATTGTATAGTTGTCTATATCAATAGACATTAGAGGTCAAGCGATGAATAACGAAGCTGCGAATATACACGGCGAAAGGAAACGGGTGGCGGCGCTTCTTGCCCGCGCCACCGTTCAGGAACTTGAAACGGTCTGGAACCGGCAGGATGCCAGTCCGCAGACGGAAAACGTGCGGGGCCCGGAAACAGGCCTCGTCATGGTCAAGGGCCGTATCGGCGGCGGCGGTGCGCCTTTTAATCTCGGTGAAACCACCGTCACCCGCGCGACCGTCAAGCTTGCCTCGGGAACCGTCGGCCATGCGCATGTTCTCGGCACCGGCCGCAAGAAGGCCTGGTATGCCGCAGTTTTCGACGCGCTCTGGCAGGAAAGCTCGACCCGGAACTTCATCGAGACCGAGCTTCTTTCGCCGGTCGAAAAAAGACTGAGCGAAGAGAAGGAACGAAAAACACGGGAAACCGCAGCCACGCGGGTCGATTTCTTCACCATGGTTCGAGGAGAGGACTGATGAGCGCCAAGGCCGAAGCATTGACGGGCGGCTTTTCCAACGCCGTCTTCGATTCCCAACGGATTTTCAAGAAGCTGATGGACGGCATGGCCCGTCCGGGCACGCCGCAGACGATCGAAACGGCGGTCGCGCCGCCGCTGCCGCTCGCCGTTGCCACCGGTGCTGTTCTGCTGGCGCTCTGCGACCACGACACGCCAGTCTGGCTGAGCAGCGCGCTGCGCAAGAGTGCGGTGCCGGGCTGGATCGGATTTCACACCGGAGCGGTTACGACGGAAGAAAAAGGGACTGCGCATTTCGCCGTCATCGAAGCGGGAAGCGCCATCGCGTCCTTCGGTCTCTTCGCACAGGGAAGCCAGGAATATCCCGATCGCTCCACGACGCTCATCATCGAATTGCCCGATCTGGACGGTGGGCGGGAATTGCTGCTCTCCGGCCCCGGCATCCGCCACGTCAACATCATCAGCCCCTCCGGCCTGCCGGATATTTTCCCGAGGCTTTGGGCGGAGAACAACGCCATCTTCCCGCGTGGCGTCGATGTCATCCTGACGGCCGGCGATAAATTTGTCTGCCTGCCGCGTACGACGCGCATCAAACCCGTGGAGGCATAAGATGTATGTTGCTGTCAAAGGCGGGGAGACCGCCATCGCCAATGCCCACCGGCTGCTGGCCGACCAGCGGCGCGGAGACCGCGACCTGCCCGCCATGTCTGTGGCGCAGATCGTCTCGCAGCTCTCGCTCGCCGTAGACCGGGTGATGGCGGAAGCCTCACTCTACGATCAGTCGCTTGCGGCCCTTGCCGTCAAGCAGGCACGCGGTGACATGATCGAAGCCATCTTCCTGCTGCGCGCCTATCGCACCACCTTGCCGCGTTTTGGCTATTCGGTGCCGGTGGATACCGCGAAGATGGCGGTGCAGCGCCGTGTTTCCGCCACCTACAAGGATTTGCCCGGCGGGCAATTGCTGGGCCCGACCTTCGATTACACCCACCGGCTGCTTGATCCCTCCCTCCTCGAAGACGAGGCCGTCGAACCCGCCACCCAGCGGGAAGGCGAGCCGGAATATGTCATGCGTGTTTCCGATATCCTCGCCCAGGAAGGGCTGATCGAAAGCGACGGCGACATGCCGGACGATCATGTTGCCGGGGACCTGACACGGGAACCCATGGAATTTCCGATGGCCCGCGACCTGCGCCTGCAATCGCTGGCGCGCGGTGATGAGGGTTTTCTTCTGGCGCTCGCCTATTCGACGCAGCGCGGTTATGGCCGCACCCATCCCTTCGTCGGCGAAATCCGCATCGGCGAGGTGGAAATCGAGCTGGAGGTGCCGGAACTTGGCTTTTCCATCTCGCTCGGCGATATCAAGGTCACCGAATGCCAGATGGTCAACCAGTTCAAGGGTTCGGCCAAGGCGCCGCCACAGTTCACCCGCGGTTACGGTCTGGTCTTCGGCCAGAGCGAGCGCAAGGCGATGGCCATGTCACTCGTCGACAGGGCACTGCGGGCCGGTGAATTCGGCGAAGATGTCGTTGCCCCCGCTCAGGACGAGGAATTCGTCATCTCACACGCCGACAACGTGCAGGCGACGGGCTTTGTCGAACATCTGAAACTGCCGCATTACGTGGATTTTCAGGCCGAACTCGGTCTGGTCAGAAAGATGCGCGCTGATTTCGAGGCGATCAATGCCAATGGCGCGGAATGGATAAGCGATGCGGCCGAATAGCTCAGCGGCTGTGCTGCTCGCCGAACCAGTAGGCGCAAAAGACGGTCGATGCTGCAAAGACAGCAAAAAACACGGCTGCAAGAATTCCAATCTCCATGAGCTTGTACTCCTTTTTTCACAAGGCTAACGCGCAATGCTTAAAGAAGTTTCATTTGACGACGGGCTGGCTGCCTACAACTTCGCCTATCTGGACGAACAGACCAAGCGGATGATCCGCCGGGCGATCCTGAAAGCCATCGCCATTCCCGGTTATCAGGTTCCCTTCGCTTCCCGTGAAATGCCCATGCCCTATGGCTGGGGCACCGGTGGCGTGCAGTTGACCGCCTCCATCCTCGGTCCCGACGATGTGCTGAAGGTCATCGACCAGGGGGCCGACGACACCACCAACGCCGTTTCCATCCGCGCCTTTTTCCAGAAGGTGGCTGATGTGGCCATCACCACCCGTACGAAGGATGCGACGATCATCCAGACGCGGCACCGCATTCCGGAAGAAGAGCTGCATTCGGGCCAGGTGCTCGTTTATCAGGTTCCGATCCCCGAACCCCTGCGCTTCCTCGAGCCGCGCGAGACAGAGACCCGCGTCATGCATGCGCTCGAAGAATATGGCCTGATGCACGTCAAGCTTTATGAGGATATCGCCCGCAACGGCCGCATCTCCACCACCTATGCCTATCCGGTTAAGGTCGCCGGGCGTTACGTGATGGACCCCTCGCCGACGCCGAAATTCGACAATCCGAAAATGCATCTCTCGGACGCCCTGCAGCTGTTCGGCGCCGGGCGCGAAAAACGAATCTACGCCGTGCCGCCCTATACAGACGTCGTCAGCCTCGATTTTGAAGATCATCCCTTTGAAATCCAGCGCTTCGACAAGCCCTGCGCGCTCTGCGGCGGGGAGAATGTCTATCTCGACGAGGTGGTGCTGGATGACAAGGGCGGACGCATGTTCGTCTGCTCCGATACCGACCATTGCGAAGACCGCCGTGCCCATGGCCACAAGGGCCACCTGCTGGCGGATGTGAAGGAGGCCGCAGAATGAGCGACGCACCGCTTCTGAAAGTCCGGGACGTTTCCAAATATTACGGCGACCGCGCCGGTTGCCGCAACGTTTCCTTCGAGCTTTATCCGGGCGAGGTGCTGGCGATCGTCGGTGAATCCGGTTCCGGCAAGACCACGCTGCTCAACTGCATTTCCACCCGGCTGATGCCCACCGCCGGCAGCGTGGAATATCGCATGCGCGATGGCTCCATGCGAGATCTTTACCATATGGGCGAGGCCGAACGGCGTTTCCTGATGCGCACCGACTGGGGGTTCGTGCACCAGAACCCGGCAGACGGCCTGCGCATGGCGGTTTCTGCCGGCGCCAATGTCGGCGAGCGGCTGATGGCCGTTGGCAACCGGCACTATGGCAATATCAGGCAATCGGCCAGCGAATGGCTGGAGCGGGTGGAAATCGGCACCGACCGTATCGACGACCAGCCGCGCGCCTTTTCCGGCGGCATGCGCCAGCGCCTGCAGATTGCCCGCAACCTCGTCACCTCGCCGCGCCTCGTCTTCATGGACGAACCGACCGGTGGCCTCGATGTCTCGGTGCAGGCACGCCTGCTCGATCTGGTACGCGGCCTCGTCAACGATCTCGGCCTTGCAGTCGTCGTCGTCACCCATGATCTGGCGGTTGCGCGTCTGTTATCCCATCGCATGATGGTGATGAAGGGCGGCGACGTCATCGAACATGGCCTCACCGACCGGGTGCTAGACGATCCGCGCGAGCCCTACACGCAATTGCTTGTTTCCTCCATCTTGCAGGTCTAGCCGCGTCGCTCCGAAAAGTGGTCCCCGGTTTTCGGATAAAATCGCGCGCAGGAAGAAAGAACCCACCATGACGACGCCTCTCATCGTTTCGGAAGTCTTCAAAAGCTTCACCATGCATCTTCGCGACGGCATCGAACTGCCGGTCGTCCGCGATGTCAATTTCTCCGTTTCGGGCGGCGAATGCGTCGTTCTCGGCGGCCCGTCGGGCATCGGCAAAAGCTCGATCCTGAAAATGCTCTATGGCAATTACGCCATAGACAGCGGACAGATTCTCATCCGCCATCAGGGTGAGGTCATCGATATGGGCAATGCCTCGCCGCGCACGATCCTCGCTATCCGCCACCGCACTATCGGTTATGTCAGCCAGTTCCTGCGCACCGTGCCGCGTGTCGCGGCCATCGACGTCGTTGCCGAACCGCTTCTGGCGCGTAAGGTTGCCGCCGAAGATGCGCGCGAGCAGGCGGCCATGCTGCTTTCGAAACTAAACCTGCCGCAGGAATTGTGGTCGCTGCCGCCGGCGACCTTTTCGGGCGGTGAGCAGCAGCGCGTCAATATTGCGCGCGGCTTCATCACCGACCATGCGATCCTGCTTCTTGACGAGCCCACGGCCTCGCTCGACGCCACCAACCGGCGCGTGGTGGTCGACATGATCAGGGAGAAAAAAGAGAGGGGCACGGCCCTGCTCGGCATCTTCCACGACGAGGAGGTGCGCGAAGCCGTTGCCGACCGCATTCTCGACGTCTCGCAATTCTCTCCGCGAAAGGCAGCGGCATGAGCGTCAAGGTCGGTCTCGAACCCGTCATCCACGAAAGTGCCCGTGTCACCAAGTCCTCGATCGGCCGCTATACCGAAATTTCGGAGCGCTGCCGCCTCGAGGAGGTCGAGATGGGCGACTACTCCTATGTCATGCAGGATGGCGCAATCTGGTGCGCCACCATCGGTAAATTCGTCAATATCGCCGCCTCCGTGCGCATCAACGCCACCAACCACCCCATGCAGCGGGCGACATTGCACCATTTCACCTATCGCGCCCGCAGCTACTGGGACGATGCCGAAGACGAGACGGACTTCTTTGCCGCCCGCCGTGCCAAACGGGTGGTGATCGGCCACGATGTCTGGATCGGCCATGGCGCGACGATCCTGCCTGGCGTCACGGTCGGAAACGGCGCGGTGATCGGCGCAGGCGCGGTCGTCTCCAAAGATGTGGCGCCGTACACCATCGTCGGGGGTGTACCCGCCCGGCTGATCCGCGAACGGTTCCCGGCCGAACTGGGCCGGCAAATGGATGAGCTGAAATGGTGGGACTGGGACCATGCCTCGCTGCGCGGCGCCCTGGACGACTTCCGCAATCTGGCGGCAGAGGATTTTGTCGCGAAATATGGCGGGTGAAATCCCCTTCCGCTGAAACCAGTGCAAATCCCGGGGCAAGGCTCCGGGATTTTTGTTTCTACGCCTTTGAAGCACGCGCAGATTTCAGCGCAGCGGGATACCTCCTGAAAGCTTTGTCGGCAAACAGGCGCGAGCCGCACCCCGGAAATCTGTAATATTTTGTTCATCAAACTGACATTCGTACTTCACGCACCACTGTTACGTGGAACCCCGTCAAAAGAAGATTGGACGGGGAAATGAGCTTTCACCTGAAGCAAGTCACGCGCCGTTTCGGCAACCACACTGCGGTCGATTCCGTGAATGTCGAAATCCCGCAGGGTCAGATGGTCGGCGTGATCGGGCGCTCGGGTGCGGGAAAATCGACGCTGCTGCGCATGATCAACCGCCTCGTCGATCCCTCCTCGGGTTCCATTCATTTCAACGACACGGAAGTCTCGGCGCTGAAGGGTGCGGCTCTGCGCAACTGGCAGCGCGACTGCGCGATGATCTTCCAGCAGTTCAATCTGGTGCCGCGTCTCGACGTTCTTACCAACGTCATGCTCGGCCGCCTCAATCACCGTTCGACGGCGCTGAGCCTCTTCAACATCTTCACCCATGACGAGCGGCTGATGGCGATCGCCGCGCTGGAGCGCCTCGGCATAGAACATGTGGCCATGCAGGCGGCGGGTACGCTTTCCGGCGGCCAGCAGCAGCGCGTCGCCATTGCGCGTGCCCTGATGCAATCTCCCAAGATGGTGCTGGCCGATGAGCCGATTGCCTCGCTCGATCCCCTCAATGCCAAGATCGTGATGGACGCGCTGCGCGACATCAACGAACGCGAAGGCATCACCGTCATCACCAACCTGCACACGCTGGATACGGCGCGCAACTATTGCGAACGCATCATCGGCATGTCCCAGGGCCGCGTTGTCTTCGACGGAACGCCCGCCGAACTGACGGCCGCCGCCGTCACCGAGATTTACGGAACCGATTCACAAGGCTCCGGCATCGACGAGACCATGACGTCGACCAGCATCAATATTCCCGGCGCGCAGCTTCCCGCGCGTCCGGTGCAGCAATCTGCCGGTCCCGAACCGCTCGCTCTCGCCGGGCTCTGAGGAACCGCTCAGCATCGTTTGCGCCCGCGTCAAGGGCCAACATTTCACAACAAACTCCGGCTCGCCGGGAAACAGGAGAAAGTCCATGTTGAAGAAAGTCCTTCTTTCGGCAGTCGCCCTTGGCGTTCTGGCCGGTTCCGCCATGGCTCAGGACGTCAAGGTTCTGCGCATCGGTCTCGACGGTTCCGAAAACGAAGCCGACCAGATCCGCAACACCAAGTGCGTTGCCGATGGCCTCAAGGCTGCAACCGGCGTTTCCGAAGTTCAGGTTTTCCCGTCGCCGGACTATAACGGCGTCATCCAGGGCCTGCTCGGCGGCACCATCGACATCGCTTCCATGGGCGCCTCCTCCTACGCCAAGATCGCTCTGGCCGACCCGAAGGCCGTCGACCCGATCCTGACCACGGCTGGCGCCGATGGTTCGACCGGTTATTACACGATCATGGTTGCCCGCAAGGACAGCGGCATCAAGACGCTGGCAGATGCCAAGGGCAAGAAGATCGGCTTCGCCGACCCTGACTCCACCTCCGGCTTCCTCGTTCCGAACGTGGCTATTCCGAAGGAAACCGGCGTTCCGGTGAAGGAATATTTCTCCGAAACCGGCTTCGGCGGCGGCCATGAGAACCTCGTTCTCGCCGTTCTCGACAAGAAGTTCGACGTTGGCACCACCTTCGGTTCGGGCGTTGGCAAGTGGGAAGAAGGCTACACCGCCGGCAACCTCTACCAGATGGTCAAGAAGGGCAACCTCGACATGGACGATATCGTCGAAGTCTGGAAGTCGCCGCTGATCCCGAACGGCCCGCTGATGGTCACCAACAAGCTCGGCGACGCGATGAAGCAGAAGGTCGAAAACTTCTTCATGGAACTGCCGAAGAAGGACCTCGCATGCTTCCAGGGCTTCACCCAGGGCAAGAACACCGCCTACATCAAGGTCGACCCGTCCTTCTACCAGACGATCATCGACGCCCGTAAGTCCGTTATCGGCGGCTGATCCTGAGATCATATCCGGAAGCGGCGGTGCCTTGCGGTGCCGCCGCTTTTGCCAATAAAGGAAAAGCGGCATGGCGACCACCCTGCACCATGATACCCTCGCGCCCGAGGGGTTGAGCGCATCGTCCAAGACGATCATGCGTCACTATCAACAGCAGCTTGCGACACGACGGATTTATACCGTCATTTCGCTCGTGATCTTTCTCGTCATCCTCGCCGCCTCCCTGAATTTCGCCAATGCGGCCAATTCAGGCAAATTCTTCGAGCGCCTGCCCTATTTCTTCGATTTCATGAAGACCTTCGTGCCGGACAGCCCGCTGGAAATCTTCCGGGCGATGTTCGACCTGCCGTCGCCCTATGCGGATGGTTCGCTGAAATATAATTATGTCGCGGATCGCGTTTATATTACCGACGGCTTCTACATCCCGCATTTCATCTACCAGCTGATCATCACGCTCAATATCGCGCTGGTCTCGACGATCATCGGCACGAGTTTCGCCTTCGTGCTCTGCTTCTTCGCCTCCACCAATCTCGTCGGCGCCGGTCTCGTGCGCTGGGTGGTGCGCCGGGTGATGGAAGTGCTGCGCGCCTTTCCCGAAATCGTTGTCGCCGGGTTGCTGACCGCCATCCTGTCCATCGGCCCGATCGCGGCCATCATCGCGATTTCGGTCCATACTATCGGCGCTTTGGGCAAGCTCTTTTTCGAAGTAGTGGAAAATGCCGACATGAAGCCGGATGAAGGCCTGCGCGCCGCCGGTGCCAACTGGCTGGAGCGGGTGCGTTTCGCCATCGTGCCGCAGGTTCTGCCCAATTTCGTCTCCTACGCGCTGCTGCGCGCCGAAATCAACGTGCGCGCCTCCACCATCATCGGCGCCGTCGGCGGCGGCGGCATCGGCGAGGTCTTCCGGCTTTCGATCGGCAACGATCACGCATCGAAGACCTATGCCATCATCATCCTGCTGCTGATCACCATCATCGCTGTCGATCAGTTTTCCGGCTGGTTGCGCCGCAAGCTGATCGGCCATCAATCCTTCGAATTCGGACGGGGAGCGGCCTGATGTCGTCCAGCTTCATTCTCAACACCGCCGAGCGCGAAAGGCTGACGGCCGCGCATCCCGAAGTGTTCAATCGCAGCTTCATGCAGCGATATGGCCTGCTGACCGGTCTTGTCATCATCGCCATCTATCTCATCGGCTGCTTTTTCTTCTTCAATGTCGGGCCGGCTTTCATGCAGGGCCGGTGGGACCGCGCTTCGAGCTATATTCAGGACTGGTATTCCTGGCGCGCCCAGCCACGCCTGCGTTTCACAAACGACAAGGTTGAGCCGCAATGGTCAAGCCGCGGCCAATATCCCGCCGATGCGAAGATCGACTGGCTGCAACCCCTGCCGGGCGGCGGCTACAGTGTGGTCTATGCCGGTACGCAAAACCGCCTCGACGTGACCCCGACCCGGGTGGATGTCTATGTCGACGGCAAGAACTACCCCGTCATCATCAATGACGATGCGGCAGTCGCGCCGGAGGGCCTGCCGGACGAAATCCAGCAGGACGGCAAGAAGGTCCTCGTGCATTACGGTTTTGCCGGCCAGGCGGAAATCCGCACCAGTCAGGTCTATGTGCAGCGTCGCTTCCTCGGATGGGCGAATTTCCTGTTCGACACCAAATCGGAATTCTGGGGCAAGGGTTATGGCGAACTTACCGCTCTTGCGCTCTGGGGAGACAGGCTCGATCCCGAGCGCTCCAATATCGGCCACATGGCCGATGATTTCCTCGACAATAGCGTCTGGCAACACGCCGATATTCTCTCCAAGCTGATGCAGACACTGGTAATGGCATTCGTCGGTACGCTGTTCGGCACGCTTGTCGCCCTGCCGCTCGCCTTCATCGCCGCCCGCAATATCACCGCCAACAAAGCCGCCAATTGGGGCATGAAGCGTCTGTTCGACTTCCTGCGCTCCATCGACATGCTGATCTGGGCGCTGTTCTTCACCCGCAGTTTCGGCCCCGGACCAATCCCCGGCATTGCCGCGATCTTCTTCACCGACACCGGGGCGCTCGGCAAGGTCTATGCCGAGGCGCTGGAGAATGTCGACGACAAGCAGCGTGAGGGCGTCAAATCCGTCGGCGCCTCCCCCATTGCCGTCAATCGCTTCGGTGTGTTGCCGCAGGTTCTACCGGTCTTCATTTCCCAGTCCCTCTATTTCTGGGAAAGCAACACCCGCTCCGCCACGATCATTGGTGCAGTGGGCGCCGGCGGCATCGGCCTGAAACTGCTGGAAGCAATGGGCACCAATGCCGACTGGGATAAGGTGGCCTATATGGTCCTGCTCATCCTGTTCGTAGTTTTCCTGTTTGACCATATTTCGAATTCACTGCGCTCGCGCCTGATCGGAAAAACGCATCACTAAGGCTAAGGGAGCGGGATGACAAAAGTCGCAACGACGACCGTCATCCCACCCCGAACACTCGCGCAGTCCTGATATTCGCACGGTCCCGATGAATGTCGGCGATATCTCTTCCCCCTATCTCTCCGCCATCTCTGTCCGCGCTTCAGCCTATTTGGGATGCTTGCCGCATTGCCCGTGCTTTTTTTCCTTCGACATCATCATTCTGTCACGGAAACCGATTACCTCGCACTCCTGACCTTGCGGGAAGCAGGCGAGTCACGCCAAATAGCATCTCATCCTTGGTTTCCCATGACACTGAAGAGTGCTTGCCGTGCGCTACGCTATCTATTTTTCTCCGGCTAAGGATCATCCGCTGACTGAAGCAGCCTCGCGCTGGCTGGGCCGGAATGCGTTTTCCGGCACATTGCATGACGACCACGACGATTATTCCGACATGACGGAAGAGCCCCGCCGTTACGGTTTCCACGCAACCCTGAAGGCCCCGTTCGAACTTGCCGAAAAATACAGCGAAGCGGAGCTGCTCGCGGCCGTCGAAGATTTCGCGGCCAGCCAGTCCGCCTTCGAGATTCCGCGCGTGGTCGTCGGCGCGCTCGGACCGTTTTTCGCGCTGGTTCCGGACCGCACCTATCAGCCGCTGCAGGATTTTGCCGCCGAGATCGTCGATCATTTCGACCGGTTCCGTGCGCCCCTGTCCGAGACCGATATTGCCCGGCGGCGACCGCAAATGCTGACGGAGAGCCAGCGGCAAAATCTGTCTCTCTGGGGTTATCCGCATGTCATGGATGATTTCCGCTTTCACATGACGCTGACCGGCCGCATCGATGAAAGCGACCAGCCCGCCATGCATGAGGTCCTTTCGGCGCGGTTTGCCGAATTTGTCGATCAGCCCCTCACTATTTCCGGCCTCGCTTTGTTCATTGAAGAAACGCGCGGCGCTCCCTTCACCGTTCACCGCTGGCACCCGCTTGGCCAGCAGCCAAAGAAAGATGCGAACCCATGACCGAGCACGCCCTTTCCAACGCCCGTATCGTTCTGGAAGACGATATTATTCTGGGCTCCGTCCTGATCCGTGATGGCAAGATCGCCGATATCAGCGAAGGTGCTTCCAAAACCGGAGAAGACCTCGAAGGTGACTTCCTGATCCCCGGCCTGGTGGAACTGCACACTGACCATCTGGAGCAGCATTATTCGCCGCGTCCTGGCGTCATCTGGGACAAGATCGCCGCCATTCAGGCCCATGACGCCCAGGTGGCGGCTTCCGGTATCACCACCGTATTCGACTGCCTGCGCCTCGGCTCGGATGAGGACGGTGGTTTCAAGAAAGGCGAAATGCGCGAAATGGCTGACGCCATTGAGGCGGCGGCGGATCAGAACCGTCTGCGTGCGGACCACCTGCTGCATCTGCGCTGCGAAGTCGCCTCCGCCGACGTGCTGGAGCATTTCGAAGACTTCGAAACCGATCCGCGCGTGCGGCTGATTTCGTTGATGGACCACTCCCCGGGTCAGCGCCAGTTCCAGTCGATGGATCAGTACATTTTCTATTACCAGAAGAAGCGCGGGTTGAGCGACGAGGCTTTCGCCGAGTTCGTGCGGCGGCGGCAGGCTGCTTCGGCGGAATTTTCCGCCAAGCACCGCGATTATCTTGCCGCCCGCTGCGCCGAACGCGGCATCACCGTCGCAAGCCATGACGACGCCACCGAAGCGCATGTCGGCGAAGCGATCGGCCACGGTGTGAAACTGGCGGAATTCCCCACCAGCGTCGAGGCCGCAAAGGCCTCGCACAGCGCCGGCATGAGCGTGCTGATGGGCGCCCCGAACATCGTTCGCGGCAAGTCCCATTCCGGCAATATCGCCGCCCGCGATCTTGCCGAGATCGGCGTGCTGGATGTTCTCTCTTCCGACTACGTGCCGTTCAGCCTGCTTTTCGCTCCCTTCCTGCTCGCCGATCAGGTGGAAGCCATCTCTCTGCCGGAAGCTCTGCGCATGGTCACTGCCACGCCCGCCCGCACCGTCGGCCTTGTTGACCGCGGCCGTATCGCAGCGGGATTGCGCGCCGATCTGGTCCGGGTTCATCGCGAAGATGGTGTGCCGGTCGCCCGTTCGGTCTGGCGCCAGGGCAAGCGCGTGGCATGACCACCGATGGAGAAGATAGCCGGCGCGCATTGTCGCCCGGCACGATGATCGTGATTGTCGGCCCGAGCGGGGCCGGCAAGGACACGCTGATGGATTATGCCGCGGCACAGCTTTCCGGCCGGCCAGGTTTCCATTTCACGCGCCGCGTCATAACCCGCAGCGGCGATGCCGGCGGTGAAAACCACGATGCCGTTTCGATGAACGAATTCAACCGGCTGGAAAATGAGGGTGCATTTGCGGTCTCCTGGCAGGCGCATGGGTTGAAATACGGCATTCCCGCCGCCGTCCATCGTCATCTCGATGCGGGTGAAGTGGTCATCGCCAACGGTTCCCGCTCGGCCCTGCCCCATTTCGGCACCGCCTTTTCCCGCCTCAAGGTGGTGAATATCGTTGCGCAGCCGGATGTATTGGCGCGGCGGCTTGAGCAGCGCGGGCGGGAAAGCCGGGACGATATTCTTCGCCGGCTGGAACGCAGCTCACTCACGGTCGTCGGAGATTTCGACGTAACCACCGTCGATAATAGCGGTGCCATAGAGGATGCAGGCAAAACCATCATGCAGGTGCTGGAGCAAAGCGCCGGCCTCAGCCGCACATAAAATCCCGGAATCGGGCTGCTCGACAAACGCGCACTCTAAGCTTACCATCAGGCGACAATTTCCAAACATGGTGCGCCAAGGCGAGGGATGCCTGAAAAGAGGGTCAGCGACGAGATAACTGTGGTGGCTGGTCTGGCCGCTGGCGTCAGCAATTATGCGCGTGAACGGGGCATCGATATCGCGCCCATCTGCAAGGCTCTCGGCATCGATCCCGCCACATTCACCAGCCTGACGGAGCGTATCAGCCTCGATAGATTGTGCCGTCTGCTCGAGACCTGCGCATTGATTTCCGGTGACGATGCGTTTGGCCTGCAGTGCGCCTCCACCTTTCCAGCCGGCGCATCCGGTGCGTTTGGATATGGGCTGATCAGCGCACCGACGGTGCGGGCGTTCCTGCGGTTTCTTCAGGACCATGTTTATTACGCGACCAACAACAGCAACTTCACCATGGTGACGGATGCCACGCAGGTGACCCTGTCATGGTCCTTTGCGCCCGTCATCGCCAAGCGCGATCAATATGTGGATTTGTCTCTCGCCGTTCTGATACAGCGCCTGCGTGACATTCTCGGAGAGCGCATCAACCAGGTCGAAATCGGTCTGGAACGGCCGAAACCGAATAATATTCAGTTATTTAAAGAGAGAATGACCAGACGGATCAGTTTTTCCCAGCCCATCCATACGATGCGGCTGCCGATATCGCTTCTGGATGTGGTCAATCCAAATGCGGATGAACGCCTGTTCGAATTGATGAATTTGCAATGCCGCATGCTGCGGCCGGAAACATCGGCGGACGCCACGCATTTCATCGATCAGGTGACACGGTATATGCAGATGCGGCTTTCCGATGCGGAGCTTTCACTCGGCGAGATCGCGCCCTATTTCAACCTGTCGGAACGCAGTTTCCAGCGACGGCTCGCCGAGCTTGGCACCAATCTCAACGAGATAAAGGATATCATTCGCAAGAATGCGGGATTTAAGCTTCTTGTAGAAAGCGATCTTCCAGTCTCCGACATCAGTTACAGGCTTGGCTATTCGACGCCCGGTGCGTTTTCGCGTTCCGTTTCCCGTTGGTTCGGGGCAACACCAACGGATATACGCAAGAAACACGCGCATCATTCCGCCGGATAATCCATATTTACGGCATGAATATTTCGAAAATAAACTTTTAAATTTAAAAATATGTCGGCATTTTCCGAGATTTGTGTCGAAACATAACAATAAAATCGCAAAACTTGGCGCGAGATGTTATTCTATCGTCGCGGGATATCGCCTAATAGAGCGCCGCGTAAGCCTGAAGCCATGACGGAAACCGTTACAAAGCTTTGAATCTGCATATTGTTCTAGTCAGAACCACTTACGGTTCCTGACTATATCGGTGCGCAGGAAATAGTGTCCATATCATGGGGCAGGCTGGCTGCGGCAGCAGCCCTTTATCGCATAACTCCTGATGCCGGATGAAACCTGTTGGTGAAATTGGCGTTTCTGTTCGCGTAGAGACAGAGCGGCCAAAGAGCCGGTTTCAGAATATGAAATTATTAGCTGATCGCATGTCGGAAGGTCGATCTCTTTTGGGGCTGAAAAAAATGTCTTCAAAAATGCCGCATGAACATCGCCAGACGCGTGAAATCGTTCTTTCGGATCGTGAACGGCACTATCTGGGGCTGGTGGCGCGGGGCAAACACCCCTCCCACGTCGCCCTGATGACCGGCGCGGACGAAGCCGATGTGAAGGATACTCTGGACCGGGTGCGAAACAGGCTGGGCGCGACCAATCTGCTGAATGCCGTCAGCATCGCGCTGCTGCGCGGTCTGATCGAACGGGATGCCTAAAGGGTTTTGACATTTCCGGACGGAAACCGGGGCCAGATCAAAACCACCCCGGTTTTGCCGTGACTATATCCAAGCTTACGCGAAATCGTCCCCTTCCCGTAGGCTGAAAACCGAATGAGCGGCTTTATGCGTCAAAATCCTTCCATATCAATGGCGGGATGGCGGACCAAAAAGCGGACCGGACATGATGTCTGGCCCTATCGACGCAATGCAAAGCGGCCATAGACGGTTTGCCCGGCGGATCATATTCGATCCGCCGGGTTTCATTATTCCGACCCGGCTTCAGAGCGATTGAATTTCGGCCAGAATATCGCTTTCGATCATGATGCCGCTTTCCAGCGCCTGTTTGCGGACGCCCTGGCTGCGACGACCGGGCAGGCGCACATTTTCCTGCTTTTCTATCTCTCCGGCAATGAGCGCCAACCGCCCGGTAAAGGCCGCACCGCCCGATGATATGGGATCTATGGCGATGATCGTGTGGCCGAGGGAGGGTGGCGCACCCTTGTCATCCAGAAGGGATGAGGCCTCGAAACCGAAGTTTCCACCGGTCACCGCAGCCGCCATGATCTCCACCATCAGCGCCAGAGCAGCGCCCTTGGCCTCGCCCGCAGGCACCATGGTTCCCGCAATCGCCTCTTCGGGATCGGTCGTCGGTCGGCCGTTTCTGTCGAGCGCCCAGTCGCCGGGAATGGTTTCACCCTTCTGGCGTGCCGCCATGATCTTGCCGCGCGCGACCTTTGAAAGGGCCAGATCGATAACCAGCGGATCGGCGCCGTCGATGGGCGCCGCAAAGGCGATGGGGTTGGTGCCATAAAGCGGCGTGTGGCCGCCCCAGGGAGCCATGGAGGCCGGCGCATTCGCGAACATGAGCGCGACAAGGCCCATTTCCGCAAAACGTTCGACCGTCAGAGCCATGACGCCTGCATGATGGGAGCGATGGATGGCTGCAAGCGCGATGCCCTGCTGCCGGGCCATATCCGGCAATTCCTCGAGAGCGCAGTCTATCGCCGGATAGGCATAGCCATGATTGGCGTCGATGGAGAGCACCCCCGGCTTCACCCGCGTCGCCACCGGACGCGCCTTGCCATCCACCTTGCCGACCCGCGCCTGGCGGACATAAACGGGGATGCGGCGAAATCCATGGCCGCCCTGGCCTGCCGCCTCGGAAGCGACCAGCGCCTTCGCCACCGAACGGGCATTTTGCGGCAGAACGCCATTGCGCTCAAAGATAGAGGATACGAGATCCTCCGCCTCTGCGATTGAGAGTTTCATGATTTTCGTGATTCCTGTTGGCTTGCGAGCGATGGGACGGAGTGACCCTACTCTGCGGTATAGGGTCACCGCAAATCAACATGGAAAATGAACCGGGCATCCCCTTCAGAGTCGGGATGCCCTTATGCCCTTCCAACCTTATTTGAAAAGAATAGGCAGAGTAAAACTCGTATTAGCGCCTTGCGGTGGCGGTGAGACGGACGTCTTTTGTATGACGGCCAAAAGCTTCTGGTCCATCGCGGAGTCGCCGGTGGATGAGAGGATCCTCGCGCCACCCACAGATCCGCCACTGTCGATCTTGAATGACACCGTGATGGTCATTCCCGATTTTCCAGCCGAGCGAACCAGTCGCCGCTGCATCGCCGAACGGACTTTTGCACCCCAATCGGCATTTGAGCTGGACGATGACGAGAAGAAGCCGGCATTGTTTTGCGATGCCGCCGTTCGGTCGGACTGCTGGGCCTCCGCCTTCGCCGTTTCGCGCAATTCGGATGCCTGCTGCGGTTTGGGACGCTGGCGCTCGACCTTCTTTTTCTCCTCCGGCTCTTTCTTCTCCACCTTCTTTTCAACGAGTGGCGGTGGAGGGCGCATGACGGGCAGAGGAACCTCGACATTTTCGAGTTCCGCCATCATCTGTTCCTGAACGGGGTCGATCGGCTCCACCGGCTCGGGAATTTCCTGCGGTTCGACGATCTCTTCGACCGGCGGCTCAGGCGGCTGCACCGGTTCCGGCGGTGGTGTTTCGGCAACCGGTTCCGGTGGCGGCGGCTCTTCCGGGGCTGCTTCCTCCACCGGTTCGCTGCTATCGCTCTTCACTTCTTCGGTGTCTTCGACATCCTGCGCCGGTGTCGTCTCCTCGGTTTTGACGGCCTCCGGTATCGCCGCCATTTCGATCATGATCGCTGCAGGCGGCTGCCCGCCGGCATCCTGTTCCTCAGGCGCCTGCATCAGATAATAGGCAAAGCCGGCATGAACGCTCAGCATGAGCAGCGCCGCGGCAGACCACAGCACCACTTCCCCAAGGCGGGAATGGCGGGCCTGCGGGTAGCCGTTTTCGGTCATGGCGCAGTTCCCTGCCCTGCCGGCGCGGCGGGCTGGTCAGAGGGTTGGGCCGCAGGCTGTACGGAACCGGCAGGCTGAGATGCCGCAGCCGCATTTTCCAGTCCCACCAGGGCGATCTTCAGATAACCAGCATCCCTGAGAAGATTCATGATTTCCATGAAGTGACCGTAATCAACGGCCTTGTCGGCCCGCAGGAAGATGCGCGTATCCTTCTTGCCGCCCGTCTGGCGATCAATGGCGGCCGCCAGGGCCTCGCGGGCAACCGCATCATTGCCGAGATTGAGCGAGAGATCGTCCTTGACCGTCAGATAAAGCGGCTCTTCCGGGCGCTCCGCCGGCTTGGCGGTGGATGCGGGCAGATCGACATTCACATCGACGGTGGCCAGCGGTGCGGCCACCATGAAGATGATGAGCAGGACCAGCATCACGTCGATAAAGGGCGTGACGTTGATTTCATGGTTCTCGGAGAGATCGTCTCCGCTATTGTCGCGAATACCGCCAGCCATGACCGATCACCGTCCAACCAGCGACACGGCAGGTTTGCTGGCGCTGCCCGGCGGAATGCGGCGGAAATCGAGGTCGCGGCTGACGAGGCGTTCCACACCGGCTGCGGCATCCGCCAGCAGATGGCGATATCCGGTAATCGAGCGGGCGAAGACGTTGTAGATGACCACGGCCGGAATGGCCGCGACGAGGCCGATGGCGGTTGCGAGAAGCGCTTCCGCAATGCCTGGCGCGACGACGGCGAGATTGGTGGTCTGCGATTCCGAAATGCTGATGAAGGAATTCATGATGCCCCAGACCGTGCCGAAGAGGCCGACGAAAGGCGCGGTGGAACCGATGGTCGCCAGAACGCCCGTTCCGCGCGACATACGGCGGCCGGCATGGGTTTCGATCCGCGACAGCGCCGAGGAAACACGCTCCTTGATACCGCCGCCATCCGTGTGCTCGACCACCGCATCGGAAAGCTGCATTTCATGGGTAGCCATGCGCAGCATCAGCGCGGCGGGTCCACCCTTCTTCTCGACGGCCTCGGTGGCCTCGGTCAGAGTTTTTGCCCTGCGAATGACCTTGAGCGTCGCACCGGCACGCACCCGCGCACCCGCAAGCTCGATCGATTTCGCCACCCAGACCGTCCAGGTGACGAGCGAGGCAAAGGCGAGGCCGATCATCACGCCCTTCACAACCCAGTCCGCCGCCATGAACATGCCCCAAGGGGACAGGTTGTGCGGGATGTCCGCGCGACGTGCGGCACTGGCCGGCTCGGCGCTGACGGGTTCTACCGGGGTGGAAGTTTCGCCCGGCGTTACCGTCTGATTGACCTGTGCGGGTTGCTCGGTCTGCGCGGGCTGGGGCGATGATGGCTGCGCTGTTGCGGAAGGCTCAGCGATTGGTGCGCTCGGCGTTGCGGGAGCTACCGGCGCCTGTGAGGGCTGAACCGTCTGTGGTGCGGATTGAATCTGGGTTTCGGGGGCTGGCTGAGCAAAAACCGCACCGGCACTCAAACCTGTCAGCAAGGCAGCAACCATGGCAAGGGAGGCATGCCGTGTTGTATTTGCCTTGTTGAAGGACACGGAAGAAGTGAAGGTCTCAGCTGACATAATTTTTATCCCCGGATTTCCGTCGATGAACTCATCCGCAGATTGACCGGTTCCTGAAAACCGGGGCCATGAACGGATACCGCCGTAAAAGCTCGACGTTCCGATAATAAACCTGAGTTCTTTTGACAACTATTATATTGTCAAAAGACGACCCGTAAACTCTTCTTTACAAAAAATTGACTGTCCGAGACGCTTCAGCCGCTTTGAGAAGGCGAAAACTGCGCCACCAGAGCGTGCCGGTCTCCGGGATAGGTGACCCGGACGCTGGTGATGTAATCCGCCCCGTGCCAGGTGCGGCGATCGATGACCAGACAGGCCGCACCGGAGGCTATACCCAGCGCCGCGGCGTTTTTGCGGTCTGCGGAAACGGCGCTGATGCGATGTTCGGCGGCGCTCCAGGGTACCATTTTCAGCAACCAGGTTCCCGGGCCGACCTGCGAAAAATCGGTGCCTTCCGCCTCGGGAACAGCGGTGACATTGATAATGCGTTCCTCAAGGCAAAATGGAACGCCACCGGCAAAATGCGTGCAGGTGAGTTCCAGAACCGGGGCATCGGCGGCAAGCGCCATGGCCGCACCATCGTCCTTGCCCGCAGGGCGCAACCGTCGCTTATCGAGACGGTAGCCATAAACGAGACCGAGCGCCTGCACCTCCCGCTCGATATCGTGGATTTCCAGCACAGCGGATTGCGCATGGGGCTGGCGAACGAAGGTGCCGAGACGCCGGCGTCTTTCAATCAGGCCGCGTTGTACCAGTTCGCCGAGAGCCTTGTTTACCGTCATGCGCGAACAGCCGTATTGCCGGGTCATTTCGTGCTCGAACGGAATACGATATCCCGGCGGCCATTCGCCAGACATGATGTGGCGCTCGACATCGTTGCGGATGCGCTCGTGCAGCGATTTTTCCTGAAGATCGGCGCCTGTGCTCCTTATCCCGATGCTTCTGTCCTCCCCTTTTCTCGGATCAACTATCCATGGGCAGCGGCGGCAATCGCCTCGCTGCGGATTTCCTCCGTAAGCTTCGCGCGCAGTTCGGAAAATTCCGGGCTGGCCTTGACGGTGTAGTGACGCGGATGCGGCAGGTCGACCGGCGTGATCGACTTGATGCGGCCCGGTCTTGCGGACATGGTCACAACACGCGAGGCCATGAAGACCGCCTCTTCGATATCATGGGTGACGAAAATAACCGTCTTCTGCTCCCGCTCCCAGATGCCGAGCAGCAATTCCTGCATCAGGCCGCGCGTCTGGTTGTCGAGGGCGCCGAAAGGTTCATCGAGCAGCAGGATTTTCGGGCCGTTCGCCAGGGCGCGGGCGATGGCGGTTCTCTGCTGCATGCCGCCGGACAGCTGTTTCGGCCAATGGTTTTCGAAACCGCGCAGGCCGACCTTGTCGATATAACTGTCGGCGATTTCCCATTTTTCCTTCTCGGCCACGCCCCGCTCGCGCAGGCCGAAGGCAACGTTTTCCCGGATCGTCAGCCAGGGAAACAGCGTATAGGACTGGAATACCATGCCGCGATCCGCCCCCGGCCCCGTCACCGCCTTGCCGGACAGCAGCACCTCGCCCGTCGTCGGACGGTCAAGGCCGGCTATGATGCGCAACAAGGTCGATTTTCCGCATCCCGACGGACCGAGGATGGTGACAAAATCATTGCGTGGGATTTCCAGATTGGTCGGCTGCAGTGCCAGCGTCGGCTGGCCACCCTGCACGCCCGGAAAGGTGCGGCTGACGCCCTTGATAACGAGTTCGCTCATCAGGCAAGCCTCCAGGCGAAAAGCTTCCGGTTCAGCGATTTGAACGCGAAATCCGAGATAAGGCCGATGACACCGATAACGATGATGCCAAAGATGATCTGCCCCGTCGCCATCAGCGCCTGGCTGTTGATGATCATATAACCGATGCCCGAAGACGCGCCGATCAGTTCGGCAACGATGACATAGGTCCAGGCCCAGCCAAGGACGAGGCGAAGGATTTCGGCAATGTCCGGCGCATTGGCGGGAATGAGGACGCGGCGCACCACGCCGCGGTCTTTCGCACCCAGCGTATAGGCGGCCTCCACCAGATCACGCCTTGTGCCGGCAACCGCCACGGCCACCATCAGGATGATCTGGAAGACGGCGCCGATGAAGATCACCAGCAGCTTCTGCATCTCACCGATGCCCGCCCAGAGAATGAGCAGCGGCACGAAAGCGGAAGCCGGAAGATAGCGCGCAAAGGACACGAAGGGCTCAAGCAGCGCCTCGATGGGTTTATAGGCGCCCATGGCGATGCCGAGCGGCACGGCGACGACCGATGCCAGCACGAAACCGCCCACCACACGCCAGATCGTCATACCGATATCGCCGGCAAAGCCCTGATCGGTCAGCAGATAAATGCCGTCCTTGAGCATGGTGATCGGGTCGGCCAGAAAGGTCGGCGACACGAAACCGCCGAGCGTCGCAAAGCCCCAGGCGGAAAAAAACAGCACGAAGAACAGGATACCGAGGATGATCCTCGTGCTGTTCTTGATGGGTTGAAGAGGTTGCATTCTATCGCCTGTCCGGAAAACCGGCGCGGCACTTTCGCCGCGCCATCAGAGCACCGCATGCCTTTCAGGGCACACAATCGACGCTCTCACATTGCACTGGCTGCACATTCCTCGAAGGGCTGCGCCCGCCTTTCTCTCATTTGATGAAAGACGTATCCGCGAGCGTCGAAAGATCGGGTTTCGACTTTATCACGCCGATTTCAAGAAGCAGATCCGCCGATTTTTCGGAGAATGTCTTGAATTCACCCTCGAAGAATTTCTGGTTAGCGGCCTTGTCCTGCCATTCGAGGAATTTTGCCGAAGCGGCAAAGGCCTCGCCGGACTGTTTCACGTCCGCGCCCATCGTCGCATAGGACTTTTCAGGATCGGCCTTGATGAGTTCCAGCGCCTGGAAATAGCTGTCCGCCAGAGCCTTGGCCGCCTCAGGATTGGCCTTCAGGAAGTCCGGCGTGCAGCCGAAGGTATCCATGACTGCGGGATAATCGAGCGTCGTGGCGAGGATCTTGCCCTTGTCGGGGGCGGCGCGCACGGTGGAGAGATAGGGCTCATAGGTCATGGCCGCATCATTCTGGCCGGCGACGAAAGCCTGTGCGGCCGGTCCCGGCTCAAGGTTGACGACCTTCACGTCCTTCAGCGTCAGGCCGTTTTCCTTAAGGATCCAGGCCAGGAAGAAATAAGGCGAGGTGCCCGGCGCGGACGCAGCAACCGTCTTGCCCTTGAGATCCGTTACTTTCGAAACATCGCTACGCACGGCAATGCCATCGGCGCCATGCGACTTGTCCATCTGGAAAATCTGGGTGGATTTCACGCCATTGGCGTTCCAGGCGATCCATGTTTCCACCGTGGTGGCGGCGCACTGAATGTCACCCGAAGCGAGAGCTAGGTGGCGGCTGGCTTGCGGTATCTTCTTGATATCGACCTTCAGGCCGTTCTTTTCGAAAATGCCGGCCTGCTTGGCAAGCGTCAGCGGTGCAAAACCCGTCCAGCCGGACATGCCGATCGTCACCGACGTTTCGGCATAGGCGGCAGCGGATGAGGCAAGTGCGGCAATAGTGGCGAGAACCCACGTTCTTTTCATGATCCGGACCCCTTTTGATTTATTTTTGTGCGATGTTATTTTTCGCCTTATTTGAGGCATGGTAGGCAGGGATTTTATATTTGTCTAGACAAAATAGAAGCGCTCGAACACCTCCGGAAAGATTGCAAACCGGCCCTCCGGCATTCTAGACATAGGATAACACGGCCTATCTGTCGCGCCGCTGTTTTTCGATATCGAGCGTTCCCATGACCAGACAAAGACGTCGCAATATCATCAGGGCAAGGCGCACCGGAACCGGAATTGCGCTGGTGGCCGCTATCTCCTTTATAGCGGGCATGACGGATGCGGTGGGCCTGCATATTTCAGGCGACTTCGTATCTTTCATGACCGGCAACACCACCCGCGCCGCCGTCTCGGCACAGGCGGGTCTCTATCCCCACGCCGCGAAGCTGCTTTTCGCCATCGTTGCTTTCGTGGCGGGCAATGCCGGCGGCATCATGGTGGCACATAAGTTTGAGCGGCGCATCTTTGCCGTTCTCTTAGGTGTGGGATCATTGGTGGCGATTGCCGCACTGCTGCGCGGCGAGGCTACCGCGCTTGCGCAGTTTTACCTCGTGGTTTTCGCCATGGGCATGGTCAATGCCGCCGTGGAGCATATAGAGGGGCTGCCGATCGGCCTTACCTATGTTACGGGCGCTCTTTCCCGCTTTGGCCGCGGCATCGGCCGTTTTCTTCTCGGTGACCGGAGCCTTGACTGGGGCATCCAGATCGTTCCGTGGCTCGGCATGCTGAGCGGTGCGATCTGCGGCGCCATTCTCGGCGCGACTCTCCAGTCCGATGCCCTGTGGGTGGTTGCGGGCGCGGTTTTCGCGGTCGCCATCGCCACCCTCATCATTCCGCGCTCATTGCGCCAGCGCTATAATCAGCGGGTCAAAATCCGGCGGATTGCACCCTGACCGTTGCCGCCGTCACTTTCGCGAAATCGTGACGAATTTCGTGCCGCGGACCCTGACCGTCATCAGGCAGGGTTCCTTGTCGGTACGCTCGCAATAACGCGGATGCATCTTCAACACAAAAACCATGTTGCCGAACCGCTTGATGAACTCATAACCGTAAATCCGGGCCGTCGCGATCATCAGATAACCGCCCTCTTTCACCTGGACGTAGAAATTATAGGGGCATCCTTCGTCATCGCAGCTGCGGCCCTTTTCGCCGTCGCAATCCAGAACGCCGTGATTGACGACGGCGTCCATCAGGCCGTCATTGTTGATATCCAACCGCGTGACGAAATCATCGCCGAAAGCCGCCACCTTGCACTCGTTGCGGAAATGATCCTTCTCGTAAATCTCGGGGTCGCTCACCAACTGCTGCTGGGCCGAGAGCGCCGCTGGAAACATCAAGAGAACCAACGCCTGAAGAGCGGCAACGAGAGCGATTCGCACGGCATTTTCCTTTGCATCCGTTTCGGTTATGGATGTTGCGATCATCCGGGCGGCCAGCCTAGAGTTTAGTGCTTGCGCGACACTGACGTGTTCGCAGCCCGTGTTTCGGGGGGAACCTTTTCATGACGCTTCTGGGTTTTCTCGATTATGCCGGTGTCGCCGTCTTTGCCGCAACCGGCGCATTGGCCGCCTCGCGCAAGCAGCTCGACCTGATCGGCTTCCTGTTCTTCGCGGCCGCGACCGGCATTGGCGGCGGCACCGTGCGCGATCTCGTGCTGGGCAGAACGCCGGTCTTCTGGGTGATAAATCCCACCTATATTCTCGTCTGCGTCTCGGTCGCGGTTCTGCTGTTCTTTACCGCGCATCTTTTCGAATCCCGTTATCGGGTATTGATCTGGCTCGATGCGCTCGGCCTTTCCGCCTATTGCGTCATGGGAGCGGCCAAGGGCCTTGCCGCGAGCGGCTCGGCAACCGTCGCCATCGTCACCGGCGTTCTGACAGCAACATTCGGTGGCGTGCTGCGTGATATTCTCGCAGGCGAACCTTCCGTTCTGCTGCGGCCGGAGATTTACATCACCTGCGCGCTTCTGGGCTCTTCCACCTTTATTGTCGTCTATTTCCTCGGCGCACCGCTTTATGCCGCATCAGCGGCGGGTTTCCTGACAGCCCTCTGCGTGCGGTCGGGCGCGCTGATCTTCGGCTGGACTTTCCCGCCCTACAAGGCAAAGCCCGGCAGGCGACCGGAAGACGTCATGAAGTGACATGGAAATGACCGCTGAAAACAGAAATGGCGCCCATGGGCGCCATTTTCACATTCTCTATCGGATAAAAAACTTCAACCGCGCTTGCGGCGAAGGCGGATGACCACGTCCACATGGGCGATTTCCATGCCCTCTGGCGCTTCCGGCAGATTGTCGATCTGGAGATTGTTGATGGGGATATCGAGAACCTCGTTCTCACCTTCCACGAAGAAGTGGTGGTGATCCGAGACGTTCGTATCGAAATAGGTGCGGGCACCTTCCACGGCGAGAACGCGGATCAGACCGGCCTCGGTAAACTGGTGCAGCGTGTTGTAGACCGTGGCGAGAGAAACGGGCACGCCGGCGGTAACCGCCTCGTCATGCAGTTCCTCGACCGTCAGGTGCCGATCACCCTTTGCGAAAAGAAGATCGCCCAAAGCAACGCGCTGGCGCGTGGGCCGCAGCCCAGAGCGCCGCAGCCTCGTTCCGATATCCAATGTGGCGTCAAATGCCATGCAATCCCATTCCAAACAGAGGTATGAAACCCGTCAATTGCAATAGCATATATCTTTTGCAGGGAATGCTTTCAATAGTTTCAGCGCCGCAGAGTGTCGCAAATGGCTGCAAACCAGCCATTCCTGCAAATTTCCTCTGGTTCCTGCCGGATGGTTCCTGTATGCGGACGGCATATTGAGGTAATGACTTCTGCAAAGAAGGTTCTGAAGACAAAGAATGGGGCCGGATCGGCCTCTGCCCTTGCAGCGCTTCATTTTGAACCTAACTTGCTCTAGTGAAGTCGTTCAACACCAGTGATTGGGGAAGTGAAAGCGGTATGGCAACGAGGCAATCAAGTTACAATTACGAGGAGATTCTTTCCTGCGGTCGCGGCGAATTGTTCGGCCCTGGAAATGCCCAGCTCCCATTGCCCCCCATGCTCATGGTTCACCGGATCACCGAAATTTCCGAAACCGGTGGCGCCTTCGACAAGGGCTTCATCCGCGCCGAATACGATGTCAGCCCCGATGACTGGTATTTCCCCTGCCATTTCCAGGGCAATCCGATCATGCCGGGCTGCCTCGGCCTTGACGGCATGTGGCAGCTGACCGGTTTCTTCCTCGGCTGGCTGGGCGAAGAAGGCCGCGGCATGGCGCTTTCCACCGGCGAAGTGAAGTTCAAGGGCATGGTCCGCCCTCACACCAAGCTGCTTCAGTATGGTATTGATTTCAAGCGCGTGATGCGTGGCCGTCTGGTGCTTGGAACTGCCGATGGCTGGCTGAAGGCGGATGGCGAAACCATTTATCAGGCGTCGGACCTTCGGGTCGGCCTGTCCAAGGAAAAGACCGCCTGACACAGACGGAAATAGTTCAGACAAACGCCGGGCGGCTTCGGTCGTCCAGCCGAAATCTTAAGAAAAGGTCCCTTTCATGAGACGAGTTGTTGTCACCGGCCTCGGTATTGTTTCTTCCATCGGCGGTGATGCCGCTGAAGTCACCGCGTCGCTGCGCGAAGCCAGATCCGGCATTTCATTTTCGCCGGATTTTGCCGAACACGGCTTCAAATGCCAGGTCTGGGGCAAGCCCTCTCTCGACCCGACCGATCTGGTCGACCGCCGCGCCATGCGCTTCCTGTCGCAGGGCGGCGCGTGGAACCATGTCGCCATGAAGCAGGCGATCGCCGATTCCGGTCTCGAAGAGAGCGATATCAGCGGTAATGAGCGTACCGGCATCATCATGGGTTCGGGCGGTCCTTCCACCCGCACCATCGTTGAAGCTGCCGATATCACGCTCAAGAACAACAGCCCGAAGCGCATCGGCCCCTTCGCCGTGCCGAAGGCCATGTCTTCCACCGCCTCGGCCACGCTCGCGACCTGGTTCAAGATTCACGGCGTCAACTATTCGATCTCGTCGGCCTGCTCCACCTCGGCGCATTGCATCGGCAACGCCGCCGAGATGATCCAGTGGGGCAAGCAGGATGTGATGTTTGCAGGCGGCCACGAGGATCTTGACTGGTCGATGTCCAACCTCTTCGACGCCATGGGCGCAATGTCGTCCAAATACAATGAAACGCCCAGCCTCGCGTCGCGCGCCTATGACGTCAACCGCGACGGTTTCGTGATCGCCGGCGGTGCGGGCGTTCTGGTTCTCGAAGAGCTGGAGCATGCCAAGGCGCGCGGCGCCAAGATCTACGCCGAGATCGTCGGCTACGGCGCAACCTCGGACGGTTACGACATGGTGGCTCCTTCAGGTGAAGGCGCGATCCGCTGCATGCGACAGGCGCTTTCCACCGTCAAGGGTGACATCGACTACATCAACACCCACGGTACCTCGACACCGGTTGGCGACAGCAAGGAAATCGGCGCGATCCGCGAAGTCTTCGGTGACAGGATTCCCCATATCCAGTCGACCAAGTCGCTCACCGGCCACTCGCTGGGTGCGGCGGGCGTGCAGGAATCGATCTACGGCCTGTTGATGATGCAGGAACGCTTCATCGGCGAAAGCGCGCATATTTCCGAACTCGATCCGGAATTTGCAGGCGTCCCGATCGTTCGCAGCCGCATCGACAATGCCAAGATCGACACCATCCTTTCCAATTCCTTCGGCTTCGGCGGGACCAACGCCACGCTCGTCTTCCAGCGTCATAACGGATAATTGCCCATGAACGGCATCATGCAAGGTAAGCGCGGCCTCATCATGGGCGTCGCAAACAATCATTCCATCGCCTGGGGTATTTCCAAGGCACTTGCGGCACAGGGCGCGGAACTGGCCTTCACCTATCAGGGTGAAGCGCTTGGCAAGCGCGTGAAACCGCTCGCCGCGGAACTGGGCTCCGACTTCATCGTACCTTGCGATGTCGAGGATATTGCTTCCGTGGACGCGCTGTTTGCGACGATCCGCGAAAAATGGGGCTCGCTGGATTTCGTCGTGCACGCCATTGGCTTTTCCGACAAGAACGAGCTGAAGGGCCTCTACGCCGACACGACGCGTGACAACTTCAGCCGCACCATGGTCATTTCCTGTTTCTCCTTCACGGAAATCGCCAAGCGCGCCGCTGAACTGATGACCAATGGCGGTTCCATGCTGACGCTGACCTATAATGGTTCGCAGCGCGTCATCCCGAACTACAACGTCATGGGCGTCGCCAAGGCAGCTCTTGAGGCGTCGGTTCGTTATCTCGCCGCCGATTACGGCCCGCGCGATATTCGCGTCAACGCCATCTCGGCCGGCCCGGTCCGCACGCTCGCGGGTGCCGGAATTTCGGATGCGCGCGCGATCTACGCATGGAACCAGAAAAACGCGCCGCTGCGGCGGACGGCCGATATCGACGATATCGGCGGATCGGCACTCTACCTCCTGTCCAGCCTGTCGCGCGGTGTAACGGGCGAATGCCATTACGTGGATTGCGGTTATAATATCACCTCGACACCCACGCTCGAGGTTCTGTCCAAGGCTGACGCCGAATAAACTAAACCGCCCTTTATATTCGACAAGAGCCCGGCCAAGTGCCGGGCTTTTTCATGCAACGTATCAAATTCGGAAATCATTAAAGTGTAGTTCGGCGAAGTAACTGAATCTAAACATCGGGTGGTTATGGTCCGCAACAAAATTAACGGTTGCGCTTGCTACATTTCTTAGAGATCGACACCACCTCATGCGACTGGCCAGACTGAAGCCATTGCTGGAAAAATTCGGGCTCTCGCGCGATGGGACAGCAGCCATCGAATTCGCGATCCTGGCAATTCCGTATTTCCTCGTCGTCTTTGCCATCATCGAGACCTTCATCGCCCTGATGGCGGAGCAGGTCGTCGTGAATGCCACCGAGACCATGGCGCGGCGCCTGCGCACCGGGCAGATCAGCAGCGCCATCTCCAAAGAGGATTTTCGCAAGAATTTCTGCAATGAGGTTGCGGTGATGATCACCTGCGCAGATGAGATCCAGAAGGAGCAGAAACTTTATATCGACCTTCGCTCCTTTACCGCCTTCAAGGATATTCCGACCGCGATACCCCTGAAAGCCGTTGGCGAATATTACGATCTCGATACGGCCCAATTCGGCTTCAAGCCGGGCGGACCGGAAACCATCAACATGTTGCGCGTCTATTATCGCTGGCGCGTGGTCGCCGATATCATCCGCCCATATCTCACCAAAATACGTCCGGCCGATGGATCGATGCCCTCCCATTTCCTCATCGTCGCGACCGATGCTTTCATGAACGAGAAATACATCACAAGCGGGGGCTCATGATGGCCGGGCTGGTATCCGTTGCGACAAACGGCAAACGGCGTCTGATCGCGCTTGTTTCACGCTTCGCCAAAGATCGCCGGGGCGTGGGGGCGGTGGAATTTGCCATCATCTTCCCGATATTGCTCGCGCTTTATTTGACCTCTTTCGAATTGACGATCGGCTACAATACCTACAAGCGGGCGAGCACCGCATCCGCCACCATCAACGACCTGATATCGAAAACAGGTTCCGTCGATAAAACCTATCTTGCTGGCATGCAGGATGTCGCGGCCGCAGTCTTTGCGCCCTACAGCATCAAGGGTCTTCAGTTGAAGATCAGCGGCATCAAGATCGACGCACAAAAACAGGCGAAAATCACCTGGTCCTGGGATGAGAAAAACCAGAGACCCTATGCGGTGGGATCGGCAGTCGTGGTTCCAACCCGCCTGCTGGTGCAGGACAGTTTCCTCATCCATGTCGAGCTTTCCGTCCCGCATGAACTGCTGATGTTCATGCCCGATCTCGCCTCATCCGGGACAAAGTCGATCACCATCAGCCGGGATTATTTCTTCAAGCAGCGTGATGTGGAGACCGCCTGCACCAATTGCTGAGGCAATCGGCGTATCAGAGGCGATCTCCCCTATCGAAGACTAATAGACGTCGCGCAGATAGCGCTTTTCGCGCTTCAGCCGGTTCACATAATCGCTTGCGGCCTCGGCGGAGATGCCCGCCTCATCGCTGATGATGCCGTGCAGGGCATCGTCGACATCCTTTGCCATACGGGTCGCATCACCGCAGACGTAGAAATAACCGCCCTCTTCAAGCCATTGATAGAGCGCCTTGCCGTTCTGCCGCATGCGGGTCTGGACATAGATCTTCTCCGCCTGATCCCGCGAGAAGGCGAGGTCGAGACGGCTCAGCACGCCGTCACGGCTCATGTCGCCAAGTTCGTTTTCGTAGATGAAATCCGATTGCCGGTGCTGATCGCCGAAAAACAGCCAGTTTTTGCCCTTGGCGCCGCGCGCCTGTCGCTCCTGTAAAAAGGCCCGGAAAGGCGCGATGCCCGTGCCCGGCCCCACCATGATCATCGGTGCCTCATTGTCCTGCGGCACACGAAATGCCTTGTTCGGCGAGACGAAAATTCCGGCATTCCCTCCTGCCTCCACCCGGTCGGCGAGATAGGTGGAGCATACGCCGCCACGCTCACGCCCCTCGGCGCGATACCGCACGCTGGCGATCGTCAGATGCACGCTGTTTTCCGCAACCAGCGGACTGGAGGAGATGGAGTATGCCCGGTGCTGCAGCGGCTTCAGGAAGGTTATGAATTCGGCGAGCTCGAAGAGAGGCTTTCCGCCGAGATTGAGCAGGTCGAGAATATCCTTGCTCCAGAGAAATGCGGCCAGCTGTTCCTTGTCCCCATTCGCCAGGATGTGGCCGAGTTCGTCATGGCCCGCACGCTTGCCGATTTCAGTCACCAGTTCGCGCGAGGGCGTCGAGATTTCGTACATGTTGAGAAGCGCATCGCCAACCGGCCGGTCCAGCCCGGCGACTTCGCTGTCTGCACCTATGCCGAAGTGTTCGAGCAGCGCGCCGGCCAGTTTCGGGTCGTTAA
Source organism: Agrobacterium sp. SOY23 (assembly GCF_027212525.1). NCBI lineage: Bacteria > Pseudomonadati > Pseudomonadota > Alphaproteobacteria > Hyphomicrobiales > Rhizobiaceae > Agrobacterium > Agrobacterium sp. SOY23. The sequence goes on along the minus strand of NZ_JAPWDT010000002.1, from coordinate 92,377 downwards.
GGGGAACGACGCCAAGCGCATCACCCGCCTCATAGTCGAGCCCGCTTTCGCCGAGACCGAATTCATAGTGGCGGATTTCCTTGGACGAGCCGGGACCGGACAGGCGGCGATTGACACTCACCTCGGCCGAATAGGGGTTCTTGCGGTTCCAGCCCGGTTTTGCCCGCGCGGGCGGCTCGGCGATGTCCGGCATGGTGACAACGGCCGCCTTGCCGCCGTCGACGGCAAGGGCAAGCGGCAGGGTCTCACCAATCCACGCGGCGGCCGCATCTTCAAAATCGATATCGCAATCGATACGCGTCTTCATGCGTTTGCCGCCGAGTTGCTCGAAGCGCGTGTCGATGAGCTTGCCCGCCTGGCAGAAACCATCATAACCGGTGTCACCAAGCGCAAGCACGGCGAAATTCATCTCATCCAGCCGTGGCGCGCCGTCAGCTGCAAGCGCCTCCCAGAAAAGCTGGGCATTATCGGGCATTTCGCCTTCACCATAGGTCGAGGTGACGACAATGACCCGCTTCATGGAGCCAAGACTATCCATGGAAACATCGTCCAGTGCGGCCACCACCGGCTGCATGCCCTGCGCCCGGGCAGCGGCGGCGATATCCATTGCCAGAGCCTCGGCATTACCGGTCTGGGTGCCGAACAGGATGTTGAGCACGCTGGCCGCCGCTTTGGGAGTAGCGGCGGCAACGGATGCCTCCATGCCGATGGCGACGCGGGAATGCAGCCCGGCCAGAAAGCCGGCAAGCCAGGCGCGCTGGTCGCCATTGAAGGGCGCATCTTCGGGTATGTAAGGTATCTTCATCATGCTGCCCTGTTCTGGCTGGATACGGTGGCGAGGTCCGGAATGGCACGGGCCGCGAAAAGCTCCTCGAGCCCCGGCAGGCGGCCGATCTTCTCGATGTTTTTCCGGTTCTGCTGGATGATCCAGCCATAGGTGCCGGGGCTGTCCACCGACCAGATGTTGCGTCGCGCCAGCGCCTGCTTGTAATCATCGAGGCGCTTGGCGGCGATCATCACCGCAAGCTGTTCGTCGTCATGATCGGAAAGCGCCTCACGCGCATATTTCAACAGACGCTGCATCAATGCGTAGTCTTCCGTGAGGATGAGATTGCGCACGGCTTTTTCGATTGCCGGATCGGAAGGGCCTGACGCCATCGGCAGCCGCTGAAGGGCAATCGCCTGCGCCATGCTCAACACCGTGTAGTTGTTGATGAGCGCATACATGTCCTCCGTGTCCGTCTCGCCATAACCCGGCACCGTTCCGTTCAACACGGACTTGCGATCGCGATAGGCGAGCTTGAACTTGCGCAGCTGATGAGCGGCAAGCGCGGAGGCCAGTTCTTCCAGAAGTTCCTTGCGGGGCTTAGCCTTCAGAATTTCGTCGCTGTCCTGATAGAGTAGCAGGGCGCGCGGCATGCCGTAGACGAAATTGTGCTGTTCGCTCTCCCAGTTTTCCAGAAGCCATGCCGCCTTGGCCGAGCCGGTTTCCGCCACATGCCAGCTCAGAAGCTGATGAACGGCCTGATTATGGATCGCGGCCTGTTCATCCTCACCCGTGATCGAGCCGAGCAGGATCGAATCATGACTGACCTTCTTCGGCAGATCGCCATAGGGATCATATTGGTAGACGAAACCGCCGCTCATGCCGTTGCCGAAACCCTTGCCGAAACTGCCGAGGTTCAAGACTGCGCCATTGGTCATATATTCGCAGGCGAAGTCACCCACACCTTCGACCACGGCGGTGGCGCCCGAGTTACGCACTGCGAAACGGTCACCCGCCTGACCTTCCACAAAGGTGCGGCCGCCGGTGGCGCCGAACAGCGCAAAATTGCCGACCAGCACATTGCCACCCGCCTCTTGCGAACCGCCGCCGGGAGAGCGCACGACGATGGTGCCGCCGCAGGCGCTTTTGCCGACGCCGTCATTGCAGGTGCCGGTATGGACCATGACCATGCCGTCATTGCAGAAAGCGCCGAAAGACTGTCCTGCCGAACCGGATGTGTCGATGCGCACCGACCCCGCTTCCAGGAACCGGCGGCCACGGCTGTCCCGCTTCACCGCCGGCAGCGCATCCACCTCTTCGTCGGAAAGCTCATGGTTCAGCATGCGCTCGATATCGACGGCGAGCTGGCCGCCGACGCTCTTGTTGCAATTGTTGAGGAAACGGTTGCCGCCAAGCTCGATGCTCTCCCGCTTGCTGTCGACCAGCGCCGAACGCACGAGTTCGATGAAGGCATCGTCCAGCGCGAAATCCTTTTCCATATAGACAGGACTGTCGATCTTCACCTCTTCGACCACGGCAAGCATTGCCCGGAGGTCAAGCTGGCCGACGCTCGCCGGATGATCGAGGAGGTGAAGAAGATCGGAACGACCGCGTGCCTCCCGCAACGAGCGCAGCCCGAGTGCGGCCAGAATTTCGCGCGTTTCATGGGCGATATTCATGAGATATTGCGCCAGCGCCCGCGGGTCACCGTTGAAGGCTTCCTGATTGGTGGTGAGACCGGCCGGGCACTTGATGTTGCAGTTCTTGGCCATGACGCATTTCAGCATCATCAGCGCCGTGGTGCCGAATTCGAAGCTGTCGCCGCCGAGAAGAGCCGATTTCACCACATCGCTCGCCGTCTGGTGCGCACCGGAGCAGCGCAGCAGCACCTTGGCGCGCAGACCCGTGGCGCACAGCGCCTGATGCACTTCCGCGATACCGATTTCCGCAGCACGGCCGGTATATTTGAGGCTGGTGACGGCAGCAGCCCCCGTGCCACCGGTATTGCCGGCGACATTGATGACATCCGCACCCGCCTTGGCGACACCGACCGCGATCGTGCCTATGCCTTCCGACGACACCAGTTTGACGATGACGCGCACGCGCGCCGCCTTGGCGTCGTGGATGAGCTGGGCCAGATCCTCGATCGAATAGGTATCGTGATGCGGCGGCGGCGAGACGAGCTCCACGCCGGGCGTGCCACCACGCGCGGCGGCGATTTCCACCGTCACCTTGGGAGACGGCAGCTGCCCGCCCTCGCCCGGCTTTGCGCCCTGGCCGATCTTGATCTCGATCTCTTCCAGCATCGGATCGGCAAGATAACCCGCCCAGACACCGAAGCGGCCCGAGGCGAACTGCTTGATGCGCGAGGCACGGATGGTGCCGTAACGGGAAATATGCTCGCCGCCCTCACCCGAATTCGACATGCCACCGACCATGTTGGTGCCATGCGCCACCGCCTCATGGGCAGCGGCGACCAGCGCACCATGGCTCATGGCGCCTGATGCAAGCGTCCTGGTGATCTCGCTTGCCTTCTGCACCGTGTCGAGCGGAATGCTCTGTGGCGCGGTGCGGATCAGCGACAGATAGGCGGAGGCCTCACCCCTGGCCTGAACCAGCAGCGCGCCGCCTTCCAGCCAATGGCCGGCGATATCGTCACCAAAACGGTCGAGCAGTGACTGGCCAAGCGCCGCAAGGCGGGCAAGTTCGTGGCCGTGCGAGCCGGTCAATTGCAGCCGGAACGCACCTTCTTGAGCCTCTTCGCAGCGCAATCCGCGCACCATGAAGCTGTTATTGCCCTGCCGGGAAAAACGGCCCATTTCCCGGCGGAATTCTTCCGCCGACCCCGCGAACGTCACGTCCGCCGGCAGCTCCAGAACATCGCGCAGGGCGGCAGGGCGGCGCGCCCTTTCTTCCGCCATCATGCGGGCGAAGGCGCGATAGCCGGGTGTCACCTCGAATTTATCGATCGCTTCCGGAGTCAGCCGGTCGAAGCTGTTATGATAATAGGCAGCATCGTTAAGACCGAAGGCATCTTCCAGCCGGTTGAGCGGTAGCAGGCGCAGTGCCTCCTCGTTTTCGGTCCCCTCATCGAAACCGATCTTTTCCTCCGTCATGTCCACGAAACCGCGAACCGCCGTCGTGCCATAGGAGTGGCCCGCACCTTCGGCGCGCTCCTTGAAGAGACCGAGCAGCGGAATGTCGTTTTCGCCCTTCACGGACAGGGCCTTGCGGTGCCAGTCCGCCACCGCCTGTGCGATGACGGTGAAATTGACGCCACCGACCGGGGTCTTCACATTGGGGAAATAACGCTTCAGCACCGGATCGTCGGTATCGAGGAAATTCGGCTCGAAGAACTCGCCGCCTATATAGCTTTCCGCCGTACACAGGCCCACCTTGCCCATGGTCTTCATCAGCGACTTTTCCGCCGCCTTGGCGAAGCGCTTGAAGGCCTTGTCGGCCTCGGCGCCGAACTTCTCCTCGGCGCGAAACTGCACGCCGAGCGGATAGATCGCCGAAGCGCCGAAGCCCAGGCCGGCTGCGATGTGATGCGAGGAGGAAAACTGCCCGCTTTCGACGATCAGGGAAACGCGCAGCCGCAGGCCTTCCTCGATCAGCCGCTGATTGATGGCGGAAACGACCATGATCATCGGCAGAGCGGCACGGCCGGCCGAAACGTGCCGGTCGGTGACGATGGCAATGCCGCCTTCGTCAGCCGCGAAAGCGACGACCTCGTCGCAGAGACCGTCGATAGCCTGCCGCAAGGCCGCTTCATTGGCCTCTGCAACATCGAAGACCGGCGTATAGAGCATTTCGAAACGGCGAACCGGCGTCTCGGGCTGTTCGCGAATGCGCAGCATATCGAGGTGGGTCAGGATGGGCGACCGCACGACGATCTGGCGGGCCTTCTTCGCACCGCTGTTCGGCTTGGCGCCGAGAGCCACCCGCAGCGTCATGCCATCGGCCTCGCGAATACTGTCAAGCGGCGGGTTGGTGACCTGCGCGAAACGCTGCGAGAAATATTTGGCGACCCCGCCTTCCTGATCGGAAAGCGCGTTGATGGCATTGCCATAACCCATGGCCGAGATTTTTTCCGCGCCGGAGGCCAGCATAGGGTCCATCAGGAACTTGAAGCTTTCCTGATTGTGCGAGTAGGCGACGTAACGCTGGTGCCGTTCCAGATCACCATTATAACGCAGCGGCGAGCCCTGCTTTTCCGCCGGGACTTCCGCCAAATCTTCCAGCATGATTCGCGCTTCGGACAGCAGCGACGGATAGTTCCGCCGCGAGGCGAGAAGCTCCAGTGCCTCGACGGTGGAAAAAGCGCGCCGTTCCGCGTGATCGTAATAGAGCATGCCGCCCGCCTCGATACGGCCGCGGCGGATGACGCTTTCTGCGGGAAAGGCTATCTGTCCCGCTTCCGACATGACACAGAGATAATCCTCGGTCTCGACCGTGCGCAGCGGGCGCAGACCGAGGCGGTCAAGACGCGCGCCGATGATGGTGCCGTCGCCGAAGATCAGTGCGGCAGGGCCGTCATTCTTCTCCTCATAGAGCGAGAAATATTCCAGCATCGCCTTCACGCCCGGCGATAGCGTGTCGTCGTTTTCCCATGCCGGCGGCATCATGGAAACCACGGCGGTCACGAGGTCGAGCCCGTCCTCCATCACCCGCGCCTGCAAGGTCTGGTCCAGACGGCAGCTATCCGACTGGCCCTTCGGCCGGATGATGCTGGCATTCTTCGCCAGCGCCACGGCCGCTTCCGACAGGCGGTTCTTCTTGTCTGTATTGAGCTCGCCATTATGCGCCATCAGGCGGAAGGGCTGCGCCATGGAAGGGTGCGGATCGGTATTGGTGGAGAACCGCGTGTGGAAATACATCGTATGCACTTCATGACGCGGGTCGGTGAGGTCGCAGAAATAGGGCATGACCTCATGCGAGTTCAGGCGCCCTTTCAGAACCTGTGTCCGCGCGCTGAGTGACAGCGGATAAAAGCCTGCAAGGTCCGGCACGGTATAGGCAAGCGCCTCGATGGCGAGCAGCGCCTTGTGGATGCGCCAGTCGAATTCGACAAGGCTTGCACATTCGGCCGGGGCAGCGAAAACCCATTGCCGGATCGGCAACTGATAGGGGATGGCGGCGGGACGGATGGCCGCGTCATTCACCGGCACATCGCGGACGAGGAGGACCGAAAAGCCCTGCTCCTGCAATGCGTCGCCGATGATGGCAACCGCCCGATCGTGAAAAGCGACGTTCTGCGGCAGAAAGAAATTGCCGACGCCAAACCGGCCGGCCTGCAAACCTTCGTCACCGGCCAAGGTCCTGAAGAAGGAGAGCGACAGATCCAGCGAAACACCGGCGCCATCACCCACGCCTTCCGCCGACATGCCACCGCGATGCGGCACGGCACAGAGCGCTTCATGGCCGCGCTTCAGCACATCATGCGTCTGCACGCCATCCTTGCGGGTGATGAAACCGACGCCACAGCTGCTTTTCTCAAAAGCCGCATCGTAAAGGCCGAATTTTTGCTCCGTCACACTCAAGGCACTCTCCTCTCGTTGCGCATTTCGCGCGGCATCGCCCTCTTTTCCCGAAACCCGGCGCGGCAGCCGGCACTCTGCGGGCGGAGCCGCAGGCGACCTGGCTGCTCCTCTTCTTCTGCTTATCGGCGTTTAATGGCGCGAACGGTCGTTTTGCGGCCGCCAAACGGCGTGGCGGCAATGGCCGCTTTCTCGCAAATAATGATCGTCATCGTTCGCATCGCGTTCCCTGAAGGCCGGCTTTCCGGCGGTGAGACACACTGAATTATGTCAGTATTGCTTACATAATATTTGATGACCGACCGAGTCAAGATTAAAATCGACCAGACGCAATAAAAAAACAAAAACGCCGCGAAATCCGACAGGATTCCGCGGCGCGATGGCTGCAGGGATTGTTAAATTGCCCGGATCACTCCGAGGGCATATCCAGCGTGCGGCTGAACCAGAGCGCAACCAGCGTGCAAAGCGCACCCGACATCAGGTAAATCCCGACTGCGAACAGTCCGAATTTGGACGAAAATCCGAGTGCGACCAGCGGTGCGAAACCGGCGCCGATCAACCAGGAAATATCCGAGGTGAGCGACGCGCCGGTATAGCGGTATTCCCGGCTGAAGCGGGATGCGAGCGCACCGCCCGCCTGGCCGAAAGACAGGCCAAGCAGCGAGAAACCAATCAGCACGAACAGATAGCGGCCGATATCGCCCGAACTCAGAAGAACCGGAGCAACGAGGCTGAAAAGGCCGATCAGCACCGCCGCGACAGCCAGAAGCTTTCGCCGGCCGATCCGGTCAGCCAGAATGCCCGATACCACGATCATGCCGCCGGCAATGATGGCGCTGACGAACTGCACGAACAGGAAGTCCGAAACGCGCTGGCTGGTGTTGAGGGAGACCCAGCTCAGTGGGAAGACCGTGACGAGATGGAAGAGCGCGAAGCTTGCCAGCGGCACGAAGGCACCGGTGACGACGACGGGAAACTGTGAGCGCAGCATCTTGAACATCGGACGCGGCTCCAGCTCATGCTGTTCCAGCATGGCCTGGAATTCCGGCGTCACGATCATGCGCAGGCGGGCAAAGAGTGCCAGAACATTAAGCGCCAGCGCCACGAAGAAGGGGAAACGCCAGCCCCAGGCGAGGAATTCCGCATTGGAAAGCTGCGTGACGAAAACGATGAAGAAGGCGCTGGCGAGACCGAAACCCATGGCCGCACCGATCTGCGGCATCATGGCATACCAGCCGCGCTGCTTCGGCGGTGCATTCATGGCGAGGAGAGAAACGAGACCGTCCCAGGCGCCGCCGAGCCCAAGGCCCTGACCGATACGGAACACGGCCAGAAGACAGGGCGCAAGCATGCCCGCTTCCGCATAGGACGGAAGAAAGCTGATCGCCATGGTGGAACCACAGAGCGTGAAAAGCGCTGCCATCAGCTTGACGGCCCGGCCGAACCTGCGGTCGAGCTGGAGGAAGATCAGCGAGCCGATCGGCCTTGCTATAAAGGCAAGCGAGAACACCGCGAAGGAATAAAGCGTGGCCGTCAGCGGGTCGACGAAGGAAAAGAAGACATGCGGGAAAACGAGCGCGGAGGCGATGGCATAGATAAAAAAGTCAAAGAATTCAGTCATTCTTGCAAGAATAACCGCAATCGTGATGCGATCCGGATCGACGCTCGTGGGGCCAGCCCCGTTTGCCTCCGGCGCCTGCCCAAAGGATGGAGCAGCATTGGTATAACTCATAATATCCCTCCTGCGTCATGGACGAACCATTTCCTGTAACGCGCGGGCTCCTCTTCCGTTGCGTTACGATGCGACGGATTGTCACACGCACCCTACGTAACGTCAATTGAAGTTTGGCAAGAAAGGCTTGCCCAGCCGGTCGACCATGCGATAATGCAGCCGCTCCGCCTTCAAACGCAGCTCTGCCCGGTACATGGTGCATCGCGAAGGTTTCGCTGCACCGCGACAATATACCTCATTTGAAAAATGATGTTCGGCAATTATTCGCGGCATAATCCAAACTGTACGAGTTCAAAGAACGTGCGCATGATCAAAAAAATCCCGTCCGCCCTTCTGGCAATCCCGGCCCTGCTGTTGCTCAGCGGCTGCAACCTCGTCGTCATGAACCCCTCGGGCGACGTCGCCATCCAGCAGCGCGATCTTATCATCACGTCCACGGTCTTGATGCTGCTGATCATCGTCCCGGTCATCGTCCTGACGCTGTTCTTCGCCTGGAAGTACCGCGAATCTGCGAAGGCCGAAGATTACGATCCCGAGTGGCACCATTCCACACGCCTTGAAATGGTGATCTGGTCGGCTCCCGTCGCCATCATCCTGATGCTCGGCACGGTGACCTGGATTTCCACCCACCGCCTCGACCCCTACCGCCCGCTGGAGCGGATCGACGAGAACCGTCAGGTGACCGCCGATATCAAGCCGATCACGGTCGAAGTGGTGGCCATGGACTGGAAGTGGCTGTTCTTCTATCCCGAACTCGGCATCGGCAGCGTCAATGAATTCGCCGCGCCGGTCGATGTTCCGATCAATTTCAAGATCACCGGCACGACCGCGATGAACTCCTTCTTTGTTCCGGCACTTGCCGGCCAGATCTACGCCATGGGCGGCATGCAGACCAAGCTGCACGCGGTCATCAACAAGGAAGGTGTCTATGACGGCATCTCGGCCAACTTCTCCGGCCCCGGCTTCTCGCATATGCGCTTCAAGTTCCATGGTCTGAGCCAGCAGGGCTTCGAGCAATGGGTGGCCAAGGTGAAAGAAGGCGGCAAGGGCTTCGGCCGGCAGGAATATCTGGAATTCGCCAAGCCTTCCGAGCGTGAGCCGGTGCAATATTTCGCCTCGGTCGACCCGGAACTCTACAATGCCATCCTCAACCGCTGCGTGGAACCCAACAAGCTCTGCATGCGCGACATGATGCATATCGACGCCAATGGCGGCGGCGGCAAGGAAGGCATCGACATCGCCAAGGCGCTCAATTCCGTCGTCTGCACCCCGCTTGCGCCTTACGGTGTCGCCAGCGGACCCCAATCCACTCCGGCTGCGATCAAAGGTCAGACTTTTGAACCTGCGGCGCTCCCGGAAACGAAACAAGTCGCTGGCTGACGGATACGTCCCGGCATTCTGCGGCGCGGCCAATGGCTGCGCCGATCTTACGTCTTAGAATCGCAAGAGGCTGAAAATGATCGTCAATTCCGATCAAACGTCGTTCCTGTTCGGGAAGCTGACATGGGAATCCATCCCGCTTCACGAGCCCATTCTTGTCGCCACCTTCGCGGCTGTGGCCCTGGGCGGCATCGTTGTCGTCGGCGCCCTCACCTATTTCCGGCTTTGGGGTTATCTCTGGAACGAATGGTTCACGAGCATCGATCACAAGAAGATCGGTATCATGTACATCATTCTGGCACTCGTCATGCTGTTGCGCGGCTTTGCCGACGCCATCATGATGCGCGTCCAGCAGGCGATTGCCTCCGGCGGCTCGGAAGGTTATCTTCCGCCACACCATTACGACCAGATTTTCACGGCCCATGGCGTCATCATGATTTTCTTCATGGCCATGCCGATGATCACTGGCCTCATGAACTTCGTCGTGCCGCTGCAGATCGGCGCCCGCGACGTTTCGTTCCCCTTCCTCAACAACTTCTCCTTCTGGATGACCACGGCCGGCGCCGTCATCACCATGATCTCGCTGTTCGTGGGTGAATATGCGCAGACCGGCTGGCTCGCCTATCCGCCGCTGTCCGGCATCGACGGCAGCCCGGGGGTCGGGGTCGATTATTACATCTGGGGTCTGCAGATCGCCGGTGTGGGAACGACGCTATCGGGCATCAACCTGATCGTGACGATCATCAAGATGCGCGCGCCCGGCATGACCATGATGCGCATGCCGATCTTCGTCTGGACGTCACTGTGTTCGAACATCCTGATCGTGGCATCCTTCCCGATCCTGACTGCGACGCTCGCGCTTCTGACCCTTGACCGCTACGCTGGCACGAACTTCTTCACCAACGACCTCGGCGGTAATCCGATGATGTATGTCAACCTCATCTGGATCTGGGGCCACCCCGAAGTCTATATTCTGGTGCTGCCGGCTTTCGGTATCTTCTCCGAAATCGTCGCCACCTTCTCGGGCAAGCGTCTCTTCGGTTACGCATCGATGGTTTACGCCACCGCCGTCATCACCATCCTCTCCTACCTCGTCTGGCTGCACCACTTCTTCACCATGGGTTCGGGCGCCAACGTCAATGCCTTCTTCGGCATCACCACGATGATCATCTCGATCCCGACGGGTGCGAAGATCTTCAACTGGCTCTTCACCATGTATAAGGGCCGCATCAAGTTCGACGTTCCGATGCTTTGGACGATCGGTTTCATGATCACCTTCGTCATCGGCGGCATGACCGGCGTTCTTCTCGCCGTTCCGCCGGCGGACTTCGTACTCCACAACTCGCTATTTCTCATCGCCCACTTCCACAACGTCATCATCGGCGGCGTTGTCTTCGGTGTACTTGCGGGTATCGTATACTGGTTCCCGAAGGCGTTCGGTTACCGCCTCGATCCGTTCTGGGGCAAGCTGTCCTTCTGGTTCTGGTTCATCGGCTTCTATTTCGCCTTCATGCCGCTTTACGTGCTCGGCCTGATGGGGATTACCCGTCGCGTCAGCCAGTTCGAGGACAATTCGCTGCAGATCTGGTTCGTGATCGCCGCCTTTGGCGCCTTCCTGATCGCGCTCGGCATCGCCGCCTTCATCATCCAGCTCATCGTCAGCTTCCTGAAGCGCGACCAGCTGCGCGACGTGACCGGCGATCCCTTTAACGGCCGCACGCTGGAATGGTCGACCTCGTCGCCGCCGCCGCAGTACAACTTCGCCTTCACGCCGGTCATTCATGACGTGGATGCCTGGCATGACATGAAGAAGCGTGGTTACAACCGTCCGCTGGAAGGCTTCATTCCGATCCACATGCCGAAGAATACCGGTGCAGGCGTCATCATCAGCGCCATCAGCGTGGTGCTCGGCTTCGCCCTGGTGTGGCACATCTGGTGGCTCGCTGCGCTGTCCTTCATCGGCGTCGTTGCGGTCTCCATCGCCCACACCTTCAACTACAATCGCGATTATTACATTCCCGCGTCCGACGTTTCGACCGTCGAGGCGGAGCGTACGAAGCTGCTCGCGAAACAGGCGTAACGGAACATGGCTCATACACCTGCACAAAGCGTCGACGGCGCTGAACCACCGGTCTTTTACCTGAAGGAAGACCACCACCCGGAAAACGGAACTTCGATCGGCTTCTGGCTCTATCTGATGAGCGACTGCCTGATCTTCGCCGTGCTTTTCGCCACCTATGCCGTTCTCGGCCGCAGCTATGCGGCCGGTCCTTCCGGCGCGGATCTGTTCGATCTCAAGCTCGTGGCCGTCAACACCGGCTTCCTGCTTCTCTCCTCCATCACATATGGCTTCGCCATGCTGGAAATGGAAAAGCAGAAGGTGAAGTCGACGCTGGTCTGGCTCGGCATCACCGGCCTCTTCGGCCTCGCCTTCCTTGCCGTCGAACTTTACGAGTTCCACCACCTGATCGAAGAAGGTGCCGGACCGCAGCGTTCGGCGTTCCTGTCGTCCTTCTTCGCTCTGGTCGGCACCCACGGCCTGCACGTCACCTTCGGCACCATCTGGCTCGTTACGCTGATGGTTCAGGTGGCAAAACATGGCCTGATCGCCGCCAACAGGCGTCGCCTGATGTGCCTTTCGATGTTCTGGCACTTCCTCGACGTCATCTGGATCGGCGTCTTCTCCTTCGTTTACCTCATGGGAGTTCTTTGATGAGTTCCGAAGCACACGCACATCACGACGACCATCATCACCATGATGGCGCAAGCCACGGCACCTTCAAAAGCTACATGATCGGCTTCATCCTGTCGGTCATTCTGACGGCGATCCCCTTCTGGCTGGTCATGGGTGGCGTTCTTGAAAACAAGACCCTGCTCGTCATCGCCATCATGGGCCTCGGTGTCATCCAGATCTTCGTGCACATGATCTACTTCCTGCACATGGACACCAAGTCCGAAGGCGGCTGGACCTTCATGGCACTGATCTTCACCGTCGTGGTGCTCCTGATCACGCTCTCCGGCTCGCTCTGGGTCATGTACAACATGAACAAGAACATGATGCCGCTGCACATCGAAGATGTGAAGAACCTGCCCTGAGCAGGCACAAATCAGCGGCCTGCCGGGTTTCCGGCGGGCCGCTTTCCGCGCCAACACATAACCCCATGAATCGTGGCGCGATTTATGGGGTTATTTGCTGGAGGAAGCGCAAGCGGGTGCAACGATACCCGCCGGAGCAGACGATCTCTCTGCCGGTGGCGCTTCGCAAGGACCGTGACATGAGCGAAATCACACCCCAAAACCGGCGCATCCGCCCTGCGGCAATCGTCGTCCTGTTTTTGACCATTGTCCTGACGGGCTGCCTGCTGGCGCTTGGAACATGGCAGGTGCAGCGCCTTTTCTGGAAGCTCGACCTGATCGAGCGCGTTGACGCCCGCGCCCATGCCGAGCCCATCAATGCGCCTACCGCCAGCGAATGGCCGGCCCTCGGCAATCCCTCGGATTACGAATATCGTCGTGTGAAACTGGCCGGAACCCTCCTCAACGACAGGGAAGTTCAAGTCTACACGGTCACCGATCTCGGCCCGGGTTACTGGGTCATGACCCCGCTTCGGCGCGACGATGGTTCAAGCATCATCGTCAATCGCGGCTTCGTGCCCTCCGACCGCCGCGATCCGTCCTCGCGCCGGCAAGGTGAACCGACCGGAAACGTCGAGATTGTCGGACTGATGCGCGCGCCGGAAACCGGCGGGCTTTTCCTTAGAACCAACGATCCGGCAAATGGCCGCTGGTATTCCCGCAATATCCCTGAGATCACGCAGGCATCCGGGCTTTCCGACGTCGCGCCCTTTTATGTCGATGCGGATGCGACACCCAATCCGGGTGGCCTGCCGGTTGGCGGTAAAACCATGCTCACCTTCCCCAACAACCACCTCTCCTATGCCGTGACATGGTATATTCTGGCAGCCATGGTGGTGGCTGCCGGCTGGTATGTCCTGCGCAACCTCAACGCACCGAAATCGAAACGGGATGCTGATTGAACCGCTGGTTTTACCGGATGGTTCATAAAAGCACTTCCTTCTTCACGTTTTGCTGATCTATAACGACAGTTCGGCCTGACATTGCCCGTCGGCGCAATTTTGTTTCGGTGAGTTATGGCAAGAGCATTTCTTCTCGTTCTGGATTCCTTCGGCGTCGGCGGCGCGCCTGATGCGGAGCGTTATGGCGACCTTGGTGCTAATACGCTCGGTCACATCGCGGAATTCTGCGCCGCAGGTGCGGCGGATAGAGCCGGGCTTCGGGCCGGCCCGCTGAAGCTGCCGAACATGTGTTCGCTAGGCCTCCTGGAGATCGCAAGACAGGCAAGCGGCGACATTCCCGCCAGTATGGAGCCGCCGGAGCGGATTTTCGGCCTGCACGGCTCAGCCAGCGAAATTTCCAAGGGCAAGGACACGCCTTCAGGCCATTGGGAAATTGCCGGCACGCCAGTGACCTTCGACTGGGGTTATTTCCCGACGGAGGGCGACGCCTTTTCCCCGGAGCTGGTTGAGGCCATCTGCAAGGAGGCCGATATTCCTGGCATCCTCGGCAATTGCCATGCTTCCGGCACCGAGATCATCGCGGCGCTCGGTGAAGAACATATCAGGACCGGCAAACCGATCTGCTACACCTCTTCCGATTCCGTTTTCCAGATCGCCGCCCATGAAACCCATTTCGGCCTCGCACGGCTTATCTCGCTCTGCGAGACGGTGCGGAAGCTGCTCGATCCGCTGAATATCGGCCGTGTGATCGCCCGCCCCTTCATCGGTGAGACAGTCGCGACCTTCGAACGCACCGGCAACCGCCGTGATTTCTCCGTCCTGCCGCCCGAACCGACCCTGCTCGACCGGCTGGTGGAGGCGAGTCGCAAGGTGCATGCGATCGGCAAGATCGGCGATATCTATGCCCATCAGGGCGTCTCGCGCGTTATCAAGGCAAATGGCAACGCGGCCTTGATGGATGCAACGCTACAGGCCATCGACGAGGCACAAAACGGCGATCTCGTCTTCACCAATTTCGTCGATTTCGACATGCTTTATGGCCATCGCCGTGACGTTGCCGGTTATGCGGCCGCACTCGAGGCTTTCGATGCGCGTATTCCGGAAATTCACCGCAAGATGGCGCCTGGCGATATAGCGCTTCTCACCGCCGACCATGGTTGTGATCCCACCTGGCGGGGCACGGACCATACACGCGAAAGGGTGCCGATCATGGCATTCGGCCCCGGCATCCGTTCCCGCGATGTCGGCATTCGTTCAAGCTACGCCGATATCGGCGAAAGCATCGCCCACCATCTTGGTATTGACGCCGGTTCACACGGCAGGAGCTTCATTTGACATCGCATTTGCTGAAAGCGGAAATTCACTGCCACCTCGAAGGTGCGGCACCGCCTGCCCTTGTTGCGAAACAGGCGGAGAAATACGGCATAGATACGAGCGGCTTTCTGCGCGATGGCCAATATGTCTGGTCGGATTTCGCCGAATTCATCCAGTGCTACGATGCGGTGGCGCAGGTGTTCAAGACGGATGAGGACTATGCGCTCCTGACGGAAACCTATCTGGCGGAACTGGCCGAGGCCAATACGATCTATAGCGAGTTGATCATCTCGCCGGATCACGGCGACCGCATCGGGCTTGGCGCGGACGCCTATCTCGCCGGCATCGCCGAGGGCATTCGCATCGCCAAGGAAAAGACCGGCATCGAAACCCGCATCATCGTCACCGGCGAGCGGCATTTCGGCCCGGAACGGGTGATCGCAGCGGCCGAATATGCGGCGCGCGCCGGGCATCCGCTGGTGACCGGCTTCAACATGGCGGGCGAAGAGCGCATGGGCCGGGTTGCCGATTACGCCCGCGCTTTCGACATCGCCCGCGATGCGGGTCTTGGCCTGACGATCCATGCGGGTGAGGTTTGCGGACCGGAAAGCGTTGCCGATGCGCTCGACCTCGTCAAACCGTCACGCATCGGCCACGGCGTGCGCGCAATCGAAGATGCCGGTCTCGTTTCCCGGCTTGCCGAAACGGGAACGATTCTCGAAGTCTGCCCCGGCTCGAATATCGCGCTCAGCGTCTATCCCGATTTCGCCAGCCACCCGCTGAAAGCCCTGAGCGATGCCGGGGTGCGCGTCTGCATCAGTTCCGACGACCCGCCGTTCTTCTTCACCTCGCTTGCGCGGGAATATGCACTGGCTGCGGACGCCTTCGGTTTCAGCGATGCCGAGATCAACCACATGACCCGCACCGCGCTGGAATGCGCCTTCGTGGACGAGGCAACGCGCCAGCGACTGCTGGCAAGACTGGACCACGCCTGAGACGGCTGTTGGCAGGGTAAAACCGTGAAGAAGACTTGCGAAAAGTGCGCTTTCGGTGAATGACAAGGGCAGAAGATAAAAGGAAGGCCAGTTTCATGGACGGCGTCACAGTCATCGAACATCCGCTGGTGCGGCACAAACTCACCATCATGCGCAAGAAGGAAACTTCCACGGCCGGCTTCCGCCGCCTGCTCAGGGAAATTTCGACGCTGCTTTGCTATGAGGTGACGCGCGATCTTGAAATGACGATGGAAACCATCGACACGCCGCTTGAGACCATTCAGGCACCGGTTCTGGAAGGCAAGAAGCTGGTTTTCGCCTCCATCCTGCGCGCCGGCAACGGCCTGCTGGAAGGCATGCTCGAACTCGTGCCTTCGGCGCGCGTGTCCCATATCGGCGTCTATCGCGACCACGATACGCTGGAGGCCGTCGAATATTATTTCAAGGCGCCGGAAAGCCTCGATGCCCGTCTCATCATCGTGGTGGATCCGATGCTGGCGACCGGCAATTCCTCCATCGCCGCCGTCGAAAAGCTGAAGGAGCGCGGTGCGAAGAACATCCGCTTCCTGTGTCTGCTCGCCGCACCCGAGGGCATCAAGAATTTCCGTGAAGCGCACCCCGATGTGCCGATCTACACGGCTGCGATCGACAGCCACCTGAATGAAAAAGGCTATATCGTTCCCGGTCTCGGTGATGCCGGTGACCGCATGTACGGCACCAAGTAACGCCATTCATCATTGCTTAACCGTTTGAGCCATTCGCCGCAGGCAACGCGGCGGATGGCTTTTTCTTTTAAGATTTCAGCATGTTTTGCGCCTATGCTGCGCATGGATAACCTTGTCCTTGGGGAGCAATCACTTGCTGGCGCGCGCGATTTTTCTGCTTGTCGGTCTTTCGGTCGGCGTCACGCAATTTCCGGCGCTGATGGAAAAATTTCAGCCGCGTCCGGAAACCGGCGCGGCAAAATCCGGCGCAACCGTCGAAGTTGCCAAGCCCCAGCCGGTTTCGCTGGGCAGTGTCAGCCTGAAAGCGGATGCGCGCGGTCACTTCAATGCCACCTTCCGTATCAACGGCAAATCCTTCGACGGGCTTGTCGATACCGGTGCCTCGACGGTGGCGATCAACGAAACGATTGCGCGCCGGCTTGGTTACGGCGTCAACAGCCTCGATTTCAAATATGCCATCTCGACAGCCAATGGGCAGACCCAGGCGGCCCTTGTAAAACTCGACCGGGTGGAAATTGGCGCGATCCGCGTTCAGAATGTCGATGCCATGGTGCTGAAGGACAATGCGCTGAGCAAGATGCTGATTGGCATGAGCTTTCTGAAGCAACTATCGTCGTTCAAGGTGTCTGGCGGCGAAATGCGGCTGGTCAGATAATCCGCTCAAGAATGGGTGCCGCGATTTCCGGGGCGTTGTCCGCAATCCCGTAACAGCCCTCTATTCTCTTGATCGCACGTTCCGCGTCTTCGCTGGAAGCTGCGTGAACGACGGCGATCGGCTCACCCTTCTCCACCCTTACGCCAAGCGGCAGGATATCCGAAATACCGACTGCCGGATTGATGGTGTCCGACGGCTTTGTTCTGCCGCCTCCGAGTTCGACAACGACCATGCCGAGATCGCGTGTTGCGCAGGATGCAAGCCAGCCGCTTCGTATGGCAGGAACCGGGATGACGACCGGCGCAGAGGGCAGGTAACGGGATGGATTCTCGACAAAATCCGACGGGCCTCCCAGTGACGAAACCATCCGCCCAAAGACCTCCAGGGCTCGGCCTGAGGAAAGAACCGCCGACGCCAGCGCCTCGCCCTCCTCCAACGTCGCGGCTTTCCGAGCCTGCACCAGCATTTCCGCCGCGAAGGATAGAACCACCGTTTCCAGACGGGTGCCGGCCTTGCGACTGGCCAGAAACGCCAGGCAATTGACGATTTCGACGGCATTGCCCGCCGCATCGCCAAGCGGCTGGTTCATGTCGGTGATCAGCGCGCTCGTCGGCAGGCCCGCGCCATTCGCCACGTCGACCAGCGCGCGGGCGAGAATGCGGGCATCCTCCAGGCTTTGCATGAAGGCGCCGTTGCCGACCTTCACGTCAAGAACCAGCGTCTCAAGCCCGGCTGCGAGCTTCTTCGAGAGAATGGAAGCGGTAATCAGCGGAATGGAATCGACCGTCGCGGTCACATCGCGAATGGCATAAAGGCGTTTGTCGGCGGGTGCGAGATCGCCCGTCTGGCCGATGATGGCGCAGCCGACCGACTGTACCGTCCGGCGAAACAGAGCCTCATCCGGCATGACATCATAACCGGGGATCGCTTCCAGCTTGTCGAGCGTGCCACCGGTATGACCGAGACCCCGACCTGAAATCATCGGCACGGCAAGACCGCAGGCGGCAACGATGGGAGCCAGCATCAGGGAGACGTTATCGCCCACACCACCGGTGGAGTGCTTGTCCGCCACCGGCCTGCCGATGTCGCGCCAGGAGAGGACATCGCCACTGTCGCGCATCGCAAGCGTCAGCGCCACCATTTCGTCGCGGTTCATGCCACGGAAGAACACCGCCATGGCAAAGGCGGCCGCCTGCCCTTCCGATATGCTGTCTTTCGACAGCGCTTCGATGAAAGCGGCAATCTCCTGTGGCGCGAGCGACAGGCCATCACGTTTGCGACGGATGATCTCCTGCGGGATCAAGCTCAATACCCGCTGGCGGCCTTGGCCGGTTCACCACCGGCCAGCACGTTCAGCACATCATCGAGAATGCCGGACGCGCCGAAACGGAAGGTGGACGGCATGGCCCAGTTGGGCGCCATGATGGTTTCCGCCAGCCTGAGATAAAGCGTGGCGTCCTCCACCGTGCCGATGCCACCGGCGGGCTTGAAGCCCACCTTCTGCCGGCTGTCGCGGATCGCCTGCAGCATGATGTCGGCCGCTTCCAGCGTGGCATTGATGGCAACCTTGCCGGTCGAGGTCTTGATGAAATCGGCCCCTTCGGCGATGGCGATTTCCGAAGCGCGACGGATCAGCGCCTTGTCCTTCAGCTCACCGGTTTCGAGAATGACCTTGAGCAGCACGGGGGCTGCGCAGGCCTTGCGCACGGCCGCTACCATTTCAGCAACCGCCGATTCATCGCCTGCCATGAATTTACGGTAGGGGATAACCAGATCGATTTCGTCGGCACCGTCGCCGATCGCGGCTTCCGTTTCCGCAACCACGGTTGCGACGTCGAGTTCGCCCGAGGGGAAATTGACGACAGTGGCGATGCGGATCGCGTGTTCTTTTCCGAAAGCGGCACGCGCCTGCGCCACGAAACGTGGCCAGATGCAGATGGCGGCCGTGTTGCCAAACTCCGTATGCGCACGCTGGCACAGGCCAGCGATCTGCTCCGGCGTGCAGTCTTCCTTGAGATTGGTCAGGTCCAGCAAGGACAGGGTGAGGGCAGCCGCTTCGCGCGGACGCTGGAGTTCCATGGTCACGCTCCTCCTGCGATCATTTCCTTCAGAATAGCGGCAAGCCTCTTGCCACCCACGGGAGCCATGTCCTTGGTTTCTTCATGGCTCAGTTCCGCACCGGTCATGCCGGCACCGTAATTGGTAATAACCGATGCGGCGGCAACGCGCATCCCGAAAAAGCGCGCGAGGATGACTTCCGGCACGGTGGACATGCCGACGGCATCCGCACCCAGCACCCGCGCCATGCGGATTTCCGCCGGCGTTTCGAAGCTCGGACCGGAAAACCACATATAGACGCCGCCGAACAACGGCACCGTCGCGCGGATCGCGGCATTGCGCATCGCGAGCATCAGGTCCGGGTCATAAGCAGTCGTCATGCCAACGAAACGGCGGTCGCTTTCTTCGCCGATCAGCGGGTTCATGCCGGAATAATTGATGTGATCAGTGATCTGCATGACGGAGCCGGGCGGCATATCCTGCCTCACCGAACCCGCCGAATTGGTGAGGATAAGCGACTGCACGCCGAGACCGGCGAGCGCCTCGATGACCGCGCGCATGGCGGCCGGATCGCCCTTTTCGTAATAATGCACCCGGCCGGAAAGCATCATCACCGGCTCACCACCCAGATAACCGGCCACCAGCTCACCGGCATGGCCGGAAACGCCGCTTGCGGGAAAACCGGGAAGATCGGCATAGGGCACACGGATCGGATCGCTCACCTCCTCCACCAATGACCCCAGGCCCGAGCCGAGAACGATGGCGACACGCGGCATCAGGCCGTTCAGGCGCTCCACCAGAATATCGATCAAACCATCCGTCATCAGGGCAGCTCGGTCTTGAAGACGGAGGGCAAAAGCTCTTCCATGGTCATGACCTTCTGAACGCCGGTTTCGTCGCAAAGATAAATCTTCGTCTGCGGCGTCGCGAATTCCGCGATCTTCTGGCGGCAGCCACCGCAGGGCGAGCAGAGCGGCAGCTTTTCGGCAAAGACGGCGACTTCGCTGATCTTTTTCGCTCCGCCCATGATCATGGCGCTGATGGCGGAAGGCTCCGCGCACCAGCCCTGCGGGAAAGAGATATTCTCGATATTGGCGCCCTTGTAGATTTTTCCATCTTCGGCGCGGATCGCCGCACCGACCGGAAATTTCGAATAGGGCGCATAAGCAAAGGCCATGGCCTCCACTGCCGCCTCAAACAGGGCATGGGATTTGGGGTCGGAGGACATAGGTTTAACGCTCCTTCGCATAGGCAACGCCACCGGCCTTGGGGGGCTTGGCAACGCCGATGAAACCGGCAAGCAGGATGCAGGTCAGAATATAGGGCATGGCCTGGAATATCTGCACCGGCACCTCGCCGATGCCAGGCACGGATTTGCCCTGCATGAAATTGGCGAAGGCATCGAGAAAACCGAAGAGCAGGCAGGCGAACATGACCGGCACCGGCTTCCATTTCGCGAAGATAAGCGCTGCGAGCGCGATATAACCCTTGCCGGCGGACATGTTGGCGATGAAGGCAGCCGACTGCGCGACGGCGAGATAGGCACCGGAGAAACCGCAAAGAAAACCGGCAACGATGACGGCGCGGAAGCGCATCCACGTCACCGAGATGCCTGCCGTATCGACAGCACCCGGATTTTCACCGACGGCACGCAGGCGCAGGCCGAAACGGGTGCGGTAAAGGACCCACCAGGACAGTGGCACCGCCAGAAAGGCGAAATAGGTCAGGATATTGTTGCCGGAAATGACGTTCGCATAAAGCGGGCCGATGAAGGGCACTTCGCGCATCGCATCCGCACCGGGCAGGATGATCGGCGTAAAACGCCCTTCCCCCGGAAGCTGCGGTGTGCGGCCGCCCTGACCGAACCAGGCCTGCCCCAGAACCACGGTTAGGCCGGCGGCGATGAAATTCAGCGCCACGCCCGACACGATCTGGTTGCCGCGATTGGTGATGACCGCAAAGCCATGGATCAGCGAGAACAGGATGGAGACCGCGATACCGGCCAGCAGGCCGGCCCAGGGATTGGCGGTGATATAAGCGACGCAGGCGGAAGCGAATGCCGCCGCCAGCATCTTGCCTTCAAGACCGATATCGAACACGCCGGCGCGTTCGGAAAACAGCCCGGCAAGCGCGGTGAAGAGCAACGGAATGGTGAGGCGGACGGTCGAGCCCAAAATGCTGACCAGCATATCGAAGAAATCCATATCAGCTCACCCCTTTGCCAGACGCTGGTAGATGCGGACGACCGCCGGCCGGTACATATATTCCAGCGCGCCGGCAAACAGGATCACCAGACCCTGGATGACCACGATCATCTCGCGGGTAATGTTAGGCATCTCGAAGGAAAGGTCTGCACCGCCCTGATAGAGAATGCCGAACAGCAACGCCGAGAAGATGATGCCGAGCGGGTGACTTCGCCCCATGAGCGACACTGCGATGCCGACAAAGCCCGCGCCACCGACAAATTCCACCTGCAGGCGCGCTGAAGCGCCCATGACCGGGTTCAGCGCCATCATGCCCGCCAGACCGCCGGAAATAAGCATGGCGATGATGACTGTGCGGGCATAGGGAATGCCGGCGTATATGGCTGCGGACGGGCTGATGCCGAGCGTGCGCATCTCATAACCGAGCTTGGTGCGCCAGATCAGCACCCAGACGAGGAAACACATGACCAGCGCGATGATGAAGGACACGTTGAACGGCGCAGGCCCGAGCTTGAGGCCAAACAGCGCCATCAGCCAGTCGAGCTTCGGCAATTGGCCGCCGGGAAGGAATGTGCGTGTTTCCGGCGCCATCTTGCCGGGCACGATCAGCACGTTCACCAGGAGATAGACCATCAGCGCCGCGGCGATGAAGTTGAACATGATGGTGGTGATGACGACGTGGCTGCCGCGCTTGGCCTGAAGCCAGGCCGGAATGAAGGCCCAGGCCGCGCCGAAGAGGGCCGCGCCGATGACGGCGAAGGGCATCGTCACATACCAGGGCACGTAACGATCAAGCGCCAGCGCCACCAGCGCCGCACCGAGACCACCAATATAGGCCTGGCCTTCGGAGCCGATGTTGAACAGGCCGGCATGAAAGGCCACGGCGACGGAGAGGCCGGTGAAGATGAAGCTCGTCGTATAAAACAGCGTGAAGCCGATGGCGTCACCGCGGCCGAGTGCGCCTTCGATGAGCAGGCGAAGCGCCGCCAGCGGATTTTCACCGATGGACCAGACGACGAGGCCGGAAATCAGAAAGGCGGTGACGACGTTCAGCAGCGGCAAAAGGCCGTAGCTGATCCAGTTTGGCAGGGGAGTGGAAGCGGTGCTCATTCATGCCTCATGCGGCGATGCCGGCCATCATCAGGCCCAGCGTCTGTTCTTCGGCTTCCGCCGTTTTTTCTCCAACGACACGGCCCGCGAACATGACCATGATCCGGTCCGAAAGGGAACGGATTTCATCGAGTTCGACCGAAACCAGCAAAATCGCCTTTCCGGCATCGCGCATTTCGATGATGCGGCGATGGATGAATTCGATGGCGCCGATATCCACGCCGCGAGTCGGCTGGCCGATGATCAGCATCTTCGGGTCGCGTTCGATTTCGCGGGCAACGACGATCTTCTGCTGGTTGCCGCCGGAAAAATTGGCGGTCTTCAGCTGCGGGTTCGGCGGGCGGATATCGTATTTCTCGATCTTCTCGACCGCGTCCCTACGAATGGCCTCCGGGTTGAGGAAGGGTCCCCGGCCGTAACGCTCGTCATGGTGATAACCGAGGATGGAATTTTCATATTCCTCGAATTTCAGCACCAGCCCCATATGGTGACGGTCTTCCGGGATGTGGGCAAGGCCAAGCTTGCGCAGGATGGCCGGATCGGGGCGGTCTACCTTCTGTCCGTCCACCCAGATTTCACCGGAATGGGGCTTGCGGATGCCTGCGATGGCTTCCAGCAGTTCCGACTGGCCGTTGCCGGCAACACCGGCAATACCAACGATTTCACCGGCGCGGACATCGAGCGAAACATCATCCACCATGGTGATGCCGCGGCTGTCCTTGACGGTGAGATTGCGGATGGAGAGGAGAACCTCGCCGGGCGTCGTCTCGCCCTTTTCCACCCGAAGCAGCACACGGCGGCCGACCATCAGTTCGGCCAGTTCCTCGACGCTGGTTTCGGAGGTCTTGCGGGTCGCCACCATCTCGCCGCGGCGCATGACGGAGACGGAATCCGTAATCGCCATGATCTCGCGCAGCTTGTGGGTGATGAGGATGACGGTCTTGCCCTGCTCGCGCAGGACACCGAGAATCTTGAACAGGTGATCGGCCTCGGCCGGGGTCAGAACGCCGGTCGGCTCGTCGAGGATCAGGATTTCGGCGCCACGATACATGGCTTTCAGGATTTCGACGCGCTGCTGCAAGCCGACGGGCAATTCCTCGATCACCGCGTCGGGATCGACTTCCAGCCCGTAATCATCCTCGAGACGCTGCAACTCCTTGCGTGCCGCCGCCCGGCCCTTGGCAAGCGATGCGCCGCCTTCCGCGCCCAGCATGACATTTTCCAGCACGGTGAAATTTTCCACCAGCATGAAGTGCTGGTGCACCATGCCGATGCCTGAACTGATCGCAGCCTGGCTGTCACGGATCGCGACGGGCGTGCCATTCACCCGGATTTCACCGGCATCCGCCTGGTAAAAACCGTAGAGGATCGACATCAGGGTCGATTTTCCGGCACCGTTTTCACCGATGATGCCGTGGATCGTACCCTTGGCAACGGTCAGATTGATATTTTTATTGGCGTGAACGGCACCGAATTTCTTGTCGATGCCCACGAGCTCGATTGCAGGGTCCATACTCAAACCGAAACCTCTCCGAAGGCTGGATATGAAAAGGGCGCAAGGTGAAAAATCACCATGCGCCCCAGACACATATCATATCATTTCGGGCAGGAGTTGTCCGCCATATAGTCATGAACCTTGACGGTGCCGGCAATGATGTCGGCCTTCGCCTTGTCCACGGCGGCAGTCATTTCCGGCGTGATCAGGGCCTTGTTGTTGTCGTCCAGCGCGTAGGCCACGCCGTCTTCCTTGACGCCGAGTGCAACGATACCGGAGGTGAACTTGTCGTCCTTGGCATCCTTATAGGCGTTGTAGACGGCCAGATCGACGCGCTTGACCATGGAGGTCAGAACGGAACCCGGATGCAGGTGGTTCTGGTTGGAATCGACGCCGATCGAGAACTTCTTGTTGTCGGCCGCGGTCTGCAGCACGCCGATACCGGTCGCACCGGCCGCCGCGTAGATCACGTCCGCACCCTGGTCGATCTGGTTCTTGGTGAGTTCACCGCCGCGCACCGGATCGTTCCAGGCAGCGCCGGTGGTGCCGGTCATGTTCTGGAAGACTTCGATCTTGTCGTTGGCAGCCTTGGCGCCCTGTGCATAACCACAGGCGAACTTGCGGATCAGCGGAATGTCCATGCCGCCGATGAACCCGACCTTGCCGGTCTTGGAAGCCATGCCCGCCAGAAGACCAACGAGGTAGGAACCTTCATGCTCCTTGTAGACGACGGAGCGGACATTCGGCAGCTCGACGACGGAATCGACGATGACGAACTTGGTGTCGGGGAATTCGGCCGCGACCTTTTCCATGGCCGAGGTCCAGGCGAAGGATACGGCAACGACCGGGTTGAAGCCCTTGCTGGCGAAGTTGCGGATGGCCTGTTCGCCCTGCGTGTCGCTGGTCGGTTCGAAGTCGCGGAACTCGATGCCCGTTTCCGCCTTGAACTTTTCAGCGCCGGCCGCAGCGGCCTCGTTGAACGACTTGTCGAACTTGCCGCCCGTGCCATAGACCAGCGCCGGCTTGATATCCGCAGCGAGCGCGGAAGCCGACATTGCGGCAAGCGCAAAAAGTGTCAGAAGGGATTTTTTCATTGTGCAGCCCTGTTGTTGCAATTGATATTTTAGGGTCCTCCCGCAATCCCGTTGACCGGGAATGTCTGCGGAACCGCCAGCCGTTATCCCGGCTGTGCTTGCCTCATATCCTTGCATGGCTCAATGAAAAATTCATCCGGTTTTTTTGACCCGGTGGAAAAACTTTGATCTGGCGTTTTTTTAGCCTTTCCACCGGGGTTACCTGCAAAAAATCTAGCCTATATTGCAGCTTACGCCGGTTCCCCTGAGGCCGCAGTAGCCGCCCGGGTTCTTGGCAAGATATTGCTGATGATAGTCCTCGGCATAATAAAATGTTTCCAGCGGGCCGATTTCGGTGGTGATGGCGCGACCATGGCCGGCCTCGTCCAGAGCCTGCTGAAAAGCATCATGCACCTTCTGCGCCTGCTGCAACTGGCCTTCCGTCGTCGCATAGATGGCGGAACGATAGGTCGTGCCGACATCGTTGCCCTGCCGCATCCCCTGGGTCGGATCGTGCTCCTCGAAAAATATTTTGAGCAGGCCCGACAGCGAGATCACGGCCGGATCGTAGACCACCTTCACCACTTCGGCGTGACCCGTCTGGCCGGTCGTCGTTTCCTGATAGGTCGGGTTGCGGGTGAAGCCGCCGGCATATCCGACCGCCGTTACCCACACGCCCGGCGTTTTCCAGAACAGCCGCTCCGCGCCCCAGAAGCAGCCCATGCCGAGATAGATGATTTCCAGACCGTCCGGATAAGGACCCTTCAAAGGCCGGCCATTCACGAAATGGTTTTCCGGCACCGCAAGCGCCTCCTCACGGCCGGGCAAGGCCGTTTCTTCGGTCGGCATCGTCGTCTTTTTTGAAAGCGTATCGAACAGGAACATTCGGTCCTCCGTGCGGCCGGTTCCGCCGCGTCTTAAGGGTTCACATCCGCGCGGCGCGCTTCCCCCTGTCAGACTGCTGAACGCCTCAGCACTTTGCGCTTCCTGTAGCCGGCCATCCAGCAAAGCAGGGATAGGGCCAGGAAAAAGACAAATGCGGGCAGTCCCGACAGGGCATTTTCAACGAAGCGCCACGCTTCAGGGTGAATATAGTGAGCCATGGCCGCTTCCACCATGGTGCGCGAGGCAGGAAGAAGATAGTTCCAGACCCACAGGATGCCGGTGATGTTCACCGAGGACGTGGAAACCGAGCGGATCGAATCGAGCACGCCGAGAAAAATCGCCGCAATGAGGAGAAGAAAGCTCAAAAACCGCAAAAAAGCTTTCATTTGGCACACCTCGGCTACGGCCCATCATTTAGACAGCCACGTTTTGAAACATATATTGCATCGATAAAGCCGGGAAAACCGCTTTGCAACCGCGTCGAAACGCAGGAAATTGCCGACATTTCAAAAAACTGTCAGATTCGTGTTGATCCCTGCGAATTCATCGGTATATATCGCGCCGTTCCAGTGATTTGCATTTCTTCAAAACATGCAGATTTGAAAAAAGGACAGGTGGCCGAGTGGTTTAAGGCGCACGCCTGGAACGCGTGTGTGCGTGAAAGCGTACCGTGGGTTCGAATCCCACCCTGTCCGCCATTCACCACAGATAATCAGACACCAGCAGCAACGCGACGCCAGCCTCGGCCGGCTCCTCCCCCTTTGCAGATTTTTCGTCCTTCGCTATCAAGTGATGCCAGCGAAGGGAAAGCCGGTTGATGGATATGGATCGCGAAGAGCACTCTGCGGCAATAGTGGTGCCGGCAGGCGCATCTGTCGAGTTGAGAGGGTACGAGTGGTCGCGGAACAATGTCGGCCAGTCCGGCGCAGCCGTCTATCGGCTCTACGGCAAGCCGGGAGCTCCCGATCTTTTCCTGAAACACGGCCGCGGCACCGTCACTGATGATCTGATTGACGAGATGACCCGGCTGCGCTGGTTGGCGAAGCACATTCCGGTGCCGGCAATCCAGCATTTTGTCGTCACCCCTGACGAAGCATGGCTGCTGACGACCGCACTGCCCGGAAAAACGGCCTACGAGGTTCTGAAAGAACGGCCCGAAGACAGCATGGCCATTGTCGATGCGCTTTCAGACTTTCTCCAGAGCCTCCATGCGGTTCCCATTCATGATTGTCCGTTCAATAGCGATCATGCCTACAGGCTCGGCCTCGCGCGGAAGAGAATCGATTCAGGCTTGGTGGAGGAAGACGATTTTGATGCCGAGCGAGAGGGCTGGACGGCCGAGCAGGTCTGGCAGGCCATGCACGACCTGCTACCCTTGGCCTCCGATCCGGTCGTGACCCATGGCGACTTTTCGCTCGACAATCTCCTGATGGTGGATGGCAAGGTTATCGGCTGTATCGACACGGGACGTGTTGGTATTGCGGATCGGTATCGGGACATTGCCATAGCCTGGAACTGCCTCGAGGAGTTCGGGGGCGATCTTCAGCGCAGGTTTCTCGCGCGATATGGGGTGCCGAACCCCGATCAGGCCAAGCTGCAATTCCACCTGATGCTCGACGAGCTTTTCTGAATGGGGATGCAGCCGTGAAGATTGCAAAATCCAACGGCATCGAACTCGCCTGGGACAGTTGCTCGTCATCCATGGAACCGACAATCCTTTGATCCCGCCCGCCTGCGGTCAGGATACGGCGCTTTCGATCCCGAACGCGATTTATGTGCCAATCGACGGCATGGGACATGATCTGCCACGCGAGCTCGACCAGACAGTGATCGACGCAACAATCAATGTGGCGAAGCAGGCCCCTTCCCGGGCCGAAGCCGCTCTAAGACCGAATTTGCGGCTCTTGCTGCGCCGCATGGGATGACGCTGCAACGTAATGCCGAAGTCGCGTTTTTCCATTTCGGCAGGCGTGGATGGCTATGCTTCTGCACAGACAGGGGTTTCTTGCGCTTTTTTGCTGCGCTTCCCCCTCTGTTGCGCCTTGCAGCAGGAAAAATCGCTCCTTATATACGCCGCAGAACTGCAGCGAATGTTGCAAATCCAAGTCAAGGAGCTGCCACAAGAATGCCTCACGGGGTTCCGGCAGCTCGCTTCAAGGAGAGAAGAGCATGGCAAAAGTAATCGGTATCGACCTTGGCACGACCAATTCCTGCGTCGCAGTGATGGACGGCAAGGACACGAAAGTCATTGAAAACGCAGAAGGCGCGCGTACCACGCCGTCCATGGTGGCATTTTCCGACGATGGCGAACGCCTTGTCGGCCAGCCGGCCAAGCGCCAGGCGGTCACCAACCCGACCAACACCCTGTTTGCGGTAAAACGCCTCATCGGCCGTCGTTATGAAGACCCGACCGTCGAAAAGGACAAGGCCCTCGTTCCCTTCGAAATCGTCAAGGGTGACAATGGCGACGCCTGGGTGAAGGCACAGGACAAGAATTATTCCCCTTCGCAGATTTCCGCGATGATCCTTCAGAAGATGAAGGAAACGGCTGAATCCTATCTCGGCGAAAAGGTCGAGAAGGCCGTCATCACCGTTCCGGCCTACTTTAACGACGCACAGCGCCAGGCAACCAAGGATGCTGGCCGCATCGCCGGTCTTGATGTTCTGCGTATCATCAACGAGCCGACTGCAGCAGCACTGGCTTACGGCCTCGACAAGAAGGACGGCAAGACCATCGCCGTTTACGACCTTGGCGGCGGTACCTTCGATATTTCCGTTCTGGAAATCGGCGACGGCGTCTTCGAAGTGAAGTCCACCAATGGCGATACCTTCCTTGGCGGTGAAGACTTCGACATGCGTCTGGTCGAATATCTGGCCGGCGAGTTCAAAAAGGATCAGGGCATCGACCTGAAGAACGACAAGCTCGCCCTGCAGCGCCTCAAGGAAGCTGCCGAAAAGGCAAAGATCGAGCTTTCGTCCTCGCAGCAGACCGAAATCAACCTGCCGTTCATCACGGCGGACGCTTCCGGTCCGAAGCACCTGACGCTGAAGCTGACCCGCGCCAAGTTCGAAAGCCTGGTGGATGACCTCGTGCAGCGCACCGTTGCGCCGTGCAAGGCAGCGCTCAAGGATGCCGGCGTTTCCGCTTCCGAGATCGACGAAGTTGTTCTCGTCGGTGGCATGAGCCGCATGCCGAAGGTTCAGGAAGTCGTCAAGCAGCTGTTCGGCAAGGAGCCGCACAAGGGCGTAAACCCGGATGAAGTGGTTGCCATGGGCGCCGCCATCCAGGCAGGCGTTCTGCAGGGCGACGTCAAGGACGTTCTGCTGCTCGACGTGACCCCGCTGTCGCTCGGCATCGAAACGCTGGGTGGCGTCTTCACCCGTCTGATCGATCGCAACACGACGATCCCGACGAAGAAGAGCCAGACCTTCTCGACCGCCGAAGACAACCAGTCGGCCGTGACCATCCGCGTCTCGCAGGGTGAGCGCGAAATGGCTCAGGACAACAAGCTGCTCGGCCAGTTCGACCTCGTTGGCCTGCCGCCGTCGCCGCGTGGCGTTCCGCAGATCGAAGTGACCTTCGATATCGACGCCAACGGCATCGTGCAGGTTTCGGCCAAGGACAAGGGCACCGGCAAGGAACAGCAGATCCGCATCCAGGCCTCCGGTGGTCTCTCCGACGCCGACATCGAAAAGATGGTCAAGGACGCCGAGGCCAATGCCGAAGCCGACAAGAAGCGTCGTGCGGGTGTCGAAGCCAAGAACCAGGCAGAAAGCCTCATTCACTCTACCGAGAAGTCGGTGAAGGAATATGGTGACAAGGTTTCCGAGACCGACCGCAAGGCGATCGAAGACGCCATTGCCAGCCTGAAGACCGCTGTCGAAGCCGCTGAGCCTGACGCAGACGACATTCAGGCCAAGACCCAGACCCTCATGGAAGTCTCCATGAAGCTCGGTCAGGCCATCTACGAAGCGCAGCAGGCCGAGGCCGGCGATGCTTCCGCAGAAGGCAAGGATGACGTCGTCGATGCCGACTATGAAGAAATCAAGGACGACAAGAAGTCCGCATAATCGCGCGGCTTCCCGACTCCTCACACCATATGCAAGACATCCGGCTGCCGACGTGCAGCCGGAAATCCATTTGCGGGGCTTGTTAACTTAATGGCGAAAGCAGACTTTTACGAAACACTCGGCGTCAGCAAAACCGCGGACGAAAAAGAGCTGAAAAGCGCCTTCCGCAAACTCGCGATGAAATACCATCCGGACAAGAACCCGGACGACGCCGATTCCGAACGGAAATTCAAGGAAATCAACGAAGCCTACGAAACGCTGAAGGACCCGCAGAAGCGCGCGGCCTATGACCGTTTCGGCCATGCGGCCTTTGAAAATGGCGGCATGGGCGGCGGTGGCGGCTTTGGTGGCGGCGGTTTCGCCAATGGCGGTTTCTCCGATATTTTCGAAGATATCTTCGGCGAGATGATGGGCGGCGGCCGTGCGCGCCGGTCTTCCGGTGGTCGCGAACGCGGCGCCGATCTTCGCTACAACATGGAAATCACGCTGGAAGAGGCTTTCACCGGCAAGACGGCGCAGATCAGGGTTCCGACCTCGATCACCTGCGATGTCTGCTCCGGTTCGGGCGCCAAACCCGGCACGCAGCCCAAGACCTGCGCCACCTGTCAGGGTTCCGGCCGCGTGCGCGCGGCACAGGGTTTCTTCTCGGTGGAACGCACCTGCCCCACCTGCCACGGCCGCGGACAGACGATCTCCGACCCCTGCGGCAAGTGCCACGGCCAGGGCCGCGTGACCGAAGAGCGTTCGCTTTCCGTCAACATTCCCTCGGGCATCGAGGACGGCACCCGCATTCGCCTGCAGGGCGAAGGCGAGGCCGGCATGCGTGGCGGGCCGGCGGGCGATCTCTATATCTTCCTGTCCGTGCGTCCGCATGAGTTCTTCCAGCGCGACGGTGCCGATCTTTATTGCACCGTGCCGATCTCGATGACCACGGCAGCACTTGGCGGCACTTTCGATGTCACGACACTGGATGGCACGAAATCGCGCGTCACGGTTCCGGAAGGTACCCAGCCGGGCAAGCAGTTCCGTCTGAAGGGCAAGGGTATGCCGGTACTGCGCTCAGCGCAGACGGGCGACCTCTACATCCAGATCCAGATCGAAACGCCACAGAAGCTCAGCAAGCGCCAGCGCGAGCTGTTGCAGGAGTTCGAGCAGCTTTCCTCCAAGGAGAACAACCCGGAATCGACGGGCTTCTTTGCCCGGATGAAGGAATTCTTCGACGGCTGATTGCCACCGGTCTTAAAAATCAGAAACGCCGCCATCCTTCGGGATTGGCGGCGTTTTTGTTTCGGGTTCAGCCTGAAAAGCCGCCCTCTTCCAGATATTGCCGTTCCTCAGGCGTCGTTTCCCGCAGCAATATGTCGTTGCGATGGGGAAAACGGCCGAAACGCTCGACAATATCGCGATGCTCTTCGGCGTGGTGGAGATACAGCCCGCCCAGCGGCCTATTGAGATCGCAGGCGCGCCGCTGGGCCACGATGTCCTCCGCATGGGAAAAGGGTAAATAGAAGAAAACCCGCAGATCCTCGCTCACGGCCTGATCATGACCACGGCGGATGGCCTCGTCGGCGAAAAGTCGCGCCAGCGGATCGGTGGCATACATATGGGCGGTGCCACGAAAGCAGTTGCGCGGGAACTGATCCAGAAGAAGCATCAGCGCGAGGCTGCTTTCCGCCCCCACCAGCCAGCCGTCCAGCTCGCGCCTGGCCGCAGCAAAATGAGCCTCCCGAAAACGGTCGTGGAAATGGCTGTCGAAGGCGGCGTCCTTGTCGAACCACTTGTCAGGTCCGGCCTCTTTCCAGAAATCGACAATATCGGCGGCAAGCGCGGCTCTATCGTTCTTCATGGGGCTCTTTCTCAATAATGCGGTGGTCGGGTGATGGCGGGCGCTTCGAGCGATTGTTCCTCGAGACTGAGGAACCTCTCCGTCAGCCGGTCGAGCTTGGCCCGGGTCTGCTCCACCACCTTCCACTGTTCCGCCAGCTGGTCGGACAGTTCCTCTATCACCTTCGCCTGATGGGCGATCGTCTCTTCGAGCGCGATGATCCGTTTTTCGGTTTCCGACGTCATATCGACCTCTCTTTCCAGCCCCTTCCTTGGGCCTAAAAGCTCCCGAGTCAACCATATGTCGCTTTCGTGTAGCGAATTCGTCATGGCCGATCCTCAAACGGAAAAAGCCGGCAATGTTTCCATCGCCGGCATTAGAAGTTTGATATTGCTTAGTCTTCTTCTACGAAAACCTCTTCGCGCTTCTTCTTCACGCTTGGCAGGAAAACGACGATCAACACGGCCAAGGCGATGAAAAGCAGGGTGGCGCTGATCGGCCGGGTGACGAAGGTAGTCGGATCGCCACGGGATAGAATCATGGCGCGCCGCAGGTTCTCTTCCAGCAGCGGTCCGAGCACGAAGCCCAGGAGCAGCGGCGCCGGCTCGCAGCGCAGTTTCACCAGCACGTAGCCGATGAAGCCGAAGAAGGCGACGGCATAGAGATCGAAGACATTGGAATTGACGCTGTAGACCCCGATGGCGCAGAAGGCCATGATGATGGGGAAAAGCACATAATAAGGCACCGTCAGCAGCTTCACCCACAGCCCGATCAGGGGCAGGTTCAGGATGACGAGCATCAGATTGCCGATCCACATGGAGGCGATGATGCCCCAGAACAGCGCCGGCTGCTCGGTCGCGACGTTCGGACCCGGCACGATACCCTGGATGATCATGGCCCCAATCATCAGCGCCATCACCGGATTGGCGGGAATGCCAAGCGTCAGTAGCGGGATGAAGGAGGTCTGCGCACCGGCATTATTGGCGGATTCCGGACCGGCCACACCGGCAACCGCGCCATGCCCGAATTCCTCCGGGTTCTTGGAGACGCGTTTTTCCACGGTGTAGGATGCAAAGGCCGCGAGGATGGCGCCGCCGCCCGGAAGGATGCCGAGCGCCGAGCCAATGGCGGTGCCGCGCAACACCGGACCGACCATGCGTCTGAAATCATCCTTGGTCGGCATCAACCCGCTGACCTTGGCAATCAGCACCGAGCGGGTCCGTTCATTCTCGAGGTTGCGCAGGATTTCGGCGATACCGAACACACCCACGGCCACGGCCACGAAATTCAGACCATCGGCATATTCACGGATGCCGAGGGTGAAGCGCGGTGTGCCGCTGTAGATATCCGTGCCGACGAGACCGAGCAACAGCCCCAGCACGACCATGGCCAATGCCTTGACGATGGAGCCATGGGCAAGCGCGATGGACGAGACGAGGCCGACAACCATCAGCGAGAAATATTCCGCCGCGCCGAACTCCAGCGCAATCGCCGTCAAGGGCGGTGCGAAGATCGCCACGAGGAAGGTGGAGACCGTGCCGGCAAAGAATGAACCGATGGCGGCGATGGCGAGCGCGGCACCGGCCTTGCCCTTGCGCGCCATCTGATAACCATCGATGGCGGTAACGGCCGACGACGATTCGCCCGGCATGTTGATCAGGATGGCCGTGGTCGAGCCGCCATATTGCGCGCCATAATAAATTCCGGCGAGCATGATCAGCGACGAGACCGGCTCAAGTTGGAAGGTGATCGGCAACAACATGGCGATGGTTGCCGTCGCGCCGATACCGGGCAGTACGCCGATCAACGTGCCAAGCAGCACGCCGATCAGGCAAAAGAAGAGGTTCGCCAAAGACGAGGCAGTGACGAAACCGAGAGCAAGATTATCGAGCAAATCCATCACGGCACCTCAAAATTTAAGCCAGGGGCCGAAGCGCTGGAACGGCAGGCCGAGACCATAATTGAAAACAGCAACGGAAAAGACCGTGATGGCCGCGGAAAGAATGACCGCCATGAACGGGTTCATCCTGTGCGAGGCGAAGGCTGCGATGAGCGCGCTGAAAAACAGCGCCGGCACGAAGCCGAGACCCCGGACGGTGAGACCGAAGAAGATCGGCGCGGGCAGGATGAAAAATATTCCCCGCCAGGCGATGGCGCCTACGGCCTCGCCCTGCACGCGGGTCGACCGCAGGAATATTACCCCGCCAAGCAGGACCAGAATGACCGCCAGCACGAGCGGAAAATAACCCGGCCCCATCCGGAAGGCGGTTCCGATCTCCAGCCCGTAGGACTGCAAGGCGAAAAATGCGCCAAGCCCGATAAAAATTGCCCCACAGATTGCTTCGGCAGGGTCAACAATAAACGATTTCATGAAAGATGCCCCTCCACTGCGGCCAGTGACAAACCGTTCCGCGCGTTAAAATGATGGCTGGAGACCGGCGGCAGAGTGCCGCCGGTCATCCCTTTACCATCAGTCGGCATATTGGCCGGCAGCCTCGATCACCGGCTTCCAGCGGGCGATTTCGCTTTCAAGCTTGGCCTTCAGCGCCGCCGGCGTCGCATCGCTTTCCGACGAGGGCGTGGTGCCGAGTTCGGCAAAACGGGCCGCGACATTCTTGTCCTTCAGCGCGACCTGCAGCGACTTGGAAAGCTTCTCGTTGATTTCGGCAGGCGTGCCCTTGGGCGTATAGATGCCGTGCCAGATGCCCACTTCGAGTTTCGGCAGGCCAGCTTCGACAACCGTCGGAACGTCCGGCAGCACATCAAGCCGCTTGGCCGTGGTCACGGCATAGGCCTTCACGGTTCCGCCCTGGATTTGCTTGGTGGTGTTGGTGGTCTGGTCGCACATGATATCGACCTGACCGCCGAGCAGATCGGTCATGGCCGGGCCGGTGCCCTTGTAAGGAACAGTGACCAGCGGTGTTTCGATGGCGCTCATGAACAACATGCCGCACAGATGCGAAGCGGCACCGATGCCGGCATTGGCGACGGTGACCTTATCCTTGTTCGCCTTGGCATATTCGATGAGGCCCTTGAGGTCCTTCGTCTCGAGGTTCTTGCGCGACAGGATGGTCATCGGCACTTCGGTGACGAGACCCACATATTCGAAGGCGTTCAGCGTGTCATAGGCGAGCTTGCGATAGAGCGTCGCACTCGTCGCCATGCCGATATGGTGGAGAAGGACGGTGTAACCGTCCGGATCGGCCGACGCCACGCGACCGGCTCCGAGCGTGCCGCCCGCGCCGCCGACATTTTCAACAATGATCTGCTGGCCGAGATCCTTCGACATGGATTCGGCGACAAGGCGCGCGACCGTATCCGTCGGACCGCCGGCGGCAAAGGGCACGACCATGGTGATGTTGCGCTCGGGATAATTCTGAGCGGATGCGGACAGCGCAAAAAGGGAAACGGCAGCGGCGGCGGCAAGGCCGGTAACTGTCTTCAGTATTTTCATCGATTCCTCCCGGATGAAAATGATCGCCACTTCAGCCGCGCATGCTCCTCCATGGCGGCCGGGGTGACGATATTTGCGATCCGGGATTGCCGTTCAGCAACGGCGGTCTTGCCGCAACATCCACTTTTATCGCCCTCATCACGGACAATGGGTGGATTTCGACCCATAGGGCGTCTTTCATGGGTGGAAATCCACCCATCAGACCTCGGTCATGTGCCGATGCAGCCCGTATTTCTGCATTTTCTCATAAAGCGTTTTGCGTGAAATTCCGAGACTTTCATAGACGGATTTCAGATTTCCGCCATGCACAGCAATGGCATGTGCGATCAGGCTTTTTTCATAAGCGGCAACCCGCGGCGCCAGCGTCGAGGTGCCGTCATCATGAAGCGCCAGCGACACCTCGGACACATCGCTTTCCAGACCGAGCACGAAACGATCCGCGGCATTGCGCAATTCCCGCACGTTGCCCGGCCATTCCCTGAGCGAAACGGCGGAAAGCAGATGCTGCGGCACCTCCATGTCTTCCCGCCCGTAACGGGCGGCGGCTTCCCGCACCAGATGCAGGAAGAGCAGCGGTATGTCCGCACTGCGCTGCGAAAGCGACGGCACAAGAAGCGTCGCTACATTCAGGCGATAAAGCAGATCGGCGCGGAACCGGCCGGCGGCGACCTCCTGTTCGAGATCGACCTTGCTGGTGGCGATGAAGCGGACATCGAGCTCGACCGTCTCATTGGAGCCGAGGCGGGTAATCACTCGCTCCTGCAACACACGCAGGAACCGGCCCTGCAATTCGAACGGCATGGAGCCGATCTCATCCAGCAGGATGGTGCCGCCGCGGGCATGCTCGAACTTGCCGTAGCGCGGTCTTAGCGCACCGGGAAAAGCTCCGGCCTCATGGCCAAACAATTCACTTTCGATCAGCGTCTGGGGAAGAGCGGCGCAATTGATCGCGACGAAAGGCCGGTTGGCTCTGGCGCTGATATCATGCAGCGCCCGCGCCACCACCTCCTTGCCCGCGCCGGTATCACCTACGATCAGCGTATCGGCGTCCGTCGCGCCGATGGCGCGGATGCGATACCGCAGATCGACCATGACCTGGGTTCTGCCGGGCAGACGCGTTTCAAGATCGTCATGCTTGCCGGCCACCGCCTTCAGGCGGCGATTTTCCAGCACCAGCGCCCGTCGGTCGTTTGCTCTTTTGATGATGCCGGCGAGATATTGCGGGGTGAATGGCTTCTCGATGAAGTCATAAGCGCCGTTGCGCATGGCATTGACGGCAAGCTGCACATCGCCATGGCCCGTCATCAGGATGACGGGTATTTCCGGGTCAAGCTCCCGCACCTTTTGCAGCAGCGTCATGCCATCCATGCCGGGCATGCGGATATCGCTGACCACGACGCCGTCGAAGCTGTAACCGATGAGTTCCAGCGCATGTTCGGCGCTCGCCAGCATGGTGACGGCGAAACCGGAAAGCTCCAGCGCCTGCGCGGTGGAAAAGCGCAGTTCCTCCTCATCATCGATCAACAGAACCCGCGACATGGTCATTCCGCAGCCGCCTCCACACGCCAGGCGGCGGCTGGCAATTCGATCTCGAACTCCGCTCCGCCATCCTCATGATTTCTCACCCGCAGCTGGCCGCCGAAATCCTTGATGATGTTATAGGAGATGGAAAGGCCGAGACCAAGGCCGCGGCCCACACCCTTGGTGGTGAAGAAGGGGTCGAAGATGCGTTCGGAAATTGCCGCAGGCACGCCGGGACCGCGGTCGCGGACGAAAATCGATACCATCTGGCCATGCTGCACTGCCTGCAGCGCAATGCGGCGATCTTCGCGCCCTTCCACGGCATCGGCGGCATTGGAGATGATATTGACGAGCACCTGCTGCAACCGCACCGGCCCGGCCTTCACCGCAAGCGGCACCGGGCCAAGATCGACATCCAGCATTGCATCGGCGGCCTTCAGCCGCGGACCGACGATTTCGAGCGTATCGCGAAGGACGGTTTCCAGACCCACCGCTGCCGTTTTCTCGTTGGGCTTGCGGGCGAAGTTCCTGAGATGTTTGCTGATCGACGCCATGCGATCGATCAGGCCCGAAATGCGCCTGAGGTTTTCCGTCACCTCTTCCTGTCGTCCCCGCTCCAGAAGAAGCGAGGCGTTTTCGGCATAGTTCTTGGCGGCGGCGAGGGGCTGATTGAACTCATGCGACAGCGCCGCCGACATCTGCCCAAGCGCCGCGAGCTTGCCTGCCTGCACCAGATCGTTCTGCATCTTGCGCAGCTGCTTTTCGGTCTGGCGGCGTTCGGCGATTTCGTGCTCGATTTCCTGATTGACCCGTGCCAGATCGGCCGTGCGCTCCTCCACGCGGCGCTCCAGTTCCGCCTGCGCCTCCGCCTGGTGGGTCAGGCGTTCGCGCAGACGCCGCCGTCTTTGCAGCATGGCGGCAATCAGCGCCGCAGCGAGGCACAGGCAGAGGATGATCGCAATCATCGCCGTCTTGACTTGCGTGCGGAGCGAGCCCGTATCCATCAGCACGCTGACGGTCCAGCCCGCATCCGGCATCGGCTGCGACAGGACCATATATTCCCTGTCACCATCATTCTGGGCGATCGTCATCAGCTGGTGCGAGCCGAAATTGCCATTTTTAAGCGGCAGTTCCGTGAGGGTCGCATTGGCGTAGCGACGGGAGGCTTCGGTGCGCGCCAGCCTTTCCGGTGTCAGCGGCATCAGGCCGGAATAAAGCCATTGCGGCGTGCCTGTCATGAAGATGATGCCTTCCGGGTCCGAAACCAGAATGCGGTTTTCACCATCCCCGAAGGACGCCTCTATGCCTTCAATATCCACCTTGAAGACGATGACGCCCTTGATCTCTTCATTAAAGAGAATCGGCGCGGAGAAATAATAACCGCGCTTGTGGGAGGTGGTGCCGAGCGCAAAAAAGCGGGACTTGAAGCCCTTGGCGGCATCCTGAAAATAGGGGCGATAACTGAAATTCTCACCGACAAAGCTCGTCGGCCCATCGTAATTGCTGGCCGCGATGGTCTCTCCATCCAGCGTGATGATGTAGATATCGGAAGATTCCAGCAGGGTGTTGATGGATTTGAGATAGACATTAGCGCGCTGGCGCAGGGCTTCATCCTTGGGATGCGCGACCAGTTCCTCGATGTCGTCATGATCGGCAATCAGCGCAGGAAGTGGCTCATAGCGGCTCAGGAGCCCGCCGAGTGCCGAGACGGCGAGCCGCAGCGTCGTGCGACCCTGATCGGACATTTCGCCGAAATAGCTTTCCGCAATGATGCCGCCACCTCGCGTCACGGCGCCATAACCGAGACCGAGGCCGAGAAGCATCAACAAAATCCAGCGATATTTCACCGAAGCTCCTCTCCCACTTCAGGCTCCAGCCTGTTCTCCCGGACAGAGTGTAAAAGGAGTGATCTTATTTTCCAAGTGAGCGGCTTTGAACCGGCGCCACGTTCAGAAAACAAAAAACCGGCCACAAGGACCGGTTTTTTGCAAAGATGATTTCAGAAAAGCTTATGCGCTTTCCTTCGGCGTCAGAACCTGACGGCCGCGATACATACCGGTCTTCAGATCGATATGGTGCGGACGGCGCAGTTCGCCGGAGTTCTTGTCTTCAACGTAGGTTGCAGACTTGAGACCGTCAGCCGAGCGGCGCATACCGCGCTTGGACGGGCTTGTTTTTCTTTTTGGTACAGCCATTTTTGTTACTCCACTTAAGCGGCGAAACAACGGAACCGGCCAGAACCAAAGGCCGAATGTCGGATGTCTCGATATCGGAAATTTGGCGCGCTTATACATGCCCAAACGGGCTTTGACCAGCCCTGATGCGCATTTTTTCCGATTCAGCGGAATCAGCGCAGAGAACCACCGTCAGGCGTCGCAAATCATGCCCGACGTCTTATCGAAAACAAGGTGCTCCTTGAAGTCGTCCATATCCTGAATTCACAGAAAGCCCGTTTCCCCGGTCAATGCGCCTCGTCCCAATTGTCGGCCGCACGGGCATCCACTTTCAGCGGGACCTTCATGGAAATGGCCGGCATGGCCGCGTTTTCCATCACCGAGACGACGACGGGCAGGGTCTTTTCGATTTCCGCTTCCTCGACTTCGAAGATGAGTTCGTCATGCACCTGCAAAAGCATACGGGCGGAGAGCTTTTCCGCCTCCAGCGCCGGTTCGATGCGGATCATGGCGCGGCGGATGATATCCGCAGCCGAGCCCTGGATCGGCGCATTGATGGCTGCGCGTTCGTTGAAGGCTTTCACCGACGGGTTGGAAGAGCGGATTTCCGGATAATGCGCACGGCGGCCGAAAATCGTTTCGACATAGCCGTTTTCGCGCGCGAACGCCTTGGTCGCTTCCATGTAATCGCGAATGCCGGGAAAACGCTCGAAGTATTTCTTGATATAGTCCCCCGCCTCCGAGCGGGCGATGCTGAGCTGGTTGGCGAGGCCAAAAGCGGAAATACCGTAAATGATACCGAAGTTAATGGCCTTGGCGCGGCGGCGCACTTCCGAGGGCATGCCTTCCACCGGCACGCCGAACATTTCCGATGCGGTCATCGCATGAATGTCGATGCCGTTTTCGAAAGCGTTTCTAAGCTGCGGGATATCGGCGACATGGGCAAGTACACGCAGTTCGATCTGGCTGTAGTCTGCCGACAGAAGCTTGTGTCCGGGCGTGGTGATGAAGGCCGTGCGAATCTTGCGGCCTTCGGCCGTGCGGACCGGGATGTTCTGAAGGTTCGGCTCCGATGAGGACAAACGCCCCGTGGTGGTGGAGGCGAGCGCGTAGGAGGTGTGCACCCGCTTCGTTTCAGGATGGATATAACCCGGCAGCGCATCCGTATAGGTGGATTTCAGCTTGGTCAGCTGCCGCCAGTCGACGATCTTGCGCGGCAGTTCCACACCTTCCGCTGCGAGATCCTCCAGCACCTGCGCCGATGTCGACCATTGGCCGGTCTTGGTCTTGGAACCGCCGGCCAAGCCCATCTTGCCGAACAGGATATCGCCGAGCTGCTTCGGCGAGCCGATGTTGAAACGCTCACCCGCCAGCTCGTAGATTTCCTCTTCGAAGCTCGCAGCCTTCTGGGCGAGTTCGCCGGAAAGGCGCGACAGGATCTGCCGGTCCACGGTGATGCCGCGCTCCTCCATATGCGCCAGTACCGGCACGAGGGGGCGTTCCAACCGTTCATAGACCTTGGTCAGCCGTTCGGAGACGAGCCGGGGCTTAAGCGCCATCCACAGCCGCAGGGTGACATCCGCATCTTCCGCCGCGTAAGCGGTCGCCCTATCGATATCGACAAAATCGAAGGTGACGCTCGACTTGCCCGATCCTGCCACATCCTTATAGGCAATGGGCGTGTGGCCGAGCCAGCGTTCGGACAGGGAATCCATGCCATGTGTGGCCTTGCCGGCCTCAAGCACATAGGAAATCAGCATCGTGTCGTCGAAGCTCTGCATGACGACGCCCTGGCGTTTCATCAGCAGGTAATCGTATTTGAGGTTTTGCGCGACCTTGAGGACAGCTTCGTCCTCAAGCAGGTCCTTCAGACGCGCCAGCGCTTCGGCAAAGGGCACCTGCCCTTCGGCAAGCTTGATGCCGTCGCTGAACAGATCGCCGCCGGAGCCGGTCTTATGAGTCAATGGAACATAGGCGGCGCGGATATCCGTACCCGAGGCATCCTTGCCATTATCGGCAACGGCCAGCGAAAAACCGACAAGTTCGGCCTGCATCGGATCGAGCGAAGTCGTTTCCGTATCGAAGGCGACGACACCCGTTTCCCGGGCGGCGGCAATCCAGCGATCCAGCGTCGCGAGATCCCTGATGGTCGTGTAGGTGGTGGTATCGATCTTGGCGGCAGCAAAAAGCGCCTGTCGGGCCGTGGCGAGATCGGCGGGCGCGCTGCCTTCACCCACCATCTTTCTTGCGGGAGCGGCGGCCGAAGCCGGCGTATTGTTTGCCTCCGGAGACACGTCACCAGCCGCAGCGGCGGCGGGCGCATCGAGATCGGGGCCATGGGCATCGACGCCCCATTGCACCGGCACGGTGGCGGCGTCGACGGCCGAGGCATCCGTTTCCGTCGCTTCAGCAACACGGCGGGTCAGCGTCGTGAACTCCATCGCCTTCAGGAAGGCAATGAGCTTCGGGCCATTCTGCGGTTCCAGCACCAGTTCTTCGAGAGTCTGTTCCAGCGGCACATCGGTTCTGAGCGCTACCAGCTGCCTGGAAATACGGGCAAGATCAGCATTGGCGATGATGTTTTCCCGACGTTTCTGCTGCTTGATTTCCCCTGCCCGCGCCAGAAGCGTATCGAGATCGCCATATTCCTCCAGCAACTGCGCCGCCGTTTTCGGGCCTATGCCGGGAATGCCGGGGACGTTGTCGGTGGAATCGCCGGTCATAGCCTGCAGGTCGATCATCTTTTCAGGGCCGACGCCCCATTTTTCGATGACGTCGGGAATGCCGATCTGCTTGTCCTTCATGGCATCGTACATATGCACATTGGTCGTGACGAGCTGCATCAGATCCTTGTCGGACGAGATGATGGTGACATCGGCGCCGATCGCCTCGGCCTGCCGGGCATAAGTGGCAATGATATCGTCCGCCTCGAAACCTTCCGTCTCGATGCAGGGAAGATTGAAGGCGCGCGTCGCTTCGCGGATCAGGCCGAATTGCGGCACCAGATCCTCCGGCGGCGCCGAACGATTGGCCTTGTAGAGATCGTAAAGCTCGTTGCGGAAGGTTTTTGACGAATAGTCGAAAATCACCGCGAAATGGGTCGGCGTGACGCCGACATCGGTATTGCGCGCATCTTTCAGGAGCTTCCACAACATGTTGCAGAAGCCGGAGACGGCGTTGACCGGCAGCCCGTCCGACTTGCGGTTCAGCGGCGGGATGGCATGGAAGGCCCGGAAAATGAAACCGGACCCGTCAACGAGGAAAAGATGATCGCCTTTTTTCATGGGTAGCATGGATAGCGCGGGGCTGTTTTGACGTCCACCGAAACTTCGCACAACACACCGTAAAGCGCGGGGAATCCGGCTGATCGCGAGACCCGTAAAATTCACCTGAACGTTACCGATTTGTAATCCGCCCTTCCCTTGAAAAGCCGCATTTGCAGACACATTTCTTAGGGGACGGCGCCTGATCACGCCGTAGTCTGATAGCTGGCTCGTCCCCCGCCGCGTCAGACCGGACAAAGGCCTTTCCCCCTCTCCGGGCCTTTGTCCTCCAATATGACCGCCATGGCCGTCCCCTCCCGGCCATGGCGGTTTTATTTTGCGCCTCGTTTCGCGCTGGCCTAAGCATATCATGCGATATATATCGCACTATCGACATTGCCGGTCCGCACCGGCCACGCTGTTTTACGGACGGAATAATGGGTTTTTCCCGGGACGAATCGGCAATCTATCTCGTCGCGAAAATGGCGCGGGAATTCACCATGGCGCTGCAAAAGAGAGCCGCCGCACTGGGTTTCTCCCCGGGACAATTTCCCATCCTCATCGAGCTTTGGCACGAGGAAGGCCTGACTCAACGGCAATTGCTTGATCGAATAGACATCGAGCAGGCAACGCTCGCCAATACGCTTTCACGCATGGAACGGGACGGGCTGATTATCCGCAAATCCCATCCGAGCGACCGCCGCGCCCAGATCATCGAACTGACCCAGCGCGGCAGGGATCTGGAAGCGAATGCCATTGCCGCTTCCGAAGCTACCGAAGACACATTGCTTACGGATTTCCGGCGTTTTGAGCGGCAACTCCTGCTGGAATATATGCGCCGGGCGATCGAAAGCGCCAAAAAAGCGAAATAACAGCTACAACCCGGAACCTCTTTCGTACCGGAGCGCTGAAACTCCAAGTTTTGTTTCTACGCATTTTCGGATGGAAAAGCGCTTCGCAGTTTTCGTGAACTGCTCTATCGTTCCCGCGGCCACGCGCTTGCCGATTCACGGCAAGCCCGCCCCTTGTTTCCCGCGATGTGCGATGCCCGGATATTTCGTCTTTTCGCCGGGTCACGACAGACATGACAGGATCAGCGATGACAGACGTTTCCCCTATTCTTTCCAACGCCGACGACAATCTGACCTCCAGCCTCGAGCGGCTGTTCGAACTCGTGCGCATTCCGTCGATTTCCACGGACCCGGCCTATAAGGCAGAATGCCGCAAGGCGGCGGAGTGGCTGATGAGGACGCTTTCCGCGCTCGGTTTTACGGCTTCCGTCCGCGATACGGCCGGTCACCCGATGGTGGTTGCGCATCACGATGCGGCCACCAAGGATGCACCGCATGTGCTTTTTTACGGCCATTATGACGTTCAGCCGGTCGATCCGCTCGATCTGTGGGAAAATGATCCCTTCGAGCCGGCCATCAAGGATGTCGGTGCCGGCCGGAAAGTGATTACCGGGCGCGGCACGGCTGATGACAAGGGCCAGCTGATGACCTTCGTGGAGGCCTGCCGCGCTTACAAGGCGGTCAATGGTGGCCTGCCGGTGCGCGTCACCATTCTTTTCGAAGGCGAAGAGGAATCCGGCTCACCCTCGCTGAAGCCGTTCCTCGATGCCAATGCGGCAGAACTGAAGGCCGATTACGCGCTGGTCTGCGATACCGGCATGTGGGATCGGGATACACCCGCCATCGCCGCTGCCCTTCGCGGCCTGGTTGGCGAAGAGATCGTCATCACCGCAGCCGACCGCGACCTCCATTCCGGCCTTTTTGGTGGCGCCGCCGCAAACCCGATCCACATCCTCACCGATATCCTTGCGGGACTGCATGACGAAACCGGCCGCGTGACGCTTTCCGGCTTTTATAACGGCGTGGAGGAAACCCCCGCCAATATAAAGGCCTCCTGGGAAACGCTCGGGCGCACGGCGGAGACCTTCCTCGGCGAGGTCGGGCTTTCCGTTCCCTCGGGTG
This sequence comes from Agrobacterium sp. SOY23, assembly GCF_027212525.1. Lineage (NCBI taxonomy): Bacteria > Pseudomonadati > Pseudomonadota > Alphaproteobacteria > Hyphomicrobiales > Rhizobiaceae > Agrobacterium > Agrobacterium sp. SOY23. Next base: position 48,127 of record NZ_JAPWDT010000002.1, on the reverse strand, counting down.
AAAAGGGCCGCTCCGTACTTGAGCAGACCTGGGCGCGGCCGACGGCGGAAGTCAACGGCATTATCGGCGGTTACACGGGCGACGGTTTCAAGACCGTGATCGCCGCAAAAGCCTCCGCCAAGGTTTCCTTCCGCCTCGTTGGCGAGCAGGACCCGGCAGCCATTCGCGAGAGCTTCCGGGCCTATGTACGCTCGAAAATTCCGGCCGATTGCTCGGTGGAATTTCACGAGCATGGCGGCTCGCCGGCCATTCAGCTGTCGTACGACTCGCCCGTGCTGACCAAAGCCAAAAACGCACTTTCGGAAGAATGGCCGAAACCCGCCGTCGTTATCGGCATGGGCGGTTCGATCCCCATCGTTGGCGATTTCCAGAAGATGCTGGGCATGGATTCGCTGCTGGTCGGCTTCGGCCTGACCGATGACCGTATTCATTCGCCGAACGAGAAATACGACCTGCAATCCTTCCACAAGGGCATCCGCTCCTGGGTCCGCATTCTCGATGCGCTTGCGGCGAAATAATCGAAAAGAAGGAGGCGCCGGAACCGTCGCCTCCTTCTTTTAACCGCCCAAAAACAAAAAGGCCGGGCAAGCCCGACCTTTCCATCCGTTTTCCGTCAATGCCAGTACATCCGTGGTCAAAGCGTTCAAACGGTCTGATGCTCCAGAGCGCGTCAACAGGGTTGACGCTGCTTTCCGGCTCAGGATCGGCTGCTTTGGTTAATCTTTGGTTAACACAACAGCAGCGGCGCTCTTGTAAAGCGCCATTCCCGGCAGTTCCGGTCCGGAGCACTGTTGAACCCTATATTGGTGTGCGGTCCGGCTTTTTCAAGAGCGGCCATTTCAGCACCACCCCGCAAAAGAAAAAGGCCGGAAAAATCCGGCCTTTCCATTCATGCGAATGACCCTTTCGGGCCAAAGCGCTTATCAGGCAGCAACGAGGTTGCCTGCGGACATCTTGCCCGAGCGGCGGTCCTGCATCAGCTCGTAGGAGAGCTTCTGGCCGTCGTTGAGAGCGGTGAGGCCCGCACGCTCAACAGCGGAGATGTGCACGAATACGTCCTGCGAACCGTCGTCCGGCTGAATGAAGCCGTAGCCCTTGGTTGCGTTGAACCACTTTACTGTACCAGTCGCCATAACGATTTCCTTCCGTTGGCAATTGTATTTGCACTGCGAACAGTGCGGACTTGGGTCGAATTTGAAGGAAAAGATCGTCGTGAGCGTCTGGAAAGACGCCGAAGCTCTGGTCGTCAAACAAATATCGATGGCGAAGTACGTAGGTTGGAAGGGGCTCAAAGTCAAGTTTCTTTGAACAGCGCGGTCTTTGAGGGGAGATGGATAAGGAGGCAACCGGATCGCCAAAACGCAAAAACCCGGCGCGGGAGGAGGTGCGCCGGGTTCTTGAAACTGACTGACAATTGGGAGGAGGAGTATTGTCAGTCCAATCGGGCGACGCTGGGAGGAGGAGTGCGTCGCTTCGATGATTTGAAGATACAGGATCATCGCTTAAAAAACAGACGTTTCATCGCAGCGCAGCATTGCGAAAAACGCATAGCTACTTCAGGGCGACTTGAAGCTCTTCCGCACAACGCCTAATAAATACGCATGTCTATCGAATCCGTCAGAGCCTTTTTCACCGAGAAGTCACCCGAAGTGACCGTGATTGAAACGCAAGCGAGTTCGGCGACGGTCGCACTGGCCGCCGAGGCGCATGGCGTCGATCCCGACCAGATTGCCAAAACCATCTGCCTGAAGGCCGGCGACACCATTCTTCTCGTCGTTGCCGCTGGCACCAGACGCCTCGACAACCGCAAATTCCGCGATCATTTTGGCGTAAAGCCGCGCATGCTCGGACCGGAAGAAGTAGTCGCGGTGACCAGCCATCCCATCGGCGGCGTGTGTCCTTTCGGCCTTCCTTCGGCTCTGCCTGTATTTTGCGACATATCGCTGAAAAACTATCACGAAGTGGTTCCGGCAGCCGGGGCCACCAATGCAGCGGTGAAGATTTCACCGGATATGATGGTCGAATTGACGGGGGCGGAATGGGTCGATGTCTGCCAATGACGCCGATTTGATCCGGCCAGGACTTAACCCCGCCTTAAATCGCCGCATTTACACTCTTCATCCTGGATTAAGGATCGCGCAGGCATAGAGGCCTGAAACCCGAACGGGGTAGGCGCGGTTTCGCGAATAGGAGCGACTTCGGCTGGATGGCAGGCAAAGGTAAATCACGCGAACGGGTAGAACCTTCTTTCGGGGATTTCCACGAGTCCGGCGATGATCTGCGCCTTGATGCCAGCGAGCGCATCAGCGGAACGACAAAACAGCCAACGAAAAAACCAAAACAGGCATCCGGCCGCAGCAAAGCCCAGAAGAAAGAAAAACGCAGCCGCCATTCCGGCCGTGGCGCGACGGGTTTCATCCGCTCCCTCGTTTACTGGTGCATCGTGCTCGGTATCTGGGGCGGCATCGGCGTTGCAGGTCTTGTCCTTTATTATGGCGCGCGCATGCCGAGCGCCAGCAGCTGGTCCATTCCCGAACGCCCGCCGAATGTGAAGATTGTTTCGGTCAATGGCAGCGTGCTGGCCAATCGCGGCACCACCGGCGGCGAGGCGCTCGCGCTGGAGGATATGTCGCCCTATATTCCGCAGGCCGTCATGGCGATCGAGGACCGGCGGTTTTATTCACATTTCGGGGTCGATCCGCTCGGGCTGGGGCGCGCCATCGTGACCAATGTGCTGACGGGACGAACCGTACAGGGCGGCTCGACGCTGACGCAGCAGCTGGCGAAAAACCTGTTCCTTTCGCCGGATCGCACGCTGGAACGCAAGGTTCAGGAAGTGCTGCTGTCCTTCTGGCTCGAACACAAATTCACCAAGGACCAGATTCTCGCGATGTATCTCAATCGCGTCTATTTCGGCTCCAACGCCTATGGCGTCGAGGCGGCCTCGCGGCGCTACTTCAACAAATCCGCGCGCGACGTCAATCTGGGCGAGGCGGCGACGCTTGCCGGGCTTCTCAAGGCCCCCTCGCGCCTTTCGCCGGCGCGCGACCCGCAGGCGGCGGAAGAGCGGGCGCAGGTGGTGCTGCAATCCATGCGCGATGTCGGCTTCATCACCGATGACGAGATCAAGACCGCGATGTCGCAGCCGCCGGCAAAGGCGAAACGTTTCTGGTCCGGCGCCGAACATTACGCCGCCGATATGGTTCTGGATGAGGTCCGCGGCCTGGTTGGCGACGTCAAGCAGGATATCGTCGTCGATACGACCATCGACCCCAATCTCGAGCGAGGCGCCGAAAAGGCGCTGACCCATGTGCTGCAGGGCGACGGCAAGAAGCAGGGCGCTTCGCAGGCCGCACTCGTTTCCATCGACGGCACCGGTGCGATCCGGGCGGTGGTGGGCGGGGCGGATTATGCCGAAAGCCAGTTCAACCGCGCCGTGAAGGCAAAACGGCAACCCGGCTCGGCCTTCAAGCCCTTCGTTTACGTCGCCGCACTCGAATCGGGGCTCACCCCCTATACGATCCGCAATGACGGGCCGGTTCGCATCGGCAACTGGACACCCGAAAACTACGAGAAGAAATATCGCGGCGAAGTGACGCTCGCCACCGCGCTCGCCAATTCGCTGAACACGATCGCGGCACAGCTGGTGATGGAAGTGGGTCCTGACCGGGTAACCCAGGTGGCACATCGCATGGGTATTGAATCCGAGTTGCAGAACAACGCCTCCATCGCGCTCGGCACCTCGGAAGTGTCGCTGATGGAGCTGACCGCCTCCTACGCCCCCTTCATGAATGGCGGCTACAAGGCGACGCCGCATATCGTCAAACGCATCACCGATGCGGATGGCAAGGTGCTTTACGAAAACAAATACGACAACCCGCCGCGCGTGCTGAGCGAAGAGATCGCCGCGACCATGAACAGCATGCTGTCGCGCGTCATCACCGAAGGCACCGGCAAGGCTGCGCGCCTGCAGGGCTGGCAGGCAGCCGGAAAATCCGGCACGACGCAGTCCTTCCGCGATGCGCTTTTTGTCGGTTACACAAGCAACCTGACCACGGGCGTCTGGTTCGGCAATGATGACGGCACCTCGATGAAAAAGGTCACCGGCGGCGGACTTCCGGCAAAGGCCTGGAAAGATTTCATGACCGCCGCCCACTCCGGCCTCTCGCCCTCGCCGCTCTTCGGGCTAGGCGCGGGCGGCGTGCCGCCACTCGGGGAAATGCAACAACCGGCGCCTGAAAATGCGCCTTCCTCCATCGGCGATATCATCTCCAATGCGCTCGGTGGCGGGACGACGGATACCCGCGCCTATCCCGAAGCCCCCGTTTCGCCGAACCCGAATCAGCCGGGCGCGCCCATGCCGCCGGCAAATATCCCCTCCCGCGATATCGAACCCGGCTATTCCGCCGGCAACGGCCCCGTGCCGCCCGCCGATATTGGCGGTCAGGCATCCGTGCCTTCCGGGCCGAAGCAGACGACCCTGCTCGACATTCTGATGGGAAATTGATGGCCTGAGAACGGCCGGCAGACGCTGATTTCAGGGTAAAGTGCGATATCGCCATCCCCTCGCCAACAATCCCATTTTGCAGATTTCGTTTCCATCGGCGGCATCATAGCCGCAGCTACGGGCGGAAAACGCGCCTTCCCTGCAATATATGCGTGCAGCCGCATTAACCGTAGATTGCCATTTGCGCAAAGACGACTACATTTCGGGTGACTTTTTAGGGTAAATGAATTATTAATCGTTCATATAAATTAATTTTCTTGTTTCAAAATAACTTTTCAGGGTTCCATATTATGCTGGGTACTAAAGGCTCATCGCATGCCGTTTTTTACGGCGCTCCCTATACTGCCGTCCCGTTTGAAACGGCGGAAATACAATCTCCCATCTCTGACAGGAAACCATCTGCTTTTCTGCGCAGCCAGTTTGCGCTCAAAAGAACCCTCGACATTACAGGGGCGTCTATCGCCCTTGTCGCACTTGCCCCCGTTCTGGCGACCGTCGCATTATTGGTGAAGCTCGACAGCAAGGGTCCGGTCCTGTTCTCGCAGGTCCGCTGGGGCATGAATGGACGAAAAATCCGCGTCTATAAATTTCGCTCGATGCGGGCGGAACTGGGTGATGCCACCGGGGTCGCGCAAACGGTAAAGAATGATCCGCGGATCACCCGTATCGGCGCCATTCTCCGCCGCACGAATATCGATGAACTGCCGCAGCTGATCAATGTACTGAAAGGCGACATGTCGTTGGTGGGCCCTCGCTGCCACGCCATCGGCATGCTGGCCGCCGGCCGCCTTTATGAGGAGCTGGTTCCCCATTATCACATGCGGCACCGGATGCGGCCCGGCATTACCGGCCTTGCCCAGATGCGGGGACTACGCGGCCCGACGGATCGCAGCGACAAGGCCCGCGCCCGAATCGTCTCCGATCTGTATTACGTCGAGAATTTTTCGGTCTGGCTGGATATCAAGATCATGGTCGGAACGGTGATTTCGGAATTGCGCGGCGGCAAGGGCTTCTGATTCCTCAAAAGCGGGGCCCGCACCCTCGATCACTTCTTGGTAAAAATAAAAGCCCGGCAGCGATGCCGGGCTTTTATCATGAAACCATCATGATCATCAGTTCATCGGTGCGGGAGCCGCATTCGGATCTGGAAGCGGAGCCGGGTTTGCCGAAAGTGAGCGCAGATAAGCGATGAGGTCGGCTCTTTCCGTTTCTTTCTTCACACCCGCAAAGCCCATGGCCGTGCCGGGAACGTGTTTCTTGGGGGCTTCGAGGAAGAAGTTGAGATGATCGTAATCCCAATGCACGGAGGCGCCTTTGGAGAAATCCTTCATCCCAGCGGAGTAGCTGAAACCTTCGTGGCTGGCGATCGGCCGGTTGACGACATCGAAGAGATTGGGGCCGACCTTGTTTGCACCACCACTCTCTCCGGTATGACAGCTCGTACACTTCTTGAAGACCGCTTCACCCTTGGTGGCATCGGCGCTCGCAAGCAATTTTGCGATTGGCGTTGCGGCTGCAGCAGCTTCTCCACCACCGGCTTCGCCACCGCCGCCACTCTCTGCCGCGGCAATGACGTAACCTTCCTTCTCGGGCGCGGGCGCATGGAAAATGCCCTCAGAGGCAATCGACACCGACATCAGGACGAAAACCGTGCCCAGCAACGCCCCAACGCCCATATTAACATAAGAATTCATCTATATGCGCTCCCTCGCATCCGCTCCATATAACCGGGCATCTTGAAATTGCTCGAAAGCTATGGCTTTTGCACAGCCTGCGCAACTTGAATAATGCTCCCCACACCGTGACGTTTTGACACTTTTCGGGCGGGATTTGAAGGGTGTCGGATGAAGAATCGGGATTTCGAGAAAGCTGTTGTCCTCATACCGGCGCGGATGGCCTCCACGCGCCTGCCGGGCAAGCCACTTGCCGACATTGGCGGCAAGCCGATGATCGTGCAGGTTGCGCTGAGAGCACGCGAAGCCGGTGCGGAGCGAATCGTCGTCGCGGTGGACGACGAACAGGTGTTTTCAGCGGTTAAAAACGCCGGTTTCGACGTGATGATGACGCGCGACGACCACCAGTCCGGCTCGGATCGCATTTTCGAGGCGCTGCAAAAGGCCGATCCCTATGGCACGGCAGAATACGTCATCAACGTCCAGGGCGACCTTCCGACCATCGAGGCGGAAACGATCCGCGCCTCGCTGCGTCCGTTGGAAAATGCCAGCGTCGATATTGCAACACTGACGGTCGAAATTATCGACGAGGACGAAAAAACCAATCCGAACGTGGTGAAAGTGGTGGGCAGCCCGCTTTCCGAAACACGGCTGCGCGCGCTTTATTTCACCCGCGCGACCGCGCCCTACGGCGATGGGCCGCTCTATCACCATATCGGGCTTTATACCTATCGCCGTGCGGCTCTTGAGAGATTCGTCAGCCTGCCGCCCTCGCCGCTGGAACTGCGCGAACGGCTGGAACAGCTACGTGCGCTGGAAGCGGGCATGCGCATCGATGCTGAAATCGTCCGCTCCGTGCCGCTCGGCGTCGACACGCCGCACGATCTCGAAAAAGCCCGCAAAATTCTCGCAAGCAGAACCCTCTAACGGACACACCCATGAGCTTGATTACAAATCGCATTGCCTTTCAGGGCGAGTTCGGCGCGAATTCCGACATGGCCTGCCGTGACATGTTCCCGGATATGGAGCCATTGCCATGCCCGACATTCGAGGATGCCTTCAACGCTATTGAAAATGGCGAAGCCGATCTCGGCATGATCCCGATTGAAAACACGCTGGCCGGCCGCGTCGCAGACATCCATCACCTGTTGCCCGAATCACGCCTGCACATCATCGGCGAATATTTCATGCCGATCCGTTTCCAGCTGATGGTGATCCCCGGCGTGACGAAAGACGAGATCCGCACGGTCCACAGCCACATCCATGCGCTGGGCCAGTGCCGCAAGATCATCCGTTCCAATGGCTGGAAGCCCGTCATCGCCGGCGATACGGCGGGCTCCGCAAGGCTCGTTTCCGAAAAGGGCGACCGCAGCATGGCGGCACTTGCGCCACGCCTTGCCGCGGATCTCTACGGTCTCGATATTCTCGCTGAAAATGTCGAGGATTCGGAAAACAACGTCACGCGCTTCGTGGTGCTTTCCCGCGATGAGAACTGGACCAAGCGCCAGTCGAGCGACGAAATCGTCGTCACGACCTTCGTCTTCAACGTTCGCAACATTCCGGCCGCGCTCTACAAGGCCATGGGTGGTTTTGCCACGAACGGCATCAATATGACGAAGCTGGAAAGTTACCAGCTCGGTGGAAAATTCGTGGCGACGCAGTTTTATGCCGATATTGAAGGTCACCCCGATGACGAACCGGTGCGTCACGCGCTGGACGAGCTGCGCTTCTTCTCGGAAAAGGTCCGCATTCTCGGCGTCTACAAGGGCCATGCGATGCGCGGCAAGCTCAACCAGAGCTGAGCCTGCCGAACGCGGTTATTTTGTCCATTCCACCCAATCGCGCATCAGCCGATGCGCGATGGCGCCGCCGGGAGGCGCGGAAAAGCCTTCGCCCGTCGCCGTCTCCAGCATCTTGGCGACTTCCGCCCGTGTGAACCAGCGGCAATCCTCCAGTTCGATCTCATCACGCGCAATATCGAAAGACAGTGCCTCGGCATAACAGCCGATCATCAGCGTATGCGGCATCGGCCAGGGCTGCGACGCATGATAACGCACGCGGCCGATTTCAACGCCGGATTCCTCATGCGTTTCTCGGCGTACGGCCTGCTCGATGGTTTCGCCCGGCTCCACAAAACCGGCAAGGCACGAATACATGCCCGGCGCAAAATGCGCACCGCGGCCAAGCAGGCAGAGATCACGCTCGATATCGATCGTCATCATGATAACGACGGGATCGGTGCGGGGAAAAATAGTGTGGTTGCAGGCGGCGCAGATACGCTTGTAACCGCCGATGCGCAGTTCCATGGTGCCGCCGCACTTTCCACAAAAGCGATTGTCGGCGTTCCAGTGGGTGAGGCTGACGGCCTGGGCAACTTCGCTCAGCAATTCCTCATCGAGAAGATGGTCGCGATAAAGGGTGCGGGCATCGGCCAGCTTGTAATGGCTCGCCAGCTGATCCTCGGCAACGGCAACCGGCACCGCGATTCTCGGCTCGCCGGTTTCGCGATATCCGAGCAGCACGGCATTGTCGAAATCCGGCAGCAACTCGGCCAGCTCATAGGCGGAAAACAGGGGATCGATGACCTGTTCGTCGTGCTTCAGGACAAGCCGGTTGCCCGAGAAGGCAAAAATATGGGTGCCATCAACTTTCAACGCATCGGCAACGCACTCCTCCGTCCGCTTTTCGGCGAAACGGTCGAGGGCATTTTTGGAAAAGGCCGTCAGCAGGCTGGCTTCGGGATGGGGGGCAGTGGTTTCAAAAATTTTCATGGAAATCATCAGAGAGCGCCGGAGATTTTTTTCATCAAAGTTTCCTTTTCGCCTGCAGCATAAGGCACAGGCGTTCCGTGACCCCAGATAGGACCCGGCCAGCAGGTGTCCCCTTCGTTGCGGGCGATAATATGGACATGAAGCTGCCGGACGATATTACCCAAGGCACCGACATTGATCTTGGTGGCCCCGGTGATTTCTTTCAAGGCTGACGCGACGAGATTGGTCTCGAATGTCAGCACGGCCTGATCGAGCGGGGTAAGATCGAACAATTCGCTGACGCCATCTCGCTGCGGCACCAGCACCAGCCACGGCCAGCGATTGTCGTTTTGCAAACGCAGTTCACATAGTCCCAAACGCGTCACAAGCACGCTGTCGCGCGCCAGCCTGTCGTCCAGCCGGAATGTCTCCAAGGTGTCCTCCATGTTTGTTTTCATCGTGATAGCAGTTTTTTGAAGGCTTGGCTTGCATTTGCTGTCGATATTGCCGATATGTGGCCCCGGGAGGTTGGTGGTGGACGAGCCACTCGCCAACCGGGTCAGGTCCGGAAGGAAGCAGCCCTAACGAGCCCGGCACGGGTCGCCGTGCCAGCCTCCCACCTTTTTTAAAAGACGTGCTCAGCTTTCGCCGGGCCAGTTCCGCGCCCCAAGACAACTGGCAAAACAAACTGGCGAGGCAATGAGCGATACCGTTCCCACCACATCAAGCGAATCCCAGGTCGGGACCGGCTACCGGGTGCTGGCGCGCAAATATCGTCCCAAGGATTTTTCCGATCTGATGGTCGGCCAGGAGCCGATGGTCCGCACGCTGACCAACGCGTTTGAGACCGGACGCATCGCGCAGGCCTATATGCTGACCGGCGTTCGCGGCGTGGGCAAGACGACCACGGCCCGCATTCTCGCCCGCGCGCTGAATTACAAGACCGACACCATCGACAAGCCGACCATTGACCTTCGTATTCCCGGCGAACATTGCCAGGCGATCATGGAAGGCCGGCACGTCGACGTGATCGAGATGGACGCCGCCTCCCATACCGGTATCGACGATATTCGCGAGATCATCGAGCAGGTGCGTTATCGCCCGGTCTCGGCGCGCTACAAGGTCTACATCATCGACGAAGTGCATATGCTTTCGACGCAGGCTTTCAATGGTCTTCTGAAGACCCTTGAAGAGCCGCCGGAACATGTGAAATTCATCTTTGCGACCACTGAAATCCGCAAGGTGCCGATCACCGTTCTGTCGCGCTGCCAGCGTTTCGACCTGCGTCGCATCAGCGCCGCCGATCTCGTCGGCCTGTTTACCGCCATTGCCGGCAAGGAAGGTTTCGAGGCCGAGCCGCAGGCGCTATCGATGATCGCCCGCGCCGCCGAGGGTTCCGCCCGTGACGGTCTTTCCCTGCTCGACCAGGCGATTGCCCACGGCAGCGGCCGGGTGGAGGCCGAAGCGGTGCGCGGCATGCTCGGCCTTGCCGACCGTGCGCGCATCGTCGATCTCTTCCAGCATGTCGTCAAAGGTGACGTGGCGGCTGCGCTTTCGGAATTCAACGGACAATATGAGGCTGGCGCGAACCCGGTTGTGGTCCTGAACGACCTTGCCGATTTCACCCATCTCGTCACCCGCATGAAATATGTGCCTGACGCGGCGGAAGACCCCTCGCTTTCCGAGATCGAACGCGTGCGTGGTGCGGAATTCGCCGAAACCATCGCGGTGACGGCGCTTTCGCGCATCTGGCAGATGCTGCTGAAGGGTATTCCGGAAACGGAAAATGCCTCGCGCCCGGCGGGTGCGGCCGAAATGATCCTGATCCGCCTTTCGCATGCCGCCAACCTGCCGGCACCGGAAGATGCGGCGCGGCGCCTGCTGGAGCTTTCCAGCGGCGACGGCGGTTACGCCAATGGCGGGCCCTCAGGCGGCGGCAACGGCGGCGGCGCGCGTGCCTATTCGTCGGTGCAGACCGTGGCGGCCGGAAGACCTGTCGATCTTCCCGCCCAGAGGCCTGCAAGTCCGCAACCATCCGCCATGCTGCGCGCTGTGCCCGATAGCCGCCCGCAGGAGATGCAGGTCGTGGCGCCAAGAACCGAAGAACGGCCAGAGCCCAAGGTTCCCGTCAATTCGGTGCAGGATATTGCCGATCTCTGCCAGAAACACCGAGACCCGGTCATGCGGGCAAAGGTGCGCAACTTCGTGCGGCTGGTGCGGCTGGAGCCCGGCCGGCTCGACATGCGCCTCGGCGAAGGTGCGCCCGGCTCTCTGCCCGGTGAACTTGGCGTCAAGCTCAAGGAATGGACCGGCATCCACTGGATCGTCAGCCTCAGCAAGGAACAGGGTGAGCCGACCCTGGTCGAGGCTGAAGGCAATGCCCGCGACGCCCGTCTGGTCGATGCGCGTCAGGACCCTGATGTTGCCGCCATTCTGGCGCAGTTTCCCGGCGCAAAGATCACCGACGTGCGTATCCGCGCTGCGATACAGGATGAGGCGGAGGACATCGCGCCGCCATCGGTTGCCGAATCGAGCGAAGGCGACATCCTTCCCGGCGACGACATCGAGTTTTAAACAAAAAAGAACAGGAGATTGGCACATGCGCGACATCATGGGCATGATGGGCAAGGTCAAGGAAATGCAGTCCAAGATGGAAAAGGTGCAGCAGGAAATTGCCGCCCTCGAAATCGAAGGCCGGGCTGGCGGCGGTCTGGTAACCGTCATTTTGAACGGCAAGGGCGAAATGCGCGGCCTGAAAATCGATCCTTCCCTATTCAAGGAAGATGAGGTGGAAATCCTCGAGGACCTGATCGTTGCCGCCCACAAGGACGCCAAGGAAAAAGGCGAAGCACAGGCCCAGGAAAAGATGGCCAACCTGACCGCCGGTTTGCCGCTACCGCCCGGCATGAAGCTGCCGTTCTGATAGACATTTCCGATCCGTCATTCCGGCCCCGAGCCGGTATGACGGAAATTGCGGACATCTCCCGCCTCAGCGGAAATAGGTCCAGTTCTCAGGCTTCCAGCATGGCGCGAAACCGGCTTGCCAGCGGTGTTTCGAGGTAGGTCGCGCGTTCGGCCATATCGAGCTGCATCGGCCGGAAGCGCTGCAGAATAGTCGGTATGGGCAGCTTCGTTCCCTGATAGGGTTCGAACGAGATATTCTCACCGGCGGCGAGCATTCCGCCTTTCAGCACCCGGCAATAAAAACCCGGCTGGCCCGCCTGCCGGAAGCGCGGGGCGAAATCGGGATCGCCGATACGAGCCGACAGCGTGGCGCAGGGGATGCGAGCAGCGGTCACCTCCAGCACGACATCGCTGGTCGAGAACCTGTCGCCCACATGAAGTTTTGCGCTGTCGACGCTCTCCAGAACGAGATTTTCACCAAAAAAGCCGGGTTCCACCACAAAGCCCAGGGAGCGTGACCAGAAGTCGAGATCGACGGAGCCCATGATGTAAATCGCCTGATCCGGCCCGCCATGGTGTTTGCGATTGCAGACGGCGTCACTGACGATGCCTTCCGCGTCGACCATGACCGGGCCATTCACGGCGTGTTTGAAGATGCCCGTCTTCGCCGTCTTTCCCGGCAGGTTTTTTGCCTCACCCCGGCACACCGCCCTGATTTTCATGGACTGCCCTTTGCGCTTCATGATTCCCGTTTCCCGATTTATGCAGTAGAAAGCGCTCATGGCAAAACGAGTCACCGGTCCCGAAATCGAAAAACTGATCCAGCTTCTGGCCAAAGTGCCGGGACTTGGCCCCCGCTCGGCGCGGCGGGCGGCGTTGCATCTCATCAAGAAGAAGGAACAGCTTCTCGGGCCGCTGGGCCATGCCATGGGTGAAGCCTATGACAAGGTGAAGATCTGCTCCTGCTGCGGCAATGTCGATACGATCGATCCCTGCACCGTCTGCGCCGACGACCGGCGCGACCAGTCCGTCATCATCGTGGTGGAAGACGTGTCGGATCTCTGGGCGCTGGAGCGGGCGGGCGCGATGAACACCGCCTATCACGTTCTGGGCGGCACGCTGTCGCCGCTCGACGGTGTTGGGCCCGAGGACCTGAACATCAAGGGCCTGATCGATCGCGTCAGCGCCGGCGGCATTCGCGAGCTCATCATCGCCGTTAATGCGACGGTGGAAGGACAGGCGACCGCCCATTACATCACCGATCGCCTCTCCGACCTAGGCATCAAGATCACACGGCTTGCGCATGGCGTGCCGGTGGGCGGCGAGCTTGATTATCTCGACGAGGGCACATTGACGGCGGCGCTTCGGGCGCGAACGACGATCTGAAGCCTTCCTCCCTCCCCGTCACTCAAAGAGGAGACCGAATGCGAAACCGATTTGCCCCCAAGGCGCTCGCTGCCCTTCTTTCCGTTTTTTCAGCAACGGCAGTTCTTGCACAGTCGACCCCGACAGGTGCGGCTGCCGCCAAATATGACGCAGACTTCAATGCATGGCTGAAAAAGGAAATCTGGCCGGAAGCCCGCAAGGCCGGCATTTCGCAAAAGACGCTTGAGGCCACGCTCAGCGGTCTCTCCATCAGCTGGAACCTGCCCGACCTCGTCATTCCAGGCCAGAAGCCGCCGAAGGAACAGAGCCAGAGCCAGGCGGAATTCTCCTCTCCGGGCGCCTATTTCTCCGAAAAGCGGTTGCAGGGGCTTGCCGGCACCGGCCGCTCGCTTGCGGCCGCGCATGCGACGACGCTGCGCAGGATCGAGGCAAAATATGGTGTGCCTGGAGATATCGTCGTTGCGATCTGGGGCCGCGAATCCGGTTTCGGCCGGGCAAAGTTGCCGCATTCGGTGGTCGATGTGCTGGCCACAAAAGCCTATATGTCGACCCGCAAGGAGATGTTCCGAACGGAGCTGATCGATGCGCTGAAGATCGTCGAAAGCGGCGATATAGCGGCTTCACGCATGATGGGCTCCTGGGCCGGCGCGCTTGGCCAGCCGCAATTCATGCCGTCGAGCTATCTGAAATACGCCGTGGATTTCGATGGCGATGGCCACCGCGATATCTGGAATTCCGTGCCGGATGCATTGGCATCCATAGCGAACTATCTTTCCCAGCGCGGCTGGCAACGCAATCGCGACTGGGGCTTCGAAGTCTCCATCCCCGCCAATGTTTCCTGCGCGCAGGAAGGGCCGGATCTGGCCCGACCGGTGGCCGACTGGGCGAAGATGGGCATCACCCGCATTTCTGGAAAAGCCTTTCCCGCCAATGACCTCACTGCCGACGGCATGATGCTGGTGCCAGCCGGACGGCACGGACCGGAATTCGTGGTGACGCCGAATTTCTACGTCATCAAGGAATATAATAATTCCGATCTCTACGCCCTCTTCATCGGCAATCTCGCCGACCGCATCGCCCATGGGGCAGGACCGTTCAAGGGGGAATGGGGCAATGTCGGATCGATGCTGCGCTCCGACGTGCTGGCCATGCAGAAGGCGCTGGTCGCCAAGGGTTACGATGTCGGCAAGGCGGACGGGCTGGCGGGCTTCAAGACGCGCCGATCATTGGGCGACTGGCAGGCGAAAAACGGCCTCGCGCCGACATGTTTTCCCGATGCGACACTGAGGGCAAAGCTGAAATAGCAGGTTGCCGGCAAAGTCCGAAAACCTCTCCGTCGTCATCCTCGGGCTTGTCCCGAGCATCTGCAACCGATTGATTTACGACAGGTGATTGGATCCTCGGGACAAGCCCGAGGATGACGACGGGGGTGCTGCAAGCCATCGCCCCCTTTTGCCTATCACCTCTCAATGCTGGTCGGTATGCGGCTTATGAAAAATATCATCGGTCGGTGGAATGGTCTGCCGTTCAATCATCCGGTGCACGCGCGGCCGCGTGTTGCCGCGGTGAAGCTCGAGCAGCCGGTCCCAGGTCTCCGCATCCGCCTGAGTGCGGCGGTGGTTGTGGCGGACATATTCCACCCATGTCGGCACATGGTAGCTTTCCGTCCAGATATCGGGGTTTTCGAGATCGCGCATCAGGTTCCAGTTGCGCGCGCCGTCGCGGAGGCGGATGCGGCGGCGCTCGGCCATCAGCGGCAGGAATTCGCCCAGATCCTCGTCATGGATTTCATAATCGATGAGAATGGCGATTGGCCCGCTGCGCGGCTTGATATCGAGCCTCAGCGGCGGTTCCACGAAACGATTGAGCGGATCGAGATTGAGCGAAGCGAAGGCCGGCATGGCGAGCTTGAGGCCGACGACGACACCGAGCAGCATCAGCACGCAGGAACAAAGCAGCGAATAGGAAATGCCGTAATCTTCCGCCAGCTCGCCCCACAGCCAGCTACCCACCGCAATGCCGCCGAAGGTCAGCGTCTGGTAAAGCGAAAGCGCTCGACCCACCACCCAGCGCGGGGTGGAAAGCTGGACGATGGTGTTGAAAAGAGAAAGCGCCAGAACCCAGCAGGCGCCGGCAATGGTCAGAACCAGCGAAGTGATGATCGAACTGGTGCTGACCGCCGTTACACCGGCACTAAAGGCAAAACCTAAAAAGGCAACCCGCACAATCCATTCGCTGGACAGGACCTCACGCAGTCTCGCACTGACCAGCGCACCGCCGATGGCACCGACGCCGAAGGCGCCGAGCATGACGCCATAGGTCAAGGGCCCACCCTCGACCAGATCGCGGGCGACAATGGGCATGAGAGCAAGGATGGCGCTGGCGGAAAGGCCAAAGAGGAAGCCGCGCACCAGAACCTTGCCGATATTAGGCGACATCGCCACATAACGCATGCCGGCCGAGATGGCGGCAGGAAGCTGCTCGCGCGGCAGGGTCGAGGCATATTTGGGCGGCTGCCAGCGAAACAAAGCGTAGATCAAGGTGAAATAGCTCAGCGCATTGACGAAAAACGCAGCCGCAGCACCGGCGGCCGCAACGATGATACCGCCGATGGCCGGGCCGACACTGCGGGTGATGTTGAAGCCGACGCTGTTCAGCGTCACGGCGGCCGGCAAATCCTCGCGCGGTACCATTTCGCCGACCGAAGCCTGCCAGGACGGATTGTTGAGCGCCGTACCGCAGCCGATCATGAAGGTGAAGAAGAGCAGCAGCCAGGGCGTGAGCCAGCCCGACCACGCAAACACGGTGAGCAGCACGGAGGCCGTCAGCATCAGAAGCTGTGCCGAAATCATGATGCGGCGGCGGTCGAAACTATCGGCCAGCGCGCCTGAGATCAGCGAGAACAGCATGATCGGCAAAGAGGTGGAAGCCTGCACCAGCGCAATCATGTTTTCCGAACTGGAAAGCGAGGTCATCATCCATGCGGCACCCACCGCCTGGATCAATCCGCCGAAATTCGAGGCAAGGCTCGCGAACCAGATTCGTCTGTAAGTCAAATGCCTTAAAGGCGCGAGTGGCGATTTACGGTCAGGCACGCTCTGTCCACTTGATGCAACTGCGATCTATCAAACGGCAACTATAGACAGTGCCGGAATTCATGCCAGCCTTTCCGACACGGTAAGGGTGAAAATATGGCCGGAGCCACGCCCCGGGCGAGACCGCCCGCGAAAACCTTGCAATCCTGCCCCGATGGGTCTATATGACCCCTGAAATTCTTGATCGCTTGATGAAGAGTGGGGCCGCAAGGCTCCGCTCTTTTTCGTTAGGCGAACCGGAAACCACGGGCTGAGTGCCCGGTGAAAATCTAAAGACCGGAAGGCCAGATGGCAGACACCGCACATGAACCGCGACTGATAACCGAAACGGGCATCGACCAGCGCATTGCCGAGATCATCGAGCCTGTTCTGACGGGCATGGGGTATCTTCTGGTGCGCGTGCGGCTCTCCAACCAGAACGGCATGACGCTGCAGGTGATGGCCGAGCGGGAAGACGGAACGATGACCGTTCAGGACTGTGAAGCCATCTCGATGGCGATTTCACCGGTTCTTGATGTGGAAGATCCGGTCGATAAAGCGTATCATCTCGAAGTTTCCTCGCCCGGCATCGACCGGCCGATGGTTCGCAAATCGGATTTCACCCGCTGGCAGGGTCATCTGGTGAAGGTCGAGACCTCCATTCTGGTCGAGAACCGCAAGCGGTTTCGCGGCAAGATCGTCGAGGTCGATGCGGATGGCTTCAAGCTGGAACGCGACCAGATCGCCTATGGCGAAGAGCCGACAGTCATCATTCCGTTCAGCGCGCTTTCCGATGCGAAGCTCATTCTGACGGACGACCTTATTCGTGATGCGCTGCGGGCAGACAAGGCGGCAAAGGCCGCCGCCGCAAACCAGAACGACGAAGACGAAGCAGACGAAGACTAATTCCAACGTAAAGCCCGAAAATAAGGGCGACCAACGCAACTTGCGACTTACGGAGACAGAAAAATGGCAGTGAGTGCTAACCGGCTTGAGCTTCTGCAGATCGCCGATGCTGTGGCGCGCGAAAAGGTCATCGACCGCGAAATCGTGCTTGCCGCAATGGCCGACGCTATCCAGAAAGCCGCCCGCTCGCGCTATGGTTCGGAAACCAACATCCGCGCCGACATCAACTCCAAGACCGGCGAAATCCGCCTGCAGCGTCTTCTGGAAGTTGTCGAGGCCGCTGAGGACTATTCGACCCAGATCCCGCTTGAGCTGGCCCGCGACCGCAACCCCGACGCCAAGCTCGGCGACTTCATCGCCGATCCGCTGCCGCCGATGGATTTCGGCCGTATCGCCGCCCAGTCCGCCAAGCAGGTCATCGTGCAGAAGGTGCGCGAAGCCGAGCGCGACCGCCAGTATGACGAGTTCAAGGACCGCATCGGCGAAATCGTCAACGGCACCGTCAAGCGCGTCGAATATGGCAATGTCATTGTCGATCTCGGCCGTGGCGAAGGCATCATCCGTCGCGACGAGATGATCCCGCGCGAAAACATGCGTTATGGCGACCGCGTTCGCGCCTATGTCTACGACGTTCGCCGCGAACAGCGCGGCCCGCAGATTTTCCTGTCGCGTACCCATCCGCAGTTCATGGTGAAGCTCTTCACCATGGAAGTTCCGGAAATCTACGACGGTATCATCCAGATCAAGTCGGTTGCCCGTGACCCCGGTTCGCGCGCCAAGATCGCGGTCATCTCCAACGACTCGTCGATCGATCCGGTCGGCGCCTGCGTCGGTATGCGTGGTTCGCGCGTTCAGGCCGTTGTCGGCGAACTCCAGGGCGAAAAGATCGATATCATTCCGTGGAGCCAGGAACCGGCTTCCTTCATCGTCAACGCCCTGCAGCCGGCGGAAGTCGCCAAGGTCGTTCTGGATGAAGAATCCGAGCGCATCGAAGTGGTTGTTCCCGACGAGCAGCTGTCGCTCGCCATCGGCCGCCGAGGTCAGAACGTGCGTCTGGCATCGCAGCTGACCGGCTGGGATATCGACATCATGACCGAGCAGGAAGAATCCGAGCGTCGCCAGAAGGAATTCAACGAGCGCACGGCACTCTTCATGGAAGCGCTCGACGTCGACGAAATGGTCGGCCAGGTTCTGGCTTCGGAAGGCTTCGCGCAGGTCGAAGAACTGGCCTATGTCGATCTCGACGAGATTTCCTCGATCGACGGCTTCGACGAAGACACTGCCGACGAAATCCAGACCCGCGCCCGCGAATATCTGGAACGCCTGGAAGCCGAAATGGACGCCAAGCGCAAGGAACTCGGCGTTGCCGACGAACTGCGCCAGATCGACGGCCTGACCTCGCAGATGATGGTCGCGCTCGGCGAAGACGGCATCAAGACCATCGAGGACTTTGCCGGCTGTGCAGCGGACGATCTGGTTGGCTGGAGCGAGCGCAAGGACGGCGAGACGAAGAAGTTCGAAGGCATCTTCTCCAAGCTCGATGTTTCGCGCGTCGAAGCCGAGAACATGGTGGTGCAGGCTCGTCTTCTCGCAGGCTGGATCACCGCTGAAGAGCTCGCTTCCGAACAGGCAGCCGATGCGGAAGCTGCCGAGGAGGCGGATACCGCCGAACAGGAATGATATCGCAGGCGCATGAGCCGGACGATCTGCCCGAGACGGATGACGACGGGCGGATCAAGGGCGACGTCAATGGACGTATGTGCATTGTGACACGGCAGAGCGGATCGCCGGATGAGCTGATCCGCTTCGTCGCAGGCCCGGACGGCGGCGTCGTTCCGGATCTGAAACGCCAATTGCCGGGGCGCGGCTGCTGGGTGACACCCGAGCGCGCCCTGATCGAGAAGGCCATCGCGAAGAAGCTCTTCGCGCGGGCTCTCAAACGTGACGTCAAGGCCGGGCCGGAGCTTCTCGCTCTTCTCGACCGGCTGATGGCGCAACAGCTTGCCGGGATGATGAACATGGCGCGAAAAGCCGGCCAGTTCATCAGCGGCGCGATGAAAGTCGATGCCGCCGTCCGGTCCGGGAACGCGATCGCCGTGTTCCATGCGACCGATGCTGCGGCCGACGGCGTGAGAAAACTGGACCAGGCTCGCAAGGCCTGGGCGCTCGGCAGCGATGCCGGCAATGAAATTCCGTCCTTCCGGCTCTTCAGCGGAGCCGAAATGGACGAGTTGATGGGCCAGAATGCTTTTATCCATGCCTGCGCGCTTGCAGGGCAGGCGGGTGAGGGTGTAGTGAAGCGCGCAACGATGCTTGAGCGGTACCGCCTTGGCGGCCAATCTCAGGCGGAACGCGACGCTGCCCGGACAGAACAATGACGCGGTTAACCGACATCAACGGTCGCCGCGTTCCGATGCAGCAATTGAACGACGAGACCTGATGGACGTCATCCGGTTCTCGTCCGAAGGAACGGGAACGGAATGACCGACAACAACGACGACAAGACACTCAATGCGCCGGCCAAGAAGACTCTTACCCTGAAACCGGGCGGGATGAATCAGGGCACCGTGCGGCAGGATATGGGTCGAGGTCGCACCAATGCGGTTGTCGTGGAAACACGCAAGCGCCGCCCCCATCGACCTGAAGACGAGAAGCAGGTTCATTCGGTTGCAGCACCCGCTTCGAAGCCGGCCGCCCCTGCCCCCGTGGCACCGCGTCCGCAGGCTCCGCAGCCGCGCGTCCACCAGCCGAGCAGCCAGCAACAGCGTCCGGGTTCCTCCCAGTCGCAGCAGCGTCCCGGCTCGTCCGCGCCACAGCAGCGCCAGCCTGAGCGTCCGCGCGGCAACGTCCTGCACGATCTGTCCGCCGGCGAGATGGAAGCCCGCCGGCGCGCGCTGATGGAAGCGCAGGCTCGCGACGTGATCGAAGCCAAGCAGCGTGCCGAAGACGAAGCGCGCCGCAAGGTGGAAGAAGAGCGCCGCATCGCCGCTGAAAAGGAAGAGGCTGCACGCCGTGCCGCCGAAGAGGCCGAAGCCGCCAAGGTGGCGGCAAGCCAGCCGGCCGTGGAAACGAAATCCGAACCAGCCGCTGAAAAGCCGGCTGCCGCCGCTCAGCCGGCGCCGCGCGCCGAGGCTCGTCCTCAGCCCGCCGCCGCCCCTGCCCGCACCACTCCCGAAACCGCAGCTCCGCGCGGTCGCCGTACCGATGGTGACGACGAGGATGATCGCGGTGCGCGCCGTGGCAATCTCCCGGTTCGCGGTAAGGTCGCCGCACCTGCGCCGGCAAAGCCCGCTGCACGCCTGAAGACGGAAGAAGAACGCCGTCGCGGCAAGCTGACCGTGACCTCATCCAATCTGGATGAAGACGGCACGCCGCGCGGCCGCTCCATGGCATCCATGCGTCGCCGGCAGGAAAAATTCCGCCGCAGCCAGATGCAGGAAACCCGTGAAAAGGTTATGCGCGAAGTGATCCTGCCGGAAACCATCACCATTCAGGAACTGTCGCAGCGCATGTCCGAACGTGCCGTCGACGTCATCAAGTTCCTGATGAAGGAAGGCCAGATGATGAAGCCGGGTGACGTGATCGACGCCGATCTGGCGGAACTGATCGCGGTCGAATTCGGCCACACCGTCAAGCGCGTTTCCGAGTCTGACGTGGAAGAAGGCATCTTCAACCAGGCAGACGACGAAGGCGAAATGCTGCCGCGTCCGCCGGTTGTCACGATCATGGGCCACGTTGACCACGGCAAGACCTCGCTGCTCGACGCCATTCGCCAGGCGAATGTGGTCGCAGGCGAAGCCGGTGGTATCACCCAGCATATCGGTGCCTATCAGGTCGAAAAGAACGGTCAGAAGATCACCTTCATCGACACCCCCGGCCACGCCGCCTTCACGGCCATGCGTGCCCGTGGTGCGCAGGCGACGGATATCGCCGTTCTGGTGGTCGCCGCTGACGACAGCGTGATGCCGCAGACGATCGAGTCCATCAACCATGCCAAGGCAGCGGGTGTTCCGATCGTCGTGGCGATCAACAAGATCGACAAGCACGAAGCAAACCCTGAAAAGGTTCGCCAGCAGCTCTTGCAGCACGAAGTTTTCGTGGAATCGATGGGCGGTGAAGTGCTTGACGTGGAAGTCTCCGCCAAGAAACAGCTTGGCCTCGACAAACTGCTTGAAGCGATCCTGCTGCAGGCTGAAATTCTCGACCTCAAGGCAGATCCGAACCGTACCGCAGAAGGTACCGTCATCGAAGCGGAACTCGATCGCGGCCGTGGTGCCGTCGCTACGGTTCTCGTACAGAAGGGTACGCTGAAGCCTGGTCAGATCATCGTGGCCGGCGACCAGTGGGGCCGCGTTCGCGCCCTCGTCAACGACAAGGGTGAACACGTCAAGGAAGCCGGTCCGGCTATGCCTGTCGAGATTCTTGGTCTTTCCGGCACGCCATCTGCCGGTGACCGTTTCGCGGTTGTCGAAAACGAAAGCCGTGCTCGCGAGATTTCCGAGTACCGCCAGCGTCTGGCACGCGACAAGGCTGTCGCACGTCAGACGGGCCAGCGCGGTTCGCTGGAACAGATGATGAGCCAGTTGCAGACTTCGGGAATGAAGGAATTCCCGCTGGTCATCAAGGCAGACGTGCAGGGTTCGGTCGAAGCCATTATCGCTTCGCTCGACAAGCTCGGCACCGACGAAGTCCGTGCTCGTATCGTTCACTCGGGCGCTGGTGCCATCACGGAATCGGATATCTCGCTTGCCGAGGCCTCCAACGCCGCGATCATCGGCTTCAACGTTCGCGCCAACGCACAGGCACGCACGGCGTCCGAACGCGCCGGCATCGAGATCCGCTACTACAACATCATCTACGATCTGGTGGATGACGTGAAGGCGGCGATGTCTGGCCTGCTTTCGCCGGAACGTCGCGAGACATTCCTCGGCAATGCCGAAATCCTCGAGGTGTTCAACATCACGAAGGTCGGCAAGGTCGCAGGTTGCCGCGTCGTCGAGGGCAAGGTGGAACGTGGTGCGGGTGTCCGTCTGGTGCGCGACAACGTCGTCATCCACGAAGGCAAGCTCAAGACCCTCAAGCGCTTCAAGGACGAAGTCTCGGAAGTGCCGGTCGGTCAGGAATGCGGTATGGCCTTCGAAAACTACGAAGACATCCGCGCCGGCGACACCATCGAGTGCTTCCGCGTCGAACACATCACGAGAACGCTCTAAGCGTTCTCGCCGCAAAACAGGAATTTACTGTCGGGCGCCGGCTTACCGGCGCTCGCTCCGTTTGAGGCATAACCCATGGCAAAAGCTACATCATCGGCCCCTTCGCAACGCATGCTGCGCGTCGGCGAACAGGTGCGCGCCGCCCTGACCCAAATTCTCCAGCGCGGTGAAGTCCGCGACGATCTGATCGAAAGCACCGTCATTTCCATCTCGGAAGTGCGCATGTCACCCGATCTCAAGATCGCCACCGCTTATGTGACGCCGCTCGGCGTTGCCGATCACACCGGCATCATCACCGCGCTCAACCGCCATGCAAAATACATGCGCGGCCGCCTCGGCCCGCAGCTTCGGCAGATGAAATACATGCCGGAACTGCGTTTCCGCGACGATACGAGTTTCGACAATTACCAGAAGATCGATGCGCTCCTGCGTTCGCCGGAAGTACAGCGCGATCTTGGACCTTCGAACGAAAAAGACGACGAACAGAACTGAAGCATGTCCAAACCACGTAAACAGCAGAACCGCAAACCCAAGGGCCGTCCGATTTCGGGTTGGCTCATCCTCGACAAGCCGCTCGATTTCGGCTCCACCGAGGCCGTTTCCAAGATCAAGTGGCTGTTCAACGCCCAGAAGGCCGGCCATGCCGGCACGCTCGATCCGCTCGCTTCCGGCATGCTGCCGATCGCGCTTGGTGACGCCACCAAGACCGTGCCCTATGTCATGGATGGCCGGAAGATTTACGAATTTACCGTGACCTGGGGCGAACAGCGCGCGACCGATGATCTGGAAGGCGAGGTGGTCGATTCCTCCGACCTGCGCCCGGACGAGCAGGCGATCCGCGATATTCTGCCCAACTATACCGGCGTGATCATGCAGACCCCGCCGCAGTTTTCCGCAATCAAGATCGCCGGCGAGCGCGCCTATGATCTGGCGCGTGACGGCGAGACGGTGGAAATTCCCGCACGCGAGGTGGAAATCCATCGTCTGACGCTGCTTGCCTGCCCCGACGCCGATACCGCGCATTTCGAAGTGGAATGCGGCAAGGGCACCTATGTGCGGGCGTTGGCGCGCGACATGGGCCGCGATCTCGGCTGCTTTGGCCATATCTCCGAACTGCGCCGCACCATGGTCGCCCCCTTCGACGAAGAGATGATGGTGCCGCTCGAAACGCTAACGGCGCTGGAAGCCATGGAAGACCGCGACGAACGGCTGGAAGCGCTGGACGCCTATCTGATCGACACGGCCGAGGCGCTGTCCGCCCTTCCCCGCCTCATCATCAACGACGATCAGGCACACAGGCTGAAGATGGGCAACCCCATCCTGCTGCGCGGGCGCGATGCGCCGGCTAATCATCCGGAAGCTTATGCCACCGCGCATGGCAAACTGGTCGCCATCGGCGAGATCGGCGAAGGCGAATTCCGGCCGAAGCGTGTTTTCGGCTAAATCAAGGCTCGGGAGGCGCTGTCAATCGCCTCTTTCAATTACACCCGGAATAGTTTATAGGCAGCGCCAGCTTGGGCTTTGCCTATGCTGCTGAATGGCCAGAGCTGGACGACATCCCGGCTTTAGGCGTCCCATTTTTCCTTAAAACAGAAAGGATCGTCCGATGTCGATTACTGCAGAGCGCAAAGCCGCCCTCATCAAGGAATATGCCACGAAGGAAGGCGACACCGGTTCGCCGGAAGTTCAGGTTGCTATCCTGACCGAGCGGATCAACAACCTGACCGGTCACTTCAAGGACCACAAGAAGGACAACCACTCCCGTCGTGGCCTTCTGACGCTGGTTTCGAGCCGTCGTTCGCTTCTCGACTATCTGAAGAAGAAGGACGAAGCCCGTTACACCAAGCTGATCGGTGCTCTCGGCATTCGCCGCTAATAACTTCTCCGGCGGGTTTCGCAACGATGCCCGCCGGTTTTTATATCCGGCCTTTTGAAGGCCACATGAATTTCCGGGCGTTCGCCGCTGATGTGGCCCCCGGACGATTAGGGTGAACCGGATGGGCCGGTGCCGCCTTTTTCAACCGCAGACCTGTCATGGGGCAGGATTGCCGGATGCTTGCTTGTCGAAAGCCTCCCGCTGTCTTGCCCGTGATTGAGTCACAGCGCTGCCACCGCCGGCACGATGCCGGAGCGGCAGCCACAACCAAGGACAAGATATGTTCAATCAACACTCCGTGGAAATCGAATGGGCAGGCCGCCCGCTGAAGCTCGAGACCGGCAAGGTTGCCCGTCAGGCTGACGGCGCCGTCATCGCAACCTACGGCGAGACGATGGTTCTCGCGACCGTGGTTTCCGCAAAGTCTCCGAAGCCGGGCCAGGATTTCTTCCCGCTCACCGTCAACTACCAGGAAAAGACCTATGCAGCCGGCAAGATCCCCGGCGGCTATTTCAAGCGCGAAGGCCGCCCGAGCGAAAACGAAACGCTGGTTTCGCGCCTGATCGACCGCCCGATCCGCCCGCTTTTCCCTGAAGGCTACAAGAACGACACGCAGGTCGTCGTCACAGTCATCCAGCACGATCTGGAAAACAACCCGGACGTCCTGTCGATGGTTGCGGCTTCCGCAGCGCTTACGCTCTCTGGCGTTCCCTTCATGGGCCCGGTTGGCGGCGCGCGCGTTGGCTACATCAACGGTGAATATGTTCTTAACCCGCATCTGGACGAAATGGACGAGTCTGTTCTCGACCTCGTCGTTGCCGGTACGCAGGACGCCGTTTTGATGGTTGAGTCCGAGGCCAAGGAACTCAACGAAGAAATCATGCTCGGCGCCGTCATGTTCGGTCACCGCGGCTTCCAGCCGGTTATCGACGCGATCATCAAGCTCGCCGAAGTTGCCGCCAAGGAACCGCGCGAATTCGAACCGGAAGATTTCTCCGCTCTCGAAAACGAAATGCTGGCGCTCGCCGAAGCAGAACTGCGCGACGCCTACAAGATCACCGAAAAGGCTGCCCGTTACGCCGCCGTCGACGCCGTGAAGGCGAAGGTGAAGGCACACTTCCTGCCGGAAGAAGGCGAAGCCAAGTACACGCCGGAAGAAATCGGCGCCGTCTTCAAGCACCTTCAGGCGAAGATCGTTCGCTGGAACGTTCTCGACACCAAGAGCCGCATCGACGGCCGCGACCTGTCGACCGTTCGTCCGATCATCTCGGAAGTCGGCCTGCTGCCGCGCACGCACGGTTCGGCACTGTTCACCCGCGGTGAAACCCAGGCAATCGTTGTTGCGACGCTCGGCACCGGCGAAGACGAACAGTATGTCGACAGCCTCACCGGCATGTACAAGGAACGCTTCCTGCTGCACTACAACTTCCCGCCCTACTCAGTCGGTGAAACAGGCCGCATGGGCTCCCCGGGCCGTCGCGAAATCGGTCACGGCAAGCTCGCATGGCGCGCGATCCGTCCGATGCTGCCGACCGCCGAACAGTTCCCCTACACGCTGCGCGTCGTTTCCGAAATCACCGAGTCCAACGGCTCCTCGTCGATGGCAACGGTTTGCGGCACCTCGCTCGCGCTGATGGATGCAGGCGTTCCGCTGGCAAAGCCGGTTGCCGGTATCGCCATGGGCCTGATCCTCGAAGGCGAGCGCTTTGCAGTCCTCTCCGACATCCTCGGCGACGAAGACCACCTCGGCGACATGGACTTCAAGGTTGCGGGTACTGCCGACGGCATCACCTCGCTGCAGATGGACATCAAGATTGCCGGTATCACCGAAGAGATCATGAAGATCGCTCTGGAGCAGGCACAGGGCGGCCGCAAGCACATCCTCGGTGAAATGGCCAACGCCATCACCGAAAGCCGCGGCCAGCTCGGCGAATTCGCACCGCGCATCGAAGTGATGAACATCCCGGTCGACAAGATCCGTGAAGTCATCGGTTCCGGCGGCAAGGTCATTCGCGAAATCGTCGAAAAGACCGGCGCGAAGATCAACATCGAAGACGACGGCACCGTCAAGATCGCCTCTTCTTCCGGCAAGGAAATCGAAGCGGCCCGCAAGTGGATCCACTCGATCGTTGCGGAACCGGAAGTCGGCCAGATCTACGAAGGCACGGTCGTCAAGACCGCTGACTTCGGCGCTTTCGTCAACTTCTTCGGCGCCCGTGATGGCCTCGTCCACATCTCGCAGCTCGCTTCCGAGCGCGTTGCCAAGACCTCCGACGTCGTCAAGGAAGGCGACAAGGTCTGGGTCAAGCTGATGGGCTTCGATGAGCGCGGCAAGGTTCGCCTGTCCATGAAGGTTGTCGACCAGGCAACCGGCAAGGAAGTCGCCGCCGACAAGAAAGACGGCGAAGCCGCTGCCGAATAAGGCCGCGTCGCCAGACCCTATCGAGGCGCGGGTTTTGCCCGCGCCTTTTTTTCGTTTTGTTATCGTTTGTCTGTTCAGGAAAACCGGTTTCCACTTTCCCTGACAAACTCCATCCTACCTTAAGGACGCTCCCATGAGCCGTGACGCCGTGAAAACCCTTTTCCATCCCTTTGCCTCGGACATGCTTGCCATGCCGAAAGAAGGCGAACGCGTTCTGTTTCTAGGAGCGGAAGCCGGTCCGCGGCTGGATGGTTTCGACGCGGAGATCGTCGCGGTTCAGCATCTTCGGCCGCTTTACCGGGCTCTCGAGGCCCAGGGCGCGGAAGTCACCCCGGATGTTTCGGGCGAAGATTACGATGCGGCGCTGCTGCTTTGCGGCAAACATCGCGGTGAAAACGAAAACCGTGTCGCCGAAGCGCTTTCGCGGGTGAAGGCCGGCGGCCTGATCGTCGCGGCGGGCTCCAAGGAAGACGGGATCGTAACCCTGCGCAAGACGCTTGCAAAGCTTGGCATCGAAGCGGAATCCACGCCGAAATATCACGGTGTCGCACTCTGGTTCCAACGGCCGGACGATGTATCGGCCGCCGTCTCCAAGCTTGCCCAGAAGCCGGCGACGGTCGAGGGCCGCTTCACCGCCCTGCCCGGCATGTTCTCCCATGATCGCGTGGATGACGGTTCGGAACTGCTTGCCTCGCGCCTGCCGACCGACTTTGACGGCAATGCCGCCGATTTTGGTGCGGGCTGGGGTTATCTCTCCATCATGCTGGCGGAAAAATCACCGCGCACCGCCCGTATCGATCTTTTCGAAGCGGACTGGAATGCGCTGGAATTCGCCAAGACCAATCTTCTCGAAAACAATCCGCGCCTGACGGCACGTTTCTTCTGGCAGGATCTGGCCAACGAGCCGCCGAAGGAAAAATACGACCTCATCATCATGAACCCGCCTTTCCATGCGGGCGGACAGGCGGCGGAACCTGCACTTGGCCAGGCCTTCATCAAGGCTGCGGCGGGCGCGTTGCGCAGCGGCGGCAAGCTGCTGATGGTGGCCAATCGCGGCCTGCCCTATGAACCGGTTCTGGCGGCGGAATTCCGCACGACCGCCGAAGTATGCCGCAACGCCCGCTTCAAGATTCTGAGCGCCCAGAAATAATCAAATCAGCTCAGCAGCCAGGCCCATAGCGATACGGAGAGAACGCCGGTCGCTGTGGAAATGCTGATGGTGGAGGCCGCGACACTGTGGCCGATACCGAAGCGGTTGGCGATCAGCCAGGCATTCACGCCCGTCGGCACCGAAGAGGTGAGCACCAGCGCCGCCGTCCATTCACGGCTGAGGCCGAGCACGTGGCCCATGGCCCACACGCAGGCAGGCAGAAGCAGCAGCTTGAAAACGGTCATGGTGACGGCAATGCCCATATTGCCGCGAATGGTGTATTTCGTCAGCGCCATGCCGAGCGAGATGAGAGCAGCCGGCCCCGCCATCGAGGCGATCTGATCGACCACGGTTTTCAAAATGGGTGTCAGCGCCACGCCGGAAACATTGGTCGAAAGCCCGATGACAAGACCGATCACCAGCGGATTGGTGACGAGATTGCGGCCCACCTGTTTGAAGACCGCAGCCATGCTCCGTTTTTCGCCGCCGACCGCCTTGTGCGTGGCATTTTCCATCAGGATGGTGCCGGCGATCATCATGACCGGCAGATGGATGGCGAGAAGGATGGAGAGAGCGACCAGCCCCTCATCTCCCACGGAACGCCCGACCAGCGGCAGACCGATGAAGATATTATTCGCAAAGGCCGAAGAAATGCCGGCGATAACGGCGATGCGGACATCCTGCTTGAAGACATACCGGGTGACGATATGCCCGACCGTCCAGGTGACGGCCACGCCAGCGAAATAGGTGATCCAGAGGCGGAAGGGCGATGCGCCGTGAAAATTCGCTTCCGCTAGCGTGCGGAAGATCAATGTCGGCACCGCGATCTTGAACACGAAATCACTCAGGATATCACCGGCATCCGCCCTGAACAGGCCGGCCTTGACGGTCAGCCAACCGATCAGGATGAGAATGAAAATCGGGGCGACATTCGCGGCAACGGCAGACATGGAGGGAAAGCTTTCGCGGCTTTTGCGGGAGATACTCCGCTTTAGAGCCTTTTCCGCGGGAATGGAATCGCGAATACGCTTTCGCTCTTTGTTTTCGCCAAATGAAGTATGTCGGGAGGGGAAGAACTTGGTGAGTCGCTAGGGCCGAAGCGCCTCCGTGCCCGCACAATACGGCAAGCCGGAACGTGCCTTAAAAGAAAAAGCGGGGTTACCCCCGCCTTTTATGTCCGTTAAATGCCGCCAGTACATCCGTGGCGGAGATAACGGTTGAGCCAGAAGACCTCATGTCTTCTATTTCGGTACGCATTCACACACCTTTTGCTCTGATGGGAGTAATAGCTTAACCACATTACAGAGAAATGACGTGCTTCCGCCTGTCGTGGAGAATCGCATATTTTCTCTTTGGGCTTTTCTTGCCGCCAGAAATGTTTAAGACCATTCGAAAAAAACGCACACCCCCGTGCGAAACGGATAGGGCCTATGACGAAATTCGACGTACTGACTGTCGGCAATGCCATCGTCGACATCATCTCCCGCTGCGATGATCGCTTCCTCAACGACAATGCCATCACCAAAGGTGCGATGAACCTTATCGACGCGGAACGCGCCGAACTGCTTTATTCGCTGATGGGACCGGCGCTCGAAGCCTCCGGCGGCAGCGCGGGCAATACGGCGGCAGGCGTTGCGAATTTCGGCGCCAGGGCCGCCTATTTTGGCAAGGTTGCCGAAGACCAGCTCGGCGAAATCTTCCAGCACGATATCCGCGCGCAGGGCGTCTATTTCGAAACCAAGCCGGAAGGCACATTTCCGCCAACCGCACGTTCGATGATCTTCGTGACCGAAGACGGCGAGCGTTCGATGAACACCTATCTCGGCGCCTGCGTCGATCTCGGCCCGGAAGACGTGGAAGACGACGTCGTTGCCCAGACCAAGGTCACCTATTTCGAAGGTTACCTGTGGGATCCGCCACGCGCCAAGGACGCCATTCGCGAATGCGCCCGCATTGCCCATGAAAACGGTCGTGAAGTTTCCATGACGCTCTCCGACAGCTTCTGCGTCGGCCGCTACCGCGACGAGTTTCTGGACCTGATGCGCTCCGGCACGGTGGACATCGTTTTCGCCAACAAGCAGGAAGCACTTTCGCTTTACGAAACCGACGACTTCGAGCTGGCGCTGACGAAAATTGCCGCCGATTGCAAGATTGCTGCGGTGACGATGAGCGAAGAAGGCGCCGTCATCCTGCGCGGCACGGAACGCGTGAAGGTCGAAGCCTATCCCGTGCATGACGTGGTCGACACGACGGGTGCGGGCGATCTTTTCGCCGCCGGTTTCCTGTTCGGTTATACGCAGGACCGTTCGCTTGAAGATTGTGGCAAGCTCGGCTGCCTTGCGGCTGCCGCCGTCATTCAGCAGATCGGCCCGCGCCCCATGTCATCGCTGAAGGCGCTGGGCGAAAAACACGGCCTTATTTAAAGGCTTCGCCGGGGTAAGCACCCCAGATTTCCCCCTGGGATACCCAGCCCGAGGCCTGACCGGCCTCGGCACGGCACCAGTCGCCATTACATTCGCCGATCCGGAAGACGACGCCCGGCTCCAGCCGGGCGGTAACGGCAGCGCCCGACTGCGCCTCACGGCGCATGTTCACATAGACTTCCTTGCCCTTGCCGCGCATCCACGGAGCGGCAACGGCTGTGCGTTCGCCTGACAGCAGGGCCTGATTGACCCAGCCTTCCGTGCCGTCGGCATCGCGGATGCGTCGCCAGTTTTCATATTCCTGGATGATTTCGACCGGCATTCCCGATTTCAGATACATCCATGACACGGCATAATCCGTGCTGGGGCCGATGCGCATATTGACGCGCTTGGATTTCAGGCTGACAAATCGCGGCAGCGGCAGGCCGCTTGCGCCCTTGGCGGCACCCTGCGCCATGGCTTCGCTGGCCGCACCGAGGAGGCCCAGAGACAATGCAATGCAAACGATAGAAACCACACTGCGCATGCCCATTTCCGTTTCCCGCCTTCTGCAAACCGGATGATATTCGAGGAGGCTCGGTTCCACATGCCTCGAGCCACGGCGAGTTTTGTTTGTCTTCGCCGGCGGGTCTGGTAGAAACGCCCTGATTGAAAGAAATTATCGCTCTTTCTGGTTAATGACTTCTGAACAAGGCAGCGGCAAACGATGACCCACAAGAAGAGACCGACAGTCTATATCACCCGCAAATTGCCTGACGTCGTCGAAACCAGAATGCGCGAACTCTTCGACGCGGAACTCAATATCGACGATACGCCGCGCAGCGAGGAAGAGCTCGTCGCCGCCATGCAGCGCGTGGACGTGCTGGTGCCGACCGTGACCGACCGCATCACCGCCGCCATGATCGAGCAGGCCGGGCCGCAGCTGAAGCTGATCGCCAGCTTCTCCAACGGTATCGACCATGTGGATGTCGATGCCGCCGCCCGAAAGGGTATCACCGTTACCAATACGCCGAATGTGCTGACGGAAGACAGCGCCGATATCACCATGGCGCTGGTGCTGGCCGTGCCGCGCCGCATGATCGAGGGCACGCGCGTGCTCGCCAACGGCACCGACGAGTGGCTGGGCTGGTCTCCGACCTGGATGCTCGGACGGCGCATTTCCGGCAAACGCATTGGCATCGTCGGCATGGGCCGCATCGGCACGGCGGTCGCGCGGCGCGCCAAGGCCTTCGGCCTTTCCATTCATTATCACAATCGCAAACGGGTCAATCCGGCAACGGAAGCGGAGCTTGAGGCGACCTATTGGGACAGTCTCGACCAGATGCTGGCGCGGGTGGATATCGTGTCGGTCAATTGCCCCTCGACACCCGCGACCTATCACCTGATCTCGGCACGGCGGCTGGCGCTGATGCAGCCGACCAGCTACATCGTCAACACCGCGCGCGGCGATATTATTGACGAAGCAGCGATGATCCAGTGCCTGCGCGAAGGCAAGATCGCCGGCGCCGGCCTCGATGTCTATGAAAATGAGCCTGCCGTAAACCCCAAGCTCATCAAGCTCGCCAAGGAAGGCAAGGTCGTGCTGCTTCCCCATATGGGTTCGGCAACGATCGAAGGCCGGATCGACATGGGCGACAAGGTCATCATCAACATCCGCACATTGTTCGATGGGCACCGCCCGCCGAATCGGGTGCTGCCGGGGCGGAGCTGAGCCGGTCGGGCAGACATCGTTCGATCACCACAGGGAGGAAGAGTTCAATGGGAATCCAGGCGAAATTTTTATTGCTGATCTCCGTCCTGTTGATGCTGGTCAGCGTCCCGGCCCGGGCTGCGTCGCCCTCACCGGAGGAAACCGCCGAACTCTATTATCGTGCCTGGCTGAATTTTGATCGCGCCAGCATGGCTCGCCTGAACAAGGAATGGGGATCTTCGGGCAGCGGCCAGCGCTACACCGATATGGAACTGGTTGCGGACCCTGTCGCATGGCAGCGCAAATACAGGGGCATGCATTCTCCCAAGGGGACGACGAGTGAACAATCGGACCAGTTCGCAAAGCTCTGGGTGGCGAGCACGGAGCGGGTGCGCTGCAAGGCTGAGCCTGCACGTATCGGTTCAAAAACGCCTGCCGGTCTTTTTGTGGCGCGAATAAAGATGAACTGTTCTCTGCCGGATGTCGGGCCAGCCTTCCAGCGGCTGAAGGCTGCCGCAAATCCGGATGAGATTGGTGATAGGACCCGCATGCCCTCCGTAAAACTCATGAAGCAGATGGTGGAGGCCACCAAGGCGGCGGCGCTGAGCCACAAGGTCACGACGGAAATCCAGCTCGTCAGCGGGCCGGACAAGGACATCTGGCGGGTGGGAACGGCGGAAATCCAGCCGCAGGCGGGTATCGACCGCGTTTCTTCCGTCTTTCTCTCCCAGATGATGCAGTCCGGCCTTTTGCAATAAGAGCGGCTTTAAAAAGCGGCTTCAGTCCAGGAATTTGGTCATTTCGATCGAGGTCGTACGATCATAGCCCGCATGGGCATTTTCAGCGGTCTTGACGAAACCCCAGCCGGTAAATTTCGCATGGTTGGCGAGAAGCTCGATGCGCGTTTCCAGCCTGAGCGCCGGCAGCGCCAGTTCTCGTGCCAGCATTTCGGCTTGCTGCAGAAGCAGCTTGCCGATGCCCTTTCCCTGCGCTTTCGGGGAAACACAGAGCTTGCCGACATAAAGCGAAGCCGGCGGCTCCGGCCGGCAAAACAGGCAGCCCAGCAACTCATCGCCGTCCTGAACCACAAAAGCGACCTCCACCCTCGCCTTTTCGGCGAGATTTTCGGCTGTCAGGCGATGAGCCGAAGAGGGCGGGTCGATGACGCCATCCATGTAAGCGAAGGACGCCATGATGAGCGCCAGCAAATCCTGCCAGCGGTCGAAGTCCTCGCCGATCCTCGTAATCTCGATCATGGTTTCTTTCCCGCTGTCCGGCGCTTGTATCGCACCGTTTCGAAACGCGCCGACAGGGCATCATAAAGAAGCAGGCGGCCTATGAGGGGTTCGCCGGCACCGGTGATGACCTTGATCGCCTCCATGGCCATCAGAGTGCCGATCACGCCGGTCAGCGCGCCGACAATGCCCGTTTCCGCGCAATTCGGTATCAGCCCCTGCGGCGGCGGTTCCGGGAACAGGTCACGATAACCGGGCAGCAAAATGCCCTCCGCATTCGTCTCGTAGGGTTTCAGAACCGTGACCGATCCATCGAAACGGCCGACAGCACCGGTGACCAACGGCCTTTTCGCAGCCTCTGCAGCATCCGCCGCGGCATAACGCGTATCGAAATTGTCCGAGCCATCGATCAGGAGATCGAAGGATGGCAGGTGGTCATGCGCCCAGACCTGCGAAAAACGCTCCTCATAAACAAGCGTGCGGACATACGGATTGAGCCGGGCGATGGCCTTGCGGGCGCTTTCCGTTTTCAGCTCGCCGACCGTCCCGGTATCGTGGATCACCTGCCGCTGGAGATTGGACAGGGAGACCACATCGTCATCGATCATGCCGAGCGTGCCAACACCGGCGGCGGCAAGATAATGAAGGACAGGCGCGCCTAGACCGCCGGCCCCGATGACCAGCACCCGCGCCGCCTTCAGCCGTTGCTGGCCGACGCCGCCGATTTCCGGCAGCAATATGTGGCGCTTGTAACGTTCGATCTCTTCCGGGCTCAGCGGGTCCATGTCGCACTCCATTTCTCTGCCGTCATGCCGTGATGCTCCCATGGGAAACATTGAAGAACTGTGCCCGCTCGCCGAGGGCGGAGAACATGGCCGCATCCGTTCCGGTCATGAAACTCTGACCGCCCAGCGCGTGGATGAGATCAAACAGGGCGGCCCGCCTGCCCTCATCCAGATGGGCGGCAATTTCATCCAGCAGCAGAATTGGCGCATAACCGGTCATATTGGCGGTGAGCTGCGCATGGGCAAGCACCAGCCCGACCAGAAGCGCCTTCTGCTCCCCGGTTGAACAGCGTTCGGCCTCCATGTCCTTTTCCGCATGGCGCACGAAAAGATCGACTCGGTGCGGCCCATCCAGCGTGCGGCCTGCCGCCGCGTCCCGGTACCGACCTTCCCGCAGCATAAGGCCATATTCGTCTTCCAGATCGACAGCCGGGCGGTTGAGCCCGTCATCCATGAAACCCGAGAGCGACAGCGCCGCCGACGGGAAGGCCGCATTGCCGGCCCGCCCCTCGATCAGGGTCTTCAACAGGCCGAGCATTTCATAACGGGCAACCGCCATGGAAATACCGAGTTCGGCCATCTGTTTTTCGATGCCATCCAGCCAGACCGGATCGAAGCGACCTTCCGAAAGCAGACGGTTGCGGCCGCGCATGGCCTTTTCGAAATCGCTTGCCCGCCGACCATGAGCGGGATCAAGCGACAGCACCAGCCGATCGAGAAAACGCCGGCGGTCCGATGAGGAGCCGGTAAAGAGACCATCCATGGCGGGTGTCAGCCACAGAACCCGCAGATGGTCGGTCAATTCATCGACGGATTTGACGGGCGTGCCGTTCAGGCGCAGGCGACGCGACACCACCTCGCCATCGCCTTCGATCCCTGTGCCGATGGCGACCTCACCATCCATGCCCTCGACATCGGCAAAGATCGAGAAACCGGTGGCTTCCGCCCCCACCCGTGTCACATCGGACAAGGTGGCCCGGCGCAGGCCGCGTCCTGGCGAAAGAAAGGAAACAGCCTCGAGCAGATTGGTCTTGCCGGAGCCATTATCGCCCGTCAGCACCACATGCCTGTCATCAAGCGTGAGCGCCCCCGCCGCATAGTTGCGGAAGTCCGTGAGTTTCAGCCGTAAAAGCGACACCTTGTTCGTCATCTGTACGGCCTAAAACGAACATGGCCGGATGGCAAGGAGGGGAATGCCCATCCGCGCCGAAGACCAATCCATTCTCCAGTAGCAACTTTTCCAGCGGGAAGTTATTTATGAGCCCGTTCCCTGTCACCGGTAGCCATTCATGCGCCTGATCCTTTCGCTCCTTCTCACGCTCGGTCTTATTTCCTCCTGCGCGGGCCGACCGGGGGCAGATGTGCTACAAGCGGTCAACACCAAGACCCGTGGCACGAAAATAGTGACCGCCTATGTGGCGAGCACGCGGGAGAAGGACAAGGACGCGAAAAAAGGCTTCGGCACAGGGCGCGCGGTCGAGCCCAACTATGCACGCTTCGACATTTCCATTCCGCCCACCCATAAAAGCGGGAAAATCGAATGGGCCAGCGGCAAGCCGGATCCGAACAGGGACTTTGTCGTCACCAGAGCCAATATGCTGACGAAGCCGCAACTCAACGCCGATCTTGGCGACATTGCCCGCTCCGGCAGGCAGATCGCGCTTTTTGTGCACGGTTACAATTACAGCTACCAGGAAGCCCTGTTCCGCGCGGCGCAGATGGCTGCCGATGCCAATATGAACGGCGTGCCGCTGGTCTTTTCCTGGCCGTCGCAGGCCAATGTCACCGGCTACGTCGCCGACAAGGAATCGGCGACCTTTTCACGCGATGCGCTCGCCGCGCTGTTGACCGACCTAACCCGCCAGACCCCGAAGAAAAGCGTCGTCCTGTTCGGCCACAGCATGGGCGGCTGGCTGGTCATGGAAGCACTGCGGCAACTACGCTTCCAGGGCAAAAACGATGTCATCGCCAAGCTGCAGGTGGTGTTGGCTGCGCCCGATATCGACGCCGATGTCTTCCGCAAGCAGATCGAGGTGGTCGGCCGGCTCGACCCGCCGCTCACGGTGCTGGTATCCAAGGACGACCGAGCCCTGAAAGCGTCCTCCATCCTGGGTGCCGATGTCACCCGCATCGGCGCGCTGGATGTTACCGACCGACAGGTGCAGGAAGCTGCCCTGAAGGAAGGCGTGCAATTCGTCGACATCTCTAATCTCGAAGCGTCGGACCCGCTCAATCACGACCGCTATGCGGCGCTGGCCTCCATGGTGCCGCAACTTGAGGCAAGCAGGCGCGGCGGCGACATCAACAGTGCGGGAGCCTTCGTTTTCGATGCTATCGGAGCGACCGTTTCCAGCCCCTTCCGCCTTGCAAGCCAGGTGGTGAACCCGCAATAGCTTCTGCGGGTTCTTGGCGGCACACCGGTTTCAGAAATCCCAGTCTTCATCCTCGGTGGCGACCGCCTTGCCGATGACATAGGATGAGCCGGATCCTGAGAAGAAGTCGTGATTTTCATCGGCATTGGGCGAGAGCGCCGAGAGGATCGCCGGATTGACCCGGCAAGCCTCGGCCGGAAACAGCGCCTCATAACCCAGATTCATCAGGGCCTTGTTGGCATTGTAATGCAGGAACTGCTTGACGTCTTCCGTCAGGCCAACGCCGTCATAGAGGTCTTCGGTATATTTCGCCTCGTTGTCGTAAAGCTCGAGCAGCAGATCGAAGGCAAAATCCTTGATTTCCTGTCTTTGCGCCTCGCCAAGGCGGTCCAGCGCCCGCTGGAACTTGTAACCGATATAATAGCCGTGCACGGCCTCATCGCGGATGATGAGACGGATGAGGTCTGCCGTGTTGGTGAGCTTGGCGCGGCTTGACCAGAACATCGGCAAATAGAAGCCGGAATAGAACAGGAAACTTTCCAGAAACACGCTGGCGATCTTTTTCTTCAGCGGATCACCGCTGTCATATTCGCGCATGATGAGCGCGGATTTGCGCTGCAGGAACTCGTTTTCTTCCGACCAGCGATAGGCGTCGTCAACATCCGGTGTGAGGCAGAGCGTTGAAAAGATCGACGAATAGGAACGGGCGTGCACGGCCTCCATGAAGGAGATGTTGGAGAGCACGGCCTCCTCATGCGGCGTAGCCGCATCCGCCATCAGGCGCACGGCACCGACGCCGTTCTGGATCGTGTCGAGCAATGTCAGCCCGGTGAAGACACGGATCGTCAATTTCTGCTCTTCCGGCTTCAGCGTTCCCCAGGACGGGATGTCGTTGGAAAGCGGCACCTTTTCCGGCAGCCAGAAGTTCGAGGTCAGGCGGTTCCAGACTTCGAGGTCCTTGTCGTCCTCGATGCGGTTCCAGTTGACCGCGCGGATACGGGACGCGGGTTTTACGGCGATGTTCATTCTCTTGTCCCTCAAATCAGAGCGTGCAGGAAACGCAGCCCTGAACCTGCGTGCCTTCCAGCGCCATCTGGCGCAAACGGATGTAATAGATGGTCTTGATGCCCTTCTTCCAGGCATAGATCTGTGCCCGGTTGATATCGCGTGTCGTCGCCGTATCGCGGAAGAACAGCGTCAGCGACAGGCCCTGATCGACATGCTGGGTGGCTGCCGCATAGGTGTCGATGATCTTCTCAGGACCGATCTCATAGGCATCCTGATAATATTCGAGATTGTCGTTCGAGAGATAGGAAGCCGGGTAATAAACGCGGCCGATCTTGCCCTCTTTGCGGATTTCGATTTTCGAAACGATCGGGTGAATGGAAGAAGTGGAGTGGTTGATATAGGAGATCGAGCCCGTCGGCGGCACGGCCTGCAGGTTCTGGTTATAGAGGCCTGATGCCATGACCTCCCGCTTCAAGGCCGCCCAGTCCTCCTGTGTCGGAATGGCAATGCCGGCTTTTTCGAACAGCTCACGGACCCTTTCCGTCGCGGGCAACCATTCCCGGTCGGTATATTTGTCGAAATATTCGCCCGAGGCATATTTGGAGTTTTCAAAGCCCTTGAAGCTCTGTCCCCGTTCCACGGCGAGCCGATTGCTGGCGCGGATGGCGTGATAGGTCACAGTGTAGAAATAGATATTGGTGAAATCGATGCCTTCTTCCGAACCGTAGAAGATGCGCTCGCGCGCCAGATAGCCGTGCAGGTTCATCTGGCCGAGCCCGATGGCGTGGCTCGCATCATTGCCCTTTTCCACGGAGGGAACGGAGGAGATATGGCTCATATCCGACACCGCCGTCAGTGCCCGGATCGAAGTCTCGATGGTCTTGCCGAAATCGGCGGAGTCCATGGCAGAAGCAATGTTCAGTGAACCGAGATTGCAGGAAATATCCTTGCCCATATGGCTATAGGACAAATCGGCATCAAACTCGCTCGCTTCACTGACCTGCAGGATTTCCGAGCAGAGATTGCTCATGCTGATACGGCCGGCGACCGGATTGGCGCGGTTCACCGTGTCCTCGAACATGATGTAGGGATAGCCGCTCTCGAACTGGATTTCGGCGATGATCTGGAAAAACTCGCGCGCCTTGATCTTCTTCTTGCGGATGCGACTGTCGGCGACCATCTCATGATATTTTTCGGTGACCGAGATCTCCGTCAACGGCACGCCATAGACCCGCTCCACATCATAGGGCGAGAAGAGGTACATATCCTCGTTGTTGCGGGCGAGTTCGAAGGTGATATCGGGGATCACCACACCGAGCGACAGGGTTTTGATGCGGATTTTTTCATCGGCATTTTCGCGCTTCGTGTCGAGGAAGCGCATGATATCCGGGTGATGAGCATGCAGATAGACCGCGCCGGCACCCTGGCGAGCCCCCAGCTGATTGGCGTAGGAGAAACTGTCTTCCAACAGCTTCATCACCGGAATGACGCCGGAAGACTGGTTTTCGATCTGCTTGATCGGCGCGCCGGCCTCGCGAATATTGGTCAGGGAGAGCGCCACGCCACCACCGCGCTTGGAAAGCTGCAGCGCCGAATTGATGGAGCGGCCGATGCTTTCCATATTGTCTTCCACGCGCAGCAGAAAACACGACACCAGCTCGCCGCGGCTCTTCTTGCCGGCGTTGAGAAAGGTCGGCGTCGCCGGCTGGAAGCGGCCTGAAATGATCTCATCGACCAGATCGCGGGCAAGCTGCTCATCACCGCGCGCGAGCGCAAGCGCAACCATGCAGACGCGATCCTCGTAACGCTCGAGATAACGTTTTCCGTCAAAGGTCTTCAGCGTGTAGGAGGTGTAATATTTGAAAGCGCCGAGGAAGGTCGGAAAACGGAACTTCCGGGCATAGGCCTCGTCATAGAGGTCACGCACGAAATTGAAGGAATACTGGTCCAGCACCTCCTGCTCGTAATATCCCTCCGTCACCAGATAATCGAGCTTTTCCCGGAGATTATGGAAAAATACGGTGTTCTGGTTGACGTGCTGGAGGAAATATTGCCGGGCAGCCAGGCGATCCTTGTCGAGCTGGATCTTCCCGTTTTCGTCATAGAGGTTCAGCATCGCATTCAGCGCGTGATAATCCAGTCCCGTCTCAACCGGTTTCTGGCTTGCGGCTACGGGCTGTTTGGCGTCCTTGCGCAGCGCGCTTGAGGTCAGCGTGTCCAAAATCGTTCCAATCCATGTTTGACGTTGGCGACATCTTCCTCCGTGCCGAGAAGCTCGAAGCGATAGAGAAACGGCACTGCGCATTTGCGCGAGACGATGTCTCCGGCGGATGCGAAAGCTGCGCCAAAATTCGTGTTGCCCGCCGCGATGACGCCGCGAATGAGATTTCGGTTGGAGGGCTCGTTCAAGAACCGAATGACCGGCTTCGGCACGGCCCCTTTGGTGCCGCCGCCCCCGTAGGTGGGGGTAACGAGCACATAGGGCTCCGACACCTGAGGCACGTCCTCCTCGGCGCCGAGCGGCAGGCGAAACAGACGCCGTCCCAGTTTCAGAAGGAAACGATGGGTATTTTCAGAGCGGCTGGAATAATAGACGATCAGACCCATCGCCCTGCCGCCTCAGCTGATCGAGCCGATCATATCAGGCCGGAAACCCGCCCAATGCCGTTCGCCGGCGACGACGACGGGAACCTGCATGTAACCGAGACCCCGAACATGATCGAGCGCATCCGCATCTTCGGAAATATCGACGATCTCATAGGGAACGCCGATGCGGTCGAGCGCACGATAGGTGGCGGTGCATTGGACGCAGGCGGGCTTGCTGTAAACGGTGACGGTCATAATTTCCTCTCTCGAAGCCGGTTTCGGACACGGCTCAACATTGCCGACTGCAATCGCAATCGGGTGGCGGTGGATCTGTCATTCAGGTGAGGCGCGCAGCCCAGGCGACTTGTCGCATTTCAGGATGAAAACCGGGGTCCGGTTTTCCTGAAAACGCTGCAAACCGCGCAAAATCACTCTCTACGCCGACGAGCGTAGCAACTTAAAGAAATACACTGGCATGACTTCACCCCGAAGCTTGTTCTGGAGGGGGCAGAAAAGGGCGTACGCAAATCATTTGCGTCATACACCTTCCTCCGGACACCCCGCCCGTGGACGTTTGCGCTCAAGGCAGGTCTCCTGACTTGCGGGTCACAACATCTATTCCGGCCTTCCCGGAGCTTTCAGCCCCAGTGACCCAAATTGGAACGATGCTCACCGCTTACAGTTGCGGGGGCAGTTTCGGCCTTGCTCCGCCATGATGGCATCACGCACCGAATTCCCGTCTTAGCTCCCAATCCTTGCGAATCGGAAGAACCTCGAACACCACATATAGTATATGAGGAAATTTTCACGTCAATGAATAGACACACAAAAGCCCCACCCTGTGGATCAAAAAGATTCAACACATGGTCAACAAAGACTTAACGACAAATGCGCTTTGTGGCTTAGGGACGGGAAAGCGTTAATCTATTCCCAGATATCGATGTGGATATCGGCGGGACGGGCGTTTTCGATCACCCTTTTTCCGTTGGGAAGATCGTTCTCAAACAGTTTGGCGTGGATTTGAGCGTCATCGAGACCATAGCCCTGCCATCTGTTACGCAGCCTCTCTTCAAGCACCGCGACGGATGGACCCACAAAAATGGTGAGATCGAAGCTGCCGGACAGTGTCGTCCAGGGTGTCTCGTTGAGCAGCAGATAATTGCCTTCGGCAAGGATCAGGCGCGTGTCCGGCGCAATCGCGCGGGCCGAGGCGATGGCGATTTCGCGGGAGCGGTCGAAAACCGGAACAAGAACCTCCTGCCCGCCCTTGCGGACGGCGGAGACGATATCGAGGAAGCCACGCACGTCGAAGGTTTCGGGCGCGCCCTTTCGCGACAGCAGCCCCCGTTCTTCGAGAATGCCATTGTCCATATGGAAGCCATCCATGGGCAGCACGGCGGCCGTTTCGCCCCGCGCCAGCAAAGCATCACAAAGCGCATCCGCCAGCGTGGATTTGCCGGCCCCAGGGGGACCGGCAATGGCTATGATGAAACGGGATTGACCCTTTGCCCGCCGAAGAACGTCTTCAACGATCGTCTCGAGCTTCAGTGTCATGCGGCAAGCGTTTCCTGCGGCGCTTCCTTCGCGCCGGTCATGAAGGCGACGGCATCCGACATGGAATAGTCCTTCGGATTGATGACGCAAAGGCGTTTGCCCAGCCGGTGGATATGGATGCGATCCGCAACTTCGAACACATGCGGCATGTTATGCGAGATCAGGACGATCGGCAGGCCGCGCGAGCGCACATCGAGAATAAGCTCCAGAACACGCCGGCTTTCCTTGACGCCAAGTGCTGCCGTCGGCTCATCGAGGATGACGACCTTTGAACCGAAGGCCGCCGCACGCGCCACGGCGACACCCTGACGCTGGCCGCCCGAAAGGGTTTCCACCGCTTGGTTGATATTCTGGATCGTCATCAGTCCGAGTTCGGACAGTTTCTCGCGGGCGAATTTTTCCATGGCGGGGCGGTCCAGGGCCCGGAACAGGCTGCCCTGAATACCGGGTTTGCGGATTTCGCGGCCGAGGAACATATTGTCGGCTATGGAAAGCGCCGGCGAGAGCGCCAGGTTCTGATAGACCGTCTCGATGCCCGCCTTGCGCGCCTCAATGGGCGAGCGGAACTGCACGGGCTGGCCTTCCAGCCGAATTTCCCCCTCATCGGGTGTCACCGCACCGGAAATCGCCTTGATGAGCGAGGACTTTCCGGCGCCGTTGTCGCCGATCACGGCCAGAATTTCGCCCGGATAGAGGTCGAAATCTGCATGATCGAGGGCGGTCACGCGACCATAGCGCTTGACGAGATTGCGTGCTGTGAGAATGGGTTCTTTTACCATCAGCCTGCTACCTTTCTGATCCACTGGTCGATTGCGACAGCCATGATGATGAGGACACCGATCAACAGATAGGTCCATTGCGGGTCGGTTCCGATGAGTCTCAGGCCGAGCGAGAACACGCCGACGATCAAGGCACCGAAAATCATGCCCATGATGGAGCCGCGTCCGCCGAACAGCGACAGACCGCCGATAACCACTGCCGTGATGGATTCGATATTGGCGAACTGGCCCGCGGTCGGCGAAACCGAACCGATACGGCCGATCAAGGCCCAGCCGGCAAAGGCGCAGATGAGGCCGGACAGCGTGTAAACGGTCGTCAGCATTCGCTTGACGTTGACACCGGCAAGTTCTGCGGCATCCGGATCGTCACCCACCGCATAAAGATGGCGGCCCCAGGCGGTTCGGTTCAGCACATACCAGAGCAAAGCGACGAGCAGGACCATGGCGATTACGCCATAGGTGAAGACCGCATTGCCGAAACGGATATTGGCGCCGAAGAACTGCAGGATCGGCGCCTGCTGGGCGATATCCTGGGCGCGGATCGTCTCGTTCGCGGAATAAAGGAAGTTGGTCGCCAGCACGATCTGCCACATACCGAGTGTGACAATGAAGGGTGGCAGGCGCATACGCGAGACCAGAACGCCATTGATGAAGCCGCAGAATGCGCCAACGGCGAGGCCACAGAGAATGGAAAGTTCCGCCGGCAAACCGTAGCGGAAGGTGAACTGCCCCATGATGACGGAGGACAGAACCATGATCGCACCCACCGACAGATCGATGCCCGCCGTCAGGATGACCAGCGACTGCGCCGCGCCGACGATGCCAACGATCGCGACCTGCTGCAGGATGAGGGTCAGCGAGAAGGCGGAGAAAAACTTACCGCCGAGGAGCAGGCCGAAAATGATCAGCGACAGCACCAGAACGATAAGCGGCACGGCCGCCGGGCTGGAATGGAGAAAGTGCTGGAATTTTTCCAGCGCGCTCTTGTCGTGCGTATCGAAAGCGGCGACCTGCGTCGAACTTCCCGAAAGCACTTTTTCAAATTCATTATGCGGCTGAGCCCGCACCGGCTGATCGCTCATGGATTTTCCTCCCGATCGCTCCATCGCAACGCCCCGAAACCGGGGCTCTTTCTCCAAAGAGAGTAATGCGTGGATTCAAAGTGTTGTGAAGCGGCCTATGTCATCCCCGCGGAATGTGTGGCGCGCCCGTTTGTTCCTTTGTCCGATCCCCCGGATCGTGCCTGAAATCATTCTGGTCCAAGGGCGGGGGCAAAACTGCCCCCGCGGGTTTCAACGGTGAGGCATCAGCCCCAGCACTTGTTGAGACCTTCCTTCGTGTCGATGGAATCGAGACCCTTGACCGGCTTGTCGGTCACCAGCGTCACGCCGGTGTCAACGAAGCTCTTGCCTGCCGTCGGCTTCGGCTTTTCACCCGTGTCGGCGAACTTCTTGACGGCTTCGACACCGAGCGCCGCCATCAGCAGCGGATATTGCTGCGATGTCGCGCCGATCACGCCTTCCGCCACGTTCTTGACGCCCGGGCAACCGCCATCGACGGACACGATCAGAACATCCTTTTCACGACCGACCGCCTTCAGCGCTTCATAAGCACCGGCGGCTGCAGGTTCGTTGATGGTGTGGACGACGTTGATGGTCGGGTCTTTCTGCAGCAGATTTTCCATCGCTGCGCGGCCGCCTTCTTCGTTACCGTTGGTAACGT
Organism: Agrobacterium sp. SOY23; assembly: GCF_027212525.1. Classification (NCBI taxonomy): domain Bacteria; kingdom Pseudomonadati; phylum Pseudomonadota; class Alphaproteobacteria; order Hyphomicrobiales; family Rhizobiaceae; genus Agrobacterium; species Agrobacterium sp. SOY23. The sequence goes on along the minus strand of NZ_JAPWDT010000002.1, from coordinate 4,112 downwards.
CATGGCCGACGATGCGCTTGTCGTCTTCATCGCCGATCTTGTTGATGTCCTTCACGTCGATGCCGAAGCCCTTCATGAAGCCCTGGTTACGCAGCACGTCAACCGTCGGCTGGGAGGGGGTGAGGTTGAGGAAGGCGATTTTTGCGTCCTTGGCCTTGTCGCCAAGCGTGCCGGCGGCCCATTTGCCGATCAGCTCGCCGGCCAGAAGATTGTCGGTGGCGAAGGTGGAATCGGCGGCGTCGACGGGCTCCAGAGGCGTGTCGAGGGCGATGACCAGAAGGCCGGCGTCACGCGCCTTCTGTACGGCCGGTACGATGCCCTTGGTGTCCGATGCGGTGATCAGGATACCCTTGGCGCCATCGGCGATGCAGGTCTCGATCGCAGCAACCTGGCTTTCGGAATCACCGTCGATCTTGCCGGCATAGGACTTCAGCGTCACGCCGAGTTCTTTCGCCTTGGCGGTCGCGCCTTCTTTCATCTTGACGAAGAAGGGATTGGTATCGGTCTTGGTGATGAGGCAAACCGACGTGTCGGCAGCAGATGCAGCGGAAGCGAAAGAAACGCCAAGCGCAAGCGCGCCCAGAAGAGCGGAAACAGTGGTCTTCATGAGATCCTCCCAATGGATATTTGAGCACCGTGACGGTTACCCGACGATCCCGTCTCCTCCGAGATCGACGACCGTTGATGCAGATGGAACCACCAAAGGAAACGGCTGTCAATAAATAAATCCGATTGAATTATTAATTCCGTATGGCATTCTTATATGCGGCAGGGAGGAATATCGCCGCGTCGTTTAACGTTGCGATAGCAAGATTGCCATAAAGCCTCATGTATCGGTCGCGGCGGATATGACGGGGCGGGAGGATGACATTATGAGACAATCTGTCGAGACGGCGCCGCCCGCGCCGCCCACCACCATGGATATAAGCGGCGGCGCCAACCAGATCGGCGTGCGCGCCTATAATGAGCGGCTCGTGCTGTCCCTCGTCCGCCGCCATGGCGGACTGTCGAAAGCGGAAATATCAAGACTTTGCGGCCTCTCGGCGCAGACTGTCTCGGTCATCATGCGCTCTCTGGAAAAGGATGGGCTTCTCATTCGCGGTGAAAGGCTGCGCGGCAAGGTGGGGCAACCCTCGACCCCGATGCGCCTCAATCCCGACGCCGTATTTTCCTTTGGCGTCAAGATCGGTCGGCGCAGCGTCGATCTCGTGCTGATGGATTTTGTCGGGCGAATCAGGCTCAAGCTTCGCAGAACCTATCCCTACCCCCTGCCGGAATGGATATTGCCCTTCGTGATAGACGGCATAGCGGAGCTCGAATCGAAGCTGTCTCCGGCCGAGCGGCAAAAAATCGCCGGTGTCGGCATCGCTGCTCCATTCGAATTGTGGAACTGGGCCCAGGAAGTGGGTGCGCCGCAGATCGAGATGGAGCGGTGGCGGGACGTCGATATCCGTTCGGAAATTGCCGAAGGCGTCAGCTACCCGGTTTTTCTGCAGAACGACGCCACGAGCGCCTGCGGCGCCGAACTGGTTTTCGGCGCGGGACAGAACCATGCGGATTTTCTGTATGTCTTCATCGGCTCCTTCATCGGTGGCGGTGTCGTTCTGAATTCGGCACTGTTTTCCGGAAAGACAGGCACCGCCGGCGCCATCGGCCCGCTGCCGGTGCAGGGGCAGGACGGCAATACGGTTCAGCTTCTGAAGATCGCTTCGATCTTCGTTCTGGAGAATATGCTGCGCGAAAGAGGCATCGATCCGCGCCCCCTGTGGTTTTCTCCGGATGAGTGGATCGATTTCGGCGAACCGCTGGAAAGCTGGATCAGAAAAACCGCCGCCGCGCTGGCGCAGGCCGTTATCGCGGCCGCCTCCATCATCGATTTTTCCAGCGTTATCATCGATGGCGGTTTTCCCGATTGGGTCAGAACGAGGATCGTCACCGCCACCCGGCTTGCCCTCAAACACCACGATCTTCAGGGCGTCACGTTGCCGGAGATCATCGAAGGCGCGGTCGGCAGCCAGGCCCGGGCAATTGGCGGAGCAAGCCTGCCTCTGTTTTCCCGTTATCTCATCGATCAGAATGTTCTGTTCAAGGACACGACAGGCTGAGGCTTTAACGGCTTTTACTTACCCGGCTATTCATTATCTGCTTCGGTGATCATTCCCCGTCGATGTGCTGCATTATTGCATCCAGAAAGGCGGGACCGTACCGCTCCAGCTTGGTCTCGCCAACGCCGGGGATCTGCGCCATCTCCTTCGCCGAGGTCGGTCTTGCCGCGGCAAGCTCGATGAGTGTCCTGTCGTGGAAAATCACATAGGGCGGAACATTCTGCGAGCGCGCAATTTCCATCCGCTTTGCACGCAGCGCCTCAAAGAGACCACGGTCGGTTTCCGGAAGAGCCGTGGATGTCGTGTTGCGCGGCGTCTCCCGTCGTGCGGCGCGGGGCGCGGATGGAATCCTCAGCATCAGGGAGGGCTTTTCGCGCAGGAACCGTCTTCCCTCATCGGAAATGGACAATCCGCCATGTCCGGACAGATCCACGTCGATCAGGCGCAACGCAACCAGCTGGCGCAGAATAGCGCGCCAGGTGCGATTATCATGTTCTTTGCCGATACCGTAAGTGGTGATGCGATCATGCCCGAACCTGGAAATCCGCTCATCCTCCAGGCCCAGCAACACGCGGATGACATAGGCCTGCCCGAAACGCTCTCCCGTGCGGTAAATGCAGGAAAGCAATTTCTGGGCAGCGATGGCGCCATCAAATAAAGCGGGCGGTGCCGCGCAGGTATCGCAATTGCCGCAGGGCTCGCATCGGTCGCCGAAATAGGACAGCAGAACCTGCCTGCGGCAGCTTGCAGTTTCCGCGAGACCAAGCAGCGCATCGAGCTTCTGGCGCTCCATATATTTGCGCTGGTCCGCAGCGTCCGACTCCTCAATAAAGCGGTTGCGCAGGGCAATATCTTCATAGCCATAGAGCATCAGCACGTCCGACGGCAGACCATCACGACCAGCCCTGCCCGTTTCCTGATAATAGGCCTCGATGCTGCCGGGCAGATCGATATGGACGACAAAGCGCACATCCGGCTTGTCGATGCCCATGCCAAAGGCAACGGTAGCGACGACAATCACCGCCTCACCATGCTGGAAGCGGGTCTGGTTTTCCTCACGGGCGGCCTTGTCCATGCCGGCGTGATAGGGTAGCGCATCGCGCCCCTCTTCCCGAAGCCATGCTGCCGTTTCATCCACCTTGCGTTTCGACAGGCAATAAACGATGCCGCTTTCATTCTCCCGGCCGTTGAGAAAACGCTTCAGCTGGGCGCGGGGATTGTCTTTCTCCATGATCGCATAGCGGATATTGGGGCGGTCGAAACCGGCAATGAAGGCATCCCCTTCATCGATGGCGAGATGGCCTAGGATCTCGGTACGGGTCGGCTCATCGGCCGTCGCCGTCAGCGCCATACGCGGTGTGTCCGGAAAACGCTCGATCAACATATCGAGCTGGCGATAAGGCGGCCGGAAATCATGCCCCCATTGCGAGAGGCAATGAGCCTCATCGACGGCGATCAGGGACAGGTCGATGGACTGAAGGGCGTCAAGAACATCCGGCTTGAGGAGGGTCTCCGGCGCCGCGTAGAGAATATCGACATTGCCGGCCCGCATATCCCGCCAGAGCGCGCGCCGCTCTTCCGGCGAAAGGTCAGAATTGAGGGCTTCGGCCCTGACGCCGGCCTGACGCAGGGCGGCAACCTGATCGACCATCAGCGCGATCAGCGGCGAGACGATCAGTCCCATGCCCTCTCTGGCAAGCGCCGGAATCTGGTAGCACAACGACTTTCCGCCTCCCGTCGGCATCAGAACGAACGCATTGTTGCCCGCCACCACATGCCGGATGATTTCGCCCTGCCGTCTGCGAAACGCATCATAGCCATAGACAGTCTTGAGGATATTTAAGGGGTCGGCGTTCACGTTGTTTTTTCCGCGCTGGAATGATGGCGCATCTTGTCCGTTTTCGGATTTATGGCAATGCCGCGGGTGGAATTTGAGAGGATTGTTTTGCCGATAATGCCCGAACGCAAAAACCCCGCTGTTTTAAGAGCGGGGTTTTAGATAGAATT
>NZ_JAPWDT010000019.1:0-15214 GCF_027212525.1 Agrobacterium sp. SOY23 | reverse complement strand
CTCCGCATGGTTAATCAAATCCTTATATTTGCGGGCTGAATGTTGCCGGTATGATTTGGTGCGTTGTCCGACACATCGGCTTCAGGTGCGAGGCGAGTCATTGCAGAAACGATGGCTTGAGAACATATGAAGAACGATATTATTTGAAGCAAAGAATGCACATCTATTTCAGTCGGTTGCGCTCCAACCGGTTTAACAAGTTATGAAACCGAGAAATCGCTATAGATTTTTATATCAAAAGTAGTAAATTCATTTCTGGGTTGTTAAAGGGGGCGGGGATGCTTAGCAGGAGGCAATTCACTTCTTATTTCTCAGCAGTATCAAGTATGCTCACAGGTCAGGCTTTTATACCTGAAATATCCTATGCGCAGGATGAGCTTCCCCCACTGGAGCTGGGGCTCGCTGATTTCTCCAAGTCATGGGAACTCACCCAAGGTGACAGCACTATACTGGTTGCGACAGCTGCCGACATATCTGACGATACTGTAATTAAACTTTCAAATGTCACTTTTAAAACGCTTGCTGATATCCAGGAGTATTTCGACAGGAAATTTTCGACGTCGTTTATCGGTTTTTTCAATTCGCAGGTTGCAAATAAGGGGGCATGGCAGGGGAAGCGGATCCAGGGAGCGAAGTCCGAAGAAAATTTTTCCGCTTACTGGCATTCGGCAACATTGTCTGCCCCCGTCAGTCTGATGACCTTTCTTTCCTACATGTCGGTTTTCATAAACGAGATCAATGGAAACCTGGTCAGCAGGACCGAGAGTTACGGGTCCCAGGATCACCCGGGAATATCTTATCTCTTCAATGTCGTGAACATGACTGGAGCCGGCGGCAGGAAGTGGCGTAAGAAGTCCTACAATTCTGATCCTCTGAACTATTCCCTCCACCAGCTGCTTCAGGACGACCTGTTCCTTGGTAGCCGGATGAATCTGCGTTTTGCGAATGATCTAGCGGGGACAACCGATGATGTCTGGAAAGGGTCCTCTTATCCCCGCGATTCCTTTCCGACCTCCGGCAAGGCGAGTGAGTCCGGGATTATCCTTGAGGGCGACTTCTACAAGTTTCGTGGCCGGGGTCTCATACAGACGACATGGCGGGCGAATTATCGTGACCTCGCGGACTACATCCTTGACTACAGCGGATCCAGTCCTTTGCTGCTGGACTTTAAAAAACGCTGGGCGGGATATACCGCCGACCAGATCTGCACATTGAGTACGGGCACGGACTGGGACGACATATTCGCGGATCCAAAGGCAGAGGTATTACAAGCGGCCATCAGAATTCATGCCAGAAAAGGGGCATACCTACCCTTGTCGACGTCTCCCGATGCTCTCAACGGCAACGCCGCAGGGTCGATAATAAAGATGGGCAACGGCATTGGCGGCCTTGGCTACGGAAACAATCTCAAAGCGCGTGTGAGGCAGATATGTCTGGCAATCGACGTCTGATTTCTTCTTTATTGGTCCTGCTTTGTTCAGTTCCAGTGTGCGCTGGGCCCGCTCTGGCTCAGACCCCTGCGAATATTGTGGAGTGCATAAGAGCGACTGCCGGCCCGGCGGTCGCTCAGATCGTTTACCAGTTCCAACTTGCGGATGGAACAAAAGACGAGGCTCGAGGAAGCGGTTTTGTCATCAAAGGCGACGGTTACATCATCACAGCGGCTCACGTGTTGAGACCGCCACCTGTCTATACATCCAGCGTGGTCACGTCGACGATCAAGGTCAAACTCGGAAGCTTGTTCGCAACGGAATATCCTGCCTCGCTGATAACAAAAATAGACGATCTCGATATTGCCTTGATCAAGATGCCCATGCTTAACGCAGGCTGGCCAAAAGTTCAGATTCACTATGGGGCGGGCGAAGATTCGATGCCCTGGCTTTATGCGTCAGGGTTCCCGGGGACATCCGATCTTACCGGAGCCGGCCCTGGAAAGGTGACATCGCCGAATGCTGTCGTGGATGGAAAGCCAACCGCGTGGTGGCAAACCGATATTCCGCTTAATCCTGGAATGAGTGGCGGCCCGGTCTTCAATTCTTTTGGAGAAGTGGCGGGTATCGCCGCGGCAATCAAAGGCCAGGCTGGCGGATCAATTACCTATGTCATTCCAATTTCGTCCGCACTGACCCTGATACCATTGGCCGGTGTCACGGAATATACCCCCAGCCCCTGCAGCGATGACGGCAAATCCATGGTGATGGATTTCATTAAGGGCGCAGTCGAAGGGCAGTATGAGAAAGATCGGATATCCGACTATTTATATCAGACGATACTCGGTCAGACTGATGCCAACAGACGCTACCCGCAATTGAGCCGGCTGGGCAAAATACGGGATTTTGAAGTGGCTCATAAACAGGGCGTGCCACAAGGCACCTGGTTCACCATCAAGGTGCAACACGATAACGGTCAGTCGACCTGGGTGATCGGTTATAACCGTCAAAAGAAATGGATAGATGTCGCATCCTTCCAGGTCGTTGGACCTTGAAATCGATTTGGTTGCATCGTTTGACGCGCAGGAGGAGTTATGGTTTTGAGCACGCAGATAGCCACAAGGCGCGAGCTGATCAGGATGGCGGGCGGGATAGCTGCGGCCACGATTGTGCCGACACGTGTTCTGTCGGAGGAATCCTGCAATCCCGTGCAGTGCAGCGCCTATATTCCGAGCGGTCAGTTCGGACATATCCAGCAACCATTGCCGTCTGTCTGGTGCTGGGCAGCAACAATCGCCATGATCTGCAACTGGCATGGCTGCAGAATGGATCAAAGCAGCGTCGTGAGACAGTGTTTTGGTGCCTACGTCAACGCACCTGCCGATCCGTTCACGCTCATAAATTCCATCAACAGATCCTATATCGACGACGCTGGAAGATCATTTACCCTCTCTTCAAAGGTCTGGTCGGTTCTGCACGGCGTCACCAATCTCAATAATCTCGGGATAATTGGTGAACTTAAACAGAGGAAACCCCTCGTCGTTTGCAATACGAGTCATATGATGGCTCTCGTCGGCGTCTCGTATTTGCGGGCGAATGGAGAGATTTACGAGGCCTGGGTCGCGGATCCTGCGGTCTATGGACCCGTAACTCATGGAATACCAGGGATGCAGCCACTGGCCTCCGGCTTCAGATATCTGATGCCAGCCGAGATGACGCCAGCTCCAGCCGGCGGGGCGTTAATGTTCGTTGCCGCAGTTGATGTTGTTTGAGCCCCGTGCACTCTGCGCCTTCCTTTCTTTGGCACTGGCCAGTGTCTCACCCGGCCGCAAGGCCATGATTTTTCGATGCGCGAGTTGGGGACCTTTAGTTATCATCCTCTGGTTATCAACGATTATCGGTTCATGACGAGTGTTGATTGTGTCCCGCTCAACGGTTCGATCGAGTTCGCCCGACCTCTTCGGGCGCTTATGGATCTGGTAGCGCTTCGCAAGGTCCAGTGGAGTCATACGGCGCGTAATGCAGCATTTACAGGATTGCTGTATTTCATGGATTTTCTTTTGAGGCTGTGCTGTCGTTGCGATGCAGGACGGGAGTGCGATTGATGGCAGGTTCAGGTAATTCCTATACGACGAGTGATCTTTCCAGAAAGTCGGGTGATATTATTGCCGAGGCACTTCGTCATCCGGTGACGATCACCCAGCGCAACAAGCCTCGTCTGGTCCTTCTTAATATTGAGGATTATGAACGTTTGATGCGGCAGTCTGATCTGCGTGCGGTTGGTACTATTGATAATATGCCTGACGCTTTGCTGGATGAGTTTGAGGCAGCAGTCGACGCTTATGCGGAAACTGAAGAGATGGTTCGGTGAGCGGTTTCGATGAGATCGAGACTGCACTGGCAGTCTCCAAAGGAGCCTCGATTTCGGATCAGGATGCCCGGGAAGTTATAGAACAGGCTAGAGCGGCCGTAGACCGATGGCCTGAGTTTGCGGAGGAAGTTCAGTTATCCAGATCCCGGACCGCTGAACTCGACAAATTCCTGAATGGTAATCGGCTGGCTTAAAGGTTCATGTTTCGATGAAGCGGATTTCCGCAGGCCGGATGCCATAAACGTGGAAAGTTCCTGAAACTTTCAGAAATTGGAAGTATCAGGAATTATGTCTTCGTTGGTAGAATCGACAGGATTGGGTAGGCGAATGTCTCGGATATCCGGCGACGCAGTCCTGTCCTACGGCCACCAGGTGTCAGTTGCTCCAACCAATCTGAAACCGGTCAAATCGGACTTCACTAATGGGATGTCCCGACGGGTCGAGTCTGATCGAGCGAAGCACGAGGTTCAGGTTGGGAGAGTAATATTGTTCAAAGATTATCGGAGACAGTCCTTGCAGCTCCATGCGGTCTTTCACCACCCAAACCGGATACGAGCATGATCCGATTGTTTCCTCGGCCCATTTTTCGAAGGTGATGGTGATTGTGCCCGCAACCGTTTTCTGACCATTCAGGAACAGCGTTGTACCGGATCGCCAATTTCCCTTTAGTGGCAAATCGTCGAGCGTCGTCGCATCCGAGTAGGTCAGCTCTTGCACGCCCTTCGCGCTGATCCGTTTGGTGACGAGCAAGGGGTGCAGATATTCCGCAGATATTGGCTCCAACGAACCGCGCCGTACCATCAGGCGCTGCTCGGTTAATCCTGATTGAGTCGGTTTGTAGAAGACGGAGAAAAATGGTTGCTCTCTGGTGAGGAGCACGCCCTGCCTGGTTTCATTTGGGGTCAAGCAATGTCCAAACGCTGGAACAGCTGAAACTATACCAGCCAACAGAAATAAACTTCTCAGCACAGCCGACCTCCCTAACCTGCATCGCATACTGCTACCATGACGCGTAATAATAGTCATTCGAGCGAATTTTTGTGATCCCCTCATTTGGAACCGCTCCGCTCTCCTTATCTGTGGAGCCGAGAGGCTTTCCGCGGTGAAACCGAAGGTCGTAAGGGGAGTGGTGATGGTTTGCATGATCGTCGCTGATCAGGCTGCCGCTCCGAGGTCGAAATTCGCGTGGATCACGTCGTAGGGTACGTGAACCTTTCCGTCTTCGGTTTGTTCGAAGATACCCCAATCCGACAACGCTGACACATCCTCATGTACACGCTTGACGTCGCGTTCGACGAATCGGGCAAGTCCGCGTATGCTGGATGGGCCGATCTTCTGAAGATGTTCAATCAATTCCCACCTTTTGGGGGTGATGATGGAAAAAAGCTGTGCAGGCGACGAGAAGGTGAAGACTGCCACGGGCTCTGAGGGATTACCTGAGCGCATGGCGCTGGTTGCCCTGTCAAAAGCCTCATCGAGGGCAACCTCACTGTCTGCTCTGATTTGTATCAAGGCTTCTCTCATGGTTTCTGCCTCCTCTTGATTATCTCCTTCCGAAAATCGGACAGGAGGGCACTGGTCGTTGTGAACAGGTAAGGATGCTCTCGGCGCCGTCGAGATGACGATGATCGCCTTTGCCGCGTTCGTGTCGAAACCGACGATACGCCTGCCACCCTTGCCATAAAACACTCGATACTTGAACAGGTGCGTGCTGGCGGGAACGGGTTCCGGCACCTGTAGCAAAATTATAAAAATTCTTGAAACTTTCACAAATTGGAAGTATCAAGAATTATGTCTTCGTTGGTGGACCAGATTTCTGCAGCCGGATTGGCTGATCGTTTTCTGAATGACCGGCAACTCGCCGAGTTGCTGGGCGGCAGTGACGCGCGCCGTTATGGCCTTGTCAACCGCGCTTTGAAAGACGGGTCCCTCATCCGCCTGAAGCGTGGTTGTTATGTGCTGGCGCGACGCTATCGAGGTGATCCGGTTCATCCGTTTGCCGTCGCCCAAAACCTCGTGCCGGGCAGCTATATCTCTTTCGAAACAGCACTGTCGTTCCATGGATGGATTCCGGAGGCGGTGTTTGTTACCGCCAGTGTTTCACCCGGACGCAAAAGCCAGGATTTTTCGACGCCCGGGTTCGGGACCTTCAGCTATCATCCTCTGGCGATCAACGATTATCGGTTCATGACGAGTGTTGACCGTGTTCCGCTCAACGGCTCGATTGCGTTCGTTGCCCGACCTCTTCGGGCACTTATGGATCTGGTAGCGCTTCGCAAGGTGGAGTGGAGCGGGCTTGAATGGCTGACGATTGGTATGAGGATCGAGGAAGATGCCCTTTTCGGATTGCGACGTACGGATTTTACGGCATTGAAGCCGGTGTACAAGCACAAGGCTGCGAATGCCTTTCTCCGGGCGCTGGAAGGCGCCCTGATGCCTTCCAGGCGTCTGCATGATCTCGAGGTCAGGGCATGATTGAGATTATCCGGGAGAAGCTTCGGCAATACGCGGCGGAGAGTGCCATAGAGGAAGAGAATGCCGTCAAGGAGATACTGCAGGAGGTCGTACTCTACGCTTTGTGGCGGGGCAATTTTTTCGATGTGGCTCTTTTTCAAGGCGGCACAAGCCTTCGCATTCTTCATGGCCTGCCGCGTTTTTCCGAGGACCTCGATTTTCTTCTGCGGGCTCCCGACACGGGTTTCAACTGGTCTCCTTATCTCAAGGTTCTGACGGATGTTGTCAGCCAGTTCGGGCTGGAATTGGAGGCACATCCCAAGGTGCGGATGGATACGGCGATCCGGCAGGCTGTTATCAAGGATGATTCCATCGCGAACCAGTTGGATCTGTCATTTGCGGGAAGAGGTAGACCCAAGACAATTCGTATCAAGCTTGAGATTGACGTTAATCCGCCTGCGGGATCGGGTGAGGCAACTACCTACCTTGATTTTCCGGCTGATTGTGAGGTCCGCCATCAGGATTTGCCCTCCAATTTTGCGCTCAAGATACACGCTCTGCTATGCCGTGGTTTTCTCAAGGGGCGTGATTGGTTTGACTTCTCCTGGTATATGTCCCGCAGCGTCTCGCCGAATCTGGACCTTTTGCGCAATGCGCTGATGCAGGCTGGTCCATGGGCCGGAGATGAGACTGTCCATGTAGATGCTGCCTGGCTGAAAGTGGTTCTTTCAGAAACGATCAAACGTATCGACTGGAAAGAGGCTGCCGGGGATGTTCGACGGTTTCTTCGTCCAGTTGAGCTTAAATCCACGGATCTTTGGAGTGATCGTTTTTTTCTTGCCAAGCTGGAAAAGCTTTGAAGTTTCGCGATATTCTTGTGTTCGTAGAAGACAGGCGAATTGTTTCGTCGGTTACGTTTTATAAATTATATATTTTCGTATTTTTTTGATTTGACGGATTTATCAGTAACCTGAATCCGTGCTGACGAGGTGTCATTCAGGAACGCGCCTGCGGCGCGCGGTGAGCCGATGGGAATATTTTTACCACAACATCCGCAGCAATACATATATTTTTGTATTTATACTTTTTTGATAGAATATTGTTTCACTTGGTGGGGTGGTGAGAGGATTTCTGTCGGGCGCAAAATGAAGATGACGAAAACATATATATAAATATGGATAACTGAGCAAACATATAATTTATGCGCTTGTTTACCTGGCGGATTGCTTTGCCTGAGCGGATGATTTATGCGGGTTTTGTGCGGAAACTAGGGATTTTACCGGGAATCTGACTGAGGATTGATTGAAAGGGTGGATTTGTTTTGGTGGTAATCGATCATAATAACAATATCATGATATTGTTATTATGATCGATTACCACCAAAACAAATCCACCCTTTCAATCAATCCTCAGTCAGATTCCCGGTAAAATCCCTAGTTTCCGCACAAAACCCGCATAAATCATCCGCTCAGGCAAAGCAATCCGCCAGGTAAACAAGCGCATAAATTATATGTTTGCTCAGTTATCCATATTTATATATATGTTTTCGTCATCTTCATTTTGCGCCCGACAGAAATCCTCTCACCACCCCACCAAGTGAAACAATATTCTATCAAAAAAGTATAAATACAAAAATATATGTATTGCTGCGGATGTTGTGGTAAAAATATTCCCATCGGCTCACCGCGCGCCGCAGGCGCGTTCCTGAATGACACCTCGTCAGCACGGATTCAGGTTACTGATAAATCCGTCAAATCAAAAAAATACGAAAATATATAATTTATAAAACGTAACCGACGAAACAATTCGCCTGTCTTCTACGAACACAAGAATATCGCGAAACTTCAAAGCTTTTCCAGCTTGGCAAGAAAAAAACGATCACTCCAAAGATCCGTGGATTTAAGCTCAACTGGACGAAGAAACCGTCGAACATCCCCGGCAGCCTCTTTCCAGTCGATACGTTTGATCGTTTCTGAAAGAACCACTTTCAGCCAGGCAGCATCTACATGGACAGTCTCATCTCCGGCCCATGGACCAGCCTGCATCAGCGCATTGCGCAAAAGGTCCAGATTCGGCGAGACGCTGCGGGACATATACCAGGAGAAGTCAAACCAATCACGCCCCTTGAGAAAACCACGGCATAGCAGAGCGTGTATCTTGAGCGCAAAATTGGAGGGCAAATCCTGATGGCGGACCTCACAATCAGCCGGAAAATCAAGGTAGGTAGTTGCCTCACCCGATCCCGCAGGCGGATTAACGTCAATCTCAAGCTTGATACGAATTGTCTTGGGTCTACCTCTTCCCGCAAATGACAGATCCAACTGGTTCGCGATGGAATCATCCTTGATAACAGCCTGCCGGATCGCCGTATCCATCCGCACCTTGGGATGTGCCTCCAATTCCAGCCCGAACTGGCTGACAACATCCGTCAGAACCTTGAGATAAGGAGACCAGTTGAAACCCGTGTCGGGAGCCCGCAGAAGAAAATCGAGGTCCTCGGAAAAACGCGGCAGGCCATGAAGAATGCGAAGGCTTGTGCCGCCTTGAAAAAGAGCCACATCGAAAAAATTGCCCCGCCACAAAGCGTAGAGTACGACCTCCTGCAGTATCTCCTTGACGGCATTCTCTTCCTCTATGGCACTCTCCGCCGCGTATTGCCGAAGCTTCTCCCGGATAATCTCAATCATGCCCTGACCTCGAGATCATGCAGACGCCTGGAAGGCATCAGGGCGCCTTCCAGCGCCCGGAGAAAGGCATTCGCAGCCTTGTGCTTGTACACCGGCTTCAATGCCGTAAAATCCGTACGTCGCAATCCGAAAAGGGCATCTTCCTCGATCCTCATACCAATCGTCAGCCATTCAAGCCCGCTCCACTCCACCTTGCGAAGCGCTACCAGATCCATAAGTGCCCGAAGAGGTCGGGCAACGAACGCAATCGAGCCGTTGAGCGGAACACGGTCAACACTCGTCATGAACCGATAATCGTTGATCGCCAGAGGATGATAGCTGAAGGTCCCGAACCCGGGCGTCGAAAAATCCTGGCTTTTGCGTCCGGGTGAAACACTGGCGGTAACAAACACCGCCTCCGGAATCCATCCATGGAACGACAGTGCTGTTTCGAAAGAGATATAGCTGCCCGGCACGAGGTTTTGGGCGACGGCAAACGGATGAACCGGATCACCTCGATAGCGTCGCGCCAGCACATAACAACCACGCTTCAGGCGGATGAGGGACCCGTCTTTCAAAGCGCGGTTGACAAGGCCATAACGGCGCGCGTCACTGCCGCCCAGCAACTCGGCGAGTTGCCGGTCATTCAGAAAACGATCAGCCAATCCGGCTGCAGAAATCTGGTCCACCAACGAAGACATAATTCTTGATACTTCCAATTTGTGAAAGTTTCAAGAATTTTTATAATTTTGCTACAGGTGCCGGAACCCGTTCCCGCCAGCACGCACCTGTTCAAGTATCGAGTGTTTTATGGCAAGGGTGGCAGGCGTATCGTCGGTTTCGACACGAACGCGGCAAAGGCGATCATCGTCATCTCGACGGCGCCGAGAGCATCCTTACCTGTTCACAACGACCAGTGCCCTCCTGTCCGATTTTCGGAAGGAGATAATCAAGAGGAGGCAGAAACCATGAGAGAAGCCTTGATACAAATCAGAGCAGACAGTGAGGTTGCCCTCGATGAGGCTTTTGACAGGGCAACCAGCGCCATGCGCTCAGGTAATCCCTCAGAGCCCGTGGCAGTCTTCACCTTCTCGTCGCCTGCACAGCTTTTTTCCATCATCACCCCCAAAAGGTGGGAATTGATTGAACATCTTCAGAAGATCGGCCCATCCAGCATACGCGGACTTGCCCGATTCGTCGAACGCGACGTCAAGCGTGTACATGAGGATGTGTCAGCGTTGTCGGATTGGGGTATCTTCGAACAAACCGAAGACGGAAAGGTTCACGTACCCTACGACGTGATCCACGCGAATTTCGACCTCGGAGCGGCAGCCTGATCAGCGACGATCATGCAAACCATCACCACTCCCCTTACGACCTTCGGTTTCACCGCGGAAAGCCTCTCGGCTCCACAGATAAGGAGAGCGGAGCGGTTCCAAATGAGGGGATCACAAAAATTCGCTCGAATGACTATTATTACGCGTCATGGTAGCAGTATGCGATGCAGGTTAGGGAGGTCGGCTGTGCTGAGAAGTTTATTTCTGTTGGCTGGTATAGTTTCAGCTGTTCCAGCGTTTGGACATTGCTTGACCCCAAATGAAACCAGGCAGGGCGTGCTCCTCACCAGAGAGCAACCATTTTTCTCCGTCTTCTACAAACCGACTCAATCAGGATTAACCGAGCAGCGCCTGATGGTACGGCGCGGTTCGTTGGAGCCAATATCTGCGGAATATCTGCACCCCTTGCTCGTCACCAAACGGATCAGCGCGAAGGGCGTGCAAGAGCTGACCTACTCGGATGCGACGACGCTCGACGATTTGCCACTAAAGGGAAATTGGCGATCCGGTACAACGCTGTTCCTGAATGGTCAGAAAACGGTTGCGGGCACAATCACCATCACCTTCGAAAAATGGGCCGAGGAAACAATCGGATCATGCTCGTATCCGGTTTGGGTGGTGAAAGACCGCATGGAGCTGCAAGGACTGTCTCCGATAATCTTTGAACAATATTACTCTCCCAACCTGAACCTCGTGCTTCGCTCGATCAGACTCGACCCGTCGGGACATCCCATTAGTGAAGTCCGATTTGACCGGTTTCAGATTGGTTGGAGCAACTGACACCTGGTGGCCGTAGGACAGGACTGCGTCGCCGGATATCCGAGACATTCGCCTACCCAATCCTGTCGATTCTACCAACGAAGACATAATTCCTGATACTTCCAATTTCTGAAAGTTTCAGGAACTTTCCACGTTTATGGCATCCGGCCTGCGGAAATCCGCTTCATCGAAACATGAACCTTTAAGCCAGCCGATTACCATTCAGGAATTTGTCGAGTTCAGCGGTCCGGGATCTGGATAACTGAACTTCCTCCGCAAACTCAGGCCATCGGTCTACGGCCGCTCTAGCCTGTTCTATAACTTCCCGGGCATCCTGATCCGAAATCGAGGCTCCTTTGGAGACTGCCAGTGCAGTCTCGATCTCATCGAAACCGCTCACCGAACCATCTCTTCAGTTTCCGCATAAGCGTCGACTGCTGCCTCAAACTCATCCAGCAAAGCGTCAGGCATATTATCAATAGTACCAACCGCACGCAGATCAGACTGCCGCATCAAACGTTCATAATCCTCAATATTAAGAAGGACCAGACGAGGCTTGTTGCGCTGGGTGATCGTCACCGGATGACGAAGTGCCTCGGCAATAATATCACCCGACTTTCTGGAAAGATCACTCGTCGTATAGGAATTACCTGAACCTGCCATCAATCGCACTCCCGTCCTGCATCGCAACGACAGCACAGCCTCAAAAGAAAATCCATGAAATACAGCAATCCTGTAAATGCTGCATTACGCGCCGTATGACTCCACTGGACCTTGCGAAGCGCTACCAGATCCATAAGCGCCCGAAGAGGTCGGGCGAACTCGATCGAACCGTTGAGCGGGACACAATCAACACTCGTCATGAACCGATAATCGTTGATAACCAGAGGATGATAACTAAAGGTCCCCAACTCGCGCATCGAAAAATCATGGCCTTGCGGCCGGGTGAGACACTGGCCAGTGCCAAAGAAAGGAAGGCGCAGAGTGCACGGGGCTCAAACAACATCAACTGCGGCAACGAACATTAACGCCCCGCCGGCTGGAGCTGGCGTCATCTCGGCTGGCATCAGATATCTGAAGCCGGAGGCCAGTGGCTGCATCCCTGGTATTCCATGAGTTACGGGTC
The DNA here is from genome assembly GCF_027212525.1 of Agrobacterium sp. SOY23. Classification (NCBI taxonomy): domain Bacteria; kingdom Pseudomonadati; phylum Pseudomonadota; class Alphaproteobacteria; order Hyphomicrobiales; family Rhizobiaceae; genus Agrobacterium; species Agrobacterium sp. SOY23. Next base: position 3,071 of record NZ_JAPWDT010000019.1, on the reverse strand, counting down.
CATAGACCGCAGGATCCGCGACCCAGGCCTCGTAAATCTCTCCATTCGCCCGCAAATACGAGACGCCGACGAGAGCCATCATATGACTCGTATTGCAAACGACGAGGGGTTTCCTCTGTTTAAGTTCACCAATTATCCCGAGATTATTGAGATTGGTGACGCCGTGCAGAACCGACCAGACCTTTGAAGAGAGGGTAAATGATCTTCCAGCGTCGTCGATATAGGATCTGTTGATGGAATTTATGAGCGTGAACGGATCGGCAGGTGCGTTGACGTAGGCACCAAAACACTGTCTCACGACGCTGCTTTGATCCATTCTGCAGCCATGCCAGTTGCAGATCATGGCGATTGTTGCTGCCCAGCACCAGACAGACGGCAATGGTTGCTGGATATGTCCGAACTGACCGCTCGGAATATAGGCGCTGCACTGCACGGGATTGCAGGATTCCTCCGACAGAACACGTGTCGGCACAATCGTGGCCGCAGCTATCCCGCCCGCCATCCTGATCAGCTCGCGCCTTGTGGCTATCTGCGTGCTCAAAACCATAACTCCTCCTGCGCGTCAAACGATGCAACCAAATCGATTTCAAGGTCCAACGACCTGGAAGGATGCGACATCTATCCATTTCTTTTGACGGTTATAACCGATCACCCAGGTCGACTGACCGTTATCGTGTTGCACCTTGATGGTGAACCAGGTGCCTTGTGGCACGCCCTGTTTATGAGCCACTTCAAAATCCCGTATTTTGCCCAGCCGGCTCAATTGCGGGTAGCGTCTGTTGGCATCAGTCTGACCGAGTATCGTCTGATATAAATAGTCGGATATCCGATCTTTCTCATACTGCCCTTCGACTGCGCCCTTAATGAAATCCATCACCATGGATTTGCCGTCATCGCTGCAGGGGCTGGGGGTATATTCCGTGACACCGGCCAATGGTATCAGGGTCAGTGCGGACGAAATTGGAATGACATAGGTAATTGATCCGCCAGCCTGGCCTTTGATTGCCGCGGCGATACCCGCCACTTCTCCAAAAGAATTGAAGACCGGGCCGCCACTCATTCCAGGATTAAGCGGAATATCGGTTTGCCACCACGCGGTTGGCTTTCCATCCACGACAGCATTCGGCGATGTCACCTTTCCAGGGCCGGCTCCGGTAAGATCGGATGTCCCCGGGAACCCTGACGCATAAAGCCAGGGCATCGAATCTTCGCCCGCCCCATAGTGAATCTGAACTTTTGGCCAGCCTGCGTTAAGCATGGGCATCTTGATCAAGGCAATATCGAGATCGTCTATTTTTGTTATCAGCGAGGCAGGATATTCCGTTGCGAACAAGCTTCCGAGTTTGACCTTGATCGTCGACGTGACCACGCTGGATGTATAGACAGGTGGCGGTCTCAACACGTGAGCCGCTGTGATGATGTAACCGTCGCCTTTGATGACAAAACCGCTTCCTCGAGCCTCGTCTTTTGTTCCATCCGCAAGTTGGAACTGGTAAACGATCTGAGCGACCGCCGGGCCGGCAGTCGCTCTTATGCACTCCACAATATTCGCAGGGGTCTGAGCCAGAGCGGGCCCAGCGCACACTGGAACTGAACAAAGCAGGACCAATAAAGAAGAAATCAGACGTCGATTGCCAGACATATCTGCCTCACACGCGCTTTGAGATTGTTTCCGTAGCCAAGGCCGCCAATGCCGTTGCCCATCTTTATTATCGACCCTGCGGCGTTGCCGTTGAGAGCATCGGGAGACGTCGACAAGGGTAGGTATGCCCCTTTTCTGGCATGAATTCTGATGGCCGCTTGTAATACCTCTGCCTTTGGATCCGCGAATATGTCGTCCCAGTCCGTGCCCGTACTCAATGTGCAGATCTGGTCGGCGGTATATCCCGCCCAGCGTTTTTTAAAGTCCAGCAGCAAAGGACTGGATCCGCTGTAGTCAAGGATGTAGTCCGCGAGGTCACGATAATTCGCCCGCCATGTCGTCTGTATGAGACCCCGGCCACGAAACTTGTAGAAGTCGCCCTCAAGGATAATCCCGGACTCACTCGCCTTGCCGGAGGTCGGAAAGGAATCGCGGGGATAAGAGGACCCTTTCCAGACATCATCGGTTGTCCCCGCTAGATCATTCGCAAAACGCAGATTCATCCGGCTACCAAGGAACAGGTCGTCCTGAAGCAGCTGGTGGAGGGAATAGTTCAGAGGATCAGAATTGTAGGACTTCTTACGCCACTTCCTGCCGCCGGCTCCAGTCATGTTCACGACATTGAAGAGATAAGATATTCCCGGGTGATCCTGGGACCCGTAACTCTCGGTCCTGCTGACCAGGTTTCCATTGATCTCGTTTATGAAAACCGACATGTAGGAAAGAAAGGTCATCAGACTGACGGGGGCAGACAATGTTGCCGAATGCCAGTAAGCGGAAAAATTTTCTTCGGACTTCGCTCCCTGGATCCGCTTCCCCTGCCATGCCCCCTTATTTGCAACCTGCGAATTGAAAAAACCGATAAACGACGTCGAAAATTTCCTGTCGAAATACTCCTGGATATCAGCAAGCGTTTTAAAAGTGACATTTGAAAGTTTAATTACAGTATCGTCAGATATGTCGGCAGCTGTCGCAACCAGTATAGTGCTGTCACCTTGGGTGAGTTCCCATGACTTGGAGAAATCAGCGAGCCCCAGCTCCAGTGGGGGAAGCTCATCCTGCGCATAGGATATTTCAGGTATAAAAGCCTGACCTGTGAGCATACTTGATACTGCTGAGAAATAAGAAGTGAATTGCCTCCTGCTAAGCATCCCCGCCCCCTTTAACAACCCAGAAATGAATTTACTACTTTTGATATAAAAATCTATAGCGATTTCTCGGTTTCATAACTTGTTAAACCGGTTGGAGCGCAACCGACTGAAATAGATGTGCATTCTTTGCTTCAAATAATATCGTTCTTCATATGTTCTCAAGCCATCGTTTCTGCAATGACTCGCCTCGCACCTGAAGCCGATGTGTCGGACAACGCACCAAATCATACCGGCAACATTCAGCCCGCAAATATAAGGATTTGATTAACCATGCGGAG
>NZ_JAPWDT010000018.1:0-22492 GCF_027212525.1 Agrobacterium sp. SOY23 | reverse complement strand
GAGACAAACCTCCTTGCAGCGGATGGTGGAAGGACAGGGGCAACGACAGGACGCATACGCCGACCGCGTCGCAAACCTTGATCTGCATCTTCAGCATCAAACGCAGGAGGTCCCCGCACCACTCGTTCCCGCCATCACCCGCTACGACAAATCTGTCGACGAGATCGCCCGTGAGAAAGCGCGACCGGAACTGGAGCGGAACATGGAGGTGGTGCGCAATGTCGCTACTCGTGTCTATCACGATGCCTTCGGTGCATGCGACGCCATCAAGCCCCATATCCTCGATCCCGGTACCGATCCTGCCATTCTGGCAAGAGCCATCCGGGAGCGGCCAGACCAGTTCGGGGCGCTCCGCGGCAAGTCGGGCATCCTCGGTGACAACAGGGACAGAAAACAGGCGCTGCACTACGCCGGATCGGTCGCAACGCTTGTCGGGAACGCCGCCAGAAGCTGGCTACGGCATCTGGAAAACGAGCACCGCTCGGAAACATGGCAACGGGAAAAGCGTGATGTCGTTGAGGTCCCCGCCCTCACGCGGCGCAGCGAGGAAATCCTCACACGCCTCGGTGCGCTCTCCCATGAGCAAAGGCCGGCGTTCGTCCTCCAGATGGAAAACACCACGGAAGGCCGGCAGGCATTGCGGGAGGTCAACGCAATAAGGGAAGCTTTGACGAAACGGTTTGGCACCGCAAACCTGCGCAACGAGGATCTGGACAGGCTCAGGGTCACGGCAGACGCCCGTGTCTCCGTCGAACGCATCAGCCAGGTGGCCGGACTGGTCGAGCGGGCGCACCACGCCGAGCTCGTCGAAAAGCAGAAGCTCTCGCTCGGCTTGACCAAGGGGCTTGGGTTGCGGATGTGAGAACCGTCACGCCCGCACGTGTAAAAGCAGGGGCCGGGCCGGCACACTACCCAACGTATCGCTTACTGATTGAGCGAGCAGTTTTGCCGATGTAAGCGACGTGGTTCCCACGAACGAAAGCATACAGGGCGGCAGGGGCGTCGAGCGGAGGTTGTTTCGACACCTGACGACAAAACTGTAGAGGTTGAGACTTCTCCGAATGCGCGTCCTGTGGCATGATCTGAACCCTTCAAACTGGACCATTTTTGGCTAGAGTTTTCCGGTGCATTTTTCCTGGCTGGGAAAGGAACGGAAGACGATGAAGGCATCGCAGTTTTCGGACGCACAGAAAGCGTTCATTCTGAAGCAGGGTGATGAAGGCGTTACGGTTGCGGAGATCTGCCGGAAGGCAGGGATCAGCCAGGCGACTTATTTCAACTGGAAGAAAAAATACGCGGGCATGTTGCCGCCGGAGATGAAGAAGCTGAAGCAGCTCGAGGACGAGAATGCACGGCTGAAGAAGATCGTCGCGGATCTGACGTTGGACCGCGAGATGTTGCAGGACGTCATTCGCCGAAAGCTCTAAGGCCTGCTGGCAAGCGGGAGATGGTGAAAGGCATGTGCCAGGACTGGGCGATCTCGATCCGGCGTGCCTGTGGGGCGCTGGACTTCGATCGGTCGACCCACCACTACACCTCCCGCCGTGCCGATCAGGCCGGTCTTGAGCGTCGTATCCGTGAGATCTGCGAGACCCGTGTCCGCTATGGTTATCGTCGTGTGCATGTGCTGCTGGAGCGCGAGGGTTGGGGTGCCAATATCAAGCGGACCTACCGCATTTACAGGGACTTGGGCCTGCAATTGCGTAACAAGACACCGAAACGCCGGGTGAAAGCGAAGCTGCGGGAGGATCGGCAAATAGCCGTCGGGCCGAATGATGTCTGGGCGATGGACTTTGTTCACGACCAGCTCGCCACCGGCAAGAAGCTACGCGTTCTGACCGTGGTGGACACCTTCTCACGCTACGTCCCGGTGCTTGATCCAAGGCACAGCTATCGCGGGGAAGATGTTGTGCAAACGCTCGAGCGGGTATGCCGCCAGGTCGGCTATCCCAAGACGATCCGCGTCGATCAGGGCACCGAGTTCGTATCACGCGATCTCGATCTCTGGGCCTATGCGAAAGGCGTCACACTTGACTTCTCACGCCCTGGCAAACCGACCGATAATGCATTCATCGAGGCGTTCAACGGCCGCTTCCGGGCAGAATGCCTGAACCAACATTGGTTCCTGACCCTTGCGGATGCCCGCGAAAAGATGGAGGATTGGCGTAGAGACTACAATGAGGTTCGGCCACATGGCGCGATTGGAAACAAGGTCCCGATCGCACTGATGAATCCGGGAAGCGTAACCAGCCCGCCTCCCTGACTGAAGCCGGAAAACTCCAGCCTCCGCTGGTCCAATGTTTGGGGGCGGTTCAGAAGCCGGAAAACTCTAGTCTCCGGTGGTCCAACGTTTGGGAGCGGATCAGCCAACTTGTCCGGTAAAACGAGAAGCATTCCATAGCACAGAATATTTGTACCGAGAATTTTGACTTCCCATTTGCCTACAGATGCAACCTTTTCAGACTTTATGGGCAGCGAGATGGCGGTTAGATAATATCTGTAAGCGGGGCTGGTGAGACGCAGACAAGTAATTGGTTTCTCCAGATGTATAAGAGACGCCGGATAAAGAAATCTGAAAGTCTCGGAGGGCGCGCAAATTTCATCCCACCCTTAACTCTCAGTGAGTATTGAATGACGATCAAGTTTCCTACACCGCTCTCGCTGTTCAGCAGCAACATCGTGCTTGACACTCTCTCTCGCCGGTTTTATGAGGCATGGCTGGAAACACAACCTGCTCGGGAAGAAATCGACGCCCTATTCAGCAGTGTTCGCAATGAGTTGATGAATGTCCACACGGACGGCTCGTTGAATGAGATTGATGAGCTGCACCTAGTTGAAGCCCTGCTCAGCCAATTGGAGGCGTTCATCAATCGGGAAATTGGCCCATCAGTTGTACGTTAGAGCACATTATCAATAGCCCTGTGATATTGCTCACTTCGTAAGTGCTCGAACGTATCTCTGCTCCCACTGATTTTGTGGTTGCAACTGTGATGTTGGTCGGTTGCGCTAAAGCAATGGGGCTTGGGCCTACCGATAAGACATTAATCCTGTTGTCCGCACAACGTTCGTTGCCATCGGATGCAATCCGAGCCACAAAAACGTCATTACCGATTCTGCTGCCAAAGTACCCAACTCGGTAGTGTTCAACTCCCCCGATCTCGCTGGTCTGTTGTCCGGCTTGAATCGCATAGACCGCTTGGCATAGTAGTTTAATAAGTTCTAGGGACTACAGAAATGCCTGATGACTCGCTCTGGAAGCGGCTCATTAGTGGGGGTGGTCAACGCGTATCCCGCATATTGGGACGCCGTAAGCCTGTGCCGATAGAGAGTTCCCACTTAGAAACGTTACCTAACGAGCCAGCGCATAAAATAATCGCTGCCGGAAACGAGAAGACTGCCTTTGGAGAACCTCGGCATGCCCGGATGAAGGACCTCATTTATGCAGAGGCCGCAGTAAAACATGTGGAGGAAAAGCTCTTTTTGGGATCCACCAATCGCCAATTTGCGCACTCATTAAGGCCTCGGCTATATTATCTATTACCAGCTACCAGCTTCCCGCGATGGGAAAATGTTCTAATCATGCTTCATGCATTGGAGACAAAGGATGACAAGCCCGTGATATTGCAGCCGCCAAAAAATTCACCAGGGAACGGAGCGGCAGGATGGCTGAAAAGCTGACCACTTGCGACCCCGCCGCCGTACTAGTCAACGATGAGGAAATTGCCGCTTTCATGACCGCTAGGTTTGAAACTGGCGATGCGACCTACGTTGCCAAGGCGCTCGCCGTCGTCGCACGCGCCAAGGGCATGACTGAAATTTCGCTTAAAACCGGGCTATCTCGCGAACATTTTTATCGCCCGTTCAGCGAGCGCAGAAACCTGACCCTCGAAACGACGTTGCTTGTGATGCGGGCGCTTGGTGTGGAGGTATCGACCAAGATGCATGTTGCTCAATAACTGATTTGTTTCTGATTGCAGCCGAATTCTTTGACCGCAGTTTGAGGTAAAAATGTCAGATTTTCTTATCCATGCGAAAAGCCCCGCCGTCCGGGCAGGTCTCATTATTCCCGGCGCTGTCGTGATGATCACGATCGGCATTTCAGTGCTACCTCTCTGGAGTGCAACCGCCGCCACGCTCATCAACACTCTTGCATTAACCGCTGGGCTTTTGGGAGGTTTCTTCCATGTGCTTGATATCATGCCTGCGGCTCTCGCCATCGAAGAGATCGAGTGGAGAAAACAACATCCGGACGAATACGGAGAAGAGGATTGGGAGGCAGTACCCTTTTTGCATAACATTCTGGTTCGCATCCGGGCGATGGAAAACCACTACTGATTAGCGTCCCACCGGTGCCACGCACCATCGAAGCATTCTGACATCATAGAGATTGCGTCAAAGCCAAATTGGACGCCGAGACATCGCCGTCATCATGCAAGCCCTCAAACAGCATTTTGGAACGGCCGATCTCCTCCTCGCGAAAGGCCAGTATATGGGGAAGAAATCTTGTTCCCCCAATGAGGCGGGTTCAGTTGCGCATCTGAATGGTGATGCCGTGTTCGAGAGAAAAAACAGCTCGGATCGGTCCTTTGCTACGCAAATAGCCACTCCATTCGCGTCAATTAGTACCCACAACGCCTTGCCATCTTTTTCAATCTCTCGAATAAAACAGGTGGAGTAAACAGGGTCTTTCTTCTTCATACCTTCGTGCTGTCCAGGCTACTCTGCACCTCTTAAAGGTGCGCGATCAATGGCTTCGGGCATGAGCCGCTAGCCGTTCCGGCCAATTTCGTTCCTACCAACGGATGGACGGCATATGGCAGATGCAGCCGATTATCTTCATTCTCGGCTGGCTGTCGACGAGCGATCATCGCGCTCTTCCATTTTTCGTCGCTTGAAAGACAGCTTGTCATGGTCGCCCTTTGACTGGCTATCCAGAACTTCCGATGCGGCACGTTTAAAGTGTGACGGCCCCGCGCCTAGCGGATCAGCTTCAATTTCTGCATCCGCAGCCATATTAAGCCAGGCCTTGATGTCTTCGGTCGAAGAACTTTCCTCGTGGGCATTAAAATCGTCATCGAGGCGGTTGAGTGTGTTGCGCCAGCGCTTAGAAAAAGCTGCTTGTTGTTTCGGCGCACTCTCGGGCACCTGGCCGCCAACCGGACCTGCATCACCCGGGACAGATCGGAGGGATCCGAGCCGCGAGACTGATCTCGCAGGGGATGCTTTGAAAAAAGCGTTTGAATTGCCGGAACTGCTACCCACCGTGTGCCAACTCGACCCACCTGCTTGCTCGCGATATACAATTTCGTCGGAGGAGGCTCGGCTTGAAATTTCTACAGATTCTTCATCGCCATACAGATCCTCATTAAGGTGTAGCAATTTCGCTCTTTTATCCGCGCGCTCCTGCGCATGCTGCGTTTCAGCACTGGCGCCTTCCGCAAGCTGGTCCCATAAATCGCTTAGCAGTGCTTTCAAATGGTTTCGATCAGGAGATAGCTGCGCTGCGACACCCTCTCTGACGAACTTAAACTGATCAATGACCTCGAACGCGGCATTCGTAGAAAGCCCTAAACTCTGGCATTTCTCGTATAAATCTTCCGGTAACTCGATGCCATCAAGTAGTGTATCGAGCACCTTGCGCCGTTGCTTGGGCCGATCGCTGGGATCTGCCTTTATATGTCCATCCAACGTTTGGCCGAATTCGTCTAGCCGCTGCTGCAGTGAATGCGGTACGACGGGAACACCAGGAAAGCGATCTCTTGTCATGCCAAGAGTGACATAATCTTCCGACAGCGATAAAAACAATTCACGTGCCTGGTCCAACTTGAACTGCGCTTCGAAGGAGGGCTTGCTTTGATTGAGCAGGGCATATGTTTCAGCAAGCCTGTAAGCGGTTTGCCAACGCTTGAATGTATCGGCTTGCTGGGCGGCGCTATCATCCATAAATCCTCCGGCTTGGGGCTCCGTCTTGCTCTTTTCCTCCTCAATTCCTACCGGCACGCCAGAAGTCATCTCTATCACCAGTTTCCTTACAACTTAAAGCAAATGCAGATACATGGAGCGAGAATTCGTAATTCCATATCGCCGCATTAGCATTTTTTCCTACAGCTGATCAGATAAATCGCGTTACAATTGCAATTTCGACACCGGCGCTGAAACCGTCGTCGTTCAAGTACCGTTCTGGTTCAAACTTCGCCTACATAACGAGCCGTAAAAACTTCCCGACTGAGCTGATTTTCAGATCGGCCGTTTAGACTTACCGATCGGTAAGACAAATATTGTAACCCCACAAGTCTTCCTGTACGGTAAGTCAATTTGGAGGGTGAGGGATATGTTCAGGTCCGCGCATGATTTCGGCACTGCTATCAAAGAAAAACGTAAAAACCTCGGCTGGACCCAGATCGAACTGGCGACACGCTCCGGCACAGGCGAGCGTTTCATCGTCGAGCTTGAATCGGGCAAGCCGAGCTGCCAGCTTGAGAAGGCGCTCACCGTTGCGCGCACCGTCGGCCTGGAGATCGGCGATTTGAGGACCGCCCAACCGTCGCCGGCCGCAGCCGATGACGATCTGGACTTCCTGCCAAACTTCGGTGATGGCCGATGACCGCCATCTTCTATGAGACCCTACCGGTCGCGCAACTGCGCTTCGAAGGCGAGTGGCGGCTCAAATACGACCCATCCTGGGAAGCGCGTCGGGCAGCCTTCCCGGTCTCACTCACCATGCCCTTGCGATCAGGGACGGTCGGCGCAGACAGGCTGCTGCCGTGGCTGGTCAACCTCCTTCCGGAAACCCATCTTGCAGAAATCGGTCAGCGGCTGAAAATATCGCCACAGGATATCGTTGGGCTCCTCGAAAATATAGGCCGCGATACCGCAGGCGCCCTGTCCATCGGTGAGCCACGTAAGGCCGGCATTAACCTTCAGCCGGTTCCTGACCAAGCCGCTCTGGAGCGCATTCTTGACGAACTTCCCGCCAAGCCTTTCCTTGTCGGCGAGCATGGCGTTTCAATGTCGCTGGCAGGCGTCCAGGAAAAGCTACCTGTTTTCGTTGGGGAAGATGGCAATATCTCAATCCCAGTCGAGGGAACCCCATCAACACATATTATCAAGCCAGATACAAAACGTCTCGCCGGAAGTGTCGAGAACGAAGCCTTCTGCCTCGCACTTGCACGGGTCTGTGGATTGGCAGCAGCCGAAGCCACGATCGGCCAGGCTGGCAAACGGCGTTATCTGCTGGTGAAACGCTATGATCGTTTCACGGATCCGCAGGGCGAAATCCGCAGGCTTCATCAGGAAGATCTTTGTCAGTTAACGGGTCATTTTCCGTCCCATAAATACGAGCGATCTTCGACAGGTCACGGTGCGACGCTGAAAATGATGTTTGACGCCATAAGTAATATGGTCTCGCCCGGCGAACGTCTGAAACTTTTGGACGCCGTAATTTTCAACGTATTGATCTGCAATTCGGATTCCCACGCCAAGAACTATTCCGTGCTGATCGGCGCAGGTGGATCAGCGAGGATGGCACCTCTTTATGATTTGATGTGCACAGCGGTATACCGGCAGGTCGACCAGAGTCTGCCGCAAAATATTGGCGGGCGGTTCACCGCATCTGATTTGCGGGGCAATGATTGGAAGATGCTCGCGGACAACATCGGCCTGAGTCCTGCTGCAACATTGCGGCGGGTGGCGGAATTGACCGAGCTTGTTGCATGCAAATGCAGTGAGACCGCCGCATTTATTTCGCAACGCTCAGGCGATCCGACACGCATGCTCGAACAGGGCGATCATCAAATCCAGAAGCGGTGCAAGCGTATTCGGCAACAGCTTTGAGCGGAAATTATTTCCGAACAGAGCAACTTACGCTTAGTTCCTTCATCGACAACATCGGGTGATCGAAGACGAGCGTTAATTTTTGCACTGCAGAAACGTTCATGGAGCGACGGCGCGAGACGTATTGAGATAAAAAGGACAGTTTATCGTAGGTATCGCCTGGTGATATCGGTAGACCGTCGAGAAATAAAAGCACAATTATCAGTCGACATTGTTTCAGCCGTAGCCAAATCCATCACACAGCAAAACCAATTCATGAGAGAAAGGATACTCAACCACGCGACTGTCGGGACATTCTTATGGATAAAGCAACCCAATTGAAAAAAAGGCAATATGGGGAAATCGCAGGTCAACAAATTCCTCTGCATCGGCCGTTGCGGTTCGGGGTCTTAGCGGAAGCAACAACCCCAATTGTAGCATCCGTGCAGCCCGAGACAACGGAGATTCCGGGCGCACAGCAGGTGCGGCGGCCTGCTATGTCCCCCTACTTCCTTTTTTTTCTTCAGGACATCTGCGCTTTTGCGGCTATCTCCGTTTTCGTCGCAGCCATGTGCGTCCTGTCACAAGATATTGCCATGACTATTTGAATTCGTGCGGAGCTGGGGACCGTCAATTCCCTTCTTTTGGCCGTCTTCGTAAAGCCCATGCCATGGCCGTTCCTTCACGCGGAGAGAAGGAGGCATCGCCGTGGAACCCCAGCCATCATGCGCAAAAGACCTCGCTTGCGAGAACCTCGCCAGCTGTCAGGGTCCGTCGCCGTCAAGAGCGCTCCGGAACGTTTGGACGTACTGTAGGATGAACCATCCAGACATGTGATACGGGCTCCGGCTTCCGTTGCGATCAAAGTTCCCGCAAGGTGATCCCAGGGTGTCAGCGGTCCAGCATCACGAAGTGACCATGCCGCGCGCGAAGGCACGGTACATATGGGCGGCGCATCGATGGCTGGAGAACATTTTCGGCTTTGCCAGTCTCGCAAGAATATCGGATTTAACCGCCGTCGGGAGGAAATCGGTTGAGACATAACCCACCATTTCAGGCAGTGAGGCAGGCTCTGAGACGGACAGACGTTGCTGCGTCCCGTCAGCTCGGATCAAAAATGCTCCACTGGCCCTGTTCGGCCATGACCCAGTCGTCATTCATTGGGTCATAGATCACGCCGGCGACGGCCTTGCCCTGGCGGACCACAGCCGCGACAACCGCAAACAGCGGCACGCCCGCCACAAAATTTGCCGTCCCGTCCAGCGGATCGACAACGATCGCCGTTTCGGCATGATCAAGACGGTCAAGAAGACCGGTATCCCCAGACGCACTTTCCTCGCCCACGAACAGCACCCCCGGCATTATGCTTTCGACTGCTTGTTTCAGAAATCGCTCTGCCGCCTCGTCGGCCGTCGTAACCAGATCAGTCGCGTCGGCCTTCGCGCGGACGTCCAGATCCTGCACTTTCTGAAAGCGCGGAAGGATTTCCTTCCAGGCGGCCTGACGGACCTTGTCGGCGAGTTCACGAAGATTGAACTGCATCGGTGTGCCTCTCTTTTCTATAGCGTCGATAGGCTAGACAGCAGTCTTGGCCTTCCCGGCGGCGGCAAACTTGTTTGTTTCGAGATAGGAACGAAGTGCAGCCATTTCGTCGGTCTGAATCGTTGAAAAGCTGGCGCGAAGCAGTCGTCCCCAGACCGCGTCAGGATCCTTGAGCGCTGCGCTGTCGGTAAAGCCAGGTATTACCAACGGAGATAAAATCAAACCCTCGCGCCCGATATTCCACGAGCATCGATCACGGCTCCGCCGGTGTCGAACAGAGATGCGCCACCATGGTGGACATGGTTGAAGTACGGGGCCGATATCCTCGCGCCGGATGGCCATGGCAGGCCCGTTGTTTCTCTCCGCCCTAATCCCAGCAGAGCCATCGGTCGCCGCAACATGCGGTCCGCCGTTCGGCGACCAATGGCCCCACCTCCGGGAGGAACCGCGGGTCAGAAAAATCCGACCCGCAGATAACGGCCGCGACAGCCGTTATGACGATGTTCAATACATGTGAGGCCCCGGAGAATCCTCCGGGCTTCCGGGGCGAAAATTGCCTCGCAGCGGGCAAAATCCCGTCCCGGATGTTGACGTGCTCTACTGGGTGTCGAATACGAGCCGCAGGCCGCTATCCGCATCGAACAAATGGATTTTGTCAGCCTCGGGCACCACATGGATCGTCTCGCCGGGCCTGGCGGAGATCCGCTCGCGGAAGACGCAGACCAGATCCCGATTTCCTTCCGCGGCAGGATCGGACTTTGCACCGGGGTCGCGAACGACCACCTGCGTTTCCGATCCCATTGGCTCGACCACGACAACTTCCACCGGGACGCCGTCGGCCGAGCCGGAGGTCGTGAGGCGGAAATGCTCCGGCCGGACGCCATAGGTTGCGGTGTGGCCTTCGAAGGCCCTGGCGATTGCTTGCGGTAGTGGCAACCGCAAACTGCCCTCGCTCACGAATGCGCCGTCCCGAACCCTGCCGCGCACGAAGTTCATCGGCGGGGAGCCTATGAAACTCGCTACGAACAGATTGCGCGGACGATCGTAAAGCTCCAGCGGAGCACCGATCTGCTCAACGACGCCGTCATGCATGACGACGATCTTGTCGGCCATCGTCATGGCCTCGACCTGGTCATGCGTGACATATACGATCGTGGTTTTCAGCCGTTGGTGCAGTTCCTTGATCTCGGCGCGCATGGCGACGCGCAGCTTCGCATCGAGGTTTGACAGGGGTTCGTCGAAGAGGAAGACTTGCGGATTGCGGACGATTGCCCGGCCCATCGCCACCCGCTGGCGCTGCCCACCGGACAATTGCCGGGGGAGCCGGTCGAGATATTTTTCAAGGCCGAGAATGCTTGCCGCGTTCCTGACCCGGGTGGAAATCTCCGCTGAAGGAATTTTTCGCAATTTGAGCGAATAGGCCATGTTGTTGGCGACGGTCATGTGCGGGTAGAGCGCGTAGTTTTGGAAAACCATCGCGATGTCGCGCTCCTTCGGCTCCACGTCGTTGACGACGCGATCACCAATGCGAACTTCTCCCGCCGAAATATCCTCAAGGCCGGCAATCATCCGCAGCAACGTCGACTTGCCGCAACCGGATGGGCCGACGAGGATGACGAATTCTCCGTCCTCAATGTTGACCGATACTCCGTGAAGCACGTTCAACGCGCCGTAGGTCTTTCTTACGTTGTCGATTGCCAATCCTACCATCGTGCCGCTCCTCCATGGCGTACTGTTCCTGCGATCTTCGGTCGGGAAAGCGGTTTCACCCGCAAACCGGCATTTCCCCCCTCCCATGGTCATACCCGCCGTTACCGCACGGGATAAACCGCCAAGGAGCAGCGATATGCCCTAAATGAACGAAATCGCTCACGCCTCGACTTGGATGTTTAAGCACCTCGAACTTGCCTGTAGCACGGCGCTTTCTTTTGTTCAATATAGCAATAAACGTCACAAAACCTTCATGTTTCGATGACTTGACAACGAATGTATTCGCTCGGTATGAGCGATATAAGTCATTAGCAAATTGGAGACGCCGTGCTCAATACAGCCGAAGACCGCCAGGAGAAGATTGTCGATCTTCTTCGCGAGGAGCTATTCCTCGATATCAAGACGTTGACAAAGCGATTTGATATTTCGGTCGCAACCGCCAGGCGCGATCTGGTCGAGCTTGAGGAGGCGGGTCTCCTGCGGCGCACCCATGGCGGCGCGGTCAGCATATCGCAGGTGGCGCACGATCCGGCCAACGCAACACGAGCCGTTTCTCAAAGAGCAGAAAAAAGGGCGATCGCGGAAACCGCGGCGGCGATGATCAACGATGAAGACGTCGTCCTTCTCGATGCTGGCACGACCGCGTTGGAAGTTGCCAAGCTACTTGTGGGCCGCAAAGGGCTGACCTTCATCACCAACGGCGCGGACATCGTAGCCGAACTGATCCGGCACGATGCATCCAGCGTCTATTCCGTCGGGGGAGAATTCGCCGAGATCAACCGGTCCTTCCGGGGGCCGCTGGCGGAGCATTTCATCCGGCAGTTCAACGTCGACAAGCTCATCCTCAACGCCGCCTCGATCGATCTCGGCCGGGGCCTGATCTTCACGGGGTCGCCGGTCAACGCAAGCATCCAGAAGGCGATGATCGAGGTTTCGAACCGCACGATTGTGGTCGCGGACCATACCAAGTTCACGAAATCCAGTTTTTCCGTCACCGCGAAGATCGAGGATGTCGGCGTGATCGTCACCGACGCGGACGCCAAGGCCATCATCGAAACCGCGCCGGAAAAGCTCAGAAGGAAATTCGCCATCGCAAATTGAGACGCGATGCCGCGCGCCCCCAACAACAACTCACGGAAGTAGGGAGAAACCCATGTTTGCCAGCAGAAGACATATCATGTTCGGTACGGCCGCGATGATGCTTGCATCGCTGTCGGGTGTCGACAGCGCCTGGAGCGCCGGCGACGTGCACCTCAGCCTGATGATCTGGGACCCGGCCCAGAAGACCGGTGTTCAGAAGGCGGTGGATGCTTTCCAGGCGGCAAACCCCGCCATCAAGGTCTCGCTCATCCAGGTTCCGCCGGATCAGTATTACACCAAGCTCGACGCATCACTCGGCGCCGGCGAGGGGCCGGACGTCATGTGGCAAAGCTCAAGGGCGTCCTACTACGTCGACGGCGGCGCCTTGGAATCGCTGACCGGCTACATCAAGAAGGATAACCTGTCGCTCAACGGGTACAACAAACAGATCGTCGGCCTCTACAACATCGGCGGCGAGCAGTATGGCGTGCCGAAGGACATGGACGCCTGGACATTCATCTATAATGCCAGCATCTTCAAGAAGCTTGGCGTGGAAACACCCAAGCCCGACTGGACCTGGGAGGACATGGTCCGCATCGCGAAGGAACTGAAGGCGAAACAGGCCCCGTCCGACGTTCCGCTCTACTACAACTATTCCTTCAACAACGGTGTTGCGAGCCTCGTTCACGCACTTGGCGGCAAGGTGATCGACAACAACAAGAGCGCCATGTCGGCCGCCGCCGGCACCAAGGCGATGGAAATGGTCAAGTCCCTCCAGGACGAGGGGCTTATCTTGAAGGTGACCGACTCCTCGGACTTCAATCCGGTTTCGTCGCTGATCTCCGGCAAGCTTGCCATGGGCGAAATCCCCTCGTGGAACCTCAGCCTTCTTTCGAAGGCCGATCTTCCGGCTGACACCTTTCAGGCCGTCCGGATGCCGTCCGTCAACGGATCGTGGACCACGGACACCAACGGGCTCGCCTACGTGATGAACGCAAATTCGAAGCATAAGGATGAGGCGTGGAAGCTTATCAAGTTCCTGACGTCGGATGAAGGCGCCGGGCTTCATGCCGAGGGCGGGGCGGGCCTCCCGGCCAACATCGCGAAGGCCACGCTCTCGGCATTTGTGAAGGCGAACGAGAAACTTGGCGGTCTGGAGCAAGCGCTGTCAGTCACGATCGACAAGAGCTACCTTCGCACCACCACCCGGTATCCCAAGATCATCACGGCCAACAGCAAGATCAACAGTGCGGTGATGGGTCCTTTCTATGCGGGAACCGTTTCGGCTTCCGACACCGCAAGGAAGATCGACGAGGCGCTGGACGAGGCACTGCGGTGACCAGTGCCGCTCCATTTCCACTCAACGGCGCCGAACCGCAACCGGGCCACAGAACACTGTGGCCCGGGGGGCTGAAGTGGCGACAGGCGCGGGCGGGGTATCTTTTTCTGATCCCACTGCTCGCCGGGTTGATCGTCTTTCGGTTCTATGCGTTCGGCTACAACGTCTGGCTTTCCTTCACGAAGGCCGGCGCGTTCGGCCCGCCGCGCTTCATCGGCCTCGACAACTACCGGCGGCTGCTTTCCGACAGCCAGCTCGTGGTCGCACTCTACAATACCGTAAAATTTGCCCTGATCGCGGTGCCGGGCGTCGTGATCGTCTCGCTTCTCTGCGCGTTGCTCATGCAATACCGGTTCCGCGGCGAGTCGGTATTCCGGGCGATCGTCTTCCTGCCGGCGGTCTGCCTGCCGACAGCGATCATCCTCGTCTTCGGATGGCTGTTCCAGACGCAATACGGTCTTGTTAACGCCGCGATCCAAGCAATGGGTTCTTCTCCAGTCAGTTGGTTCGGGAGCGAAGCCGGCGTGACGGCCGTCGTTTCGTTGATCGTGGTCTACCTGTCGTTCAGCGTTCCCGCGATTATCCTCTATGCCGGGATGCAGGACATTCCCTCCGACGTCTACCAGGCGGCCATGCTTGACGGCGCAGGCCCCGTCCACCGGTTCTTCTCGATCACGCTGCCGCTTCTGACGCCGTCGCTCTTCTTCGTGATCCTGACGTCGACTATCGGCATTCTGAAGTTGTTCGACACGGTCTACATCCTGCTGCCGCCTGTCGACCATTCGGTCTCGACGAACTACGGCCTCACGCTGGTCTACTACTATTATTACCTGGCATTCGTCGACGCCGGCCAGCGGGGCTACGCGGCAGCCGTTTCCCTGTTCCTGCTCATCCTGATCCTCGGCGTCTCGATCGTTCTGCTTCGGCTTCAACGCCGATTCGTACACTATGGGGAGGACGGCTAGTGTTGATTCAATATCGCGTCCAATGGTGGACCTATGTTGTCGTCAGCTTCGTTGGGCTGCTGATCCTCGCGCCATTCGCCTGGATGGTGTCGACGGCGCTGATGACGACGGCGCAGACGCTACAGGTCCCGCCGAACATCATACCGTCTCCGGCCACCCTCGACGGCACGCGGGAAGTCTTCAACCGGCTTCCTTTCGCGATCCTACTGTACAATACCGTCGCCGTCTCGATCGGGCGGGTGATCTGCACAATCATCATCTGCTCGATGGCAGCCTATGCGCTGGCCATCATCAAGGTTCCCGGCGCGAAGTTCATTCTCTTGGTCATTCTGGCGCTGATCATGGTCCCCGGTGATATCTTCATCATCCCAAGCTATTCGATCATCACTTCGATGCGGCTGACCGATACGCTGGTGGCGCTCGCCCTGCCGTCGCTGTTCGACGTCTTCGGCGTCTTCCTGCTCTACCAGTTCTTCCGCGGCGTCCCGAAGGAGCTGATCGAGGCGGCGAGGATCGATGGCGCCTCCCATCTGCGCATCCTGGCGACGATCGTCGTGCCGATCGCGCGCAGCGGCATCATCTCGCTGGCGATCCTGACGACGCTCGCCGAATGGAAGGAGCTGCTGTGGCCGATCGTCGTCAACAGATCCATCGACAAGATGACATTGGGACCCGGCCTCGCCCTGCTGCGCGGCGAATACACGACCGACTGGAACGTGCTGATGGCCGCGGGCGTGCTGGCCGCCCTGCCGATGGTTATCATCTTCCTGATCCTCCAGAAGAGGTTCATCGCCAGCTTTGCCCGAAGCGGGCTGAAATAGCCCGCTTCGACAGTCTTCCTGAGTTTCCCGGTTCCGCACGTGCCGGGGAACCCGCATTTAATGAACGAGGAATCAATGTTCGACCTTTTGCCCTCGCGCTCCGGGCGCATACTCGTCGGCGGCCATCGCGGCCATTCGATCGAGGGACATGAAAATACCCGCCCTGCCCTGCTGCGAGCAAAGGAACTCGGGGCCTCGTTTTGTGAGATTGATCTTCGCATGACGCGCGACGGTCGTCTTGTTGTTTTTCACGACGATATCCTCGACAACGCGTCGACCGGACGAGGCTTGATCTCTCAAACGGACTATGCCGGGATCACCGAACTGAAAACGAAAAACCGAAATGGCATGGCGGTTGGCGGCCAGCCAATCGAGCTGTTCGAAGACATGCTGGCCTACAGCCGGGACCTTGGCCTTGGCCTTATCGTCGAGATCAAGGACAAGTTCGAGGGCGCATCCTATCTCGAAGAGGTTATCCGGCTCCTCAGCCAGGCAAACATGATCGAGCGCGTGCTGATCAGTTCTTTCGACTACGTCGTCCTGCGCGACATCAAGCGTCTTGCATCGGGCATCCGCACGATGGGCATCAACTACCATCGGCTGGTTGATCCTGCTTTGACGGCGCGCTCGGCAGCCATGGACGTCCTGAACACGGATTATCCGCAATTCATGCCCGACCTGGCCGAAAGCCTTCACGCCGCAGGGGTCTGTGTCAGCCACTACGTCCCTCCGCCGCAACACTTTGCCCTGAGAACCTCATACGGCTTCGACTATCTCGACCTGCTGCGATCCTATATGCAGGCGGGCCTGATAGACATGCTCATTTGTGACGACGTCGCCTGGATCGTCGAGTTCACGAAGTCCTGCGACTTGTCACCGGCCCGGTTACCATTCTCGAACTAGCGGCTGGAGCCACCCCGCCGAAGGGTCTTGCGCAGACGTCATCAGCATCGTCGCGACGATGCCGATGTTTCAGTAAATATGAGGAAATAAGCCTATGGCTAACAATGCAAACCATTCGTCTTCCCCCACGTCCATGGCGACCGTCGTCGAGGCAATAGCCCGCCGTGCCGGAGAGATCGCTCTGCGGCACTTTCGATCGCTGGCAACCTTGCCGGTTGAAAGGAAGGGGCATCTGGATCTGGTGACGAGTGCCGACCGTGAGGTTGAAGAGTACCTGATTGCAAGTTTGCGGGAAGCGTTTCCACAAGATGGATTTTTTGGCGAAGAGGGTGGCGAGATCGCCGGACGATCAGGGCGGATCTGGGTCCTTGACCCGATCGACGGCACGTTCAATTTCGTGCGCGGAAGCCACAACTGGGCTGTATCAATCGGGCTCTATGAAAATCACCAGCCCATTTTCGGCGCGGTGTACGCTCCTGCTCGGGATCTGATGGTTACGGGTGGAGTGACGAGCGAAGCGCGCATCAATGGTAACCCGGTGCCCAAGCTTCCCGAGTTCGACGCCAGCCGCGCTTCAACGGGTGTCGGCCTCCATCCGTCGCTGGCGACGGAAGACCGGCTGAACGTCCTGCGCTTTATATTCGACGAGCTCCACATCAATTTCCGCTGCTGCGGATCTTCAACTTTGTCCCTTATTGAAATCGCTACAGGGGAAACTGACGGTTATGTCGCGCTTTACGATTCCACATGGGACGTCATGGCGGGCCTCGCCATACTTGCAAGTCTCGGCGTGTCCCACACGATCGACTGGAAAAAGGTCAACCTGCAGGACAAACTTCGTTTTGCCTGCGGAAGCGACGCATATCTGACGAGGTTGCGTCCACTCCTCGAGGCCGCCTAGAGCATCCTGCGTTCTAGATGGCGCTTGCCCCAACCTTGAGAGGATCTCGTGGCATCAAATGGATATGGAGACGGCTGTGCCGTCGGCAAGCGACCGCTTGCTGAACTTCGTAAGAGAACGGTCGATCTTCGCGGCGCTGCCGATATACGCCTAGTGCAGGTCGAGGATGGCCCAGGCCGGGGGCAGCGATTGTTCATCCTTCGCAATTCCACCGGCCTCGGCTTGGAAATCGCCATTGATCGGGGCTTTGACATTTGCAGCGCGACCTGGCGCGGGGTTAATATCGGCTGGAACAGTGCGAACAACCTGCCCTGGCCGCCCAATTCCGTCGATGCCGAGGATGGCGTCGGCTTCTACAGGAATTTGGATGGCTTCATCGTCACCTGCGGATTGGATCACTTCGGTGCCGCGGGCCGGAGCAACGCAACGCATTTCATGCATAAGCATCGAAAGGAAGTGTTTAATCCGCTGCATGGCAGAATCTCCAGCCAGCGTGCGACGATCTCAGGCTATGGCATCGAATGGGAGAAAGATACTCCTGTCATTTGGGCAGAAGGCCTCGTCAGGCAAAGCTCGGTCTTTGGCGAAAACCTCGTATTGCGGCGCCGGGTGGAAGTCGAGGTTTTCGGCGGAACCGTTCGGATTGACGATATTGTCGGGAATAAAGGCTTTCGCCCTACCCCGCACGCCATCCTGTATCACGTCAATTTCGGCTACCCGTTTCTGGACGAGACGATCAAGATCGCGGGAAGTCTGGAACCCTCGCAGATGGAGATGTTCAACTCCGAAAATAAGGCGCCCCGGGATGATTTCATAGACTATTTCAAGGAAATTCCGTTTGCAGTCGATACGTCTGAGGTTGTTGTCGAACTCTGCAATGAAGCGATCGGGGGCGGCCTAAGAACGCAGCTTGCTTTCGACAGGAACAGTCTACCGGATTTCGGTGTATGGCGCGCGTTTCAATCGGGAGTTTACGCGCTCGCATTTGAACCCATGAGACGCGCGTCCAAGGAGACCGAGCTCCTGCCGGGAGAACGGGCGTCTTATTGGCTAAGACTCACCCTGATGTCCTGATTTCACATTGTTGAGGCCCGCAAGTTCGATGCCTATCCATATACATACCTGCCATCGGCAAGAATGCGCCGACGACCGTCCATCACCGCTCACCTTCCGCAGTTTGAACACGTCATCGAGCCGGAGGCCTTGAGCCCTGCACCCGCAGTTTTGCTCGACCGATCCACAGCGGCTGACCGGGTTTGCCGGGCAGCAAACATGCCGGTCTCTCCCTCATCGCGGGCGAACATACCCTTCCGCTATTCGACGGTTTGCTTGCGCAGCAGCAGCCATTTTTCTGGCCAAACCCGGCACGAACAAATGAATAAAAAGACAAATATACGTCGCGCCTGTACGAATTTATTTACAAACATTCGCACAATTTATCGGACAAATTTACAAACAATACACATATATACATCCTGCCAATGCCAAGACGCTAATGCATGCCAAGACACCACTCGGGTCAGCTCGGGGCAACAATCTCTCCGCCGGAATGCCAAGTGACGCTAATGTATGCCAAAGCGCCACTCAGGTCAGCACGGAGTAATAATCCCCTCCGGCATGATAAAAATAAGGGAATTGTCTTACATGCGTGACGCATACACTGCCCCCTCGGGCTGAAGGCCACGTCAGCTTGACGAAAACTTGCTCAAATCCGCGCAATCACGCGTAAGCACGGAGGAACAACCCTCCGCTGCCCGGATGCACTTCTTTCTATAAAGCCAGGCGACCTCTCCTGATTTCGACACCATCATCTCCCCAACAAATATCAGCATACTCACAGCATCCCAATCCGACCGCAGCGAACATCGGCAATGGCAGTGAGTAGCCCTCCAGTGTGTTACGAAACTCGTGCTGACAGCATCTTAGGACCCTATCTACGATTACCCCAAGGCAGACCAGCCCAAGCCTCGCCTGCCCGACGGCATGTCGGAGGAGGAGTTCTGGAATCTTCATTGCATGCCCGACATGGTCAAGCATCGCAATGAGCATTGGGAACACCGTCAGCTCGGCCACCATCGCGCGCAGATGTTTCCCGCCGTGGGCAAGCCTGCGAACAGTCGCAGCTCCCTTATTGCGAACCTCAAGCAAGGGCGAAGGCACAACGAACTGGATGGCGTGCTCACCAAGGACCAAGTCGTGGCCATCCTTCATGACTTCTCTGCGTGGCGCGAAGCGGGCATCAATACGCCGGTCGGCGACCTTTTGTCCGAGCAGATCATCGGAGTGAAGATGACGATCTCCAAGTTCCAAGCGGCTGGCTTCGCTCCCCACGTCAAGGTGGCTACCGACACCGTCGAAGAGATGTTCGGACTGATCCGATACGGATTGTCGCTCGATCCCACCGCCACTTTCTATCCCGACCTCCGCAACGAGCAGTGTGCCCCGTTCACGGCCAAGCTTAGTCTTATGGAGGACGAAATCTGCGATCATGTCGTCATGATGTTCTACACGTTCAGCATTGTGCTTGGCGACGATCATGCGCGTCAGGTCGAGAGTTTCCCTCACCACCCCCATTGGAAGACCCGCACCCACCGCCTTCTCAACTTCTACCCGAGCGAGTTGATCACCGTCGCCTCGCGCCTCGGCATGCTTGCAGATACCTGCGAGCAGCTTTTGGATGCCGGCAAGGCTGTTATGAACAGCTATATCAAGGAGCAGCTTCCCCTCTTCGGACTTCTGGCGATGAATTCCGGCCTGACCTCGGCGGATTTCCCCGACTTTGACTACTTGACCAAGGTCGAGCGCCAGAATGTTTTCGCGGAAGAGGCGATGGTGAAGCTTGTAAACTGGTCTCGGGACAACGCCGCACTCCCCTACCTGAAGATCGGATCCGGCACTCGTGCCTACGACTACTCCATCCCTCACGAGGATGGCCAGTTGGAGTTCCATACCTTCGATCTCATGACCTGCAAGCCGGTGCCTTGGCCCAAGTCGGCGGTTCTCAGGAAGATCAAGGAACTGTACGCCACTCCCGGCGTCTGCGAGAGAGTTCTTCGCCCTGACCTGATGATCACCGACGCCCCCGAGAAGGCGGCCCTAGAGTGCTGCGGCATCAAGGCCGATGACAGCAACGGATATCGCCACCCCCAATTCGACCTGGTCTTGTCCGCGGATAATTGATGTCTGCGCGGAGCCTAGTGGTGCCGACCCTTGCGGGGGTTGGAGTAGGATTGCAGAAGCAGTCGCAAATGGAACACGGGTGAGATGTCCTCAACGACACGGTGGCATGTGCTTCAACACGCATGCTTGGTTGGGAAACGGTTCTCTTCAATTCGTTTTTGTCCGAGAGGTCAGTGCGCTGCGCATGCGACTTCCCCTTCTGCTCGCTTGACACCTGATGCTTTCATGATTTTTGTTCCTCGCTTATCGGGGCTGTTTTTGTTTGATCCCATAAACCAAATAAATAGCCGCGAAATACACATACTTCGGCTCAAACCACCTGCTTCGGTGAATACCCTTGCATCTTGATAGACCGTGTTCCGAAGGCAGACATGGATGGTTCTGCAACCTTTCGACGTGACCGGATGATAGCATGTTCCAGGTGTTTCCAGTGCACCTTCTATTGTCTCCCATACCTATGCCACGCAATCGATCTAATCGAAGGGTTAGGGTTAGGGTTAGGGTTAGGAAAGACTACACATCTATATATCCTGCAGTGAACCAGTATATTGCAGTACCGTGACTGGGGATGAATAACCCCGAGTTTCGTAGACCCCTCGGGTTAGATTTTTGCTGCTTCTCGAACTCGACGGGCGAGCATCCCGTTCCTGACGTGTTTGCGTTTCGGGTTGTAGAACATTTCGATGTAGTCGAACACGTCCTGGCGAGCTTCAGAAGATTGAAGAAGCTCTCGGCCACCGCCTTGTCATGGCAATAGCCGCGTCGGCTCATCGAGTTAACCAGATTGTGGTGCCCTGAGGAACGAGGCCCAGTCCATGCTGGTGAACTGCGAGCCTGATCCGAGGGGATCAGCACCCTGTTCTTCGGCTCGTCTCTCAGTGGCAACGTATGGCCCGCCCTGTTCGCAAGTAGGATTTTTAGATTCCTGTACAATCTGCTTCAACGTATTCGGTCTCACGGGTTTGCCGTGGCCAAGATGGATATCCGCACGTCCAGAGCCTCAATAATTAACGCGGCTTCATTGAGCCATTGCCACTGCTGGGCTTTCCGCACGCCGGTCAACTGTCAGGCCATCTATATTCCTTCTCGCAAACATCATGGGCTGTGGGGAGACACAGCCGGTCTTGTTATGCCGTGATCGTGCCGTACCCTCGCTCGAACGGGCGCTCTTTCCGTAATACCGCCCAGGCAATGCGGGCGAGCTTATTCGCAAGTGCTACGATCACGACATTCCGGTGTATACCCCGGGAAAGTAGGCCTCGAAGCCATTGCCCGAGGGGGGTGTCGCTCTGACTGAGTGTTGGCATCGCCGCTCGCGCGCCATGCACAAGTAGAGTTCGTAGGTAGACATTGCCGCGCTTTGTGATGCCTAGCAGCCGCGGCTTGCCTCCGGTCGTAAATTGTCGCGGCACTAGCCCCAGCCACGCGCCGAGATCTCGGGCGCGTTCGAACCCGCTGGCATTTCCTATCGCTGCGATCAGCGCTGTGGCATTCAGCACCCCAATGCCTAGGATAGTTGTTAGCCTGCGCGCTGCGAGATTATCTCGAGCCAACGACAAGAATTCGGCATTGAGAGCCGCAATCTATGTGTCGAGCATCTTCCACTCGGCTCGAAGTTCGGCAATCAGGAGATGAATGCGCTCTGATATGCCGCTGGCCTGTCCATCCAATAATGTGTCGACGGCACTCTCAAACTTGCGACGGCCAGCAGCTACGATGAGACCGCGTTCCAGTAGGACAGCACGCATCTGATTGATCAGCGTCGTTCTTTCTGCCACGAGGCGCGATCGAACTCTATGCAGTGATTGGATATCAAGCTGCTCTTCGCTTTTGAGATCGACGAACCGCATTGTTGGACGCGACGCAGCTTCCGCTATGCCTTCCGCATCCCGATCGTCATTCTTCTGTGCCTTAACATAAGGTCGAACATACTCCGGAGACATCAGTCGAACCTGATGCCCCTGCGATACAAAAAGTCGGCCCAAGTGGTGAGCACCGCAGCATGCTTCCATCGCGATGGTGCAATTCGGAAGCTTGTTTACAAAATCGATGAGTGTCTGCCGTCGCATTGTCCGTCGGACAGTCACAGCCCCTTTCTCATCCACTCCTACAACGCTGCAGCTATTCTTGCCTATGTCGATACCTAAGACCGAAATGGTCATGGATCGGCTCCTCTTCCTTCAATGACGGGTCATCATGCTCGATGTCCTCGGAAGGGCGGGCCATCCCATAATCAACA
>NZ_JAPWDT010000017.1:0-29687 GCF_027212525.1 Agrobacterium sp. SOY23 | reverse complement strand
GCTCGCGCATGATATCGGCGGCGCGCTTGAGGACGCGGCCGCGGGCCATGGGGCTCATCGCCGCCCATTCCTTCTGGGCACGTTTGGCCGAGGCGATGGCGCGCTCGACGATGGCAGGCGTTGCCGCATGCAGCCTTGCAATCACCTCGCCGGTGGCCGGGAAGATGCTTTCGAACGGCGTGCCGGTATTGTCCTCGACATAATCGCCGTCGATGAAATGCGAGGCTTTCGGCTGCGCTTCAGTTCTCATGGAGCTGGTCATCCTTTGATCCTGTCTGCGGCTTTCACGTGGAGTCAGACCCCGCTCCGGGTGTCTTGGTACATGTAGAGATTCGTGATCGGCTCTATGATGGTCCACATGCCCTTGATGTCAGGGGTAATGGTGACGAAGTCGTCGGGTTGAATGTCGAGCCTGGACCCGTCACTGAATGCGATTTCGGCCCGGCCGGCGGCGACGAAAAATGAGACCGGGCGTTCGTAGTGGATTTCGAACGGCACCGGGCCGACCGCTTCCCATCTTGTCCAGGAAGCCGTCTCCAGCTTGGTATTCTGTGTTGCTCTCTCCCGCCTTACCCGGTCGGTGGCGAAGTTACGATCCAACTGCACGGTCATGGTGGACCTCCGTTTGAGCTTTGAAATAGGGGACGTCCAAGGGTGCGAGCGGCTTCAGGCCGCGGATGATGTCTGAAGCCTTCTCCGCAATCATGAAGGTGGCCGCGTTGATATTTGCGCTCGGAATGGAAGGAATGACCGACGCGTCGACGATGCGCAGCCGCTCCGCACCGATCACTCGCAGGTCGAGATCAACGACCGATCGAGGGTCATTCGCGCGGCCCATGCGAGCGGTTCCACACGGATGGAAGGAGCTGGAGACATCTTGCCGGATGAAGGCTTCTAGGTCGGCATCCGTGACACAGCGTGCACCAGGCGCGTCCTCGCGTTTCCGGTAGGGCGCGAAGGCGGGTTGCGCCAGGATTTCGCGACCCATCTTCAATCCCTGCAACGTTTCGCGTCGATCACGTTCGGTATTCAGATAGTTCGGATCAATGAGTGGCGGTTGAGAAGGATCCGCCGAGCGCAGGCGAACCGTCCCGCGGCTCTCCGGGCGCATCGGTCCGACCCCGAGCCGGTAGCCGCCGATCCGCGGATCGGGAATCCAGTTCGGGCCGAAGAACACCGGGAAGAAATGAATCTGGAGGTTGGGATGGCTGATCGTGGCATCGCTTCGAAGGAACGCGCCGACATGGCATTGATTTACGGCGGCCGGTCCTTTCTTGAGGAGGAACCATTGGATGCCTGCCGAAACCATCTTGTCTGGCCGGAGATATTGGTTGAGGCTATGTCTCAGATCGGATTCGACCTGGATGTGGGTCTCAAAGTGGTCCTGTAAATTCTGCCCAAGCATTGGGACGTCGAGAATGGGCCGGATTCCCAGCCGACGAAGGTCATTGGCGGGGCCGACCCCGGAAAGCATAAGGGTCTGGGGGCTGCCGAAGGAGCCGGAACTCAGGATGACCTCCTGCGATGCGAAGACGTCGGTGATTTCCGACCCGCGTTTGACGCGAACGCCAATGGCCCGACACCCCTCGAAGAGTATCTTCAGCACCTGGCACCCGGTCTGTACATGGAGGTTCTTTCGTACCGGCTGCGAACGCAGATACGAATTCGACGAGCTGGACCTCACGCCGTCGCCGACGCTCATCTCGAATTTGCCGACGCCTTCCTGACGGAACCCGTTGAAATCCACGGTTTCCTGGTGGCCTGCTTGTCGTCCCGCATCCAGAAATGCCTGGTTTAGGGCGCCGAGGTGTTGCTGCTTCTTCACGCGGACCACTCCTTCCGATGATCGAAAGGGGCCTGCAGCGTCTTCGAGACGTTCGAAGCGTTTGAAGTAAGGAAGGCAGTCTCGATATCCCCACCCTTCGCAGCCGTCCTGATCGCGCCAATTGTCGAAATCCAATGGGTTGCCACGCAGGAATGTCATGCCGTTAATCGAGGACGAACCGCCAAGCACACGGCCTCGCGGCTGGTCGATCTCGCGATTGTCCAGATTGGCCTGAGGTGTGGTCTTGAACCAATAATTATAGGCGCTGGTCGGCTTGAATGCGGAGCGAAGGCCGGCGGGCATGCGCAGGATCCAACTCCTGTCTGACGGGCCTGCTTCAAGCAGCAGCACGGAAGCGCGTTCATCTTCGCTGAGCCTGCTGGCGAGAACGCACCCCGCCGTGCCTGCTCCAACTATGATGAAATCGTATCCTTCGGCGCGAAAGGTTCTCAATGCGGTTCTCCATATTACAGGACAGCAACGTCACGCTCTCCAACGGGCAATCCTTTGCGACACCTGAAGACTAGACTGACGTATTGGGATTGGTAAAATGAGAAGTCTTTATGGGCAGTATTGAGGATTTTAATAGTGATTGACCTGGATATCAGACTGCTGAAATCCTTCCTCACGGTAGCGTCCGAAAGGAGCTTTTCCAGAGCAGGTGAAAAGCTCGCCTGTTCGCAGGCAACCGTATCGTTGCGGATAAAAGCCCTGGAAGACGGTATTGGCCGTAAGCTGTTCGAACGGAGCTACCATCTTGTGGAGCTGAGCGCCGCCGGGCGGGAACTGCTGCCCCACGTGCAAGGATTGCTCGATCGTCACGATGCGCTGCTGGATTTTCTGCGAAACGGCAAGTTGGCGGGCACCGTCAATTTCGGCGTCGCAGAAGACTACGGTGAGGCTTTTCTGTCGCGATTGATGCGGGTGATGGACGAGTCATTTCCGGGGATCGAATTGAACGTGACCTGCTCCATGAGCGTAAAGCTTGAGAAGCTCCTGGAAGCACGCAAGCTGGACCTCGCAATCGTCACACTTCCGAATACCAGGAAGCATTCTACGATACTTCGCCGACCGAAACTCGTCTGGGTTTCGTCGAGCGAGTATGTGCATGACAAGAAGAGACCGTTGCCCATGGCGTTCTATGCCGAAGGATGCGCGTTTCGTGCGGCCACAATCGAATTGCTTCGCGAGAAGGGCATGCCATATCGGGAGGTGGTCACCACTGGAAGCGGGGAGGTCATCAAAAGCGCGGTGAGCTCCGGAACGGCGATTACCGTCATGGCAGAGGGGACGGTTCCTCCGGGCTTCATAGTGCTGCCACGGGAAGCGGGACTCCCCGAGCTTCCAGTGAGCTGTATCCAGCTTGTTGAACGGGAGGACGGCATCTCCAAGGCCGCGCAACAGGTCAAGTCGTCGGTCATGAAGCTTTTGGGCGTTCAGCTCGCGGCGTAGGAATCTCTGGCGCCTAAACATGTTGAGATGTTCGCCGCACCGCACCATCGTCACCCTTTGGGCATCGATATGTTCGAAAATGGGGCGTTCTTCGGGGAAGACTACTGTCCTTCTACGCTGCGGCACGAAATAGGCCGCTACGGTCGCCGGCAGGACGGGATTCTAGTAGAGCGCGGGGCAGTTGCGATGATCACAAGTAAAGATGAAAGCAGGCCCCCGCAACCACGCTACAGCACGACATGCTATCCCGCAGTAGCCCAAAACTACGATACAGTACGCCCCCGCACTGCGGTCAAACGCCAAACCCCCGTCATAAAAACAAATTCCAAGACCCACAGGTGCAAAGCGCGGAGCACACGTTCGTGCGGATAAAGCGCGCGTCCGATAAGCAGACAACGTAGCTGTAGGTCAACAGCCTCTGCCCGGATGACGGCCAAGCCGCCACGCCAGCTCCCGAGCGATTCCTGCGGGGGCGTCGTCGGGGATGGCGAAGACGCAACTGATGTTGATTTCGCAGAGCACGTATGTGTCGTTGCCGGCGGAGTCTCGCGGTCCGTAAAGGAAATCGGCGTCCCAGATGACGGGAAGCGACCGCCGGTCGACCCCGAGCGCCGACATCATCTGCGGCGTCCACTCGTTTTCCATCTTTGCCCTCAAGGGTTGGAAGGGTGTTGCGGTTGCCGGATGCATGATCCTCGGGCCGGGCTGCAACGCCTCCGGTCCCGAGCCGGGCAGCGGCGTGATCAGCGCCTTGATCAACTGTTGGCCGTAGCCGACCACTTTGTCACCGCACATGTAGCAGCGGATCATGCCTTCCGGCAGGCGGGTTTGGAACGGCTGGTCAACGATGCGCCCGCCATTCTCGAAATATGGTTCGCATCGGGCGACAAACGCATCGGGCTCGATCTTTTCCGGGACGCTTCCGGCTTTCGCTTCCAGCACGGTCACCAATGTCTCGCCGCCCGCCGACGGTTCTATCAGCTCGACCTTCCAGACGCCCTGACCGCCGTTGCCCCGGTTTCGCTTCAGTACCCGAGGCGAGCCGGCCCGCAGCGTTATGGGGAAGGCCCCGCGGAACTCTTTGGCCGACCGGTAGACCAACGTGTCCACGCCCCATCCAAGGTGCCTCGTCTCGTAAAGCACCTCCTTCACGCCCATCTTCAGGATGACGTCCGGATGCGCGCTGACGAAGACGCCGGCTTCGGCCACCTGACGCAGAAGCGAATCCAGAACCTTGCGAGATTTCCCGTCGTCCAGCGGATTGACCCAGACGAGGACGGCGTCGACGGCGTGAAGCTGTCGAAGGAGGTCATCCGCGAACGCCTCGTCGAACACCGCGGGCTCCGGCGCGAATCCCGCAGCCTCCAGTTCCTCGAAGATCTTGTGGTAACGGCTGTTGGTCTTCGTCGCTGCATTCCGGGCCTCGCGGTCACCGCGCCAGACGATCGCGACCTTTTTCACGTTTCCGCTCATGGATGAACTCCGACCGTCAGGCCGTAGGCGAGTCCGGCGAGCGCGCATGCCGCGAGCACCTTTAGCATGTCGATCTTGAACCGGAAGACGGCGATCACCGCGGCGAGCGTCAGCGCCAGCGAGGGCAGGTTGACTGAAGCCAGAACGGGCAGGTCGACCGAGGTCCCGAAGCCGCTCACCGTGCGAACCTCGGAAAACAGAACATGGAGAGCGAACCAGACGGCAAGATTGAGGATGATGCCGACAACGGCGGCGGTTATGGCCGACAATGCGGACGACAGAGCTTTGTTGCGGCGGAGCGTCTCCATGAACGGCCCGCCGAGCAGGATCCACAGGAAGCAGGGAACGAAGGTGACCCAGGTCGTCAACAGCCCGCCGAGCGTGCCGGCAAGCAGGGGCGACATCCCACCCGGCGACCGGTAGGCGCCCAGGAAGCCGACGAACTGCGTGACCATGATCAGCGGGCCGGGCGTCGTTTCGGCCAGACCCAGGCCGTCCAGCATCTCGCCCGGCTTCAGCCAGCCATAGTGGTTGACCGCTTCCTGGGCGACGTAGGACAGGACGGCATAGGCGCCGCCGAAGGTCACCATAGCCATCTTCGAGAAGAAGATGGCGATGTCCGAGAAGACGTTGTGCTGGCCGAGAAAGACGAACAGAAGGAGGATCGGCCCGAACCAGGCGATCGCGCCGGCGACGGCGACCTTCAGGAGCCATCGCGCGTTCGGCCGGGTATGTTCGGGAATGCCCTCTCCTAGCAGGCTGTCGGCGTCGGCGAGATGCTTGCCGCCGGCCTTTCCGTGACCGCTCCCTGGTGAGAACGTCTTCCAGCCGGCCTTGCCGCCGACAAAGCCGATCAGGCCTGCGACGATGACCACGAGAGGGAACGGCGCCTGGAACAACGCCAGCGCCACGAAGGCGGCAGCGGCCAGTCCTATCATGACGTTGTTCTTCAGCGACCTGCTACCGATCCGAATGACCGCACCGAGAACGATCGCCAGCACCGCAGCCTTCAGGCCGAAGAACAGCGCCTGGACCGCGCCGACGTTTCCGTAAAGCGCGTAAATCCAGCTCAGGCCCATGATCGCGATCGCACCCGGCAGCACGAACAGCGTGCCCGCGACGAGGGCGCCCTTCGTCTTGTGAAGGAGCCAGCCGATATAGATCGCGAGCTGCTGCGCTTCCGGCCCTGGGAGCAGCGTGCAGTAGTTCAGGGCGTGGAGGAAACGGTCGTCGCCGATCCAGCGTTTCTCCTCGACGATGATCCTATGCATGACCGCGATCTGTCCGGCGGGCCCGCCGAAGCTCAGAGCGGCGACCCGTGCCCAGACCTTCACGGCCTCCGAAAACGGCAGGCCGTGTCCGACCGCTTCGATCGTCTTGTTTTCCTCGTTCATCACCATCGCCATGTTATTGCCCCGTCCTTGCGTTCGGCCAGTTATGCGTTTCGGCGGTCGCATCCCGGCACCATCGGTAGAAAGCATCGTAGAGAATCATTCCCGCTTCCAACTGTTCGAGGTCGTCGTTGTACATGCGCGATAGCCCGAGAGAGGCTGCCAGCAGCCCCGGCACCTCGGGCGCAAGTTCCGGCCGACCCGTGTCCGCGCCCCTGACGATCGTCGCGAGATGGAGAAGGGGCTCCGACTTCAGTCCGAACTCCTCGATCATCACGTCGAAGGTACAGAGTTCGCCGCGATGCGACCAGAAGGCGTCCTCGACGTCGAACGGCGTCGCGCCGAAGCGGTCGCCGACCAGCGAGACCTCGGAAGCGGGAACGAAGAGGAAGACGGCAGAAGGATCCACGAAACGACGGATCAGCCAGGGGCATGCGATCCGGTCGATCTTCGGGCGCGAGCGGGTCACCCAGACCGTGCGGCCCTGCGCATCGCGCGGAGGCATCTTGTCATCGGGGACAAGCGGGCCACCCGCCTTCCTCCAGGCTTCGAAGCCGCCTTCCAGAACCTCGGCCTCGGCGCCGGTGTGTCTCAAATAGGCGGCGACGCCATGGCTGAGCTTTCGCCCTTGCTGGCAGACGATCACGACCGGTCCGGTAACGGAGGACGCCCACGTGGCGACGTCGCGATAGTCCCGCCGGACCGAGCCGGGAAGCAGCCTTGGGTCGGCAGCAAAATCCTCGTCGATGCGGACGTCGATCAGTGTGGGGGCGCTCGGCGTGCCGACGATGCGGTTCAGCTTGTCGGGGGTGATTTCAAGAAATGACGGCATGGCAGCGCGTCCTCCGTTT
This sequence comes from Agrobacterium sp. SOY23, assembly GCF_027212525.1. Taxonomy (NCBI): domain Bacteria; kingdom Pseudomonadati; phylum Pseudomonadota; class Alphaproteobacteria; order Hyphomicrobiales; family Rhizobiaceae; genus Agrobacterium; species Agrobacterium sp. SOY23. The sequence continues at coordinate 22,695 of NZ_JAPWDT010000017.1, read as the reverse complement.
GCTACGGGTTGAAAGGACGCGATTCTTCGGCCGTGGCCTCGTGGGGCGATCGCTGCCCCATACCGCAAAATTCGCAAAGCACGGCCGTTATGTCAAGCAGCCCATCAACAGGCCCTCAGTACTCGCAATTCGGCTTGCCAGCCGCGATCGCCGCCGAAAATAGGGCTGTTCAGGCGTGACTGAGGTTGCGGGATGAAAACCATTCATCTTTCCGACACATGGCATGCGCAAGGCATAGTGCGACAGACAAGACTGAAGGCTGGCTTTCGCGGGCCATTGCCGTCGATAATCTTGCCCAGCTCGCGGCCACGCGCCGCGCAGTCGACCATTGCTCGTCCCGAATCTCGCGAGTCGGTTTTGAAATGCGATCTTGAAATGGTTCAGACAAAGGAAGGGCTCGATGAAATCATTGGCGAAAAATCGACTAAAACTAACATGTATATGACATTTTCCCGTTTGAAACCAATGACTAAAAGCCCACGCCGGTCAACAGCGATATCGTGGCCAGCGAGTTGAGTATATCGTTGTTCACTTGATTTGTTACAATCGTTACAATAGCATTGAACGATGTCTTCTCTATCCTGGCTCCTTATGACCTACAAGGTCCCGTCCGAACCAGCCGCCAAGCGCATCGCGCTGTGGCGGCGCCTCAAAGGCTTGGGTGCCGTCTATCTGCAGAACGGCGTCTGTCTTTTGCCGAAGACCGACGATCACGTCCGCCGCCTGAAAATGCTGGAGAATGACGTCTTCGAGATGGGCGGGGAGTCGGTAATTCTCGAGACCGTAGGGATCGATCGCGCACAGGAAGATAAGGTCGTCAGCCGGTTTAGCGCTGATCGCGACGAACAGTACCGCGAATTTCTCGGACGCTGTGCGGATTTCGAGAAAGAGATCGCCAAGGAGATTGCGATCAACAAATTCACCTATGCGGAGCTCGAAGAAGAAGACACCGACCTGAAGAAGCTCCAGGGATGGCTGGAGAAGATCCGCAAGCTCGATTTCTACGGCGCGCCCCTTGCCGAAGAGGCGGCAGCGCGTTTGCGCATTTGCGAGGAACTCCTCGACAGCTATGCCCAACGCGTGTTCGACGCCCAAGACGAGAATCGATGAGATGGCAAATCAGGACGGAACAGTAGCAGGGCCGACGACAAACAATCGCATTCCGGCCGGCATCTGGGCGCTTGGCCTCGTTTCGATGTTGATGGATATCTCATCGGAGATGATCCATGCTCTCCTGCCGGTTTACATGGTCTCTGTGCTTGGCACCTCCACCTTCGCGGTCGGGATTATCGAAGGCATTGCCGAGGCAACGGCTTCGATCACCAAGGTGTTCTCCGGGGCTTTGAGCGATTGGCTCGGCCGGCGCAAATTTCTCGCGGCGCTCGGTTACGGCCTCGCCGCGATCACCAAGCCGACCTTTCCACTCGCATCTTCCCTGGACTGGCTCATCGCGGCGCGATTTATCGACCGCGTCGGCAAAGGGATCCGCGGTGCGCCGCGGGATGCGCTTGTTGCCGATATCGCTCCCCCTGAGCTGCGCGGCGCAAGCTTCGGTCTACGCCAGTCGCTCGACACGATCGGCGCATTTCTCGGTCCGCTCATGGCGATCGGTCTCATGTGGGTGACTGCCGATCATTTCCAGACGGTGTTCTGGATTGCGGTTCTTCCAGCCTTCCTTTCTGTCGGTGTGCTGCTGTTCCTCGTCAAGGAGCCCGAGCGACCGCGGGAGCTCCGCCGCGTTCGCATGCCCCTGCACAGGGATGAACTGCGCCGCCTCGGCAAATCGTACTGGTGGGTCGTGGCCGTTGCCGCGGTATTCACGCTCGCCCGTTTCAGCGAGGCGTTCCTCATCCTGAAGGCACAGTCGATCGGCATGCCGATAGCCTTGGTGCCGCTTGCACTGGTCCTTATGAGCCTGGCCTATTCCCTCTCGGCTTATCCCGCCGGCATCCTTTCAGACAAGGTGGATCGGTTCACCATTCTTGTTATCGGTCTGTCGCTGCTTGTCTGCGCCGACCTCGTCCTCGCGTTCACGCAAAGTGTCGTCGGCGCTGGACTGGGCGTCGTTCTGTGGGGCCTGCATATGGGGTTCACACAAGGGCTGCTGGCGAAGCTGATCGCCGATACGTCACCTGCAGAATTGCGCGGCACAGCCTTCGGCATGTTCAATCTGGTCACCGGGGTGGCATTGCTGATCGCCAGTGTCATCGCGGGCGCGCTTTGGGATTTCACTGGCCCGCGAGGAACTTTCCTCGCGGGCGCAGGATTCGCAGCGCTGACGATCATGGGGCTGGCGGCCGTCCGCGCCCGGCTTCCCGCGCAGGGGAGCATCTGACCGGAAGGCAGCAGATGGATCGAACTGATCTTAGAGTGTCGATTTGCTCAGACCGTATGTTCTCGGGGTGAAGGTGGCTCACCCCCGCGATAAGCTGAGATCGGGGGTTGCTTCGGATTGGCCGAAGCCGAGCCCCAAGCTTAGCGAGGGTGAACCATGGATCAGCATAACAGGCTTTTTGTCGGTTTGGACGTCTCGAAACTGAAGATTTCTGTAGCCGTCGCGGATGGCGAGCGGGGTGGTGAAGTAAGGTTTTATGGGGACATAGCCTCGGATCCTAACTCGGTGACGAGCATCGTGGAAAAATTGGCGAAGCGAGGAGCTGCCCTCCACTTCTGCTATGAGGCCGGACCGACAGGTTACGAGCTTTACCGTCAGCTTACCGGGATGGGTCACGACTGCGTGGTGGTCGCACCGTCCCTGATACCAAAGCGCCCTGGTGATCGGGTGAAGACGAACCGGCGCGACGCAGTCAGCCTGGCAAGGCTACATCGTGCAGGTGAGCTGACGGCAGTTTGGGTTCCAGATCGCGGACACGAAGCCATGCGCGATCTCGTGCGGGCCCGAGAAGCAGCCCAGGAGGCTCAAAAGCGGGCGCGTCAGCAGCTTCAGTCATTCCTACTTCGACATGGCCGCATCTATTCGGGCCGCTCATCTTGGTCGCTGGCACATATGCGGTGGATATCGACCCTGAAGTTCGAGCATCCGGCGCACTTCATTGTGCTCAAGGAATACTGCCAGGCGATCGAGGATGCCGAGGTGCGCTTAAAGCGTCTGACCGATCTGATCTCGGAGACTGTCAAATCCTGGACGATGGCTCCTGTTGTCGAAGCATATCAGGCGTTACGAGGCGTGTCGTTGATTGCCGCCGTCGTCTTTGTTGCCGAAATTGGCGACATCCGCCGCTTCGAAAATCCCCGCCAGCTGATGGCCTTTCTTGGCCTCGTTCCGTCAGAGAGCTCGACAGGTGAACATGTCAAACGTGGCGGGATCACTAAGGCCGGGAACTCTCGGGCCCGTCGCATGCTGGTCGAAGGCGCATGGGCTTACCGCTTCCCTGCGCGGGTAAGTCGAACCAAGCAAGCGCAGTTGGAAGGCCTACCGAGAACCGTTCGCGAAATAGCCTGGAAAGGTCAGCTACGCCTCTGCACTCGCTATCGAAAAATGATCCTCGCGGGGAAGCACAAGGCCATCGCGATCACCGCGATCGCTAGAGAAATGGGGGCCTTCCTGTGGGCTATCGGTCAGGAAGTGCAACCAGCTGACCTCGCTTAGCCAAGCACCGCATATCGCGCGCATTAGAAAGAGGAGGCAAGATCGAACATCCGCTGATGCTCAATGTTGGAGGCAGGGCTCGGTCGGGGAATCTTCGATGGAATTGAGTGGCCGACTACGTCGATGCCCGTGCTTAGACAGAAGCAGCCCCAGGCGTACACACGGAAATGCGGTATCCAACCCGCGTATAAGAGTTTGCAAACCGTCGTCTTGAGGCCCTGTCTCCTACATTGCGCATTAGCTACACCATGCAGGACCAGCCATTATTGGCTGGACGAATAGTCGTGGCCAAGCCGCTTGCAAATGAACATAAGAATTCCAACGAGACGAAAATTGCGCCAAGATCGACGGGGGTAGTGGTCTGCGCTTGAGTTTGATCTGCTGTTATCGGCATGATTGGCCTCCAGAGAGTTTTCTGGCGACCTCACTCTGCCACGGTGCAGGCCGCCGCTACTCACCCCTGAGAGATCTCAAGGCGAAGAATGCAGCGGCGTGGCGCACACGTAAATCTTCTATAGACGTTGTAATTCATATGCATTACGATTGGTCTTTCAGTTGGAGATAACTATGGCTTCGAACGCACTCGTTCAAACTCGCATTGATGCTGACGTTCGAGATCGTGCCTCTGCGGTGCTTGAGAGCATGGGTCTTACGGTGTCGGACGCAGTTCGTATCTTACTCACCCGGACGGCGAACGAGGGAGCATTACCGCTCGAACTTATATCAGGCAGCGAAGCTCATGATACTTGGTTTCGCAGTAAGGTCCTTGAAGCGCTGAACGACACGCGACCCGACGTTTCTGATGATGAAGTCGAGGCTCATTTCGAAAAACGGCGAGCGGCAGCGCGCGTTAAAGCAGCGGCGCGCAAGTCGTGAAGCTTACCTGGTCAGCGTTTGCGCTGTCAGATCGAGATGCCATCTTCACCTTTATCGAGGCGGATAGTCCCTCAGCTGCCATCATGGTCGACGAACGGATCGTCGCGGCTGCTCGTCGCTTAATTGATTTTCCGGCGAGTGGTCGTGTTGGCAGAATTGCCGGGACGCGCGAACTGGTGATCAACGGTACCCCATATGTCGCGGCTTATGCTGTAACGCAATCGGCGGTTCGTATTCTCCGCGTACTTCATGGCGCACAAGAATGGCCAGACACTATTCCTACAAGCTAGGCTTCGAACTTCATGTCTGGGATCAACGGGTCGCCAATTCGATTCCGTTCAAAAGCAACGTCCCCGTCACCCGTCTCACGACAGCGGATCCGAAAACAAAATACATTCGCTCGTCTCGATAAGAAGCTGTCGTCGGCCACGTCCGTGGCTGGTAAAGGCATGGCCAAACGCTGAACCGGCTAACCGCCTTAGCTCGACTGGGCAGCCGCGCTGAGCTTGCGACTTCCTTCAAGCAAATGACCCTGCAAAATTGCACTTGCAGCGTCGATATCCCGATCTCTGCAAGCATTTAGCAGAGCACGGTGCTCCTCCTGCGATTGCTGCTCATAGTCCAGGCTTGAAAGCAATACCCTCACATAGCGGTCGGCTGCATCGTGGTGGGTAGCAATGAGGCCGATAAGCCGCTCATTTTGGCAGGCACCATAAAGTGTCATGTGGAACTGCTTATTCAGCGCCCCCCAACGCCCCACATCCATCTCAGCGTCGATCTGTGCGAGAAGCGTTGCAGCCCTGTCCAGATCGGCTGTCGTCAGCCCTGCATATGACAGGTGCAAGGCTTCCGTCTCCAGTAGCGAGCGAATGGAATAGATCTCCACAATCTCCTTGGCATCCATTCTTGCCACGAAGGCGCCCTTTGTCGGGTGAATGGTTACGAGGCCCTCGCTTTCCAGAAGCCTCAAGGCATCACGCACAGGCATGCGGCTGAAACCAAATCGCGCGGCCAGCTCGTCTTGTCGGAGCGCGACGCCACCGCGAAGCTCGCCACCGGAAATTGCCTCGCGAAGAACCCTTGCGATACGATCGGCCACGGTCTCCGGCCGAATAGTTTCAGCATTTATTGCGACGAAATCGTCCATTGCCAACCTTCTCCGAGACAGCAATTTTCTTGATCATATCAGCGAATCTCGTATACGAGTATACGCGAATAGGAGAGTTTTGCTATGCGTTTATCGTCGGGGGCCGTGCCCTATTTCAGTCAGTGGGAAACGCCGGAGATGACGTCGCCTGTGCTTGCCGAAGGATCTGCGGCCCTGCTGCATGATCCGCGCTGGCGGCAATCGGGCGCCGAGACGGTAGAGGAATATGCGCGCTGGGCGGTCAATGTCTGCGGCATGGCCTGCCTGAAGATGATCCTGGCAGCGCGCGGCGACCTGCATCCGACGCTTGCTCTCGCCCGTGGCTGCACCGCCTATGGCGGCTATGTCGTCAACGAACTGGATGCTTCGATCAAGGGACTGATCTATGCGCCTTTCGTGACCTATGTGGGCGAGCGCTTCGGGCTCTCGGCAGAAACGATGACGGGTGTCGCGACAGAGAGCATCCCCGGTCTGCTCGCCGAACGCCCATTCTTCATCGCCTCGGTCAATAGCGGCATACGCTGGCCGGAGCGCATGCCGCCCTCAAAAGGCGGGCATCTCGTTCTGGTGACGGCGGCCTCGGCTGATACGATCCGTTTCCACAATCCATCCGGCCATGATGCTGCGAGCCAGGCGGATGTGACGTTGCCGCTTGCCGTCTTCGACCGCTTCTTTGCCAATCGCGGCATCGCGGTCGGCTTCTGACATTTATTTCGACACCAGTTCATTTTGGAGATTTTCATGACATCTTCCCGGGGCAGGCTACGCATCGCCGTTCTCTTCGGCGGGCGCTCGGCCGAACACGACGTCTCCATCATGTCGGCGACGAATGTCGTAGGGGCACTGGAGCCCTCGAAATACGAGGCGGTGCCGATCTTCGTGACGCGGGAAGGCGAGTGGCTGCTTAGCCGTTTCGAAGATGGCGTCCTCGCCAGGCCGGCAAGCGGCACCGAAATCGCGCTGATGCCCGGGGGGCGCGGGCGCATGATCGCCATCGACGGTGGCAAGATGAGCGATGGCGGAAAGATCGATATTCTCTTCCCCGTATTGCATGGCATTTTTGGCGAGGACGGCTCGGTGCAGGGGCTGGCGGAAGTGGCTCGCGTGCCGCTGGTCGGCTGCGGCATCCTGGGTTCGGCGACGGCGCTCGACAAGGATATCGCCAAGCAGTTGCTGCGGGCGGCGGGACTGCCGGTGGCGCGGGCAGTGACCGTGCAGGTGGATCGGACGCCGTCCTTCGATGAGCTTGAAAGCGAGTTGGGATTGCCGCTGTTCGTCAAGCCGGCGCGTCAGGGCTCTTCGGTAGGCGTGCGCAAGGTTTCCGGCAGCCAGGAATTTGCGCCGGCGCTCGCGGAAGCCTTCAAGCATGACCGCAAGCTGCTTGCCGAAGAATTCATCCGCGGCCGCGAGATTGAGTGCAGCGTGCTTGAGGACACCAAGGGCGGCCTGTTCGTTTCCCGCCCGGGTGAGATAATCCCGGCCGACAGCCACGGCTTCTATAGCTACGATGCGAAATATATCGACGAGGACGGCGCGGCGCTGAAGGTTCCGGCAGAGCTTCCGCCAGAGGTCGAGACGAAGATCCGCGAGACGGCAGCGCTCGCCTTCCGGGCGCTCGGTTGCGACGGTATGGCGCGCGTCGATTTCTTCCTGACCGAGGACATGGCTTTTTTGGTCAACGAGGTGAACACCATTCCCGGATTCACCGATATCAGCATGTATGCGAAGGCGATGGCGGCAAGCGGCGTCAGCTATCCTGATGTCATCGATCGGCTGGTCGAGCATGGTCTCGTACGCGCCGGCCTCTGAGCCGCAAAATGTCTCTTCCCGGTGTGGCAGACATGCACCGGGAAGAAAAACGCCGCAGCTTCGTCTGCTCTTGTCACAACAACTGGAATAAACCGGATTAATTGCCGTGGCATGCCTGCGTCTGCTGTGTTTCTTGCGTTTTTGGCGGGTATGTATTTCATAACCTATTGAAAACTGGCGGTGCGCATCGTTTCAATTAGCCAGCAAAACCAAAGTCAGGGCGGCGCCAGCGAGTGTGAATGAATTGTGTTGCAAGTGCTTGGCCAATCCACGGCGCGTGGTCGACGGTGCCAATCCATTCAAGGCGAAACCGTTTTGGCTCTTCGACCGATCAAGGCCAATGGTCTGCAATGCCCTTGGGCCCGTGGCTATCGCTCCTGCATCGCCTCAGACGCCACCTGCGCGACTGGCGACCAGAAATAGTCAATGATCCTGCGTGTGCCGGTCTTGATTTCGACTGACACCGCCATGCCAGGTGAAAGCGGTCGCATCACCCCGTCAACGTTTATCTCTGTCGCATCGAGCCCAATCGTTGCCGGGTAAACGAGGTTTTGCAGCCGTTGCACATTTCCGCCTGGCACAACACTCCTGAACTGCGGGGCGGCCTGTTCTTCCATCGCCTGGGCGTCGGGATTGGGGATGGCGTCCCGTGCCACGGTTTTTACAGTTCCGGTGAGAACACCATAACGGGTGAACGGAAACGTTTCGACCTTGATGACGGCCGGCTGGCCGGGCTTCACGAAGCCCACGTCCTGGTTTGCGAAAAACACCTCGATCTCAAGCGGCAGATTGGCGGGGATGATGCGCATGATTTCGGTCTCCGCGGACACGACCTGTCCGGTCGTGGTAATCGACGAGGCCTGGATCACACCGTCAGACGGGGCATAGATCGCCGTCGCGGCGAGCCGTTTCTCAGCCTTCACCAGTTCCTGTTTTGCTTCGTCCATCTGCCGGGCAAGATCACCCGTTTTCTGGATATTGTCGGCAACGAATGTCGACAGGACCTTGTTTTTGTCGGTCTCTGCAACGGCGAGACTTGCGTGTGCTTCGAGCAACTGTCCTGCGTAGGTCGACAGGGTTGCCTCTTCTTCCCGCAAGGCCTGTGTGGCATCAAGGACGTCCGATTTTCTGCCGGCGGCGCGCTCGAGAAGGCCTGACCGCATCGAGACACGCTCCGTCAGCGTGGTGATCAGGTTAGCCTGCGCGCGTGACATGGATTCCAGTCGGTCAATCGATGCCGACTGCAATTGCGTCTGGGCGGCGAGATTTCTCATCGTGTCCTTGAGCTGCAGAAGGTTGGCTTTCAGGATCGCCGTTTCGCGCGAGCGAATGGTTGCCTGCGTATTTGCCGCAAAATCGGGGACGATATCGCCAGCTATATCGGAACCTGCGTTCCAGTCGTGGTTTTCGACGGTGGCAAGTTCCGTCATCCGTCGCACATGTTCAGCCTGCAAGGCCTCGATCGTCGTCCGCAGGCGAGCGTCTTCCGCCTTCAGTTCGATGTCATCGAGTTTCACCAGAAGGTCGCCTGCCTGGACCTCGGTGCCGTTGGCAAAAGGCGCCGAAACCACACGTCCGGAGATCGTCGACTGGACAACCTTGACCCGACCCGAGGGCTGAACCTTTCCCTGTGCGGTCGCAACCACATCGATCCTGCCGATAAAGCTCCAGATCAGTGCCGAGGCTGCGACGATGCAGACGAACCAGATGAGGGCGTAGCGGACCGGGGAGGCGGGCTTTTCGATAATTTCGAGGGCGGCGGGGAGAAAGTCGCTGTAATCGGGGCTGACCTTTGTGTTCGTTGCGTTGGGCCGTGCAGGTCGCGTCTTTCCTCTCATTGGCTCGACCCCATCTGCAAGTCCCACAGGTGTTTGTAGAGGCCACCATCCCGGGCAAGCAAATCGTCATGGCTGCCTTCTTCGACGATCCTGCCGTCGGCCATGCCGATGATGCGGTTACAGCTCCGGATGGTTGCGAGCCGGTGGGCGATGATCAATACTGTGCGGCCCTGAACAATGTGACGCATGTTTGCGAGGATCAGTCTCTCACTTTCATAGTCGAGAGCGCTGGTTGCTTCGTCAAGAATGAGAATGGGCGGATTGACGGACAATGCCCGGGCGATCGCCAGTCGTTGCCGCTGACCACCGGAAAGATTTGCACCGCGCTCTTCAATGACGGTGTCGTAGCCCTTCGGCAGTTTCGCAACGAATTCATCGGCGCCTGACAGGCGGGCGAGATTGATGACGGCCGCGCGCGACATGGCAGGATTGGCGATACTGATGTTTTCGTGGATCGTGCGGTTGAACAGCATGTTTTCCTGAAGCACGACGCCGATATTCGAACGCAGCCAGGCCGGATTGACATGGGCAATGTCCTGACCGTCGACCATGACCTGGCCGCTGGAGGGCAGATAGAATCGCTGCAGAAGCTTGGTCAGCGTCGATTTTCCCGACCCGGAAGGACCGACGATGCCGATCACTTCGCCCGGGCGAACGGACAGCGAAATGTTCTTCAGGATTTCCGGACCATCACTGGAATAGCGGAAGTTTACGCCCTTGAACGAAATCGCGCCTTTCGGCGGCGGCTGGGTGACGGGGACCGCCGGTTTGGGCTCCTCGGGCGCATTGAGGACATCTGACAAGCGCTCGACGGACACCTGTACCTGCTGAAAATCCTGCCAGAGCTGTGAGAGGCGCAGGACCGGCTGAAACACCTGGCCAGCGATCATGTTGAAGGCGACGAGCCCGCCGACCGTCAGCTCATTGTCGATGACGGCCTGTGCGCCAAAAAGGAGGAGGGCGGCGGAGGTGATCTTGTTGACATACTGGATAGCCGTCTGCCCCTTCGCGGCGAGCATCGTCGCTGCAAAGGAAGACTGTACATAGGCCGCCAGACGCTCTTCCCATTGCGCGGCAACGACGGGTTCGACGGCAGATGCCTTGAGGGTCTGCATGCCGATAACGGACTCCACGAGCAATTGCTGGCTGAGGGCACCCCGGTCGAATTTTTCATCGATGCGATGTTTGAGGGAAGGGCGGATCAAAAATCCGATAAGCACGAGAAACGGGATGGAGGCGACCACGATCCAGGCAAGCACCGTGGAATAGGCAAACAGCACCGCGATAAAGACGAAGGTGAAGATGAGATCAAGGACTGAAAACAGCGCCTGCCCGGTCAGGAAATTGCGGATGGTTTCGAGTTCGCGCACGCGGGCAACCGTTTGGCCGGCGGCGCGGGTTTCGAAATAGTTGAGTGGAAGATTCAGCAGGTGACGGACGAGCCGGCGTCCGAGCTCCACATCGATCCGGTTGGTCGTATGTGTCAGTGCATAGGTGCGCAGATACTGAAGCACGACGTCGAACAGGCCGATGGCGGCAAGTCCGATGATCAGGACCGTCAATGTCGAGTAGCTACGGTGGGCCAGCACCTTGTCGACCACCACCTGAAAAAACAGCGGCGAGACAAGGGCGAAGAGCTGCAGGAAAAGCGAAGCGAGAAAGACATGGGCGAGGGCGCTCCTGTAGCGCCAGAGCGACGGCAGAAACCACGCGAACCCGAAACGGCGCTGAAACGCTGAAACGTCCGAAAATCCCCGCTGGAGCAGGATGAAGTTTCCTGACGTCAGCGACAACAGTTCATCAAGGGGTACAGTCCGGCTGATAAAGCTGACGGGATCAACAAGCCGGTAGCTGTTTTCTTCCGTTTTTCCCGCAAAAACGGCAAATCCTCCGTCGTCAAGGACGGCGATGCACGGTGTCGGGATTATTTTTCCACTGGCAAACCGCTCCTCGCGAACGGGTTTTGCCTTCAGGCCCACATGTTTGGCAGCCCGCAGGATATCGTCACGGGTCGCCTCTGTGGTGAGTGCCAGTTCTCGCGAAAGGTCTGCCGGATTGCAGGAGATCCTGAAGAACGCTGCGACGGCTGCCAGGGACGCCAGTCCGGCGTCGGCATTCGTCGTGGAGGAGGGGTTGAGTAAACCTGTATCCATATGTCAGATCAGTTGATGAGCGGATTTGCAGGTGTCTGCAAATCCGCATGGGGTGAAAATGGAGAGGTTTATCAGGTCGGTGAAGAAGGCTGATATGCCAGCCTGACGTCGCCGACGAGGCGGGTTTGACCGTCAACCTTTTCGAGGAAGCTGGTTCCCGTGATGGCTGAACCATCAGCGAAGTTCTGTGCTCCATCAGCGGTCGGTATCAGATTGATGTATTTGATACCCAGCTGATCGAGGGTCGAAAGCTCGCCAGCCTCGCTGACACCGTTCTGGTTGATGTCCTGCCAGACACGGAACTCGCTCCAGCGGGCATCTTCTCCACTCAGCAGACCGTCGTTGTTTGTGTCGAAAACAAGCCGAACAGCTTCCAGATCGGAGTTGGTCGAGCCCTGTTCCTCGGTGGGCCAGAGAGTGAAGGCGAGTTCTTTTGCCTGGTTGATTATGCCGTCCGGACCTGGAGAACCATCTGCAGCAACGTCAATAGCAAGGAAACCGTCCTGTGGGCCGATCCAGGCTGTGGTTTCGCGGTTGGCGTCATTTTCCCAGTTAAAAGATGGTTGGGAAACGCCGTCTTCCGAAGAGAGGCCAAGCGGACGCAGATCGATGTGTCCGTCATTGTTCAGATCAAACGCGATTGGTTCACGAACCGGTCGTCCGGATCGCCAGGAATCGACCACCTGACCTCGCGTATTGTAAAGGTACCATCCCCAATCGGTCGTGCTATTGTACCAATAGTCTCTGCGTGTACCGTCATCATAAAACTCGACTTGCGCGGTCATCCTGCCGCCATTGTCGAAGCTTTGTTCGATGCGGCTCCAAATCTGGTTTCCAAGAACGTCGTAAAACGTGGTGTTTCGTGTTCCGTTATCGTTCACCAACGTTAACGCGGTCCGGCGCCCTGCAGCATCCCAGGTCTGCTCGTGCCGCCACCAGGATTGAGAGTTGGTGACGTCGAAATCGATCGCGAATGAACTGCCATCATCGTTGAGTTGCTGGGCGTAATAATTCCGTCCCGCATTGTCAAAAATATTGGTGTATCGTTGCCAGGGCTGAGCGTTTAATGGGTCGTAGCTGTATTCCCACCTGTAACCGTTGTCGCCATATTCCACCTGAAACAGCAAGCGTCCTGCGGCATCGAACGATTGGCCGATTTTCGACCAGGATTGGGAATTCGTCGCGTCTATCGTGGTGGCATATACTGAGCCATTGTCATTTAGCTGATGCGCATAATAGTGACGTCCCGCACTGTCGAACTCGTTTATGTAGCGCGACCAAACCTGCGTATTGGCGACATCGAACGTATATTCGGCCCTCGTGCCATTATCGTAAAAATTAATCTGCGTGAGCAATCTGCCCAGCCCGTCGAACGTTTGGTGGACCTCGCGCCACACCTCGGTATTGCGTGTGTCAAAATCAATCAGACTCGTCCTGACGCCGGATGCATTGAAGTACTCCGCCTTGATCCTTTGTCCGGTCTCGGCGACGAAGGTGATGACAATCGACGTCCCATTATCGAGAAACTGCTTTTCAATCGTCTTTTGACCTGCGGCGTTATAGGTCTGTTCGACCCTTATCCAATCCTTGCTGTTTAAAGGATCGTACAAGGTGGCCGATGTTACATGGCCCGAGGACGAGATATTCGTGACACTTGTAACGCTGCCGCTGGCTGCGTCGAAAGCAGTGGTACGCGAACTGCCATCAAACGCGATTGCGGTTTCCTGCGTTTTACGACCCAGGCCGTCAAAGGACGTTCGGAAAACAAGAGTTCCGACGGAGTTGATCTTGTCCACGACCGAGCCTGATACGGCTCCGTTTGCACCCAGCGTTTCCTTTTTCAGTATGACTGAACCATCTTCTCTCACGATGGATGTATTCCGCTCATCGACGTCACCATCGTTGTCGATATCTTTGTTCAAAATTGTGGTTTGGCCGTCTGCGCTGGTAAAGAGCGTGCCCTTCGACAAAACAGAGCCTGTTGTACCTTTTTCGAGAATCTGGGCCGCCACAGAGCCGTCTATCTGTCGTTGGGAAGTCATGACAGTTTCGAAAACACCGTCGCCGTCATAATCGTAGCGTGTTGTTGTTTCGCTCCCGTCGAAAGAGCTTTCGCTTTCGACAGTATGGGCGACGGCAGTTTTCCAGATGATCCCTCCGGAGGGCAGATATTTTGTGTCTCGGGCAATAATATTGTTCGTGACAGTGGAACGGGTCTGACCGGTGATCAGTGTTTCTACACGTTCGATCTGATCAAACGTGCCGTCGCCATTGAGGTCTTTCGAAATAGTCCGATATCTCCCGTCGGCCGTCGTGTGATCCGTCGAACCGGATTTTGTCGATCCCGTAGCGGCGTGCGTATCGAGCCGCTTTACAAGACGGCTGCCATCCGCATTCAGGGTTCTCGTTTCGATGCGCTTCTGATCAATGATCCCATCGCCATTCAGGTCCCACGTCGTGGTTGACGACAGTCCGTCCGATGCCGTGACTGATACGATGCGCTGGAGAATGGCGCCATTTGTCGCAAAGTTCGTGGTCGTTGACGTGCGCTCGCCCCACCAGGCCAGCACATCGCGGCGGCTTTGGTCGACAACACCATCACCATCGACGTCAATGGTAATGTCATTCCGATCTTTCTCGGCGCTTGTCACCGAGGTTGTCTTGCTGAGTAACTGTCCGGTATTGCCGAACCGGGCGGTTTCCTCGATGGTCGAGCCGTCAGCTCTTGTGAGCGTGCTTGTACGGGTTGTACGGTCCGACAGCCCTGTGCGCTGCTCCAGTGTTTCGCTGCTCAGTCCATTCGCGGAGGTTGTAGTTGTCGCAGCAGACAACAAGGAGCCGTCGGATTTCGTGCTCCGGATCTCGCGCTTAACAGAGCCGTTTGCATTGTACGCAATAACGTCCGTCGAGAGTTGCGTGTACACTCCGGCGCCTGTCGGGTCCCATTTCGTCGTAACGGAAAGACCATTGGCACTTGTTGTTGTGATACGCCGGCTGGCAAGCACCCCGCCTGCATGGGTGCTGATTGTTCTCGACCTGCTGCCATCTCCACTCAGGCTTGTTTCGTCTGTGGAAGAGAAGTCCGTCGATCCATCCGCTCCGAGATCAAAGGTCTTCTGAAGAAACAATCCATTTGCAGTCTCGTAACTTGTCTGTCGATCCGACAGGAGCATCCCGCTTCCGCTTCGGCTGTATACCTGTGCGGTACCGATCTTCTTTCCGTCGGCTTCAATGGTAGTCGTCTGATCGAACTTCCGATCAAACACGCCGTCACCATCAAAATCGTATTCGACAGTGGCGTGTGTTCCATCCATCTGATCGGTTGTTTTTTTGATCCCGGTGGTACCGCCATTGGCAGCGAAATCCTTGAAAACACGCTCGACTGCACCATCGGCCTTCAGGGTCCGCGTCAGTTCCTGGTCAATGATACCGTCGCCATTGAGGTCCCGCGAGACTGTCGAGGTAATCCCGTGCACGCTTTCCGATCTGATCTCACGACTTGCCAATGAACCGTCAGCCCTGGTTAGGCTGATGGTTTCCGTGGCAGTTCCGTTGGCGTTGAGGACCTTGACCTCACTTTGCGTTCTTGCAAGAGACGAGCCGTCGTACCACGTGACGCGCTTCGTCAAGCTATCCCTGCTGTAGAAGGTTGTCTGTTTTACAAGGCTACCTTCTGCGGTCCTCGTTTTCGAGACAGTCTGTGTCCGGCTGCCATCTGATGCAATTGTTGTGACATCAGATCCGCTTGCATCGACAACACCATCACCATCAAAATCCGTACGCCACTGGGTCGAAAGCCCGTTAGCAGACGCTTCAGAGATGTGTCTGCTGCCGATTACGCCCGCCGGCGACAGCCTCTCGGTTGTCTGGCTTTCAACTCCATTCGCATTACGAGAGGTTGTTATACGGCGATCGACGATGCCGTCCCCATCGGTGTCAGATTCAAGGTGGCTACTCATTTTATCGGCGCTGACAGTTATCGCCGTCTTTGAGATCAAGGTGCCGTTGCCGCTCTTTGCGCTAACCTCTTCCAAGACCGAACCATCGGCATTGATGGTCCGAACAGAAGCAAGAACCTGGTCAAAATGGCCATCCCCGTCGAAGTCCCGCGATGCAACGGTACTTAAAGCATTGCCGCTGGTGACAACTTTTTCCCGCGCCACAAACGTGGTCCCTTGATAGGAGGAAACAGTTTTCGAGACTGAACCGTTTTGCTCATAGACGGTGGACTGAATGGACCTGGTGTCTGCAATACCGTCGCCGTTGAAGTCCTGTTCCGAAACGACGGTCAAGCCGTTGCCACTGGTCAGGAGCGAGGAGCTCTGAATAGTGGCGCCATTGGCGCTTTTTCTGACAGTTGTTTCCTTTCGGCTTCCGTCGCCATTGATGACTGTGTCGACAGCCGTTGAGTAATCTGTCGTGCCGTCTCCATTGATGTCGGTTTCAACGGTTGTGCTGAGACCGCTCGCACTGACTGTTTTTCTGGTCGAACGATAGATTGTGCCACTTCGCGTGAACAGCTTTTCCTCGAGGACGGCCTGCCCGTTTACAAGGGTGGTTTCTGCTTCGTGTTTATCAACGACGCCGTCGCCGTTAGAATCGGTAACTGCGATCGTCGTCAACCGGTCAGCGGAAATATCGACTGTCGTGCGTCCAAGGAGGGTGGAGTCGCCGCTCCGGATAGTGACTGTCTTTGTCCGGCTTGCGTCGTCGTTAAAGACGACAACCTCTGACGTTTGCCGATCAACCGATCCGTCGCCGTTCAGATCTTCGGCAGTGGCACGGCTTGTTGCGTCAGGGCTGGTGGTTGAAGTTACCTGCGAGATAAGGTCGCCGTCGCGTGACAGAACGCGTTCCGACGTCATTGCTGAACCATCCGCAAACACGGACTTCGTCGTTGAGACTTCGCTGTCGGTTAAGCCATCTCCATCAATGTCTGTTGATACAGAACTGGAGGAACCATCTGCCGAAGTAGCTGTCGTGGAACGCGAAATCAGGGAACCGTTCGCACTAAACAGGCTTTCGGTCTTGCTCGTCGCGCCATCGGAGCCAGTTGAGGTGACGATATTCGTATCAACCGCTCCGTCGCCGTTGGCATCGAAAGTTTCAGTGATGATCTTCTGATCGGCTGAGGTGATCACGACGCGTCGCGACAAGAGGCTCCCGTTTCCACTTGTAACCGTTTCCGTTCGTGTCCTTTCGCCAGCGGCATCAACAATCGTGATGTCGGAACTGTAGATGTCAATGGACCCGTTTCCGTCAATATCGCGCGTGAGATATGTCGACTTGCCGTCCTGCGTCGTACGCAACGTCGTTTTGCCAAGAAGAGTGCCGTCGGCAGCATAGGAGGCCGACTCGGCTGTAACGTCTCCCGTTGAAGTGACTGTGGTGATCTCCTGCGAGCGCCGATCTGTTGAACCATCGCCGTCGAGGTCACGCGTTGTCGTTTTTTCAGTGCCGGTAGAGTTTCTCGCCGTTGAAACTGTGGTGCTCGTGAGAATGGCTCCGTCTCTCGCCAACTCCTTAACCGTTCGGGTCCTGGTGCCGCCACTCTCAACGATCGTGGTTTCAGCCTCGAACACGTCGCCGACGCCATCGCCCGTGACGTCAATCGATGTGGATTTGCTGAGCCCGTCCGCGGATGCTGTTGCGACGACGGTCTTGAGCACTGAACCATCCCGGCTAAGGTGCTGGATTGTCGTGCGCGTGGAACCGTCCCCCAGCTTCTCGAAAACCTGATACTGGTCAACGAGGCCGGTGCCATACAGATCGAGCAGCGTCGTCACCAGTTTTTTGTCGGCGGAAGTCTCGGTTTTTGTGCTGTTGGCTATGGAGTTGTCAGCGTTGAAATTCACAACGAGTTCAACGAAGCTTCCATCTTCAGTCGTATAGTACGATTTGGTCTGGCGCCGATCATAGACACCATCGCCATCATCGTCGAAGTTTGTTGTGACCGTTGATCCGTCAGACGATTTCGTAACCAGGTTGCGAAATGCAATGCGCCCGTCCTTTGCATAGCCGATAATCAGTTCGCTGGAAGAGCCATCCGCGTTAGTTGTGACAGTGCGGTCAAGTTTATAAGCTTCCTGTTCGCTTGCCAGGATCGCGTCGCTGGCTGCGGCTGTCGTGCCATCGGTCCGGGTGTAGGTTGTTGACCCGGTAATGGCAGAGCCGTCTGCGAAGGTTCGACCGCTGCCAGTCGGGGTGAGATCGATCGAGGCAATGCCGAGACTATCCAAGGTGACCAGTTCGCCATTAACTTCGATTCGAAATTCTGCCCATCTGGCATCGCCAGCATCGAGTTTGCCGTTGCCATTCGTATCAAACACGTTTTTGAGCGCCTCGAAGTCCGTTCGAGCCGTCGGATCCCACTCCGTGAATGCAAACTCACTGGAACGGGTGATTTTACCATCTCCGTCAGCGTCTATGACGAGCACGCCTGTATCGGGTCCTGCCCACGCCATCCGGGTCGCAAAACCATCTCCCGCAAGTTCCACAAACTTCGATGAGGATAAAAGAGTATCTATGGCAATGCCATCGCCTGAAAGGTCAAGAAGTACGGGTGACCATGCTGGTCCCGAACTCTTCCCGCCGCTGCCTCCCTTGCCCCCGCCGCTTCCGCTGCCTCCCTTGCTCCCGCTGCCTCCCTTGTTCCCGCCGCTTCCACTACTTCCCTTGCTACCGCCACTGCCGTCCCATCCCGCACCACGGCCGCGATCACCCTCGTCCGCGTTGTTCCAGCCGTCATACTGGCTGCCCGGTTTTGAGCCCGGAGTAGGGCCGTTCATCGGCGTGCTGTTATAACCTTGGTGTCCGCCTCCGCTGCTATAACTTTTGCCTCCTCCGCCGCTGCCATTACTGGTGGATTTGTTGCCGCCACTCGAGCCTGCCCAAGAGCCCGTATTGTCGTTACCAGAATTCCAGCTGCCTTGATTACCTTCAAATCCCCCGTACGGACCGGACGACCGATATCCTCCGTAGGAATATGTCGGAGAGGGAGTTGCCACGAGACTAATCGGAGTCAAGCTCGTTAGTGGCGCAAGGGGTGTCGCGCCTAGTGTAGTTGTAGTACCAGGCGTCACAGCTTCTGCTGCAGGGGCGGAAAGCGTCGGCGGGGCCGGAGGTACGGTCCCAAACCACGAATTGATTTCGGATTCTACATCAAGCCAATTTGTTTCGTGGCCCCGCTCAACATGTCCCCATGCTCCTGGCGCTCTCGCGGACGACATGTTGTTGAGTGAATAATTCGGATGAGTTTGCGGGTCTAATTGATCTAATATTTGGTCTAAAATCTCGCCTGCGATGAACCCTACCGCTACACCTGCGACCCCGCCAGCGGCCACCCCCCAGCTGGTTGCAAATCTTGCGGTAGCTCTTACTGCGGTGCGGAATGTCATTCCACCAAGGTAGGCTGACGCGGAGGCAAGCAATGTTTCTTTCACAGCTCCCTGGGCAGCTCCCTCGACACCATCTTCTTTGTATCCAGACAATGCTCCGTAGGTGCCCGCGGCAAAGAGATTCAGTGGCCCCCAAAAACCATCAATTTGCCTATATGCGGCCAATGCATCTTGACGCGTGCCGAGCCAACCAAGAGCGAAGGACTTGAGGGCATCTGTACCGGGAGATATTCGCTTGGAGTAGAGATCCCAGGCATCTTCCGATCTCGTTTTGGTTGTTTCGGTCATTTAATTACCTCGTGGACAAAAGGAGAATTTCAGCCAGCTTACGAACTTCACGACCGGGTCTGTGATGCTGAAGTAAAAAGTTGCAACGAGAAAATTGCTCTTTAGGGAGTTGCTGAATGGACCATCATAAAACGTCATTCCGTAGAATCGTGGCCCTTCTCGGAAGGGGAGGAACAAAGCTATCAGTGCGAACGGTATAACCATCAGATGGACGGTAGTAATCCCCCAGGTAAAGCTATCGTGGGGCTTAGAAAGTTCGAATGAAAAAAGATAGATCATCCGTATAATCATTAGCGAACTGATAATGTAATTAGAAAATAAAAAGCCATTCCAGCCGTCGATGCTGCCAAACCGTGCTGTTATTTGGCTCATGTAACGCAAGTTTACTGGCCAAAACATCCAGAAGTCCGCTGCATTGAGGTGATTAACTCCAGACCAGAGAAGTGCCGACATCAGGCTCCCGGCAATATAAGCTGTAAAGTACGTGACGACAGATGCCTTAATGAACTTTCTTTCTAACAAGATCACTGAATTTTCAATCACCACATGTTCCCCGTTTGACCTGTTGTATTGACAAGCTGACTAATTCTGTCCGCTAGAAATTAGAGTATTTCGCGATGTCTCTCAGTATTATCGCCTTACGCCTTCGTGGCCAACGCGACTATTCCAGCGCCAAATATTTGAATGAATGACTCGATCACGACCGTGTAAATCGCGGGGATGATGATTATAATCAGCGGGGAATTGAGGGAGCGGGACGCTATGGTGCCGCATGTGTTACACGTTACATCTGAAAAAAATAAAAATCTAAATGACAACAATATAAAGATCGTAGCTACAAAAGGCGTCACAATATTACTTTTTTCGAATTTAGCAGGGAGACGCTCCTTGAAGCTGATAAATCTCGATAAAATGGCAACGAGCAGCGCTATTGTGCCCGCGAGGAGGATGATATTGGCGACAACAAAGAACGCCCCTTTGCCCGGTTTAACAGATTCAAAATCTTGATATCGTTCAAGCATAAAAGAAAAAATACCAGGGAATGTGTCCGGCGGCTCAATCATCTCAAGAGCCATCGTTGATGTGTCGGTAAAGTAGAGAAGGAACAGCGCGGATATGAAAAATACGTTGAAGTAATTTATCAACTTAAAAACTTTTTCGTCAAAATACTTCGAGGCTCCTCTCGGCAATATTGGGCTTATCCACTTGCTCATACTTTTCATATGGATGTCCGTCGTTTTACGCCAGCAGTACCGTTGAGAAACACCGTCAAAGCGTGTTGTTACTTCATGATTTTACTGAAAGTGGGTGCGCCGTTCTTTGCGAAAAGACGAACCCTCGGATTTTCCCTTTCCGTATTCTACGGATGATCGTTGTGGGGCATGTGGTGCCGCGTTGAATCGAGTTCGGTTGGTTCGACGTCGGCACAATCCGGCCAGACGGCTCAAATGCTGTGACATGCCTGCCACGAACCCAAGTCAACCGCGCTGCGGCATTCGTGCCGCCATGAATATTTTGTTGATCCATTCCGCCCCCGAAAATCACCCGCAAACTGATCGTTATCACTACGTTTGATTTCGTCAATTAAAAGTTGAATTATTATCGGTTTATAACTTTTGACGATGGGCAGAATTTCGGTTGGTTTTCTACTCTCTCCGCTTTCGAGGCCGGAACGAAATGTTGGCATAAAGATTGGTTCCGCAACTAAGCCCCTCGCAGTGTTGTGACGGTTCGAAGCCTGCTCCTCCGGGCGATGAAGGGATCACAGCATCGCTTCGGGTAACCGCCGTTACGAACAATCCTGGAACAGCTTCATCTCATTCAGCCAAGCAAGGAACGGATTTCGTCCAATGATCCCGGCACAAGATCGACCGGGCGCTTGCCATCCTTATCGCGGACGAGGCGATCGGCACCCCGGTCCAGCAACAATGCAATATCGTCGATCACTTCTGTTCTTTCGGCGGCCTTGTGAAGCACGGTCCTGCCCTGATTGTCCTGCGCGTTGACGGGAAGGCCAAGTGAAAGCAACAGGTCCAGCATGGCAACTTCGTCCTCGAAGGCGGCACGCACGCTCGTCATCTCGAAGAGATTGTGAAGAAGCGTTCCGCCATCCGGCATGCGTTCATTCGGATTGAGCCCATAGCCTTGCATAAGCCGAAAACTTGCGACTGTGGTGGAGTAACAGAGGGCGCTCCGGCCATCGCGGTCGCGCTTGAGTGGATCGGCCTTGAGCTCAAGCAGAGCCTGTACCCCGTCCAGCCGTCCCAATCCTGCAACAGTCAGGGCCGATTGCAGTGGCGTGCTGGCACGACGATCCACGTCGCTATCGCGTGGTGGGACCTGAGGCGCGTCGATCTCCGCGCCATGAGCGACGAGCAGGTGAATTTTCGCGACCGAATTGCGGAGGGCGATATGCAATGGAGCACTTCCGTAGGCATCGCGTGCGTTTGGATTGGCTCCGGCTTTGAGAAGGACACGTGCGTCATCTTCTTCCGCCCACATCAGCATGGTCATGCCGTTGTCCCACGGCGCATCGACTGTGGCGCCGGCTTCAAGGAGCGTCCGCTGCATTGCGAGATAAGTTGGCCTGTCCAGCCAGGCGGCGAGTTGCTGCTGAACAAGCTTCTCCTGGACCGCATGCATCTCGCGCCCTGTTTGCGTCGTTGCCAACTTATCGAGACCCCAGTCTTTACGAAGCCGGGTTTCCAGCTCGGATCTTGTCCGGGCTGTTGTTTCGCTGCGACGGGTCACAAGTAAATGCAGCGGCCAGAAGCGGTCGTCCTTCCAGCCATCGATTCGGGCTCCTCGCTCAATCAACCATTCCAGAGTTTTGGGCGACGCGGTTTGCACAGCATCGCCCGTAACAAGCCGTCGGGTATTCAGTGTAGCCCCGTGATCGAGCAAGGTCTGTGCTAGGCCGATGTGGTTCGCCTGGACGGAATAAGTCAGGGGCGTGGAAAACTCGTCGTTCCAGGCCATGTTTTCCATGAGCCAGTCAGGATTGGGAACGACATCGGGCCGTGCGCCCATTCCGAGAGCCACAATTGCTGCGGCGACATTGCCGGAGCGCGCGGCGTCGAGAAGTTGGCGTTCTGCGGCTGTTTCTTCAACAATCGCCGGGGGAGGCTCGTCCGTGCGGACGTCGTCCCTTGCGAGCCAGGCAAGCCACTCCTGGCCGCCAGTACTGTCGGCCTTGATGTAATAGGTCTTGTTCGGCTCGTCCCATGATCCGAATTTTCCCCATGAAGCCCACTCTGTGCCGGCAAAGCCAAGCTTCGACATTTCGGTGATGAAGGCGAAAAAGTCTGGCGCAAGCGCCATGCCGTGGAGAGTCTGCAATTCATGGCTGAAATAACGGACCGGCTGCGGGCCGTCCTCGACGGACATGTCGATCGTCAGCATGTCGCCGTTGACCAGACTGTAGAAAGGAAACTGGTTCTCCCACATTTCGGGCGTATTTGGCGCCTCCGAACGATCCTTGCAGGGACCAGCCTCTGCGCCTGGCGGTCGCCTCCATCCAACGCCAGTCCCTTTGCCATTGCTCCCAGAGCGCTTTTGCCATCTGTTTCCCATTTTT
>NZ_JAPWDT010000016.1:0-32569 GCF_027212525.1 Agrobacterium sp. SOY23 | reverse complement strand
CAAAATGGGAAACAGATGGCAAAAGCGCTCTGGGAGCAATGGCAAAGGGACTGGCGTTGGATGGAGGCGACCGCCAGGCGCAGAGGCTGGTCCCTGACGCCTCTCTCTATCTCGCCACCCGCCACAGCAATCGACTTGACGTCCATTGAAACGCATCACGGATTGAACTTCCTTGGCCTGCTGCCTCTGCTACATCAAGGACGAAGCTAGCAACTGAGCGAACATCATGCATGGCTTGAAATACCTTATTCCCCTTTTGTTCGCAACTAGCCGGGCGACTTATCCCCGAGAGTTACAGGGTGAGTTATCCTAAGGAAAAAAGAAGCCCCTCGCTCTTTGAAAAATGTTCCTCAGGTAGAACTCGGCAATCGAGCTTTGTGTCTGCTAAATAAGTGTCTGGCGATTGGGTCTTGCCAAATAGGGTAAGGGATCCAGCGGAAAACCATGCTTCTGCGTAAAAATGCCTTGCTACCAACATACTAAACGCCAGCGGTGTGAGCACCCGTTGCACCGCCCAGCGATTACTATCATGATGCCCTAGATGCAGATGCGAGCATGGATGACTAAACTCAGCATACTGGCTAGGAGCATTCTCATAGCGCAATAGTGGTGGATGTTGGCTTTTCCGGAGCTCGGCTACCTTGGCGAGATACTCTTCCATGGAAACAGCGCCTTCATCTAGATAGGTCCGCAACTCCTCAAGTTCTGCTATCGCTGTTGGCGACGCTCCAAGAAATGGGTTCGGATAGTAGCCGTATCGGACGTGCGCGACATCTCCCAAGCTGAATTGCAGGTAGGAATAATCGCGTAAAAGTAGATTGTAGTCGGTGTTGCTCAATCCAGTCAGATAAACCTCTTCATAGGTTATATCTGGGTCAAAAACTGCAGAGAGAAATTCCTCGCTTGCCTTCATGGGCATCGGGTTCGAGAAGGCCTCGTGTAAAGTCAGGGCCTTAATAAGCTCCCAACTCTTGGCTATCCCGGAACGAACGTCGTCCTTATTCACCTTTCAATCCCATAGCTAGATCCTGCTCGATCTCTTCGTCGGAGTACCCGGCTTCAAGGAGTGTTCTGATATATTCCTCTCTGGCTGCTTTTGCCTTGGCTTGCTTTCGACTGAAGCCCCGCTGAATAGTTTCAACCTCGTTCAAATCTGGCATCTCAAAGGTCATGAGCGGGGCGGTATCTCGCGCCGTCTCAAGTTCCTTGAAAAGGTTTTGAGAGGGTTTTCCTATGCCACTCACTCGCAGCCATGCCTTGGATCGTGTAAACGCTGTGAAAAGCTTGTTCCTACCTGAACGGGTGCGCTTTTCAACTGCGTCTATACCTACCGCGAAAACAGCCGCTCCCTCGTTCCCTTTGGCACGATAGACCGTCGAGAGGGTCACTTTACCCGAAACCGTAAAGGGGGGCTCATTGTATGGGTCGGCGATAACATTGTTTGACGAGATGCCCGCTAAAGCCAAGCCTTCAGCGATCCGAGACAGATACGACTTGGCGTGGCGATCATCCAATGAAATCACTACTATCTCCTCAGGTGCTAGCCCGCCCGCAATGAATTGGCTGATACTCTGAGCCACCCATTCAATCTCGTCTTCCATATCGTCTGCTACGTGCCAATCGATAAGTGGAAACTCGGGTGTATCTGCGATTTGGATAGGGCTGTTCGCGTCTGGTCGCCTTACTCTCACCTCCTCGCCCGTATGAAGAGGACCGGTTTCTACTTCGTACCCGACATCCTTCCAGTGATCCGCACTTTCCAGCAGCTGAACAATGTTACCGTAGACGCCGAAGCCCATCGCATGAGCCGACACCAATACATCCCGCTGGTTCCTGTAGCACTTGCTTAGCACTGCATCATTTGTAGCACCGGGCGGTACATGTGCTGATGATCTATCCAGATCAACAAGTGCGCGCCCGCCCTCGTCAACTCCGAAGAGCTCTTGAGGCTGTCGAATTGCTACGTTCATTATGTCCTGTAGCTCGTCGTATGCCCAAACAATACTTTTGCGATCTTGAGGGCCTTGCGCCAGCTGGTAGCATAGCTTGTAGAAAGAGACAGGAAAGTCCTGGCCTTCGTCTATCAGGATATGGTCGTAGTACGATTTGATCGCGACTGTTTCTAATAGGTTCGCACAAATTGCTTCGAAAGGACTAACTCGGCCTCGAGCAAGCGTTTGAGCTTCTGATAAGTTTAAGGGGCGTACACCGGCCCGCTTGCAAGCATCGGAATAGACACCCGGCACCGATGCACCACCCCAGCCATGCCGGATATGTATCATCTTCCAGTCTGGGTCATTCTCGGAGTAGTGGCGATAGAACTTGGTGATCAGGGATTTGATCGTTGCGCGTAGGCTTTTGGTCAAAAAGGTAATGAGTATCTTTGCGGTAGGATTATTTAGGTGCAGGTGTGCCACCTTCATAGCAAGGATAACGGTCTTTCCCGAGCCTGCCAAACCGCGAATACGAGCAGGGCCTCCAACATCGACCAAAGCAATGTGACGCTGCTTTTGGTCGAAATTTGCGATCTCAGCTTCTAACGCAGCCATCGCAACTGCAAGAGGCTGTTTTACTGGATCATCGATCTGCCTTTTAGCGGGCCGTGACAACGCTTTCGCGCCTTCGACAACCGATCGTACCTCTGAAACTGCTGCTGAGCTGATAGCATCAACTCTCCAATCATTCAGCAGTCCGGTAAACTGCTCGTAACTGGAGCACGTACCGCTTTCTAAATCGTCTGTGGACGTAATCGCCCTCTGGCTAGTCGACGTGTCAAAGATAAGTGGCCGCACCTCAATGATGGCTTTAGTTCGGCTAGACCGCAGTTCTCGGCTGCGGATGAGCCGAGAGTACAGGTTGCTGCAGAAGTCGTTCAATCCCCGGTCAATGTCTTGCACACTTTCTTTGGAGCGCACAAACAGGGTGTCGTCGATAAACCTGATAGCTGTAAAGCCATGCTCGGGGGAAAAAAGAAGGATGTCTGGCCTAGTCGTCTCTGTCTCGTAGTCCACGTACGCCGGAAAATCGTAATAGAGAACGCCCGCCTGTACATGCAGGCTAGTTTGATTATTGCGTATGTAATCGATGAAAGACCGGGACACTGGGTCGCTATGGTAGCGGTCAGTCGTAACTACAATATCCAAAGCCATAAACACTACCCCGTTGGCGATCAGCAAGCAGGCGCCCTAGCCAAAAGCGACTACGGGAGATTAGGTAGCAAATAAACCCAGCGTCTTAGAATGGCAAATTTTTACGAGGGGGTATTTTACCTAGTCTTCACAGCTGTTTCCCCCGTAGGGTGCTGCTGACCTGAGGTGTCGCAATTCCTACACGGCGTCCTACGGTCTTCTATTGTCCGTCTTCGACCTCGGCAAAAGGGACATAAGGCGGGGGTATGGGGGGTGGTGACCGTTGAGGTATACCCTTACGAACGCGCCCCCCACCTCGTCTTATGTCCGTTGCACAGCTTGGTGGAAGAGGTCACACGGCGCGCACCCACCGTTGATCTAAATCCTCGCACTGAGAGGTGAGCATGGGGGGAATAGCTGGACGGCGGGAGTTAGATACCCGCTCGCAAAAATCTGTAATTTTCCCTACAAGTTGCTGGTCAATTGCGGTTTGTATAACGCCCGTGTCCGGCCAATTGGTATTCCAAAACGCCACTGCGTCCTGCATTGTGATCTCAAATTTCAGTTCGATTCGGTGTACCCCATGTCCATTTCAACGCGTTCAATTGATGTGCTCCTTAGAGAGGTTACAGACCCTGTACTGCGAGCTCGCCTCCAAGAGAACGTTGATATCCTTCGTAAGCAGACACAGTTCGGGCTTGTGTTCGAAGGTCATCAGCCTGAAGTGTCGCGACTGTATGACTACCCGGTTCGTCCAGGTTCGTTAGCTACTCGTAAAGCCGACAAGGGCAACGAGGTGCTTCGAGTTCTCTCAATAAACAAGGGTGTGGCGGATTGCCTAAGTGCGTCCATCGATGATCCGGCAGAGAGAGACATACTACACATACCAATCGACAATCTAGTGGTTTGCCGCAGGTTCGGAGATCCGATTTATCCATCCCTTACCGTAGTTGACTCTGTTGAACAGCAAAAAGATGCGCCGTGGCATCTGCTGGTAGAGGCAGACAACTACCACGCACTTCAGCTCCTTGAATACACGCATGAATCGAAAGTAGATGTTATCTACATCGATCCGCCGTACAATACGGGTGCGAGCGACTGGAAGTACAATAATGACTATGTCGACGGGAAAGACCCGTGGCGCCATTCAAAATGGTTGTCGTTTATCGAAAAGCGCTTGATCCTGGCCCGCCGCCTCTTGAAAGACGATGGCGTTTTAGTGGTAACTATAGACGAACACGAAGTTCATCACTTGGTCTGCCTCTTGGAACAATTGTTCAAGGAAGCATACATCCAGATGGTAACCATCGTTGTGAATCCAAAAGGCGTAACTCAGGGCCGGTTCTCCCGTGTAGAGGAATACGCCGTTTTTTGCTTCTTCGGCGACTCCCAGGTTAGCGGCAAAGGCGATGACCTTCTAAGCCTAAGCTCCACAAAGCCCTCTCGCTCCAGGCAGGTGCGCTGGAAGGGTCTACTGCGCTCAGGCACAAACGCACGAAGACAGGATAGAAAGAATATGTTCTACCCTATCGTCATCGACCCCACGCGAGGAGCAATTGTTCGTGCTGCCGACCCGCTTCCATTCGAAGAAGCACCTGATCTTGACCATAAGATTGATGGTTTGCCGGTCGCGTGGCCAATTCGTACGGACGGCAGCCTTGGCAACTGGGGGCTTGGGCCTACAACCTTTAACGCGCTCCTCGCAAAGGGGTATGTGCGCCTGGGTGAATACGACGAAAAGCGCAAAACCTGGGGATTCACCTATCTGAGCAAAAAGCTGCAGCTACAAATAGAGACTGGTGCCATCGTCGTTTCTTCGACTGACCCTTCTACAAAGACCGTTACGGTCGAATATGCAGAGGAGAAGCAGAGGCAAATAAAAACAGTTTGGCACCGTAGCGCGCATGATGCAGGGGCATACGGTTCTGATCTCTTGAGGGAAATCTTCGGAGAAGGCGGAAAATTCCCATTCCCAAAATCTCTTTACGCAGTACGCGACACCCTTGCAGCCCTTCTGCGCGATAAGAAAGAGGCGGTTGTACTGGATTTCTTCGGCGGAAGCGGCACTACGCTTCACGCCTTATCACTCTTAAACGCTGCAGACGGCGGCTCAAGGCAATGCATTCTTGTAACAAACAACGAGGTCTCTAAAGAGGAGACAAAAGCTTTACAGGATAGACGAGTGCAGCCCGGAGATAAAGAATGGGAGGCACTGGGAATATGTCGTTCTGTTACATGGCCAAGGGTGAAAAGCGCCTTAACTGGAAAGCGTGCCGACGGAACGGAGTTAGGCGGGCTCTACGAGACTGGTGTCGTAGTTGAGCAGGCCGTGCCTCCAGAGGTCAAGCACATAGGATTTACAGAAGGGCGTACCCTTACTGGCCCACAGCGACGCGAGCTGGCGAAATTGATTTGCGATGTCAAAATTCCAGCAAGCGAAGCAGAGCAGGCATTCTATATCGACGAGAAGGCCGGCATCACCATTCTCTGGGATACGGAAGCAGCAAACGAGTGGCTTGAGGCTACCGAGGAATTCGATGGGTTCTATAATGCATATGTCGTAACCACCGACGTGAAGGTATTTAGGAAGCTCGCTTTGGTGGCTAAGGAAGCCTTGCCGTCTTACGTTAAAGAGGTCGCGACCGAACGCCCCAGAAAGCTGGGATTTTATGAGAACGCGCTCTATTTCCGACTTGGTTTCCTTGATCCAGATCAGGTTAGTCGCGGTGATGCATTCTCCAAAATCCTTCCTGTCCTATGGATGCAAAGCGGAGCGAAGGGACCATTGCCAAATCCGGGCGATAAAGATCCTTGGCTATTGAGCGAACGGAACGGATTAGCCATCCTATTAGACGAAGACCATTTCCAAGATTTTTCCCCAGTCATACGGAGAAAAGGCATCACACACGTCTTTCTTGTGACTGACTCAATGGACTCCTATCGAGAGATGCATTCGCAGCTTCCTGAATCGTGTACGGTCCAGATGCTCTATTCGTCATTTCTTAAAAACTTCCGCATCAACGCGGCGCGAGTGTCATGAAAATCAATCTTCTCGACTTCCAGTCCGAAAAATCGTCCGAGTTGGTGCGAAAAACGCTAACAGCACAACGTATATTGCAAGAGGACATTGATCAGCATCAAGCTGTCGTACTGGCCTCCCCGACCGGCTCCGGCAAAACAGTAATGATGATTGCTGCCCTAGAGGCGATCTTTGAAGGTGATGACGAGCGTGAGGGAAATCCGGAAGCTACCTTTCTTTGGATATGCGATAGCCCGGAGCTTAACGAGCAAACGAAGCAAAAATTTCTTGAGTGCTCGTCAGTCTTCACATCAGGTAGACTGATAACAATAGATGCCGCCTTCGACAAAAGATCTATGGAGCCCGGCAAAATATACTTCATAAATACACAGAAGTTCTCAAAAACAAGCAATCTGACTAAGCCGACGTCTGATATGCGGCGATACTCTATTTGGCAGACGATTGCTAATACGATCGCCGAGCGCGGCAAGAACTTTGTGCTGGTACTGGATGAAGCTCACAAAGGTCTACTAGCGGGCTCAACCACCGAACGACGGGAAGCACAGACTATCCCGCGGAAGTTCCTTTTCGGAGAAGAAGGAAAAATCCCACCTGTCCCACTTGTGATGGGCATCTCAGCAACGCCGAAGCGTTTCAACGACATTCTTGAGCAAAGCGAGCGCACAGCCCACCGCGTATTAGTCGATGCCGCAGTCGTCCGCCGATCAGGCTTGCTAAAGCACCGGCTTCTTATCCACAATCCAGCGTCACGAAACAAGCATGCGGATGACACCGTGCTCAGAGAAGCCCTCGGGCATCATGTAACGATGAAATCCTCGTGGCAGCGATACTGTGATGACAAGAGCGAACCACTGGTTCGTCCATTGCTTGTAATTCAAGTAGAGGACGGAAATGATGACTTGTTCTCTAAAACCGATCTCGACGCGATCATTAAGACCGTATTCGAGGTGATGCCCAAGATCGATCCATCCGCTATAGCCCACTGCTTTCAAGAAGAATCGCCGGTGAAGGCGAATGGAATAAAAATAAGGAAAGTAGAGCCATCTAAACTACAGGCGGGCGATGGGATGTTCCCTGCTGAAATCGTTCTTTTCAAAACAGCACTGACGACTGGTTGGGACTGCCCTAGGGCCGAAACCATGGTCAGCTACAGAACCGCAAATGACTCCACGATGATCGAACAGCTCATCGGACGGATGGTTCGTGCTCCCTTAGCGCGGTCCATAGAAACAGACGACACACTAAACTCTGTCCGCCTTTATCTTCCTGGTTTCGATCGTGCGGCAGTCCAGAAAATCATAGTTAAGTTGTCTGACCCTGGGTCTGAGGAGCAAATCGCCACTGACGCGGAGTTTCTCGATAACTATGTGCGGTACGATCGGCGAGAGACGGCGGCTACGATCTTCCAGGCGTTTCCTAGATTGCCGAGCTTCAAAATTTATCGATCTAACCAGCAGCCGGCTGTCGTGCGCTTGTTGAAGCTTGCGAACCGATTGTCTGTCTCGACTAAGATCAAGCCGTCTGCCCGCGTTGATATCCAGCGTGAGCTTATAGCTCAGCTCACTGCCGAGGCGAAGCACCGACGAGCCACAGACACGTCTTTCGATGCCGCGATCGAAAATGCAGCTCAAGTTCGACTGGAAACCCATGTCTTTGATCTCCTTTCCAATGGACTTGGCGGATTGAGCAACCATACCGTACAGGCGAGCGCAGAAAGTATCGACGAGCTGCTACAACACTCCAGTAGATCGCTGTCTGGTGATGACGCACTCGGACAAGCTTATTGGAAGCAACACGACAACGAAGCAGACGCTTATCGCGCAAAACTTGAATTTTCAGTACTGGCGTCAACGCCCGATGTGAGGCGTGACTTGAATTATTGGGCCTCTTCCAGGTTTGATACCTTATACGCTGAGAACAAGTCGGCTATCTTTGCACTTCCGGCCATCAAGCGTCGGGAAATCGAACGACTGGCGGGCGGGCAAGACGCACCCCTTGAGACCGTTTTCGAATTCCTAGAAACGATTGAAGTTGAGAAAGGGCCGATTGCTCTTTCGGATCATATCTTCTGCGACAGAGGTCAGCATTTTCATCCCTCACCAGAACTTAACAGCTGGGAAAGCCGATCCATCGAGGACGAAGCCACCGAAGGGCGCTTCATCGGATGGTTCAGAAATCCTAGCCAGGGCGATGACTGCATAATCGTCCCCTACAAGGACCCAAATGGTACTTGGCACGGCAAGTCGCCCGATTTCGTTGTGTTCAGAGAGGATTCAGATGGGGTGATGAAGTGCTCCCTGATCGAGCCTCATGATATAGAGCGGGATAACAGCTGGTGTATTGCCAAGGGATTTGCTGAGTTTGCTGAAAAGTTCGCAGCAACATTTGAGCGAGTGGAATTAACGTGCGAACGCAAGAGCCTACTCAAAAAGCTCGACCTCTGCAAACCGTCTATCCGCAAGAGCGTTCTAGCTATTCACTCAAACAGCGAACTCACACAGTTGTTCGATAAGCACTAGCAGAGAATTGTAAGAGAGAGCTGAGATGAGTAAATCTGTTTTTGTCAGCCATGCTACAAAAGACGTTCCACTAGTAGCTGCACTGGTTGATTTGATAGAAGACGGCTTGGGCGTGCCGGAGAACGAAATCTTTTGTTCATCGCTACCGGGTTTCGGGATCCCCGCAGGTGAAAATTTCGTGTCTTACATGCGAGAGCAGATATTTCAGCCAAAGGTAGTAGTGCTCGTTTTGTCTCGCAATTATTTTGCAAGCCACTTTTGCCTGAGCGAGCTGGGTGCTGCTTGGGTAAAAGGTCATAAAATCTTTCCGGTTCTAGTCGATCCAATCAGCTATGCAGACGTGAAGGATGTTCTCCTGGGTACTCAGGTCATCAGGGTTGGAAACGACATAGAGTATAACTGGCTGAGGGAAACTCTCCAGGCTCACGGACTTGCAACGAAGTCTGATACCAAGTGGGACATTAAGCGAAGGGCATTTGTGCAGAAGCTACCGGCACTGCTAGAGGAGCTCCCATCTCCTGACATTGTGGATCCAGCAACTCACCAAGCTGCGCTCGATAAACTCGTGCAGTATCAAGATGAGCTTCTTCGCTACGAGGAACAGGCTGACCAACTCAAAAAGCAAATTGCTCTACTAGAAGCTGCAAAAGACCTTGAGGCCGTTCAGGTAATACGAGCGCAATCAACTGGAACTGAAAATCTAGCCAAGTTCGACAGTCTCGTGAACGAAATCGCTAGCATGAAATACAAGATTGGTGGGTTTGAAGTCTTCAAATTTTTGCTAGCTGACCACTACGACATGCACTACTCGATGGATGTTCGAAACTACCAGGACGAGTACGAGGAGGCGGCACTTAAAAAGATCGTCAATTTGCAGGATCGATCTGTCAATTGGGATTCTGCACGACCAGCGCGCCTTCGCCGCCTCCTCAAAGACCTAGACGGTCTCCTAGCTAATGACGAAGTTCTGCAGGAAATCGAGATGCACTATGCTTCGAAGGAAGTGCCTTTCGAGACGGACAATCTGGAGTTCTGGCAAGGGTTTTACGGACTGTGAAAAAAGCGACCATAGTCGATCTAGCGTCATTCCTGGAACGGATTTTTGATCTAGACAAGCACGATTCTAACACCCGCTGCTATCGTGGCCAGTCGGACGCAACATGGCCACTGAAGCCTTCAATAATGCGTGGGCTTCGCCCAGATGCCGAGAATTCTATATTCAGTGAACTCCTACTCGAAGCACCGACTGAATTCAGTTCAGATCGCTCAATGTTCGAGAAGCTAGTACGCGCGCAGCATTACGGCCTCCCAACAAGATTGCTGGACGTGTCCCTCAATCCGCTTGTTGGCCTCTACTTCGCATGCGCCGAAAAAAAGTACTGGAACTGCGATGGAACTGTCCAGGTTTTCGATTTCACGGATAAACGGGTGAAGAACGCCGATAGCGACACAGTGAGCCTGATATGCAACCTTGCGCGTCTGTCGGACGCAGAGAGACAGCTGATTGACACCAAACTAGGTCGGAATCAATCGTGGACTGCAACAGAGAAGGAGTCGTTCCGCTCTATAGCGCCGATGAAACGCCTCAACCAATTCGTCCGTGTGGAGAAGCCATACTTCCTGGATATTGCTGAACCGCGCGACCTCTTACGCTACTTCTTTGTACATCCCTCTAAGAACAATCGTCGCGTGATTGCGCAGTCGGGAGCGTTCATCGCTGCCGGGCTGTTACAATACAGGTCACCAGCAAAATCTTCGGGCTTTGACATCATCGACCTAGCGATCCCGGCTGCAAGGAAGGAAACCTTGTTGGACCAACTTGACGCCATCAATATCAATTCTAGAGCGATGTTCCCAGAAGTAGACTCAACTGCAAAGTACATTCGGGAGAAGTGGGTCAACTGACCGCAGCGGGCAAGCCTATTTCAACGGGAAGCGTCAATGCATCTGAGCTGAGGTCCACGATGCTCCAAGTTGATTATCTTGACTGGTTGTGAAGTTGGTTCTGATGACGACAAAGGGGGCTTTTTTTGCTGAAGCGCCAGCCGACCTCTATATCCGCAAGGCAAAACCACAGAGCAGGATCTTCATTAGACTTTGTTATCAACATGACCGCCAAAACGGTAACGATCAACCAACCCGTCCGACACTCCGCATCTTGCAGGGCTCAGGCTCGTTCACGGATCGCAAATGCGTTCCACCAGGCAGTATAGGGACCTTGCTTTGCCACGACAGGCCAGAAATTCAATTTCCAGCTGACGAAATTATGCGGGTGATATCGATGAAATTGTGGGCAATTTTCGGGGGGATTACCTTCGCATCCGCCAACAGGTTATCCCGAACAACGACCTGCAGGCCCTACGAAGTTACCCTGGTCGCGGCAGAGACGCAGATGACGTGCAACTCCGGCATAACGTTGCTGTGCCAGCCCTCGCCAACGGGCAAACCTGCGCCTGATACGGCCATCGTCGCTGGCGGAAGCGGCGTCAATGCAGCGGAGCCCCCCGCATGAGATGATGGTCACCAAGAGCCTGAACGCCAGCAAGCAAACTGGTAACTATTGACAGGATAAGACGAACATGATCAACAACCAAGAGCTGTGAACATGACAAAAACGCCGATGCCCATGAACGGTCCGGGTGAATCCACTAGCGATCTAAGGGATCGAGTTGCTAAAAGCTCGATCGGAGACGCACTGCCGCTCGTCCATGTCACGGAGATGGGGGTGGGCAACGCGATCATATTCTCCGGCCACCTTAAGGCGACGCGTTGTAAGGTTTTCGAGCGCGACCTGCTTTATTTTTTCCTCGGCCGACCGGCCTACCGGCTCAAGGAAGAGGGTGACACATCACGCTATATATCAAGATATCCATGTGTCTTCGTCGTTGACCCTGCTCGGGTCAAACCGGCGCAGGTTTATCCTTTCGATACGGGCGCAGCCCGTGCAGGCTTGTACGAGAACGCTGATCCCCATCTTGGGATAAAGGACTATCTCTTGGATGGAAGTTATGAAGGGGCGAGGCGTCAATTGGGCTTTGCTTTCGAAAACGTTGATGATTATTTCGAAGGTCGGCTTCGGCCCGGTTTAACCGATGAAATTCCTCCCTTCGAACAGGCAACCCACAGCTATGCCGCAATTGCAAATCAGGCGAACAGGGGCCTCAACATCCCAGGAACCTATGACGACCGGGCTTCTGCTATCGAAATAGCAACGGAAAATCACCTCGATCTCAAAGGGGCTGTTCAATTGGTGATCTTGCCCCAACAGTTTCTCGAAGGCGATGATGGCAGCAGGAACGCAAAACTGATCGCGCGGCTTAAAGATCTGGACCTGACGGTCTCGCTATACGACTGGCAAAGCACCCGCGCTCCGGCGGATTTTCGGGCGGAGATCAACGCGAAAGTCCTAAATCACTTCAAGAGCCTCGCCCAACCATGACTTCCAGCCATAAGACGATGAAGCTGGTTGGCTACGAAAGCCTAACCGGGGAAGCAACAGGGATCTGTGCCGGACTGTACACTGTACCGGGAAAGACCAACGAGATATTCATTCCGCAGCCAACGATTGAGGGTGACGGGCTGTCTAAAGTACGTGCTTTCAGTCCTGTCCTACCTCGCAATGCTCAATGGTTGAGGGCGAGCGACAACGAATTTTCTCTATCGGTAGGCGATATATGGAAAGACGTCATGCTGATCGGTGGGAAGCTATGCTTCGGAACGCGACAGGAAATACATGGTCGTCTCGGTGACGGATTTCAGAAAATTGTTCGTGACTTCCCCATGACAGCTATCGATCTGACGCGAGATATTTCCGGGCGTGACCGAAAAAATGCTATTGCTGCAGCCTACAGGCGGATAGTCTCCAGCTTGGATGCGCCGACGGCGAATTCGTGGGTAATCGACACCTATTTGCGCGGACAGGTTCTCACACATCTGCGAAGGAAACTCACGCACATCAATGCATCTAAGGCTGCTCTCGAAGCATTGCGATACGTCGAGATAACCAAAGTGGACCGAGACCGCGCGATCAGAATCAATCTTCCCGGTCTGCGTGAATTCGATCCCGGAGACATCGACCCGCTCCTTTCCCTCGATGATGACCGAGAGGCATACGACCTTGTTTCGGAGTTACCAAGCCCGTTTAATAACTTTAAGTTGAGCGGTCATTTGGCCGCCGACAGGTTGGTCTCCCACTATCGCCCGAAACCAGTTCTTCTTGTCTCATTTGGAAAAGCCGGCGATCTGTACGCCCGGTCGCTGTCGCAAAACCATGGACGATCTTCACCGCTGCTTGATCCCACTTGGCCCGGGAAACTCTTCGAACACATTACTCCTGCCGAGATGAGGAGTTACGACCTTCGCCGTTTCAGCGTTGTGATCGCGATCGTCGACGTCGAATCCTCCAAACGGGCGCGCTCCGAGTTCGAGAATTTCAAACGGGTCATCAACCGTGTCACGGGACTTCCACTGTTGATCGTGCCTTCACTTCCCCCACAAGGCCCGTCTCGCCTCTTACTGCCCCGAGAACAGACAAACATTTTCAACGACGACGTCCGCCATATGACACTTGATACGTCATCGGTAAGATCGCCCCATTATCAGGGTGACAGGGCGGTACCTCTAGGACGGCGGATCGTTGATCTCGTATTACAGGCTTGTATCCTACTCCTCACGAAGCAGGATACACTAGCTCGTTTCGTACGCGCCATGGAAGATATTCCCGACGGATGCCTTAGCGTAACGTTTTTAGGAAAAGACACAGAGAAAGCGCGAGATTTTTCACCTCCTACGGAAGCGGTGGCGGAGGGGCGAGGCGAGCTTCCTCATATCGTTGAGCGTGCAGTCATCAAAGGAGAAGAAGGGTTATCGCGTCGGAAACAGACAACGCCGTCAGGAATCTATGAGCTTTCTATCCGGCCACTCAGGTCCGGTCATATCGATGACCTCGCATTTGCGGCGATTGACAATGTGCTTGGTGCGTTCCGGCGCAGAGACATCGATGTCCGAATCGAGGCTGCGGACTTACCGGGGGATTGTGATCTTGAGTTCAACAGACTAACGGCGATGGCGACTCTTCGGCTTGATGGCCCGGTGAAGGTGCTCATAACCGTTGAAACTCCATCAATTCGAACTCTATTGATGATGGAAGAGCTCGGCGTTCAGGTCATCAGATATTCCGATAAGATAACGCTCCGACAATTGTTCGAAACTATTGGGAACAGCCCATGGAATAGGGTCATTCCAGATGATTTTCGCGTCCTTAGAGCACCAAGACATTCATCCAAGGAAATTTTCGGCAGAGCCAGCGAGAGGATTGGCTTGATCGTCAGATACGAGGACTGGATAACGTGGAACTCCCGGCATCCCGACAACATGCTCTCCAGCAGCGCCAAAATCGTCATACCGTCTTTTTCGACGCCACAGGCAAAGACTGAGATACATACAGTGGTGGCCATTTCGGAACGAGACATCTCAATAGCTCGCGCCGAAAATAGCGAAGCAACCGATGAGCTGTTGCATACAGCGCTTAGCCGATCCTATGTCGGTATCGATAGGATTAACGTCGACAGTAGGCGCTACCACAGTGACATCGATCGATGGGCCTTCCGTGTTGGGCGCCTTCCGATCGTGCCTAGGCGTCTTCCGCCCGAATACACTATCGGGGAAGGCTGGATCACGTTTGTCGGCGACAAATATGCTGCGGCGATGCTCATGACTCGGGTATTCGAGATATGGGTGCGAGCGCACGACACTGCAAATCACTTTCCTTATGTCCGGAGATGGCACGAGACGGCTTTAAATGATTTCCCCTGGCCGTCCGAATTCAGTGTGCTCAATGATTCTACGATTGTATATGACAGACCAAATGATCTCTTTGCTGATCTCGCTTCTATCGCCGAACATCGAACGATTATCCCGGGATTTCGAGATCCCCCAACGCCCGTACTGCGAGACGAAATCCCATCGGACTACCGTGCAGAACTCACGCGTGTCGCCCTTGAAATGTATGGCTTGACCGAGTTGGATTCGGAGGTTCGGGTCCTAGAGAGGCTCCTTCGATATGAGAGCGGCAACATTCATACCGCCCTAGACGAACGTCAATGATCCGATAGCATGCCGATTTTTTGCGCGAGGAAAGGCCCGCTTCTCTCGTCAGAGAACGGGTAGTAGTCCGTATGCCGTCGCCAACCAGTTGGCCTAATCGAAAACCGCGACGTCGGTACAGAAAGCTCGGCCGTACGCAGCCGTCGCTGACGAAATACATCCATTGCCTCGAAGACTCACAAGCAGGCCTACGGAAAGGCGGGGGCTAAGCCCCGCCTGCCCAAGGACGGGCCTAGCAGTAATCGTCGATCAACTCTCCGCCCTCCCAGTGCAGACCCTGTGCCAATGTGAACTGTTTTTCGGCGCCCTCCCGTTCGAAAAACATCCCCTGGCTCTCATGAACGAAATAGCCGTCTTCGAACGTAATCCGCATCATCGACCACCGCTTTATCGAACCTTTGCCGTGGTCTCCGAGGACGAGGATGCTAGAGTTGTCCGGAGTCATGGCGACATCGTCGATCACGGTTTCTCCGTATATGTTGCTGACCGCCACATCGCCAATATACAGCGCCTCAAAATACGTCTGGAGCGGTGCCTCCGCCGACGTCGAAGGGCAGCGAGGGTACAGGGCGGGAACTTTCCAGTTCCGCTGCAATGCCCCGGGCGTACGGGAAACTACGAGAGGCTGTGTATCGGTGGTCCCCATGTGAAATTCCTTTCCGGTTCAGTAAAGGTCGGTGCTTCGCCACCAAAAGTAAAGCTGCATATGCAAATCCGCCACAGCGGACGACGGGAACGCGTGCCGCCTGCTTGCTAAGGATGAGCCGAAGGGGCATCATGGACAATCTCGGTAGCCACGAATCGGACTCACTGTGAATATTGCCGACGACAGCATGTAGAAGCCAAATTTTCAAAGCAGAGAACTCGTTGTCCTATCGAACTCCTACAGTTTTGTAGTATCGTCGAAGCAGCAGCAACTGAAAGCAATCATATTGCTCGGAGCCCGATTAAACTCGCCCGCACCCGCCGTCGCGTTAACTGGTCCGGAAGGGAACGATTGAACCTGCGTCATAAGGGTTTCGACCTTCAAGAGCCGACCCAAAGGCTTTTGACCCTAAACGCAACCAATCACGGTATTGCCGGGATTTGTCTCTCAACGGCTGCGGCAGCTGTTGGTTTGCACGCAGAACTGAGCCGGTTAAGCGCATAATTTCCATTGAGAATTGAGCCATGTGAACCTTCCCCCAACGCGGAGAGCGACGGGGGCAACGGAGTGATCCACATGGGACTTTTAAATATCATCCGTCGGATGGCACTGCGTGAGAATCTGTCAGTGCGCGAGATCAGCCGACGCACCGGGCTGTCACGTAACACGATCGCAAAGTATCTGAGCGCGGGTACGATCGAGCCGACGTTCACGGTACCGGAACGACCGAGCAAGCTTGATCCGTTCGCCGACAAACTCGCTGGCTGGCTGAAGACCGAGGCCGGAAGGTCACGCAAACAGCGCCGAACGCTGAAGCAACTTCATGCCGATCTGACGGCTCTGGGCTTTACCGGCTCCTATGGCCGTGTCGCCGCCTTCGCCCGTGAGTGGCGGGTTGAGCAGCAGACATCGGGCCGCGGCATATTCGTTCCTCTGTCTTTCCGCCCAGGCGAAGCATTCCAGTTCGATTGGAGTGAGGACTATGCCGTGGTCGGCGGCGAACGCACAAAGCTTCAGGTGGCGCATATCAAACTATCGTACAGCCGGGCGTTTCTGGTCAGGGCATACTTGCTACAGACACACGAGATGCTCTTCGACGCTCATTGGCACGGGTTCCGGGTGTTCGGCGGCGTCCCTGGTCGCGGCATCTACGATAACATGAAGACCGCGGTCGATCGTGTTGGTCGCGGCAAGGAACGGCAGTCAACGTCCGCTTCCAGACAATGACGAACCACTACGTCTTTGCGCCAGAGTTCTGCAATCCCGCCGCAGGCTGGGAGAAGGGCCAGGTCGAGAAGAACGTTCAGGATGCCCGACCACGTTTGTGGCAACAGATGCCGGACTTTCCGGATCTGGCGGAATTGAATGTCTGGCTGGAACAGCATTGCCAGGACCTTTGGTGTGCGACACAGCGCACGGCACCTTGCCCGGCACAATCGCGGATGTTTGGGCTGATGAGCGGGTAGCATTGATGGCGCTCCCCGCTATGTTTGACGGCTTCGTCGAGCAGAGCAAGCGCGTCTCCCCCACCTGCCTGATCACCTTCGAGCGTAATCGTTACAGTGTGCCAGCATCATTTGCGAACCGGCCCGTCAGCCTGCGGATTTATTCTGAGCGGCTGGTCGTTGCAGCCGAGGGCAATATCCTCTGCGAACATCCGCGGATCATAGAACGCAGCCACGACAAACCGCCGCGAACGATTTACGACTGGCGGCATTACCTTGCGGTCATCCAACGCAAGCCCGGTGCTCTACGCAATGGCGCACCCTTCCTGGAACTGCCACCCGCCCTACGCAAATTGCAGGACCAGATGCTTCGCCGCCCTAGCGGTGATCGTGAGATGGTCGACATTCTCGCTCTCGTTCTTCATCACGATGAGCAGATCGTTGTCAGGGCTGTGGAACTGGCTCTGGATCAAGGCGTCGCGACCAAGACAAATGTGCTGAACCTGCTGCATCGCCTGATTGACGGCAAAACCACCGACGGTCCCGACATAGACACGCCACAGGCGCTGACCTTGCTACGTGAACCCAAGGCCAATGTAGAACGCTACGATGGCTTGCGGGTCCGGATCGTGGGAGGTAGCCATGCGTCATGATCCCGCCAGCGCCGCCGTCGTCATCATGCTGCGTAGCCTGAAGATGTACGGCATGGCCCAAGCCGTCACGGACCTGATCGAGCAAGGAGCTCCAGCCTTCGGTGCGGCCGTGCCGATCCTGTCCCAGTTGCTGAAAGCCGAGATAGCCGAGCGCGAGGTCCGCTCGATTGCCTATCATATGAAGGCTGCTCGCTTCCCTGCCTACAAGGACATCTCCGGCTACGACTTCGCCGCCAGCGAAATCAACGAGGCGACGGTGCGCCAACTGCATCGATGCGAGTTCATGGACGATGCGCATAACATTGTCCTCGTCGGTGGGCCGGGCACAGGAAAGACCCATATCGCGACTGCCATCGATGTTCAGGCTATCGAGCATCACCGCCGAAAGGTCCGCTTCTTCTCGACTATCGAATTGGTCAATGCGCTCGAGCAGGAGAAGACAAAGGGCAAGACAGGCCAGATTGCCGAGACGTTGGTCCGTCTCGATCTGCTGATCCTCGATGAACTCGGATACCTTCCGTTCAGCGCCTCAGGCGGAGCGCTGCTCTTCCATCTGCTGAGCAAGCTCTATGAGCGCACCAGTGTCGTCATCACCACCAACCTCAGCTTTAGCGAATGGGCCACGGT
Source organism: Agrobacterium sp. SOY23 (assembly GCF_027212525.1). Lineage (NCBI taxonomy): Bacteria > Pseudomonadati > Pseudomonadota > Alphaproteobacteria > Hyphomicrobiales > Rhizobiaceae > Agrobacterium > Agrobacterium sp. SOY23. The sequence goes on along the minus strand of NZ_JAPWDT010000016.1, from coordinate 14,406 downwards.
CTTCGGCGACGCCAAGATGACGACCGCTCTGCTCGATCGCCTGACCCATCGTTGCCATATCCTGGAAACCGGTAACGATAGCTTCCGCTTCAAGGCCAGTTCGGCCGCAGCAGCACAGAAGAGAGGAGAAAAGACCAATCCCTTGACCAAAGCCTGATCAGAAAACCATACTTAGAGGTGGCTCACTTCTCGGTGGAAAAACCGGCTCAGTTCCGCGTGCAAACCAACAGGCAGCGCCAGACTTCAGATCGAAAGCTCAACCAGCTCAGTCGCGTGATACATTTGCCCGAGCTGATCGTGCCGGATACGAAACTGGCTTCGCCGCTTGATCCGGAAGTTTCCTGCGACGTCGGTCTCCAGCTTGATGGCCGGATCATAATAGACCGTTCCCGCCGCCAGGGCTTTCAGGAACAGGATCAGGTCCGTCTGCTCGCAGAGCTGAATGCGTGGCCCGTAGCGATATTGAGGTGGCGGCGTCCGGAACAGCGAGGGAACGTAGGCTGCTTGGGCATGTTTGCGGTTCCAGTGCTCGATGATACCTGTGTACTGCCAGAGCGCTGCCGTTTCGCCGTGCTGGTCCAACAGGGCAATTCCCCCGGTCAGGTCGGTGATCTTGCCGGATTCGAAATCGTAGCCGGTCAGACGCAACTGAAGGCCGGTATCAGGATGACAGCCGCGGGCGCTCGAATAAATCCCCCCGAAATTCAACCGCCCCGCCTTCCCGCTCTTGTCGGCATAACCGAACCTTCGCAGAAAGGCCTCTACCCCCTTCTCGCGATAAAAACCGCCAGTCGGTTCCGGCGTGAGCAAGGTTACCGGGCTCGTTGGCCGGTAGCGGTCAAAGTCGGTTACGCCATACTGCTTGATTTCCCAGCCGAGGTAGTCCGGTTCCGAATAGCCGTTCGGCGTGATACCCAGTTCGGCCTCCAGCGTATAGCCGCCACCATTCCTCGCGACATAGGGGCGGGCAATGCCGTCGGCACCAAGCTTCTGCGAGGGTATCCAGTGTTTGGCATAGATGGCCGTAAGCGTCTCCAGAAGCCGCTGCCTCGTACTGCCGGCTTCAGGTACCGCCGGAATTTCCAGAAAAACACCGGCAGGCTCGAGATTCACGGATGCATATACGGCGTTTGCCAGGGGACTGCCGGCCGGCACGGCGTAGCCCAGAACCTGCCCGTCACGGGTGATCCCGAGAAAAAGCACCCTGCCCTCGTCGCGAACGCGCATGACATCCCCCGGCGCATTGCGGCAACCCTTCAAAAAGCCGGACATCCGGACTTCGGGGTATTTCGGGTAGAGAATAAGCTGGGCATTCGGGGCCTCGTAGCGGCCGTTTTCATCAATCCACCAGAACCGGACACTTGCCTTCGCCCGGTCGCGCACACTCCCGGCCGTATCAGATTCATCGGTCTCCACAGCACCGTGCGGAATAACGTTCAGGGCAGAAAAGTCGCCGCCGAGATAAATCTGGTTCTTCGAATTGTCGTTCGGTGCAAGCTTCTTGGCGTAAATTCGCTCGGCGCCATCCTGGCGCATGAGCCCGGCAACGGCCTCAAGGGTATCAATCATGCTGCGAGGCCCCGGATTTCCAGTTCAGATGTTTCACCGCGCAGCCATACCTCAAGGGCGGCAACAATATCATCAACCGGCAACTTCTCACTGCCCTTGAGCGCGCACTCCCACACGGTACCGACACGCCAGCCGGTCTCCCGAAGAAGGGCAGTCGCCCTCACATCACGCGCCACGTTTCCCGAGATCTTGGCCTGCCAGAATTCCGTCCGCGTCGAGGGCATCCGGAAGAGATGGCAGTCATGGCCATGCCAGAAGCAGCCATGGATAAAAACGACGGCGGAATATTTCGGAAACACCATATCGGGCTTTCCGGGCAACGTGCGCTCATGCAGCCTGTATCGAAAGCCGGCCGCATGCAGGGCCCTGCGCACAAGCAGTTCCGGCTTCGTGTCCTTGCCACGGATACCGGACATCATCCGGCTGCGGACATGGGCAGGAACGATATCAGCCATTGACGACGGCTTTCTCCTCCTCCGCCTCGGGAAGATGGAGCACCTGACCGAACCGGGCTCCCGGCAGCCATGGGCTCATGGCCTCCGCAATGGCCTCGACAACGGGCATGACGACCGCATTGCCGAACTGCCTGTAGGCCTGGGTGTCGGACACCGGTATTTCCCAGACGCGGTTTCCCCGCTCGAACCCCATCAGGCGGGCGCATTCCTTCGGGGTAAGCCTGCGCGGACGGTTCCCCTTCCCCTGATCGATCAGGATTTCAGAGCCATCCTTGTAGTAGCGGGCGGACAGTGTGCGCGCGACGTCACCGGGACCAAACAGACCGAATCCGAACCCGTTCCCTTTGGCCTCGTGCTTCTTCTTGTAGTTCTGGAGGTATTCCCAGAGCTTCGGGGTCAGGGTGTATTTGGCGTCAACGCCGGATTGCAGGATGCTGCTCAAGGTCGGTTCCGGGCCTTCCGGCACAGCGACGTCATCAAACGAGAATCCGGCGCTGTGATCGCGGAACCCGGCAATGAAGATGCGTTCCCTTCCCTGGGGAACCCATGGCCGGGCACTGACCACCCGGGTCACGACCTTGTAACCAAGTTCTTCTTCGAGCACCTTCATGATAGTTGCAAACGTGCGTCCCTTGTCGTGGCGCTGGAGGTTTTTCACGTTCTCCAGCAGGAAGGCTTTCGGCTTGTGGTAGCGGATGATCTGCGCCACATCGAAGAACAATGTTCCCTGTGTGGCATCGAGAAAGCCGTGGGGACGCCCCAGTGCATTTTTCTTCGACACGCCGGCGATCGAGAACGGCTGGCAGGGAAAGCCTGCCAGCAGCACGTCGTGCGCGGGTATCCTTGCCAGCGCCTCGTCATCCTTTGTGTACTCCCGGATATCACCGGCGAAGACGTGTTCCCCGTCCTCGGGAAAGTTTTTCCGGTAGGTCTCTGCCGCGTATTTGTCCCACTCGCTGGTAAAAACACATTTGCCGCCAATGCTCTCGAAACCGACCCTGAGACCACCAATGCCGGCGAAGAGATCAATGAAGCGGAACCGGACCGGCTTTTCCGGCAACCGGTGGCTTTCGGCCAGCTGCCGGAGCATATCGAGAGCAAGCGGCGACGGAGAGCATTCGCCGTTTTCGTGACGGTAGGCGGAGCGGATGGAAGCCCTGGTGACGCGCGCAGCCTCCTCAAGGGTAAGTCCGGCCTGCTCCCTGAGCCGCGCGAACTCTGTCTTGCCGTCCTGATGCGTCATTCCCGAATCTCCGCTGTGTCGATTTTTGCCACTCTGGCACAAAGGGACTCAGCAAACAAACCATTTGTTCCCTCTTTGTTCGAATTTTTGACAAGTTCACACAGGAGAATTTGCTTCACGCCAGAGCCCTGCTTGCAACTTTTGCCTTGGAATCATTCAATCTTGGAGCAGACCAAGAGGCAACATTCGCGGGGCAGATGGCTGCGCACAAATGTACGCAGCCACGTTGTTCAGTGTAGTGAGGCGCTTGCCGCAAGCCGCTCATCCTTGTCGTGGTGCAGGGCGAAGCGGTCAATCATGTCAGCACTCGCCTCGTTGAAGCCGAGGACCTCGACCTCGTCGCCCGCCTGACGAAACTTCAATACGATCTTGTCCAGCGCACCAATTGCGGTGATGTCCCAGAGATGGGCCTTTGTGAGATCGATGATGATCCGCTTACCCTTGTCCGTGAAGTCGAACGCATGGATGAAGGCTTCCGCCGACGCAAAAAAGACCTGCCCCACCACTGCGTAGGTGACACTGTTTTGTTCGGCATCCTCCACGCGCGTGACCCTGAACAGACGGGCTACCTTGCCAGCAAAAAAAATGCCGGACAGCAGGACGCCAACGATCACGCCCTTTGCCAGATCATGCGTTGCAACGACAGTAATGACCGTCGCCAGCATCACCACAGAGGATGGCAGCGGATGGCGTCTCAGGTCGAGGATCGACCGCCAGGAGAAAGTACCAATGGAAACCATAATCATAACCGCAACGAGCGCGGCCATGGGGATGATCTGGACGAGGTCGTTGAGGACGACGATCAGGAATAGCAGGAAAGCACCCGCCACGAACGTTGAAAGCCGTCCCCGACCACCAGATGTTACGTTGATGACCGACTGTCCGATCATGGCGCATCCGCCCATGCCGCCGATCAGCGCCGAGGCGATATTCCCCGCGCCCTGGCCAACGCATTCCTGGCTCTTGTTACTGGGCGTGTCCGTCATGTCATCGACGATCTGCGCGGTAAGCAGCGATTCCAGCAGGCCGACGGCAGCGAGCGTCACTGAATATGGGAAGATGATCTGTAGCGTCTCCAGGGTCAACGGAACCTGCGGAAGCATCAAAGACGGGATCGAAGACGGAAGTTCACCGAGGTCGCCAACGGTGCGCAGGTCCATATCGAACCACCACGCCATGGCCGTGAGCACCGCGATGGCCACGAGCGGCGATGGGATAGCCCTGGTCACGTATGGAAAGAGGTAGATGATGGCGAGGCCGCCTGCGATCATCACGTAGGTGAGCGTCGGAACCCCAACGAGTTCGGGCAATTGGGCCATGAAGATCAGGATCGCAAGCGCGTTGACGAAGCCTGTAATGACGGAACGGGAAACGAAGCGCATCACGCGGCCGAGCCTGAGCCATCCCGCGACGATCTGGATGATACCCATAAGGATCGTGGCGGCGAACAGATACTGAAGACCGTGCTCCTTGACCAGCGAGATCATGACGACAGCGGTCGCGGCCGTCGCAGCAGAGATCATGCCGGGCCGGCCGCCCACAAAGGCCGCCACGCACGCGATAGCGAAGGAAGCGTAGAGGCCAACCTTGGGATCGACGCCCGCGATTACGGAAAAGCCTATCGCTTCCGGGATAAGCGCGAGAGCGACGACGATACCCGAAAGCACATCACCACGGATGTTGGAGAACCACTCCTGACGGTAGTTTGAAAGAGTTCGCATTGGAGAATTTTCACAGTTGAGGCAACGGCCGAGCGAAACTCGGTCCTCGAAAACAGAACAGGTTGCGTTGCTGTGTTGTCTGGCGGATAGGCGGCCAGAAGAGCCACCCGGAGTTTCACCGGGTCCTTGTGGATGAAGCTAACTAGCTCACGCAGTCCGCTTTTGCAATTATATCTCGCTCTGAATGGCCTGCTGCTGGAGCGCGTCAGGGCAAGAGCTGCCCAACTCGACAAAAATGCCCTGAAAATGGCCGCTGAAGAAGACTATGGAGGCGTGCGAGCAAAAAGGGTTTTTGGAGAAATCTTCGCGGCGATGGACGCCTCGCGTGACTGATTATCTGCACAGGCATCCGGAGTTTGCCGAACTCCTGCGAACTCCTGCGACGCCAGGAAACAGTCGACCGTTGGGGGCCGTACAAAGCTTGCGGAAATTCGATCTTCCACCCGCTCGAAATACCTTGTGGCAAGGCGCCGCTGGCTAAATAGTCAGAGAGGCTGCAGCGAAAATCCACAATCGCGGCGAGACCGCGACACTGAGAACGGTCATACGGCAGCGAATTGGTCGCATAGGGCGTCGCGATCTCCTCCTTCTTCAAAGAACGGGTCCCGAGCGCGATACGCGTTGATGACATAATTCTCAAGTTTCGGGAAATTTTCGCGCGGAAATTTGCAGGGATAATGCGATGCCTCGAAGTTTTCGAGCGACCTGCTCGCCAGCTTATCCCACCCTTCAAGCTTGTCCTTGCCCTCGAAACGCAGTGATCGCAGTTTGGGAAGCTCCGACAGGCGCGACACGTCGCCCGTAATCCTGCTGGACACAAGTTGCAGGACTTCAAGATCCTTAAAGCGCAGAATGTCGTCAATGTCCTTGATAGTCGACGAGATCAGAAAGAATTTTCTAATCGGTGAATTTTCGAAAAGTGCAAGCGATCCGCTGAACCCGTGGAGCGCGAGATTTTTCAAATCCGGACATCTGTTGCCGAGATACTCGACCTTATTGGTCTTCCAGTCGAGATTGAGCCAGGTCTCGAGCTTCGGAAAAAGCTCCGGTAGTCTCGACCGGAAAGAAAGGCCGTGCGTTGTGATCTTTTTGACGTTCCGGAAATTCTTGAACACGTCGAGGTCGAAATCCTCGGAGAAGGCGCCGGACCCGACTATTCCGATCTCAACGATGTCACCCTTTTTGCGAATGTTGCTGAAATCAGGAGAGAAATAGTCCTGCAGCTCGTTCTCGGCGACATCTTCAACCTCGATCGAAAATCCGGTACAGCCATGTTCGTCGATGAGGTGCGAATAAGCCATGAAGCCGGCCTTGTTGAAATAGGCTGTCTTCCGGATTGCCAGGGATCGCGCCTCCTCGATGAAGACGTATGGCCCCGTCATCAGGTTTTCCATCGTTCTTCCATCTATTTCCAAAACGATCTCGGACACTTAGCTTCTCCATTCACGGATCGGTAACAGATCCAGATACCAGACAGTTATTTCAGTAATCGGCATCGACCGAACGCAGTTATTATCCTCGTCGCAATCTGGGCACTCATTTAGTTAAAGCTCCTCTCTTGCGAACAGATAACGCGCGCGCCACGGCGCAGAATTCAAATCGAAATAGTTGGAGAATTCGTAGCCAACCGCATCCTCCCCGGGGTTGAACAACATGAAACTGTCCCGAGCGGCATCCGCCTGCTTAAGCCATTCGGCAGAACCGAGTACTACCCCATCATGGAGAGCAAGGTGATAGGCTTCCGTTGTGAACCCGTGAAAAATGGCGCCGTCGAAATGCAAGCTCAGGCTTGCAGAAAGAACTTCATGTGACCGAAGTCGCAGACTGGTAAAAACATCGGACAGCACCTCGTTGGAAAGCACTGCTTCGTCGTGGAGCAGCACCTCGCCGGCATTCCCGAGGATGATCCACTGACATCCGTTGCAGACGAGTTCCACCTCACCACCATTGGCGGCAAATAATAGATGAAAGATACTGCCGTGGATATATTTTGAATAAACAACAGGCTTGTCGACCAGATCTTGCAGGCCATCCTGGAATGTCATTTCCCAAACTCTTCCAAATGATTTTCCGGATTGCCGACGTGATCCCGGCCAACTATCCGGTCCGGCCCAGTGCAAACAACAGCGGGGTGGTGGAGCCAAGAAGATTATCGAGTTGGCTCGCGTCAAGTGCAGGAATGATCTGCGCGATCACGCCAGCATCGGCATGCCAGAAGATAAGCGCCTCATACCCGCCCCCCGTTATTCGAAGGTAATCTACGGAACGCCTTCGGCCAATCTGCCGCCATGAGCGCAGTTATCACCCAATCTTGTAATCATTTTGCCCTCTATACTGGCGACCGAAGAGCCGCCCGTGATCGTGTCCGAAGTCCCAGGGCAACAATCCAGCCGCAAGCCGGGTGCATGGTTGTCTTCGCGGTCGACATCAGGCGCCACACAGCGCTGCCATTGCGTTTCGAGTCGGTGATGGCTTGGATCAAGTAACGGTGTACACACATCAGACAATCTACGGCTTTCTGGCTTTGAAAGGACGCTCGAGCAACTCGTTTGGAATCGCATACTCTCTCCATTCTCCCTCAACGAGAGAAAAGATCCGGTTTCCGTAATCAAACACGTGCAGTCTGTCTTCCCGGGCAAAAATCGCTGATGGCTGAACCCGTTTGCTCCCGAGCTGGAGCTTCACCTTTGGTGTAAAGGTTTTTGCTAAATGTCCATCGAAACGAAACAGTTCCGAGTCAGCAATGAGGATCAACTTACCGTCGAGATAAGCAGCATCAGAGTAATGCTTTTCGCGATCCGGCAACGATGAAATCTCCGAAAAACCGCTTTCTGGTATTCCAATCATGACCACACCGTCGGAGCCAACCAGATAATCATTGCCCTGCTTGTCGGAAGTGATGGCGGCCACCCATGCGTATGGTGGTGAAGCCTCGGCAATCCGTGCAGGCAACTCCTGACGTTTCCAACTGCCAGGTGTTCCTGTAAAAAGCGTCGTTAGAACAGGATGGGTACCCTTTCCAGCTCTCAATCTCTTTTTCAGTTCAAAGCGTTCGTCTTCCGTCATGTCACTTCGAAATAGAGGATGGCCCGGGTAAAGGGTAAAGTATCGTTGGTTCGGTCTCTGGGTCGCAACGATAAAGATCTCACCTTTGACGTTTTTGCCTAGAATGGCCCATTCAGTCCCCGAGTAGGGATATTCAGTCGTAAGCGACGGAGACACGTCCTCCCAACTCCCGCCTTTTCCGAGCTTCAAGAAGTTCTCGCTGCCTGCGACAAGCCAACGATTGTCATAAGGAAGAATGGAGCGGAAATCGATTTCAGGCGCGGTCTCGGATTCGGCTTGAGTTCCGGGGATAATGAAATGCTGTGAACCGTCCGGACCGACAACGTAAATGTCGCCCTGCAGGCTGATCGTGACATAGGAAGGCTCTATATTGTCTTTCGACGACGGTATCACTCGGATGTCGCGCAACTCCCTGCGAACATCCGATCGCGAGAATGTTTGTTCAACAGTGTCGTGCATTAGAATGATCGTGTATGGATCGTCCCAGCGCGGTCCACCCACCAGAGAAGCGAAGTGACGGTCGGTGTCTGCCATGGATGCCTGATAGAGTTTGGGCTCCCATTTGCCGTACAGTTCTTCGAAATCTTGCGCGTCATTCAGAATGTCATCCAAGAAGGTCTCACCTTTTTACGAGTATTTTCCAGCACGAAGTAAATCAGCGATTTTGCCCGTTGGAAGCGGTTTGCTTCGGCGGCCTTGGACTTGCCAGAGACCTTGCCCAGTTCCTTCTCCCAAAGATCGAAGAGGCAGGCGACGATGGCCACAGACTTCTTCTGACGCAGCATGGAGCGGCTGTCGGCATTCCGACCGCGGGCCTCAAGACCGCGTCCAAGGCCGGCGTCGGCTCGGCCGATATCTGACCTTCTACAATGGTCGACGCCCACATTCATCCCTTGACCAGCAGACTTCAACCCGCTGATACCAATAATGGTGCCGGCATGATCAGGGCGGTAAACCACTTAGCGAAACGCCCAAAACTGTTCAGACAAACCAACCCAGCTCTTTCAGTCGAACGTAATCCAAGGCACTCCTTGCACCAGCCTTCCGCCATGCGCGCAGGAGTCGCCAATACGGGCAATCCTCTTGCCCTCTATCTTGGCGATCGAGGATCCACCTGTGATCTTGTCTGATGTCGTAGGCACTCCAGTGCAAAGTAGACTGTCACCGACCGTGGCCACGGGTACGCCTTCCACCGTTACAAAACTTTGCTGTGTAGAGACGACCGGTCCGCCAATATGCGGCCTAGGGCCGGGATCGATCATTGGGCAGACGTGCCAGTGTGCTTTCAACGTTACGGGCATTCCAGGCAAAGTAAAACCTCCTGAGCTTGTCACGAAAGAGCTGAACGGTCTGAGGGAGTGGAAATCATCGGGATATCGGGATTAATCTCGATGAGTCTCGCGGGCGACGTCGCATCGCTGCAATCCACGCTGATGTCCAAAAGCAAGCTCGGTAGTGGACTCGATGGGCAGAGCTTTGTCGCCGTGCGGACTATGCGCTCCTTGATCGCGAGGTCTGGACGCACACCTTGCGGGACGGACTGCCACCTTGCGTCGACCATCTCGCCGTCGCGAACCCTGACCCGCAACTCTGCGTGCGAGGCCAGATCAACTGCCGGAAAGAAGTGCAGGAACGTCGGCACCTGCCCAATCACGAAGGCTTCCAGGATGATCGCCATCCGGCTCGTCACCGATGCGAGCAGTGCGGGTATCATTGCTACGGCGTCAGACGACTCTATTATGCTAAAGGTCGGCACTTCCTTCCAACTGACCGGGCCGATCTTTGGGAACACCGGACCTCCGTAAAACTCGATTGTATGCTGGGCGATCTCCGGTATGGCGATCACCTGCTGTTTCCAGCGTGCTCGATCGGAGTTGCCGCGTAAAACGATCTCGATATCGTCTGCGCTAAGGGGAAGAGATGCCGCGGGACGCGCCAGTGCATATTCTTTATACAACGGAGGCCAGTTCTCGAACGCGGTCGTAATGATCTGGTCGGTGTATTTTTCCGCGACCGAACTCAAATGCGCATAGGCTTCCTGAAGCATCGGCCCTTCTCCAAGGTCAGAGGTAATCCGGAGTAAGATCAGCGAGGAATTCATCGAAGTCCTTCGCGACCATTCCGACGTGATCCCAACCATAGCCAGCATCACCAAAGGTCTTCGCCTTGACTACGATGTACAGGATACGACCGTAGGTATCCGCGTTCAGATCGAGCAGGCAGTGGCCATAGCCGCTATCGAATGTCAGTGGATAAACTCCTGCAGGCAACCAATCACCGGAGTTTCCATATAGCGGGTCGATATAGCGTTGACGCGCCTCAATCATTTTGCCGGGACTGGCGATCGCACCGACATCGGCTTTCTTCTTTTTTCCATCAGGAAAAACCACCTTGGTCTTGAAAGCGAAAATCTTCTTGCTGTTAAGGTCGCGACTTCCGTACTTCGACCAAAAGCTCTTAAGTGAGTCCGGTAGAGTGACGCCTTCGGAGCGTTCAAATTCGTCGATCTCCGGGTTGGTAACCGGCCTATGTACACGTCCCATCTCGTCTGGCGTGTTCAAAAGCGTATCTAAACTTCCGTTCAACGCCCTCATCCCTTTTTAGGCGGGCCAAACGACTTGGCGAGACCTTTTTTACTGTCGATGCGACGAACGAACTCTGTGAAGCTGTCAGCGACCGTTCCTACCTGGTCCCACCCATATCCATCGGCACCAAAAGCTTTAGTCTTCACTTGAAGATAGCGAACCTTTCCGAAACCGTCCTTCGACAGATCGAGCATTACGTGACCATAGCCGCTGTCGAATGTGACCGGGACGAGATCCTCTGGGATCCGTGCGCCGCTACCGGCGTTGAGATAGGACTGCCGGGTCTCCAAGATTCCTGCTGGGCCAGCGATCTTGCCAATCTCAGCGTCGCCGCTTTTTCCTGTTTGCCAAGTCACACGAGTATAAAGTTTACCGAACCCCTCCGTCCATATTGTGAACTCGCCAAAATCGCGGACGAAATCCAGATAATCGCTGGGAAGCGTCAATCCAGTTTGCGATTGGAATTGCTCGGCTTCCTCACTACTTACCTCTTTCCAACGCGCGCCAAATTCATCGGGCGGATAAGCCTTGGCCTGTTCGTAACTTGCGAAAAGTGTCGGGTTAAGTGATTTCAGGTCCATTTTCTATCTTTCAGAACAGTTCGGAATTGATAAGAGAGTTGCCGCCGACATGCGCGACGCCACCTTGGCCGGTGTCATGTATGACTCGAGGAACGTATCCAACAGTCCCGTCTTCAAAGTGATTGAGTACATATTTTTGCGGATCTGGCGGCGGCTTCCCAAGCATATTGGACAGGGCGGTTCCGTCTGTTGCGGCATTGCCTGTAACAACCGGCAAGTCGTGTTTTTGACCGACGACATAGTTGTCGAAATTAGGGAAGCCGTCCTTATAGTCAATTCCGTCGACGGTCCTGCCGTCTGGTAGTTTTTTCGGTTCGTTGAATTTGAAGAAGCCTTCGCCGTCCGCTGGCTGATCGATTTTGTTACCGGCCTTGTCGACCCAATTCCCGTTTTCGCCATTGCGCGGCATGCGACCGTTCGGGACTTTCTTGCATTCGGCACAATTTTTCTTGGCGCGCTTTTTCTTCATCGCCTCGCGCACTTTCTCCAAAGCACGCTTTCGGGCCGCGATCGCCGCCTTGGCACCCTTCATGCCCACGAGGCTCTCCTGCAGAGCTTTGGCGCTTTTGCCGAAGTAGGAGGCGATCGCCCCGCCAAGCTTGGCACCTTTAGGCCCGTAGCGGGCCAGCAGCTTACTTTTTCCAATAAGATCGCCGAACGGCACGGCAGATACCGCGGAGAACAAGGCTCCCCACCAGTCGCCCTTCACAGCGCGGATGCCAGCGCTCGTCAGATCGGCTGCGCCCGTTGGGTCGAAAATGCCGGCGACGTCGGTGATGATGGCTGGATCGTCTTTCGCCATCTGCTTGACGTTCGACCAGATCCCGTCTTTCAGTTCTGCCTTATAAGCTTCGCTCATTGGAGAAGTTCTCCCTTGGCGTTCAGTTGTCGGGCAATCTCCTCCGGCAGCCATTCGCGGGGGTCGTCGATAGTTTCCGCGTCGTCCCAGGCGCGTGCCATGCGATCTTCGGTCATGCGGTCGAATTTCTCGTTGGTGGTGATGTCCGTTCGCCTGAGAATCTGGTTGAGAGCGGGCTCCTTGTGCCAACCAGGTGCGATCCGAAACATGAAGTCTATAAAGAGTTCAATGTGCTCCACGTCGTGGATGGCATAAGAGAACATCGCCAGCGAAATGCCATGGCTGATCATCTGATCGAGCACCTGCCGATCGACCTGTGCAATTGCCGGATAGAACTCTTCGTCGAGATTCTCGACGACATGCGCGACGAGCGCTGGACGATTGTAGAGCAGCGGTGCATCGATCTGCGACTGGGTCAGGTGCATCATCGGTCGAACGCGAGCTCCCTCCACTGAAATCTGGACCAGATCCGAGGGGATGTCCTTCACGTCGGATATCTCGTTATCGGATACATCGACTTTCTCTCCGCGCGCTTCCAGCACATGCGTGGAAAGCCGCCCGTCGCCATTGCTGCGGAACCAGGCGAAGGCGTGCTCGCCCATCTCCGTACCGAGCCGCTCGATCCCACTGAGGAAATGCTCTCTCTGCTCGACCGTGAGAAACGGCAACTGGCCGGCGATAATCATCGGATCGTAGAAGCGCCAGAATATGTGGTCTCCATCGCCATCAACGACCTTCACGAACTTGCGAAAATGGGTAAAGATTTCGGCGAATTCCAGATTGCTTTCGACGAAGACGCTCCAGCGTCGGCCAAGACCTTCGCCGACAAGGTAACGGATGAGTTCTCCGCTTTCGTCGCACCTGAATAGCCACGGCGCATCGTCTTCGAATTCCTGCCGCGCATCGCCGATGAATAGGCATGCTCCTTCGTCAGTCATGCCTTGGGCGATTGTCAATAGACCAGGATTGCGAGAGGGATCGATCAGGACGAACAGCTTCGAACCTGCATATCGAGGCTGCATGAACTCATTCTGGATTTGCGTTTTCAATGTTTCGAACATAGGTCAGCTCTTCTTCGAACAATCTTCCGCAAACCCCTTGTCGGTCTTCTTGCCGGGGCCGCCGCGAGAGAAGTTTATCTGATTGCCTTTGATATCGACGCGCAGGCCCTTGATAAGTATCCCGCTTTCGTTGATCTCAATTCTGCCGCCCGGCGCCGTGAGTACGATCTTCTTGTTGGCGTTTACGTACCAGGTCTCGGAACGGCCTAGGAACTTGTCGTGCGTCCACAAATCGAAGAGTTCACCGACCTCCATTCGGATTGTTTTACCTACGGTGGTGCGCTGCTCTTTCCCGACGCTGGTAATATAGGTCTGGCCAACATTGGTGACCTTGCTCACCCCGATCTGTTCAGCCCGCGCCACACCGACGCTATCGGATTTGAACGTGCTGACGATCGTGTTCATGATGCCCGGCAGCGGAAACAGACCCGAAGCATCGGAACCGACGCCCGAGCCGGAACCGGCAAGCGCCGTACCCGCATCCGCACGCGGGCTCGGGCCGGAGACGACACCCTCACGCGAGGAAAGACCGCCCGCACCAAGAAAACCGAGCGCAGATGAGGCGAGCGTGGTGGCGAAAGCCGCGACACCGGGGCCACCACCGCCGGCGATCTGGGCGGCCTGCGAAAGAAGGCCGGCCGTTTGCCCGGAGAGCGCCTGCACGCCCGCCATGGCCATCATCGCCATCGGCCCCGTGCCGCCGACGACCGTATTCACCGAACCACCGATCTCGTGTTTCTGGTTGCCGGAAACTTCAACGGCACGGTTTCCGCCGACCGAGGCGACCTCATGCCGGTCGATGCGCTTGGTCCGGTCATTCAATACCCGCGTCGTCTGGTCCTTCTGGGCGTGGAAGAACTGGTTCTCCTTGCCGGCCTCATCCTCGAAGGTGATTTCGTTGAAACCGTCACCCTTGTGGCTGTTGGAACGCAGCACCATGCGGGTCTTGTTGGCGGGCAGGTCGTAAGGCACGGAATTGGCGGGATTGTTGACCACGCCGATAACCAGCGGTTTGTCCGGGTCGCCATCGACAAAAGCGACCATCACTTCCATGCCGATGCGCGGGATAACCTGCGCACCCCATGTGCCGCCGCCCCATGCCTGGCTGACCCGCACCCAGCATGTATCCGTGCCGTCCTTCTTCGCCTTGCGGTCCCACGGGAACCACAGCTTGATGCGGCCATATTGATCCGGATGGATTTCCTCGCCCTCGGGCCCGGCGACGATCGCCACCTGCGTACCCTCGATGCGCGGGCGTTTCGTTGC
>NZ_JAPWDT010000015.1:0-46895 GCF_027212525.1 Agrobacterium sp. SOY23 | reverse complement strand
TGGCCTCGGTGAAGAGCGCAATGAAGTGCTGCAGCTGATGGACGATCTGCGCAGCGCCGATGTGGATTTCCTGACCATCGGCCAATATCTGCAGCCGACCCGCAAGCACCACAAGGTCGAGGCCTTCGTGACGCCGGAGGAATTCAAGTCCTACGAGACAGTCGCCTATACCAAGGGCTTCCTGATGGTCTCCTCCAGCCCGCTTACTCGCTCTTCGCACCATGCTGGCGACGATTTCGAGCGTCTGCGCGCTGCCCGCGAGAAGAAGCTGCTGGCGGCTGCGGAGTAAGGGACGGAAAAGCCCGGCAACACATGGCGTTACGGTTGGGCGATTTGATCGCTCTCTCCGCCGTCATGCTCGGGCCTGTCCCGAGCATCTGCAACCCATGAATTTTATGATAGGTGATTGGATCCTCGGGGCAGGCCCGAGGATGCGCCGTGTTCGTGACGGTGCCTGTGAAATGGTTCAGCCGCTTGATTGCGGTGTAACCCGATCACGCCACGACCTTCTCCGGCCGGTGCGCCCGCATGCATAGCACCACGCTCAGCACCACCGAGCAGATTGCTACGACCTCGATGAGTGTCGGCCCACGCCCTTCCCAGAGAAAGCCGTAAAGCAGCGCAAACAGCGTTTCGAACAAAATCATCTGCCCGACCATGGTAAGCGGCAGCAGCCGGCTCATCCTGTTCCAGAGTGCGTTGCCGAGAATGGAGGCGGTGAAGCCGAGGACTGCTGCAACGGTCACGAAGTGCAGCCAGTCTCCCGAACTGTGGCCTTCTCCGCCAAAGGCAAAGGCCGGGATGGCGAGCGCCAGCGCAAGGGCGCCGGTCACCACGCCCGTCATCATGTTCCAGTCATCGGCGCTGACATCATGAAGGCGGGACAGCCAGCGGGCATTGCCGACTGCAAAGGCGGTCCATGATGCAAGCGCCCCCAGCGCACAGGCAAGGCCGATGACGCGGGACATATCCAGCCCACCGTCGCTTTCCATCAGCGATTGCCAGGAAATGCCGATGATGCCGATTGCCCCGAAAACGAGCGATGGCCAAAGCCGCCGGAGCGACACCGCGCCATGGTCGCGGCTGCCGATGATGGTGACGGCAACCGGCAGGAAACCGATGATGATGGAGGTGAAGGCGACACCGCTCAGCTTCACCGCCGTCGATATGAAGACATAATAGGCGATGTTGCCGATCATGCTCAGCCAGCCGAGCGCGAACCATTCCCGCGCGCCGAAATGGGCAGATACCCGCCTCAGGCGCGGCCCGATGATGATGAGGGAAATCAGCCCGTAGGTGAGGTAACGTGCCGTCGAGAGTTGCAGCGCGGAAAAATCCGGCACGAGTTTGGGCGCGAGGAATATCCCGCCCCAGAGCGCACCCGCCAGCATGCCGTAAAATACACCGAGACCTGTCCTGTTCATGTCTGTCATATCCGCATTCACATTTGCCTGCGATGTGCCACAGGCCCTTGCGGCTGTCTTGACAAAAACTCCTGACGAATGAACGGCGGTTCTAGTGGATACCGCGGTTGCGGCGATAGGCGGCAGGTGTTTCGCCCACAATATTGCGCATGGCGCGCGTCAGCGCCGTCTGGTCGGAAAAACCGGCCCTGAGTGCGATTTCGGCAATCTGCAGGCTGGAATCGTTGAGCAGGGCGCAGATCTTGTCCATGCGAAGCCCGGCCAGCCAGCGGTGAGGCGAGAGACCGAATTCTTCGAGGAACAGCGCATGCAGACGGCTGTCGCTGATCGAGGCGCAGGCTGCCAGCATGTCGATGGTCCAGGGGAAGAAAGGCTCCGCCCGGACGACGGCGCCAAGCCAGCGCAGGCGCTCGCGGATATCGGTTCTTTCATTTGCGAGGCTGTCGACGAGAAGCGGCGCCCATAGGCCGGCGACATCGTCGCGCCGCCCATCCGTTCCGATGAGGCCGCGCATATAGGCAATCAATTGCCGTGTTTCCGGGGCAATATCAAGAAAGGGACTACGGGAGAATTTTTCGAGCGTGCGTTCGGAAACGGCACTTTCATCGAGATCGACCACCAGCGAATGGTTGATCGCCGTCGCTTCCTGCGTGTGCGGCGCATCGCGATGGATGAAGACGCCGCGTCCGGTGGAGAGCTCATCCTGCCGCCCGGCCACATCGATCCGCAGGCTACCGGAGACGGGAAGAACGATCTGCACGAAGCCATGCCGTTCCTTCGGTCTTTCCTGCCTGTAGGTTCTGATATCGGCGGATGCGGATGTCATGACGTTGTCGTTTCCATTGTGCAAAGAAATGGCCGCCTCGAAAAAGCGGCCGGTTCCGTTGCATGATTATGACATCGTCTTGAAGATTGGGCCAGCCGGCTTTATCGCTCGGCTGTACCGCTGGCAATTAACAGTCTTCCTTGGCGGTCGATTCGCCGCGTTTGCGCTTGCGCAGAACCGGCTTGTTCTCTCTCGCTTCGCATTTCGCGACGTCGATGAGATAGGCAAGCACCGGCATGCCGTTCATCGATGCGAGTTGCTTGGCGGATTCGAGAAGGTTGATGATGTTGGAAAAATCGTCCATCGGCTCACTCAGTGGCTCAAAGCGGTTATGTATCGGGTCTGAACCCAAAGATGAAGAGGCGCGGGGAAATCGGGAGGGCCCGGCGCGTTTGCATCCAGTGGGTGTAATATTAGACGCAAATAAATAGCAATCCCTGAGACGGGGTTGCAATAGTCAATTTTCCGTAACTGCCATGCGCAACGACAATACCGTGCCCGGTGGCTATTGCGTGGCGGAAATATATCCAGCGGTCAGATGAGGTTTATGAAATGCCGAACTATCTTCATAGGGTGGAAGATGCCGCGACGATCATCGCCGGGGCGCAACGCATCCTGGTCGTCGGCTGCTCTGGCGGCGGCAAATCGACGCTTTCGCAGAAGCTCGCGCGCAATTTCGGACTTCGTTACATCTCCATGGACCGTGAAGTCTTCTGGCTGCCCGGCTGGCAGGCGCGCCCGCGTGAGGAGCAACGGCAGAGGATCGCCGCCATCATCACCGAGGAGCGCTGGCTGATGGATGGCAGCAATCCATCGTCTTTTGACATGCGCCTGCCGAGGTCCCATATCGTTGTGTGGGTGCGCATGCCGCGCTGGCTCTGCCTGTGGGGCGCCGTCAGCCGGGCGATCAGGGGATATGGCAAGGCGCGGCCGGAAATGGCCGAAGGGTGCCCGGAAAGGATAGACGTCGATTTCCTGCGCTATATCTGGAATTTCGAACGTCGCCATGCCCCGATCTTCGAGCAGAATTTTGCCCTTTACGGCCAGGGCGTGCCGGTATTCCAGCTGAAAAGCCGAAAACAGTTTCGCCGCCTTCTTGATCTTCTGCGCATCGCGGATTAACTGCCGCTTATGCCCCAGTTCGAAACGCATCGCTTTGTCAAACACTCGCCAGACCGCATGTACGACCTTGTCGCCGATGTGGAGACCTATCCGCAGTTTCTGCCCCTTTGCGAAGCGCTCGTCGTCCGCTCGCGCAAGGAACGGGATGGCAAGGTGCTGCTGGTGGCGGATATGACGGTGGGCTACAAGGCCATTCGCGAAACCTTCACCACACAGGTTCTGTTGAATCCGGCCGAGCGCGCCATCGACGTGAAATATATCGATGGGCCGTTCAGATATCTCGATAATCGCTGGCGTTTCGAAGAGGCCGAAGATGGCGGCACGGCCATTCATTTCTTCATTGATTATGAATTCAAGAGCCGGCTGCTGGGTGCTGTGATGGGCTCGATGTTCGATCGGGCTTTCCGCATGTTCGCAGAAGCCTTCGAGACCCGCGCCGACAAAATCTACACCGACCCGGCCTGATTGAGGGCAATCAGCATCTCAAGCGCGGTTTTCACCGTCGCAAGCCGGATTTCGGTGCGGCCAATCTCGCCGTAACGCATCTCCTTATGCAGCCACCCGCCAGAACGCGCCTTGGCGGCCAGATGCACCAGCCCTACCGGCTTTTCGGCTGAACCGCCGCCCGGGCCGGCGATGCCGGTCACCGCCACGGCGAAATCCGCCCGCGACCGGAAGAGGGCGCCATGCGCCATCTGCAACGCGGTCTGTCGGGAGACCGCGCCGAATGTCGCCAGCGTCTCGGCGCCAACCCCCAGCATGTCCCGCTTGGCGTCATTGGTATAGGTGACGAAACCACGGTCGACGACGGCGGAGGAGCCGGCAATTTCCGTCAGCGTGCCGGCGATCAATCCTCCCGTGCAGCTTTCCGCCGTTGAGACCATCAAACCACGGGCGGTGAAATCAGTGATGATCTGCTGTGCCAGTTCTTCGATGTCTTCAGGGAAAAGGCTCATAGCGGTCTGCCTCGATAGACAACGGTAGCGGTAGCGATTGCGGCTATGCCTTCCCGGCGGCCGACGAAGCCGATCGTTTCATTGGTCGTCGCCTTCACCGAGCAGCGCTCCAGCGCAATGCCGAGCATGTCGGAGAGTGCTTCCCGCATGGCCTGACGGTGCGGGCCGATGCGCGGCGCTTCGGCAATCAGCGAGACATCGGCATTCATGATCGTGCCGCCATTGTCGCGCACGACCTTTGCCGCATGTTCAAGGAAGATGCGCGAGGCGGCCCCCTTCCATTGCGGATCGGAAGGCGGGAAATGATCGCCGATATCGCCGGCGCCACAGGTGGCGAGAAGTGCATCCGTCAGCGCATGCAGCGCCACATCCGCATCCGAATGGCCTTTCAGTCTCTGGTCGTGTTCGATGAAGATGCCGCAGAGCGTCACGCCGTCGCCGGCCTCCAGCTGGTGCACGTCGTAACCATTGCCGGTGCGCACATCGGGCAATGCGTGGGAGAGCTTTTCATCGGCCATGGCGATATCCCGCTTGAGAGTGAGTTTCACATTGTCGACCGAACCTTCGGTCAGCGTCACCGTCAGTCCCGCCCATTCGGCAATCGATGCATCATCGGTGAAATCCGTCTTGCCAGAGCTGGCTGCGGCGCGATGCGCGACGAGAATATCGCTGTAATTAAAGCTCTGCGGTGTCTGCGCCGCATAAAGCCCCTGTCGGGAAACCGTTTCCACGACGCGATCGCCCGTACCGCGCTTCAGCGTATCGGTGACGGGCAGGGCAGGCAGAACTCCCCCCGCACCCGCCCGATGCAGCGCCACAATACGCTCCAGCATGTCCGTGGCGACGAAAGGCCGCACGGCATCGTGGATCATCACGTGGGTGAGGCCGTGCGAGGAGAGCGCCTCCAGCCCGGCCAGAACCGATTGCTGGCGTGTCGCGCCGCCCGTTACCGTGGTGATCCGCTCTCCGGCATCGAGCCGCTGGAGAATTGGCGACAGCAGCGCCGCATCGTCGGCATGGCTGACCACCACGATCGGGCAGGTGTCGTTCCAGCCGAGGAACGTCGCCAATGTATGCTCGATCACGGCCCTGCCGCCGATCGGACGATATTGCTTGGGCCCTTCCTCGGGTGAGCCTGCCCTTTCACCGCGTCCGGCGGCGACGATGACGATGCCGAATTTCATAGTACTTTCCTGCATTGGTCATATGCTTTGTGCGCAACCCTTAGCGGTTGACAGTCCTGCTCTAGCGTTTCAAAACCCGGATGGCCAGCCCGATAAGACGCGCATTCGCCCCTGCAGGTCGCAGGATCGACCGTACTTGCGCCTTTGAACCTGCACAAATTGCCGCCGACAGCAAAACAGGCAGGCAGTCGCCCAGCAAATAAAAGGTGCAACCCTCTAAAAGTGCTTGGCAACCGCGCAAACACTGTCTAAAAATAATGCAAATAACCCTTCTGCATGAAAGATCATCAATTGCATCTTCCGGAGTTGTCAGAACCGTTCAGCATCGGCTCAGTCACGATCCGTAATCGTGCGGTGCTGGCGCCCATGTCGGGCGTGACGGATCTGCCGTTCCGGCAGCTGGCCTGGCGTTATGGCGCGGGTCTGGTCGTGACGGAAATGGTGGCAAGCCGCGAACTCGTCGCTAACAGGGGAGAATCCTGGGCCCGGCTGAAAAATGCTGGCATGGTGCCGCACATGGTGCAGCTTGCCGGGCGCGAGGCGCATTTCATGGCGGAGGCCGCGAAGATTGCTGCCGATAACGGCGCTGGCATCATCGATATCAACATGGGTTGCCCGGCCAAGAAGGTGACCGGCGGTTATTCCGGCTCGGCTTTGATGCGCGATCCAGATCATGCCCTGTCGCTGATTGAGGCGACGGTCGGCGCTGTCGATGTACCGGTAACGCTGAAGATGCGGCTCGGCTGGGACGAAAACACCATCAATGCACCGGAGATTGCTCGCCGCGCCGAAGCGGCAGGCGTCAAGCTCATCACCATTCACGGCCGCACCCGCATGCAGTTTTATGAGGGGCGGGCAGACTGGGATGCCATCCGCACTGTGCGCGAAGCGATTTCCGTGCCGCTGATCGCCAACGGCGATGTGGAAACGGCCGATGATGCGCGCGAAATCCTGCGCCGTTCCGGTGCGGATGCCGTCATGGTCGGCCGCGGCGCACAGGGGCAGCCCTGGCTGCCGGCGGTGCTCGCCGGACATGCAGCGCCGCAGCGCGAGGATATTCCCGCCATCGCCATCGAACATTACGAGATGATGCTGGAATTTTACGGAAGGGAAGCCGGTCTCCGGCATGCCCGCAAACATCTGGGCTGGTATCTCGACCGTTCCGCGTCCGACATTGCCACGCCCGAAAAGGCAAAAATCATGACATCGCGTGACACGGGGGAGGTGGCGGATCTGCTGCGCTCCGCCCTTAGCGACAATGCGGGCGAAGACGCCGCAAGGAAGGCCGCATGAGCGCTGACAAACACAGCCCGGCAGATGCGAACCCGCTCGCCATGGCGGTTCTGAACGCGGTGCAGAACCCGGTCATTCTGGTGGATGGCGAAGGTTTCATCGCATTCGCTAATTGGGAAGCCGAAGCCTTTTTCGGGGCGAGCGCCTCCCATCTTGCCCGCTATCGCGTGTCCACCTTCATTCCCTTCGGCAGCCCGCTTTTGGCGCTGATCGATCAGGTGCGGGAGCGTCGCGCGCCGGTCAACGAATATCGCGTCGATCTCAGTTCCCCGCGCCTCGGCCAGGACAAGCTGGTCGATCTCTATGTGGCGCCCGTCGTCAGCGAACCGGGATCGGTGGTCGTCGTCTTCCAGGAACGGTCGATGGCCGACAAGATCGACCGGCAATTGACCCATCGCGCCGCCGCCCGTTCCGTCACGGGCCTTGCCTCGATGCTCGCGCATGAGATCAAGAACCCGCTCTCCGGTATTCGCGGCGCTGCCCAGCTTCTGGAGACCTCCGTTGCCGACGAAGACCGGGCGCTGACGCGGCTGATCTGTGACGAGACCGACCGCATCGTTTCGCTGGTTGACCGCATGGAAGTGTTTTCCGACGAGCGGCCGGTGGACCGCGTGCCGGTCAACATCCATTCGGTGCTCGATCATGTGAAGGCCATCGCCAAGGCCGGTTTTGCCCGCAACATCAAGATTTCCGAGAATTACGACCCGTCGCTGCCGCCGGTCTATGCCAATCGCGACCAGCTGGTGCAGGTCTTCCTCAATCTCGTGAAGAATGCGGCCGAGGCCGTGGGCAACCAGCCGGATGGCGAGATCATCCTCACCACGGCCTACCGTCCTGGCATGCGGCTTTCGGTTGCCGGCAGCCGCGAGCGCATCTCGCTGCCGCTCGAATTCTGCGTGCATGATAATGGACCGGGGGTTCCCTCCGATCTGCTACCGCATCTTTTCGATCCCTTCATCACCACCAAGACGAATGGTTCGGGCCTTGGCCTGGCGCTTGTCGCCAAGCTGATCGGTGCCCATGGCGGCATTGTCGAATGCGACAGCCAGAACCACCGCACGACTTTCCGCGTATTGATGCCCGTCTCGCCGGAAGTGGCGCTCGACGACAGCTCTTTGCCGAACACGACAGGAAATGACAGATGACAGCTACGATCCTCGTCGCCGATGATGATGCCGCAATCCGCACCGTTCTGAACCAGGCGCTCAGCCGCGCCGGTTATGACGTGCGCATTACCTCCAATGCCGCAACGCTCTGGCGCTGGGTGTCGGCAGGTGAGGGCGATCTCGTCGTGACCGATGTCGTGATGCCGGACGAAAATGCCTTCGACCTTCTGCCGCGCATCAAGAAGGCCCGTCCGGACCTGCCGGTTCTCGTCATGAGCGCCCAGAACACTTTCATGACGGCCATCAAGGCCTCGGAAAAGGGCGCCTACGACTACCTGCCCAAGCCCTTCGACCTGACGGAACTGATCGCCATCATCGGCCGCGCGCTCTCCGAGCCAAAGCGCAAGCCGGCCAAGCTCGATGACGACATGCAGGACGGTATGCCGCTCGTCGGCCGTTCGGCGGCTATGCAGGAAATCTACCGCGTTCTCGCCCGCCTGATGCAGACCGATCTCACGCTGATGATCACGGGTGAATCCGGTACGGGCAAGGAGCTGGTGGCGCGGGCGCTGCATGATTACGGCAAGCGCCGCAACGGCCCCTTCGTCGCCATCAACATGGCAGCCATCCCGCGCGATCTCATCGAATCGGAACTGTTCGGCCATGAGAAGGGCGCCTTTACCGGTGCGCAGAACCGCTCCACTGGCAGGTTCGAACAGGCTGAAGGCGGCACGCTGTTCCTCGATGAAATCGGCGACATGCCGATGGATGCCCAGACGCGCCTGCTGCGCGTGTTGCAGCAGGGCGAATATACGACGGTGGGTGGGCGCACGCCGATCCGCACCGATGTCCGCATCGTCGCCGCCACCAACAAGGACCTGAAACAGTCGATCAATCAGGGTCTCTTCCGCGAGGACCTCTATTACCGCCTCAACGTCGTACCGCTGCGCCTGCCGCCGCTGCGTGACCGTGCCGAGGATATTCCCGATCTCGTGCGCCATTTCATCCAGCAGGGCGAAAAGGAAGGTCTGGAGGGCAAGCGTTTCGAGAGCGAGGCGCTGGAAGTCATGAAGGCCTATGCCTGGCCGGGCAACGTGCGCGAGCTGGAAAACCTCATCCGCCGCCTGATGGCGCTTTATCCGCAGGAAGTCATCACCCGCGAGATCATCGAGCAGGAACTGCAGTCGGATGTCCCCGACAGCCCGCTGGACAAGATGGCGGTTCGCACCGGTTCGCTCACCATTTCGCAGGCGGTCGAAGAAAACATGCGGGATTATTTCGCCAGCTTCGGTGATGGCCTGCCGCCGCCCGGCCTTTATGACCGCGTGCTGCGCGAACTCGAGTATCCGCTGATTCTCGCCGCTCTGACTGCGACGCGTGGTAACCAGATCAAGGCCGCCGATCTGCTCGGTCTCAACCGCAATACCCTGCGCAAGAAAATCCGCGAGCTTGGCGTTTCCGTCTATCGCAGTTCCCGCCCCAGCTGAGAATGTTGACAAGGTCGCATTTGTCGTTGCATTTTCGCCACATTGTGTTGCTTGGAAAACACTAGGAAGGAGAGATTCGCCGATTGGGGCGAGTCTTGCCTGACTTCAAGATTGTGGTGCTGGCTGGCCAGCGATTGGGAGTAGCGCATGCGGAAATCCGCCGCCGAACACGACGTTGCCGACGAGGCAGCGGGAATGGTGGTTGCCGATCGCAGGATGTCTTTCGCCCTGCCGGGGCTGGTGCTCGCCGGCGTTGCCCTTGTCTGTGCTATCGTCACCCTCTTCGTGCTTATGGGCGTGACGCCGATTGCGCCGACAACCAATGTCGTTATCGCCTCGGTGGTGATCAATTCGATCTTCGTGATTGGCCTGATCGTTCTCATTGGCCGCGAAATCAACCGGCTGCTGAAAGCGCGAAAAAAGGGCAGGGCGGCGGCGCGTCTGCATGTTCGCATCGTCGTGCTTTTCTCCATCGTGGCGATCACGCCGGCGGTTCTCGTGGCGATCTTCGCCAGCCTGACGCTGAATGTCGGTCTCGACCGCTGGTTTTCGATCCGCACCCAATCGATTGTCGAATCATCGGGCAATATCGCCCAAGCCTATATGATGGAAAATGCCGGCTATCTGCAGGGCCAGACCCTGTCGATGGCCACCGACCTCGACCGCAACCGCGCGCTTTTTTATCTCGACCGTACCGGCTTCGTCGAGCTGATGACCCGTCAGGCCAAAGGCCGTGGCCTGCTTGGCGCGTTTCTGGTGCAGGAGGACGGCGACGCCGTCGCCCAGGCCGACCTCAAGACGGAAAAACCGCTGCCCGCCATCCCGCATGACGCGCTGGAAAAGGCCGCGGCCGGCCAGCCGACCTTGATCCCGCCCGGTATCACCAACCTTGTCGGCGCCATCATCAAGCTCGAAGGCATCAGCGGCACCTTCCTTTACACCGTGCGCGCCGTCGACCCGAAGGTGATGGGCGCGATGCGGCTGATGGAGGAGAACCGCGCGGAATACAAGAATATGGAGGCGGGCCGCGCGCCGCTGCAGATCGCCTTTGCGATCCTTTATCTCGGTTTTGCGCTGATCGTGCTTTTGGTCGCCATCTGGACGGCAATCGCGGTCGCCGACCGGATCGTGCGGCCGATCCGTCTTCTCATCGGTGCCGCAGACAGCGTCGCCACCGGTAACATGCATGTGCTGGTTCCCGTTCGCGCCGTGGATGGCGACGTCGGGCGCCTGTCACGCACCTTCAACAAGATGGTCTCGGAGCTGCGCAGTCAGCAGGAGCAGATCATCGAGGCCAAGGATGACATTGACGACCGTCGCCGCTTCATCGAAGCCGTGCTGTCAGGTGTCACCGCCGCCGTCATCGGCGTTGACGAGAACCGCAAGATCACCATCGTCAATCCGTCGGGCGAGGAATTCCTGGCGCTGAGTTCCGAGCAGCTGATCGGCGCGGAGCTTTCCGAGATCGCGCCTGAGATCGACCAGGTGGTGACCGAGGCCAACACCTGGTCCCGCGGCAATTTCCGCAAGCAGATCAACATTATGCGGCGCGGCAAAGAGCGGACGCTGAATGTGCAGGTGACCCGTGAGGATGCCCGCGATAGCCGCGATTCTTATGTCATCACCCTCGACGACATTACCGATCTCGTCATCGCCCAACGCTCCACCGCATGGTCGGATGTCGCGCGCCGCATCGCGCATGAAATCAAGAACCCGCTGACACCGATCCAGCTTTCCGCCGAGCGCATCAAGCGCCGTTTCGGCAAGCAGATCGATGAGAGCGACCGCGCCGTCTTCGACCAGTGTACGGACACCATCGTCCGTCAGGTCGGCGATATCGGCCGGATGGTGGACGAATTCTCCGCCTTTGCGCGCATGCCGAAGCCGACGAAGGAAAAGTCGGACCTGCGGTCGATCCTGAAGGATGCGGCCTTCCTCCGGGAAATCAGTGCCGCCGACACGAAGTTCGCGACGGAACTGGGCGATATCCCGCTGGAGGGTATGTTCGATGCCCGCATGCTGGGTCAGGCCTTCGGCAATCTCATCAAGAATGCGACGGAAGCGATTGAGGCGGTGGAAGGCGAAAAGCGGCCGGGTAAAATCCTGGTGCGCGCATCCTTCGATGAGGCCAATTCGCGTTTCGTGGCTGACATCATCGACAATGGCCGCGGCCTTCCCGTCGAGAACCGTCACCGCATTCTCGAACCCTATATGACGATGCGGGACAAGGGCACGGGCCTTGGTCTGGCCATCGTCAAGAAGATCATTGAGGAACATGGCGGGTATCTGGAACTCCACGATGCCCCTGCCGAATTCGACCATGGCCATGGCGCCATGATCCGAGTGCTGCTGCCCTATATCGAGGCGGTCGGCGGCGAAAATAACAAGGAAGCAGCATATGGCGTCTGATATTCTGGTCGTGGATGACGAGGCGGACATTCGCGAAATCGTAGCGGGTATTCTTTCCGATGAGGGCCACGAGACCCGCATGGCCTTCGACAGCGACAGCGCTCTGGCCGCCATCTCGGAACGCGTGCCGCGCCTGATCTTTCTGGACATCTGGATGCAGGGCTCGAAGCTCGACGGTCTGGCGTTGCTGGATGAGATCAAGAGCCGCCATCCCGAAATTCCTGTCGTCATGATTTCCGGTCACGGCAATATCGAAACCGCCGTCAATGCCATCAAGCGTGGCGCGTTCGATTTCATCGAAAAGCCGTTCAAGGCCGACCGGCTGATACTGATTGCCGAGCGGGCGCTGGAAAACTCCAAGCTGAAGCGCGAGGTTCAGGAACTCAAGAAGCGCACCGGTGACGCGGTTGAACTCGTCGGCGCCTCGCTTGCGGTTTCGCAGCTGCGCCAGACCATCGACAGGGTTGCCCCCACCAACAGCCGCATCATGATCCTCGGCCCCTCCGGTTCCGGTAAGGAGCTGGTGGCGCGCATGGTGCACAAGAAGTCCTCGCGCGCCAGCGGTCCCTTCGTGGCGCTGAACGCCGCGACAATCACGCCGGATCGCATGGAAATCGCGCTGTTCGGCACGGAAGGCTTGCCCGGGCAGCCCCGCAAGGTGGGCGCTCTGGAAGAAGCCCATCGTGGCGTTCTCTACCTCGATGAAGTGGGCGAGATGCCGCGCGAAACGCAGAACAAGATCCTGCGCGTGCTGGTCGACCAGCAGTTCGAGCGTGTCGGTGGCGGCAAGCGGGTGAAGGTGGATGTGCGCATCATTTCATCGACCGCCCATCACCTCGAAAGCCTGATCGCCGAAGGGCAGTTCCGCGAGGACCTCTACCACCGTCTCGCCGTCGTGCCGGTCAAGGTGCCGGCGCTCTCGGAACGGCGCGAGGATATTCCGTTCCTTGTCGACATGTTCATGCGCCAGATTTCAGAACAGGCCGGCATTCGTCCGCGCAAGATCGGCGATGACGCCATGGCCGTTCTCCAGACGCATGACTGGCCGGGCAATATCCGCCAGCTGCGCAATAATATCGAGCGGCTGATGATTCTCGCCCGTCCCGAAGGCGGCGAAGCGCCGATCTCGGCCGACATGCTGCCTTCGGATATCGGCGACATGCTGCCGAAGATTTCAGCGCAGGGCGACCAGCACATCATGACACTGCCGCTGCGCGAAGCCCGTGAAATGTTCGAGCGCGATTATCTGATGGCCCAGATCAACCGCTTCGGCGGCAATATTTCGCGCACGGCGGAATTTGTCGGCATGGAACGGTCGGCACTGCATCGCAAACTGAAATCTCTCGGAGTATAAGGGAGGAAGGCCCAGTCGTCGTAACCGATTATTCCTTCAGAGAGACAGCATGAAAGTCATCATTTGCGGCGCAGGGCAGGTGGGTTACGGCATCGCCGAACAATTGTCGCGGGAGGATAATGAGGTATCGGTGATCGATACGGCCGCGGCGCTGATCACCGCCATTACCGAGACGCTGGATGTACGCGGTTATGTCGGCCACGGCGCCCATCCCGACATGCTGGCCAAGGCCGGTGCGGATCAGGCCGACATGATCATCGCCGTAACCTTGCATGACGAGATCAATATCGTCGCCTGCGAAGTGGCGCATGCGCTCTTCAGCGTGCCGACCAAGATTGCCCGCATCCGTGACCAGAGCTATCTGAAACCGGAATATGCCGATCTCTTCAGCCGCGAGAACATGTCCATCGATGTGACGATTTCCCCGGAAGTCGAAGTCGGCAAGATGGTACTGCGGCGTATCGCCTTTCCGGGCGCTACCGACGTGGTACGCTTTGCTGAAGATACGATCTACATGCTGGCCATCGAGTGCATGGAAGATTGTCCTGTCATCAACACGCCGCTGCAGCAGCTCTCCAGCCTGTTTCCGGACCTCATCGCCACCGTGGTCGGTATCTATCGCGATGGCATTCTCAAGGTGGCGCATTCCTCAGAGCAGTTGCGCGTGGGTGACCTTGCCTATGTCATCTGCCAGCGCCAGCACGCCCGCCGCACATTGAGCCTCTTTGGCCACGAGGAGCAGGAGGCGCAGCGCATCGTCATTGCGGGCGCCGGCAATATCGGGCATTTCGTCGCACGCAAGATCGAGGAAATGCAGCCGAAAACGCGGGTGAAGATCATCGAGGCGGATCGCGACCGGGCGGTCGCCGCTTCCGAACAGCTCAGCCACACCATCGTCATGCATGGCTCGGCCCTCGATCAGAAAATTCTGATGCAGGCGGATATCCAGGATGCCGATCTGATCGTCACGCTTACCAATAACGACCAGACCAATATTCTGGCCGCCGTGATCGCCAAGCAGCTCGGTTGCAAATCGAATCTGGCGCTTTTGAACAGCACGTCATTCCATGATGTTGCCCGCTCGCTCGGGCTCGATGCCTATATCAACCCCCGGGCTGTGACGATCTCCCGCGTTCTCCAGCATGTGCGCAAAGGCCGCATCCGTTCGGTCTATGCCGTGCAGCGCGGCTCTGCAGAGGTGATTGAGGCGGAAGCGCTGGAGACTTCGCCGCTGGTCGGCCAGTCCTTCCGCGATATCGATATGCCGGATGGCGTGCGCATTGGCGCGATCTACCGCGATGGTGTGGTGATCCGCCCGGATGGCAGCACGAAAATCAAGGCGAAGGACCGTGTCGTGCTGTTTGCATCCGCCGATGCGGTGCGCGACGTGGAACAACTTTTCCGTGTTTCGATACAATATTTTTGACTGTCCCGAATTGAAAATGTGGGTCAATACTCGTAGTCGTCACACTGTTTTCGCCGTTGCGGAACGGAACATGATTTGATACCAGAGTTTGAGGTCGGCCAAGCGGGGGACAAGACTCGGCCGGCTTATTATTGATTGATTATTTTCCGGTATCCCTGCCGGCAAAAAAGAAAGAAGCGGCGCCATGGCGGAACGTTCTCAAAACCTTCAGGATCTCTTCCTCAATACCGTTCGTAAGCAAAAGATTTCGCTCACGATTTTCCTGATCAACGGCGTCAAGCTGACGGGCGTTGTCACCTCCTTCGACAATTTCTGCGTGCTTCTGCGCCGCGATGGTCATTCGCAGCTGGTCTACAAGCATGCTATCTCCACCATCATGCCCGGCCAGCCGATGCAGATGTTCGAGAGCGAAGAAGGCGCGGCCTGATCAGGCTCCCTGACGGATATTCAAAATAGACTGATCCGGATCGGGAACATTTCCGATCCCGTCAGGTTAATCTCCATGGCTCTCCGTCGGGAGGCGGTCGGCCGTAACATTCTTTCTGGATAAGGCCGAGCCCATTTCAACACGCGACACCTCGAACGAATCGATCATTCCGGAGCAGGAAAAGCGCCGCGACGACATGCGCGCGGTCGTGCTCGTGCCTGTCCTCAAGCAGCAGCGCGAAAATCGTGACGCCACGGCAGCCCCGGCTGCTCCCAGCCGTTCCACGGAAGCCAAGCTCGAGGAAGCAAAAGGGCTGGCGCTTGCCATCGATCTCGAGGTGACCCAGGGGCTCATCGTCGCCGTCAACCAGCCGCGGCCCGCGACCCTGTTCGGAACCGGCAAGATAGAGGAAATCGGCCATCTTCTCGATGAGACCGATTCCGGCCTGGTGATTGTTGACCACCCGCTCACCCCGGTGCAGCAGCGTAATCTCGAAAAACAGTGGAACGCCAAGGTCATCGACCGCACGGGTCTCATCCTTGAAATCTTCGGCCGCCGCGCCTCCACAAAGGAGGGCACTCTTCAGGTCGATCTCGCGCATCTGAACTATCAGAAGGGTCGTCTCGTTCGAAGCTGGACCCACCTTGAACGCCAGCGCGGTGGCGCGGGTTTCATGGGCGGTCCGGGTGAAACGCAGATCGAAGCTGACAGACGATTGCTGCAGGATCGCATCGTAAAGCTTGAGAAGGAACTGGAGCAGGTGGTGCGTACCCGCCAGCTGCATCGCGCCAAGCGCCGCAAGGTGCCGCATCCGATCGTCGCGCTGGTTGGTTATACCAATGCCGGCAAATCGACGCTGTTCAATCGCATCACCGGTGCGGGTGTTCTGGCCGAAGACATGCTGTTCGCAACGCTCGACCCGACCCTGCGCCGCATGAAACTGCCGCATGGCCGAACCGTCATTTTGTCGGATACGGTCGGTTTCATCTCCGACCTGCCGACGCATCTGGTCGCCGCCTTCCGCGCGACGCTGGAAGAAGTACTCGAAGCCGATCTCGTCCTGCATGTGCGCGACATGTCCGACCCGGATAATGCCGCCCAGTCTGCGGATGTGCTGCGCATTCTTAACGATCTCGGTATCGATGAGAAGGAAGCTGAAAAGCGCATCATCGAGGTCTGGAACAAGGTCGACCGTCTGGAACCGGAAGCGCACGATGCCATCATGCAGCGCGCCGAAGGTCGCTCGGATATCCGCGCCGTTTCCGCCATCACGGGCGAGGGCGTTGACGCCCTGATGGACGAGATTTCAAAGCGTCTGTCCGGTGTGCTGACGGAAACCACCGTGGTGCTTTCCGTCGAGCAATTGCCGCTGATCTCCTGGGTCTACAGCAATTCCATCGTCGACGGCCGTGAAGATCACGAGGACGGATCGGTTGCACTCGATGTGCGCCTCTCGGAAGCGCAGGCTGCCGAGCTGGAACGGAAGCTTGGAAAGACGACCATCCGCGAGCGGGAAGACTGGGAGCGCTGAGCGTTCTGCGGACGATGGCAAGCTTTCGTCACATTCGACGTCATCCTCGGGCTTATCCCGAGGATCTGCCACGGTATTCAAAATCGATAGGCAGCAGATGCTCGGGACAAGCCCGAGCATGACGGAGGAGAAGTTCTCAACCTCTATAAACAATCCTCGAAGCGCTGAGCACTCCTTGTCTTAATGCATATCCCGAGTGGTCAGGACGAAACCGCATCAAGCGAACGCTCGATCCGTTTCGCTGCCTGCCACAAATCTTCCATCCTCTCGAGACTCGCCTCTTTCAACGTTTCGCCATTGTCGCTGAGCGACGTCTCTATGTGATTGAAACGCCTGCGGAATTTCGTATTGGTGCCACGCAGGGCATTTTCCGGATCGGCTTTGACGTGGCGGCCGATATTGACCAGCGCAAAGATCAGATCGCCGAGTTCGTCAGAGACTTTCTCCGGCTTTCCTTCCGCCAGCGCCTCCCGCAGTTCAGCGATTTCCTCCTCGATCTTGTCGAGGATGGGGGCCGGGTCAGACCAGTCGAAACCGACGCGGGCGGCCTGTTCCTGCAGCTTTAAAGCTTCCGTCAGCGCCGGCTGGCTGCGCTGCACGCCGCCCAGAAACCCGGCCTTGAAATCTTCGGTGATGCCCCGGCGCGCGCGGCGCTCCGCCCTTTCGCGTTTTTCCTCAGCCTTGATCTGGTCCCATTGCAGCTTGACGCTGTCAGGCGTATCGGCATCGGAGACGTCGAAGACATGCGGATGGCGGCGGATCATCTTCGAGGTGACGGCATGCACCACGTCCCCAAAGGCGAACTCGCCCCGTTCCTCGGCGATGCGGGCGTGGAAAACCACCTGCAGGAGAAGATCGCCCAGTTCTTCGCAAAGATCGTCCATATCCTTGCGCTCGATGGCGTCGGCAACCTCATAAGCCTCTTCGATCGTGTAGGGCTTGATCGTCTCGAAGGTCTGCACGACATCCCAGGGGCAGCCGGTTTCCGGCTGGCGCAGCGCTTCCATGATCTCGATCAGGCGGGAAATATCCTTCGAGGCTTCCATCGTGTCTAAACCTTCGTTTTTAGTTTACGCATT
The DNA here is from genome assembly GCF_027212525.1 of Agrobacterium sp. SOY23. Lineage (NCBI taxonomy): Bacteria > Pseudomonadati > Pseudomonadota > Alphaproteobacteria > Hyphomicrobiales > Rhizobiaceae > Agrobacterium > Agrobacterium sp. SOY23. The sequence continues at coordinate 29,271 of NZ_JAPWDT010000015.1, read as the reverse complement.
GTCCGGATGGAAAACCGCTACGCACTTTTCCCGGAAATGTCCTAATTCAGCGGAATATCGTTGTCGCTCTTGGATGACTGGTAGCTGGTGGAAAGATCGTCATAGACGGCCTTGATGCGTGCCGTCTGCGCCTTCAATGTGCTTTTCAGCGGATCGTTTTCGCTTTCCACCAGATCGGCGATGAAGAAGGAATTCCAGAAGGCATTATTGCGGCGATAACCGCCCGGTTCCAGCCCGAAGACTTCCTTCAGAATCTTCAGGTCATGCGGAATGGCGAAAGCGTCACGGGAATCTTCATGGCTGAAGAAGGAGTAGAAATTGTCGAAACCGGCCCAGGTGATGGCGGACATGCACATGGTGCAGGGTTCGTGGGTGGAGAGAAAAATCAGCTCCTTGGTGTTCGGCTTTTCGCCCAGTTCGTAGAACCGCTTCAGCGTATGCACTTCGCCATGCCAGAGCGGATTTTCCAGCTCGTTATTGGTCTCGGCAACAACGAGCGACAGGTCGGATTTACGCAGGATAGCCGCCCCGAAAACCTTGTTGCCCAGGCTGACGCCGCGCACCGTCAGCGGCAGAATATCGTGTTCGATGACATCGAGGAGGCGGGCGGCGAGCGTCTGGCTGGTCAAGGGTCTGATCCTTCGTGCCGCTTCAGTCAAAAGCGGTCTTCGCATGGAGAAATCGACAGATGATTGTCGTTCCTTGTTCGGCGCGGGCACCCGCTTTGTCAAGGGATTCCGAGGGGATTCTAAAGCCCTGCCAAGGCTCTGAAAATCATTGCCGGTTTGTTTTCCTCCAAAACCGGGGTCTTCGAGAAATAAAAATCCAGGTCCCGGAAAGGCTTGAATTTCTGTTTCTTCAATCTTGAACCGCAATGCGGGATATATGTCCAATGCACAACGAACATGATTTTTCCGCTGCTGGCGACCGCCTTTCAACCTTCCCCGCTTTCTTCCGGGTCGAAGGACGGCAGGTGGCTGTCTTCGGGAATGGTGACGAGGCTTTCGCGAAGGTGAGGCTGCTCGCCAATACCAACGCCCATATCGTTGCCTATGCCGACCAGCCGGAAGCGGATTTTTCGCGCTATCTTCAGGAAAACCGCATCGATCATCGCACTTTGGGTTTCGCAGGTCATTTGTTTGAGGAATCCACCCTGGTCTTCGCCGCCACCGGCGACGAGGCGCTGGACCGTGAGATCGTCACCGTTGCGCGTTCAAAAAAAATCCCCGCCAATGCGGTGGATCAGCCGGAATTCTGCGATTTCTTCACGCCGGCGCTTGTCGCCCGCGCACCCGTCGCCGTCGCCATCGGCACGGAAGGGGCAGGGCCGGTTCTTGCTCAGATGATCCGCGCCCGCATCGACCAGATGTTGTCGCCGTCGCTTGGCAAACTCGCACGTCTTGCCGTGCAATATCGCGATGCGGCCGAGGAAAATGTGCCGAAGGGCGCCCTGCGGCGTAATTTCTGGCGTCGCTTCTTCTCTGGCGCTGTTGCGGATGCCGTCGCGGTTGGCGATACGCCGTCCGCCCGTCAGGCGGTTGACCGTCTGCTGCAATCTCCTGAACGCAGCGAAGGCCGCGTCTGGCTGGTTGGCGCTGGCCCCGGTGCAGAAGACCTGCTGACGTTGCGCGCCCAACGCGTGCTGATGGAAGCCGATGTGATCGTTTATGACGCCCTGGTGCCGCAGGCTATTGTCGATATGGGTCGCCGCGATGCCGAAAGGCTCTCCGTCGGCAAGCGCAAGGGTTGCCACAGCAAATCGCAGAATGAAATCAATCGCCTGCTGGTGGGTCTCGGCCAGGAAGGCAAACGTGTCGTGCGCCTCAAATCCGGTGATCCGCTGGTTTATGGCCGCGCTGGCGAGGAGATGGCAGCGCTGCGCGAGGCCGGCATCGCTTATGAAATCGTGCCGGGCATCACTTCCGCTTTCGCCGCGGCTGCGGATTTCGAATTGCCGCTGACGCTGCGCGGTGTCGCTTCTTCGCTGATTTTCACCACCGGCCACGATCTGACCGGCGATGTCCTGCCCGACTGGGCGCGTCTTGCCGTCTCCGGCGCCACCATTGCCGTCTATATGGGCCGCAGCGTGGCCGCCTCGGTGGCCAAGCGGCTGATCGATGCGGGGCTTGGCGTGGAAACCACCGTCGCCGTCATCGAAAATGCCAGCCGCGCGGATCGCCGCCTGCTGCATGGCACATTGAACGATCTGCCCGACCTCGAACATCGCGATGAGCTGACCGGCCCGGTCATGGTCATCATCGGCGATGCCGTTGCGGGCGCCAATTTCGACAGATCCGAGGCGCTTGCGCTTGCAGCCAAGCCAGCGAACCTCAAACGGGAGTATGTGAATGGTTGACAAGGTTTTGACCGCCAATCGCCTGAGCGACGGCATTGCCGTGTGGCTCGACGCCAATGGCGAATGGACCGAGAAGCTGCAGGACGCGATCGTCGCCCGCCATGCGGAGGCCGTGGCCTCGTTCGAGGAAATCGGCAAGCGCGATTTTTCCGCCAACAAGGTCGTTGACGTCGCTCTCGTCGACGTCGTGGAGGAGAATGGCAAGCTCTGGCCGACGCGTCTTCGCGAGCGCATCCGCGCCGCCGGCCCGACCATGCACTATGCCACCGGCTACAAGCCGGCCGATGCAGCATTTATCGCAGTCTGAGGAAGAATATGTACCGTTACGACGAGTTCGATCACGCATTTGTTGAAGGCCGCGTGGCGCAGTTTCGCGATCAGGTCGAGCGCCGGTTGTCCGGCGAGCTGGCCGAGGACGCATTCAAGCCGCTGCGCCTGATGAATGGTGTCTACCTTCAGCTGCACGCCTATATGCTGCGCGTCGCCATTCCCTACGGTACGCTGAATTCGAAGCAGATGCGGATGCTCGCCCATATCGCCCGTAAATATGACCGGGGTTACGGCCACTTCACCACCCGCCAGAACATCCAGTACAACTGGCCGCGCCTCTCGGACACGCCGGATATCCTTTCCGAACTGGCAAGCGTGGAAATGCATGCGCTGCAGACGTCTGGCAACTGCATTCGCAACGTGACCGCCGATCACTTCGCCGGTGCTGCGGCAGACGAAGTCGCCGATCCGCGTCCCTATGCGGAAATCCTGCGTCAGTGGTCTTCCGTGCATCCCGAGTTCTCCTTCCTGCCGCGCAAGTTCAAGATCGCGGTGACGGGTGCAGAGCGCGACCGCGCCGCCATTCAGGTCCACGATATCGGCCTGCATCTGAAAAAGAACGACAAGGGCGAGATCGGTTTTGCCGTTTATGTCGGCGGCGGGCAGGGGCGCACGCCAATGATCGCCAAGAAGATCCGCGACTTCCTGCCGGAAGAGGACCTTTTGTCCTACACCACGGCAGTCATGCGCGTTTATAACTTGCACGGCCGCCGCGATAACAAATACAAGGCGCGCATCAAGATCCTCGTGCATGAGACCGGCGCGGAAGAGCTGGCCCGTCAGGTCGAGGTGGAATTCGCCGAGCTGAAGAACACCGAATTGAAGCTGCCAGATGCGGATATTGCCGCCATTACCACCTATTTCGCCCCGCCGGCGCTGACGGACCGGCCGGAAGGTTGGGAAAGCCTGGCGCGCTGGAAGCGGGCCGACGAAGGCTTCGCCCGTTTTGTCGAGCAGAATGTCAAGCCGCACAAGCACCCCGACTACGGCATGGTGACGATTTCGCTGAAGCCGATCGGCGGCATTCCGGGTGACGCGACCGACGAGCAGATGGAACTCGTCGCCGACATCGCCGCGGAATATGCCTTTGACGAAATCCGCATCAGCCATGAGCAGAACATCATCCTGCCGCATGTAGCGCTGGCCGATCTCGAACCGGTCTATCGTGCGCTGGTGGGCGCCGGTCTTGCCACCGCCAATGCCGGGCTGATCACCGATATCATCGCCTGTCCCGGGCTGGACTATTGCGCGCTTGCCAATGCGCGCTCCATTCCGGTGGCGCAGGAAATCTCCACCCGCTTTGGCGCGCCGGAGCGTCAGGCGGAAATCGGTGAGCTGAAGATCAAGATTTCCGGCTGCATCAATGCCTGCGGCCACCACCATGTCGGCCATATCGGCCTCTTGGGCGTGGAAAAGAAGGGCGCGGAACTCTACCAGATCACGCTTGGCGGATCGGGTGACGAAAATACCTCGATCGGTGAGATCATCGGTCGCGGTTTCGAGCCAGAAAAAGTCACCGACGCCATCGAGACCATCGTCGACACCTATCTGGGCTTGCGCCTTTCGAAGGAAGAAAACTTCCTCGAAGCCTATCGCCGCGTCGGACCGCAGCCCTTCAAGGATGCGCTCTACGGTTCCGCCGCTGAAGCCGCCTGAGGAGATGGATATGACGAAAATCTGGAACCGCGACGGCTTCGTGGAAAACGATCCCTGGGTCATCGAAACGGAAGAAGTGAAGGCCGGGGCGGATCAGAAGCCGGTGTTGCCGCTCGCCGATTTCCTGGTCCGTGCCGCCGAAAGCAACGATATCGGCCTTGGCGTGCTGATTTCGCCGGCTGACGATGTCACCCGGCTCGGGCCTTATCTCGACCGTATCGACCTTGTGGCCGTGAGCTTTCCGGCATTCAATGACGGCCGTGGTTTCAGCCACGCTTCGCTGCTGCGCAGCCGTCTCGGCTTTGCGGGCGAGGTGAGGGCGGTCGGCGACGTGCTGATCGACCAGGTGCCGCTGATGCTGCGCACCGGCTTTACCAGCTTTGCGGTGACGAACGGCACGGCGATCCGCCGCCTGTCCGAAAATCGCCTGCCGGAAATCCCGGTCTATTACCAGCCGACGGCCCGACCGGCGGCGGGTAGCGAGGCCTATAGCTGGCGTCGTCGTGCGTCGCAATGACACGTTGCGCGGAAATATGAGTTTTAAATACATATTTCCTACGCACATGGCAGTATTGACATTCTCATGCCTTCAAACTTCGGCAAAAATGGTATAATTGCCCGGTTGGAGAATGTCGCTTACCGATGAGAATGGACGGAACCTGAAATGAACGCGCCAGCCAAGACGGAAGATTTCGCGATCAAGATACCGGACGGTGTTTACGCCGAGACGGTTTTGTCGGTGGAGCACTATACGGACCACCTGTTCCGTTTCCGCATGACGCGTCCGGCCGGCTTCCGTTTCCGTTCCGGCGAATTCGCCATGATCGGCCTGATGGTCGGCGAAAAGCCGATCTATCGCGCCTATTCCATCGCCAGCCCCGCCTGGGACGAGGAACTGGAGTTCTTCTCGATCAAGGTTCCGAATGGCCCGCTGACCTCGCATCTCCAGGCGATCAAGCCCGGCGATACCGTCCTGATGCGCAAGAAGCCGACAGGCACGCTGGTTCTGGATGCACTGACGCCCGGCAGAAGGCTTTACATGTTCTCGACCGGCACCGGCATCGCGCCCTTCGCGAGCCTGATCCGCGATCCCGAGACCTATGAAAAGTTCGAAGAGGTCATCCTCACCCATACCTGCCGCGATGTCGCCGAGCTGAAATATGGCTTCGATCTGGTCGAGGAAATCCGCAACCACGAATTCCTGAACGAGATCGTCGGCGACAAGCTCAAGCATTATGCGACCGTCACCCGCGAGGATTACCCCTTCCAGGGCCGCATCACCACGCTGATCGAAAACGGCAAGCTGTTTGCCGATCTCGGCGTGCCGGCACTCGATCCCGCCATCGATCGCGGCATGATCTGCGGTTCCTCGGCCATGCTGAAGGACACCAAAGAACTGCTTGAAAAAGCCGGCCTGACCGAGGGCGCCAACAACAAGCCCGCCGAATTCGTGATCGAACGTGCTTTCGTCGGCTGAATAAGAGGCCGCACGGATGTTTTTGAAGGAGGCCGAAAGGCCTCCTTTTTATTTGCCCGCTGTCCAGGCCTCCATTTCGTCATTCTGCTTCGGCGCGATCTCGTGCCGGTAAACAAGGAAAAGGGCAATCGCGATCGCTGCAATGCCGCCGCCCACCAGATGCGACAGGGCATAACCGCCTTTCGTCACCAGCCAGCCCGCAACGACGTTGCTGAACGAAGCCCCGATACCCTGTACCATCATCACGCTGGCGAGACCGACATTGAACCGCCCGGTGCCTTTCAGGATCCGCTCGGCCGCCACCGGCGTCACGATCCCCAACAGACCGGCGCCGATGCCATCGAGAAACTGCACCGGAAAAATCACCCAGAAATCGGTAACGGCGGATGCGAGAAAACCACGGATCGGCAAGGCCGCGAGCGCGACGAGGAAAACCGTGGCAAGGCCGAAGCGGCGGATGAGCCATGGCGCCATGGCGGCGACAAAGATCATGGCGAACTGTGCGACGCCGGTGATGATGGCAGTCGTGCGGAATGGCGTCTGCAATTCAATGGCAAAATCCTGCGCCAGAAGCCTGCCCATCGGCGCATTGCCGAAATGGAAGATGAGCAGGATGACGGCGAGCAGGATCAGTCCGCGTTCGTGAAACAGCACATTGATGCCGGACGGGCCGGGTTCGCCCCTGTCTTCGGCAAGGCCGCGCGCAACCTTGTGGTCGATCCTGTCAGGGTCGATCGCGGCCGTGGCGACAAGCGCACCCGCCGCCGTAAGCAGCATCAGGCCGATGACGCCATTGAGGCCGAAGAAGGAAACGGCGACATATGTCGCGAAGAGCGACGCGAAGTTGCCGCCGTGGTTCCAGAACTCGTTTCGCGAAATCTGCCGGGAAAACAGCCGTTCGCCAACGAGACCGAGCGTGAGCCCGGCAAGCGCCGGGCCGACCACCGCACCGACGACGGCGGTCATGATCTGACCGGTCCAGACGATCCATACATCGGGAAAGATAAGCGTTATCAGCGCGCCGATCGTCACCAGAACGACAGGCACCGCGATCAGCGTCCGCTTCCACACCGTGCCATCGACAAGCGCGCCGCAAAGCGGCGTCGCCAGAAGACCGACCAGACCGCCGACCGTCGCGATCAGGCCAAGGGAAAGCGCCGACCAGCCATTGGTGGCCAAAAACGCATCGAGAAACGGCCCAAGCCCGTCCCGCGCATCGGCCAGAAAGAAGTTCAGCGCCGCCAGTGCAAAAAGCGTGCGGTCGGAAAAACCGCTGCGTGGCAGGCCACCGGAGGGAAGGTTGGCCTGTGGTGCCGAAACGCCGATGGTCGTCATGAAATAAGCTCCGAAAAATATGTCTCACAATATGTCTGGTACCGGCATGAAATCGCCGCCAAGCGTCCAAACCATGTCTATGGGCATTTGGTTGCACGACAAAGACAAAATGATTGCCCGGCAATGGTGTCACCGACCGGAAAACCGCATCAGGAACATTTTCCGCAATCTGCGAGTTACCTTCCACCAAATCGCACCGGAAGATCGCCATGAAATCGAAGGCCGCCATTATCTTATCTTTCGCAAGCCTGCTTGCCGTAAATCCCGTACTTGCCGACGAGAGCGGGTTCCTTTCGTCGCTGGAAGGCAACTGGACGGGCAGGGGAACGGTGATCACCCGCATCGGCATGCCGCCAATCAAGGTCAATTGCACACTCAGTACCGACGCAGAGGCGGCAGCCTTGCGTATGTCGGGCACCTGCCGGGGGCTTGTCGTGGTAAAACGCGCCATCGCCGCCGATCTGGCTGCCAGCGGCGAGCGTTACAGCGGCACCTATACGGGCCCTTCCGGCCGCCCTTCGGCGCTCGCCGGCAATCGCCGGGGTAATGCGATCAATCTCACTGTCCGCTGGCACCGAGATGTCAACGGTGACCGCGTTGCCGCCATGACCATCGAGAAGGTCGGTGACAATGGTTTGCGGCTACGCACCACCGACAGGGACGGCAGGACCGGAAAAACGGTGGTGACGAGCGATATCCGCCTGGTGCGCTGATGGCCTTCGGCGGACCTGAAGGGAAACCGGCGTCTCAACTGAACTCGAGCAAAAGCGGGCGATGATCCGAGACTTCCGGCTGTCTAACCACATCGAAGTGGTGGATCTGCACGGACGGATTGACCAGCATATAATCCGCATAGCGGTTCTGCTTGGCATAATGGGAGGTTCGTGTGTCGGTAAAGCCGCGCGTCGTAACCAGCTCGACAAGGTCGAGTTCTTTTAGCACGGCGAAAGTCTCGCTCTCCGGCAGAACGTTGAAATCACCGCAGACGATGACACGGTCACCTTCTTCCGCGACGGTCCTGACCAATTGGACGAGGCGTTTTGCCTGCGCCTGCCGCGCGGGGGTATCGTGTTTGCCCTCAATGTCCCGCAGGCCATGCATATGGGCGATAACGGTTGGGCGGCCGGTACTGAAATCGAAAACACGAATGGCATGGGCAGTGCGCGATCTCGGATGATCGCCGTATCCATCCGCTGAAAAGGCGCCGTGAACGAAACCCTGTGCCTGCGCAATCACGGCAATGGATTTGCGCACGAAGGTCGCCAGTCCCCATTGTGAGGGATACCGCATTTCGCCGTGCCAGAGGTCGCCCTGCGCCGCCGGACAGAAGATCGCCACATGATCGGGCAGGGCATCTGCGACATCCCGAAGGAAATTCGCTCTTTGCGGCAGGTCTATGCCGTGGTCGCGGTAGATCAGCCAATCCTCATTGGCGATTGGCGTATGCACCACTTCCTGCAGACACAGAATATCGGGGTCGGATGAGGAGAGATAGGGAACAAGCTCGTCATGGAGATTCCCACCCCAGCCATTCAGGCAGATCAGACGCATCTACACTCCTTGTCACGGACTTCATGACACGGTTTAGCATGGAGCGGATGGCGATCAATCCTGTTCCGTTGTTTTTGATATCGGACCCATCGCGCTTGAATAACAAAGGCCCGGATCGCTCCGGGCCTCTTCTGTCTGTTTCGTCAGTCGAATGCCTTATTCGGCCGCTTCGGCGTAAGCTTCCATCGGCGGGCAGGTGCAGATGAGGTTGCGGTCGCCATAGACATTGTCGATGCGGTTGACCGGAGACCAGTACTTGTCGATGCGGAAGGCGCCGGGCGGGAAGCAGCCCTTTTCGCGGCTATAGGGACGATCCCATTCGCCGACCAGGTCTTCCACCGTGTGGGGCGCGTTTTTCAGCGGATTGTTGATCTTGTCCGCACGACCTTCCTCGATGTCGCGGGCTTCCTCGCGGATCGCCAGCATGGCATCGCAGAAACGGTCGATTTCCGCCTTGGTTTCGGATTCCGTCGGCTCGATCATCAGCGTGCCTGCCACCGGCCAGCTCATTGTCGGCGCGTGAAAGCCGCAATCGACGAGGCGCTTTGCCACATCGTCCACCGTCACGCCGCAGCTATCCGCGAGCGGTCGGGTGTCGATGATGCATTCATGCGCCACACGACCGGTCTCGGACTTGTAGAGCACGTCGTAAGCGCCCTTCAGCCGTTCGGCGATGTAGTTGGCGTTGAGGATCGCCACCTTGGTCGCCTGCGTCAGCCCTTCGCCGCCCATCATCAGGCAATAGCTCCAGGAGATCGGCAGGATCGACGGCGAGCCGAAAGGTGCTGCCGAAACCGCGCCCTCACGACTGTCCGTCGCCGGATGGCCGGGAAGGTGAGGTGCCAGATGCGCCTTGACGCCGATCGGGCCCATGCCCGGTCCACCGCCGCCATGCGGAATGCAGAAGGTCTTGTGCAGGTTGAGGTGCGAAACGTCGGAACCGATATCGCCGGGACGGGCAAGGCCGACCATGGCGTTCATGTTGGCGCCATCGAGATAGACCTGACCGCCATACTTGTGGGTGATCTCGCATATCTCGCGAACCGTCTCCTCGAACACGCCGTGGGTGGACGGATAGGTGATCATGCAACACGAGAGGTTTTCCGCATACTGCTCTGCTTTTGCACGGAAATCATCGATATCGACGTCGCCGTTATCGCGTGCCTTCACTGGTACTACCTTCATGCCTGCCATCTGCGCCGAGGCCGGGTTGGTGCCATGCGCGGAAGTCGGAATGAGGCAGATATCGCGATGCGTATCGCCATTGGCAAGGTGGTAGTTGCGAATGGTCAGAAGGCCCGCATATTCCCCCTGCGCGCCGGAATTCGGCTGCATGGAGAAGGCATCATAACCGGTGACCGAGCACAGCTTTTCGGAAAGATCATCGATCATCTCTTTGTAACCGAGCGCCTGGTTGGCCGGCACGAAGGGATGGATATCGGAGAATTCCGGCCAGGTGATCGGCAGCATTTCCGCAGTCGCGTTCAGTTTCATGGTGCACGAACCGAGCGGGATCATCGAACGGTCGAGCGCCAGATCGCGATCCGAAAGGCGGCGGATGTAACGGGTCATCTCGCTTTCGGCACGGTTCATGTGGAAGATAGGATGCGTCATGTACTGGCTGGTACGCAGCAGTTCCTTCGGCAGACGATATTCCGGTTCGAAATCCGAGATCGAGAAATTGCCGCCGAAGGCGCGCCAGACAGCCTCAAGCGTTGCCGGGCGGGTGCGCTCGTCAAGGCTCATGCCGATCTTGGTCGCGCCGACCTTGCGCAGGTTCACGCCTTCCGCCACGGCCGAACGCAGGATGACACCCTGCATATGGCCGACTTCGACGGTGATGGTGTCGAAGAAGGTCTCCGGCTCGATGGTGTAGCCGAGCTTCTCCAGACCCTTGGCCATCAATACGGCCTTCTGGTGGGTCTGCTGGGCAATCGCCTTGATGCCCTGCGGGCCGTGGAAAACGCCATACATCGAAGCCATGACGGCAAGCAGCACCTGCGCGGTGCAGATGTTAGACGTCGCCTTCTCGCGGCGGATATGCTGTTCACGGGTCTGCAGCGACAGGCGATAGGCGCGGTTGCCGCGCGCATCGACGGAAACGCCAACGAGACGGCCGGGCATGGAGCGCTTATGCGCATCCTTCACGGCCATGTAAGCCGCATGCGGACCGCCGTAACCGACCGGAACACCGAAACGCTGCGAGGTGCCGATGGCGATATCCGCGCCCATTTCGCCGGGAGACTTCAAGAGCGTCAGCGCCAGAAGATCGGCGGCGACGGCGGCAATCGCGCCCGTCTGGTGCAGGCGGGAGATCAGGCCGGAGAAATCGCTGACATGGCCGTGGGTACCGGGATACTGGAAGATCGCGCCGAACACGTCGACCGGATCGAGATCGGTGAAGGGATTGCCGACGATCACTTTCCAGCCGAGCGGGGCCGCGCGGGTTTCGATCAACGCAATGGTCTGCGGGTGGCAGTTGGCATCGACAAAGAAGGTTGTCGCCTTTGACTTGGCGACGCGCTGGCACATGGCCATCGCTTCGGCGGCGGCCGTTGCTTCATCGAGCAGCGATGCATTGGCGACATCGAGACCGGTCAGATCGCAGACCATGGTCTGGTAGTTCAGCAGCGCCTCGAGACGGCCCTGGCTGATTTCCGGCTGGTAGGGCGTATAGGCCGTGTACCACGCCGGGTTTTCCAGAATGTTGCGCTGGATGACCGGCGGCGTGATCGTGCCGTAATAGCCCTGGCCGATCAGCGAGGTCAGGACCTGGTTCTTGTTGGCCGTCTCGCGAAGACGATCCAGCGCCTCGCGTTCGGTCAGCGCCGCACCCCAGGTGAGCGGCACCTTCTGGCGGATGGAGGAGGGAACGGTGGCGTCGATCAGGGCGTCGAGGCTCTTATAGCCGACGACCTTCAGCATCTCCGCCATTTCCGACGGCGACGGCCCGATGTGACGCCGGTTGGCGAAATCATAGGGCTGGTAGTCGGTGAAATGGAATTCGGTGGGCGTCGTCATTACGCGATCAGCTCCTTGTAGGCTGCTTCATCGAGCAGCGTATCGGCATCCGCCGCATTGGAAAGCTTGAGCTTGAAGAACCAGCCGGCACCCTGCGGGTCGGAATTGACCAGCGAGGGATCATCGACGATGGCCTGGTTGATCTCGACCACTTCGCCATCCAGCGGACAATAGACATCGGAAGCCGCCTTGACGGATTCAACGGTTGCAGCCTCGCCATCCTTGGAGAAGGTGGCGCCCACTTCCGGCAATTCGACAAAAACGAGATCGCCAAGCTGTTCGGCGGCGTGGCTGGTGATGCCAACGGTGGCGACATCGCCTTCGAACTTCAGCCATTCGTGTTCTGCGGTAAATTTCAGCATCGTATTCTCTCCGGAGATGGAATGAGGATTATCGTTTGTAGGTGGGCTTGATGAAGGGCAGGGCGGCGACGGTGACGGGCAGGTATTTGCCGCGCACTTCCGCGAAGATCGCCGTACCGGGAGCAGCGTGGGAAACAGGCACATAACCCATGGCGACCGGACCTTCGACCGAGGGGCCGAAACCGCCGGAGGTCACTTCACCGATTTCCGTCTTGCCTTCGGCATCCGCGAAAAGCTTCGAATGGCCGCGCACTGGGGCTTTGCCTTCTGGCTTCAGGCCGACACGGCGGCGCGATGTGCCATCCTTGAGTTCGCGCAGAATGCCTTCTGCCCCCGGAAAGCCGCCCTCGCGATCGCCACCGGCGCGGCGCGCCTTCTGGATCGCCCATTCGAGCGAGGCTTCGATGGGGGAGGTCGTGGTGTCGATATCGTTGCCATAAAGACAAAGACCGGCTTCGAGGCGAAGGCTGTCGCGTGCGCCAAGCCCGATGGCTTCGCAATCGGGATGTTCGAGCAGGGCCCTGGCGATCTCTTCCGCCTTGTCGGCCGGCACGGAGATTTCAAAACCGTCTTCGCCGGAATAACCGGAGCGGGAGACAATACAGGGCACATCATGCAGCGGCACTTCCTGCACGTCCATGAACTTCATTTCGGAAACGCCGGTCCACAGCTCGGCCAGCACCTCTTCGGCACGCGGTCCCTGCAGCGCGATCAGGGCGCGGTCATTGAGAAGGGTGATCTCGCAAGCGTCTGAAAGATGCGCCTTCATATGGGCGACATCGGCGTCCTTGCAGGCGGCGTTGACGACGACGAAAAGATGGTCGCCACGATTGGTGATCATCAGGTCGTCAAGGATGCCGCCATTTTTGTCGGTGAAGAAACCGTAGCGCTGACGGCCTTCCTTGAGGCCAAGAATGTCAACCGGAACCAGCTTCTCAAGCGCAAGTGCGGCATCTTCATTCTTGCCGGACTTCGCCTTCACGATCACCTGACCCATATGGGACACGTCGAACAGACCGGCGGAGTTGCGTGTCTGAAGATGTTCCTTCAGCACACCGGCCGGATATTGCACCGGCATGTCGTAACCGGCAAACGGCACCATGCGGGCGCCAAGCGAAAGATGCAGGGAATGCAGCGGCGTGATTTGAAGCTCGGCGGTATCGTCCAAGGACGCCTCCAGGGTTGCGCGAAAGATCGCGCGGGCTCAGGTCATGGCGCAAAAGCGCCGGTTCAAGAGCCCCCTCTGTCCTCGTCGCCTGAGATTGTTATCCCTTCGGCGAGCCGTCCTTTGAAAAGGTGGCTTCTCTCCAGAGTTCCGTCGTCATCGCTGGTCCTTTTGCCTGAGAGTTTCCGGGGCGGTTGCTCCTTCGGCACCGCAGTGAAGCGGCTTCTCCCAACGATGATGCGACGCTCATTATCTGCGAAGACCTGCTGTTGGCAAGGACCAAATGACGCATATGAGCAGATTTTTGCTCCATCTGCGCCATGGTGAATCCCGAGCGCTAGCGAGGTTGCTTCCATACACCCTCGGGCTTGTTCCGGGGAAATGAGGATCGAGAGGTATCGTCAGTCGGATTTTTTCTCTGGAAGACCCTTGTGTTTCGTCGAAGCGAAATCATCAAGTTCCTTTTCTGTCATGGACTTCTCCATGTTTTTTGAAGCACCTTTTAAACTGGATTTCTTGATCTCACCACGTTTGGCCGCCAGTGCAGCACCGGCGGCTTTCTGCTGGGCTTTCGATTTGGCTGGCATGTCGAATCTCCCTTGAAACGGTGGTTCCAGCGGGACAATGCCGCCTTGCGCCGATTGTTCCCTTGCAACTATCAAGCCTGCGGCAAAATTCCCCTTTGAAATCGGCAGGAAAGCGGGATATCGCATGAGGCCATGGACGCAAATCGAAACAGACGGGTGACGGGACTGGAGAAGATGCTTCGCATTTTCTGCGCGACCCTGATGTTGTCGCTCGGTTTTGCCCACAAGCCGGCGCTCGCCACCACCCCGGACGTTGCCCTTGATGAGAGCTACCGGCTGCCGGATGGCACTTTTGCCGAGATCTGCCTCGGCCACGCCAATGGGGAGGGTACCGCCCACACCAAGGACGGCCCGGCCCATTCGAGCGATGCCATCCTCTTTTGCGAGGCGTGCCTGCTGGCCTCGTCCATTCTTCTGCCGATGCCCGATACGAAAAGCTGGCTGAAGACCGAATTCGCCTGGCTCGACAATCGCCTGCCCGCTGAATGGAGCTTCCGCTCGGTCCTGACGATCCAGAAACCCGCCGCGCGCGGCCCGCCATCCCTGTCCGTCTGACTTTCGTTTACGGTATCAACGCCGCCTGCGGGCGGCACGGAGCGGCTGCACGGGCCCAGGGGCCGCAGTCGCGGGGACAAGCAAATGAAAACCACCAAGATCATCACCTGCACTCTCTTCGTCGCCTCGGTTTCGACCGCACAGGTCTTCGCCCATGCCACCTTCGTTGACGGCACGGCCGAACAGGACAGCACGGTGGTCGCCGCACTTCAGGTGCCGCATGGCTGCGATGGCGGGCTCGCCACCACGGAAGTGCAGATCAAGCTGCCGGAAGGCTTCATTTCCGCCAAGCCGCAGCCCAAGGCCGGCTGGGAGCTGGAAGTCATCAAGGGCGACTACCAGAAGGCGTATAAGAACCACGGCAAAGACGTCAAAAGCGGGCCGGTCGAAATCCGCTGGAAGGGCGGCAACCTGCCGGACGAATTTTACGACACCTTCGCCGTGCAGGGCAAAATTTCCGGCATCGAAGCAGGGCAGGAGCTGCCTTTCAAGGTTACACAGCTGTGCGGCGACAAGGGCAAGGTATCCTGGGATGAGGTCGCCGCCGCCGGCGTTGATCCGCATTCGCTGAAAAGCCCGGCGCCAACGATCAAGGTCGCTGCCAAGGCACATGCGGGCGGGCATGATCATTCAAGCATGAGCATGGATATGGATGTCGTGAAGGCCGGCAGCCTCGAAGTTTCGGGCGGCGCGACCAAGGCCATGCTGCCGGGCCAGCCCGTGGGCGGCGGTTATGTGACGATCAAGAATACCGGTTCCAGCGACGACAAGCTGATTGGCGTCGAATCCTCCGCCGCTGGCCGTGCCGAAATCCATGAGATGGCCATGGTCAACGACGTCATGAAGATGCGCAAACTGGATGAGGGTATCGTCATTCCCGCCGGCCAGACGGTGGAGCTGAAGCCCGGCGGCCTGCACATGATGTTCTTCGAAGTAAAGAAGCCCTTTGCCGAGGGCGACAAGGTGCCGGTGACGCTGATCTTCGAAAAGGCCGGCAAGGTCGAGATCGTGCTCTCTGCGGGCGCAGCCAAGGGCGGCAGCGACCATCAGCATAATTGATCGACGAAAAGCGGCTACCGGAACGCATCACAAATCCGGTAGCCGCAAGATTTTCGATATATTGTATTTGTTTTTCAGCGCCGTGATGGAAAAGGGGACGATGGCGCCACCATCGTGATTTTCCGGAACTCGGTCAAAAATATCTAGAAAACCAAGCTGACACCAAGCTGAACGCGAACGCCCGAACGACAGGGTGAAGAAACGAGAAACGAAATTAAAATATCTACATATCAATTTGATCTGTAAGATTATTTTTAGATTTCGATGTCGAGTTGTTTTCCTCGTAGGCCTCCACGGCCTGCTCCAGTGTCGCCTGCGGTTCGTTGCGCTGGCTGGCAACGGTGAGGAAATAGAGCGTCAGGGCCGGTGGCTTGATCACGGTCATCATGCCGCGAAGCTGGAAGTCATCCCCACGTTCGGCGTTGCGCGCCAATTCGTGAATGGCATCTTCGACCTCGCTCTTGCGCGGAACGCGCTGCGACGGCTTCACGGCTTCCAGCGCATAGGCTGCCGTATTCGCAGAAACGGAAAGAACCTGTGTCATTCAACCCCCGGCAATCTTCGCCGACCCTTAAAACGACAGATTAGCATTCAGGCCTTGTTGGAAGGCTAAATCGCGGGCATGCAATTTAATCATATTTTAACGACCAAAACGGCCGGCCAAAGGGGTTTCGCCAGCGGTTCCCATGGTCTAGAAATGCCTCGGACTGCCCGGTCCGGCAATTTCCCCGGAGACACATCCCCATGATCAATATCGCTCTTGTCGCCACAGGCGGCGCAATCGGTTCCGTGTTCCGCTATCTGGTCGGCGTCTGGAGCATGCGATTGGCTGGGCCGAATTTTCCCTGGGGAACGCTCGCGGTGAATGTGGTGGGGTCTTTCCTGATCGGCCTGCTGGTCGAGCTTGTCGCAAGGCGGTTGAACGCGTCAATGGAGATGCGCCTGTTTCTCGTCACCGGCGTGCTCGGTGGTTTCACCACCTTTTCATCCTTCTCGCTCGATGCAGTGGCGCTTTTCGAGCGCGGTGCGCTTGGCCTTTCGGCCTTTTACGTTCTTGCAAGTCTTGTGGTTTCCATCGCCGCGGTTTTTGTCGGGCTGGCCTTGGGCCGCAACTTGTTCTAAAGGCTTGATCCAAACGGCGCGCCGAAGAACAGAGCGCGCGATCAAATACAGAGAGACTGGAAATTTCATGGCAGGTATCGAGCATATCAAGGTCGAGGCCGACGAGGCCGGTATGCGCCTCGATCGCTGGTTCAAGATTCACTATCCGGGACTTGGTTTCGGGCAGTTGCAGAAGCTGCTGCGCTCCGGCCAGGTGCGTGTGGATGGCGGCCGGGTGAAGACGGATGCACGGGTGCAGCCGGGACAGATGGTGCGCGTACCGCCGGTCGATTCCGATATGAAGACCAAAACCGGTCCGATCGGCTCGAAGGATCTCAAACATTCCGAAGACGGCGAGCTTCTGGCGCGCATGCTGCTGCATGAGGACGACAAGGTCTTCGTGTTCAACAAGCCGGCCGGCATTGCCGTGCAGGGCGGTTCCGGCGTCAACCGTCACATTGACGGGCTGCTGGAGGCCTGGACCAACCAGAAGGGCGAAAAGCCGCGTCTGGTGCATCGCCTCGACCGGGATACGTCGGGCGTGCTGGTGGTTGCCCGCACCCGGGGTGCCGCGCAGAAATTGACGGCGGCCTTCCGCGAACGCGATACCAAGAAGACCTATTGGGCTCTGGTCAAGGGCGTGCCACGCAAACATCAGGACAAGATTTCCACCTGGCTGGTCAAGGAACAGACGATGGATGGCGACCGCATGCGCATCGCCAAGCACGGCGAGGAGGGGGCCGATCACGCCGTTTCCTATTATCGCGTGATCGATACCGCCGCGCAGAACCTCGCCTGGCTGGAAATGGAACCCTATACCGGCCGCACCCACCAGCTTCGCGTGCATGCGCTGCATATGGGCCATCCGATCATCGGCGATCCGAAATATTATATCGACGACCCGAACTGGGATTTCCCGGGTGGTATCCAGAAGCGCCTGCACCTGCATGCGCGCCATATCGACATACCGCATCCCAACGGCGGACGGCTTCGTGTCAGCGCGCCCTTGCCGCCGCACATGGTGCAGACTTGGAACCTGCTCGGTCTCGACGTGGCCGATGGCGATAGGGAAGACTGACAACCGATGAAACTCGTCCTTTTCGATTGCGACGGCACTCTGGTCGATAGCGCCGGCCTGATCCATGCCGTCATGTCCGATACCTTCGCCTATTTCGGAAAGCCACGACCTGATATTGCGCAGACCAAGGCGATCATCGGACTGACGCTCGATATCGCCATCGCCCGCATGCTCGGCAAGACACATGTGGATGACGAGGCGCAGGCGATGACGCAGCGTTACCGGGAGGTTTACCACCCCATACGCGAGCGTCCCGAGATGACGACGCCGCTCTTCGACGGCATCGCCGCGCTGATCGATACGCTGTCGAAACGGGATGACGTGCTTATCGGCGCTGTCACCGGCAAGGGTCGGCGCGGGCTTACCCAAATTCTCGAAAGCCACGGCTTTGCCGAGCACTTCATCGTTTCGCGCACGGCGGATGATTGCCCCTCCAAGCCGCACCCGGCCATGGTGATGGAATGCTGCCATGAAACCGGCATGGTTCCGGCCGATACTATCGTCATCGGTGACGCGATCTATGACATGCAGATGGCCAAGGCTGCCGGCGCAAAAGCCATCGGCGTCGCCTGGGGTTACGCCTCGGTCGATGAACTCTGGAAGGCAGGCGCCGACGCGGTTGTCAGCCATCCGCGGGAAATCCCGGCCTATGTTCCGGCCGATACTTCCGAATGACCCTTTCTATCCGACTGATGAGGATGTGCCATGCGTGATCTCCTGAACGACCTTTCGGAAGGCCTCAGCCATCCCGATCCGATCCTGCGCGCGCAAATCCAGATGCAGAAGCCCTTGCCGAAACGGTTCTACAAGGATGTGACCGTCGCCGAGGCGGAGGAGGGCGGTTTTACCATCCTGCTCGACGGCAAGCCGCTGCGCACCCCCGCCAAGAAGCCGCTGGTCGTGCCGACACAGGCGCTTGCCAACCTGCTTCGCGATGAGTGGGATGCACAGAAGGAAGTGGTGAACCCGGTGGTCATGCCCGTATCTCGGCACGTGAACACCGCCATCGACGGCGTTGCCAATGACACGCAGGCGGTTTTCGAGGATATTCTCCGTTTTTCCTCCTCCGATCTCCTGTGCTACCGCGCTGGCGATCCGGAGGCGCTGGTTGCGCGGCAGACGGACCATTGGGATCCGGTGCTGGACTGGACCGCCAATGTGCTCGGCGCCCGCTTCATCCTCGTCGAAGGTGTCATGCATCGCGACCAGCCGCGTGAGGCGATTGCCGCCTTCGCGGTTACGCTGAAGAAATACGATACGCCGATTGCGCTCGCCGCGCTTCACACCATGACGTCTCTGACCGGCTCCGCCATTCTGGCGCTGGCATTGGCGGAAGGCGAGCTGACGCTGGAAGAGGCCTGGGCGCTCGCCCACCTGGACGAGGACTGGACCGCCGAGCAATGGGGTGAGGACGAAGAAGCGCTGGAACGCCGCGCTGTCAGGCTCATCGACATGCGTGCAGCACTCCATGTTCTGGAGTCACTGAAGAGCGCCTCTTAACGCTTTTCTAACCCTGATCGTCGAATATGCGGCTACCTCACGTTAGGGGAGCCGCTGATCATGACCACCATGCTGAAACGCCTTGGCATTCTTGTGCTGGCGTGTTTCACGCTCATGTCTTTCAGGCTGGAACCGGAAGCGACGAACGCCGACCGGCTGCTTTACGATGTGCGCGGCGCATTTGTCGCCGCACGCCCGGATGTCGCGCCGGCACTGATGCAGTCCATCCATGCGCAGGTGCAGAATGCGATCAAGACGACCGCGCGTGGCGAGACCAGACCGCGCGTGGTGCTGACCATCCGTCTCGCATCTGTCACACGTGGTCCCTTCCTGTTCGGGGAGAGGGCATCCGCAAAGGTCATCGTTCGTGCCGCCGCCGTGGCGACAGGCGAGGTGATCGCCGAAGCCAAATTCACCGCGACCGTCGTCAGCTTCGACAATCAATCGATCGAACAGGAACTCGCCTATGGCGTCGCCGAACGGGTGATCCGCGAGTTCAGGCTCAGCCGGCCCGGCCCGACCACGCTTGCGACGGCATTGTTTCCGTAAGCAACAGGGAATGCGGGAGCGCGACATCCATCCATCCCTATTTATCTTGTAAATCGCACGCTCTGAAAATTGCATCTCGATGCAGTGGAATTCACATACATTGCGTATCTGAATTGACATACGCTACGTACGTCACTATCTCGCATACGTAACGTATGTCAAATGACGTCCGAAGCTAGCAAGCATGCTTCGCCCGTCCACTGCCACTCAGCCATAAAGAGAGATGCGAAATGACTGAACGCGAAGCAATTTTCCCGGCCAACAGGCACGCGCTTTACGAAGAACACGGCTATTCGGCCGCCATTCGATCCGGTGACCTTCTTTTCGTCTCCGGCCAGGTCGGCAGCCGTGCCGATGGAACGCCGGAACCCGATTTTGAACAGCAGGTCCGGCTGGCCTTTGAAAATCTCAAGGCGACACTTGCAGCCGCAGGGTGCACCTTCGACGACATCGTTGATGTAACGACGTTCCATACGGACCCGGAAAACCAGTTCGGAACGATCATGACCGTCAAGCAGGAGATTTTCAGCAAATCGCCTTATCCGAACTGGACCGCCATCGGCGTCAACTGGCTCGCCGGTTTCGATTTCGAGATCAAGGTCATCGCCCGCATCCCGTGATGCTGGATCAAGACGGAAACGGCGGCGCTGACAAGGCGCCGCCGGCCTGTTTCTCCATCCTCAGCCAAGCCGCTCGGCGTGCCACTTCAGATGGTCATCCATGAAGGTGGAGATGAAATAATAGGAGTGGTCGTAGCGATCGTGCATGCGCAGCGTCAGGCCGATATCCGTGCCCTTGATCGCCTCTTCGAACAGCCATGGGCGCAGGCCTTTTTCAAGGAAACTATCGGCCTTGCCCTGATCGATCAGGAATTCGGGGAACCGTGCGCCATCCTCGACCAGCGAGCAGGCGTCGTATTGGCGCCATGCGGCCCGATCCGCACCAAGATATTTCTCCAGCGCCGGTTCCGACCAGTCAGCGGAAGAGGGGGCGACGATCGGCGCGAAGGCGGAGCAGCTCTTGAAGCGCTCGGGGTTCTTCAGCGCGATCGTCATCGCACCATGGCCACCCATCGAATGGCCGAAAATGGCCTGACGGCTCATATCCGCGCGGAAATGCTGGCCGACGAGGGCAGGCAGCTCTTCCGTCACATAGCTGTACATCCGGTAGTGCTCCGACCACGGCTCCTCGGTAGCGTCGAGATAAAAACCGGCGCCCTTGCCCATCTGCCAGTTGGTCAGCTCATCCGGCACGTCGTTGCCGCGCGGGCTGGTGTCCGGGCAGACGACGATCAAGCCCAATTCTGATGCCATGCGGCGATATTCGCCCTTTTCCATGACATTGGCATGGGTGCAGGTGAGGCCAGAGAGATACCAGACAACCGGGCAGGGCTCATGGATCGCCTTCGGCGGCACATAGACCGCAAAGGTCATCTCGCTTTTGAGCGTTTCGGATTGGTGCGAAAATACGCCCTGCATGCCGCCAAAGGCCGTATTCTGCGAAATGATGTTCATGAAGCCATTCCCTTAAGAAAAATTCCGGTTCAGCCGGCGAGCGAGACTGCGGCATTGACCGCCGCTGCCACCAGAACCGTGTTGAAGAAAAAAGAAACGATGGAGTGAAGCAATGTGACCTTGCGCATGGCGGTGGTGGTTATCCCCACATCCGATGTCTGCGCCGTCATGCCGATCACCACAGCGAAATAGAGGAAGTCGTAACCGCAGGGCTCCTTCGTCGCGGGAAACTCCATGCCGCCGCGATGCAAGGGCTTGCCGTCCACCATGGCCGGCCGCCAGTAAAGATGGGCATAATGCAGGGCAGTCATGGTGTGGATCGTCAGCCAGCCGAAGATCACCGAGGCGAAGGCGATGAGCAGCGTCCAGATCGTCTCGCCCGTGTGGTTGAGCGCCTGAAACAGCGACACCACGGCAACACCGACCGCAAGCAACGTTACGGCGATGATGGCGATTGCCGGCAGATCGTCGCTATCGGCATAGGCCTTCAGATGCTGTGCCGTCAGCTGTGGCAGGCGAAACGCAACCAGCGTCAGATACGTCAGGAAAAACAAAACGGCCGCGATCTCGATTGCCAGGGAGGGCGCAAAGGCAAGCGCCAGCGCAAGACCAAGGGCACCGGCGAGAAATGCGAGGACGAAAGGCCGATGGCGGCGATAGGCATTGCCCCTGCGGCTGGCCGGCTTCCTGGGACTGGTTGGGCTTTTCGGATTGGCCGGGGTCATGGGCTGCGCCTTTCTGCTTGCGGTATCACTTTTTGACACGGCGACAAAAACGGTCAAGCGTCTCCAGAAAGGCAGAGCGGTCGCGCGGTGAAAATGCAGCGTTATATCCCTTGCTTTCACCGGTTTCGCGCAGATGGGCGCCAAGATCACGCATCGCCGTCGCCATCCCGATATTCGACTGATCAAAGACGCGACCCGTCGGTCCCGTGACCAGCGCACCCTTGGCGACACAGCGGCCGGCGAGCGGCACATCGGCGGTGATGACGATATCGTTCTCACCGGCATGATCGGCAATCCAGTCATCCGCCGCATCGAAACCGGCGGATACTATGACGTTTTTCACCATAGGATCGCGCGACGGGCGCAGACCAGAATTGGCAACGAAGGTCACTTCCAGCCCATGCCGCTCCGCCACCTTGAGAATTTCCGGCTTCACGGGGCAGGCATCGGCATCGACATAGATTTGTGGGTTTTGCGGCATGAGCACTCTTTTGGGATAATTCCTGCCAAGCTTCTAAGCGCAAACGCCGCAATTACCAAGCCCGTCAGCGCTGAAATAGCGGCTCGACGTCGCGCAGGAGGATGCTTGCGACGATCGCGAAAACCGTCTATGTTCACTTTATGTTCTTGATCGTGGAGAGGGTCAATGTTGGAGGAGTTTATCGTGCAAGCCAAGTCTGCAACATATGTCGGCGGCGGCGATAAATCTGCGACCCCCACGCGTCAGGGATCGCACGATCTCGGTTATCGCGACGGAGACTGGCATTATATCGACAGCTATTTCGGGGGAACCGATTTCATCGGCCAGGAGGTCGTCTGGCACCAGGGAACCGCGGTGTGGGCGATGAGTTATTACGGCCGTATTCTCAGGCCTGATATGATCGACGGCACGACGGCCGGCATGGTCATTCAGCGGTCGCTTTCCACGCTTTATCGGGAAGGCCGCTTTCTCGGCGGCTTTACCCACCCGGTGGAGAATCTGATCTATGTCGATACGAATGCTGGTGAATTCGAGTCCTTCACCGGTGTCGAGCGCATCTACCGGGGACATGTCGAAACGTACCGACTTGACTATCATGGCGGGATCATAAAGCCATGAGACGTGCGGTGACTGGGGCGATGATGTTTTCACCGCCCCATCACAGGTTTCGGATCAGCCGGGCTGCTTCGTCTTGCGCAGATAGGGAAGAACCGTGTCGTAGGAACCAAAACGGGCAATCGCGTCTTCGTTGGAGACGGCGGCGGTGATGATGACATCCTCGCCCTGTTTCCAGTTGGCGGGCGTCGCCACCTGATGTTTGGAGGTGAGCTGGATGGAATCGATGGCGCGAAGAATTTCCTCGAAATTGCGGCCGGTGGTCATCGGGTAGGTGAGGACCAGCTTGATTTTCTTGTCCGGACCGATGACGAAGACCGAGCGCACGGTGGCGTTATCGGCAGGCGTGCGGCCTTCGGAACTCTCGCCCGCACCCGCCGGCAGCATGTCATAGAGCTTGGCAACTTTCAGGTCCTTGTCGCCGATCAGCGGGTAGTCGACATTGAAGCCGGTCGCGGTGCGGATATCGTTCTTCCATTTTTCATGGCTTTCGACCGGATCGACCGAAATGCCGATGATCTTGACGCCACGCTTTTCGAATTCCGGCTGCAGGCCGCCCATGGCACCCAGTTCCGTCGTGCAGACCGGCGTGAAATTTTTCGGATGCGAAAACAGCACCGCCCAGCCGTCGCCGATCCAGTCGTGAAAATGCACCGGGCCATGGGTGGTCTCTGCGGTGAAGTCGGGGGCAATATCGTTGATACGCAGGCTCATAGTGTGCTTTCTCCCTGATGATTTGAACTGAAAATCTGATGGTTCTCGGCAATCTGTGTCCGGCGGATGAGCTTAAAGTTTTTGCCTGAAATGGCCAGAGCTTTTCACCACCTGTCGATGACGTCGCCGGGCAGGGGCTGTCTATTCGATCTGAGTTTCAAGGGTTTCCGCCATGGTACCATAGAGCTGAGCGGAGGCTTCATTCTTCTCCGCAGCGTATTTGGCGCTGACCTGCCTTGCAGCGTCAGCTGCGATACGAAACGCATCGATCCGCACCTGGGGCTCAAGCTCAGCCTCGCCACCAATATCGCCGTTGCTGAACCTACCCGCCCGATATCCGTCACCAAGATCGACGACACCGATATCAGGAAGGCCGTTTTTCATTTTACCGAGGAAAGCTGCCCCGGCGCGACCGCCATCCCGGCGACGGAGCATGCCGATGCCGGACGCCTTTCCGTCGATACAGGCACCTGTCCAGAAGGCCGGTCCCTCGGTCATCGAGGCCGGCAGGACGAATGCACATTGGCTCGCCGGATCCTTCAACCAATGGTGATCCTTCGACCCGGCGCTAGCTGCTTCCGTTGAGGCGGACATCGCCGCGATGACCACCCATGCGATGTAAGAAGCGCTTTTCATTCCGCTGAATACCCTCGTTAGACGGCGCGATTTTTTTACCATTCCTCTTCGTTCCGCAAGCCTGATGAATGGAAAAAGGTCTATTCCATTGACTGGCTGAACCGCATCGATGCGGCAAGGCGAGGGCCTGAACATGCAGACCCCCGCGCTACCCTTAGAGGCCGGTCGTCGCGGGTTTCCAGAACCGCTCCCGATCAAGCCCGTCGCGGCACTCGATCACGATCCGTGTGCCGTTCCTGAGACGCCGCCGCAAAAGGTCGGATTGCGCCCGTATCTGGCCGCCATCATGAAGCTTCTGCAGCAGCGAGCGTGAAAGCCCCAGTTCGGAAGCCAGCAAGCGATCGAGGCGTATGCCGGCCGAAAACGGAACCGTCAGATCGATCTCGGCCGCGGCCCAGTCGGGAGGTTCGACCCGTATCTTTTTCTCGATATCGAACTCCGGAAACTCATCGATACGCTGCGACTTGCGTCTCAACGCCTCGAGGTTGAAGGTCTCGGCTCTTATCCATTGCGGATCGTTGGACTGCAGCGCCTCCAGAACGGCAGGGCTTATGTCGCGAACATTCTGCCGCTCGAAGATTGGCCGGTTCCAGCTTTTGTCACAGGTCAGGCATCTGTAGATGAGCCAGGCATCGAGTTTGCGGCCATTGGCATTGAGCCGGATCTTGCCGCTGGCCTGAAATGCCCTCAGCTCACCGCATCCGTTACAGGCAAGCCAGGGTTGGGGCGCCACTCGTGGCGTGATGGTCCATTGGACCCGAAGTAAATTGCACATAGCGTCTTGGTCTTCCGTCTGGAAGTCCACCAAGATGGTGCAGGAGAAACCCTTGCGGGAACGGCATGGCGATGTTCTGGGTGGTGAAGAGCTGAGACAGCGGCGCTGCACAGGGCACATTTGACGATGCCAAACCGGTCTCTTGCCACCACCCGATGAACATGATCATACGCCGACAGCCTGTGGCTATCGGGCAATACGGGTGAAACTGGATTGAGACCGGTGATTACTTAGGCAAAGTCTACCTCGATGCGCCAATGCTCTTCGCGGGCGACGATAACAAATGATGCTCCCAAAAGGGAGTCATCCCGTAGGCTGTGGCTGAAACAGGTTGCGCCTGCAGCTTTTACGCAACTCTTCGACCGTCTCCCTATTGTCCGGAGGAGGTTTCCCGGCGGCTGTTATCCTTAGCTTCCTGAAGAGGAAACATGCGACGAAGGGTCGGATCTCTGCGGATGAAATGGTGCCATAGCGCCGCCATCACATGCAGGAATACGATAAGGGCGGCGAGATAGGCGAGGGTGGCATGAACGTCACTCCAGAAGGCCTCGGCCTGATCGGAGATCGCCATGGGCAATCCCGGAATGACGACTAGATCAAAGACGTAACTGGGGATCTGCAAGGGAGAGGTCGACGCCACCGCCCACCCGGCGAGGGGAACGGCCAGGGTCAGGAACAGCAACGCCGCATGAGCGGCCCGCGCGGCGAACCTCGAAACCGGACCTTCACCCTCGATAGCCCGCGGCCTCCTGCTGAAAACCGACCAGATGCAACGTGGCACAGCAAGAGCCAGCACCAGAAATCCAATCGACTTGTGGTACTGAAAAAGATTGAACTGAAGAACCGGATCGATGCTGTCACGGCTCATCAGATATCCCAGCGCGAGCTGCGCCACGAAAAGGACAGCAATCGTCCAATGGAAGGCGATCGCCACCAGTCCAAAAGAGGAGGGCGTGTTGCGCCAGCCGCGTCCACCCGCAGGGACCCCATCGGAATTGTCGCCAGAATATTGCATCGTTCAACTCAGCTGTTGATAGGTGTCTTTGGCGATGGCGTCCATTCGATCGGACGGCAGGTTGCCGACCAGGGCGCAACGGATCATTTCGTCGTCCCAGGACACTGTCTCCAGCGAACCGACACTGGAGCGCCGCATGGCACTGTCGTTCGAGTCGGCCGCAGCAACGATGTAAAGGGTGACACGCTGCCCGCCTTTGTCCTCATACATAAGCTGGGCGGCGGGGCCTTCGGAACCGGGGAGCATACGCCCCCCAACGAGGGACAGGCCGTGACGGGTGAGATCCGGGATGTTGATCTTACGGTCCAGCCGCTTCGAGAGCCATTTCGGCAGGTTCTGAGCATCTTCGCTATCGGCGCGGACCTCCACCGGATGCAGAACATCGCTCGCAAACAGCTTATGTGCCTGCGCTGCATCCGCCACGATGGAAGCAGGTTCGATAACGCCGGATACAAATCCACGTCCGAACCAGCCGCCTGTCAGGCCGACGGCAAGAACAAGGACGGCCGCCGCTGCCATGTTGCGCCAATCTGCGCGCTGTGATCGCACGCGTCGCTCAATGCGATATACATCGAGACGATCGGGCAAAACATTGGCGTCGAGAGGACCATAAAGCGCCGTCAGCGTCGCATTCTGCTGCTGCCACATCTTGACCTTGCGTGCGTCGGCCGGATTGGAGGCGAGGTGGGCGCGAACGGCATCAAGCCTCTGGTCTTCAAGCTGGCCATCGACATAAGAGAGCAGATCGGTTTCGGTTATCTGTGGCTCGCTACCGGTCATTTTATCACCTTGAGATTTGGCTGGTCTTCCTGGGTCATGCGGGCAAGCGCCGTTCGGGCTCGCCCCAGACGGGACATCAGTGTGCCAAGGGGAATTTCAAGAATATTTGCGGCTTCCGCATAACTGAAGCCTTCGACAACGACGAGAAGCAGCGCCTCCCGGTGTTCGCCGGACAGTTTTTCAATGGCGCGGGCCATTTCCGCAAGGGCGACCCGACCCGTCTGCGCCGCCGGAACCACCAGTTGTTCCGCAGCGTCGTCAATCGGAATTTGCTGGGGTCGGCGTTTGCTGCCGCGCAGATTGTTGCGGTAGACATTGACAAGCACCCGATACAACCAGGGCCGCAACGGCCCCTGCGGTCGCCATAGTGCCTTTTTGCGGATCGCTCTTTCCAGACAGTCCTGGACAAGATCGTCAGCCGTGTCGCGATCATGCGTCAGCGCATTCGCATAACGTCGGAGCGCCGGTATGCAACTTGTCATCTCGTCCAGAAAGTCCGGCATTGGAGTTACTCCTTGGCAACGTGCCAAACGCCGCCGACGCCATCGCCTGTGATGTCGCCGGGTTTCTTGTCCATCTGCCAGCGATAAAGCGGCTTTCCGTCATGCGACCACTGCATCGTGCCGTCTTTGCGGGCAATCGGTTTGTAGTCACCGTCCGGCTTATCGGTTTTCAAGGCGGCGAGGGGCGGCCACTTTTTCGCGCAGCCATCGTAACAGGCCGACGAGGAATCGCCGTTATTGTCGAATGTATAAAGCGTCATGCCCTTGGCGTCGGTCAGGATAGTGCCCTTGGCCGTCGCCTTTTCAACCACCGCGCCACCGGCATAGGGGTCGGCAAGGGCGGCAGTGGAGGCGAACGCCAGGGCGCCGACCAGAACGAAATGATGTGCACGCATGTTATAGTCCTTTGAAATAACCGATCGGACAACGCGCCCGATATTGGATAGAACACCGGTCAGCGGAATTTATTCCCGCCTCGCTGATTTTTTGATGCGCCTGCGGCTTTTTATTATCTGACACCCTTCAGATCGATGTCGAACGCCACCGTATTCGAATAGAGCGGCACCCCGACGCCCATGCCATAGGGCAGGCGGGGAACATTGCCGGTGACATGGAAGGTGACCGATCCCTTTTGCTGTTCAACGAATGTCGCGTGAAAGGTCTCGGGTCGAGATATGCCTTTGGCCGTCAATATGCCTTCGACCACCGCGCTGCGTGGTCCATCCTGAGTGACCCGGCTGGAGCGAAACACGATCTGCGGATAAGCGGCAATATTAAAAACCGCGCTGGATTTCAGGAAGTTTTCCACCCGCTCTTGCCCGGTCTTGACGCTGGACGGCTTCAAGCTGATTTCCACGTAAGACTTGGACGGCTGGTCCGGATCGATGTCGAAGCGGCCGGATATATCGAGAATGGCACCCTTTATTCCCGGACCGGCAACCTGGGCAATTGAAAATCCGATATGGGATGCGGGATCGATGCGATAGCGCCCGGCGGCAGACGAGAATGGACTGGCGGACACCGGAGTGCAGGCCAATGCCGCCATCAGGAAAGGAATGGAACAGGAATATTTCACGGTGCAGGCTCCCTTGTGAGTACTTGGTCGTAACCAAGAGAACACCGCGTGGAGCTATTTAATCCATGTGACTGGCGACCGAACGTTAAATCGCCGAGACCCGATCAGCCACGCACATGCCGGTACGCTTGCCAGCGTCGCTGTCGCGTGCGGTCCTTAAATGAAGATGGCGCACGGGAACTCCAATTACGGCTGTGATACCGGCCCGCCAAAAGGGGCGAACCGAAAGCCGCCTTTCGTGGAGAATCTTCCCCAAGTGCATCATGCCTGTTTTGCAGGGTAGGGGATCAGGCCTCCTCCTGCAAATGTGCCATGAATGCTTCGGCCGGGGTTCTATAGTTCAGGCACTTTCTCGGCTGGTTGTTGAGAATGTGTGTGAGCTGGTTCAGCATCGCTTGTGACATCTGGCTGAGGTCCGTGTTCGACGGCAAGAAGCGGCGAATGCGCTTGTTCGCGTTCTCGACCGCCCCTTTTTGCCAGGGTGCACTCGGATCGCAGAACCAGCTGCGCGCACCAATTCCATCTTCCAAAGCCCGGAAAGCAGCAAACTCCGTACCGCGATCAAAGGTAAAACTCTGGCGCGCGAAGGCGGGCAGGGAGGAGAACGCAAGAACGATCTTGTCCATGATCGGACGCGAATGTCGGTTCGGATTTTTGATCAGAACGGTGTAGCGGCTTTTGCGCTCAACGAGTGATGTGACGTTGGCATGGCCAAACGGGCGCTCGAATATGATGAGGTCGCCCTCCCAATGCCCG
>NZ_JAPWDT010000014.1:0-48828 GCF_027212525.1 Agrobacterium sp. SOY23 | reverse complement strand
TGGTCATTGGGAGAGCGACCTCATCATATTCGAGCGCCCGTTTGGCCATGCCAACGTCACATCACTCGTTGAGCGCAAAAGCCGCTACACCGTTCTGAGGTGGGTTCAAGGATGAAGTGCGACTTGCTAATGATCCCAATGGGTTATCACGCGCAAGGAAGACGCAATGCGACACACCTACTCTCAGATTGGATTGGACGAACGCCGTAAGGTTGAAAGCAACGCATTGCGCTAAACGCAATACACTCGTTAGATTTATTGCAATTCACGGCGCAGTCAAACTCGTTCAGTTTTGGGGCTCCAAACATTTCTCGAAGGAGTTCAAGATGACGAACGAAACAAACACTCTACGCGTTCAATCCGCAAACCACGGCGTGGCCTGGGAAAAAGCATTTGGCTACGCACAAGCGGTCAAGGTTAAGGATACGATTTACATCTCTGGGCAGCTTAGCCATGACAGCCAAGGTAATCTGGTCGCACCCGCCGAAATCGACGCCGCTGGAAAGCCAGCCTCGTTCGAGACCATGGAAGCTCAAATTCGTCAAACCTACCAGAACGCCAAGGTCCTCCTGCAACAATTCGGCGCGACCTTCGATGACGTGGTTGAAGAGACACTTTACGTACTGGACGTCGATGCAGCCTTCGGCCCCGCCGCGGAAATTCGAAAAAAAGTCTACGGTTCCGATCTTCCTCAGCTTGCGAGCAATATCATTGGTGTTACGCGGCTCGCCTTTCCAGAGCAGCTCGTTGAAATCACGTTCCGCGCAGTTGTGGACCGGTAAATGGCTGTGAGGATACTCAGATAGAAAAGCGCGGTTTGTCAAAAAGACCGCGGCTGATTGTCGGAGCGAGTGTCGCATTTCTAACGGGGCAGCGGGGTCGCGTCTCTACCCTGCTTTAACATCGTTTGTAAGGGGGTACATTCTAATTCCAAGTGCGAGCTTGCCAGCCTCGGTTTGGCGAAAGCCGCGGGTTTTGTCGATGTTTTCGCCGATGAGATAGAGGGGCATATATGTAACTTTCGCGCACTTCAGATGCGCGAAAGTTACATGCCTCAATCGCAAAGCGCTCGTGTTTGGGGCTACGACACTGCTCTCTAAACGGAGACCATGAGCAGAATTAGACCCTTGGCACCCTATTTGTCTGCGCCCACTTCGAACGAAATCAGCAGCCTGGCGTTCAATGCGAGGACGGTCTATTCGCCAAACGGAAGTTCAATATCTTCGCGGTTTTTCTTTGCGCCGTCGATTCGCACCGTTTTGAACCGGTCTGCATCTAGTGCCGGCAGCATCCCCGCCCCGACTCGGATAGCTTCTTGCCACGCAGGCCCGCGCTCCCATGCTTCGTTGTAGACGAGTGCCAAGGCGGCGGATCGTCTTGTCTGCTGCAGTGCCTCAAAAAGCAGCGCGGCTTGACGAATGTCCTTCGCGCGCTTCGCCGGCCCCTGCCCGTCAGTGTGGCCGCGGCTGGCGACTATGAGCTTATGGACCGCATACCGAGTTGGATCGGGGACGACGACCGGGATGCAGCTTCGGTGGAGCAGTATAAGTCGAGAAGCGTAGCGGATCCGCGCTGGCGCCGCCAGGGGCGGGCATCTTCGCCGGCTGATCAATGTAGTCGTCCGAGCCGGTTCGATGTCAAAAATTCCACCCTGTAGCCGTCGGCATTCTGAAATGCCGACGAAGCCGCTGATCCCGATCTATGTGGAAGGGGCCGGAAACTGGCGAGGTTATACTGTTTTTCAGAAACGGTATAACGATCGAAAGGCAGGTCGTAATACGGAACGCAAGTTTATTGCCTTAAAACCATATCGAACGCATGCACCCGATAGACTGCTCCAGATGCAATTTGTTTCCTTAATTAAATTGGATATCGACGTTATTGTTAGTCATTGTTTCCCAGGGGGCGGGACTTTTCTATTCCATCGGCCGGTAGAATGCGAACATGCGATGGACGTACGGTTGATATTGCCTCTCGGCTGCATCAAAGCCTTATCGCGCCCGGCGCTGCGAACTTGGCCCTCCAGAACGAACCTGAAACATCGGGCGCCGGCAGCGCCAAGCCCGGAGGTGACAAACTCATGGAGCAACCAGGCATATTACCGGGTGCAGAGATGATCAGAATAATCAACTCTGCCCGGAAACGCGAAGTCATCGATAGTGCCCCTCTTCCCGCCAACCGGAAGAAGCACTCGGTTTGAGGAAGAAAGCGAGCGGTGTCGCCGCCCGTTATTCCCATATTGCGTCCCACACCCATAATCGATGGAACGAGAGCGGACGCAGATCGTTAGATTTGCGTGTGGCGCGCTGATGTTGCCCGGGAATACCGGCACTTTGCGAACAAGTGGGACGCGCCCGGATCGACATCTAATATGGGAGTGACCGCGATGACAGACCGCCTCGAGCCGCAGGATCCGCGTAACCAATATCCGCGTCCACCCTTCTCGACCCCGGAGCAGGAGATGCCGGGTCTGGTTACGAATATGACGCCTTTTCCGGATCACGGGGAAAAGAGCTACAAGGGCTCGGGCAAGCTTGCCGGCCGCAAGGCGCTGATAACCGGCGGCGATTCCGGCATTGGCCGGGCGGTCGCCATAGCCTTTGCACGCGAAGGCGCGGACGTGGCAATCTCCTATCTTCCCGAAGAAGAACCCGATGCAGAAGAGGTTGTGGCACTGATAGAGGCGGAAGGTCGCATCGCCGTGGCGCTGCCGGGGGATATCACCCATGAAGGCTGGTGTCGCGAAATGGTCGAAAAAGCGGCCGGCGATCTAAACGGGCTGGACATTCTGGTGATCAACGCCGCAAGGCAGCAATATCGCGAAGGTATAGACGAGCTGTTGACCGAAGATTTCGACCGCACGATGAAGACCAATCTTTACGCGCTGCACTGGATCGCCCAAGCCGCCGTTCCGCATCTCAAACCCGGCTCGTCCGTGATTACCACAGCATCTATACAGGCCTATGAGCCGTCGCCGATCCTGCTCGATTACGCGACCACCAAGGCTGGCATTGTTGCCTATACCAAGGCGCTGGCCAAGCAACTGATCGAAAAGGGTGTGCGTGCAAATGCGGTGGCGCCCGGACCTTTCTGGACTGTGCTGCAGCCGAGCGGCGGCCAGCCCAACGAGAAGGTGCGCAATTTCGGAAAGGACAGCGATTTCGGTCGTCCGGGGCAGCCGGTGGAACTGGCGCCTGTCTATGTGCTGCTGGCATCGCAGGACGGCAGCTTTATCAATGGGGAAGTCTATGGCGTGACCGGCGGCAAGGGCATCGCCTGATTGCGATGCGTCGACCTTGAGGATTTTACATGAAAGAGCAAGCTGAACGCTCAGACGCGGGGATAAATCTTTCGATGTTCGCGACCAGCTGATTTTGGCGCTTTATGCGCATCTTAAGGCCAAGAGGTGTTGGTTTCCAGGCCGAACTGATGAAGTTCGTCTAATCACAACTGTGGTGTCAAGCTTGAATTTCTCTGAAGATCGCTGCCGGGTGCATGGTTGTCTTCGCGGTCGACATCAGTCGCCGCATGATAGAGCTACGCAGCACGAGCCTTCAATGTGGACGACGCATTCAGCTGAGACAGCGATGCAACCCCATCAACGGAATGGCACGGCTCACGTCCCGGCAGGGACACTTCAAGCGCTCAGTTATTGAGCGCTATCAGATACTATGCCGCCACGCCCGCAGTCGGATTGAAGAACTCTCCGGTTTTCAGCATGGTGTGCATAATGACAGCCAGCTTTCGCGCGACAGCCACGGCAGCTCTTTTGAAGCCGATCCTCTCTCGCAGCTGAAGCCCCCATGTCCGCAACGAACTCTGTTTGGAACTGCGCGTGAGAATAACCGAGGCTGCTTCGTATAGGAGCCCGCGCAAATGGCGGTCTCCGCGTCGGGATATATGTCCGTCATCATCGACTTCACCGGATTGGTAGCGGCGCGTGGTGAGGCCGACGCACCCACGGACCGAGACTTCCTGAAGTTTTCCGGCTCTTCAATGGCGGTAGCGAAAGATGTCGCAGAATCGATGGGGTGTCATCTATCTGGAAGCACAAAGCAGTTGAGCGGAAACGAGCAGCCGGTCACCTGGATAATGACTTTGGTGGGGTTCATTAGACTGGCAGCAATTTATTTCTGTAATGACAGCGAGTACCGGGTATGCCTACGTTCACCCGTACGCGTAAGTGCACCGGTCTCCACGAGCTGCTGAAGGTCGCGTGTTGCTGTGTCGCGGGCTGGACACACTACTGGGTAATAAGTAGCCGCGGGCGCGATTTGCATGCGCTGGGCGGGAAATCAAGCGAGGAAGGCACAAATGGTAAGCGGGGGCGATCACGGCCAACGGTCAGAAAAATCCATTCCTTCACCCCACGTCTTTGTTGTTTTGCTGGCGGCAGGCTTATCAAATCGGATGGGAACGTATGGATCAAAGCTGCTAGCGGATTTTGATGGCACTGCACTCGTACGACGTTCCGCCCACGTCGCGCTCGGCTCGACCGCCGACGCCGTGGTCGTGGTAACCGGCCATCGTCGACTTCAGATTGAAGCCGTGCTCGACGGCCTGAAGGTCGAGTGTGTCGAAAACCCGCTATACGAGTCCGGAATGGGAACCTCACTTGCTGCCGGGGTATCCCGCTGTCGTGATCGAGGAGCGGACGCCATCCTGATCATGCTTGCCGATATGCCGGGATTGACAAGCGGTGATCTGGATCAACTTATTGCCGCCTTCCGTTCCACCAACGGTGACGTGGTGGTTCGCGCGATGGGGGCCGGCAAGCCGGGAAATCCCGTATTACTCCCAAAAACGCTATTTGAAGCCGTGGAGCAGTTGGAGGGCGACGTGGGAGCTCGACAAGTTATCGAAGCGTCCGGCCTTCCGGTCGTTTATGTAGAAATCGGCCAAGCGGCGCTCCTGGACGTAGATACACCTGAAGCAGTACGCGCAGCAGGTGGAACACTGAACGCGTAACTTTATAGCTCTGTCAGGTGGTCGCGACGGCGACCAACCCGAAACCTGTTCAATGACGCACGTTATTTCGAACACATACTCAAACCATGCAGGCCGGGGCCGGGCAACGAATGCTATCCGAAATCGGGCGCCTGTTGACCGCAAGACCTGGCCGCAGCGATATCGGCGACAACGGAAAGCGCTATAGACGAAGCATCCCTTGCTTTGTCGAAAACGCCGATCGGCGCCTTGATCCTCGCAATATCCGCATCTTCAAAGCCATGCTCGCGAAGCAAAGCGATCCGTTTCTCGTGGGTTCGTCTGCTCCCGAGAGCCCCGATGTAGAACGGGTTTGAGCGCAACGCGGCCTGAAGTAATGGCAATTCCCGGTCGAGGTCGTGGAATAACAGCGCGACAGCGGAAAACTGGTCAATCCTCGAAGCGAACGCGCTGCTATCGACGGCCAGATCGATCTGGTCGACCTCGTAACCAGCCGCCCTCGCCACCGCGGCGGTGATCGTCAACTCGACGGATCGGCCACACAGCAGAACACGAATGCGCGGTTGATAATGTGTAGTAAACGTTCCGTCGAACCACCCAGCTTGGCTCCGACTACCCTCTTCGCCGAACTCCATTGATTCCGATCCGGGCGTGTACCGAAGCGTAGCGGGGCGCCGGGAGGCCAGATTTGATAGCACCTCGCCCAATGGGTCTGCCTTCTTGAGGATGTGAATTGAAAGGGTGATCCCTCCCCCGCATGGGAGCACGATATCGAAGAAAGGCGAACCTTCTCCAAGCCGCAAAAAACGATCATGCCCCTTACGCAAAGCCTGGATAGCTTCCGCTGCCACCGCCGCCTCGGTACAGCCGCCGGAAACGAAGCCGCAGTAGCGGCCGTCTCCCCGCACTGCCATCTGCGCTCCGATCGCGCGCGCCGCGCCGCCACGAACCTCAACCAGAGTTACCAAGGCAACGGGAATGCCCGCACGAAAAGAGTCGTACGCGTAACGGAGGATTTCGACCGGTTCGTCCGTCGCGAGCGCAACCGTCGGCAAAACCACTTCGTCCTCACCAAAATCATGCAGGCTCATTCGTGACCTCCCGTTAACACAGGTCAGAAGTTCTGGACCTGACTTCGATCACCGTCTCAATAAACTGCTGATTTCAGCGGCGACCTCGTCAATGCCGGCTGCAGCGTCAATACGACGAAGCAACTGGCGATGATCATAGAACGGCGTTAGCGCCGCTGTTGCGCGAGCAAATTCTTCTACCCTTTTCTTCAACACGTTCACATTATCATCAGTCCGCGTTGAGGTCCCGGTGGCCCGCGATTGTTCGGCTCTCTTCGCAATTCGCTCCTCGAGAAAGCCGATCGGGATATCGAATATGATGACGTGATCGAGCGGGCTGTTCAAACTATAGAGTAGACGCTCGAGCGCCTCGGCCTGCCCGACCGTTCTCGGAAAACCGTCTAGGATAAAGCCCTGGTCCGGTTTTTTATCGGACAACCGTTCCTCAACGAGGCCGATTACAACTTCATCCGGGACGAGTGCCCCGCTGTCGACAGCCGCCCTGGCCTCGCGGCCGAGCAACGTCTCTGCCCTGATCGCCTCGCGCAGCAGGTCGCCAGTAGAGATATGAATGAGCCCATATTCCCGCACGAGACGCTCGGCCTGCGTTCCTTTCCCCGCTCCGGGTGGGCCAATGAGGACCAGATTGATCATCACGAAACCCCCATGCACATATATTTGATCTCGAGGTAATCATCCATGCCGTACTTCGATCCCTCGCGACCATTGCCGCTTTCCTTTACGCCGCCGAAGGGAGCGACCTCGGTCGAGATAAGACCCTCGTTGATGCCGACGATGCCGTATTCGAGCGCCTCGGCAACACGCCAGACACGCGCGATGTCGCGGCCGTAAAAATAGGCCGCCAGCCCGAACTGCGTGTTGTTGGCGAGCCGGATGGCTTCGTCCTCTGTGTCGAAGCGGAAGACTGGCGCAACGGGCCCGAAGATCTCTTCAGCAAAGATCTGAGCATCGGAAGACGCGTCGGCAACGACGGTCGGCTCGTAAAAGCTGTGGCCGAGGGCGTGCCGGTGACCTCCTGTCAGAATGCGTCCGCCGCGGCTGATGGCGTCCGATACCAGCTCCTCGACTTTCGCGACCGCCTTGTCGTCGATCAGAGGACCGATCTGGACGCCATCATCAAAACCGTTCCCGACCTTGAGAACGGAGACGACTTCGGCCAGCCGCTTGACGAAAGCGTCGTGGATCCCGGACTGGACAAGGAAACGGTTGGCGCAAACGCAGGTCTGTCCGGCATTCCGGTATTTTGAGGCGATCGCGCCTTTGACCGCCGCCTCGACATCGGCATCGTCAAAGACGATGAACGGCGCGTTGCCACCAAGCTCCATCGACGTCCGCTTCACTGTCTGCGCGCATTGCGCCATCAGGACCTTGCCAATTTCCGTCGAGCCGGTGAAGCTGAGCTTGCGCACGATCGGGTTGGATGTCAGTTCCTCGCCGATCTCGCTCGCCGACCCTGTCACGCAGGAGAGCACGCCCTTCGGCACGCCGGCGCGCTCGGCCAACACACAAAGAGCCAGCGCTGACAGCGGTGTCTGGCTGGCTGGTTTTATGACCGTGGTGCAGCCCGCGGCGAGCGCCGGCCCTACCTTTCGGGTGATCATAGCGGCCGGGAAATTCCACGGCGTGATTGCGGCGCACACGCCGATCGGTTGCTTGATGACGACGATCCGTTTGTCGGACGTGGGCGCAGGAATGGTGTCGCCATAGACCCGCTTCGCCTCTTCGCCGAACCATTCGATATACGACGCTGCGTAGGCGATCTCGCCTTTTGCTTCGGCAAGCGGCTTGCCCTGTTCTGCCGTCATGATGGCGGCCAGATCGTCCTGGTTATCGATCAGGAGATCAAACCATTTCCGCAGGATGGCCGCACGCTGCTTTCCAGAAAGCGCCTTCCATCCCGCCTGCGCCTCCTGGGCGCTTTCAATCGCCCGGCGCGTTTCACTGGCACCCATCCGCGGGACCGTCGCAACGACGGAGCCGTTGGCAGGGTTGGTGACGTCAATCACCCGGTTATCGTCCGCATCACGCCATTCGCCGCCGATGAAGCACTTGTCGCGCAGGAGCGACCGATCCTTGAGAGTAAGAACTGCCATGGGTGTTTCCTTGTCTTTTTTTAATCAGGTTGAATGACAAGCGGCTCCAGCAGCCGTCTTGCCTTGGCGCCAAAGGGAATGGGCCGACGCGATAGCCGATCAACGTTTACGTGAATGAAGAAGCCTTCGGCAGCCGCCACGTCCTCGTCATTGCGGAACAGTCCGATCTCGTAACGCACAGAGGAACTGCCAAGCTTCGCAACACGGATGCCCGCCGTCACGCGATCCGGGAAGGACATTTCGGCATGGTAGCGGCAGCCCGTTTCAACCACCAGAAACACTTCTGCACCGCCCTTGATGTCGAGCACATCATGCTCGATCAGGTAGGCGTTCACTGCCGTGTCGAACAGACTGTAATGCACGACGTTGTTCATATGACCGTAGGTGTCGTTGTCTGACCACCGCAGACCGATCTCCCGGAAAACCTTGTAGACAGCGCGGCTCGATGGGGTTGCACGCTCCGCCATTACCACGCCGCCCTGTAGATCGAGAGCGCATCCGCTTCGTTAACTTCACGCGGATTATTCACGAGGAGGCGCGTCTGCTTCATCGCGTCGCTCGCCATGCCTGCCAGATGCTCTTCACCGATGCCGACATCACGAAGTCTTGGCTGGAGGCCGAGTTTTGCGGACAGACCGGTAAGCTTCTCGATGAAAGCGGCGCAGCGTCCCTGTGCCCCCTGCTCCGCGGCAAGCTCCGGAAACGCATCCGCCGCGATTTCAGCGTAGACGGAAGCCGCGTCCGGGGCATTAAACCGCAGGACATGGGGCAAAACGAGGGCGTTGGACAGGCCATGCGGGATATGGAACGTACCGCCGATCGGGTAAGCCAGCGCGTGGACGGCAGCAACCGGAGAGTTGGCAAAAGCCTGGCCAGCCAGCATCGATCCGAGAAGCATGGCGCCGCGGGCGTTGAGGTCCTTCCCGTCGAAAACAGCTTTCTCGATGTTCGCACCCAGAAGCTGGAGTGCCTGCCTCGCCAGCATCTTCGAAAGTGGGTTGTTGTTCGCGCTTTTCGACGCGTAGGCTTCGATCGCGTGCACCATGGCGTCGATACCTGTGGCCGCGGTGATATGAGCGGGAAGGCCGACGGTCAGGTCCGCGTCGAGAATGGCGATATCGGGCAGGATGATCGGCGACGACACGCCGCGCTTCTCGTCGCCGCCGACGGTGATGATCGAGACGGAAGTGACTTCCGACCCGGTTCCGGCGGTAGTCGGCACGAGCACGAGCGGCAAGCGGGGGCCCTTGGCATTGCCGACGCCCCACGCTCCGTCGATATCTTCACCAGAGCCGCACAGTAGTGCCACGACCTTGGCGACATCGAGAGACGACCCGCCACCGAAGCCTATGATCCCGGTCGCACCTGTCGTCTTGGCCGCACCCACCGCCGCCATCACGGTGGCAAGCGACGGATCGGCCTCGACGCTGTCGAATACGGTTGCCTCGATCCCCGAGGTGGCAAGCGAGGCGAGCGCCGGATCACACAGTCCGAGTTTCCGCAACCCCGGATCGGTCACGAAGAGGATGCGCTGTCCGAGCTTCGCCTTGACGATATCGCCGATCTCAGCTGCAGCACCTGGCCGGAAAACGATCTGCGCGGTCGTGTTGAAGACGAACGGGTTCATTGCAATTCTCCTTAGTCATGTCCCTCAGGCCGGCAGGCTCTCGCGCAGCTTCACGCGCAGGATCTTGCCCGATCCCGTTCGGGGTATCTCCTGGACAACATAGATGCGGTCGGGTACCTTGTAGGCGGACAGCCGCTCCTTGCAGTGATTGAGAAGCGTCGCCTGATCGAAGGCATCGGCGTCCTTAAGAACGACGCAGGCGACCGGAACCTCGCCCAGCATCGTGTGCGGCATGCCGATGACGGCGCAATCCAACACCGCGTGGTCGAGCAGGATCGTTTCCTCGACCTCGGCCGGCGCGATATTCTGTCCGCCGCGGATGATCAGTTCCCTCAGGCGGCCGGTGATCGTCAGGAAACCGTTGGGATCGGACCTGGCGAGATCGCCGGTGCGGTACCAGCCGTCGACAATCGCCTTCTGCGTCTCCTGCGGCTTGTTGTGATAACCCTGCATCAGGTTCGGCCCCTTGCAGATCAGTTCGCCTTCCATACCGGCCGGAACGTCGAGGCCGGTCTTCGGATCGACAAGGCGGACCGCCAGCCCCGGCACAGGCAGACCGCAGGAACCGGGCAAACGCCAACGGCCGGGCCAGTTCATGGTCACCATGGTCGAAGTCTCAGTGATCCCGTACCCGTCGAGCAGGGAAACGCCAAAAAATTGCTCGAAGTCGTTGTTCAGCGTACCGGGCAGAATGGCACCGGCGGATACGCAGAGCCGCACCGATGACAGCAGCTTCTCGCCGCTCGCCTGGCAGGCGGAGAGAAAATAGTGGAAGACGGTCGGCACGCCGGGCATGAACGTGAAGCGGGCTGTGCGGAGGAGTTCTGTTGCCTGCGTCGTGGAGAATTTCTCCATGATGTATTCGCTGGCGCCGGTCGCGATGATCGACAGCACTGCGATGTTCAACGCGTAGGAATGGTAGAGGGGCAGCGTATTGAGGACGACATCGTTCTCGTTCATGCCCGCAATTGGCGCCCAGCAGGCGGCAGTAACCCAGAGCATCGATCGTGTCGAAAGAAGCACGCCCTTCGGCTGGCCGGTCGTTCCCGACGTATAGACAATGTAGGCAGCACGATCGACATCCGCATCGTCTTCGAAACCGGCTGGTCCCACCTGCGTCGCTGTTTCAAATCCTGAGGCGGGATCGGCCCCAACCACCGTGACGGGGCGATCGAGGCGCGCCAGCACCGCGTCCACCATCGGCCGCTTTTCGGCAAGGCTAACGATCACCGTACATCCGGCATCAGTGATGCGATAGGCAAGCTCGGCTTCGGTGGATTCGATGCTGACCGGGACGGCGATACCACCGGCACGCACGACGGCAAGACAGGCAACCACCCAGTTGACCGAGTTCGGCAGGAAGATCGCGACGGCCTCCCCCTTTTGCAATCCCGAAGTAACAATATGCGAGGCAAGAGCCTCCGTCTCCTTATCGAGTTCAGGATAGGTGACCGCCCGCCTCCGATCTTCGAAGGCCATCTTTTCCGGGTACTGGCGTGTGTTCCGTCGAAGGATCTCTCCGACGGGCGCGATCAGATCGAAGTGTATCATGTTGGATCCTCCCAATCCTCCGGTTAGACCATGCAAAAGCCGCCGTTGACACTGATCACCTGACCCGTCACCCAAGACGATGCGCCAGCGGCAAGGAACGTTACCATGGGCGCCACGTCATCCGGCTTGCCGATGCGGCGCAGCGGATAGGCCTTGACGATCTTCTCCCGGTTCTTCTCGAGGAATTCCGGATCGGAGTGGGAGGTCTCGATAAGACCGAGCGAGACCGTGTTGACGGTAATGTTGTTGCGGCCGAATTCACGAGCGAGCGACTTGCCGAGCGCGATCGTGCCGCCACGCGCTGCCGCCGCCAGAGCAAGGTTGGCTTCGCCGATGCGGGAGCTATCACC
The DNA here is from genome assembly GCF_027212525.1 of Agrobacterium sp. SOY23. NCBI lineage: Bacteria > Pseudomonadati > Pseudomonadota > Alphaproteobacteria > Hyphomicrobiales > Rhizobiaceae > Agrobacterium > Agrobacterium sp. SOY23. The sequence continues at coordinate 37,169 of NZ_JAPWDT010000014.1, read as the reverse complement.
GACGAGATTGATGATCCTGCCCGAGTTCTGGGCGATCATCAAAGGTGCCACCTCGTGGCAGCAATTGATCGCGCCATAGAGGCACACATCGATCTGCTTTTTCCATTCGTCCGGCGTCGAATCCACAAAGCGCTGGTATTTGACGTAGCCGGCATTGTTGACGAGAATGTCAACCGTTCCGAAGTCCGACTTGATCGCGGCGACCATCGTCTTGACCTGAGCATTATCGCTGATATCGGCCTGATACGCCTTCGCCTTGCCGCCGCCTGCCTCGATTGATTGCACGACCGCTTGGGCTTCGTCTTTCGACCGGGCGTAGTTTACCGCAACGATGGCGCCTTCGGCCGCAAGAGCACGCGCGATATCGCCGCCGACATCGCGGCCGCCGCCCGTGACGAGCGCTACCTTGCCCTTGAGATTGGTCTCCATTGAATGTCTCCTTGGGGTGGGATGCTGCCTGTGCAGCGGATTGAGGGGTTGGTTGAAACCTGGCCGTCAGCGGCCCATAAATCGTGGCGACCGCTTTTCGGCGAAGGCTTTGCGTCCTTCGGCGTAGTCCTCGCTGGAACTCGCCTGGTCGATCAGCCCTTCAGCTTCGGTGCGGTCGAGATCACCCCGGGCACAGCCATTGAGGATGAACTTCGCGCCCTTGATCGTCAGGGGCGCATTCGCGACCATCGCATTGGCGCGCTCCGAGGCTGCCGCCGTGGCATCATCCGCCAGCTCGTCGATGAAGCCGTTGCCAAGCGCCTGAGCGGCGGTAAAACGGTTAGCCGAATAGAGAATTCGCTTCGCCTCCGTGACACCAACGAGCGAGAACAGCTTGCGTGTCGCAGAGACGCCATAGACGATCGACAACCGGGCCGCTGGAATGCCGAACACAGCGCTTTCTTCCGCAATCCGGAAATCGCAAGACATGGCCAAATGTGCTGCACCACCAAGGCAATATCCACGCAACACCGCGATAGTGAGTTTCGAAACGTCGTAAATGGCATCGCCAGCAGCGTCGACGGCTATCTCATAACGCGTGCTCTCTTCTGCCCCGCCCCTTACCGCATCGAACTCGCTGATGTCGGCGCCGGCGGAGAAGTCCGCGCCCGCCCCGGTCAGCAGAATGGCGCGGACATCCGCATCCTTGTCGAATGCGCGGAACCGCTCGGCAAGCTCGCACCACATCGCATAGGTCACGGCATTGCGCTGGTTGGGCCTGTTCAGTGTAACGATGGCGACACCATCCGTTTTCTCGACCTTAATGTCAGTCATGCCTGCTCGTCTCTTCCTGCCGACCGCGACCGCGTTCAGCGTTTAGGGTGCGCCCGGCGCGGGAGAGCCGGGCGCTTCTCTGGATCACTTCTTAACCAGCGGGCACTGGCTTTCGGAGAGAGGACGGAAGGCCTGGTCGCCTGGAATGGTGGTGACAAGCTTCAGAAGGTCCCATTCGCCCTTCGATTCAGCGGGCGTCTTGACCTGGTAGACATACATGTCATGCACCATGCGACCGTCCTCGCGGATTTTGCCGTCCTTGGCGAAGAAGTCATTGACGGGTGTTTCCTTCATCTTCGCCATGACCTGCTTCGTGTCAGTTGTGCCGGCGGCCTTCACAGCCTGCAGGTAATGCATCGTCGAGGAGTAGTCGCCCGCGTCGCCCATATGCGGCGGACGCCCTACCCGCGCCTCGAACTTCTTAGCGAATGCCCGGGTCTCTTCGTCGCGATCCCAGTAGAAGGCGTTGGTCAGGATCATGCCCTGCGCGGTATCAAGTCCCAGCGAATGGACGTCAGTATCCCAGACGAGCAGGCCGGCAACGGTTTTGCCCGAGGACGCGAGACCGAACTCGGCGGCGGATTTGACCGCGTTGACAAAAGTCGTTCCGGACCCTGCCATCGCAACGACATCGGCGGGCGACGCCTGCGCCTGCAGCATGAAGGCGCTATGGTCGGAGGTCTCGATGGGGTAGCGGACAGCACCGGAAACAGTGCCCCCGTTCGTTTTGACAATCTGGCTCGCATCCGCTTCCAGCGCATGGCCGAAGGCATAGTCGGCAGTCAGGAAGTACCAGTTCTTCTTGCCTTCCCGGATCAGTTCGTTAGCGGTGCCATTTGCCAGCGCATAGGTATCGTACGAGTAATGGATGCTGTTTGGCGTGCAGCCGTCGTTCGTTAAACGTGACGAACCGGAGCCGTTGACGATCGCGATCTTGTCCTCGTCCTTGGCAACCTGTGTGACAGCCAGCGCGATTCCGGAATTGATCAGGTTGTTGATCATCGTCACGCCTTGCGACTCGTACCACTCGCGGGCGGTGGAGACCGCGACCTCCGGCTTGTTCTGGTGGTCTGCTACGACCACTTCCAGCGGACGGTCGAGGACCTTGCCGCCGAAATCCTCAACGGCCATCTTCACCGCAGCGATCGCCCCCTCGCCCGCCTCATGCGAGAACTGACCGCTGACATCGGTCAGGACGCCAATCCGGATCGGCCCCGAATCCTGGGCTTGGGCACTCATCCCCATAGCGGTGAAAGCGGCCGTACACGACAGCAAAATTCGCAGATGCTTCATCAATCCATCCTCCCAGATGCGGCACCGAAACTCCTCCTCAAGCGCCGACGTTAAACTTGCGCTATCATACTTACGGTCGGTTGTGAGCCAACGTTATAATGCGCTGCACCAAGATGCCTAAATAAGATAAGCAGAGTTTTTGCCGTCATGCAAGCTTGCATTATTAGACTTTGTGTGTTTTTCTAAAACTGCCTTTTGTGAGGAGAGGCACGTGGCGATCATCACCCGACGCCACCGGAGGAGAAAATCGAGCCGGTAGGGAGGACTCGTGCCGGAGAACGTACCCATCATCGAGGCGCGCAACTTGACGCGCTCGTTTGGCGGCTTCATCGCCGTCAACAATGTCGACATCCAGATTCGACCCGGAACGATCCACGCCCTGATCGGCCCTAACGGCGCCGGGAAGAGCACGCTGTTCAATCTGCTGACCAAGTTTCTTTCACCGAGTTCCGGCCAGATTTTCTTCAAGGGTCGCGACATCACGCAAATGGCGCCGGCCGACATCGCGCGGCTCGGCCTCGTGCGATCGTTTCAGATCTCGTCGGTCTTCCCGCACCTGAGCGCACAGGAAAACGTGCGAGTGGCGCTGCAGGCCCGCGAGCGAGAAACCTTTTCATTCTGGAAGTCCAACCAGTGTCTGAAACGCTTCGACGGGGAGGCGATGGCGCTCCTTGAAAGCGTTGGCCTTGCGGAAAAGGCGCAAACAAAAGCCAGCGAGCTTTCGTACGGACGCAAGCGTGCGCTGGAACTGGCGACCACACTGGCGCTCGAGCCGGACGTGCTTTTGCTCGACGAGCCTATGGCCGGGATGGGCACAGAAGACATCGGCAGGACGGCAGCACTGATCCGCCGCGTCGGCACGGGTCGCACTGTGCTGATGGTCGAGCACAATCTTGGCGTCGTCGCCGATCTTTCCGACACGATCACAGTGCTGCGCCGCGGGGAGGTCATTGCCGAGGGCGCCTATGCCGACGTCTCCACGAACAGCGAGGTTCGCAAGGCCTATATGGGAGGAACCCATGTCTGAAACACTTCTAGACGTCACCAATCTTCAGGCCTGGTATGGCGAAAGCCACGTCCTTCACGGCGTGGAATTCAACGTCAGGAAGGGCGAGGTCGTCACCCTGATCGGCCGCAACGGCGCCGGCAAGACCACCACCCTGCGCAGCTTGATCGGCGTCGTCAGCAAACGGGCCGGCAGCAGCACCTATAAAGGCGTCGATCTCTTGCGAACGCCGGCGCACAGGGTCGCCCGGCTCGGCATCGGCTATGTTCCGGAGGAGCGCGGCATCTTCTCGACGCTGAACGTCCTTGAAAATCTGATGTTTCCACCCGCCTGGCAATCGGGCGGAATGAGCGTCGAGGAAATCTACAGCCTCTTCCCCAACCTTAAGGGCCGCGACACCACGCCCGGCACGCGGCTTTCCGGCGGCGAACAGCAGATGTTGGCGATTGGCCGTATCCTGCGCACCGGCGCCGATTTCATCCTGCTCGACGAGCCGACCGAAGGCATCGCACCCGTCATCGTTGAGGAGATCGGAGCGGCGCTCCGCATCCTCAAGGATCGCGGCATGACCATCATTCTCGTCGAACAGAACCTGCGCTTTGCAGCCTCCGTCGCCGACCGGCACTTCGTCCTCGACCAGGGAAAGGTCGTTGACGAGATTTCCAATGATGCGCTCGACGCCAACATGGACCGGCTGAACCGGTATCTGGGGGTATGATTGCCATGCGCACGCTTCAACAGGTCAAAATCAGATGACAGATTTTCTCGGGGTGCCGATACCCGTTCTCCTCGGCCAATTGCTGCTCGGACTAATCAACGGCTCATTCTATGCGCTCCTCAGCCTCGGGCTGGCGATCATCTTCGGCATGCTTAACGTCATCAATTTCGCGCATGGCGCTTTTTACATGTTGGGCGGCTTCGTCGCCTGGTACCTGCTGTCGACACTTGGTCTTGGGTATTGGGGAACGCTCCTCGCGGCCCCCATACTGGTCGGGTTCGCCGGCGTTGTGGTTGAAAAGCTGTTTCTGAAACGGCTTTATCGCATGGACCATCTCTACAGCCTCCTCCTGACATTCGGCATTGCACTGATGCTGGAAGGGCTGTTCCGACACGTCTTTGGCGCAGCAGGAAAGCCCTATCCGGTTCCCGCGGCGCTGACGGGCGGCATCAATCTCGGCTTCATGTTTCTGCCCATGTACCGCGCGTGGGTGATCGTGATCTCACTCATTATCTGCCTGCTCACCTGGATGGCGATCGAGAAGACCAAGCTGGGCGCCTATCTGCGGGCAGCGACCGAAAACCCCTCCCTGGTTCAGGCTTTCGGCATCAACGTGCCGCTCATGCTGACGCTGACTTATGCATTCTGCGTCGGGCTCGCTGGCTTTGCCGGCGCGCTTGCAGCACCTCTCTATCAGGTCAGTCCCGGCATGGGCTCGAGCATCATCATCACCGTCTTCGCGGTCGTCGTCATCGGCGGAATGGGGTCGATCGGCGGTGCGATCGTCACCGCGCTCGGTCTTGGTGTCATCGAAGGCCTCACCAAGACATTCTATCCGGCAGCCTCCTCGATTGCGGTCTTCGTCGTGATGGTGCTCGTGATCCTCATCCGGCCAGCCGGCCTGTTCAGCCGGGAGGCATGACATGAAAAGCGCAACCCTTTCCAACGCGGCTGCCACCTCCGGTCATAGCCAATTGATCGGACGCATCCTGCTGCTCGCCGTTGTGGCGATCATGCTGATCGCGCCGCTCGCAGTCTATCCGCTCTTTCTGATCAAGATCCTTTGCTTTGTGCTGTTCGCCGCGGCCTTCAACCTTGTACTCGGCTACGCGGGTCTGCTGTCCTTCGGACACGCCGCCTTCTTCGGCGGCGGCGCCTATATCGCGGCCCAGGCCGCGAAGGTGTGGCAGTGGCCATTCGAACTGTCGGTATTGGCGGGGACGCTGTTTGCGACCTTGCTGGGGCTGGCCTTTGGAGCGCTCGCCATCCGCCGTCACGGCATCTACTTCGCCATGATTACGCTGGCACTTGCCCAGATGGTCTATTTCATGGCGGTCCAGATGCCCTTCACGGGCGGTGAGGACGGCATCCAGGCCGTGCCCCGCGGCTACCTTTTCGGCATGATCGACCTCAGGAATATCACTGCAATGTACTACACCGTGCTCGGCGGCACGGTCATCGGCCTCTTCATCATCTGGCGCGCGGTTAACTCGCCTTTCGGGCATACGCTGTCCGCCATTCGCGAGAACGAAACGCGCGTCACCTCACTCGGCCTGAAGCCGGAACGTTACAAGCTGATCGCATTCACGCTCTCAGCAGCACTCTCGGGCTTTGCCGGGTCGCTCAAGGCGATCTCCTTCCAGCTCGCCTCGTTGGTCGACGTTACATGGCACATGTCTGGGGAAGTCATTCTGATGACCCTTCTTGGGGGCATGGGAACACTGATCGGCCCAATCGTCGGCGCGACCATCGTCGTCGGGCTCGAACATTTTCTGTCGACCAGTGGGCTGCCGATCACGTTCATTATCGGCCTGTTCTTCGTGGTCTGCGTGATGATGTTCAGACGGGGGGTGTTCGGCGAACTGAAACTTCTCCTTGATCGACGCAAGAACAACTAGGAAGTCTTCCTGTGCAAGTTAAAATAAAAAGGCCGGAGCCCTCGCTCCGGCCTTTTTGCTGGAATGGGAAAGCCTAGTTCGAGATTCGCCCGAACAGGTAGCCGATGGCAGCCGCCATGATCAGTTGCGCGATGCTGGCAAGGTCGGGCGAGATGCGAGCGGGCGCATCCGCCGGTGCAAGGCTCGGCAACAGCCCACCATAGACCGCCCACAGGGCGACAAGGACGGAAGCAAGGACCACGAGCGCAAGCACCGGCCAAGAGACGCTGGAACCAACAGCCACCCCGGCCTTCGCGGAAGGCTGGGCCACTGCCATTGTCGACGCCTCCCGCCGCGGCGAAACGGCTCTTGCTTGTACCGGCGCGGGCCCCGCCCCCGCCGGCTGAACCGCCCCGGCTGCTTCCTGCGGGTTCTGGCGCGCCTGAATTTCCTCGGCGAATCGCTTGAAGAACTGGCCGGCCATTTGTTTCGCGGTCACGTCGATCAACCGGCCACCGAGTTGTGAAAGCTTGCCGCCGATCTGCGCGTCCACCGTATAGTCGAGCACGGTCCCGCCACCCGCCGCAGAAAGTTTGACGACAGCGATCCCCTTGGCAAAGCCTGCCACGCCACCCTGCCCTTCGCCGGTGATCTTGTAGCCATTCGGAGGATCCAGATCCGACAGTGTTACCGCCCCCTGGAACCGCGCCTTGACCGGCCCGACCTTCATGACCGCGACGGCTGCCATCTCTGTATCCGAGGATTTCGTCAGCTCCTGACAGCCGGGAATACAGACCTTGAGCACGTCAGGATCGTTGAGCGCGGCCCAGACTTCTTCCTTAGTCGCCGGGATCAATTGTTGGCCAGACATTTCCATGGATAATCCTCCTCACGTGTCATTAGAACGGAAACGCTCCGCTCCGCTCGATCTGCCTGCTTGACATTCTCCCTTTAAGTCTAATAATGCAAGTCAAATTTGGTATAGGCATCATCGATGGGAAATGATGTCGGAGGAGCAGTTATGGCACGATCTTCAGTCAGTGCGACGGCCGCACCGGCGGCACGGGCAAAACCATGAAGCCCGCACAGTTCGACTACAGCGTACCGGCAACGGTCGAAGAAGCGGCATCAATGCTCGCCGCATCGGCCGGTGACGGCAAGATCATCGCCGGCGGGCAGAGCCTGATGCCGATGATCAACTTCAGACTGGTGAAGCCCTCCATCCTTATCGATATTAACCGTATCGCTGGTTTGGATAAGATAGAGTTCGACGGCAGCCGGCTGAAGATCGGGGCGACCGTCCGTCATCGCATGACAGCCACCGATGCGCTCGTCGCCCGGCACCTGCCGGTCGTTCACGACGCTATGCATCACGTCGCACACATGACTGTGCGCAACCGTGGCACGTTTTGCGGCAGCGTCGCCCATGCGGACCCCGCAGCAGAAATGCCGATGATGACCCGCTTTCTCGACGGTACGATCATCGCCTTTTCCGAGCGTGGCGAGCGCCGCATCCCTGCCGCCGACTTCTTTGCCGGTTCGCTGGTAAATGCGCTTGACGAGGACGAACTCGTCACCGCGGTGGAAATCGACGCCATGCCAGAGGACGCCGGCTGGGGTTTCGAGGAATTTGCCCGCCGCCACGGCGACTTTGCGCTTGCCTGCTTCGCAACAACCTTTCGCGTCGAAAACGGTGCAGCAACCGGCGTTCGCGTTGGCATGATGGGCGTCGGTGAAACCCCGCTGCGCCTGCCGGAAATCGAAGAGATCGTCGAGGGCACCAACCTGTCGGAACCCGTTCTCGATACGGTGGCAGAGAGACTGGCAAACATCCTGACCCCCAACTCCGATATCCACGCGTCAGCGGATTATCGCAGGCATCTTTCCGGCGTATTGGCGAAGCGGGCATTACGCACAGCTTGGAACCGCGCCAATGGAAGGGAGATACGACGCCATGGCTGAAAAGCAGATCACTTTCAACGTCAACGGCCTATCCTACACGCGCGCAGTCGAACCCCGCATGCTCCTCAGCGATCTCCTGCGCCATGAGCTCGGCCTGACAGGAACCCATGTCGGCTGCGAGCACGGTGTCTGCGGCGCGTGCACCGTCCTCCTCGACGGGCGTAGCGCCCGCTCTTGCCTCACGCTCGCAGTGCAGGCCGAGGGCATGGTGATCGAGACCATTGAGGGGCAGGGCAGCATCGACCGGCTCGGTCGGGTTCAGGAGGCGTTTCGCCAGCATCATGGCCTGCAATGCGGCTTCTGCACGCCGGGCTTCATCATGGCGATCACCGATCTTCTCCGCCATCACCCGCTGGAAAGCGACGAGGAGATCCGGGAAGCGCTCTCCGGAAATATCTGTCGCTGCACGGGCTATGAGCACATCGTCAATGCCGTCCGCGAGCTCGCACGTGAAAGAGGACCCCTGACATGAAGATGCATTTTCTCGAAGGCGGCCGGCTGCGTATGCGCCGCTCGATCTTTGTAGCCGGAGCTGCAAAGGAAGAAACCATCGAACTGCCCGTCCATGCCACGCTGATGCGCCATACCCGGGGCAATGTGCTCTTCGACAGCGGATGCAATCCGGATGCGGCGATCGATGCCCAGGCACGTTGGGGCGGCCTGAGCAAGGTCATGACGCCAGTCTTTTCACCGGAGCAGACCGTCGTCCGCCAGCTCGAAGCCATCGGCCTGCAGCCCGACGACATCGACGTCGTCATTTGCTCCCATCTTCATCCCGACCATTGCGGATGCAATTCCTATTTCCGCAAGGCGACCATTCTGTGCCACGAAGCTGAGGCCGCGGCAGCCAGGGCCGAGGGTGCCGAAAACCTCGGCTACTTGCCTAGGGAATGGGATCAGCCCCAAGGCTTCCAGACGTTTGATACAGACCATGACGTGTTCGGCGACGGCCGTATCGTCGTCATGCCCATGCCTGGGCATACAACCGGCATGAGCGTGGCGCGCATAGAACTGGAAAAGGACGGCAACTTCATTCTCGCGTCGGATGCCGCCCCCCTCCAGGCCAATATCGACACCGGCATTGCGCCGAAGAACACTTGGAACATGGATCTGGCAGCTGGCTCGCTCGCGCGGCTCAAGGCCTTGCGCGACAGCGGCGAAACGATCATCTCTGGCCATGACGACGTCCAGTGGCAGGGCCTGAGAAAAGGCCGGGAGTTCTATGAATGAAACATTCTGACCATTCCGTCGAACTTCGTCCCAAGCTGGTTGGCAAGCGCGTCAAGCGCACGGAGGATCCTCGTCTTCTGACCGGCGTCGGGAAATATGTCGACGACATGGCGCCTGCCGGCATGCTTCATGTCGCGTTGCGCCGCTCCGACCAGCCTCATGCGAAAATCCTCAACATCGATATTGGCGACGCCTTCTCGGTCCCGGGCGTCATCGCGATCTATGATGCAAGCGATCTCGAGGGAGAGATAAAGCCTGCCATTCCGACCTCACGCATGCCGGGCTATTACGCCACGCCGATCTGGCCGCTGGCACGGGGCAAAGTCCGCTACGTCGGCGAACCGGTCGTCGCTATAGTGGCGGAAAGCCGCTATGCCGCCGAGGACGCGCTGGAACACATTACTATCGAATACGAGCCCCTCCCCTTCGCGATCCGGCAGGTCGATGCGGTCAAGGACGACGCGCCACTCCTGCATGAAGAGGCCGGCACGAATACGATCATCCGCCGCGAATTCAAGCGCGGCGATGTCGACGAAGCATTCAAGGACGCGGCGGTGACCGTCAGGGGCCGGTTCCGGATGACCCGCAAGACGGCCGTCGCCATGGAAAACCGGTCCTATCTCGCCGAGTGGGACAGCCGAAAACAATCGCTGACGCTCTACACCTCGTCCAACATACCTGGCGTTATCCGCGACGTGCTCTCCGGCTGCCTCGAACTTCCCGGAACCCGGATGCGCGTCGTCGCGCCAGACGTGGGCGGCAGCTTCGGCGGCAAGGGTTCTCTTTACGGAGAGGAAATTCTCGTCTGCACACTGGCGCGGAAGCTGAAACGGCCCGTCAAATACATCAGCGACCGCCTCGAGGATCTTTCCGCCACCAGCCAGGCGTTCGACGAACTGATCGAGGCGGAACTGGCGGTTACAAAGGACGGCATGCTGATCGGCCTGCGCGCCGATGTGATCGGCGATGTCGGCGCGTATTCGATCTATCCGTGGACGGCGGCGCTCGAAACGGTGCAGGTCGTCAGCTTCCTGCCCGGCCCTTACCGGATGGAGCATTACCGCGGTCGCATTCGCGGCGTGCTGACCCCAAAGCCGCCCACCGGCCCCTATCGCGGCGTCGGCCGTCCCTCGTCTACCTTTGCAATGGAGCGCCTGGTCGAGATGGCGGCGCGTAAACTGGGCATGGACCCGGTCGAGTTTCGGCGAAAGAACCTTGTGAGGGATGACGAATTTCCCTATCGCACTGCCTCCGGTATCATCTGGGACAAGTCGGCCTTTCAGGAGTGTCTCGAAGGCGCCTGCACGCATGTCGATTATCCATTGCTGGTTCGCGAGCGTGACGAGGCAAGAAAGGCCGGCCGCTGGGTCGGCATCGGGCTTGCGAGCTATGCGGAGCTTACCGGCATCGGATCGCGGATTTCGGTCGCTCCGGGCATGCCGATCAATACCGGGACCGAGACTTCCAAGATCGAGATCGACGCGACCGGCGCGATCACCGCCGCCTTCGGTATTTCGTCCCATGGCCAGGGGCTGGAAACGACGCTGGCGCAAGTCATCGTCGACGAACTCGGCTGCAAGCTGGAGGACATTGAGGTCAAGCACGGTGACAGCGCTCTTGTCCCAATGGCCAGCGGCACCTATGCCAGTCGCTCGGCCGTGCTCGGCGGTGGCGCGGCCACGCTTGCCGCCCGCGTCGTCAAGGCCAAGGTGCTGCGCGCTGCAGCCTATCTGATGGAGCAAAGCGTCGAGGAGCTAGACATTCACGACGGCATCATCAGCAGCCGAAACTCCAATTTGTCGATGACGTTGAAAGAGGTCGCCTCCGCCGTCTATACCCAGATGGGACGCATTCCACGCGACCAGCGCGAGGACCTGGCGGCATCGGAGACCTATGACCCCTATCTCGGAACTGCCTGCTCGTCGACGCATCTTGCCATGGTAGAGGTAGATTCAGAGACCTACGGTGTGAAGATCCTCCGCTATGTGGTGGCGGAGGATTGCGGCAAGATCATCAACCCGATGATTGTGGACGGACAGGTTCATGGCGCGGTGGCGCAGGGTATAGGCGCAGCTCTGCTCGAAGAGATCGTCCATGACGATCAGGGACAGGCGGTGGCGGCCAGCCTCGCCGATTACCTGGTCCCGGTGGCGAGCAGCGTGCCTGAAATCGGCATCGTCCATATCGAGGCCGATCTGCCCAATAATATCGGTGGCTTCCGCGGCATGGGAGAAGGCGGCACGATCGGCGCGCCGGCGACAATCGCAAATGCTGTGTCCGACGCACTGGCTCATCTCGGTGTGTCGGTGGAGACACTCCCGGTCACGCCCGAACGGATCTTCCAGATGTTGCGCGAGAGACGCCAGGCATCCGCAGAAGCGACAGATACCGCGTAAGTCGATGATCGACCGGCTATAGGTCGAACTGATATCGGAGCAGATAGTCGGTATCCTTGGCCGCGATCGGCTTGCGGCATTCGGAACATACGACGATCGCCGAAAAATCCTGGCCACAGGTCTTGTGACGCAGTCGCATGGGCGGCTTTCCGTCTGCCAGCCAGCGATCTCCCCAGGCCATCATCACCAGCATCGGCTTGTAGAGATCGAGACCCATTTCGGTAAACCGATATTCGAACCGCTCGCCGGAATTGTATGGGACCTTTCGAAACACGCCAGCCTGCACGAGGCGAGCTAGACGATCGGACAGGATATTCGTCGCGATCCCGAGATTTTCCCGCATTTCTTCGAAGCGCCGCACGCCGTTCCAACCTTCGCGCAGGATCAGAAAACTCCAGCGGTCGCCAATGATGCCCAGCGTGCGTGCCACCGAGCACGGTCGAACTCTCTCCAGAAGGGTTGGATCGGAGCTTCGTCTCGATGTAGGGCGATTTTCAACCGGAGCATAGCCTGCGCCAGGCCCGTCCCGCGGTGCCACCTCTTTGGCGGTGAATGGCTCGAGACATTCACCGCAGACGGTTACAGGATGGCAATTGCATCCGCAGCTCTTGTGGATGAGTTGAAGGGGCGGCTCGTTGGGGCCGGCCAGCCACTTGTCGCCAAACTCCATCAGAGAAAGCATTGTTGGGAAAAGATCTTTGCCACGCACCGTCAAAAAATACTGCTGCCCCGGTTCGTTCGGTCGTTTCCCGGTGCTGAAGATCTCATTTGCGACGAGCGCAGACAGTCTGGAAGAAAGGGTCTGCCGTGGAATTCCTAACCGCTGCTGAAACTTATCGAACCTGCGCACGCCAAAATAGGCTTCCCGAAGTATCAGGAAGTTCCACGTGTCCAGAACAATCTCCATGGTCCGACGCACGGATGATTGCCGCTGCATGGAGAGGGGCTTGTCCGATACAGCTAGGGGAAAGTTTTCGACTTTTGTCGTCGTTATGTCATTCACGGAGTAAAACCTGTAGGGGATACGATTACGTTGCGAATAGAATATAGAGAGTAAAGTCTGACAATGAAAGTTAATCCGTGCTCTGACTGTGGACATTCGACCTTGGTCGTGTGTCATTCACGTCCGCGATGGACTTCTTACAAGGAGTGATCTCCGAGATCGACAGGTCGCAACTTCCAACGCCCCGTTTCGATGTCATCAGACTTGATAAAAAGAGTGCTATCTCGGCTCTCGCTGGCACAATCGGCGCGACCATCATTGTCGGCAGTTCGGTTTTTCGACTGTGTCCGCAATTGCATTGTGCACCAGATGGGCCGGGCAAATAGCGAATTGGTCATGCTACGTGACTTCAAGGAGTTGCATGATGATGCGCACGAAATCGCCCCTTTGCTGAAGTCAATCGACAGGTGGGAACCTGTCAAAGCGGTTTTTCAGCAGAACTATCCAAATCATTTGCTCACTTGACTCTGGTTCTGGCGCGTTCGCCAAGGTCACAGCATGTCGGGTGGCAGGCCGAGCGCGAGCATGCCTTCAAAGACGGTTGCTCGGGTCGATTCTCAGACCAGCTCGCACCGAAGGGTGGCGGCGACCACGATCGAAGCAGCGCCGCTGGCAGTGGCAAGCGATAGCGTTCTGAGTTTGCCCCCTACTCCAGATTCCGCTTGCCCACCAACAGCGCCATTTCAAGCATACGGTTGGCGAAACCCCATTCGTTGTCGTACCAACCGAAAATTCTGAGCAACCCGCTGGCTGCGGACATCGAAAGCTCTGGTCCGCTGACAGTCAGCGATTCCGGGCGCCCGCGCAAATCCACCGAAACGAGAGGTTTTTCGATCCACCCAAGGACAGGTGATCTCTCGCAAAGGTCGCGGAGAATATCGCGAACGTTCCCGATATCCGTTTGCGCCCGTAGAGCAACGGTGAGGTCTATCGCCGAGACGCTTGCAGTAGGCACACGAAGGGCTCGTGCTTCTATGAGGCCGGCAAGATGAGGAAGAACTTCACCTAAAAGAAGATGCGCGCTGGTCGTCGTTGGCACCATGGACAAGGCTGCCGCTCTACTGCGTGCCGGATCTCCCCTTGGCTGATCAACGGTAGGCTGACTTCCGGTGTAGCAATGTACCGTCGTCAGATGTCCTCCAATTACGCCAAACTGGTCATTAACGATCCGCAGCAGAGGAGCAATCGCATTAGTCGTACATGACCCATTCGAAACAATGTGCTGGTCACGATAGCTCTCCTCATTCGCACCCATCACGAGGGTCATATCGGCCCCTTTTGCAGGACCTGATATGACGACACGGCGCGCGCCCGCAGCCAAGGAGGAACGCGAGAACATTAGCGTGTCGCGGTGCCCCGTGCATTCGAGAACGACATCGACGTTCGACAAATCCAGGCTCCCTATGTCGGGCTCATGATGAAATGGAATAACGCGACCGTCGATTACGAGGTTATTTCCCGCTATTTCCACACGCCCGGTCCAAGGCCCGAATACACTGTCAAACTCGAAGAGATACGCCAAAGTTTCAAGCGAAGCGACATCATTGATCAATGCAATGTCGAAGTCGTCGCACTTCGCAGCCAGACGCAAAACGGACCGCCCGATGCGTCCAAAACCATTAATGGCAATCCTCATCTGAGCCGACCTTGCGCTGTGATTTACCGGATAGAAAACGCTACATGCGATGTCGACCTTCCGAAGCCCCACGGCTTCCGAGCAGATCGAACGGGTTGCTCTTCCTCACCTCCCCGGGCGCCTAGAAATCCACGACAACGGCCACACCTTTTTGAACAGCCAGATCGACCGCTTTCGACGCCACGGCCAGATCCTGAAGCCCGACCCCGGTTCCATCGAATATTGTGATCTCTTTGGCGTTTGAACGACCCGGATGATCCCCGTTGATGACCGCCCCGATCTCGACGATCTTTTCGGGAGAGAGCAGCCCCTTGGCAACTGAATGTTGCGCTTCGCCGATCGTAACCGATTGAGCGATCTGATCGGTGAAAACGGTCGCGGCCGCAAGCAGTTCGGCCTCGACTTCCTGTTTACCCTTGGTGTCCGTGCCCATGCAGGCAAGATGGGTACCGGAGCGAATTTGCGCGGCCCTTAGGATCGGGGCGAAAGACGATGTAATCGTGATAATGACATCGGCTTCTGCACCCAGCCGATCGAGGTCAACCGCCTCGAATGGAATATCATGCTCAGCGGCGATCTTGGCGAGACGGTCAAGCGCCTCGGGATAAATATTCCAACCAACGACCTTCTCGAAAGGGCGCTGCTCGAGGGCTGCCCGAAGCTGGAAGGTAGACTGATGGCCCGCACCCACCATGCCGAGCACTTTGGCGTCAGGCCGCGCCAGATATTTAATCGACACAGCGGATGCAGCCGCGGTGCGCAGCGCTGTCAGCAGGTTGCCACCGACGACGGCCCGGCATTTACCGGTATCCGCATCGAAGAGAAATATGGTCGACTGATGGTTCGTCAGCCCTTTTTCCATGTTGCTGGGCCAGAAGCCGCCGGACTTCAGGCCAAGAGCCAGACTTACCCTATCGAAACCCGATTTGAAACCGTAGAGCGCATCGGCGTGTCCGATGGCCTCACGGATGACCGGGAAGTTATAAGCGGATTTCTGCGCCATCGATGCAAAGACCTGCTCCACTGCAGTCAAGCAATCGGATGCAGAAACGAGGCCTTCGATCTCGCGTTCGGGGACAATGATCATGAAAATTACTCCCGCCTTCGATAACGCCGGGGCAAGCAATATGCCCCGGGTCGTGAACTCCATCGGCCACCGTCGATGCTTCAGTAGGCCTTGCCGCGGGCCGAGACCGGCCACAGGGTCTCGACCTTGCCATTGCGCACCCCGACATACCAGTCGTGGACATTGCAGGTCGGATCGCAGTGACCGGGTACGAGACGCAGTTTCTCATTGATCTTGAGAACCCCGTTCGTGTCCTCCACCACGCCATGCTCGTCGGAACATTTGACGTATTTGACATCGTCGCGACCATAGACAAACGGAAGACCGCTATCGACAGATTGCGCCTTGAGGCCGGCATCAACAACGGCGATATGCGGCTTTGCATGGCTCATCACGGAGGTCAGGATGAACAGGGCGTTTTCCCACTCTCCCTGGTCGATCCGCTTGCCGTCCTTGTCGTGAATGCGGCCATAGTCTGCATCCATGAAGGCGTATGAGCCGCACTGAAGCTCGTTGTAAACACCGGAGTTGGACTCGAAATAATACGAGCCAGTGCCGCCGCCCGAGACCAGTTCCGGGTCAAGCCCCTCGGCCTTGAGGACCTCGACAGCCTCCGTCACCTGGGAAATCGCCGCATCGAGCTTGGCCTTGCGGTCTTCAAAGCTGTTCATATGCTGCATCGCGCCCTGATAGGCTTGGATGCCCGTGAATTTCAGGCCCGCTGCTGCGTCGATCGCCTTGGCTATCTCCACCACCTCGGACGTCGCCTTTACGCCGCAGCGCCCGGCGCCGCAGTCGATTTCGACGAGGCATTCGAGGGTCACGCCGTGCTTTTGCGCCGCGGCCGACAGATCATCGACATTGGCGAGATCATCGACGCAGACGATAATCCGGCTGCCGAACTTAGGCAAACGCGCCAGACGGTCGATCTTGGCCGGGTCGCGGACCTGGTTGGATACGAGGACGTCCTTGATACCGCCACGCACAAAGACCTCAGCCTCCGAGACCTTCTGGCAGCACACGCCAATCGCGCCGCCGAGCTTTTCCTGAAGCTTCAGAACGTCGACGGACTTGTGCATTTTGCCATGGGCGCGGTGGCGCATGCCGTGGGCCTTGGCATAGTCGCCCATCTTCTGGATGTTGCGTTCCAAGGCGTCGAGATCGAGGATCAGGCAGGGTGTCTGAATGTCCTTCTCATCCATGCCCGGAAAGGCAGGAACATCGTATCCGACTTCAAGGCCGGCGAATTCTGTATGGGCGTTCATGGTTCTCTCCTCAGTTCCAGGGCAGCTTGTCGAGATCGACGTTACCGCCGGTGATGATGATGCCGACACGCTTGCCGGCAAATGCCTCGCGATTCTTCAGGATGGTTGCCAAGGGCACGGCGCTGGACGGTTCCAGCACCACGCGCAGGTGTTTCCAGGCGAGCTTCATCGCATCGATGATCTCCTGATCGGAGGCGGTATAGATCTCGGAGACATGGTTCGACACGAAATGCCAGGTGAGATCTTTCAGCGGCACAAGCAGCCCATCCGCGACGGTCTTCGGCGCATCGTCGGCGATGATGTAACCCGCCTTGAAGCTGCGATAGGCGTCATCGGCCTGTTCAGGTTCGGCCGCAATCACCTTCGTCTCGGGCGCCAGCGTCGACAGAGTAAGGCAGGTCCCCGAAATCATGCCGCCGCCGCCGATCGGCGCTACGACCATCTCAAGCCCATCAGCCTGTTCCATGAATTCTTTCGAGCAGGTTCCCTGACCGGCAATCACGCGCGAATCGTTATAGGGATGGACGAAATCCCCTCCTGTTTCGGCTTGGACCTTCGCGAAAGTCTCTTCCCGTGAGGAGGTGGAAGGCTCGCACTCGGTAATTCTGCCGCCATAACGGCGCACGGTATCCTTTTTGGCCTGAGGTGCCGTGCGGGGCATGACGACATTGCAGGGGATTCCGCGCCGCATGGCCGCATAGGACAGGCATGAGGCGTGATTGCCTGAGGAATGCGTGGCCACACCACTGGCTGCCTGCGCTTCGTCCAGCCCGAATACGGCATTGGCGGCGCCGCGCACCTTGAAGGCGCCCGGCTCCTGAAAGTTTTCGCATTTGAAGAACAATTGCGCGCCGCTGAGATCGTTGAGATACTCCGACTGCCGGATCGGTGTAAGCCTAATATGAGGCCTGATCCGCTCATGGGCGGCGAGCATGTCCTCATAGCTGGGAATATACATCTCGATATCGCTCATCACGCGGCTTTCCTCTGGGCGTTTCCTGCGCTCTGACGGTAGGACTGCTGAGCCGCAGCGACGCCGGAACCGAGAGTGACCGGCAGCCCGAGGTCCGCCATCACCATCTCGGCGGTGGCGATACCGGACAACGCCATGACGTCGGTCAGGCTGCCCAGATGACCGATGCGGAACACTTTCCCCGCGACATCGCCAAGGCCCGTTCCGAAAGCAACGCCATACGTGTTGAGCGCGTGAGCGACGATCTTGTTGGCGTCGAACCCTTCCGGCGTGCGGATGGCGCTGACGCTGTCCGAATAGAGTTCGGGACGGGCAGCGCAAAGCTTCAGCCCCCAGGCGGAAACAGCGCGACGTACACCTTCGGCAATCCGATGGTGTCGGGCAAAGACGTTTTCGAGCCCTTCATCCAGCAGCATGTCGGTCGCCACCTTCAACCCGTTCAGCAAACCGACCGGAGGCGTATAGGGATATCCATTCGAAGCATAACCCTTGGCCATGTCACGGACATCGAAAAAGGTTCGCGGCAGCTTGGCGGAACCGGTCGCTGCCAGAGCCTTTTGGGAGAAACCAACGATTGCGAGGCCCGGTGGAAGCATGAAGCCTTTCTGGGATCCAGTGACGGCGACATCGACACCCCATTCGTCCATCCGAAAGTCGTAGCAGGCGATCGAGCTGACGCCGTCGACGAAGAGCAGGGCTGGATGTTTTGCGTTGTCGAGCGCACGGCGCACGGCGGCAATATCAGAACGAACGCCCGTTGCCGTTTCGTTGTGCGTGGCAAGCACAACCTTGATTTCGTGACCTTTGTCCGCCGTCAGAATTTCTTCGAACGTGTCTGTGGGTACGCCTTCGCCCCATTCTTGCATCACGACCTGAACGTCGAGGCCATGGCGTTGGCACATGTCGATCCAGCGGTGGCTGAACATGCCGTTACGCGTCGCCAGGAGCTTATCCCCTGCCGACAGGGTATTCGTAATCGCGGTCTCCCAACCACCGGTACCGGTGGAAGGAAACACGAAAACTTCAGCCTTGGAGGTCTTGAGGATCGCTTTGACGCCTTCAAGCGCAGGATGAAGGATATTGCCAAAAAGCGGACTACGGTGATCAATGGTCGGCATATCAACGGCTTTACGGAGCACCTCGGGGATGTTCGTCGGGCCGGGAATGAAAATAGGATTCTGGGTGCTCATGGCTACTCCTCCTTGTTTAATTAGAGAATTACCACGCACGCTTCATTTAGTAAATTTTTTTGAAATGATTTTTCATTTTACTAAAAAAATACAAATAGCTATTTAAAAACATAGCATTGCATTTTTTCATTATTCCTAAGTTGATTTTACTATTATTTTTTCTACCCTAAAGCCATGCAGCAAACGGTCAGAAAACGAGGACGCCCAAAGGGTGCCAAGCCAACTCAGCCAGCGGCGAGCATTCAGGCTCTCGCCCGGGCGCTCGATGTGCTCGAGGCGCTGGCGGCCCACGATGGCGTTACTCTCACGGAATTGTCCAAATACCTCGATCAGTCCCCGGCAACTCTTCACCGCATACTCGCAACGCTTGAAAACCGGAGATACGTTGAAAGCAACACGGAACGGCAAGAGTGGTTTGTTGGACCGGAAGCCTTTCGCCTGGGCTCCGCTTTCTTGCGCAGAACGAATATCGTCGAACGAAGTCGGCCAGTGATGCGCGATCTTATGGCCCGGACAGGAGAGACCTCCAATCTTGGCATCGAACGAGATGGCGACGTATTGTTTATAAGTCAGGTGGAAACGCACGACACAATCCGTGCATTTTTCCCTCCCGGCACCCGCTCTCCCCTGCATGCGTCAGGAATAGGAAAAGCGCTTCTCAGCGCTTTCGACGACGATAGGCTGGAAGCGTTCCTTAAAACCGCGACGTTCACCCGCTTCACTGATAAGACGATCGCGAACATCAAAGAATTGCGCGAATCAATTCAGCAAACGCGCCGTCTTGGCTATTCCTTCGACGACGAAGAGAGAACCATAGGCATGCGCTGCGTTGCAGCTTCTATTGTGAACAGTTATGGCGAGGCCGTGGCAGGTATTTCCGTTTCAGGTCCAACAATACGTATGCCGGACAAAAGGGTCCGAGAGATCGGCCAACTGGTTTCGGATGCCGCGAACGAAATATCGCTGCAACTCGGATCTCCGCTGCTCAACCTTCCTCGCCACAGAGACTGATGGGAGCAAAACCGCCCTGTCCTTCAACCCCAACGCCGGTTCGGCACAAAAGGGTCGACGCCGGAGCGCGAATGGGTGATCCGCCTCCCGGCCTTTACCGTCGGGCGGCGCAATAGGAATTAGAAGGTAGGTGGCAAACATGAATGGGAACGCACCAAGCAGACCAGAAAGAGCGGCGGACACCGTGGCGAGGCATATTGAGACCCTTATTCTCGAAGGCTCTTTACGCCCTGGCGTGCCACTGCTCCCGGAGCGAGAACTGGCGCTGAAACTTAACGTTTCGCGGCCAACACTTCGTGATGCGTTGCAATCTCTCGAAAAGCGAGGCTTCCTGACAAGTAGGGAAGGAAAAGGCGTGAAAGTGGCTCAAATCGGCGCGACAACTATTACGGATCCATTGATAGCGATGCTCTCTGAGCGAAGTGAAGTCGCGGACGATTACCTCGAGTTCCGGGACGTGGTGGAAAGCTCAGCTGCCGCGCTGGCGGCGCAACGGGCAAACGAACCAGAGATCCAACGTATTAAAGAATGCGTGTTGAAGATCGAAGCGGCGCACAAAGCCAACAACCCAATCGAGGAGGCAGATGCCGACGCGGAGATGCACATCGCAATCTACGAAGCCAGCCACAATCTGGTAATTCTCCAGATCATGCGTGCACTCTCCGAAAACCTCAGAACCGACGTTCTGCATAATAGACGGCGCCTTTTCGCGATCCCCTATGTTCGGGATCTCCTGCGCGATCAACATATCGCTATTGCGCAAGCAATCATCGACAGAAAGCCTGAGGCAGCGCAATCCGCCGCACATGAACACCTCAGTTATCTAAGAC
The DNA here is from genome assembly GCF_027212525.1 of Agrobacterium sp. SOY23. Taxonomy (NCBI): domain Bacteria; kingdom Pseudomonadati; phylum Pseudomonadota; class Alphaproteobacteria; order Hyphomicrobiales; family Rhizobiaceae; genus Agrobacterium; species Agrobacterium sp. SOY23. Next base: position 16,450 of record NZ_JAPWDT010000014.1, on the reverse strand, counting down.
AGGCGTCCAGAGAAATTCGAGAAGCGGAAGAAAAACTCGAGATTTCCCTTCGTCGTCTTGAAAGTGGTGGCCTCAGCACTTCGAAAAGCTGAGGCTGTCGGAGGCGGTTTTCATTGAATTTCGTTCGCGGACGAGGTTGGCTGGTTGTTGCAGGTTGCTCTCTATCCGCTCAAAAGAGGGAACTCAAAACTCGAAATAATGACTACCGGAAACGAAGATGCCCGGCGTTGAGTTGATCAAGTTTCGTTAATCCCATCAACTTCATGTCGCGCTCAATCTCAGCTTTTAGATTTGAAAGTGTTTTTTCCACACCAAGCTGACCACCCGCTGCCAGCGCGTAAAGATAGAGATGACCACCCGAGCAGGCAGTAGCACCGGCAGCCATTGCCTTAAGTACGTGTGTTCCCCGACGGATCCCTCCGTCGCAAATAATTTCAATTTGCCCGCCGACAGCATCGGCGATCTCCGAGATTTGGTCAAACGGCGCACGGGACCCATCGAGTTGGCGACCGGCATGATTTGAAATCATGATAGCCGTCGCACCGATGTCCACGGCACGTTTGGCGTCTTCGACACTCATCACCCCTTTAAGGCAAAAATGACCGCCCCAACGCTCCCTAACCTGTTCAGCGTCTTTCCAGCTCATCGATTGGTCGAGCATCGTTGAAAAATATTCCCCGACCGAAATGGCAATGTTGGTGCCTTGGCTAACGTGACCGTCAAGCTGGGGGAGGCTGAATTTTTCCTTCGTCAGATGGTGCCATGTCCATCTGGGTTTCATCGCAAAGCTTGCGAGGCTGGAAAGCGTCAATTTTGGAGGGGATGTAAATCCTGTGCGCAAATCGCGCTCACGGTTTCCACCGGTGATCGTATCGACGGTCAAAGCGATAGCGTCGAATTTTGCCTCACGGCACCGCTCTACCATGCTCCAGGTCAGTTCACGATCCTTATGAAAATAAAGCTGGAACATCTTCGGAGTCTGAATTGTCTTTCCGATCTCCTCGACACTCACTGTGCCAAGTGACGAAACACCGAAGAAGGTGCCAAATTTTTCAGCCGCCCGAGCCACCGCCCGCTCGCCGTCGTGATGAAACAGGCGCTGGAGCGCTGTGGGTGAAAGAAACAGCGGCAAATCCAGTTTTTTGCCCATGACCGTGACGGACATGTCTACGGTCTCCACTCCAGCCAACACGTTTGGTACCAAATCGCAGGTCGCAAACGCCTCGGTGTTCCGGCGGTATGTAATCTCATCGTCAGCCGCGCCGTCGATATAGTGAAAAATCGGAGCAGGAAGGCGTCTTTTTGCAAGCAAACGAAAATCGTCGACGTTTCTGCAACGGGCAATGGCTCTGGACACTGAATTTCCTACCTTTCGGATAAAAACAAATGCTCCGGCACTCCCCCGACAGCACAGCGCCTAACCCTCAGCCGTCCCCTTAAAGATCAGCCCGTGGCATATGGCGCTGATCTTTGGTAAATTAATTTTACCACGTATGTCAATTGGTAAAATATATGTTCATATAGGAATGACTGAGGTAGAACTGACAGCTGAGCCTTGGAACTGCCCGTCAACCCTGCGCATCAAGTGAACCGAAGGTGATGTCTGGATTTCCTCCATAATCACCCTCGGAATTGACTAGGATACAAAGCAGATCGGAAATTCTTGCCGCCCGGCAAGTTAGTCCACCTCTGCTATAGCCTCAATTTCAACTGCCATCCCCGAAGGAAGGGCGTTGGTTCCAAATGAGATGCGAGCATGCTTGCCGGCGTGCCCGAGAACATCACAAATCAGGTCTGAGGCTGCGTTCAGTACGCGGGCCTGTTCCTCAAAGTTATCTGCGCACCGGACAAGACCGCCGACACGAACCATTCTGACAATTCTGCCGAGGTCCCCTTCGCATGCATGTTTGAGTTGTCCCAAAACATTGAGCGCGCAGAGACGGGCTGCGGCTTGACCGTCCTCGACAGACAGATCATGGCCAACTGCGCCTTTATAGAGCAATTGGCCGTTCTGCCGGGGCCCCTGGCCCGCAACGAAAACGAGCGAACCTGTTCGGACATAGGGCAGATAATTGCCCTGGGGAGGATTGACCTGGGGAATTTCGATTCCGAGGTCTGACAACCGGTCTTCAATTGTGTTCATTTGACCACTCATTTCAGCTGCCGCCAGTCCCCGCTATCCCCTTTCCATCCTGTCACCCTGCCTGCAAGTCTCTCCAGGGTATTACGAAGTGTATCAACAAGCCCTTCCCACTCCTGCGCGGAAATACCGTCTACGGCCGGCTCCGGCCCCATGAACATGCCGTCTACACCACCGAAGGAGACACATTGCTCAATACACCGGCGTTCAAGCCCGCCGTCGTGAAACACCGACGGCTTTTCGAGCAGCGCTGAAAGCGCCGCCACAAGACCGGTCGCCCCCCAATTGGAGACATTGGAGACGATAAGATGATCTGCGGCAGTAGCCGCGGCGACGCCCCCTCTCCCTGGATGGCCGCTATCCCTCGCCTTCGGCGAGAACTCTTTCAACTCCTCCGCGATGACCCCCATGCCCAGTTCGTTACCGCCATCACCAATACCAATGAATGGTACGCCTTGCTCTTTTGCGCGCAGGAAGAATTGGTCGAGATCGGCCACGAGTTTATCAAGCGGCCTGCCCCCAAGACCATGGTAGAGGCCTAGATCATTGCGACCTGGACGTTCGATGGAGAGCACCAGTGAGGGTCTCGTAACGTCGAGGAGTTCGTCCGTTATTGCTTTGCAACCCGCATCGTCTTTCGGGACGCTGCGAATATAGACCGGACGAATAAAATCGATCGGCTTTATCTTGCCGTCTTCAGGGAAGGGCAAGGGTGCAAGACCCGCACCGCGGCACGTCCCTTCCATCATTCCGACCCAATCATTGTCGGTGAGGATCACACTTTCAACGCCCAGGCCGAGAAATAAGGCCCGAGCGATGAATGCGGCCCCTACCGGGCCGTCAGTTTCGGGCACACCCGCTCCTTCGGGAAACCCCGTCGCAATGACGACTGGCCCGCCATGGTCACGCACTCGCTCAACGATAAGCTTCGCGGCCGACATACAGGCAAAGCCGGGCTGTCGTTTCTGCAGGGCTTCATAAATCTTTCCGATGAGCCCCACCCCCGTGAGGTCAAGTGTCATGAAGTGTTCGATGGTTTGAGCAATATTCTTGCCCTTAGCGCTTTCCAGATCGAGCATTATCGTTGTCCCGGACAGGTGTTACAGAATGTATGAAGCAAATTTTTCGGCATCGACGTTTCCGCCGCTGAGAAGGATTGCAACCTTCTTTTTCTTGACATCGAGTTTGCCAGCGAGGATGGCTGCCAAGGCCACTGCACCGCCAGGTTCAACCACGAGCTTCAGCTCCCGATATGCAAATCGGATCGCCTCAATGACCTCGTCGTTCGAGACCGACAAGCCACCCGCCAGATGGGATCTGCATATAGGATAGGTGAGATCGCCTGGAACAGGCACTAAAAGGGCATCACAGATAGAATTCCCGGTCGCTGGTGCTTTCTGGCGGGTCCCGCTTGCGAGCGAAAGGGCCATTCCATCGAAATTGTCAGGCTCCACACTGAAAACAGACGCTTGCGGCATGATTGTGTGGACGCCACAGGCGGCACCGGCGACAAGCCCACCGCCCGAACACGGGAACAGTGCAAGATCCAATTCGTAGTCTCGATCTTGAACCTGCTCTGCTATCTCCTGTCCCAACGTCGCCTGCCCGGTGATGACATAAGGGTCGTCATAGGGAGGCACGATCACAGCGCCGGTTTCCAAAGCAATCTTCGCCCCGATTTCTTCTCGTACTTCCTTCGTTTTGTCGTAGAGACGTACGGTTGCGCCGTTAGCCCGGACACCATCGATTTTCGTTCTCGGTGCCTCCTGCGGCATAAGCACAGTCGCCTTTATGCCTAGTTCTTTCGCCACATAGGAAATGGCAAGTCCATGGTTGCCCGACGACCAGGCGACGATACCACCTTCGCGCTCTGCCGGGCTGAGTTGCAAAGCCCTGTTGAGCGCTCCCCGAAGTTTGAAGGATCCCGACCGTTGCAGGTTCTCCGGCTTAATGAAGACCTTGGCATCTGCCAGTCGGTTCAGAACTTCACTCTCGAGTATTGGCGTGCAAACCGCATATTCTGCAATTCGCACTCTCGCTTCCGCGATTTCGGTGACGGCTGGTCTAAAGTCTTTGGGGTGCGGGGTATTCAGCAAATCAATCTCCCAAGGTGTTGTGGGAGGATTAAATCGCGGGAGCATATTGAAGTGAAATTATATTATTCGATCAATTTTCATTAGAGAATTGAATACATAGTCGGTTCACAGCTCCGTTGCCGATGCAACATCCAAAGCGATACCGGCGAGTTGTTCGAATACCTCTCCACGCACACCGTTCTGAAAATAGGCATAAAAGCTCAGTGGCTGCAATTCGATGTCGCTTTGCAGAACTTTCATTTTAGCCAGCGCCTGATCGCTCAATGCCCCTTCGGCGACAAGGGCGACGCCCAAACCGTCCAGCGCCATTTTCTCGATCGTGGAAATTGACGAGTTCGTGAAAATGCGCGGGATGCGACCAATTTCCCTGAAGATGATCTCTCTCAGATAGGTATAGGGATACGTGTTTCGTGGATAGGTTATAATAGGTGTCATCGGCATTGAATTGACCGAGAAAACATCCGTCGATACCAGATCAGGGATTGCATAAAACTTAAGGGCGTAATCGCGTAGCTTTAGACAACTGAAGCCCTCCACGATCGTTGGTCCCAGCATCAACGCCATATCAATTTCACCGCTGCGAAGAGCGTTCAACATCGATGGTGTCACGTCCACCGTCATGTCTATATCGAGCCGAGGGAAATGGCGGGCGGCTTGTTCAAGGAATGTCGCGAGCCAGGTTTGCACGATCGTTTCCGAGACCCCAAGCCTTATCGTACCTTCGAAACGATTGCTGAGTTCGAGATCACGCTCCATCGCTTCAACGTGCCGCAGTAATAATTCCGAATGCCCAAAAAGAACACGCCCAACAGCAGTAAGCGCTATCGGTTTTGCGGAGCGATCGAAGAGTGCTGCCCCTATCACGCCTTCCATCGCCGCAATTCGCTGGGAGATCGTTGGTTGCGTCGTGTGAAGCTTATCCGCAGCGCGGGAAAAACTCCGCAGATGCGCGGTCCAGTAAAAGACTTCGAGACTTCGAAAGCTGAACATGCCTAGCGCTACCTTGCCTGATCACAGATCGTCTGCGAATGCTATTCCATTAAGATCGAACATTGCTTTTCGCCCCTGGTTCGTCATCAAAAACGCTCAAGCCCCGACGTCAGCCTGTGCTTCCAAAAATAAAACCCGGGACGGCTGAGATGAGAATGGTCAAAGATGTCCTTGCATCTAAAGTGGCAACTTTGATGCGCTCCCGGGGAAAATTTGGTTGAGTGAAGGGCGTTGGGAAATGTAGAGAAGAGCTAGGGACAGATTGCCGCCCTGACGGAACTCATGCGATTTCCTCAAACATAAGATCAACGACGTCCACGACTTTAATCTGGTCAGCCAAGCCAAGATTATTGACCGCCGCAGTATACATGACCTTGTCTTTCGGACAAGAAACAACAAAACGCTGAATCTCGCCGAGAGCAATCGCCTCCTTGATACGGTTTTCACTCGGTCGTTCCGTAAAATCGCTGTCATCCATCCAAAAGCGGCCGCCACCGGCACCGCAACAAAAGCTGTTCTCGCGATTTCGCGGCATCTCCAGAAGATCATACCCCGCAGCGGTAATGAGGGCTCGAGGAGCATCGTAATCACCGTTGTAGCGGCCGAGATAACACGGATCATGATAGGTTACCTTGGTTTTATCGGCATTTTTTGGAGGAGCAAGGCGCCCGTCCGTTACCGCTGCCAAAAGGACCGACGCATGGTGATGAACCTCGAAATTTCCACCGAGGGACGGGTATTCGTTCCTGAGTGCATTCAAACTGTGCGGGTCCGAAGTAACAATCCTGTTGAATTGCGCCTCCGACAAGGCGGCGATGTTGTTGGATGCCAAAGCACGAAACGTGCCCTCTTCTCCGGCGCGTCTCACGTCATTTCCCGAGTTACTCTCTCCATCATAAAGAATGCCATAATTCAGTCCCGCGCGATGAAACAGCTCGGCCAAACGGCGCGTCGTCTCCAGGGCGCGGGGATCAAACGCAGCAACGTCTCCGACAAACCAGAGCCAGTCGACCGGTTGATCCCGGGCATCGGGTATTCGAAAGGCAAGATCTTTCGTCCATTTTGCCCGGCTCTTGCCGGGTTTACCAAAGGAATTGCCGGTCTTTTGAAGATTGGTAAATGCCGCAGCCAACTTGGGTTCAACATCAGCGTTCTCCACCAGCATTCGCCGCAGATCGACGATCTTGGGAAGATGCTCTATGTGGATGGGACATTCATCCACGCAGGCGCGACAGGTCGTACAGGCCCAAAGTGCACTTTCCGAAATTCCCGCCTCGTACCGGACTTCTCCCTCCCGTAAACTTTGATCGCGCAATGTCATGATCAAAAGCTTAGGGCTAAGGTCCGAACCGCTGGCCGCAGCGGGACAGACGGCCTGACATCGACCACATTCGGTGCACGCAAGGACGTCAAGCTTATCTTTCCAAGAGAGGTCGATCTTGTCTTCTGCGTCATCCTTTAGAATGCGCTGGTTCGGCTCCGGCAACCAGCCCTTCGGCTCAAGGCTTCGGTAGAATATGTTAGGACCAGCGAGAAGGATATGCCGATGCTTTGAGCCGGGGATATAAACGAGAAAACCCAGAATCGCGAAGATGTGCAACCATCGCGCCGCTTCAAGTGCGATTTGACTATATGGTGGCGATAAAGGGAAAAGCAGGGCTAGAAGCGAGGATACGGGATGGGAAATAGAAAATGGTAGACCCTGGAGCGCGCGCAGAGCGGCGAATTCCACCATCATCGACAGAATGATAGCCAAAACAAAGACATATATGAGCAGCGCGTCGCGCCCATTTGACCCGCGAAAACGACGCGGCTTCATCACATATCTGTGCCAGGCCGCCAATCCGACCCCTGCCAAGACGGAGATGGCGGCGAATTCCTGCAACGCACCGAACCAGCTGAGCGAAACGAGGGAGGCTACTTCGTCAAGAACGGGAAACAGCGCGCTTAATATGGACTGGAACGCGGCGGTGACGAGAAACAGGAATCCGAAAAAGATGAGCCCGTGCAGCAGGCCGGAAAGTGTGAACCGCCGCAATCGCTGATGCAGGAAGATATCCTGCACCATTCCCAGGAGCCGCTCCCTGCGGCGATCATTGCGCGTGGGTCCGCCCGGCACCACTATTGCCTTGTAGAGCCGGAAGTACCTGACAAACATCATAGACACAAATGCGGCAGTGGCGATCCAACCAGCGACCAGAAACATAGAACTATCCGTTCCGCTTGCGAAGAGCTTCACCGAACGCATCCGCGAAGTCAAAGATGTCGCATGTTATTCCCAGGTCGGCCCGGCGGAATATGGGAGCTTTTTCGTCCGTATTGACCGCCACCACATATTCTGCACCGACAATGCCCTCAAGATGCTCCACCGCACCGGAAATGCCCATCGACAAGTACAGTTCCGGCCGCACGGATTGTCCCGATTTGCCGACCTGGCGATCCTTCGAAAGCCAGCCATTATCGATAACCGGCCGACTTCCTGCAATTTCGGCACCCAGGAGGCTTGCCAACTCGCGGAAGGCACCCAGTTTTTCCTGGCTGCCTATACCTCGCCCAACACTTACGATACCGCGGGCGCTGGCGAGATCGAAAACCTTGAGGTCCGGCGGAACGGGCGTCGCCAACATGGGAACGATCGTGAATTGGTCTGTGTCGGAGAGGGCGGTTATTGCGGCGCGACTGTCGAGCGGCTCGGCGGGTGGATAGGCGCCGACGAGAATGATAAGCGACGCAGGGAGCGAACCTGTCGCTTTGCCCACGAGTTTGCCATCATACAGCAACACGTCGCAATTTATGCTGCCGCTGGCGATATCTGCATGCTGCACTCCGCTAATGCAGCATCCATCGCAGGCCGCTGCCGACACCGGTCCCAGTTCCACACCGGCAAGCGAATAGGACATCAGAACAAGATCGGGCGATAGCTGACGAACTGCATTGCGGACGGAAGCGGCCGCCAGAACCGGTATATAGTCCGAGGGAATGGACTGTGGTCGAACGACGGAAGCGTAAGATGCCATCTTCTCCAACGCCGTGTCGTTGCCGTAGAGAGGCAATATGGTAATTTCGACCGCCGAGGCCAACGATCTCGCCAGCGAAATCAGCTCGAGCGTTCCACGCGCTACCGCATCGCCAGTTGTCTCGCCGATAATTAGAACCTGCGTCATCACTTTCACCTCAGATGTAGTTGCGCTCTTCAAGAATGGCCATCAGGCGGGCCGCCGCTTCTGCAGGGTCAGCGATCAACTCGATGCCCTCGACAGACTGAGGAAACTCCAACTTCAAGCTGGGAACATTCGTGCGAAGCCGATCATTGGATACCGAAACCTTTTGATAGGAAGGGTTGGCCATCGCGTCACGTAGCTTGGAACCCGAAATGTAGCGGATGGGGCGGCTCGCTGCCTGCACACCGATGACTGCCTTTCCGGAAAACTCAATCCATGCCCAGTTCCCGCCACCGTATTCCTGGAGTATCCTCAGGCGTGAAGTATCCGGGACATTCACCTGTGTTGCGCCTGCGATGACAGAAAGTTCCAAGGCTGCCGACAGATGTGCGGCAAGGCCCCCGAAAGGATCATCCACCTTTTGATTTCCAACCAGGATCACGTCAAATTGCTGGTCGCTTAGCCAATCGGCAATAGTCTGAGCGGTTGCGGCCGACGAAAGAGCCTGAGCTTGTTCAATGCCGAGATCCAGTTCCACCACGTCATCGGCACCCTTGGCCAGAGCTGACCGCAGAAGGCGTTGTACCCCTTCGTCCGACAATGCGACCGCGGTGACTGTGGCGCCAGTCGCCTCCTTGACGACAAGCGCCTCTTCTAGAGCCTGCTCGTCCGTCTCGTTGGCCTGGGTGTCGGTCCACTCCCGATCAACATCGGTTCCGTCCTCGTTAAGATCCACACCCTCACTGAGATTGGGTACCAAACGCATCAATACGGCGATTTTCATTGCTCTAAACCTTCCTGCAACTCGTCATGGAGTGAGACGACAGATGGTGCCGCGGGCGATAACGCCAGCCAGCATTTCCCGTGTCGGTATCTCGGTTGGGTCATTCTGCTCACGCTCCACCCTTTCCTGGCCCGGATAGCCGAGTACATTGCGAATATCGGGGGTCATCAGGTAGGCGGCAGAGAGCACAAGTCCGATCGCGCGCATTGCAGCGGGATCCTGAGCGTACAAGTGCTTCACTGCCTGGAGCGGCGCCATATCTGTGGAGGCGGCAAGCCCTTTTCGAAGGTCGTCCAGCAGGTCCGGCCGGTAATTCACGACGCGTTGAATGGTATTTTCGATAACCGGCGTGTCTTGCAGCCTCGGCAAACTGTCGTAGGCCGGGATCAGAATATTACCAATTTGTACCAGTCGCGATGTTTCACCGGCGTTCAGAGGACCGGGATCGGAAAGATTGCTCATCGGTTCTCCAACTCTCTGCGCGTTTCAATGATGTTTCCCGCCTGGCGATGGGCGACCGCCATGATTGTCGCCGTCGGATTTACCGCCGCTGATGTGGGAAATGTGCTTGCGTCGAGAATGTAGAGATTGGGGATATCGTGCGTAGCGCCCCACTGATCGGTGACCGAGGTTTCCGGGTCATCTCCCATTCGTGCGGTTCCCAAAAGGTGCCAGCCGGTTTCACGAACCTGCGGAATGACGTGCGTCTCGATGGCACCTGAGGCCTCAGCCGCTTCAACACAGCGTGCGACGTTGAACTCGAGCAACTTTCGCGAGTTTTCGGATACACGGTAAATGACTTTTGGCGCCGGTATTCCATCGCTGTCCGTCAGGTGTTCGTCGAGAACGACCCGGTTATTCTCCTCCGGAAGATCCTCGCCCTGGATGCCATAGAGAATTCCCTTTCCGAAACGACGCAGGATTGTTTCTGGAAATGCCTTACCCCATCTTTCGAAGGGGTCCGAGTGAGCCTCGCCCAGCACGTCGCTGCCGAACATGCCCGTAACGCCAAGCGGTCCACCGGTCGGCATGATGTTCCACTTTGCACCGCGCTTGAACCCGCGGGCGGCGTCAGTCTCGTAGAACTCGTAGGATTCCAGCGACAGCCCAAACGGACCACGCCAACTCTCGAGATTCTCATCGAATATCCCAAGCACGGCGGCATAGGGATGCATCATGAGGTTGCGTCCCAGCTGGTCGGATCTATTGGCCAGTCCATTCGGGTGCTTTCCCGTCGCTGACGCCAGCATCAGCCGGGGCGTACCAACCGCATTGGCACACAGGATGACCACATCAGCTTCCTGCCGCCGCCTGCGACCGCGGCTATCAATGTAAACGACCCCTTTTGCCAACCCGGCATCGTTCAGTTCGATTTCAGCGACCCGACAGTTTGTAAGGAGCTGGGCGCCGGCCCGTATAGCGCTCGGCCAATGCGTTATGTCGGTGGTCGATTTCGCACCTTCCGTACATCCCGTCATGCACGTGCCGCGACGAACGCAAGGGTTAAGCCCGTTATAAGGGCGAGAAGCGATGGCATGAATGCCGGGCCACCAGTGCCAGCCCAGCTTGTTCATTCCCTCAGCGGCTTTTTTACCGACCTTGCCGATCGGAAGGGGCGGCATCAGATGAGAGTCGTCCCTTTCCGGATATGCTGTGTTGCCGGGCAACCCCGAAATTCCTACATCTTGCTCAACCGCGATCAGGTCGGGCAGGATGTCCTCATAGGTGAAAGGCCAGTCAAACCCCACATTGTCCAGGGTCTTCGTGCGAAAGTCTGATGGCAGGAACGGTGCCCAATGCCCACCATACAGGATGGCGCTTCCGCCAACCCCCGCATACATGAGGGGCGTGATCGACGATTCCGAGGTTTCAATCGGATAGTCGGCGACACGGTCACGTATATTGGGATCAGGATGCCACTGCTTCTGATTGACAAGTTCCCATTCGTCGCGAACCCCTGGAAAATCCGCCGCATCCGGCATCGCGCCCTGCTCAAGACAGACAACCGACATGCCTGCCTCGGCGAGACGCTTCGCGGCAACTGATCCTGAGGGACCAGCGCCGACGATCAACACATCAACCTTTTCACCACGAAACGATTTGTTTGTTGAGTTCACAATTGTTCTCCCATCGACAAGTGCGTCGCACCTAACCTTCAGATAGAGCCGAGAACGTCACTTCGCTGGCTGCGAGGCGATTTGTCCCTTTGAAATTTGAACAGCAAGATCTCTTTGCCATTGCTCAATCCAAGTGGCCGCACCACCAACATCACAGCCATGAGGACGCCAAGTCCGAGCTCCTGACTTCCCGTGGGAAGTGCGATAAACCCATCACCTCGCTCAAGCGCGCGCAGCGACTCCGTAACAAGGGTCACAAAAATCACCCCCGAAACAGCACCTGTCAGGCTCGACATACCGCCGACGACGAGCATGGCGATCGTCAGAAAACACAGTTGCAGGTAGAATGGATCAACCGTCAGAATGCCCAGGAAATAGGCATATAATCCACCGCCAGCTCCAACGACTGCGGCGCTCAGCACAAAGGCCAATAGTCGCACGCCGACAAGACTGACACCTGACGCAACTGCTGCGACCGGATCATCCCGGGTCGCCTTCAACATGATGCCAATTCGCGATGTCTGGAAAGCGAAAGCGATGCAAATGGCAATTCCGGCAAAGACCAGGGCGATCCAGGGTTCGACCACGGTGGGAATTCCCGTGATGGAGCTGACGCCGGCCGTAACCGACTCCCAGTTCGAATAGAAACTGTTCACAATCATCAGGAACGCAAAAGTCGCAATTGATGAACCGACGCCGGAAATACGCATAATCGCAATGCCGAGAACGAGCGCGACGCATGTCGATAAGAATACCGCCAGTGCAACTCCGGCCATAAAGGGATATTGATGCAGCCTGAGAATGTCCGGCAGCCCGGAAAGCATGACATCCTTGAAAAGGGGATCGGCGCCCACCCAGGCGGCCGCATAGGCTCCAATGCACATGAACCCGATGTGGCCGAAGGACACAATGCCGGAATTTCCGATGAAGATGTAGATACCGACGACAACGACAATTCTAATCATCATCTCAACAATCGTTGTCGATATAACGCTAGAATCAAAGAATGAAGCCAGAACGACGATGAGGGCAATACAGGAGACAAGAATTGCAGGCGCCTGCCAGTCAAATATCGCCTTGCGCCAAGTATAACGGCTTTCCGTAATCACGATATAATCTCCTAGACTCGTTCGATTGTATTTCGTCCGGGGATCAGACCTGAGGGACGTACCAGGAGAATCAAGATGACCAGCGCAAAAGCAAAGCAGTCGCGGAACCCTCTCAAATCTGGAGGGAGATATGCCTGGAGCATCGTAACGAGGAAGCCGATCAAATAACCGCCGATAACCGAGCCGGCGAGATTTCCCATGCCGCCGACGACAACGGCGACAAACGCAAAAAGTGCCAGGGGAACACCCATCGTATAGGCGACGGTGGCTGTTTGGGTCGTGTAAAGCAGGGATACCGCCGTCGCCAGAACGCCGCTGATGACAAAGGCGAGACCAATGACCAGATTGCCTCGGATACCCAGATACTGCGACATACGGAAATCTTCGGAAGCAGCCCGCATTTGCTTCCCGTACTTGGTCCATTTCAGGAACAGGATCAGGCCCAGCATGAGCGCCATGGTCGCGATCATGGTCACAAGCTGAAGGATAGGAACCCGCAACTCGCCCAGCGCGAACTGCTGGTTAAGATTGTTCCACAAGTTTACGCTTTTGGCTCGACCGCCGTAGATTGTCAGAATACCGTTCTGAATAATGTAGCTTACTGCAAAAGACGCGATCAGCAGCGTCGGCGATGCGGCGCGCCGCAACGGTCTAAAAACTGCAATATCCGTAAGCAATGCCGCAACGACGACAATAAGACAGATAAGCGGAATCATCAGGTAGATGTCGAAGGACCCGATGAACATCTCGGCCGCCACGTTGGAAGACGGAACGATCAGAGCATAGGCGCCTATCGTTATGAGATCCCCATGGGCGAAATTGATGAGCCGCAATATTCCGAAAAGAAGACCTATACCCAGTGCGGTCAAAGCGTAGATGCTGCCTAAACTTAACGCATCGATGCTGTATTGCAGAAATTCAACCATGACCGTTTCCCTCAAAGCCGAAATATGCACGTCGAATGCGCTCACCGTCCTTCAGATCATCTGCGCGCCCATGCAGTTGAATCTGGCCGGAGCGAAGAACGTAGATTCGATCTGCGTGCTTCAGGATACGGTTGGATGACTGTTCGTTTATCAGAAGGGTCAACCCGTCGCGGTCCCGTAACTCTGTGACGATACTGTAGATTTGCTCGACAATCTTCGGCGCCAGACCCAGTGAAGGCTCGTCGATCAGCAGGAGCTTCGGCTTCGTCATGATCGCTCGTGCTATGGCGAGCATTTGCTGTTCACCTCCGGAAAGGCGGCCTGCGGGATAATTCAACCGCTCGACCAGCCGGGGAAACAAGCCCAATAGCCTATCTCGATCTGCTCTAACCGCCTTCTTGTCCGTGCGCCGATGGCTCCCGATCATCAAATTCTCGTCGACGGAAAGGGATGAAAATATATGTCTTCCCTCCGGGACAAGCGAGACGCCCATGTCGGCCAGCTTTTCAGGGCCAAAGACCGCCGTATTCGTGCCGGCCAAATGAATGGCGCCTTTGGTTGCCTTGACACCACCTGCGATGGCGGCCAGCGTTGTGGACTTACCGGCGCCATTCGGGCCGATAATGCACACGATCTCATTCATGTTGACCTCAAGGGAAATACCCCTCAGAGCGATCATTCCATTGTAATGGACATGGAGATCATCAATTGCGAGCAAGGGCGTCAATTACTCCTCCATCCCGAGATAAGCATTGATGACGGCCTCATGGCGCTTGATCTCTTCAGGCGCACCCTCGGCCAGGGTCTTTCCTCCATCGAGCACATGAACCCGACCACATATGCTCATCACCAGATGCATGTTATGTTCGATCAGCATTACGCTACAGTCGAACATCTTCGGCATTTCGCCGATAATTCCCATAAGTTCCTCGGTCTCAGTATCGGACATGCCGGCGGCCGGCTCATCCAGCAACACAAATCTCGGCGAAACCATCAATGCCCTCGCGATACCAAGACGGCGCTGGTCGGTGTAGGCGAGGCTAGACGCCAAATGATCGTATCTGTCCTTCAACCCTGTCCAATCCAACAGCGCTCGGGCCTGCGCCCTCGCCTCCCGACTGCCCATGCCAAGGGCAACACCGGTGACCAGTGCGTTCTCAAGGACGGTCATATCTTTGAAAAGGCGTCCGGCTTGAAAGGTACGCGCGACGCCTCTTCGCCTGAAGGTTTTCGCGGTCCATCGGGTGGTGTCATGGCCATTAAAGAGAATTTGACCTTCGGTCGGCTTTTGAAAGCCGGTAAGACAGTTCACGAGCGTTGTCTTGCCTGCGCCGTTCGGACCGATCAGGCCGAGAATCTCGTTACCCCCGATCGACAACGTCACATTCGAGATCGCGGAAAGTCCTTGAAAGCGCACCGTGAGATTGTTTACGGTCAACTCACGACGAGCGCCATCGGCTCCGAAGGTATCCTTCGCAAAAAGCTTCGATAACAACATGTATTACACTCGATTGAGCGTCAATTTGGCGCGGCGGCTGGCAACGCCAAATTGATGCTTAGTTAGTTGTATCGGTTCACTTTTTGGTTCTGTAGAGAACCTCGGCCGGGATGTCCGTCGGAATACGCCATTCCTCCACAAACGCTTGTTTTCCATCCGCATAACCCGTTATTAAAAGAGGTGATCGCGTCTGGATGTGAAGCTTCGGGCTGAAGCTCCGGAGGCCAAGTACTGTGGGAACATCCGAATAGGTTTCCAGTTCGGTGACGACAGCTTTCGTGTCGGTAGTTCCGGTTGCTTCGACGGCTTTTCTCCAGAGGTCAAGCCAGGCATAGATCGGATAAGGATACTGTGTACTGGGCACAGAACCGTACTTCGCTTTGAACGCTTCAGTAATTTTGTTGACTTCCGGGCGGCTATCGCCCTGAGGAAGCGCAGACGTCGGAAGATAGAAATCCTTCAAATCCGGAACGGAATTGACCCAATAGGTTCCGTCCATTGAAGTGCCCGACATGATGGGAATAGTAATGCCCGCTGCGCGAATCTGCCTGATAACGCTTGCTGCTGGCGTACCGCTAAAGCACACCATCACGTTATCAACCCCGTCGTTCTTGACGGCCTCAGCAAGTCGCGTTACCTGGGCGTTGACGGCAGCGTCGGTAAGCTTGAATGAATCGCTACCAACTACTTTCGCTTTTGAGCCAAACGCCCATTTGTATCCCGCACAGACTGATTTCGAGTATTCGTTGATGTCATCGATGAGTTCATAACCTTTTTTGAACCCTTTCTTCTCGATGCCCCAGTCGGCCATTGTAGCCCCTTCCAACTGAGCAGCAACGGCGGAAGTGAAAACCAGTGGGCCAATGCCGACAACGCCCATTTTGGGGTCGCCTGCGCCAAGGGAGACAGAGACAACGCCCGCCTTCTGGCCTTGCAGGGCGGTCGGAGAACCGTAGTCATAATCCGCAGACACGATGAGGAGATCAACTCCTTCGGATACGAGCCGTTGGCCAGCTTTCGCGGCTTCTACCCGATCCGTCTTCGTATCGGCCGTCAGAAGCTTGATCTTTTTGCCGCCAATTCCACCCGATGCATTAACCCGCTCAATCCAGAGCTCGGCCATTTTGGCACCATCGCCGTCATAAGCCTCCATCCAGCCCGTTTTCGCGTAGGCCATGCCGATGACAATCTCCCCGTCCTTTGCGACAACCGGGTTCGAAAGCGTCAGCGTCGAGACCGAAAAAAGTGTTCCTGTAACAATCGCCGAAATTTTCATAGTTCCCCCTTTTTTTGAACTATACAATTCTCGTTACATGGTTTTCTTCTGACTATATTAGAATAAGTCGCATATTGTTTTTTAAACTTCTTAATGCGACCAAATCATTTCACAACCGAAGATTTTTATCCTGTGTATATTCGGTATTTCATCCTCCGTATGTCGGTTTCTTTGATTGAATGTCACGAAGATCATTTTGGAAAATTATTTTATCTAATGTCGAACTATAGGTTTTCCTTATATTGGGACGACTTAACGTATTTAGACTCGGCTAATACGTTTGTTAGGAAAGTCGTTGGCGCGCGATCTTGAGGCGCGCAAAGTCTTCGCCGGCATGGTGAGAAGACCGTGTC
>NZ_JAPWDT010000013.1:0-54992 GCF_027212525.1 Agrobacterium sp. SOY23 | reverse complement strand
GAAGGCGATCTAGGGAGCTGTGATGGAAACCGATGCTTTCGAGACTGGTAGCCGCATAACCTCGCTCCGAGACCGTGTTTATGACGTAGTCGTGGTAGGCGCAGGCGCGGTTGGATGTGCGGCCGCCCGCGAATTGGCGGGTCGCGGTTTTGAGACTCTTCTGGTCGATCGGGCTGATATCGGATCGGGCACCTCGTCACGCTCAAGCCGCATGTTGTATTCGGGAGTGGGCTATCTCGCTCCACCATTTCCGCTCTGGCAGATACCTCTTCGGCCGATAGCCGTCCTTAAGCGCTTCCTCTACGCTCGCAACATCATGCACTGTAGGGCCGAACTGCTGAAGGACATGCCAGGCCGTCTCCCCAAGCACAGGTTTCACTATCCCTTTCGAAAGGGCGACAGATATCCTCACTGGCTCGTCGAGTTCGGCTTCCGAATGATGGAGACGCTCTGCAGCCGCGGAGTTCCGCTCGCATTCAGGCGCTTGTCGCCGACCGTGGCAAGTGGGGAAAGCGACCTAGTTGCATCCCTTGGCGGGCCGCTCTCCAGCGTTGGCGTCTTCGACGAGTATATGTACGACTGGCCCGAGCGCATCTGCGTTGACACCGCCTTGGATGCCGAGGCGCGTGGTGCCACGATCCGGACCTATGCAAAGGTCACGGCTATCAGGGAGATAGGACCGCAATGGGAGGTTTCTCTCGAAGATCAGGCGCCAGGCCCGTCTGGGCAGGCGCGTGTCGTCGCCAAGTCGATCGTCAACGCTGCGGGGCCCTGGGTCGATCGTATTCCGGGCGGAGGCGCAGGGAAGAAAAAGCGCGTAGTTGGCAAAAAGGGCGTGAACGTCATGGTACGCCTTCCGGATGCTTGGAGAGGGCAGGGGCTTGAGGCGTTCTCCAGCAAGGGGGAGACGTTTTATGTTTTTCCTTGGGGGGACCATCACTTCATCGGGCCGACCGAGCTTGTCGTTGAGGACGATCCGGACGATGTTCGAGTCCTTGGATCCGAGATCGACTACATTCTCAACGAAGCAAACCTGCTTTTCCCGAAGCTCAATCTCACCAGACATGATGTGCTTCACGCATGGTGCGGAGTCCGGCCCATGTCTACACTGGATGGGGAGACAGTCAGCCTTCCGGTGAGAGCTTTCGAGAATCCGGAAAGACCCGGTCTCATAACGGTCACCGGATCCTACATCATGATGCATCGGCACGCAGGGCGCCTCGTAGCGCAGTGCGTCGAGAAGAAGCTTGGAAAACGAGGCGAGCCGCCAAAGGGCATTCTTCCCCGAAGGGCCAACATGGATATACCTGCGATCGTTCGCGAGGAACATGTGGTCCGTCTCGTAGACCTGATCCGCAGACGCTTGAAAGATGGACTGGATCCGGATCTCGGACGCAGCCGCGTGGAAGAGATTTCGCATATCGCTGCCAGCGCGGCAGGATGGTCGGAAGAGCGGCGGCAGGAGGAGCTTCGACACTTCGAGGAGGATACTTCGCGTGTCTATCAGGAGATGCAGCCGTCTGAGATCAAATCGGGAGGGTCAAGTGAACCTGTCCTTCAGGCTATCTGACGAGCGTTCGTTCAACGCTGGGCAAGTTGTGTGGGAGGCTGCACCGCATGGCCCGTGCAGCACTTTGCACATGGTCAGCAATGACTTCGATGGGAGATGCCGATGAGCGATCAGGAGCTTGCGGAACGTGAATCGATGGAGTTCGATGTCGTGATCGTCGGCGCCGGACCTGCTGGCCTCTCTGCCGCGATCCGGTTGAAGCAGGTCAATCCTGATCTTTCCGTCGTTGTGTTGGAAAAGGGCGCCGAAGTCGGTGCGCATATCCTCTCGGGCGCGGTGGTCGATCCGATCGGCATCGACCGGCTTTTGCCGGGCTGGCGCGAAGAGGAGGGGCATCCCTTCAAGACCGAGGTCAAGGACGACCAGTTCATGTTCCTCGGCCCGGCCGGCTGCATCCGTCTGCCGAATTTCATGATGCCGCCCTTGATGAACAATCACGGCAATTACATCGTCTCGCTTGGCCTCGTCTGTCGCTGGCTGGCGGAAAAGGCGGAAGCGCTCGGCGTCGAGATCTATCCGGGCTTTGCCGCCACCGAAGTGCTTTATAACGACGAAGGCGCCGTCATCGGCGTCGCCACCGGCGATATGGGCATCGAAAAGAACGGCGAGCCGGGTCCGAACTTCACCCGCGGCATGGAACTGCACGGCAAATATGTGCTGATCGGTGAAGGCGTGCGAGGGTCGCTCGCCAAGCAGCTGATTTCCAAATTTGACCTGTCGAAAGATCGCGAGCCGCAGAAATTCGGCATCGGCATCAAGGAACTCTGGCAGGTCAAGCCGGAACACCACAAGCAGGGCCTCGTGCAGCACTCCTTTGGCTGGCCGCTCGGCTTCAAGACCGGCGGTGGCTCGTTCCTGTATCATCTGGAAGATAACCTCGTCGCCGTCGGCTTCGTGGTGCACCTCAACTACAAGAACCCCTATCTTTATCCCTTCGAGGAATTCCAGCGTTTCAAGACGCATCCGGCGATCCGCGACACATTCGAGGGCGGCAAGCGCATCTCCTATGGCGCGCGTGCCATCACCGAGGGCGGTTATCAGTCGGTGCCGAAGCTCACTTTCCCCGGCGGGGCGCTGATCGGCTGTTCCGCCGGTTTCGTCAATGTGCCGCGCATCAAGGGCAGCCATAATGCGGTGCTTTCGGGCATGCTGGCGGCGGAAAAGATCGCCGCGGCGATTTCCGCAGGCCGCGCCCATGACGAGGTGGCCGAGATCGAGGCCGAATGGCGTGAAGGCGATATCGGCAAGGACCTGAAGCGGGTGCGCAACGTCAAGCCGCTGTGGTCGAAATTCGGCACGCTGGTCGGCGTCGGGCTCGGCGGTCTCGACATGTGGACCAACCAGCTGTTCGGCTTTTCCTTCTTCGGCACGCTGAAGCACGGCAAGACGGATGCGCAGAGCTTGGAACCGGCTTCGAAGCACAAGCCGATCGCCTATCCGAAACCGGATGGCGTGTTGACCTTCGACCGCCTGTCCTCGGTGTTCCTGTCCTCCACCAACCATGAAGAGGACCAGCCGGTGCATCTTCAGGTGAAGGACATGGAGTTGCAGAAGCGCTCCGAACACGACGTCTATGCCGGGCCCTCCACGCGTTATTGTCCGGCGGGCGTTTACGAATGGGTGGAGAAGGACGGCAGGCAAGTTTACGTCATCAACGCCCAGAACTGCGTGCATTGCAAGACCTGCGACATCAAGGACCCGAACCAGAACATCAACTGGGTGCCGCCGCAGGGCGGCGAGGGGCCGGTCTATGCGAACATGTAGAATCGAACCAAGGAAAAGCTGAGATGGCCAAGGGATATCTGATTGCACAGCTCACGGTGACGGACCCGACGAAGTACGCGGAGTATGGAACCGCTGCGACGGAAGTTCTCGAGCGCTTCGGTGGTAGGCTTTTCGTACGGCCTGCAAGTGCCGTGGTTGTAGAGGGCGCGCCCCGGCCTCGCATGGCGATCTTCGAATTCGAGAGCCTCGAGCAGGCCAAGGCCTTCTGGGAGAGCGATGAGTATGCTCATGCCAAGGTGCTCCGAGACGGCGCGGCCGACGCCGATTTCATCCTGATAGAAGGCGTGGATTGAAAGCGCGCAGAACAGCCGCACTCACCGATAACAGACGTAGAAAAGGAGATGATACGATGGACGTTCGCGCTGCTGTCGCCGTTCAGGCAGGCAAGCCATTAGAAGTTATGACCGTTCAGCTAGAGGGCCCCCGCGCGGGAGAGGTGCTGATCGAAGTCAAGGCCACCGGCATCTGCCACACCGACGATTTCACCCTCTCGGGCGCCGATCCGGAAGGTCTGTTTCCGGCCATTCTCGGCCATGAGGGTGCAGGTATCGTCGTTGATGTCGGACCCGGTGTCACCTCGGTCAAGAAAGGTGACCACGTCATTCCGCTCTACACGCCGGAATGCCGCGAGTGCTACTCCTGCACCTCGCGCAAGACCAATCTCTGCACCTCGATCCGCGCCACACAGGGCCAGGGCGTGATGCCTGATGGCACCAGCCGTTTCTCGATCGGCAAGGACAAGATCCATCACTATATGGGCTGCTCGACCTTCTCGAACTTCACTGTTCTGCCCGAGATCGCACTCGCCAAGATCAACCCGGACGCGCCCTTCGACAAGGTCTGCTACATCGGCTGCGGCGTGACGACGGGCATAGGTGCGGTCATCAACACCGCCAAGGTCGAGATCGGTTCCACCGCAATCGTCTTCGGTCTCGGCGGCATCGGCCTCAACGTGCTGCAGGGCCTGCGCCTTGCCGGTGCGGACATGATCATCGGCGTCGACATCAACCCGGACCGCAAGGCCTGGGGCGAAAAATTCGGCATGACCCATTTCGTCAATCCGAAGGAAGTCGGTGACGACATCGTGCCCTATCTCGTCAACATGACGAAGCGTAACGGCGACCTGATCGGCGGCGCGGACTATACGTTTGACTGTACCGGCAATACCAGGGTCATGCGCCAGGCGCTGGAAGCCTCGCATCGCGGCTGGGGTAAATCGGTCATCATCGGCGTTGCCGGCGCCGGTCAGGAAATCTCCACGCGTCCGTTCCAGCTGGTCACCGGCCGCAACTGGATGGGCACCGCCTTCGGTGGCGCGCGCGGCCGCACGGATGTGCCGAAGATCGTCGACTGGTACATGGAAGGCAAGATCCAGATCGACCCGATGATCACCCACACCATGCCGCTCGAAGACATCAACAAGGGCTTCGACCTGATGCACAAGGGTGAATCGATCCGCGGCGTCGTGGTGTACTGAACAATGAAGACTATCTCCACCGACAAGTCCTTTGGCGGAATCCAGGGTGTTTACTCGCACCGCTCGGATGTCTGCGGATGCGAGATGACCTTTGCGGTCTTCGTTCCACCGCAGGCGTCCGAGGAAAGGCTACCTGTTCTTTGGTACCTTTCTGGTCTTACGTGTACGCACGCCAACGTCATGGACAAGGGCGAGTATCGGCGGCTGGCCGCCGAACTCGGGCTCATCATAGTGTGCCCGGACACGAGCCCTAGAGGCGAGAGCGTCCCCGACGACCCAGACAACTGGCAGTTTGGAAAAGGGGCGGGGTTCTACCTCGATTCCACCCGAGTCCCTTTCGCCTCGCACTACCGGATGTATAGCTATGTCGTCCACGAGCTTCCTAGGCTGATCGAGAGCGAGTTTCCTGCCGACATGGGACGGCAGGGTATCTTCGGACATTCGATGGGGGGTCACGGTGCCATCACGATCGCTCTGAAAAACCCGGAACGATATCAAAGCTGCTCCGCTTTCGCCCCGATCTCTCATCCAAGCATTTCGGATTGGTCGCGTTCGGCCTTCGAGAAGTATCTCGGAGGGGACCAATCGGACTGGCGGGAGTACGACGCCTGCACGTTGATAGAGGACGGCCGGCGAGTTCGGGATTTGCTTGTGGATCAGGGAACCAGCGACTCCTTTCTTGATGAGGGGCTGCGGCCCAACGATTTGCAAGATGCGTGTCGCAGGGCAGGTATTCCGATGACCCTCAGGATGCAGGAAGGCTACGGCCATTCCTATCTGTTCATATCGACTTTCATGAATGATCACCTGCGCTGGCACGCCGATAGGCTCTGCGGGTGAAGGATGCAGCTTGGCCGGAGCAATCCCGCTCCGGCTCGGGAGGAAAGGGATTACATCATGCCCAGCTTAAATATTCATCCAGTTGTTGATTCAGGTTACCAGGCGACAGACGCAAGCTTCTCAGGCGGAACGCTGGTGTGCGATTGCAGCACTAATCCGGTGAGGGTGAAGGTTGCCGGTGATATCGCGCACAACCACGCTTGTGGCTGCACGAAGTGCTGGAAGCCGGACGGTTCGGCGTTCTCGATCGTTGCCGTCGCTCCGACCGACAAGGTCGAGGTGCTTGAGAACGGCGACAAGCTCGAAGTGGTGGACGCGTCGGCGCTCATTCAACGTCACGCCTGCAAGGACTGCGGCGTTCACATGTATGGCCCGGTTGAGCGTGACCACCCGTTCAAGGGACTCTCGTTCATCCACCCCGAGCGCTTCGATGGAAAGGGATGGGCCAAGCCTGGCTTTGCAGCCTTCGTTTCCTCCATCATCGAGAGCGGCTACGATCCTGCAAAGATGGATGAGGTCCGTTCGACGCTCAAGCAGGCTGGTCTCGAACCTTACGATTGCCTGTCACCGGGACTGATGGACTACATCGCGACATGGACCGCGAGGAAGAGTGGGGCGCTCGCCGCTTGAACGTATGAAGCGGCTGGCGGATGCAGAAGCGCCGCCAGCCACGTTTTCCGGACAACCGAACACCCGCTGCGAGTCTGTCCGCGAACTGAAACTACTTAGACACCAGCCCAAAATCGAAGTGTCTCGAGCCGTTCCTGACTGAGAACCTCACTCGTCCTCCCAGGGGAACGTGTCCAGGCGCTCGGCTCCGCCCGGCGTGACAAGTGCCTGGGTTTCGAGCTTGATGCTTTCGGAGCCGCTCTCCGCGATCAGGCTTTCCACGTTCAGCACCATGCCCTCCTCGATCACCCCTTCGAATTGAGGATCGAAGTCGGGATGTAGCAGGATGCCTGGCCATTCGTCTGCCATGCCCGTTCCATGAACTGCAAGAGTGTAGCGATAGGGCTGATACTTTTCAGGTATCCGCCAGCTCTTCTCGTTGAACTCCCGGAAGGTCATCCCTGACCTGATGATCGAGAGGTTATGCTCGATCTGATCGCGAGCGGCGGAATACAGGCTCTTCTGCTTCCCGGACATCGCCACATGACCGCATGTCCACGATCGCGAAAGGTCGGCGCAGTAGCCATAGGGTCCTATCATGTCCGTGTCGAAGGAGATCATCTCGCCGAGCTGCACCACGTAGTCCGAACATTCCTGATACCACGGGTTCGTTCGAGCTCCTGCTGTGAGGAGCTTCGTCTCGAGCCATTCGCCGCCGCTGCGGGCGTTTTCGAAGTGCAGTTCCGCCCAGATCTCACGCTCGGTGCGACCCGGCTCCGAGACCTTGTACATTCTAGCCATTCCGGCCTCGCAGACCCTGATGGTCCACCGCATGAGTTCGATCTCTTCGGCACTTTTGATGGAGCGCGCCCGTTCTGCGAGTTCCTGTCCGTCGAGAAGCGTGAAGCCTCTTCGCTGAAGTTCTGCCGCAGGAGCAGGCTCGAGACGGTCGACTGCAATGCGCCCGATACCCGAGTGTGAAGAGAGGATGTCTGCTATCTCGTCAGCCCAGGGCTTTATCCGATCCTCGACCAGGTTTCCTGCGGTGAAGAAAAGGAATGACTTGGAGGTGCGGATCTCGTCGATCCCCGGCAGCCCGTCGTTGACGTGCTCGCATCCATCAAACTCGAACATTATCGCCGGACCATCCGCAACGATCAGCGCATATCTGGAAGGATTGTGCATCGTCCAGATGCTCATGTTGGAACAGTCGAACGCATAGCGGATGTTGACCGGGTCATAGAGGAGCAGGGCGGGACAGTCCCATTCATGCATCTGCTGGCGCAGTCTGCCAAGACGATATCGTCTCGCATGATCTAGTGTCGACGCAGGTATGGCGCTCACCAGAGGGCGATCCGCCCCCTCCGGGTTGAGATAGGCCTTCTTACGCTCGTCCTTGAACACATCGGTGTTACCCGAAGCTGTCGTCTCTTTTTCCTTCAGCATCAGAAACTCCGATCTATCGATCAATAACGAGGTCACTGAGGGGCTTGGAGCAGCACGGCAGGAAGAAGCCGGCATCGATCTCACGTTGGCGGATGCCGCCGTTGTGGTTCATCTCAACCGAGCCGGACACAAGCTTTGACTTGCAGGTTCCGCAGACGCCGTTCGAGCACGAGGATGGAAGCCGGACGCTGCCCTTCTTCGCAGCTGCCAGAACGGTCTGTGCAGAGGAGACTTCCAGATTCTTCTTCTGCTTCGAGAACTCGACCTGGTAGAACTTCGCTGCTGGCTGATTTTCAACGATCGCTACTGGCTCGTCGATCACTGCGGCATCGAAGCTCTCCTCGATGTAGTTGCACGGAGGAACACCAAGCTGCTCGCAGATAGAGCGTGCAGCCGACATGAATGGTGCTGGGCCGCAGCACATGACGACCCGCTCCGATATGTCGGGAACCGCCAGCCTGAAGAATTCCGGCGAGATGCGGCCGGTCAGGCCCGGCCACGACTTCTCGCCGACGGTGCTTTCAGGGAGGAACTGCAGACGCAGGCCTTTCATGCGCGTGGCCAGTCCTGAAAGGTCGTGACGGAAGATGAGGTCGCTCGGCGTTCGCGCAGCATGGAGGAACACGATGTCCGCGGCTTCGTAACGATCGGCGAGGTCTCGGGTGATCGACATGACCGGGGTGATCCCCGAGCCTCCGGATAGCAGCAGGAGTTTGTTACTGCCGTTCTTCGGTCGGGTGAAGTGCCCGAGTGGCCCCTGACCCTTGACCGACATTCCCGGCGCCATGTTGTCATGCAGCCAGTTGGAGATTCTTCCGCCAGGAACGCGCTTCACGGTAACCGTGAACGTGTTGGTTCGCTGCGGCGACGAGGAAATGCTGTAGCAGCGCGCCTCTCCTTCCGCGCCTGTGGGGAAGTCGAACAGGAAATACTGCCCGGCCTCGAACTGGAACTGCTTTCCCTCCGGAGAGGCGAACGTGAAGCTTTTGACGTCGTGCGTCTCCTGATCGACGTCGATGCAGACGAGCGTCTCGTCCGTCTCCGGATCCCAGAAAGGACGCGAGCCCGGTGCAAGCTGGACGGAGGTCAGATCAATACCCATGAGCGCGCATCCGGTCGACATACCAAGTGGCGAACTTGTCCAGGCCAATTTCGGAGAACTTCGAGTATGGGCCCGGTCTGTATGCAGGGTCGAGGACGCCGGCGTGCGAGCGTGCTACGAGATCGGCGTCCTGATCGGTGGTCGCAATCCAGACGTCGGTCAGCTTATCGAGATCGTAGTCCTTACCCTCGACGGCGTCCTTGTGAACGAGCCATTTCGTCCTCACGAGCGTTCTTCCTGCCGAGAGGGGGATGACGATGGCTACGACGGCATGGTCACCCATGAAGTGGTTCCAGCCATTCATGCCCCAGAGGTGGACGTCGCCAAGGTCCTTGCGCGTCATATGGCCAAGAAGCTTGGACGAGGCGGCGGTCGCATCGTGGGTCTGGGACTCGCCCGCGCCGGCGATAATGAGCCGCTGGCTCCGGAAGTTCGTTGCACAGTCCAGGAGTTGCTCGACCGCGGCGGAGGGGTAGCCGTCGGCTTCCCAGCCCTTGGTGCGCTCCTCGTAGAGGCGGAAATGCTCCCTGGCCTGTTCCAGGTCTTCCGGGCTGAGAGTTTCCGGATCGAACCCGAAATCCAGGTCGACAAAGGAAACGCAGAGTTCCGGATGGTTCGCGGAGCAATGATAGCACTCGCGGTTGTTCTCCATTGTCAGCTTCCAGTTGCCGTTCTCAATGACGTCGGTCTGATGAGCCACCTTGGCATTTCGGATGTCATATGGAGCGAGACGCTCCAGCATCGTCTCTTCGAGCCTGGCGATGTCTTCCGGCGGATTGTCAGACAGGCAGGCGTAGATCAGTCCTCCGATCGACTTGAAGTTCACGGCCTTGAGGCTGTGGCACTCCTTGTCGAAGTCCTTGCCCATGTGCGGGGCATGAGAGAGTTCGCCTGTGAGCTCGTATGTCCATGTATGGTAGGGACAGACCAGCTTCGAAACGATTGTCGTTCCGGGATCGAGCAGGCGCGATCCGCGATGGCGACAGACGTTGTGAAGCACGCGGATCTCGCCTTCGTCGTCCCGGAGCAGAATTAGACTTGTCTTTCCGATGTCCACGACCGTTGCGTCGCCAGGTTCGGGCACGTCGCAGTCCAGTCCGATGCAGATCCAGTGCTTGTGGAAGAAGACGTCGATATCCGCCTCGAAAACGTCTTCGCGGGTGTACAGGCCCGCTGGCAGCGAGTGGCCCGGTGTGCGTGCTTCAAGAAGAGCGGAAATGTCGGATGGCAGCCTGTTCAGCATAGAGTTCCCCATTGGTTTGATGGAGCGAATTTGCTCTTGCTAAGCAACGTGTTCAACGGCATAAAAAATCACGCTCGCATAACGCAGGCTTATGTGAAGGTCCTGAGATGTTATTTCGGAAACGGCTGCCGTCGCTCACGTCACTGATCATGCTGGAAGCCGTATTGAGGCGAAAGAGCTTCACGACCGCGGCGGGTGAACTTGGGGTCACGCAGGCTGCTGTCAGTCGCCAGATCGGGATTCTCGAAGAAGAGCTTGGAGAGCTGATGTTCGTGCGGAAGCATCGAGCAATCGAGCCTACACCCGCGTGTATTTTACTTGGCACGACGCTCGCTCAGAGCTTCGCCAACATTTCGGATGTGATACACTCCATCAGGAGCTCGTCCCAGGACGTCGTCACCATCGGAGCAACTGTCGCGTTCTCGTCGTTCTGGTTGCTTCCAAGACTTCCTGATTTTCGCGCACAGAATCCCGGCATCCAGATCCGTGTTGTGTCGCAGGACAGCAAGATCGACCTCGACGAGGGGCAAGTGGATGTTGCCATCAGGTTTGGGATACCGCCCTTCAATGATGGCACGGTCATTGCGTCGAGGGGAGACTCTATAACCCCGGTCTGTTCACCGGACTACTTGGAACGTCGAGCCCCTGGTCCTCTAAGTAATACGGATGATCTCATAGACACCGAAGCCGAGGAGAGATCCTGGCTCACTTGGAGCCACTGCATGGCCCGGCTAGGTCTTGGCTTTCCGTTTAAGCCTTCGCTTCGCTTCAATCACTATACCGAAACCATCTCGGCCGCACGTGCGGGGCAGGGTGTTGCATTGGGATGGGGTGTGTTGGTTCAGACATTCCTGGATGATGGAAGCTTGGTCGCCCTCGATGACTCGAGCATCGCAGTGGAGGGAAGATACAACGTTCTCGTACCGTTGAAGTCACGGAGGACGGTGGCCGTAGACCGCGCCTGTTCGTGGTTGACAGCTTCACTCCACGGTTGAAGTACGGCTGGGTCCGTTTCGCCATCCTCGCGGCGTCTTGAGCATGTTCAAATAGGCTCTTACTCGCAGGTCTGGCCAATTGCTACGGTCAACAAAGGAAACGGTGGCTTTTGGGCTGGACGGCGCAGCGAGCGTCCTCGAGAAGGTTTTAATGAGCGCTCAGGCCGGTAAACGTCAGCGAATTAAATTCATTCTTGACGTTCTGTCTTTTGTTCATATTTTGTTCTGCATGATCAGGTTGGCGACGGCGTAAGCTCGTAGGTGAATTCGCCTTCCGCCATGTATCCCTGCGCTTTCAACTCCTCCAATATCTCGGGGACAGACTGGGCGTCCGGTTGGAGCAGCCGTAGCGTTCCTTGGCCATGATGGCGTAGGAGCCACCGCATTCGGCGCACTCCAGCATTCCGCTCAGCAGGTAGCTCGGCCGAGCCAGCCGATGACCGAGCCACAGATCAGCAACGCGCCGGAATTGTCGGCGGCCGCGCAAGAAGGCAGCTCCGCCGATACGATCCTCAGGCGTCTCGCCACGCGGGCGATGGGATTGACGGGCGCTGATATCGAACGCATCGTCCGGGAAGCGCGGTTAAAAGCGCGGCGTGGCAAGCGGGCGATCCGCTATGAGGACATCGAAGAAGGCATCCGCGGTCATCGCCCGCCTGTTCCCAATAATCTGCGCTGGCACTACGCCTTCCACGAGGCGGGGCATGCGGTCGTGCATCATGCCCTCGATCTCGGACCTGTTCGCGGTCTCAATATCGATACCGGCGAGGGCGGCTATAATCTCGTCGGCTTCCACGTCTGGGCCACCGACACCCGCGACTGGTATGAAAACATGCTGACCATGCTGATGGCCGGGCGGGCTGCCGAGCAACTGGTGCTGAAACGTGTCTCGAGCGGTTCCGGAGGTGTCGACGACAGCGATCTGGCGCGGGCCACGCGGCTTGCCTTGGATATGGAGCGCGTCCTTGGATTCGGGAGCGAGCATCCGCTGCTCTATCGACCCCATCGCGATCCGGGCGCGGTTCTGGACCGTGACGCCGAGCTCGCGGCTCGTGTCCATGGAAGACTGGAGGCGGCACTCGACCGGGCGGTGGCTATCCTCAGGAGGCGCAGGCCGACCTTCCATGCCCTCGCCAAGGCGCTGTTTGATGCCCAGGCAATGGATGAAAAGGCCGTGATGCAAATCCTGACAGATGGTGATCTGACGTCCGGAAGATAATCATGCGGATGATGACGAGAATCGGATGTAGTATGAGTGCGCGGTAGTCGCCCAGTGCGATTGGGGTCTGGAGCAGAAAAAGCGCTGGATGGCTGTGGCCATCAAGCACGGCGGACACTGGTATGTTCAGCCTCCGGAACTCGTCGGTAACACATCGAGTTTGTTTGAGCGGCTGCGGCGTCGGGCCATCGATCCTGGCTGGTTCCTCGTCGGCTTCGACTTCCCAATTGGCCTGCCGGAGGCCTATGCACGAGCAGCCGGCTTCGGATCTTTCCGGGAAGCCCTGATATCATTCGGCTCCGGGGTCTGGTCGGCTTGGTACAATGTCGCTGGTCATCGCGACCATATCTCGCTGCAGCGCCCGTTCTATCCCGTCCGCCTGGGTGGCACGGCGCGTGCCCATCTGTTCAATGCCCTTGGGGTTTCTGGCGCGTCCTCGCTCCTGGGTGTCTGCCAACGGGCGCCGCCGATCGGCAGGCTGCCTGCATGTTGTTCTGGAGGCTTGGCGGCAATCAGGTTGGCAAAGGTGCGGTCTCGGGATGGCGGGAGATCGTCGTGCCGAGACTGAATGAGATTGGGCTGTAGCCGTTCGATGGAAGTCTGGTCGAGCTCGCTCATCGGTGACGTTTGCAATAACAAAGAGATTCGCAGTTCTTGCACGCTCAGTAACCGTCTCTCGCAATGTCTCTGGCAAAATAGGTAACGATGAGATCGGCTCCTGCTCGTTTGAACGAACCCAACGTTTCGCGAACCACCGTTTTTTCGTCGATCGCGCCCGCTTGGGCAGCAAATTTGATCATGGAGTACTCCCCGCTTACTTGGTAGGCGACCAGGGGAAGAAGCGTTCGCTCGCTCAACCGAGCCAATACGTCCAGATAGGCGAGGGCCGGCTTCACCATTAGGAAGTCGGCTCCCTCTGCCTCGTCAATCAAAGATTCCCTGAGTGCCTCGCGGCCATTCAAGCAATTCATCTGGTACGATTTTCGATCTCCCAGCAAGGTCGATCCCGCGGCTTCTCTGAAAGGTCCATAGAAACCTGAAGCGAATTTTGAAGAGTAGGCCATGATGGGCGTCTCGGTGAACCCTGCGTCGTCCAGTGCCTTCCGGATTGCTTTCACCTGGCCGTCCATCATGGCCGATGGGGCAACTATGTCGGCTCCAGATTTGACCGCGGTAACTGCCTGCCGGCCCAGGTTCGCGATCGTCTGATCGTTGTCGACGTGTCCGTTGTGGCTGACGCCGCAATGGCTGTCGATTGTGTATTCGCAGAAACAGTTGTCAGAAATGACAACGAGCTCCGGAGCAGCCTCTTTTGCGGTTCGGATCATCCTGGCGAGAAGGCCTTTCTCAGCCCATGAATCGCATCCGTCGGGAGACTTGTTATGTGATACACCAAACATCATCACAGCCCGTATGCCTTCGCGGTAAATGGCTGCTATTTCGTCGCGCAGTTCCGCTTCGGGAACCCTGAACACGCCAGGCATCGACTCTATCTCAACGCGTCGCGAAATCCCTTCTTCAACGAAGACGGGATAAATAAGGTCATTCATCGTGACGTTGTTCTCGGCGACGAGGTTTCGGAGCGACGCCGTTTTCCGAAGGCGTCTGTTTCGGGCAACGGGGTAAGTTGTCAAATACATCGACGAAATCCTTGGCCGTATCATTGCATATGCAGAGCTTTGATCACTCGTGGAGATCGAAAGCCACCTTCGAAGCCTGCACGACATCGTTCTGGCGTTGCAAGTGTCGCGCGCCGCTCGCACATCATTTTGGCCTGTTCCGCGTAAAGTTTGTCAATCCGCTCGCGGCGGATGCCGGCGGGAACGATTAGCTTCAACTCAGTACCCCTGAGGGGGAAATCTTAGGCTCCCCGTCAGCCGGCTGTGAGGGTCGGCATTCGGGGGGCGAGTCGGTTGGAGAGGAAAATGTCCCAGAATCTAAATGATCGTCAAACCATTATCGACACCCTCGCTAAGTATGCCTGGGGCTTCGATGAGAATGACTTCTCCCTTCTCGCAAGCGTCTTCGCTGAGGACGCTACCAGTGGGGGGAAAGTTGCGGGTACCGATATCTCGTGGGGCCCGATGCGCGGGCGCGAGGAGATCGTTGGCGGCCTCCAAGGCATGCGCAATAGCCAAACGGATCGCCGCCGGCACTGCCTTAGCAATCATCATTTCGTCAGCCAAACCGACATGGCTGCCACGGTCCGTTGCTACATGACGCTCTTGTCGGCGGCCGACAGCAAGGTGAGCCCAGTAACGATGGGCATCTTCGAAGTGGACCTGACCAAGGGCGGTGACGAAAACTGGCTGGTAAAGCGTCTCGACATCAACCTTGACGTGCCGTTCTGATTTGAAGAGGAGGCGTCGCCGCATTGGCGGCGCCTGCGCCCGTTATGCAGGCCGATCGTCTGATTGGCAATTTCGCCGTACAGATTGGCAAGTACTGTCACGCGAGGTTTTGAATATCAATCTATAAGTTCCGGTTACGTTCGGAAGGGCCTGTTTTGAGGAGGATAGTCTCTTAAGACGAACGAGAGTTGAAGTGTGCGGTGGAGCGAGCACTTACGCGGATCTTTGAATGCCGCCATGGGTTCGAGCCCGCCGAGTCTATTCTCGAGCACTTTTCATCAGAAACGCCTCCTCTCAAGACGACGGCTGCCCCGCAAAGAGGCTAGCGGCGGATGCATAAGGAGCTTTAGTCCAGTACGCGCTCGTTGATTAGAATTTGTGCAACGATGGCAAGGCCGCACAAATGGCTGGCACATAGGTCCAGCAAACGTTGACGAGACACCGTTTTATGGAGGTCGGCGGGACTGGCACGGTGTTTGCTTAAGCTAACTTACGTTAGTTTTTAATGTCCGTACGGACACGCTTGAAAACGTAGCGGACAAGGCAGCGAAACAGAGAGAGCAGGGAACATAGAATGATCACAGTCCTTTTCGGTACAGAGAGCGGCAACTCTGAAATGGCGGCCGACGACATCGCCCAATTTCTTGGAGAGAACGGCGAAGAGGCCAAGGTCGTCCCAATGGAGGAATGCGACGTCGACAAGTTGTCCGCGTCTGGATTAGTCATCGTCATCACCTCCACATATGGGGAGGGCGAACTGCCCGAAACCACCCAGCCATTCTATGATGCGCTATGCGCATCCAAACCAAATCTTGCCACCCTCAAGTTTGGTGCCTTCGGTCTGGGTGACAGTACCTACGAGACATACGGAAATGGCATCGACGTCGTCGCCAGCCTTTTGAGCGAACTTGGCGCCCATCAGATCGGCGAGACGGGCCGTCATGACGCGGCAAAGGGCGTGTCGCTTTCGCAGTCGGCGCTCAATTGGGCCGATCAGTTTCTGGCTTCCATCAATCGCCGCGCTGCATGACGTTGGCGTCCGTCGAGGTGGGCGGTCTGCCGAGTTGAGAAATCCAAACAAAACTTGGTCAATAGACTTAACAAATGTGAGTTAGTTAAATGAATGCTAATACCGAAAACGCCGACGTGATTGTGGTGGGAGCCGGCCTCTCAGGCCTGACCGCCGCAAAGCAGCTCACCGAAAGTGGTCTCAGCGTTCTGCTGTTTGATGGAAAAGACCGCGTCGGTGGTCGAACCTGGTCGGACAGTGAATATCCGAACGGCGCGCTGGATTTTGGCGGCATGTTTATCGGCACCACCCACGGACGTTCCCAGCGGCTCGGTAAGGAACTGGGCTTGGAAATGGTTAAGGCCCGCCCTGCCGGAAAGATGGTCTGGGATCTTGGAACCGAGATCCTGATTGCGGAAGACGGCAGCTATCCGGAAAAGACCGTCGGAAATGGAAGCAGTCTGCAAGCGGAACTATCGAAGGCGTTCGCTGCAATAGACGAGCTCGCCAAGAAGGTCGGCAAGGACAGCCCGTGGGATGCTCCCGATGCCGCCGAGCTGGACGCGATGACGATGGCCTCTTGGCTCGCCGACAACGTCGCCGATCCTCTCGTCCGAAAGATCGTCGGCAGCGACGTCACCATCATCACCGGCGTCGATCCTTCGGAAATATCGTTGCTGTTCTTCGCCTTCTATGTCGCGCAGTGCGAAGACATGTACGCGCTGCAGGTGACGGCGAACGTCATGCTGTGGGTTGGTGGCGCTCAGCAGATCTCGTTGCGCATCGCAGACAAGCTGCCGGCTGGGAGCGTGCACCTCGGTGAAGGAGTGATCTCCGTAACCCACGGCAACGAGCAGGTCGAGGTGCTTACGCATCATGGAAAGTACTTTGCAAAGCGCGTTGTACTGGCCTTGCCCCCGGCCGCCGCTGCGAAAATCGCTTTTCATCCCGAACTTCCGTCGGCCCGGCGCCAAATCAACCGGCGTACGAACTTTGGCCGCTATATGAAACTGCAGATCCGGTACGAGAAGCAGTTCTGGTTGGATCGCGGTTTCTCCGGTGAAATCTTCTCTCTCTCGCCCGGCTTCTTCGCGCTGGACGTGACTCGTCCCGGAGACGAGCTCGCGACCCTCGTCATTTTCATTGGTGGCTCGAACTACGACAAGTGGTTCGGCTCGGGGGAGGAGGCGCGGCGCATCGAAATGCTCGATGCCGTAGCCCGCTGCTTCGGAGACGAGGCGTTAAAGCCGCAAGCCTACATCGAGACCAACT
Organism: Agrobacterium sp. SOY23; assembly: GCF_027212525.1. Lineage (NCBI taxonomy): Bacteria > Pseudomonadati > Pseudomonadota > Alphaproteobacteria > Hyphomicrobiales > Rhizobiaceae > Agrobacterium > Agrobacterium sp. SOY23. The sequence goes on along the minus strand of NZ_JAPWDT010000013.1, from coordinate 38,074 downwards.
GGAACGATGTCGAATTCACGATGGGCGGACCTGTCTGCCATATGCCGCCTGGATTGCTGAGCACCTGCGGCTCGTCGCTGCGCGCCCCGATCGGCCGCATTCACTTTGCGGGAACTGAATCCGCTCCCGCTTGGACTGGTTACATGGAGGGTGCTGTGCAGTCAGGGGAAGCCGCTGCCCAGCAAATCAAAGGAGAACTACTGAAATGACCGCAAATAAACCCAAGGCGGTGGTGCCAGCCGGCATGGAAGGCGCTGCAAACTATGGTTTTGCACCAGGCAGGATCGCAAACGGCTTGCTCTATATCGCCGGCCAGATCGGGGTTGACGCAAACGGACAGCTTGGAGCGTCGGCAGAAGAGCAGGCATCTCTAGCCTTGAAGAATCTGGAGCGGGTCCTAGCCGCGGCCGGGTGCACTTTCACGGACGTGATCGTCATGAATACGTTTCATGTCGGTGACTGCACGCTGGTCAACGAATGGTTTCTGCCTCTCAAGAGGGACATCTTCCCGGCACCCTATCCCGCGTGGACGTCGATGGGAGTCACCAGCCTGGCAATACCAGGCGCGCTGATCGAGATCTCCGCCATCGCTGAAATCCCGAAGGAGTAAAAAGCCACATCTCGTCGAAATCGAAAAGCGTTGTCGGTTCTAACAATCAATGGGGAACAATTCCATGACTGATACTACGCATATCTCCGGAGCTGCACAGATTGGCATCCTCCGAGGCGACGCCGCGGGCGTTCGCGAAAAGCCGCGGCTCGCGGGGCAGATGGGCGCGGGAGCGCTTATGCTAACGGTGCTGGCTTTCTCGGCTCCGATCGCAGTGGTGCAGGGGTTCATCCCCTTCACCATTCTCTTCGATGGACCGGGTGCGACTTTCGGCTTCATCCTGGCCTTGCTGCTTCTTCTGCTATTTTCCGTCGGATATGTAGCGATGGTGAGAAGCGTTCCCAAGCCGGGCGACTTCTACGCATTTATTAGTTCGGGCCTAGGTAACGTCGTCGGTCTTGGCGCCGCATTCCTTGCAGTCGCGGCCTATCTTACAATTCTAGCCGGCGTCTACATTCAGCTTGGCGTCACCGTGAACGCACTTCTCCAAAGCATAGGGTTGCCCCAGACTTCATGGGGTATCTGGGCATTCGCTGGATGGGCGCTGGTAAGTACGCTAGGCTATTTCCATATCGAGCTTTCCGCCAAGATCCTCGCCGTTGCAATGCTCATCGAGGTCGCAATCGTGATGATCTTCAACGTCGCCGTGCTGATCAATGGTGGTGCCGAGGGTCTGTCGGTCGTTCCATTTACGCCGAGCGCATTCGCGGAGGGCGACATGGCTGTGACCATGCTTTACGCGATCCTTGTCTTCATGGGTTTCGAGGCGACGGCTTTGTTTCGCGACGAAGTACGAGATCCGGACACCACGATTCCGCGCGCGACATATGGTGCGGTACTCTTCGTCGGGCTGCTTTACACGCTGTCTTGCTATGCGCTTACCTCAGCGTTCGGGGCGCAAGCCTGGGAAGTCGCAAAAAACGCACCAGCCTCGATGTTCGGCATCGCCATTGGAAGGTTTGTAGCTCCGGTTTTTGAGCAGATCGGTTACTTCTCCGTCGTTCTCTCAGTGATCGCGGCGCTCATCTCGATTCATAACGTGCTGTCGCGTTACGTTCTTAACCTCGCCGTGGACAAGGCCCTTCCTACAGCGCTCGCAAAGGTTCACGAACGCCATTGGTCTCCGCATGTCGCCTCTACAGCAGTTGCCATTGTGGCCGCGGTACTCGTCCTCCCCTTTATGATAGCGGGCGCTGACGGTGCCGTTATGTACGCGATGGGTACTGGTATCGGAAGCGTCGGCGTGATCGTGTTGATGGCTCTTGTAAGCTTCTCGGTAATCGCCTGGTTCTGGAGAGCAGGAATTCCAAAGACCAGCAACGTCTTCAAGGTCTTCGTCGCTCCGGCCATTGCAGGCGTCGCCATGACGGTCACCGTCTTCTATGCGATCGCGCATCTGGAACTCGTGGTTGGCGGCGCCCCCGGCGAGAACCTCTGGATGCTCGCCGTGCTTTTGGGTCCTTTTCTTGCCGGCATTGCGCTCGCTGCCTACTTCCGAGCAGCAAGACCCGACACTTACCAGAGTCTGGGACGTGCGGATCGAATGAGCGAGTTCCTCGCTCGCAAATAACAGCTCTCTCGAGGCCCGTCCTTCAAAAGGGGCGGGCCAACGGTAGCTCAAACGCGCTGCCGCCGCCGTCAAGCAGCCATTGACATCCACCGAGCGCGGCTTCGGCCGCCTTGTGATGTCGGGCAGGGCTGCGAGCGTTGCAGCGGCATCAGCCTTGGCTTGAAGCGTCGATAATTAACAAACATTCCTAACAACACCTTGAATGGAAATGGATAAGACATGTCTCCAATTACGGACGGCATTCGCGCCGCAATTTCCGCCCGGCACTACCTGATGAAGGAAGCCTTCGCATCGGGCGATCCCGATTTAATCGCCAATCATTATTACACGAAAGACGCCTGGGTGTTCGGCGATCAGGACCAGACCTGGAAAGGCTCCGATGCCATTCGGGAGCTCTACGCCGGTGTCGTAGGCACCTATACCTGGACCAGTAAGTCCGAACGTATCGTTCCTATGGGAGATGGCGCCATCGAGTATGTAATCGGTGCTATTCATCCGGTCGACGATGCGGAGCCTACGTCCTACAAAATTGTCTTCGGCTGGGTGAAACAAGGCGATGAGTGGCTTTGCAATACCCAGATGTTCGGTTTCGGAACCCACTTTTAAACGCGCTCTTATCGGCTTGCTTGTCCGAGACATTTCAAGTCGGGCCGGCATCCGGGGAATGGTGGATCCATGATCGTCAAGCATATCGGCATGACGCACGTAAAGGCGACGAGATTGTTGGACCTTAAGCGGGCGACCATCACGGAGAACGGTATCCTTGGCGACAGGGATTTCATTCTTCTGAATGAACAGGGAATGCCGTTGGGACCAGGCTCTCATCGTCATTTCCTCCCGCTCCGATTTGATTGCGACGAAAGGTCGCGCCGCCTGCAACTGACTTATCCGGACGGGCGGATCGTCACGGGCGAATGCGCTTCGAACGAAGCGCCTTTCCCAGTGAACTACATGGACATGCGCGGGATCCAGGTTACCGATATCGGAGACGAGTGGAACCGGCGCCTCCGTGAATTCTCGGGAGTGAACGTACGGATTGTGAAGGTTGTGAGAAGCGGTGCCGGGGTGGACGTGCTGCCCATGACGATCCTAACGACGGGATCTCTCGCCGATCTCAGCCGTCGTCTGGGATACCAGGCCGATCATCGTCGGTTTCGGGCAAATCTGATCGTCGATTGCGACGAACCGTACGCAGAAGATAGTTGGTGCGGAACGACAATGCGCGTTGGCTCCGCCGTTATAAAATGTCGAAGCTCCGTTCCGCGTTGTGTCGTGACCCAGCTCGATCCGGAAACCGGGAAAAACAATGCCCGGACTGTCGCTGCTCTGCTCGAATATCGCAAGAAAGTTCACCTGCCGGACGGGCTCATGCCGAGCTACGCCAATCCGGGCTTCGCGTCATATGCCGAGGTGGTCGAACCGGGCGAGGTCGCTCTGGGTGATCGCGTCACCCTGGAGCGGGCATAAATCATAGACAGGTACTTAACGAGAGAAGGTCAGGTAATGGAATTTGCAGACAAGGTAGTTGTGGTCACTGGGGCCGGTTCTGGAATGGGCCGGGCCATGGTTAGCGAGTTCATCGCGCGCGGCGCACGCGTTGCGGCACTCGGACGTACTTTGGAAAAGGTCGAGGAGAGCGTTCGTCTCGCCGGGGACCCTGAAAAGGGCAAGGCGTTTTCCGTGAACGTCGCGACCGAAAGTGACGTGGTCCGTGTGATTGACGAGATAATCGCACTCTGGGGACGGGTGGATGTGCTCGTAAACAATGCCGGCGTATTGGACTCCTACGAGCCGGCGCACACCGTCAGTCTTGATGCGTGGCAGGAGGTAATCGCCATCAACCTGACGGGGCCGTTCCTTATGTCCAAATACGTAATCCCTCAGATGCTCGAACAGGGCAAAGGCACGATCATAAACATCGCGTCGCTGTCCTCATTCAGCGCGGCGGGCGGTGGTTCGGCCTATACTGCATCGAAGCACGGCGTCCTGGGGCTCACGCGGCAGCTTTGCTTCGAGTACGGCGCGAAAGGCATCCGGGTTAACGCGATCTGCCCCGGCGCGACGGCCACGCCCATGGCCCTTCATGGCGGAACTACCGAGGCACTGCCTGACATGGCCAGCGGAGTGATGAAGACGCCCGCGCAACGTTGGTGCAAGCCGGAAGAGGTCGCGCGCCTGACAGCCTTTCTTGCGGGAGGAGATGCGGATTTCGTTCACGGCAGCGCATTCGTCATAGACGGGGGCTGGCTGACTGCAGCGCGTGAGGCGTTCTAGCCGGAAGGGCAAGACCAGGACCACCATGAACCACTGTTTGGACGATCTGGAGCAATGCTACCGATCCTCTATACGAAGCATTTCTGTGAAAACCAATATAAGGGGAATTGCTCATGAATGCGCATGTTCAACAAGAAAATCTCCTGCCCTGGGCCAACGCTGCCTTTCGGGAAAACCCATATCCATGGTACGACGTTGTTCGTCGGGAGGCTCCGGTTTACCGCGACCCATTTGCAGAGAACACGTATGTCGTGTCGCGTTACGACGATATCGTGAAGTTCGGCAAGCACCCGTCCTTGTCTATGGTTGCGCCGAGCTGGGTTCCCAAAACCCCATGGAGTCTCTTCAAAGACAGCATGCTCACTACGAACCCTCCTGAACACACCGCGCATCGTCGTCGCTCGAACAAGTGGTTTACGCCGAAACTTGCTGCTCAATGGGCTGAGGCGACGGCTAAGGCAGTGAACTCAGCAATAGACGACATTGGCCCAAGCGGTCTGATCGAAGCCTACCGCAACCTCGCGCTTATGCCGGCCCACCACGCAATGTGCGCGGCCCTGGGATTGCCGGAAGATGGCTTCGACACCGCCTCCGCGTGGATGCACGACGCGATGGTCGCTCTAGGCGCGGCCGTAACGAGCCAAGAAGAGGAACGCTGCCGCGTGGCGTTCGAATACTTGTCGGACAGGGTTCGTTATTACGTGAGGATGTGTCGGCAAGACCCTCGGCCTGGTATGGTGTCCAACTGGATCGAACTCGTCGCCAGCGGCGAAATGAACGAGCAGCAACTCTTCGAAGGTTTGCTTCTCTTCTGGGCGACAGGAACGCCCAACGCCGCATACCTGATTACGGGAGGGCTCGAGGTATTCGCGCGCCAGCCGGAAATATTCGAACTCTGGAAAAATGATCCTGGAAAACACACGGCGATCTTCAACGAAATCGCGCGATTGCACACACCGGAAATTTCGGTGACCCGCTTCACGACGGAAGAGCTCGAGATACGTGGGGTAACGATACCAGCCGGGATGATGATACGTTTTATGATCGCCTCCGCCAACCGCGATCCCGAAGCCTTTCCAAATCCGCATGTCGTGGACGTAACAAGATCAACGGAAACGAACCAGCACATCTCGTTCGGTATTGGCGTCCATTCCTGCCCCGGTATGATAATCTCGACGGCTGAAGCGAACGCTGTTTTCAACATCGTCGCGAGCCGCGTAAAGCGATTGGAGCTGGCTGCAGAGCCGATCTATAATCATAATGACCGTACGGCAGCATTCTCGCGACTAATGCTGCGGCTTATCGTCTAAACACAAGGCAAGTCCCGGTGGCCAGGCAAGATAGGCTCTTTCTTTTGAGTCCGCACTAGCCACTGGGATCACCTCTTTCAGAGGTGTTTCTGGAACCAGCTTGTTGCGGCCTCGCAAGAGCGATCGAAGAGGGTCGTGTAGGGTTCGAAATGTCCGCCAGGCAGCATTTCGAGCGCTTTAGGTTCGCCTGCGCGGTCGAACGCATCCAGGGCGAGATCCGTAGGCGTCAAATGGTCGTCTTCGGCTACGAGCATCAGAAGGGGCGTCGGGCTGATGAAGCGTATGTAGGCACCGGGCTCGTTGGCCCGGGCCAGTTCCAGGCTTCTGATCGTTACGTCTGGGTTCCAATTCGGAGCAAAGGTCGACGATGTCGTGAAATACTCGAAGCTGTCCACGCCAGGCAATGCGCAAGGCGTGTCGTGATCTCTCGACACTACGCTCACATATCCTCGTTCATTGGAAAGGACCCGGACGGTTCGATCCTTTGCCAACTGTTCCCTGAGATAGGAAGCCTGGGGCGTCTTCGAACGCCGGACCGCGACCTTGGATCCACTGATCGTCGGAACCTGAGAAACGACAGCTTTGACTCGCCGATCCTCGGCGGCGACCACGAGGACGTGCCCGCCACTGTAGCTGGTTCCCCAAATCCCGATGCGGTCTGGATCCGGGCCGTCAATTGTTTGAACAAAGGATATCGCATCCTTATAGCCGCGTCGCTGCCTCTCCGGATCAACCTCGAACCGGGGCTGGCCGTCGCTAGCGCCGAAGCAACCATGGTCAAAAACGAGAACGCCAAACCCGCTTTCGGCAAATTTCTCGGCGTATCGATCCAGATACTGTTCCTTCACAGCGGAAAAGCCATGAGCCATTACAATTGCAGGATATCGCTCGACCTTCTCCTCGGGGCGGTAAAACCAACCTCGCAGTTGATCGCCTTCGGACCAGAATGCTACATCGCTCCGTGACATGAAGTTTCCTTTGTGAATTTCAAAGCGCCGACGTTCGTGCAGACGCGCCGCGCTTTTTTCTGACGTGCGTTTCCGTCGTTGAAGATTTTTGAGTCTCTTGGATGCAAAGGGTCAGGGAGGTACTCCAGAGGTTTTTCGTGGCTACGAGCGGTTTTTCGGAGGGTTGTCTCGATCGACGGTGTAGACGCAGTAAGCGGCTCCGATTCCCGCCAACCACTCGCGGACAACTTCCCACAAGAGTTTTAGCCGTTGCACCATCAATCCCTCCCGATCAATGCCAGACCCGTCGCAGCAATCCTTTGCCTGCGCTAAGTTTTTAGACTTTATCCCTTCGCACAAATCATGAAACGGGCAGACGGGACATTGGCTACGTGGCATCTGCCAAAACGGCCGGTAATGCACGATATGTCTGGCGAACTCCCTAAAACGCAGACGTTGTATTTTTGCTGCGGGATGAAGGAGAGGCGGAGCGATTTAGCGAATACAATCGTTGCTGTGCGAGCAGAAAGATCCAAGCGAACTCATTAGGCGGTGTTGACCGTTTCTGGATCTTTTTCTGCTCGGCTCTTGAAGGTATCGACCGCCCGACCGCCCGACCGCAAATCTCGCACTAAACGCGTAGCGATTTAGACCGTCCCTAGTGCATCCGGGGAACTCACCACCTGCCGGCAGTCTTGCATAACGCTTCGAATGAAAGGTTCCCTTCCGGAGAGATCCGTCGACAGATTGGCACATGTAAGATAGGCCACACTCATTTTGGCAGTTTTGGCGTAGCACTTGTCAGTCCAATGCGAAGCCGAGCTCATCCCTAGCAGCTAAGTTCATATCAATTCATCGCACCAACCAAACGCTAAACGGCGCAAGGTTCGGGCGATCGCGTGAACACGCAACTTCGGAGGAACTGTTAATGAGCACCAACACCATCAATTGGGATCGCGTAAAGCATCGCGTCAGCAAGGAAAACGTCCGGACGTATTGGCGTCCGTATGCTGCCCCGACGATCATGTCGGCCGGCGACAGCCTGATCTCGGGCGCACCGCAGATGCCCCGTTGGGAACCATTGCCGAAGGCTGCGGTCTCGGTCGCCATCAACGGCGCGTTCTTCACCAAGAACGAAAACCCGAACCAGGCTCAAACGCCTGACGAGATCATCCGCTCGGCGAAAGAGTGCATCGCCGAAGGTGCTCAGATCATTCACATTCACGTTCGCGACGACGGCGGTCACAACGTGCTGGACGTTGATCGGTTCAGCGATGTTCTCGGCCGTCTGAAGGCCGACCATCCGGACATCGCGCTTGACGCGTGCCTCGTCGCGGTGAACGACGAAGAATGTAAGGGCATGAAGGATGTAATCGACCGCATGCTGGTGAATGCCGTTCCGGTAAATACCACGGCGCTTATCCTTGGCGACAACCTCTTTGTAAAGCCGCCGCATGCGATCATCGAAAAGACGCGTATGGTCGTCGATGCCGGTCTCGTTCCGCAACTCGCCGTCTACACCGACGGTGACGTTGACAACGCTCGTCGTCTTCTGATCGACAGCGGTCTGGTGAAAGGACCCCTGACCTGGCTTCTTCTTGCAGGCCTTCCGGGGTGCTCGCCGATGTACTCGCCCCAGAGCATGATCGACGGTCTCGTCCGGCAGGTCGGACTCATCCGGCAGGTTGATCCGGGTGCGAACATCATCGTATGCGCCGGCGGCCGCGCCAGCCTGCATCTCGCAAACCTCGCACTGCTGATGGGTCTGCACATTCGCGTAGGCATGGAAGATACGGTCTGGAAATGGCCGCATCGCGACGACCTCATCGAGCGCAATGTAGATGCGTTCCGCATTGCGCGGACAATGGTCGAGGCCGTCGGCCGCGAGCTGATGTCGGCAGAGGAATTCCGTCAGATGTGCGGCATTCCCTCGATTACAGCCCGCGGTACCTCGACCGCTGCCGAGTGAGGCGCGGCTATGAGGGAGGAGAACAATAGAAACGATGGTGTCCCCACTCTGGGGACATTCGATCCCACGGCAAACAGAGACCGTTGGAACATCCCTCTAGGGGCCTTTGAGGGTGGTCGCTGGAAGGTTGATGAAACCGTAAACACGACTGCAGTCGAGCCCGGCCTCCAGCATTACCGATACTCGGCTCGTCCGGCCACATACGATGCCTTGTTTCGTGCGAGTGCGGAGCGCTTTCCCCATCGGGAAGCGGTTGTTTGCGGCGACCGCCGCGTAAGCTATCGCGAGCTCGACGAGCTGGTACAGCGAGCCGCCTATGGCTTTCTACAGTCAGGCCTTCGCCAGGGTGATCGCGTCGCGATCATGTTGGATAACCGCCTCGAATATTTCGTCGGCGTCCTGGCGACGATCCGGGCTGGAGGGATCGCAATTCCCCTCGGTACACGCCTCGGACCCGCTGACGTTTCCTACATCGTAGGGGACGCCACACCGACGTTCGCCGTGACAGGCCAGCAGTGGGCGGACAAATTTCCGGCTGAATCCAGCCTGCGCCGGACTTTCGTCGTCGATGCTCAGGCGAGTACGGCGGACCTGTTCGACACGCTGTACGACGCTTCCCCGAAAGACCTGCCGTCGCTGCAGGGCGAATCCCTGATGATGATCATCTTCACTTCGGGAACGACGGGCAAACCGAAAGGCGCGTGCCTGACGCACACGAATTTCGTGCACACCTGCCTTCACTACCTGTACGCCCTCGCAATCGACAGACCACAAAAGAGCCTGCTAGCAATTCCCGCGACACACATTGCCGGATTTGGCCCGCTTGCTTCCGTCACGATCGCATCGGGCGGCACGCTCATACTGGCCCGAGAATTCAAGGTCGCACCGGTCCTCGAACTGATGGTTCGGGAGCAGATCAGCTACGCCGTGCTAGTACCGTCGATGTACCAGTTGTTTGCGATGGCGCCGAACATCCAGGACTACGATCTGTCGGCGTGGAAATACGGCGTTTACGGCGGAGCTATCATGCCGCCGGCCGTCATCAACCGCTTCCGTCAGATTCTTCCTGGTCTACGTATGATCAACGCATACGGTGCCACCGAGACATGTGCCGTCTGCACGATAATGCCTCCGGAGCTGACGTCATCTGCCCCGGCGAGTGTCGGCTTTTCTCTCGAGTGCGATGAAATTCTGATTGTGGATGGTGACGGAAACCCGGTTCCGGACGGTGAATCCGGCGAACTGTGGATTCGCGGTCCGAATGTCAGCCCAGGTTACTGGAGCAACGAGAAGGCAACCAGGGATTCCTTCGAGGACGGCTTCTGGAAGAGTGGGGACATCGGCAAAAGGGAAACCAGCGGACTGATCTATGTCCATGACCGCCTCAAGGACATGATCAATCGAGGCGGCTTCAAGGTCTTCAGCGCCGAAGTCGAGAACTCCCTGATGGAGCACCCGGAGGTCGACGATTGCGCGGTCGTCGGCGTGCCTGATCCCGTTCTCGGCGAGAAGACTTTCGCGTTGGTGAAACGCAGATCGGCCGGTGTGACTGACAGCTCCCTGCGGGCCTACCTCCTCGAAAAAATCGCCGACTACAAGGTGCCCGATTTCTGGCTGGTCAGTGAACAGGCAGTGCCGAGGAATCAAAACGGCAAAATCCAAAAAGCGGAAGTGAGGGAGCTCGCGCGAAAGCTTTACGCCTCGTAGGAATCCCGCGGCTCATGCCGCGACTTATGCAGATCCATACCATACGGAGGAAACATCAATGTCTGGATCAGTGAAGGATAAAATCATCATCGTAACCGGCGCTGGACGCGGCCTGGGCGCCGGAATGGCCGGCGACCTCGCCCGCAACGGCGCGAAGGTGGCCGTTGCCGACCTGAATGCAGACAACGCCGGTTCCGTCGCCGAACAGATCAGGCAGGCTGGCGGGGACGCGATTTCCGTCGGTGTCGACGTAAGTGATCGTGCACAGGTCAAGGAAATGATCGCCAAGGTCGTCGAAAAGTACGGCCGTCTCGACGTTCTCTTCAATAATGCCGGCATCAGCCAGACCTGCCCGTTCATGGATGTCACTGAGGAGGATTTCATCCGCATCTACAAAGTGAACAGCCTGGGCGTCCTTATCGGAACGCAGGAGGCCGTTCGTCAGATGAGGGCACAAGGCCACGGCGGCAAGATCGTTAACACCGCCTCCATCGCCGGTAAACAGGGATGGCCCGACTACGCTCACTACTGCGCCTCGAAATTCGCGGTCGTGGCATTGACGCAAGCCGCCGCACGTTCCTTCGCGAAGGACGGCATCACCGTGAACTGCTTCAGCCCCGGTGTCGTCGCCACGGAGCTATGGAAGCAGCTTGACGATGACGCGCTTCAGCACGGCATCACGTCCAAGCCGGAACAGCTCATCACGGAATTCTCTTCGAACATCCTTCTAGGCCGAGTCTCGGTGCCGAAAGACATTGTCGGCGTGACGACGTTCCTTGCGTCCGACGCGTCGGACTACATCACCGGACAGACCATCATGGTCGATGGCGGCATGGTGTTGATCTAAATTTTTCAACCGCTTGGCTTTCCCTGGGGAGGGGAGCCAAGCAAACGGGAGGAGTGAACGATGAACTTCAAGTCAATGTTTTCGGTGATAGCGGTCACTTCCGCGCTGTTCGGCGCAGGCCAGAGTCTCGCCGAAACAGGCGAAGACCTTATGAAGAGCCGTCTGGGCACGACGGATGTCGATCCGTCGATCGCCAAGGCGCTTGAACTCGCCGCCAAGCCCTTGTCGCCTGAACTTCAGGCCAAGGCCCTGGAATGCTGGAAGAACGACACCTGCGAAACCGGTACCGGGGGCGCACTCAAGATCGCCTACGCAGACGGATTCGGCGAGAACGTATGGCGGCGCGTCAGCAAGATGGAGTTCATCCAGCAGGCACTCGCCTATCCCGAGATCGGCAAGATCCAATACTCCTCGGCGCGCGGTGACGTATCGAAGGCGATCGCCGATATGAATGCCTTCATCGCGCAGGGGGTCGATATCATCGTGCTCTACGCCGATGCCGGCCCGGCCCTTCTTCCGGCAGTTCGCGAGGCCAAGGAAGCCGGAATAACGGTGGTTCTCAACAACGGGCAGGAAGTTGGCACTGCAGGCGAGGACTATGCAAGCACCGTCCACGAAGACCTGTGCGAACTCGGCCACCAGATGGTGAAGGCCATCGTCGCCGACAAGCCCAGCGCCAAATCGATCGTCGCCCTTGGCGGCACGCCCGGCAACACGCTGAGCGCGACGTGGCAGGCATGCGCAAAGGAGGAGGCCAACAGCTCCTCCATCAGGATACTGGCGACGATGGACACGAACTGGACGCAGGAAGGAACCTTCCAGGCGGTTTCTGCTGCGCTCGCACAGCACGGCGACTTCGACGGCTGGATCTACGAGTATGCGGATGGTTTCCGTGCAGTGATACGCGGGTACCAAGCCGCCAACAAACCGCTCGACACAGTCGTCGCACTCCGTACTGACGAGCAGGGCCTGTTCTGCGACTGGGACAAAGCGAAGAACCCGAAGTTCCGGATCTACTATTCTGCGTCCGGCTCTACCATCACCGCTCGTTTCGCAGTTACCGCGGCGATGACGGCGAAGGCTGGCGAGACTGTTACGCCATGGGTGAAGGTACCGTTCTCGATGAAGCCCGTGAAAGAAGGTCTCTGCGACAAGAGCCTTCCGATGGAAACTCCCGTATCCACCATCGTGAACGCCGAAACTCTCAAGGCAATGTTCCCGAACTGAGACACCTCCCGAGCGGGTCGGCGCGAAGCGCCGGCCCGTTTTGTCCGATTCTTGAACAGGAGCAGGTGGCCACGATGAGCGTACCCGTTTTGAAACTGCGGGGAGTGTCGAAGACATATCCCGGCGTACGAGCACTCGACAAAGTCGATCTGGAATGTTTGCCGGGGGAGGTTCATGCGATCCTCGGCGAGAACGGTTCCGGGAAGAGCACATTGATGAAGATCGCCAGCGGGGTGGTCAAACCCGATGGAGGCTCTGTCGAAATTGCGGGGAACAACCTGCAGAGCGCAGACCCGCGGGTGGCTTCCGGGTTCGGGCTCGCAACCGTTTATCAGGACGACTCGCTCGTTCTCGAAATGACTGTCGCTCAGAACCTCTTCATGGCGGCGAAGGACGGCTCCGTCAGATTCGGTGAAATGGATGCCTGGGCCACCGAGATGCTCGCCGCCTACGAGGTGAACATCGATCCTTGCGCCCTCGTATCCGACCTGTCTCCGGCGCAACGCCAGTTCGTCGAGATTATCAAGGCGCTGCAGGCCGACCCCAAAGTGCTTTTGCTGGATGAGCCGACATCCACGCTGGACGCCGACGGCGTACGAAAGCTGGTATCGATCATCCAGAATCTACGAACGCGTGGGACCGGTATCATCTACGTCAGTCATCGGCTTCCGGAAATTCTCGAACTTGCCAGTCGTATCACGGTGCTGCGCGACGGGGTGCATCGGGGCACGTTCGACGTGACCCCCGCCCTGTCGGAGCATGATCTCATAACCCTCATGGTGGGTCGCGAAATCGACGTCGAATACGGTGCCAAATTCCGCGGTGCGTCCAATGCGCCCGTACTTGTCGTCGACCACTTGTCCGGTGCAGAGTTTCACGACGTTTCGTTCTCTGCACATGTAGGTGAAATCATCGGCTTCGCCGGCGCGGAGGGTAACGGCCAACGAGAGGCGATGCGCGCACTGGTTGGGCTGGAGAAGGCGGACGGCCGCGTCACCTGCGTCGGCAAGACGGTATCCAGGATGTCGCCCGGCGAGGCGTTGCAAAGCGGTGTGCTCTTCCTGAGTTCTGACCGCAAAGGCGAGGCGATCTTCCCGGAGCTTGGAGTGGGCAAGAACATGGTCCTACCTCTCCTCGATGCGTTCGTCCGTTTCGGGATCCTGTCGCGGAAGCGGGAATCGGACCAAGCAATCGCCATGAAAAGGGATTTCGGCGTGGTCGCCGCCGACCTCGACGTGCCCGTCATCGGGCTGTCCGGTGGCAACCAGCAAAAGGTCGTTCTGGCCAGAAGCTTCCGATCGGGTGCCAAGGCTTTTCTTATCGACGAGCCGACGCAGGGCGTCGACGCGGGCGCCCGCTTCGAGATCTACAAGGCGATCCGGGAGAACATCAGCGAAGGAGGGACGTGCGTCGTCAACTCCTCCGATGCGCAGGAGCTAGCGGGAATCTGCGACCGCGTGTTCGTCTTCTCGCGAGGGCGCATCGTCAAGGAATTGGTCGGAGATTCGGTGACGGAAGAAAACATCGTGTCGAGCTTCCTCACAGTCCGCGACGCGCGAGAACGCAAGCGCGAACAGCCTGCCGAAGAAGCGCTTTGCGCTTTGCAGCGGGCGGTCTCGGGCGCCTCTTCATGGTGGATTCCAATCGTCTTCCTCATCGGACTCGTCGCATTGGTCGGCGCTTACGCTGCCGCAAACAGCGACGTTTTTCTGAAGCCGATCAACTTTCGGCATCTTCTCCTCGCGCTTGCGCCGGTCGGGTTCGTCGCAATGGCCCAATTACAGACGCTCATCGTTCGAGGCATCGACGTGTCTGTCGGGTCGCTGATGAGTTTGATAGTTGTCACGATGTCTTTTGCACTAGGCGCTGGGATCGGTCTGCCCGCGATAGCGCTTGGCGTGCTCGCATGCGTCGTTCTTGGGGTAGCCGCGGGATTCCTGAACGGAGGTCTTGTCCGGTTTGCGCGAATTAATCCGGTTATAGCGACGATCGCAACCCTGAGCGTGATGCAGGGCTTGGCCCTCGTTGGACGGCCGACGCCCGGTGGCGTGATCAACGGACAGTTCACATCGTTCCTGCGGACATGTGTGGGGTTCATGCCCGTTTCATTGGGCGTGCTCATTGTGGTGGCGATTGTCGGTGATATTTGGCTTCATAGGACGAAATCCGGTTTGTTCGCGAAGGCGGTCGGATTTCGAGAGGAGTCGGCGCGGCGGAATGGCGCGCCGACGACCTGGATACATGTTCGAGCCTATCTTCTTGCCGCATTGATGGCAGCGGTCGCGGGCCTTTTCCTGGGTGCGGAGGTGGCGGTTGGCCATCCCACCGTCGGCCAGAATTACGCGCTCTCCAGCATCGCAGCGGCAGTGCTCGGCGGCGCGGCGCTAAGTGGAGGGAGAGGCTCGTTCTCCGGAGCACTTCTGGGGGCGTTCTTCTTCACGTTGATGACGAACGTTATCTCGGTGCTCGGTTTGAATTCCGCATTCGGTGTGATCGCGTCTGGAGCAATGACGCTGATTGCCGTCTTCCTATACAGCGGCGCCTCAGGGTTCGATCGATTGCTTCGAAGGTTTGGAAAGCCGAAAAGGGCGGCGGAGGTATGACCATGATCCAGAACTCCAAGCGACTGTATGAAATTGCAGTGGGTGCGGTCCCTGGCACGGGCGCGTCGACATCTCCAAAGCTGGAAAGCAGGCCCGCTCGGTCTGTTTTCGCCAAACTTGAAGGGCGTTTTCTCGCCATCTGGATCGCGTTGGGGGTCTTGCTTGTGGCCGACGCGATATTCCTTCCCAGGAGCCTGAACGCCACGACGCTCCTCGCGGTGTCTCCTTTCGCCGCCTTTCTGGCGATTGCCGCAATCGGACAAGCCACGGTCATAATGGCTCGTGGAATCGACTTGTCCGTTCCGGCCATCATTGCACTTTCAAGCTCAGTGCTTATCGGCGTTTCAGGTGGCAGCGACGAACGACTTTGGATTGCGATAGCGGCCGCGCTTTTGGCAGCCGTGCTGGTAGGGACCATCAACGGCCTGTTGATAGCGTTCCTGAGGCTGAACGCGTTGATCGTCACGTTGGCTGCCGGCGCGATCATTACCGGCCTGACGCTCTGGTACCGACAGAGCATGGGCGCGGAGTCGCCCGTGCCGCCCAGTCTGGCTGTTTTTGGAAACGGCCGAATAGCCGGCGTTCCAACGGCGGTGGTGATTGCCGTTATAATCGTAATCGGTGCCGTGCTGTTTTTCACGAAAACAGTAACGGGGCGCAGGTTCGAGGCGGCAGGCTGCAACCCGGACGCCGCGTTCATAACCGGGATCAATGTCAAACTCTATCAAGCTGGAGCCTATGTTGGCGCCAGTTTGCTATACGGCGTCGCTGCGGTGCTTCTCGCGGGCTTCATAGGCAATCCTACGTTGGACGTAGGCAACCCGTACTTCATGGCACCGATCGCGGCTGCAGTCCTCGGGGGAGTCGCAATGACGGGGGGCATCGGAAACATGCTGTCAGTCGCAGTCGCAGCCGCATTTTTGATCCAGTTGGATCAATCGCTGAAAATGCTCGGGCTTCCCACGTCGTGGCAGTTGGTCATCCAGGGTGTCGCGATCGGCGTGGGAATGTGGATGTCGGAAGTGAAATCCACTGTTCGACGCGGGTGAGGGGCTGCCTTGGGGGCCTCCAGTCCCTGGGGACGCATCTGGTGAACAGAAGGCCGCCAGCCAAGGCGGCCTTCAATTGTAAAAGAAATGTGAAATCGCAACTTGACGAAATACTAACTAACGTTAGTATGCTTATTACCAATATTACTTCGTAAAAAAACCAAAGGGGAACGCGAAGTATGGACGCCAAACGCCCAAGCATTGCTGTGGTCGGCAGTGGCCCGTCGGGTTGCTACGCCGCGCAGTTTCTAAGGAAAAAGTGGCCGACAGCAGAGATCGTGATCTTCGAAGCGCTGCCGGTCCCATACGGCCTTGTACGATACGGCGTCGCGCCGGATCACCAGGGCAACAAGTCCGTCAGCCAACAGTTTGATAGACTGTTCGAGCGGGAAGACGTGCGGTTCGTTGGCAATGTTACCGTCGGCACCGACATATCTTTTGAGGATCTTCGCGGCGCGTTCGACGTTGTAATCCTCGCGACGGGGCTCGCAAGCGATCGTCGCCTTGAAATCGATGGCGACCTCGAGCTCTGTCCTATCATCGGCGCCGGATCGCTTCTCAAAGCGCTCAACGGACATCCGCTGTTTGACTGCCCGAAGGATTCAAGCGGGTCGCCCCGCCAGCTCGGAAGCAGAGTCGCTGTCGTTGGCAACGGGAACGTCGCCATGGATGCCATACGTCTCCTTGCCAAGCGTGACGAGCATTTCGACGGGTCTGACATCGCCGATGCCAGACTGAAGCATCTCGGCACGGAACGGATAACGCATATCGATGTGATCGGCCGATCGCCCGCCGCGGCGGCGAAATTCGACTTCTCGATGCTCAAGGAGATCGTCGGCTTGCCGCATGTACGAGTTGCCGCAACCGGCCTCGGCGACGATCAGGACGGCCAGGTAAGCATGCTCCTTTCAAGCTTGGCGCAGTACTCTTCTGGATCGCCGCATGCGGGTGAAGTGAACATCCGTTTTCATTTCAATGCTCGTCCTTTGGACGTTCAGCACAGGGACGGCACCAGCTTCCTTGCGATGGAGCAGAGATTTTCCTCCCATCGCGTAGAACTCCAGGTGGATGCCATCGTTTCTGCGATTGGTTTTGAAAATCCGACCTCGACCGGCGCTGAATGGTGCGGACCGAACGTGTTCAGAGTGGGGTGGTTGAACACCGGAGGAAAGGGCGCGATTGCCGCAAACCGGCGAGATGCAAAGGACGTGGTGGACGCTATCGTTCAGGCTGTAGAAGCCGGAGGGCTGTCCATCGGGAGCGGAAAGAGCGGTCCAAGCTGGGCTGAACAGGTCGGCGATAGAGCCGTCGCGTTCAACGATTGGCGGAAGATCGACAGGTGGGAACTCGCCAATGCGCTCAAGGGGCGCTGCCGCCAGAAGATTCTGGATGTTTCCCAGATGATCGACGTCGCAGCATCGTAGCGACCCCGGAATACGCACGTATGGAACGTGCCTCTACACATTGTTGAATGAAGGATGAGCACATGGAAGCGATGGCAGTGGTCCACGATGAATATCTGCCGTGGGGCGATGAAAACTATAGACGGAATCCGTACCCTTGGTATGACCGAGTTCGTCAGGAGCGGCCCGTGTATAAAATGGCCGACGGGACATACGTCGTCACGAGATACGACGACATTACGAAATACGGCAAGCTGCCGATTATGGCTATCGTCGACCCGGAATGGGTTCCCAAGGGGCCATGGACGGCGCTGTCGAAAACAGTCCTTGGGGTCGATCCGCCAGTTCACACGAATTTGCGCCGACGAACCAATAAATGGTTCACTCCAAAACTCGTGCAGACTTGGGTGGAGGCAGCGGAAAAAGCTGCGAACGATGCGTTGGATCGCCTCGAGCTAGGTCAGACAGTTGAAGCTAATCTCGAACTCGGGGTTGTTCCGACACACGCCGCCATGTGCAGCGCCCTTCAACTGCCGACGGACAACGTCTCGCCAGTTCATCAGGCGATGCTGGCGGCGATGGCCGCGCTGAGTTCGGTCGCCTCGAAAGAAGACGACATCCGCGCTGCCGAAGCTTTCGCGTATCTCCGGGAGCGCTCGATCGACCTTCTTTCCTATAAGCGTGCAAATCCGGGCGACGGACTTGCAGACGCTCTGATCGAGGCTGAAAGGGTCGGAGAAATGACCGAAGAGGAGATCATCCAGACGATCTCGCTCTTCTGGGGATCGGGTGGTCACAATCCTTCCTTCTTCGTAAGTTCCGGCATCGAGTATTTCGCCCGCAATCCCGACCTCTACCGTTTGTATCGCGAGCGGCCGGATCTGCGCAGCGGCATTCAAAACGAACTGCTGCGCTTGAATCCTCCCGAACTTTCGTTTGTCCGCTATCCAACGGAGGACCTCGAAATCCGCGGCGTAAAGATCAAGGCAGGCGAGCGTATCCGGTTTATTCTGGACGCCGCCAATCGCGATCCGGAGGTTTTCCAGGATCCCAATATTCTTGACCCCCACAGGCCGGTAGAGGCCGCCCAGAACCTCAGCTTCGGCATCGGTCCGCATGCATGTGCGGGTCAGGTCATCAGCCGAGCTGAAGCCGACACGATCTTCAAGGTTATCGCTGATCGCGTGGAGCGCATCGAAATGGCCGGCATGCCCGAGTACGATACTACCGACCGGTCCCGCGCGTATGTCACATTGCCGGTCAAGTTCTTCTGACCGAACTACGGAGGAAAAAGGCAAGGGCCGCGGCCGTTAAAACATCAGGGGCCGCTTATAAATAAGACAAGGGAACTAGAATGACAACAATCCAAACAGGCGTGGACGTCGATACGTCACGAATACAGGGAAATCTTGGAACTCTCGACATTATACTTGCGACGCTCGCATACGCTGCGCCGCTCGCGGCGAGTGCTGGCTATCTCTCGTTGAGCATCGGGTTCGGCAGTGGCATCGCAACGCCACTGTCGTTCCTCGTCACGATGTTCATCATTCTGATTTTTTCTGTTGGTTACGCTGCACTTAGCAAGAAGGTGCCCAATCCAGGCGCCTTCTACGCCTACATCACCGCCGGGCTGGGGCGTCCCATCGGATTGGGAGCGTCGTTCCTGATGCTCTTCTCCTACGGCGCGATTGCGGTCGGTTTTTATGCTTTCGCGGGCACGATCACAAAAGACTACGTGGAGCAGTTTGTTCCAGTCGCTCAACCCTGGTGGGTCTACGCGCTTCTCTTTTGGGCCGCGGTCGGCTTTTTCGCATACTTCCGGATTGAACTGTCTGCCAAGATCCTGAGCTACCTTCTTATCTTGGAGGTGATAGCTGTCGCGGTCTACAACATTGCCGTCCTGGTTCATCTAGGACTGTCGGGTCTTGATTTCGCGCCTTTCAGCCCGACCGCTTATGCCAACAGCAACGTCGGCCTCGGAATTCTTTTCACCGTGATCCTGTTCATTGGTTTCGAAGCGACTGCGATCTACCGTGAAGAGATCGGCGACCCGAACCGGGTAATCCCGCGCGCAACGTATCTGGTGGTGTTGTTCATCGGCGTCTTTTACAGCGTGACATCGTGGATGATGATCCAGGCAATGGGTATCGACGCTGCACAGAGCTTGTCCGAGGCAGATCCGGCTCGCGCATTCCTTAACACCTCGCTGCGCATCCTTGGCCCGACATACAACGACGTTGTCAATCTTCTACTGCTGACAAGCGCGTTCGCGGCTCACCTTGCAATCCAGAACGTTATCGTACGCTACGTCTATTCATTGAGCAAAGATGGCGTCCTGCCCCGCTTCCTCGGGGTTGCGCACGACAAGCACAATTCTCCCAGCCGTTCTTCGGTCGCGACAAGTCTCGCTATTCTTGCCACCCTTGCGGTGCTCATCCTGAGCGAGCTGCCTCCGGCGACGGGGTATGCCTGGTTTGGAGGAATGGGAACCTATGGCATCCTTTTCGCCATGGCGCTCACGAGCGCGGCCTGTGCGGGGTACTTTTTGAGAAATCCTGAGCCGGGCATGACTTTGAACGGTATCGTGTTTCCCGTTCTAGCGACCCTGCTGCTCGGTGCGGCCAATGTCATCGCGATTCTTAATTTCGATGCGTTGACAGGCGATGCCGGGATAGCTTCGAAAGCTATGCTCGGGTGCGTCTTCGCGGTATTCTCTATTGGAGTAATCTGGGCACTCTCGCTCAAGCGGTGCAACCCGTCGGTCTTTGCTTCGATCGGGAGGCAATGAAGACTACGGCACACCACTATTAAAGTATCGGTCGGCGCCGAGTGGCGCCGGCGAGAGCCGAGGAGGGCTCGAACGCGTCGTCTAAAGGGCGACGGAAAAAAACTTCATGAGGCGACAGGAGGAGCTGTGATGCCGCATACGAAGGATACCGTCAAATACATCGCCGTGCGTGAAATAAACTATCACAACGGGCAACTCGTCGAGCCCCATTGCCATAGGCGTGGGCAACTCATCTACGCGATTGTGGGGGTGATGGAAGTTGTCGTTGGGAATAAGTTATGGCTTGTTCCGCCTCAGCGGGCGGTCTGGATCCCGCCTTCGGTCGTTCATCAGATGCGCGCGAGGGGGGCGGTCGAGCTAAGAACGGTTTATTTTTCCCCGGATGTCGTACCACACACCTTTTCAGCACAGCCCATGCTGGTGTCCGTCAGCGCTCTGCTAAGAGAGCTCGTCCTGCGCAGTCTGGAGTCGCCAACAAATCAAGACCCCTACGACCTGAAAAACCGCATACTCGCGCTTATCCTCGATGAGCTAGGTGTGCTCCTTCGAGAGGCCGAACATTCGCTTCCGTTGGAACTGCAACTTCCTCAATGCCAGGACCGTCGCCTCGGCAAGGTATGCAGCGCCATACTCGAGGACCCCGGTTGCCCGCGGGGCCTTGATGAGTGGGCGCAACTGGTGGGAGCTTCGAAGCGAACGCTCGCCCGCCGGTTCCAGTCGGAATTCGGGATGTCGTTTCTTGCGTGGCGCCAACAGGTTCGAGTGGCAGCAGCGTCTTCGCGACTGGACCAGGGCGAGCCGGTAACGCTCGTGGCTGGAGATCTTGGCTACGAGACACCGGCGGCGTTCTCGGCCATGTTCCGGCGAGTGACGGGTGTGACACCCAGTGGATACATTGCGCATTCTCCGGCGCACAAGATCGAGGGACTGTATGCATCAGTCTGATATCGAAACACAAAGGTTGTCCCGTAGGCTGGCAGAGTGTAATCGTCCCTTATCGAAAGGGCGAAATGTGGCGTTGTCTCAAAAAATCATAACGATACTCGACGAACTCCGCACGAGCATGGCGGCCTTCGATTTTTCGGACATTGGAAGCAAGCGGCTTGCTATCCTGAACGTTTTCATGAGGCTGGCTGCCGCGCGAGGATACGCGGCGGTTACAATGCGCGCCATTGGAGCAGAACTGAAAATAAAGGCGCCAAGCATTTATTCGCATTTCCCCGGTGGCCGGGAAGAAATCACGGAATACTGCTTGCGGTGGCAGTCGCGCGATTACGGCGAGTCTTTGCTCAAGGCGGTTGAAGGCGTCCGCAGTCATGACGAGATGTGGGATGCTCTGGTCCGCAACCACTGCCGACAGATGCTTGAGAACCCCAACAATCGATTGTGGGACATGATCGTTGCCTCCGACCGCGTCGGCCGTTTCCTTCCCGCCAATCTTCGTGCCGACATGAACGAACGCGTAGAGCTTTTCATTCGGCTCTACGAGGCTGTCGGCGAAGCGTTAGGCCACGAAGACTCTCGTCAGAAGGCGCGCGCAGTCCTGAGCCTGATGGACAGTGCCGAGATCTGGTGCGATTGGCCCAGCGATAAATCCCTCCGGAACGTGGCTCTCGATAAAGCGGTTGCGATTTCTCGCGGCATACTGGCTTCACAGTTCGATCTGGAAAAGGTCTCCCGGACCGTGAAGGCAAGCGCCTAAGCGTCCTTGCTGCAGCTGCGATGTGTCCCTTGATTGGGCGCTGTCGACGTTCGTCTCACGACGGGTGAACGACCCTCCGTTACACATCCACGACCGAGCCGCGTTTAGCGAAGCTATTGATACGAAATGCTCTTTCGATTTCAGGTTCGCGCGCGACACACGCGCAGCCGACAAGATGACTTTTGCGGCGTAGTGATTGGCAGACTGGAACGCGCAATCGCCAGAAGCATCGTCTACGTTGCTTCAAATCGCGGATCGGACGGTTGGCCGACCCGCAATCGAATATGACCAATGGAGGATATCGCGTGGAACAGAAGGTAGAATTCAAAAGCAGTGGCTACACCCTGAAGGGGGTGCTGACTCGCCCGGACCGTAAGGACAATGTGCCTCTCGTGGTGATGGCAGGGGGGTGGTGCTACACGAAAGAAATCGTGCTTCCGAACTATGCCAAGAAGTTCCACGACATTGGTTGTGCTACGCTCGCCTTCGACTACCGTAATTTCGGCGAGAGCGAAGGCGATATCCGGCAGGATCTCAACCCGTGGGAGCAGATCGAGGACATTCGTAATGCCGTCTCCTACGCCGAGACGCTGGAAGGCATCGATCACAAGCGCATTGGCCTCATGGGCATCTCCTACGCCGGCGGTCACGCAATCATCACCGGTGCGATCGAGCCGCGGCTTGCGTTCGTCATTTCCGCGGTCCCGGTCATTGACGGGTATCTAACCCTTCGTCGTTGCCACGGCGAAATGCGGTTCGAGGAACTCCTGCATCTTGTCGCTCAGGACCGGAAGAACCGATACGAAGGCAAGCCGAGCGGCATCATCGCGCAGTCGCCGAAAGAGGATCCGAGCAAGGAACTCACTGCCTGGCCGTTTCCGCACATCTACTCCGGCTTTATGGGTATCAAGGAGAAGTCGGCGCCTCTACACGAGCATTGGACCACGATCGAATCCGTCGAGTGGCTGCTTCGTTACCAGGTGAAGCCCTACGCCGAGCGGATCTATGAAACGCCTGTTCTGGTCGCGATCGCGAAGGGTGACAACATCACTTCGGCCGACCTCGAGATCGAAATGTTCAATGCCATTCCGAACCCGAACAAGTCCTTCGTATCAGTAGGCGGCGTGGACCACATGAGCCTCTATACCAAGGCGGATCACCTCGAGAAAATTGGGCAGGCGTCCGCCGATTGGCTCAAGGAAACGCTCAAGAAAATCTAGTTCGAACGAACTGCCGCAACATCGTCGCTCGGCCGTAAGGCCGAGCATCTGCGTCCGCAGCATCGCCGGGTAACGGGGCTGATCCGTCGTCCGATTGCGCCGATGTGTCCGGACACGCCATTCTCGGACAACGACATGGACAAGATTTACCCAAGCGTGGAAGCTGCGCTGGAAGGACTGCTTTTCGACGGCATGACGATCGCCGCGGGCGGGTTCGGTGTATGCGGGATACCGGAACTCCTCATCGCGGCGATCCGCGATCACGGAGTCGCGGACCTTACCGTCGCCTCGAACAATGCGGGCGTCGACGATTTTGGCCTCGGCATGCTGTTGAGCACGCGTCAGGTCAAGAAGATGATTTCTTCGTACGTGGGAGAAAATGCTGAATTCATGCGGCAGTTTCTCGGCGGAGAACTGGAGCTCGAATTCAACCCCCAAGGCACCCTTGCCGAGCGGATGCGGGCCGGAGGCGCCGGAATTCCCGGCTTTTACACGCCAACCGGCGTCGGTACTGTGATCGCTGAGGGCAAGGAGCACAAAGACTTTTCCGGCCGTACCTATATCTTGGAAACTGGAATCGTCGCGGATCTTTCCATCGTCAAGGCATGGAAGGCCGACACCACGGGCAACCTCGTATTCCGAAAGACGGCACGCAACTTCAACGTGCCCGCGGCCACCTGCGGAAAGATTTGCATTGCCGAGGTCGAGGAGATCGTTCCGGTCGGCGCTCTCGACCCTGACCAGGTTCACCTTCCGGGCGTCTACGTGCATCGTCTCGTCGCGGGACGACACGAAAAACGTATCGAAAAAGTGACCGTTCGCAAACGGGAGGGGGCGTGAATGGCCTGGGACAGAGATCAAATGGCAGCGCGCGCTGCTCGAGAGCTTCAAGATGGAACCTACGTCAACCTCGGCATAGGCATTCCGACCCTCGTCCCCAACTACATCCCTGCGGGCGTAAACGTGATTCTTCAGTCCGAGAACGGGATGTTGGGAATGGGGCCATTTCCGTTTGAAGGCGATGAAGATGCGGATCTCATAAATGCGGGAAAACAAACAATCACCGAACTGCCGGAGACCGCATATTTCGATAGCGCGATGAGCTTCGGCATGATCCGGGGCGGCAAGATCGCGATGGCGATTCTCGGCGCCATGGAAGTGAGCGAGAAAGGCGATCTCGCCAACTGGATGATCCCAGGGAAGCTGGTCAAGGGAATGGGCGGCGCGATGGACCTCGTCGCGGGCGTGGGACGCGTGGTCGTCGTAATGGACCACACGAACAAGGCGGGCGAATCCAAGGTGCTGAAGGATTGCACGTTGCCGCTGACCGGGGAGGCGGTCGTCGACCGCATCATCTCGAATCTTGCGGTTCTCGACGTCGTGGACGGAGGGCTTCGTCTTGTCGAGCTCGCTGATGGCGTTACGGAACAGGAACTTCGCAAGTCGACCGAGGCGACCATCGTTATCTGATCCAGCGGCGCATTTTTCTTCGGACCGACTGAACTCTACCAGCAAGGGCGGATTGAGAATGAGGATTGGCGTACCGCGTGAGAACGTCGTCGCTGAAGATCGGGTCGTATTGACTCCGGACAGCGCGCTTCACTTGAAAAAAAATTGGGTTTGGTTGTTTCGTCGAAACTGGTCCAGGCTAGGGGGCAGGAATACCCGATGAAGCCTATCGCACGGCGGGCGTCGAAGTAGCGTCGTCGGCAGCCGAACTTTGGGCGTCTGTTGACGTGATCGCGAGGGTGCGGCCGCCGGAGCTTGGTGAAGTCGAACATCTTCGCGCTGGTCAGACGTTGATCTCGTTCTTTTATCCCGGCCAGAACACGGAGCTTCTGGAGCAGGTCCGTGCCACCGGCGCAAATGTCATCGCCATGGACATCGAGGCGCTCGAGGACGCCGGGTTGCTCAGCCGACAGGTTGCTCAGAATGAACCGCTTTTGGGTGAGGTGGAGAGCGGCGAAGAATGAGTTTGCCGGGAGAAGGAGTGCGTCTCTGGATCTCGTCGGCTTCACCTTTAAGCCAGCGACATCAGCTATTTCTCCGGGCTGCCGATCGAATTTGGATCGGCGGTGGAAACGATGTTCGGCGTTTCGCCCTTTTACATGGCACCAGACGTTCGCTGCGCAGGTCTAAAATTCGTTGTAGTTGCTATCCGTGAAATTGACGCTTCAACGCAAACGTGCAAGCATTCCATCGAACGTCGGGCTTGGGCTGCTGCTTTTAAAGCAGCGCCTCCTAATGTTCTTACTTCGCATTCAGTGATCATGATCGCACTTGGTGTGACGTTCGGGAGGCTGCTAATTGAGATGCTTAAAATTCGCCTGCTTTTCCTCGCAATTGCGTTAGCCGTGTCTTCGAGCGCGCATGCTGATATTATGAACGCGTGCAATCGCGCACCAAAAGACCTGACCCGAGCCGTACAGATATTCCTGAAGCGGGAAGGGGTATACGAGAAGCGCGTCGATGGAATCTACGGAAAAGGTACAGAACGCGCCCTTGCGATGTATTGGAGACGTGAGCGATGGAATGACGAGCCATCGATCTGGCACCTTCGATTCCTTAAGAAGGCGCTCCCCGAAGCTATCTTCAGCGACTTGAGTGGGTCTGATTGTACTCATGGGATTGCTGAGGACTGGGATTGACTGAGCCGGACTCGAACCTGCTGAAAACGTCCCGATGCATAGCCTGCGGTTCGCCAATGTTTGCGGGGGCCGAGCACTGCGTTGAATGCGGAAATCTGCAGGACTGGCGCAGAAAAGTTTTGGTATGGAAGGATGTTTTCGCAACTATTCCGGTCTTCATCGGGGTGGTCGGAGCGATTATTTCTGTTTTTCAATTCGCGCCCAGTTCAAATATCGATGTCTTGGATGTCAAGTGCTCGGGTGACCGGGCAACCTTCAGCATAACCAACACCGGCAATATGGCTGGTTTGCTTCGCCTGGATGGATTGTTCGGTGATCAAGGCCTTGCGACGACGGCTCGCTTCTCGGGCGACAATGCCGCCGCGACCGTCATGCTTGTCGACAAGGAGAAGGTCATCAAAGCTGAAGTGCTTTACACTATCCCAGGCGTCTCGGGTGTTCGAGAACTGAGATTCGCTACCGGAAGCTCGCTTAGGTGGATGTGGAGGAAAGCGGTGAGGTGCTCATGAAACCGGTCTTGTCGGTCAGCCTTTTAGTGACCAGTCTTTTGCTCGCTTCGGCGGTGGGATCTTCAGCCGCATGTGTGCAGGCGGCGGAGCGAAAGATCATCTTTTGGACGGATTACTCGCGCGGCGCGAGCGCGGACTATGAAGCAGAGTTCGGACACCTCCGCTTCGCGATCAACAAAGAGATCGCTCGGCTGCCAAGAGCGCTTTCTGAAGCCGGATTAATCTCAGGTGAGATCATCGATCTGGAAAGCCTGCCCACCGGATCCGATAAGCCAATCCAGGATACATATGGAAGCTCGGCGGCCCGACGGATTTGGTGGGAAAATGCCAAATCGATGCTTGGGATGCTGCACGGAAGCATTCACAGCTCTCCGCCGATGAAGGTCTTTTCGAGCATCTACTCCGAAGGACTTGATCTTCCTTCTCTCGCGAACGATCCCGGGGTCAAAGGACAAAGCGACTCCCAAGCGTTGATCGATAGTCATAGGCTGATCATGGCGTACGCGCTGGCAATGGACGCCCAGGCGCGAAAGTGCAGTACCGCGACTGTCTATAAGATACTGGAGGGCGCGGGGGAGATTGCACGTCAACTAAAGGACGACGGCCAGCTAACAGGAGATTTGAAAGTTGTTTCTGAGGCGATCGATAAGAAGCTGAAGGACCTGGTGCTGCCATGAACCGAATCTGCGCACTTTTCTTAACGTTGGCTGTCTCCGTTTCCGCGGCTCGCGCTGACGTCCATGTTCTTGTCGCGACACTGCCGGATGGAGGTTACTGGGCGAAGGCTGCGTCAGTCGCAATCAATATGCAGATCTTCCGAACGCTGCGGAAGCAGGGAGACAGAGGGGAAGTGTTTCCAGATGCCGAGATCATCGTGAACCCACCGACGACGCCTGTCACAGATGATGCGTCCGCCGAGCGCGCTGCGCGTTTGGCCGAGAACACGGCATCTATCGCTGTGTGGGGGAATATTTATGAGTTTCCCGGTGAGGTCGTCATCAGTCCAGTCATCACTGTACTTCCGAACCGGTACTTTCGCGAGGACAGCGAGCTTTTTGAGCAGTGGCGCATTGGAGTCGGAACGAACCAGCTATCTCTTGGACTGCCGCGATCGAGCTACAGTCTGAAACTTATCCGTGTTCCTAATCAATTCATCGACGCCTATTCGCAGCCGAATTCTCTGCCGATTTACGAACGAGCGACAACCGAGTCCCGCCGCCTGGGCGCTGTCGAGCAATACCCAATCAAGGCGCTTGAAGTTCATGAAAACTGGATAAAGATAAGGCGACAGTCGCCGGATCCCATCGAGGGCTGGCTCGCTACGCCTGATCTGGGGCGCGGCGATGATGAACTCGTCAATTTTGTCGGGGGTCTCATTCGAACATTCCGCGGAGACTGGCGCGGTGCCGATCAACTCTTCACGCAGGTGAAGAGAAGCGATGGTGGAACCGCAGCAGTTAAAGCGGATGCATCGCTGTTGCAACTCCGAATGCGGGCGCAGCAAGGTGCAGACACGTCAGAATTAGCAGGTGCCGTCACGCGAGACCTGCCGAACTCGATAACCGCCCTCCAATACGTTTACATGGCGTCGCTGTCGGAATGCTCAAGAGCTCCCTCGAACCGATGCGCGGAAGTGAACAAGGATCTCGTGGCTCGCCTTCAGAGCAAGATTGAGCTTTTACCCCCGGGAGATCCTTGGCTCGCAGCAACTGTGCGTCAGATGGACCAGCAAAAGTGACTACCGCGCCTGTTGACCTACCGCGCCAGCGAACAATCTTTATCTTACTCGATGGCACATGGAACGATGCCGATGCGCCTGGTCCGACGACAAGTGTCGTTAGATTGCGAGAAACACTGCGGCAATGGGTGCTGTCGCGGTCGGAAGATACGTCCTCAGACGTTTTGATCTACTACGACCGCGGGGTAGGGACCTCATTCTTCCAACGTGTATCTGGCGGGGCGATAGGCATTGGCTTGGACGAGGGGATACGTCGCGCCTATCGCTATCTTTGCGATGTCTACAGGCCTGGTGACCGTTTGATCATTGGAGGGTTCTCGCGAGGAGCTTATACCGCTCGATCTCTGGTCGGTTTGCTGTCGTCGATCGGTTTGTTGAAACGCGAGCATTGCGTTCCGAACATCGAGGCTTCCATTTGGGATTTTTACCGGGCGCGAAGGGGAAACCGTGGATCCGGCACAGCTGTCCTGTTGCAACCATATTTACGGCCGTTGAAAGAGGTCAATGTCGACTGCCTCGCAGTGTTCGACACGGTCGGCGCACTTGGAATTCCCGTCCGCGCGCTTTGGAGATTTAACCGCGATCTGTACGAGTTCCATGATGTCAGTCTCTCGGCATCAGCCAATCTGAACCTCCATGCGCTCGCCATCGACGAGCACAGACTTGCATTCGAAGCTAGCCTTTGGCGGGGCCTGTCGAGACCTAGTGTCGCTGCGAATGTAGAGCAGGTATGGTTTCCCGGCTCCCATGGCGACATAGGCGGCGGATATATTGACTCGACAGAACAATGCCTTCGTATCGATGACCTGCCATATTCTTGGCTGCTCACTCGATTAAATTTTCATTTCCCAGACTTGAATTTGCCGACAGGGATCGACGTTGAGCGACTGACCGCAACCGCCATTGATGCGGTCGCCCATCGGTCACGCCGTGGCATCTATAGACTCTTCCCCAAGGCCATACGGGCAATTGGACGAGAGGCAAAGATCTCGGTCGGTTTCAGACAGACGATTGTTTGTCGTGATCGATATCAACCGGTCCTTGGTGAGGCTGTTCATATTTCCAGTTTGGAGCGTCTTGGACGGGTCTCACCCGAGGGACGTAAGCGCCGCCATTATCTACCAGCGAATCTAATTGCCGCATTGCCAGAGCTGGCGACGACGTATGGGGATGGCTTACCGACAGTCACTGGAAACCTGCTCATCATCGGATGGGATGGAAAGATTCTCAATCCCTTAGTTCCAGAAAGCGCTTCCGCTGCACGCCAGATCATCAAGCAGGCGAATGAGCGGGTGGCAGGAATGCGCCGAATTCATCATCCTATTTTGTTGTTTCGGAAGACGCTTTGAACAGGTCACAGGCCAGCGAGGCTGGTAGTGGTGACGCGAAATGTCTCCGATTTCACGGGGCGTGGAGTTCGCATCCTCAATCCGCCCATATGCACGCTGACTACCGCCGACTACAACCGACTGATTTTCCCTTGACGATAGTCTCAGCTTCCAACTCGTGCTCTGGCCGCCTTCTCCTCGAAGAAGCAGTTTGAACGCTATCTCGCTGGTGTTGTCCCCGATGATGGTGGTGTCGATTGGGATGTCGGTCGCAATACTGCTTGTGGCTGTGAATTGAGCGTCCGGTTCTTGTTGGGTGGATACAAATATTGCACGCTCTTCGGAGTATTTAGAGAGCGAGTCGATGTTTGCGAGAGAGTTCGACGACATAGCACTTTCCGATCTTCAAGCACTTGTTGAAGAGGGAATCCCTGAAGGCAGACAACTAGAATTCAAGCGCGATCATTATGGGCGCAAAGACGAAGACCGGCGAGAGTTTGCTGCCGATGTATCCGCCATGGCCAACGCTGTGGGCGGGTATCTTGTGATCGGAGTCGACGAGCGGAACGGAATAGCATCAGACGTCAGCGGCGTTGCGACGCCAGATCCTGATGGCTTGGTTCGAGCGGTTTCCGATACCATTCGAACGTCGTTCGAACCGCCAATCCTCGAATTTCGGGTGAAATGGATTGCTATCGAGGGTGAACGCGGCGTTCTGGTCATCAAGATGGCGCGGAGCTGGAGTGCCCCCCATCGAGTAACCGTCGCCAAGGACTATCGCTTTTTCATCCGCGACGAAAACGGAAAGCATCCGATGTCAGTAGAAGAGTTGCGGCGAGCGTTTCTATTTGCATCCGAGGTCGAAGAGAGGATCAGACGCTTTAGAACAGAACGGCTGGAAATCCTGACCAACAACGAGGGACCTCTGGCGGTTGGCGCCGATGGAGAGACTCGGCTGGTCATGCAAGTCGTGCCACGAGCCTCATTCACAGAGAGCATTTCACTCTCGTTTGATGAACGTGGTGGAACGATGTGGCCGTGGCCTCTCGGCGCTAGCGGCGCAAATCCAATGTACTCGCTCGACGGTCTCGTCGCTTACTCGGGGCCGGAGGAGCAATCTGGTACCGTCCGCGCATTTTCGACGCTTTTTCGCAATGGTATCGCGGAGGCCGTTGCAAAGTTGAATGTCGGCGGGAAGGACGGTCAACGCAACATTTATCTGACCGGTGTGGAGCAAGGGATAGCCTCCGGTATTCGGCAGATCCTGGGAGAATACAAACGGCGGTCGATCCCCGCGCCATACACGATTTTCGTGAGCCTCATTGGTATTCGTGGAGTTTCGGCCCCGATTGATGAGTGGCGGGGCAGCATCAATTATCCGTATCGTTCTGACCGGATCATGCTGCCCGAACTCAATATTGATGCGAGAGGCGCAGCGGATGTTCCAGAGAATACCCTTAGGCCTTTATTTGATCTCATGTGGAATGCGTTTGGTCAGCGCGGATCACCTAGTTACGACGAGTCGGGAAAATACGTCCGATGCTGAACGCCGCCGTTTTCCTCTATCCCTATCGGGCTTTAATGTGATGCAATGAAACTGCATGGATTCTTCGGCTTTTGAGCCTGAATATATTGACGGTATTCCTCTTTTGAGGCGTCTACTCATTTGAGTGCGCTCGTTACCCGTGAAATTATTTTTTTCAATAGTTTAGCTAGAGCGAACTGCATGCCGCAGGTTCGAGTCCAGTCAACTGCAACGCGCACGATATCGGATCCGAGGTAGCGGCGGTGGTCACATACCAACATATGTGTTAATGTGGGTTTTCTTAGTTTGGGAGTGCGTCACATGAGCCGATTGACGATTGACATAACGGACCAACAACATCAAAGCCTGAAGGCGCTGGCCGCTTTGCAGGGCAAGACAATCAAACAGTATACACTCGAGCGCCTCTTCCCTGGTGACACTGACGCAGAACGAGCCTGGGAGGAGTTGAAAACCTTGGTGAACACGCGCGTCAATGAAGGGCTCGCCGGAAAACTGTCGACCAAAACCGTAGGTGAGATCCTCGACGAGGAGATTGCCGAGGGTCGTGCTTGACTGCCTACATTTTTACCGCAGAGGCGGAATCAGATCTACGTTCGGTAATCCGCTACACACGTGCGCAATGGGGTGCTGCCCAGGTACGCCGCTACGTCTCGGGTTTGGAGCAAGGTATCGCAACCCTTGCCGAGGGCAAAGGTTCTTTCAAGGATATGAGTGTGCTTTATCCGGCGTTACGAATGGCGCGATGCCAATATCACTACGTCTTTTGCCTGCCTCGAGAGGATGCGCCCGCCCTCATCGTGGCGATTCTTCATGAACGAATGGATCTCATGAAGCGCTTGGTTGATCGTCTGAACGAATGATGTTTGGACGGAGGCGAGATTACGTGAGCGCGAAATCGTCAAATCGTTGTTATCGCGTGGCCAAAAAGCGGGGCGCCAGTTCTGATCCCGTCAAGAGCTTTCATTGGACACATTCATTGCGGCTCGCAAGGTATCGTTGATGCGCTCTTGCCAGCCAGGACCGTCTGCCTGAAAATGCGCGAGGACATCGCTGTCGATCTTCAATGATACAAGCTCCCTGGTGTTAGGGATTGCAGGCCGTTCAACGGCCGGCGCTGCGACCTTCGTTGCCGGTTTGAACAGCGCCTCGGCTGCGTCTTTGGGATTGGACGGTCGTCGGGATGTTGCCATGGTCATATCCTCTTGTGTCGTGCACTTGAACAGCGCAGCCGGTCGGTTTTTTCCAGGCTGTATGTCCAACACAGCGTAGTCGCAGCCCACGTGTAGCGGGCAGCCAAAAGAGCATAATTGCTGCTGATGAACTGGTCAGCCGCCCCGCAATCCGGAAGAGATCGCATATCGCGAAGTGAAACTCCACGGGTTTCCTGCAACTGCCGAACTGGTTGCAGGAAACCTTACCCGGAGGTAGCCTTCGATCTTCGCTGGGAGTTTAGTTGTGTTGATGTTTCGGCAGAATTTGCGACAAGTTTCCATTTCGCGTTGTAGCACCTGATCTCATCCAGGTGTTGACTGGAAGCCTCTTTTGGCGGTGCGGATCGCTCCGGAATGAAAAAGTGGGTCAAATTCGTGCGATAATCAACAGCCCCGCGGCATTTTCTAAGAAATCAGGTCTGTTCCGCTCTGCGGATACTCAAAGCTATCAGCATCTTGACAAATGACGTGATCTTCGACTGAAGCAATCCAACAACCGTGGCCAGTGGCCCGCCGCGACGCATTTCCCGGTCGAACAGGTAACTTAGCCCGATAATGACTACGCTCATCAGTACAGCGTGAAGAATGGCCGATCCAAGGGTGTCCGGCGTATCGGGCCAAGCGTACAGGATCATGTTGCCGAATGCGAAGGTGAACAGGCTGGTACGTCCGAAAAACACGAGCTTTTCCAGCTTCTTCTTTCCCTCGTCAGACAATCCCTGAGTGGCGAGCACGGCCAAGGAGGTAAGGGCAATCGCGCCGCAAAGGCCGGCAGCAAAATAAAGCGGGTCGCTATCCATTCGCAGAGACATGTCGCCAAGCTCGGCCAACGAACTGTCACGGCTTAAAAGAACACCGAGTGCTAATGCCAGAGTTGAGGCGACCAACAGAAACGAGGCTCTTTTGCGAATACTGCCCGTTGTTTCAGATCGAGCAGCTCGGTCACCTGCGATGAGCCTCCCGAACGCCATTCCTCCGATGATCAGGCTAAGTCCGTGAAGGATCGACGGGCCGCCGAGCTTAGCGTTGCCAATACCAAACAAAAAAGTCGCTACCCTTTCCGCGTACATGCTCATCTGAAAATCGATAGGGCTCGGCAATCCCCGAAGGATCGGGTGGGCTGCATGGACTGCGACCGCGGCGAAGAGAAGCGGCAGCAGGCCGGTTCTGTTGCGCAACAGCAATAGGATTGGGGCAAGGAAAAGAACGACGGCATAGAATTTCAGAATGTCGGTGAATGGTGTAACTCCCAGAAGCATCATAGTCGCGATCGAGAATTTCAGCGAATATCCGTCTGGGACCAGATACAGCGCTACGACCGACAGGCAGTATAGCAGCCAGCATTGTATGGCACGCGAAAACAGCCGCATGGCAACCAGCCCCTGCTCACCCGGGACAAATTTGGGCCGATAGATGATTTCGAGCATCGTGCCGAAAAGCAGGATGAAGATCGGCGTCGCCAGCGCCATCAGCGCGCGCAATAAATCTGCAGACAGGCTGCTCCAGAAGTGATCCATTGCGGTGACGACCCAGACATGACTGAGCATTGCAAAAAAGATGGCGACCGACCGGGTGAGATCTATCCCGACAATCCTCGAAATCGCTGCGGTACCCGCCATGACAAGCTCTTTCAACCGAATCCAGGATATTGCAACGCAATAAGGATGGCCTAAATGAGGCTTCGGCGACCGTTAATACCTCGCAAGCAGCCAAAGAAGCCAGCTAAAGCCCCGAGGCCTTCGTCAGGTCAACTCGAAACCGATCGCGCCGTCGTTGATACCGCCGCGTCATCTCGGCGTTCGTGTGCCCCAGATGCTTCTGAACATGGCGGCCTCTTCGCGCATCAGTGCTGCACTACGCTGGCGTCACTAACCTGGTGCATTTCGCAGCATTCAACCTCGGCCCTTGAATGCACCCGAGCGGCGGTGCGACAGTGTCTGTCACCGCATTGCGTTCAGCAGCGCCTCGGTATCCTCATAGAAATGGTAGAGGACGATCTTGTCGTTCTGGACCTGGCAAATCAGCGCCCAGTCGCTCACGAAATCCTTGCCGGTCCGCCGAACCTTGTGACGAAGCGTGCCATATGACGCAGCATGTTCATCATCCCCGAACGATGCGATGACCTGAAAATCGCCGGGTTCGAGAAGATCCACGAAGCCGCCGAAGAATGCCTTCGCACCGTCGACGCCGGTAAAGGTTCCATGTAGCGGAGTGCCCGGGTTGGGTTTGGGGTTGGTGGAGATGAAACGGGCATTGGCCGCGACCATAGCCAGGGCCGGCTCCATTGCGCCTGAGAAAATGTGACCAAGAAAGGTCTGGACGATTGAGGGTACGGCCATGTCAGTGCTCTTCTTTCTGATATCGGGAGAGGTGAGGTTTAAAAGCCGGCAAGCACGAGCTTGCCGATGGTGCGGCCCTGCTCCAGACGTGCATGGGCTGTTCGCAGGTTTTCGGCGTTGATGAGCCCGAGGTTCTCTGCTTCGGTAGAAACAAGTTGCCCGGCCTCCACCAGATCTGCAACAAGGGTCAGAATCCGGCCTTGTTCTCCCATATCGGATGTCTGGAACATCGGCCGTGTGAACATGAACTCCCAAACAAAGGTCACGCTTTTGCGCATGATGAGGTTGAGGTCGGGCGCAGTGTCGAAAGGCACGATCGAACAGATGACGCCCTGTGGAGCGATGAGTTCGGCAAGCGATGAATAATGCCGGTCCGGGCTATTGGTGAGAAGAATGAGATCCGGTGCGTTCAAGCCCCGCGCCGCAATCTGTGCGCCCATGTCGTCGAAGTGATCAATGACGGCGTGGGCACCGAGCCGTTCGCACCACGCCACAGACTCAGGCCGGGACGCGGTGGCGATGACTGTGAGGCCGGGAACGAGGCGCGCGAGCTGAATGGCTACCGAACCGACGCCGCCCGCGCCGCCAACGATCAACAAAGTTTTTGCGCGGCCCGCGCTGACCATCGACAGACCCAGCCGCTCGAACAGCGCCTCCCACGCCGTCAGGGCGGTCAAAGGCAGGGCCGCGGCTGCGGCAGCTGAAAGCGTTACCGGACGGCGGGCGACAATTCTCTCGTCGACCACATGCAGCTCGCTGTTGTCCCCGGGGCGGGTCAGGTCGCCGGCATAGAAAACGGCGTCGCCGCGGGAGAAACCGGAAACGCCCGGGCCTACCTCGATCACCGTGCCGGCAATGTCCCAGCCGAGCACCTGATATGCGCCGTCATTCGCCTTGCGCTGGCGTACCCGATAATCTGCGGGATTGACCGAAATGGCTTCGACGCGAACCAGAAGGTCCATGTCGCCAGGCTTCGGTTCGGGAATGTCGCGCTCGACCAGCGCCATTGAGTCGCTGATCGGGAGACTGTGAAATATCCCTACGGATTTCATGGCCATGTTCCATGTTTGAATTGTCGCAAGAAAGATAAGTCGATAAAAATAAATCGATAGATGGTATAAATTGGCAGGATATGGGTAAAAATAATCAGATTGCATCAGAGTTGTCGTGGGACGACGTCCGTTATTTTCTGGCGCTGTCCCGCACCGGCAGCCTGTCTGCCGCCTCACGCCAGTTGGGTGTGGAGCACTCCACCGTGTCCAGACGCGCGGGTCAGCTGGAAGCCGCCCTTGCCGTGCGGCTCTTTGACCGTCTCGCGCGCGGATGGACCTTGACCGACGAAGGACAGGTGTTGCTTGGTCGCGCCGAGGCGGTAGAGCAGGAGGTATTGGGGCTGCGCAGGGCCGCGGCGGGGATCGATGCCTTGACCGGCGTTGTCCGCATCTCCGCGCCGCCGGTCATGCTTGCGCATTTGGTATTGCCAGGTCTCGCCGGATTGCGTTCTGATCATCCTGGTCTGCGGCTGGATCTGATCGGTGAACGCCGTGAAGCTGATCTGATCCGCGCCGAAGCAGACATCGCCATCCGTCTCGGCCGCCCCTCTGAACCCGATCTCGTCGTGCAATCGCTCGGCGAAGTGGCTTATGGTCTTTTCGGGCTGGCGTCGGAAACAACCCGGCCGGAGGCAGAACGGATCTATATCGGTTTCGATGACAGCATGCCCGGCCTGCCGCAAAAGCAATGGCTCGATACCGAGGCATCGAGTGGACAGTTTAGCCTGCATTCGAACGACATGGCGACCATGCTGCACGCCGCGCTTGGCGGTTTCGGCGTCGCTTTGCTGCCGGAATTTCTGGCACGATATCATCCGCAGCTTGTACCATGCGCCTCGGTAAACCCGCCATTGGTCCGACCACTCTTCCTGGTCATGCATCCTGATGTCCGGCGCTCCCGGCGCGTCAGGCTTGTCGCCGATCGCGTTGTCGAGGTGTTCAGGGAATGTATATAAGAGGCCGCTGCCACGAACTTCGTCCATTCGGCGACAGACTTCTTCCGAATGGGATTGCCGCCTCTTCAATTAGTGGCCGGCGATGGTCTTGCGAGCTGCGGTCATTTGACAAATCTGTAACGGACGCGGCACCGATCCCACGGCGCCGCGCAGATGTCACAGGGAGGCCTTGATCTTTTCAGCCGCCTCGGACGAGACCCATTTGATCCACAGGTCCTCGTTTTCCTTGAGGAAGTGCTTGGCCCCGTCCTCGCCTGTGGCCTGGTTGTCGGTCATCCACGCCATGAGCTTGTTGACGGTGTCGTTCGACCACGAGCGCTTCTTGAGGTAGTCCATGACCTCCGGCCCGGCCCGCTCTGCGAAGGGCTTTGCGACCAGCGTGACGATGGCGTCGCGCGGCCAGTCATTTTCCTTGGGGTCGGCGCAGTCGGCGACAGTATTGCAACGTTTCCATTCAGCGGCGTCGTAGGAGACGCCATGTTCAAGCTTCACCAGATTGTACTTGCCAAGGAGCGACGTCGGCGACCAATAGTAGCTGAGGAAACCCTGTTTGCGCTCATAGGCCTTCGCGATCGCGCCGTCCAACCCGGCCGCGGAGCCGCTGTCGACCAGTTTGAAGCCGGCCTTTTCCGCCTCATAGGCCTTGAACAGATTGGCGGTAACGATCGTACCACCCCAGCCCTGAGGACCGTTGATGACAGCGCCCTTGCTCGAATCTTCCGCGTCGGGGAATAGCTCCGGATGCTTCAGGGCGTCCGCAATCGTCTTGATGTCCGGATGCTTGTCGGCAAGGTATTGGGGAATCCACCAGCCCTGGATACCGCCTTCGGGTAGGGGAGAGCCAACCTTTTCGATATTTCCAGCTTCTTCTCCGTGCTTGATTACCTCCGGAAGAAGGTCCACCCAGGCCTCGGGTGCGATGTCCGGCTGAGCCTTCTCCGACATCGACGTCATCGTCGGCACGGCGTCGCCGACCGTGATTTCGGCCTGACATCCATACCCTTCCTCAAGGATTACCTTGTCGAGGTTGGACAGGACCTCGGCGCTCTGCCAGGACATGCTGGCGATCGTCAGGTTTCCGCATTCCGCAGCCTGTGTGAACGAAGCGCTGGCGAGCAGACCCAGCGTCAATGCGGTGGATGCCAGAAGTTTGTTCATGTCAGTTCCCTTTTCATTGGCGGCACGATGGTCACGATTGGGAGCGCCGCTGCTTCCCACCGCGTTCGAGGTCAATAAGGCGTTTGCACTGGTCCCAGGCCGACATAAACCGTCTTCAGTTCGGTATAATGTTCCAGCGCCGCCGCAGAATTCTCCCGGCCAAAACCGGATTGTTTGGAGCCGCCGAAGGGGATTTCCACCGGTGCCAGATTATAGGTATTGATCCACAGCGTACCCGCCTCCAGCCGATCCACGACGCGGTGGGCGCGGGCGAGGTCGGCGGTGAAGACACCGCCGGCCAGCCCGAATTCGGTGGCATTGGCGCGGGCGAGAACCTCGTCCTCATGCTCGAAATCCAGCACG
>NZ_JAPWDT010000012.1:0-113992 GCF_027212525.1 Agrobacterium sp. SOY23 | reverse complement strand
AACAATTTCATGATATTGTTATTATGATCGCCCGCCATCAATTTCTGTCGCCTTTTCAATCCACTTCCCAATTACATCCCTTCCGGATTCACCTATAAATAAATCCACATCACTGCAAAAACCTATATAAAATCACCTGCTTATACAGCAGTAAATTGTCTGCGCGCAAACCAGTAAACTCTACCAGTCAAATCCCGCACCTCCGCAAACAAGGATACATTTACAATTAATTTATATGTTTCAGGCTTCGTTCTAATTAAATTATATGTTTTGTCGGCGCCTTCCTCGCCCCACTCAATCACCAAAAGGTAATTTATTCCACCTAAAAAGTATAAATATAAAAAACATATGTATTAATTTCAATTATATAGGTAAAATATTCCGACGTGAATATCTTTCAATGCATCCATACCTGAGGAAATCCGCGCCTACGGACAGTGTGCGTCAAACAGAAGATCGGGCGGGCGAACATTCCGCCAGTTGCCTGCCTACAGCCCATCGCCGCTCGGGTTTATCGATCTTCTAACTTCAATATCCAAAAATAAGGGATCACAAATGATTCTTTATTTGTAATATCCATCGATTAGGGATCATTTTTGACCCTATGATTCCATGATATGCTGTCTAGCAATAACGGATCATATGTGATACTGTTGCTAAAAATTTCGCCATAAAGGATCACCTATGATTCCTAATCAAAAGCCTCCAACAGGTAACATCGAGACAACTATGCGCGATCTAGGCACCAGATTGGCTCGGGTTCGCCTTAGTCGCAACCTGACCCAAGCACGACTGGCGCAGGAGGCCGGAGCTTCGCTTCCGAGCATCAAGCGGCTGGAGGCTGGCCGGAACAGCTCGCTCGATACCCTTCTCCGTGTATTGAGAGCACTTAACCTGGGCGATCGCATTCTCGACATCCTCCCCAACCCGGACGTTCGACCGGTCGAGCGAGTCCAGCATGACGGCCACGAGCGGCGGCGCGCACGAACGCAGACAGAAGCCCCAAAAGCCAGCGATTGGGCATGGGCCGAGGAGGATGAGCAATGACGGATGCGACCGTCCGGCTATGGGGTAGAGATATCGGTGCCGTTAGTTGGCTCGACGACAGAGCGATCGGCGTATTCCAATACATGCCTGAGTTCGTCCAAAGCACCATAGAACTGGCGCCGATCATGATGCCGCTGCGCCCCGACCCATACGAATTCCCCGGTTTGCCCCGTGACGCCTTCAAGGGTTTGCCCGGCATGATCGCCGACTCCCTCCCAGACAAATTCGGCAACGCTCTGATCGATACATGGCTCGCGACCCAGGGACGTTCGGCCGGCAGTTTCAATCCGGTCGAGCGCCTTTGTTATATCGGTACGCGCGGCATGGGCGCGCTCGAGTTCCATCCCACGATCCTCAAAGGGCCGCGCAAATCCCAACGCCTTGAGATCGATGCGCTGACCAAACTCGCCAACGAAGTCCTCAACAATCGTGCCAACCTTGCGGGTATCCTCAAGGGCGATGACGACCACGAAACCCTGCAGGAGATCCTGCGCGTCGGGACATCCGCAGGCGGCGCACGCGCCAAGGCTATCCTTGCATGGAATGAAAAAACCGGGGAGTTCCGATCCGGTCAGGTCAAAGCCGGTGAAGGTTTCACCTATTGGCTCATGAAGTTCGACGGTATCTCCAACAATCGTGACAAGGAGCTGGCCGATCCACAGGGCTTTGGCCTTATCGAGTACGGATTCTTTCTCCTGGCCCGCGCCGCCGGCATCGACATGACTGAATGCCGCGTCCACCATGAAGGCGGCCGATCGCATTTCATGACACAACGCTTCGATCGCACCGCCAACGGCCAGAAGCTCCACATGCAGTCGTTCGCAGCCTTGCGCCATTATGATTTCAACGCGGCGGGAGCTTATTCCTACGAACAGGCGGTAGAGACGATCCGGCTCCTCGGCCTTCCCGCTTACGACATCGAGCAGCAGTTTCGCCGAGCGGTTTTCAACATTCTTGTCCGAAATCAGGACGACCACGTCAAGAACATCGCCTTCCTCATGAATCGAAAGGGCGAATGGCGGCTATCACCAGCGTTCGACGTCAGCTACGCCTACAATCCGGATGGAAGCTGGACCCATCAGCACCAGATGAGCCTGAATGGTAAACGCGACCATTTCGAGCTGTCCGATCTTATCCAGTTCGGCATTTTCTGCGACCTCAAGCCCAAAAAGGCCGAAGAAATTATCCGCGAAATGCATACACAGGTCGAAAACTGGCCAGCCTTCGCGGAACAGGCCGGTGTAGCCGAAAAGACCGCGCAAATTATTCACCGAGCCATGCGGCGAGAAATCATCATTCCAGCCTAAGACACGGGACCTGATCAATCATGCTAAGGAGAGACCATCGATAGAGGAACCGGCACAGAAGACCGGCATGCGCGAGGCACGGCCTCACAACCCCTGCAAGAATGTGGAGTAGCAATAGCCTGCCGATCGCGGCGGGGACCAAGAGTTGGGTACAGATGATCCCCTAGCGCAACACCGCGACCGCGATCACGTACCCTTTTTGGGCTTTGACGGAAGAAGGCCTTCGCGCTGCATCTGCTTACGGGCGAGTTTTCGCTGGCGACTGACTGCCTCAGCTTTTTCCCGCGCCTTCTTGATGGATGGCTTCTCAAAAGCTTCACGCAGACGCATTTCGCGGAAAATGCCCTCTCGCTGGAGCTTCTTCTTGAGAATGCGCAGCGCCTGATCGACGTTATTGTCGCGTACTAGAACCTGCATGGGTCCCTCTCGAGGTCAAAAATCGGTGCGCTACCATACGCAATTTGGCGTCGAATCCAAGAGCGAGCATCTCCTGTGATGGGCTTTTTTACGGAGAACGCGGTCGGCGGAATTCAGGGCAAAATATCTCGATCTGGACAGGGCCTAAGCCAGCGTCGAAAAGGGGATCAGCAACAAATTTGCGACTGGTCTTTGCCAATTGCACGCTTTGATTGTACGAATCACCGCCCATATCGAGGAAAGTAACATGGCGCATAAGTTCGAAATCTACAAAGACAAGGCGGGCGAATTTCGTGTCCGCTTTAAATACAACAATGAAGTGATCTTTGCGACGGAGGGTTATTCCTCCAAGGTGAATGCACAGAACGCAATTGCTTCGATCAAGAAATATGGGCCTGGCGCACCTACCGAAGACAATAGTTGAGACTGTAAGGGGTACATCCACGCTCGGGCGTGCCGCATTTTCCCAATTCGCCCCAGTCCTGTTTCGCGG
This sequence comes from Agrobacterium sp. SOY23, assembly GCF_027212525.1. Taxonomy (NCBI): domain Bacteria; kingdom Pseudomonadati; phylum Pseudomonadota; class Alphaproteobacteria; order Hyphomicrobiales; family Rhizobiaceae; genus Agrobacterium; species Agrobacterium sp. SOY23. The sequence continues at coordinate 110,728 of NZ_JAPWDT010000012.1, read as the reverse complement.
AGCGCACGTCTTTGTTCAAGGTTGCTTGAACCCGATAGGGGAATTTCGGTATAAATAAATTCCGGCGCTGTTCGTCGGGTACATTTTTGGAATTTCAGCTTCCTATAGAGATAACCATACTAGATGAACAGGTCACAGTGGTGGGTCGAAATGTCATTCAACGTCAACGATCTGGCTACTGGATACGAAAACGTAACCAGTCTCTTTGGGTTGTCGGCAAGGGATCAGACTGTCCTGTTGTTCCGCAGGCTATTGAGCGAAGCTGAGCATGAATCACTTCTGACCTCCGGGAAAACAAGGTGTTTCCCAATCTACATCGTTCCAGCATATCTACAGTTCGGGGGGAAACTTCAGGACATCGCTGCGGCAATACCAACCCGGCATCCCGCTAGTACATATCGATGTCAGTACTATCTTTTTGACTGCGGCTCCCGAGAGATCAATGCCCGACCTGAAACTCGTGACAAAAACTATTCTCCGAAATATGCGGTCGTCACGCGTCTCAACGAGATCAAGGCATTGGATAGCTGTAAACCGCAAGAAGGGCATCGATACATGGCAAACGCCAACTACAACATCGTCAAACAATTTTTGTCGTAGTTTTTAAATCGAATCCCGGCGGCATCCAGGTTTTCCAGTAAACGCGAAAAATCTTTGTCCCTGCACTGCGAGGAGAACATTGCCGCCATATTTGCGCCCGTAATCCAGAATGGTGAGACTATGTCGAATACAATCAATCTGTCGGGTGAAGGCTCCCATGAGCGTGTCGAGGGCAGTTTCCTGATCAATCACGTTACGGTAACACAAGCACTTTATGCGCCTGACGCCAACGATCATCACAAGATCATTTCGCAAAGCAACGTGTGGGCGATCAATATCGTCAACGCACAGTACGTTGCTGGCACCTCAGTCCGCACAGGGCAAGTTGCAATCCCGACCACCATGGACACAGGGCGGTATATTGCTCACGATGACGGATATGATCCGTTTCGTGACCTTTATCCCGTCAATGAGAAGAACATGACATCCGGTCGGATCGTTGTCGTCCTCGATCCGGATAATGTTCGCCCGACGAGTAAACTGCTCAGGATGCTGATCGAAGGCGTGGCCTATGTGGATGAGGATGCCTACAACGATATGCTGGCCGCAATCGACAAAAGATAACCCGCAGGAAGAAGGACAGGGTCTTCGAAAAGGGCTTTATACTTGCCATTTAAAATTATAGACCATAATCAATACATCGCGGAAAGTGGGGACATTACCCCCGGCAGCCATAATCCCAACTGACCGGTCGCCACTTTCCGCTATTGCCAGGCCATCTAGTTCTTTGCTTCGAGCCACAGAAGAAGTCGTATTTCTTTGAAGGCACCGAAAGGCGTGGCTCTTGCGTTCGCGTAGCACGGCTGGCATCGACGCGCTTTTATTGCTCTGCCGACCTCTCGTCTTGATCTGCGGCTATTGCCTTGATCATCTCGATGATGCGTTGGCGTACCTTCGGGTCAGTAATCCTTACGAACTCGCGGTTAAGCCGGAATCCTTCCGGTGACGACAGGAATGTCTGAAAGTCATCGCGCGGCAAAGCATGTGACGGGTCAACGTCATCAAGAGACAAGCCCTGTCCGGGGGCGTTTTCAAAGAAAAACGAGACCGGGACACTCAAAATGCTGGCGATGTTTTGAAGGCGGCTGGCCCCGACACGATTGGTTCCACGCTCGTATTTCTGGATTTGCTGGAACGTAATGCCGAGGTTGGCTCCGAGCCGTTCCTGGCTCATGCCGCTCATGGTTCGGCGCAGCCTGATGCGGTTTCCCACATGCACGTCAATCGGATTGGGCTGTTTCTTGCCAGTTTGTGACATCATTTTCCCCTTTATTGTAAGAATGCAGCGTAGAAACGGTATGGATCAAAGCCCGACACCCGGCAAGATGCCGGCACGTGACGGGATAACCCTCGCTGCCAACGGCTTTGCGTTTTGTGAAGTTTGACCATCGGCATTACCATAGTTGGAATGAGACCGGCATCGTTAAACGTTACCGTTTCGTCATGCCAATCGGCGCACCCCTCTGAGCACGGTAACCGGTGTTCTGCTCCCACGTTGTCCTAGTCGGCCTATCTGCAAGCGCTGTTTGCCTTCACCTTGACGGCGGCGTGTGATGCCTGTCGAAGGCTGGAGACGTTGCGCGGATGGCAACTCCGGGGCATTGGCGGATGTTCATTTCTCGCGGTGTGATCGCCCGCGAACATACCCGATAACAAACATAACACTCAGGTATGCCATGAGCGCCGAACCGCACACCAGTGCTAATGCAAGGGGATAGAAGAGGTATGGGGAATCCGCGCTTGTGATGGCTGATCCACGTCTGCCGGGCAGCTCTCCATGAAGGAAAGAGGTAATAGAATAGGCAAGAAATGTCGGGCCTAGAAGAGAGAAACCTACGACTGCTGCCCACTTTCGAAACCAATTTCCCAAATCATGTCCTCGATATAGTGGCGATAATAGTCGCGGCCGAGCCCCGTTTAAATACACCTCAAGCCTGTTCAAAATCGATAACTTCAACCACTAAATTTGAAACGTTTTGTCTCCTCTGTGGCGGCCTGTGGTCTTGCGTGCAGCACCAAGGTAGCAGCTCATCGATGCGACTCTGCTTGTGGCCGTTGACGATGGCAGTGAGCGTGGCGGTCAAGTAGGCCAGCGGATCGACGGCGTTGAACTTAGCCGAACTGCCTTTTGTCTCGTTCCCGTCAAACTGGATCGAACATCTCCCTGAACTCCGGATCAGCAAAATAGGCAAGCTTCTCAGCAAAAATTGGTCGTTGCCCGGCCAGAAATAGAAGTTGTCCGTTCGCCGGCAGATTGCGCACCTCATCAGGGGTGAGTAGCGGTCGGCCGGTATGTTGTTGGCTATAGGAGATCCCGGTCTTATCAGAATCGAGCGCTCTGGCCATGGTCTGGAACACGACCGTTTCCTGTCCGAGCAAATCAGAGATGAGGCGGGCGCTGTCATGATCGTTGACGCCGAAGACCTGCAGCACGCCGGCGTTTGACAGGAAGGTTCCGGCGCGGTGGCCGTATGTGGCACGCAGCTGATGGATGTCCTGGAGGATGGGCCAAAGCTGGACACCATAGCCCGCCATCAGACCCATCGCGCGTTCGACAGGAGCCAGATGCCCAAGGGATGCGAACTCATCGAGAAGATAAAGAACCGATGTCGTTGGCTTTGTCGGATCGCGGGCCATCTCAAGCAGGCTTTGTGAGACAAGCAGACGCAGCCAGCGCGAATAGGTCGAAAGGCGATCAGGCGGAAGGACGAGGAACACCGTTACGTTGTTGTGCTTGAGATCGGCAAACCGGAAATCTGAGCGACTGAGGACGACCGTCATGCGCGGTGAATCGAGAAAATGCGTATGGCGCTGGGCTGCGGAGAGAACGCCTGCGGCTTCGCGGTCGGATTTTCCGAGATGGCGGTTTGCGGCACGCGCCACAAGACCGCCTGCCGCATCGCTGTCCTGCATACGCTTGAGCAGTGCTGCAAACTGTTCCGGAGCAAGGGTGAGATAGTCGCGAAGTGTTGCGAGGTGCCTGCGTCTCAAAGGCTCCGCTGCAACGATCTCGAGCAGCAATCCGGCAATCAGCGCTTTTGCCTCCTCGTTCCAATGCGCCTCTCCCGCCATTCCCGGTTCGTCGAACACGAGAGCGTCGGCAAGGGTACTGGCGTCTTCCGCGACATCGAGGTTTTGGGGATCAAGCATGGCCAGGGGATTGAAGGCTGACGAGGGTCTGCCGGTGACCCCGAAAGGATCGAGCACATGAACCGGGCCGAATTTCTGGCGCGCACGGCCGGTGATCCTGGCATTTTCGCCTTTTGGATCGACGCAGATCACGGAACGGTCGGCGGTCAGCAGGTTCGGGATGATCGTGCCCACACCCTTGCCGGTACGGGTCGGTGCCATTGTGAGGAGATGGGCCGAGCCATCATAGCGCAGAGGCTTGGCCGTTTTCGTATCACGACCAATCAACAGGCCGGAACCGGATGAGGTAAGAGCGGCTGTTTCCTTGTCTGTGGCAAAGCGGGCGGAGCCATGGGTCTCATCGTCACTATCCCCGAAATGCAAAATCAGCGCACTGGTGATGAACCGGAAGGTGATCGCGGCGAGCGCCAGCAGGGTGACGAAATCGGGGATGATGTAGACAAGCGAGCCACGACCGAAACCCGTTTGCTCCAGGAAATGACGGCCACCCATGCCGATCACAAACGTGACGTTGAACAGGATGAACATAAATCCGAGGAGCCGTTTCCAGATCCGGAAGGGCATGGTGATCAAAGCCAGAGATGCCCAAAGCGGATCCCGCGCGGCGGCTCGCATCATGTTTTTGAATGCGTCCCGGGCAAGTCGCAACCGGTTCATGGAGCACCCTGCCCGCTGTCACCACCCTCTCCTGTGCCCGGCTGTCCTGGTCCGATCAGATCGTCAAACAGCGCCTTGTCATTGTCGCGTTTCAGAAAGCCCGGCAGTTCGCGGCGCAGCCAGTCACCGAGTTGCTGCTTAAAATCCTGATCATCCGAGGTTTCGAGGTGATGCAGAACGAGCGAGCCGATCAGGACCTTGCGGCGCATATCGTTGTTGCGCTCGGTTTTCGAGAGACGCGCCTTGAGTGCGGAACGTTGCGCCTCCAGTTCGGCCAGGCGCTGTTCGATGGTTTTCCTTGCCACGATTATTCCTTTCGATTGCGGTCGCACCGGAGCTGCCGCTGTTGACCGCGGCTTTGCCCTGGAAGACAGACCAGTTTCTATGAGGAGATCGACAGAGCGATTGAAAGAGCAGGTTGGACCCTGTGGTTCACGACGCTGCGGTGGCTGCTACCTGCGCTCAGGGTTGTTGTGCCAGCGGTGAATCTCAGTCGCTGGAATCTGCCGCTTGTCCCGCGGCCTGTTTGAGCTTTTCGATGTGCTCGCGGCAAACCGTGTTGACGAGATCGTAGAGGATGGACGTTCTGGCAGTCAGCCAGGTCAGAGCCTCCTCGGTGATTTCGTAATGGTCGGAGTAGCGAGCCTTCACATAGGCTTCGTTTAGCGTATTGAACCACGACTGAAACCGATGGTGATCCCGCGGCCAAGCCTCGGCAAGGCGGATATCCTGCCCTTCAGCCAGTCCACGCAAAAACTTCAGATTATGGCTCGCAGGGCTGTAGTTGGTCAGGGTCAAAAGCAGCGTGGAATAGGCCTGCTCTATGGATTGGTGCAGCATGAAAGCTGTCTCTTTCCAATCTCCATCTTTAAGCCCGTACAGGACGTGCTTGACGAAGAATTCAGCAGTGCGAGAGCGAGCCGAAAAATGCTTTTTGGCAACCTCATATGCCTGTTGCGCCGTAAGGCTTTTGGGCTCGGCAAGTTCTCGGTCATCAAGCTCATAAAGCGCAATGCCATCACGTCGGATATCGTTGAAGAAGTATTGCCCTTCCTGCAAGAAATTGCTGATTTCGCGAGCGCCATGGACAATGAGGCTCACTGGCGTCTCGATCTCCTTGTCCCACATCAGCCGGTCGGTCGCCTTGTCCCAGTATTTGGGGTCGGCCAGTTCCTTGTTGCTGACGATGACGAGGATATCGAAATCCGATCGATAGCCTTTCGACGTATGCGGCTCATCAACCCATGTGCCCCGAGCGTAGGAACCGAACAGGATGATTTTATAGATCCGTCCGTCCTTCTTGGCATCGGACTTCGAACGCTCCACCAGATCAGCAAACTCTTCCTGGATAATTCCGACGACGCGTGCGAGCTCGCGTTGCTTTCGTTCCGGCAAATGTTCAAGGCTGGTCTTCATGTCTGCTCCGCTTCTGGACGGTATCCTGTATGGGCCATTGTAAACTTCTTTGAAACTCCGATTTTTGGCAGCCACCAATCGATTGCCTGTCTTGCCGGACTATCCACTGCGCGTTGCCTGCGCCCGCTCCCTTGTCCGTCGTGCGATCAGCCTGCGCCTATCACCCTCCCCGGATTGATGCGTTTGTTTCCCTATTCAAACACGAGCAATGGCCGATTGGCGACTACTACTTTTAGTAGTCGAAATGCCCATTCGTTGTTGCTAGCGTCGCCACCGGTAAACAGACAAGGGCGCACTTACGACTTGCGGCGCAGTGGAGCGCTGAATTTCCCCGTTGAGGACCGGAGATTTCGTTTGGCGATTTATCATCTCAGCACCAAACCTGTCTCGCGGTCATCCGGCCGCAGCGCTGTGGCATCTGCCGCCTACCGTTGTGCGGTTCTCCTCACCAATCATCGCGATGGCCTTGTGCATGACTTCACCCGGAAGGAGGGTGTGGAGCATGTAGAGATCGTACTGCCGGAAGGTCTTTCTGCCGACTGGGCTTTGGATCGTTCGGCTTTGTGGAACGCTGCCGAGTTTGCAGAAAAGCGCAAGGATGCCCGCGTTGCCCGCGAATTCGAAATCGCGCTTCCGCATGAGCTTTCGTCAGAGGGGCGACTGGAGGCTGCACGCGCCTTTGCCCGGGATCTGGCGAACCGCTATGGCGCGGCCGTGGATTTTGCCGTCCATTCGCCAGGTGAACACGGTGATATCAGGAACTGCCATGCGCATGTGCTGATGACGACGCGAGAGGTTGGCGAACGTGGCCTTGGCGAGAAGACCCGTCTTGAGCACAAGAACGCAAGGCTGTTGGCAAACGGTATGGCGACAACCGACATGCAGCTTCAAAACATCAGGCAGGCTTGGGAAGGCATCGCCAACCGTGCGCTTCAACGTGAAGGTCTGGATATCCGCATCGATCATCGCTCGCATGCGGAGCGCGGCCTCGAATTGTCGCCCACCGGGCATATGGGCGTGCATGCGTCGCAGATGGAACGGCAAGGAATGGCAGTCGAGCGTGGCCGGCTGGATGACGAGGCAGCACGGCAAAATGCCGAACTGATCCGTCAAAAACCGGAACAGGTTTTATCGCTGGTCAGCAATGAGAAGAGCGTGTTCGATCGGCACGATATTGCCAAAACCTTGCACCGCTACATCAACGATGACGCGCAAATGTTCCGGAACGCCTTTGCGGCTGTCATGGCGTCGCCAGCGCTTGTCGAGCTTCAGGCTGAGCGCATCGATCCTGAGACAGGCGACGTCTCCAATGCGCGCTATTCGACGCGGGACATGATCGATCTGGAACTGCGCATGGCGCGATCGGCGGAGCGGTTGCATCAGGCGCATTGCCACGGGGTCGATCCTCGCCATGTCGAGCGTGCAATGGAGAGGCAGGATCGCTCAATCCGGAAAAGCTCCGGCGGAACGTTTGCTGCGAGCGATCCGTCAGCGGGATTGTCGGACGAACAGCGTCATGCGATCAAACATGTTACGGGCCCCGAAGGCATCGCCGCTGTGGTCGGGTTCGCTGGTGCGGGAAAGTCCACCATGCTGGCAGCCGCGCGCAAGGCGTGGGAGGCTCAAGGCTATCAGGTTCATGGTGCGGCGCTGGCCGGAAAGGCGGCCGAGGGTCTTGAAGAAAGTTCTGGCATCCAGAGTCGCACCCTTGCGTCATGGTCTTATAGTTGGAACCACGACCGGGGCATGATCGGCAGCAGTGACGTGTTCGTCATCGACGAGGCCGGCATGGTCGGGAGCCGCCAGCTCGCCCGCTTCATCGGCGAGGCTGAAGAGCGCGGTGCAAAGATCGTTCTTGTTGGCGACCATGAGCAGCTGCAGGCGATCGGGGCCGGTGCACCCTTCAGGGCGATTGCCGGGCAGATTGGCCATGTCGAACTTTCCGACATTCGCCGCCAGCGCCATGACTGGCAGAGACAGGCATCGGTTGCCTTTGCGACCCACAAGACGGCCGAGGGCCTAGCCGCCTACCGGGACCACGGCGACATTCACTTTGCGGAAAGCCGCGACGCGGCAATGGCAAAGATCGTGCGTGATTATGTCGCCGACAGTGCCGAGCATCCGGATGGCACCCGGGTTGCCATGGCGCATCGCCGTGCCGATGTACGTGCCCTCAATGCCGCCATCCGCTCCGAACTTCAGAACAGACAAAGGCTGGAGCGCAGCCACGGGCTGAGCGCCGGTGCGGACCGTGGGAATGGTGAGGACGGTCGTGAACTAACCTTCCAGACCAATAACGGCAAACGCGCCTTTGCCGCCGGTGACCGGATCATCTTCCTCGAAAACAACCGCGACCTCGCTGTAAAAAACGGCATGCTTGGCACCGTCGAGCATGTCGAGCCAAACAAGATCCTCGCCCGGCTCGATGGCCGGGGCGGCGACAGTGTCAGCATTCCAACAGACAGCTACCAGGCGATCGACCACGGCTATGCGACGACGATCCATAAAAACCAGGGCGCGACGGTCGATCGCGCCTTTGTGCTGGCGTCCGGCACCATGGACCGGCATCTGGCCTATGTTGCCATGACAAGGCATCGCGACAGCGTGCAGCTCTATGCCGACATCAAGGAGTTCGCCAATGCGGGCCGGCTGGTTAACCACGGCGTTGCGCCCTACGAGCATAACCGCCAGGCGCGCGAAAACTATTTTGTGACGCTGGAAAATGACAAGGGCGAGCGGCGCACGGTGTGGGGCGTTGATCTCAAGCGGGCCATGCGAGATGCCTCACCGCAGATCGGGGACAGGATCGGACTGCAGCATGAAGGCGCGACGCCTGTTACGCTTCCGGACGGCACGCAGGCCGAGCGCAATGCGTGGCGCGTCGTCAAGGGGGATGAACTGGCCTACCAGCAGTTAGAAAACCGCCTGTCGCGTTCCGGCGTGAAGGAAACCACGCTGGACTACATCAGGGACTTTTCCGAGCGGCGCGGGATCGCAAGCGCCCCATGGATCGCGGAGCAGCTCGGGGTCAGGAGCGAGATTGACCTTGCTACCGCCCAAAAAGAGCGTCAAGAGGTTTTGGCCCGTGCGGCCCATCCGGTGCGGGAGCAACAGGACCGGCCATCAGAGCGTCAGCAGGTTTACGAGGAACGTGCCGGCGATCTGGCCGGCCCTGTTCGCCGCCAGCATCGTCGCAATGAGTTTGCCCGGAAACTTGATGACGGACGGCGGGACGACCGGACAGAGGACGATAAAGGATATCGCCGCATCCGGTGGTCCGATCTCATGTCGCAAGACGGCGCCGTCCCTGCCCCCGCAGAAACTGCCGGCCAGCAATCGCCTCTGGAACGCGGTAAGCCAGCTCCGCTGGTGCCGGCGATTACCTGCTACGAATGCAGCATCGAAGAGGTGGCCCGGCAAAGGGCGATGTCCGTTATCGATCAGAGATTCGATACAGTTGAGTCTGTGGCGCGGCACGTGTTCCGTGACCCGGCCGAGGTCGCCGCGAGACTGCGCACCGCGATGACCGGGAAGGAAGGCAACGGGACCATCATGGCGAGCGCCATGGCCGGGCAGCCAGAGCGGTTCGGGGAGCTGCGCGGCAAGTCGGGTCTGCTCGGAAACAACAGGGAACGGAAAGAGGCGCTGCAATATGCCAGGTCTCTGTCGGCCCATATCGGCTATGTCTCCGAGGCATGGGAGCGTCGGCTTGGCGAAGAACGTCAGAGCGAACAATGGCAACGCGAAAAGCGCGATGGGGTCGAAGTGCCCGGCCTCACCTCGTGCAGCGCCGAGATCCTTGCGAAGATGGAGAAGATGCCGGTCGAGAGGCGAAGCAAGTTCATCACAGAGCTGCGATCGTCACCTGAGGGCCGAGCCGCACTCGATGAGGCCAAGCTGGTAGCCGAAGCACTCACGCGGCGGTTTGATAGTTCCGATCCTCGCAGGATTGCTGAGGAGATCGCTGCACGCCCGGAGCTCGCAAAACAGGCCGAGCAGATCAGGACGATCGCCCACATGGTGGATCGTATACGCTCCGCCGAGCTGAGCCATGACCACGCGCTGAAACGGCAGCTTGCCCGGTCTCGGGGGCCTGGATTAAGCAGATAGCAGGAGCAGAAGACGAGAACAGTGTTTGATAGCGGTCCCCCTTCAAAGTCCGCCGCGTTTCCAAATTTTCTGGGCGCCGCGATGGACCTGCCCCGTCGCGACCGGAGAGAGCATTCCGTTTCTGACCTGTTTGCGTTTCGGGGGTGCGGATAAAAAGTTGGACTGCTTCATAAGTTCAGGCCGAGGCTCTGACGATACTCGACCGGGCTGAGCGATCCCAGCGATATGTTGATACGCTTCTCATTGTACCATCGAATATATGCATCCACCTCGGCGACGAACTGTTCGATCAAAGGGGTATTCCAGATGCAGTTCGTCAATCCGGGTAACTCCTGTTCCCGCCATCTAAGCCGAAGTCAGGCAGAAATTCCACTTATACCACTGTCCAGATTTCCCGAGCCACCTCTAATTTTGTCTTATTCCTTTGCCTACAAATGCAACCTTTTAAGGCTTTGTGGGCAGCAAGATGGCGGTTAGATAAGTTCTGCAAAGCGGGGACCAGGCGCAGACAAACAATTGATTCCTCCAGAGGCATAAGAGACGGGCTGCTGCCGGTTTCATGGGCACCGAGTTAAAGTGTTCCCAATGAAACTGGAGTGACGGAATGCAACGAAGAAAGCTCAGCCGCGAATACAACCTTGAGGCGATTAAATTGGTGTATGAGCGCGGCGTGAGTGTTGCGCAGGCGCCCGCGATCTGGATGTTCACGAGAATGTCCTACGGAAATGGTCAAGGAATAAGGGAGAATCGAGTGGGTAAAATAATGACGCTCGCCGAACGTGCGCTGGCGAAGGCCGGATCTGTTATTGAAAGGGTTGCCTCTGCCGATCCAGACAAAGCAGAAAGGCTAGGAGAAAAAATCAAGGGAATAGTCGGGGAAAAACTTTTCGATAAAATAGAGGAATTTGCCGACGTAGCCGATGACGCGCGGGTAAACCGGGATCTGCAGAAAGAAAAAGATCCAGTTCGTCGCGAAATGATGCTTAGAGCAATGGTTGGCGGTTCGGAACGGGACTTCACCCGTGGTGACCGTTCAAGCGGACGCGGCCTGTGATTTTTGTACGGCCTATCTTCATCGCCACGCTGATAATGAACGCCAAGCCTAACGACATCGTCCCCTAGGCATGGCTTGCTGACATTCTCGCCGGCACGCCGACTACAAGCTGGAGCAACTGCTTCACTGGAACTGGACGCCGCACGCCTTCAATTACCTACAAGTTCAGTCCAATGGCTGCGCTGGGGCTACATGTCCGCAAGGTGGGATCGACCTCCACATATGGATGTTGCCTATCCGCAGGTCTCTTGCCCCGCGCAAGATAACCGCCAAAATCTGGCGCTCCTGGTCAGATACCACGGCAAGCTCTTGGGTGCATCAGAGTGCTTGAGTTTATCGGTGATGAATGGTTGCCGAACTTGTAGAATCGCTATCACAATCGCTAATATGCACGCATTGGCCAGCTCTCCGAGCAAAATAACAGATTGCCGATATTTCCAGCGAGCGGACGTTCTCCCCGTACTCGGTGGGTAACGCGTCGGGTTGACCTTCTTTTCCAAGGAGGCCGTGTCCTTGAACTCCAACCGCGTAGCTTGTCCAGTATGTCGAGATATAGGGTAGCTCTCTGATACCGTACGCGCGGCGGAGGCAATCAAACTGATTTTTTTGGTCAGCCGATAACTCCCATTGAGGAGTTACCAGCTTTCAACATTCTTGTCGTTTACTCGTCGTCATCGGCATTCGACACCCCTTTTTCGGCATAATAACCGAGCCGTCCGAGGTTTTGGACAGACCTCTGCCGTCCTTACACATCTACCCGAGATATTCCCGATTATGACAGATGAAACGCGATGCTGTTTGTCACGAAATGCGAATCGATGTATCTCTGTAACTACGCAAAAAAGAGGAAGTATCGTTTTTTTGCGAAACAATGCGAGAATTAAGGATTCGTTAACACTGTTGGCGCTTAGTTCCTCCAAACGGATGAGGATAGAATCGTGAATCGACATCTAAGCAGCCTTGATTTTATGCAAAATTTCGCGAGCAAGCTTGATCTTGCGCTGCAAAATCTGACTTTTGCCCAATATCCGCCAGACGCAAGGCGGGAAATGCGAAAATTCTCGTCGGCCGAAGTCGCTGCGCTGCTGGATGTCTCAGAAGCTTATATTCGCCAGATCGTTCTTAAAGAGAAAGGCCCAGCACCGGAGGTCACTGTTAATGGTCGTCGTATGTATTCACTGGAGCAGATTCTTGAACTGAGACTGATGCTGGCTGAAAAGGGGCGCAAGAAGTGGATGAACCCCCGGCGCGTCTCCGGGGAAGAATGTCAGATAATTGCAGTGACAAACTTCAAAGGAGGTTCGAGCAAAACCTCCACAACCATCCATCTGGGACACTATCTTGCCCTAAAGGGCTATCGTGTGCTCGCCGTAGACCTCGATCCACAAGCATCACTGACCAGTTTGCATGGCAATTTGCCAAATTTTGATTCCCGTCAGGACGGCACCTTGCACGCAGCAATCCGCTTCGAGGAACAAAGGCCCACGGCTGAGCTGATTAATAAAACTCATATTCCCGGCTTTGACGTCATCTGTGCCGGCCTTGAACTGACGGAATTTGAAACCGCTGTCGCATTGGAAATGCGCAAGAACGGCGGAACCAGTTTTCTGCTCAGGGTTTCCCAGGCTTTGGAACAGGTGGCGGAGGACTATGATGTCATCCTGATCGATTCCGCCCCATCATTAAATTTCCTCACCCTGTCATCGCTGACCGCAGCCACCGGCGTCTTGATCCCGGTGCCGGCGCATATGCTGGATGTCGATTCGACGGGCAAGTTTCTGGAACTCGCCGGTTCCTACATGAAGATACTGAGTGACATGGGAGCGGCGGCCCATTGGGACTTTGCAAAATTCCTTGTCACCAAGTTTGAACCCAATGACCACCCGCAAGCGAATATGACAGCGCTGATGCGCCAGGTTTTTGGCGAGGACCTATTGTTGAACATGGTGATGAAGTCCACAGCTGTGGCAGATGCCTTGACTTGGAAACAAAGCCTCTATGAAGTTCAGCGCTCGCGATTTTCGTCTCCGAAAACTTATGACCGTGCGATGGAATCTTTGAACGCCGCGAATAATGAAATTGAGAAGCTACTCTGGATGGCATGGGGACGCGAATGAGCAGAAAAAATTCCCGCGAGCTGTTCACCAACCTCCTCGCACAGCAAGATCGCCAAAGTCCCAATGCGGCACAAAAGACCACCTCACCTCACCTTCTGAAGGTTGCGGCTGGCGTTCGCCAGATCCACGAGAAGGGTGAAGCGCTCGAAAAGCTACTGGCTGAAGGCGACCGCATTATCGAAGTTGAGCCCAATGAGGTTGCCCCCTCCTCCTTGCAGGATCGCTTCGAGGGATCCTACGATGATACGGCAATTGAAGAAATCACCCGTTCGATGAAGGAAAGCGGCCAGATCGTGCCTGGCCTTGTCCGTCCTTCAAAAACTGGAGGAAAACCCTATCAGATCGTATTTGGCCGTCGACGATTGGCTGCTGCACTGAAGCTTGGCATCAAGTTTCGGGCAATATTACGCGATCTAACCGACGAACAGGCGATTATCTTCCAAGGCGAAGAAAATACCAATCGCAACGATCTTTCCTTCATTGAAAAATGTGCCTTTGCCTTGCTTCAGGAACGAGCAGGATACAAGCGGGATACAATTGCTGCCTCCCTCTCCACGGGCAAGTCACATGTCTCGGAAATGCTTCAAATCGCCGACTCGATCCCTCGCGAAACGCTGATGCTTGTAGGACGCTCCCCCGATATCGGGCGACGCAGGTGGATTGAATTTCACAAGTGCTGGATCGCGCGGAAGGACGGTGCCAACATTATCAAATCAGCCCTTGAGACAAGCGATGCCGCCGGTGGGGAGCGTTTTGCTCTCGCGCTGGCCGCGCTTAAAGGCAAATCTGCCCACGCTGCGGAGCCAACGATCAGGAACGAGATCGTTTTGGATGGTCCGGCATTGGCAACTATAACTTATGCAAAATCCGGCGTAAAATTGGCATTTTCGAAAGTCGTTCCGTCCGAATTTGTTGATTTTGTCGGAGAAAGACTAACTTCATTGCATCAAGAATTCCTGATGCGAAAGAAAACCAACGAAGAGGGATAACCCGCAAAAGAAAAAGGCCCCCAAACGTTTCCGTCGTGGAAGCCCTTCTCACATCCTTAAGCAAGACAGAGAATCGCATTTTCACGTATTTCAGTCAAGAGTCTTTGGCATCGTTTTGGTGATCGAATTTCTTTTGCCTATTGATAGGTGAAAAGATGCATATTGAAGTGACGACGCCTTTCGGGCGACGGGCGGTGCCGCTTGCCATGATAAAAAGCCAGCTGGTACTTTCCGAGGCCCCAGCTGGGCATGCTATAGACAAATGGAAAATCTACCGGGATGTGTGTGCTGCCCGCTCCACTTTAGGCCTGCGCGATCGAGCGCTTGCCGTCCTCAGGGCTCTCCTGTCTTTCCATCCCTCGTCGGAGTTGGCCGGTGGCTCGAACTTGATCGTCTTCCCTTCGAATGAACAGCTAGCCGCACGAGCAAACGGAATTGCCGGAACGACTTTGCGAGAAAATCTTGCAATCCTCGTCACCAAGGGCCTGATACACCGTAAGGATAGCCCCAACGGCAAACGTTACGCGCGGAAGAACCATTCCGGAGATATCGAAACTGCCTACGGTTTTGACCTCTCTCCCCTACTCGTCCGTGCGGAAGAATTTGCGCTGACCGCTGCGGAGGTTGCGGCAACTACCCAGAGGATCAAAGCACTTAAAGAGCGGATTACCCTTTGCAGGCGCGATATACGCTTGCTCATTTCTACAGCTATCGATGAAGGCGTGGCCGGCGATTGGGTTGCAGTTCAGAGCCGGTACAATGAAATAGTGAGCACTATAAGTCGCGCAAAAAAACCCGCACTCATCACAATCGTCCTGAACAACCTTGAGCAGCTTCGCACGGATGTGCTTAACAAGCTGAAAGTTCAGGTTATTTCCGAAAAAACCGTCACCAATGCTAGCGAAATCCGTCGCCACATACAGAATACAAAAACTGAATCTTATATTGAATTTGAAGCGCCGCTAGAAAAATCAGAGGATCATTTAACCCCGAACGATGTCAGGCCCATAAAAGCATATCCCTTAGAAATGGTGCTGAAGGCATGCCCGAACATATTGGATTATGGGCCACAGGGATCAATCACAAGCTGGCGGGATCTAACCATTGCCGCTTCGACCGTAGTAGCAGTACTTGGGATAACACCATCGGCCTATCAGACAGCATGTGCGGTGATGGGTATAGAAAACGTAGGGGCTGTGGTGGCCTGTATTCTGCAAAAAGTCGAAACCATAAATTGCCCCGGCGGATATCTTAGAGATCTCACGGCCAAGGCTAAACGCGGCGAATTTTCGCTTGGCCCAATGCTGATGGCCTTGTTGAGGGCAAATGGTTCTCACTACCAAAAGAGGATGGCTCGCCCAAGTGAGGATTTCCATCACGAGGGAAAGGGCGGTTCCCCGCGGGGAACTTTTGTTGCTAACCCGCATGATAGGTTCAACTCACTTGGATGAAACCTACCGGTGAAGCAAAGAAATGCGTACGTCTGTGTGCAGAGGCTGACCTCTTAACTGTGCCGCCGTTGCGTTTGCGGTTGCCATAGTGAGCGGGCTTGCGTACGAATTTTTCAAACCGATCAATATCGATTCCCCGCGGGGAACCTTTCAATTGGTCTACCGAAAATGCGCAGGTCAATAGCGATGTAGCGACAAGCAGAGCTCCGAGCTCAGACAGTTTGCTAAGGACGAAGGCGTGCAGATGTTACAAACCCAATTCCGTACCCCGAGGCCTGTGGCACCATTTTCTGGAACGGGTAGCGGTTCATCAGCTGGATTCGACAAAGGTACCCTGTGTCGAGAAAATCATCGCAAATGCCGAGGAGTTCGCAAGCGAGGTCTATTCAATGCTGGCGCCCCGCACGAAGGGCGCTGCATGAGTAATCGATTCAGCGTCTGGGGGGGAACCTTTGATACAGATTTTAGTTCTGCCTACTCATTGGCGCCGCCGAGTGGCGGCGGGACTGTTGCGAGGAAAATCGCTACACCTATGCTTGGCAAGCCATCCTGCTGCAGAAACATCCCTTTGCCATATAGGATACTCCTTCTGAGATATTCCCATATTCACTAAGGGATATCCAGATGTGACTCCACAGAGCTCGGTACGGAAATCTACACAGCCCGAATAAGTGGAATTATCCGAGCAGTCCAACGTGTATGCCGACGAGATCAAACAGTGGAATGACCAGCTCCTTGAGGGCGCGGCAGGCGTTTTTGGCTATGAGAGACGGCGGAGCGGCAGACCTCTTCTCCACCAGACCGAGGGTGCCATGGAATATTGGAGTCTCCGAACCTCGGTCCGTGGGTGTTCCGTCCCTCCGGCGACGCCACATTCATTGCTTGGCCGGCACACGACGTATAGGGCCTATATTAACGCACTGGCGCCGATGATAGTGTCAGCATAATCAGGCGGAAATCACTTAACAAAACGCCAGAGCTGTTCAGACAAACTTTGCCACCTATCCTGGCACTAGATCTAGGGCCCATCGTCGCTGCACACTCAAGCATATTAATTAGATATCAAGCCAACGGATGATCATGCCATATTCGCACACATTGGTAGGCTACTATTCTCTTACACGGTGTAAACGCTTCACAACACAGCGCATAAAAACCATACAACAATATTGTATGTGAAAGCTGTTGAAACGTACCCTCCTTGCTTATTTTGGTTCATCACAGAAACCGCTACTTCTGCTTGGTCGTGAACCCAGCAAGTTCCAAAATCGGCCGGAAGTCGAGAAATACTTGATCGATTCTTAGGATCAAGTTTGGCAGGATACGCAATTTCGTGGTACGGAAATTGCGGTCTCGACTCGGTCGAGGGGAATTAACATTGGATTGATTGTCGGGACTTCGTTGGTCAGAGTTGCTAAAGGTAAAGCGGCCATCCGAAGGGCAGTTCAGTTCTCGGAAAGACAGTCAAAATCAGGTTCAGCAAAGCGAAACTGGCGGCGGTCAAGATGCGGCTGCTCGCCAGCCATGCTGCATGAATGGGTGAAGAAGACCGAGATCGACAGCGGCAAACGAGCGAGCTTGCCGAGTGATGTGGCCGAGAAGATGAAGGCTTTGGAGCGTAAGAACCACGAGCTTCCTCAAGCCAACGAGATATTGCGCAACGTGTCGGTCTATTTCGCCCGGGCGGATCTCGACCGCCCCTTCAAACGATAATCTCGTTCGTCGACGAACATCGCGGTGCGTTCGGTGTCGAGCCGATCCGCAGGCTTTTGCCGATTGCCCTGTCAACCTACTACGAGAACTTCAAGGTCTATGACGTGCGCAAGGCCTGGCGGCAGTTGCAGCTAGAAGGCTATGACATCGCCCGCTCCACTGTTGCTCGGGTTATGAGGGCAATGGGGCTGCAGGGCAGCGGCATCATTCGCGAATGGGTTGACTGGTTCAACAACTGTCGCCTTCTGGAGCCCATCGGCAGCACACCGCCAGCGGAGGCTGAAGAACGCTACTACGCCATTCTGGACGTAACGGCCTTGACAGCACAACTTAACGAGATGGCTTCTGGCAAACCCGGTGCGGTTCAGATATATAAGCAATGCCGCGATAAACGACCAGTTGCAAGCGTGTTTTATGGCTCAAATACAGCCTCGTCAGACTCGAAGTGCGACTGCGAATCGGCGTCAGGATATATCCTGCGTGAAATGCACTCTGGTGGCCATCTGCGGCGGAAATGGCTGGAAATAAGGAGTTCGGGGGAGGGGAGGGGTAAGACGCGCCGCCAAAGGGGAGAGATCGCAGCCGCAGCTATTCCACCGATCCTCGCCGAAATATACCTGAAGACCGGAAGTATAAGCATTTCCGCTCATCTAGGGCGGCCGACAATGGCAAGGTACGACGAGATGGCTCACTTCCGATCAGGGATACTTATCGATGGTTAGAACGCCAACCGGCAATCATACCATGTGAGGAATGGTAATATTGATATAGAGTTCGTTTAGGAAATCGTTTACCATAAAATCAATGGCTTACGATCTCGCGAAAATCAGCATGACACCCCTGATGCGGCCGGCTTTCGACGCCGGTGTCGCGCTCACCCGTCTCGACGAGCGCATCGCCCGGTCGCCGGTCGGATCAGGCTTCCTCGAACGCCAAAATTTCGCCGATGCCTGCGCCTCGCTGTGGATCGACGGCGAACTTGTGCATCTCGAAGATCTCGTCCTCCATGACGCCACCCGCGATATTCGCACCCCCACCCATGAACTCACCATTTCCCGCGATGTGTTGCGCACCCGCCGGCGCATTGCCGCGCAGTCGTCAGATTGGGCGCTGTCGTCAGAGGGTATCCGAACTTTGCGACAGACCTCGGAAATCACTTCCACCGGCGCGACCGAGGCCGCGGAGCCAACCGGCGTCATACGGCCCGCGGTCGCCGTCGATGCGGAAGGGGAGGGGAAAGAAAACGATGAAGCCGAGGGGCTTCCCGGCGTCGACCTTGCTGCCATCGATGCGACGCTGGCCCGATCGTCGGCCGCGATCGAGGACGCGACACGGCCCGGCCACGCCGGCGGCAGCCGGACATCGGAAAAGGATCCGATGATCTATGATCTCGACTGGGACGAGGATGCCCGGCTCGACGAATGGCGTGGCGCGCTGCGCCAGGCCCAACACTTGCCGGCAGTGCTGCAGGCGATCGTCGCCCTCGATGCCTGGAACGAGATTTCGGTCCTGCAGCACGCGCCCTGGATCGGCCGACTGTTTACCGCCTCCATCCTGCGCCAGGCCGGCATCACGACCGGTGCCCATCTCGCCGCCATCAATGTTGGCCTCAAGACCATCCCCGTCGATCGGCGCCGGCATCGCGATCGGGAAACCCGACTGCTCGCCATCTCGCACGGTTTGCTTGCGGCCGCCGAGATCGGCATGAAGGAACATGACCGGCTGACGTTGGCGAAAACGATGATGGACCGGAAACTGGAGGGACGGCGGACGTCGTCAAAACTACCGGAGCTGGTTGATCTGGTGATGGCAAAGCCATTGGTGTCGGCCGGCGTGATCGCAAACACGCTCGAGGTGACGCCGCAGGCGGCGCGGCGGATTGTTTTGGAACTGGGCCTCAGAGAGATGACGGGGAGGGGGAGGTTTCGGGCGTGGGGAATATTGTAGAGAGCTAAAGAGGCTGACGCTCGCTGACCAGCGGCGAGCTAGTCATCATCGTCGACTATTCTCCAAGTCTCATCTTGTCGCACCCCTTACGCCAATCGTCAAAAGACTTAAAGGGAGCTCTCTCGGTTTTCTGAGACTGATTGACGAAAAGGCTAGTTCCTACGAGGTCGATCTTCGGATAGAGTTGGAGATACTCTTCTTTTTGGAAATCGAGTTCGCCTTGGTCTGGGATGATTGGCAGTATTGCGACATTGCCGTTCACCCCATCGAAATAACCCAATTCCCATGGCATCCACCGCGAGCGTTGCGAACTTTGTGAATAAGCGTAGATGAGCGTCGAGCATTGGCCCATCCGTATTCGCAATTTGCGCGCGGTTTCACCGCTGACATGTTCTCGCTCCAGGTCCCGATCATCGATCCAGTCGATGTAAACCGACTTCCCGGCCTCTTCGAGCAATCGCTTTACGCCGAGAATTAAGCTCGCGTCTTTGATTGAGTGAGATAGGAAAATATCAAACTCGTCACGAAATGCTGTAAGAGCGTTATGAAAGGCAAGAAATAGGCGTGCTGCCTGTTGGTCAACTCCGGTAATTTTTGCACGGACTTGAGCTTCCGTAACATACGTAGGCAATTCAAATTACTCCGCCACGATCATCGGACCAAACTCCGATTAATTTGACCTGAGGATTTGAAGTGCCTTTTTGCCAAGATCAAGTGCTTCATTAATTTTCGTAACGGTAACATCCTGTCCGTGGATCGCTGAGTTTGCGACGGCCCAGAATTCGACGAGCATGCCATACGACGGTGATAGGCTTGGATCAGAGCGAACGACAATGTCCGCCAGTTGGCGTGGTGGCGGCTTCCTGCCGGCTATCTTGAGGTCCCCATTCTTAACTGCTTGGTCTGCCAGAATCCCGATAGCACGGTCGATCCTATTTCGAAGTGACACGAGTTTTTCCAGCTGTGATGCAACCTGCTCATATTCGATCAAGGCGGTCCGGCCTTCAATGAAGCGGACAATCGAGCGAAAAACGTGCCCATAAGCATCCTCTAGAACGAAGGGTTCATCGACAGAGAAAGTGGTAGGCTGACGCTTTCCGCCATCGATCGCAATATTCTCTGCATACAAGTAGGTTCGTCCGCTTGTATCGAGAATGGGATTTAGCCGCCCGCTCAGCCCTTCGATATGACCTGTAGACTGAATGATGATTGAGCCGACATCGCCTCGCTTTTCCAGGCGGACTTCCAGCTGTTCTGGTGTATTCAGGTTCGTCAATATTTTGGGGCAGTAACGGGGGTGCGCGACAAGCACTCGATAAGTCCGCGAGTTCACGACCGGCAGTATCGCTCGTCCTTCGCTGTCACTTACTGCATCGATTGTCGTGCCGTTTTCCGCTATCGCCGAAATCATCGCACCGTCGATGGGACGATTCCCATCGCTGGAAATACGCACACGAATGCTCGTCTGTTCACTGGTCGCGGCCACCTCATGAGGACGTATCAGTTTCAGCACTTGTCGTGCGGCAGCGTCAACGTCGTCCTTAGCAAGGCCGTAAGTTTTCAAATGCTGAAGGTAAGACGGGAGGCGCTCCGTATCTGCATCTTGCAATATAAACGGCATAAGGAGACGTGGTCTGTCATCAGAGGCAGATTGCCGGAGAAACATGCGAACGTCAGTTTCCACTGCACGGTTTCGATCATCGCCCTCGCCAAATAGCAGAACGAAGTGATCGACATTTTCCAATTCATCCGAAACGGATCGAGCCCAGTCCTGTCCCGCAATGACATGATCGGGAATTCTGACGTCAATACCATTGCGGCTCAGCTCTGAAGCGAGCTTCTCCCCGATGGCTCGATGTCCAGATGAGAAGCTTATGAACACCGAGCTTTTCTCGGGATCACGACCAATTCTTCGAGCTGCCCCGACGAATTCATCGCGTGACCCAACGAGGAGATGTGTCTTGCTCAGATTGTGCGCGAGAAGCGCGGCCAGGTTTTCCATCGCGAAATTGATACTTGACTGATCGCCAATTGCATCTTCGACGACAGAGAGCTTTTCACCAAAGCTCCAAAAGGGGACGTATGGAATCGTCGTAGCTGGGATCAGCTTTTCGAGCTTTGCATCCTGGCTGGCCCAACCCGAATAGAACTCTTTCAGTTCGACGACGAATCTTTCTCGCCATTCTTGCGATATTCGATGCTCGACCTGCGCTTCGAACCGCGCCGGAATAGGCAGCGTCAACAACGGAGAACGGTCGAGCGCAATGTCGTTCCTAATCGTTGCCGCGCGTCTTGCTACCCTCGTCGCACCGCCGATGCTCTGCTCGTTTGCTGTAAACAAGAACGCCAGAATGTCAGGTAGCTGCGCTGTCACGATGCCTGAAAAATCGGTCACACCGGTTCTCGAGTCGATGAGGACAAAATCGTAGGTTTCCCTGATTTCATCGAACATCGTTTCGAGCGCGTCTCCTAAGCCTTTCTTGTAAAGCCTGTCCCAGTTGAGTTGTTGCAGTCGGCGAGTATAGCCGTCGTCAGCTAGACCGGATTTGATGAGATCGACACCGGGAAGTTGGCGAACATCAAGGGACAAGACGAGGTCACGCCACAGCAAAGGAACCTGGGCTCTCTTATGAAAATCCAGCAACAGCTCAACAAGGCCGTTTTCTTCGAGAAAGCGATCGTCACGTCTGTAGGGTTTGAAGAAATCTTCGAGGCCTGGGGCTTCCAGATCCCAGTCGACACAAAGGACGCGAAATCCCCATCGACCAAGCAATGCTGCGATATTCGCGAGCGCGAAAGAACGCCCAACCCCGCCTTTATAGGAATAGAATGTGACTACGGTTCCTCTCATCTCATATCCTCGGCAACCGCACTCTTGGGCCCTTTTGAACAATTGGCTCAACGTCTACAAGGGGGAAATCGGGTTCCCACTCAGGCGCTGCTGCGAGACGGGCTTGAATATCCTCTGCGACATCACGAATGGCGTTGTAGAAATCAATGTACGCGATGGCTTCGCGAAAATTTGGCAGCGGGTAGCCAAAGTTGCTGAGGTCCTTCACCTGTATAGCTTGGGCGCGTTCATCGAAATTTTGTCCATCCGAATATTTGATGGGGTAGATGAGGCTTGACTGATTTACGGTGCCAGGACGAGCATACCGCTGCTCACGCGCGAGCATGCTCTCCCATTCTGCAATGCACCAGTGAGAACGAAAATAGGGCGGTGTCCAGACGGCAACCATTATCCTGCTATGCTTAAGAGCCGTCTTGATATTGTCTGGCCAAGCAACACCGACTGGTTGGGCGCGATCTAGAAAAATCCGCGGTTCGTCTGGCAAGAGCGCATCGAGATGGTCGCGCAACAGCGGAAAAAAGTGATTATCCAGCCATGGCTCCACGTACGGCGTGCGCGGATAACTCAAGAAAACGTCCCATTGGTATGCCACTCCCACCCCATCACTTTTTTAACGCAGTAGCGATTGCTTCCACTATCTCCGAGACCATTACGTGCGGCTCGGCGTTGAGCTCCCCGAGCCGCAGTACCGCGGCTTTGGCCTCCGCCGACAAATCGGACATAAACGTATCCGGGGCTGCGGCAACTTCGTCGAATATCTCTTTGGCAGCATAGCCAGATGTACCCATGGCAATCACCATAAGCTTTTCTCTTGCCGCGATCTCGAACTCCTGCTTCATTCCATCAGCGATGATATTGGCGCCGTTCTCGTTTTTGTTGCCAAGAAGGAATATCGCAATTCCTGCCTCACCGATGAGCTCCTCGCGATACCTTTTCCATACGGCTTCCCGATCACCCTCGGCAATCTGCTGCGGAAACGGGCGAACCAGCACAGCGTCGTCAAGTTGGTTGCTGGAGGCCCGATAAACCTGGTCAACGACGCCGCTGAGCAACGCATCCCCAACGCCTATACCAAGGCCGGTCACCACTCGATATCCTTGCTTTACCAATTCCGAGCCTAGAATTCGACCGAACGCGTCGACCTTGGTCCGCCCCCACGGATCAAAAGTATCGGCGCTTCCAGAAACGAACACCGACTTGCTTCGATAGAGTCGGTGAAGCAATTGAAGGGCCTCATCAATCTCCGCGTACTCGTCGACCAATACGGCTTCAATGTTGAAGCGAAGAAGGTCCGCGATTACCAGTTCCTGCCGGACAACGGCATTTTTAAAGGCCTCGTCCGTCTCCCCTGGTAATTTTGTGCGCTTTTTGAAAAAGCAGTAGTGCTTCCGCTGACTGTCCTCGAGGTTGAGACGAACTCTGCTCAGTATATAATCGAGGTTTGGATCGGTAAAACTGAACCCAAGGAACAGGAACGTTTGCGAAACAAGATCACCTGACAGGGCGGTCACAAAGGCTGCGCGTTTTAGATGATAGCGCTCGTAGTCATCTTTTGCCAGGACGGCATCCTGAGGATTTGAGACATCACCATGCATTTTATAAACGACCGCATCCCGCCCCCGTCGCGTCAGGGCAAGATGGGCCTCTGTATATTTTACGTCGGGTGTCTTACCCTGCGCTGAAAGGGATTTTTCGATCAAGTCATCGTAGTTTGTCGTCCAATAAGTCGCGATCGGCAGTCGGGCGAGGGTGTTATGATTAACAGTCGGGTCTTTCGGAACACCAAACCGTTCAATGAGAAGCTGGTTTTGCTGCCCCTTGTTTCCGTGATGCTTATTGCGGTGGAACTGTGCGAGAGCAACAAAATCGGTTTCAATATCGGCATCTAGGTCGAGCTCTTCCGCGATCGGGCGAAGGAGCTCTCGCCAATCTACGAAACCGGCCGGAGCCGATAGACCCGCTCCTGCGAACACCGCAGCGTTACCCTCCACAATTTCCTTCAGGTAACGTTCGACGAACTGCTTGACCTTAAGTTTCATAACGTTTTTCTTTTCCAAGAAAACCACAGCGTGTATTGACGTCTGCAAGGCGGCCGTCCCGGACCGTCGCGCTTCCTCAATTCTCTATCAGATTCATTGCGAGCGGCGGAACTAAAACTTCCTTACGGGATATAGTCCTGCGCAACTTCCTATTGGGCCTGCTATTGCGAGGCAACGATGCTTGGTGACGGGCGTTAGAGCCCCGCTGCTGACGCTGCCATGTCGATCCAACTCCCGATGTTTTTGAACCCGTTCTGACTCCAGTCATACTCGCGTGTCATCTCCGACAGGCGTACGGGCGCTCCCCTGTTTGGAGCGGAGTGGAAATATTGGGGAAGATTCACTGGCTGGGTGTAATCTGGATACCATCGCCAGCTCCAGGTGCCGTTGTGATTAAACCGCTCACACAGGTAGTATTGCCCGCTCTCGGCTGCGGCAATTCCTAAGTACCGGCAGGGATTATCGCCCCTGTCGTCGGGGAGTCTTCGCTCATGGTGATTGATGCTGTTGATGTGGACTGCGAGAAGACCTTTCCCATCCACCACACTGCGGGCTATCTCGTAGCGTACCCAGCGCCGATGCCATGTTTGCGACCCCACCAATACGCAAACCGCTGACGTATTCTTCACGCCGTCGCGGATGAGGCGCTTCAACGAGTCATCGCCGTCCAGCTTACGTGATTCCCACAAGCTGGCGTCATAGTAACCCTCGATATTGCGGCCAGCATCACCTGAGGATCGAGCGAACTCGCCCGAATTCCGCACGTTGTTGACCCTCATAATATCTTTGTAGTGGAAAGAGAAAAAGACGCGCCTCTTCTTCTGTTGTTGGTAGCCGCCGAGCCCAAACGTCACACTCTGTGGTCCTCCGCTGAATTCCTACGGGTGCTTAATCAATCAATCAGGTGCCTGAGCTAGGTACTTTTGGCGTCGCAAGCGGCATAGCATGGCTGATCTGTGCAACCATGCGTGTATAACGTGCCGCCGTGCTTGATAGCAATATTGGTCGATGCACATATTGAGGAAGTAGAATCGCGGAACTTTCAATGTCTTTGCAAACAATCTTCATTAGTCACGCCAAACCTGAAGACAATGATTTCGTCAGATGGCTCAGCGCTCGCCTGACGGGCGCGGGCTACAAGGTCTGGGCAGAGCTGATTGATTCTGCGGGTGGGAGCCCTTTCTGGGCAGACATAGAGGTGGCGATAAGGGAGCATAGCGTAAAATTCATCAGCGTGGTCTCAAAGGCAAGCGTTGCATCAGACAGAAGGGGTTTCCGCAATGAGCTTTCCATCGCCGACTCACGCGGCAGAACCCTCAAGGATAGCCGTTTCATTATCCCGATAAGGCTGGATGACGTTACTCTAGACGAATTTCCAGCTCAGCTTCACCAACTCCATCACATCGACTTTTCAAGCAATTGGGGAGAAGGCTACCTAGATCTGATACGCTCGCTTGAAAAGATGGGCGTCACGAAGGATGCGTCTGCTGACAGCACCCTTTTCGAAGACTGGCGGAGGATATCAGAATCCGCATCAAACCTCGTTGAGGTGGCAAGCGAGCCCGCCCTTACCAACCTCGTACAGATCGTCAAACTGCCTAGGACTGTGAATGTCTTTTCGTTTCAGGGAGACCAAGACAAGTTTTCGGCTGCTCTCAGAAAGACTGACGTGCCCTGCACCCAGTTCTATAGGCTCGTCATCACCTTCTCCGACATCGTTTCTCTTCAGGAAAGATTGCCAGAACACTTTAGGCTGAGCGAACATTCGTCCTATGGGTTCGAGGAATTCATCGACGGAACGGACAAGGGAGCAACGCGACCTAAAAAGGCAGATGCGAGAAACATGGCAACGGCCATGCTCCGCGCGAACATCGAACGGCACTTGTCCTCGCGCGGTTTGCGAGAGTTCTCCGGCAAACAAGCTGCTTACTTTTTTCCAAAGGATTTGCTGCCGAGCAACAAGGTTTTCTATCAACTTGCCCAAGGAAAGCGCACTTGGAAAGCGGTGGTTGGACGAAGTGAAAAGATGGGCGTCTTCTGGCATCTGGCCATGAAGGTGAATGTGACGATCGGTGAAGACCCCCTGGTTCGTTTCAAACCTTATATCTGTTGGTCTGAAGACGGGCTCACGCCGATCACCGATCCCAAGCGAACTTCTGCAATGAGGAAGCGCTTTTGTAAAAACTGGTGGAACCCGCAATGGAGAGGGCTTCAGGAGGCATTCACAGCATTTCTCGCCGACGATAAACCCACGATCGAGATTGAGCTTGGAGCTGTGGAAGCATTCTCGCTTGATCGTGTTCTCTTCTCCATCGATCTGGCGCGTCGGATGCCGACCGATCTTCTTCTCTATGACGAGCCCGACCCGCCGCAGGAAGAGCCCGATGATGATGTCGAAGACCTTGATGCGGACAGCCTGAACGGAGAGGGCGACGAAGAATGAAATGGGAAGTCGTGCACATCGAAGAACCCAATCTAGCGTTTGGGCATGGGCAAAGGACTCAACATCCCAAAGATGGTCTGTTTCTTTACGGTCCACCCGCGTCGAACCGCAACCCAGCACGAATGGACGTCGGGGTTATTGGAACACCCGCAGGAATCGAACTTTTCAAGGGATGGGTGCGGTCGATCAGAAGCAATATCGGCGCACCGGAGGCGGGAAGACCAGAAAACAAAATGATGTGGCCAGGTTTTCAGGCCACGTTCGGAATCGACTGGCCAGAACAACCGTTCGTGACCTGCACGATTGCGGCGGAGGTGCTCCTTAACCGCATTCGATCGAGCGACCGCAGTGAGGGTATCCATTCAGCGGTGAGTGTGTACGAGGACGCTCTGCGGCGTCATTTGCTGCAGGAGGAGGAACGCCCAGCGCTTTGGTTCGTCATCGTGCCGGAAATCGTTTTCAAATACGGCCGACCACAATCTAAAGTCCCAAAAAGCGAGCAAGTCCAGTCTCGTGCGATTGGAAAGCGCCAAGCAAACAGAATGCTCACTGGCGGTTGGCTGTTTGAAGAAGACCTTAAAGACACGGAGATCTATAAGTATGAGGAGAACTTTCACAATCAGTTGAAGGCAAGGCTGCTCGATACGAGACAAATCCTCCAAGTCGTTCGCGAAACGACCTTAGCGGGAGGGGATCTCGGCGATACAAAGCGGCGGCTTCAGGATCCTGCGTCGGTGGCTTGGAATCTCTCGACCACCTCGTTCTACAAAGCTGGTGGCACGCCGTGGAAGGTCGCCGATGTTCGAGAAGGCGTTTGCTACATTGGCCTGGTGTTCAAGAAAATGAACATTCCGGGGCGGACTGAAAACGCCTGCTGTGGCGCCCAGATGTTCTTGAACACCGGAGAAGGAGTTGTGTTTAAGGGTGCGGTCGGTCCTTGGTTTTCCGAGGCTGATAATTCGTTTCACCTCGGCAGCGCGAAAGCCTTTGACCTCATGAAGATGATAGTGGGCGCTTATACCGAAATGCATGGCAAGGCACCGTTGGAACTGTTTATCCACGGCAAGACTTGGTTTGATGATGATGAGTGGTCTGGTTTTAGCCAAGCCGTTCCCGAGGGAACACGTCTTACTGGTATAAGAATTCGACGACAAACCGAGATAAAGCTTTTTCGATTCGGAAAAAATCCGGTTCTTCGTGGCACTGCTATTATTACTAGCAACCGAAGCGCTTACCTTTGGACGACAGGCTTTGTCCCGAGATTGAATACGTATCCGGGACGGGAGGTCCCAAATCCGCTTACGGTAGACATTGTCAAAGGTGATGCCGAAATCCGAACTGTTCTGGCGGACTTGATGTCTTTGACCAAGCTAAATTTCAATAGCGCCACATTCGGCGATGGGCTGCCAGTTACGCTGCGCTTTGCCGATCTCGTAGGCGAGATTCTAACGGCCGCGCCTTTGGAGGACACGCCGCCTTTACCCTTCAAAGCCTACATCTAGGTTTCTGAAGGAGGTTGTAGGACTATCGGTCTGAGTGCTACAATCACTCTACCTTAATCCAATCTTCCAGGGCAAAGCCGATCCATTGCCTCAGATGGATATCTCCTAGGCCGTCCAGAATGCTCATCGGAAGCTTTTTGCCCGTTGGTGGACCGAGAAGACACCAAGCTTGATGGCCTTCCGGCAAGAACGACAGAGCTGATTTCGCCCGATGAGGGTCTCGCATATGGAGTGCAACAGCACCAACCAGCGCCAATGATCTGCGTGACGGCCGACTGGATAAGACCGCAAGCGCATGTGCTGCTTCCTCTACCGGCAGATGAGAAGAGATCAGTCGTGTCAAACCAGGAGCAAACGCGACATGGGCTTCGGCGATCGCTTCCGCTGTCAAACCTTCGAGGATCTCCGGTTTGAGGGAAGGGGCGAATGCCAGTGCATCGATTGCGTCGAGCCTGATGATGCCGAGTTTTTGATCGTGAACGGTGTCCCACAGACGCACATGTACTTCGTGCGAGAACTTCGCAGCCGCGACCTTCAAGCAAAGCCTCGACAATTCACGGTCTTTCGACGTGCTGGCAATTTCGAGAAGGTGGTCAGCCAGATCAACGGGCAAATTCTGGTAGGATGCGAGCGCGCTAACAGCTCCGCGAGCAATTGGATAGGAAGCTGGATCATCGTGGTGCGGCTCTGCGTCAGACCACGTGTCCCGTGCCATACGCACGAGGGCTGGTAGGTATGCGGTGTGCACGCGGGATTTGAGCGCTTTTACCAGAGATTTCTTAACCCGGCTGCCTCTATCAATTGCCGTCGCCAGAATCTCGGGCGGCAAGGGATCCGGTAACGTGGCGAGAAAATATTCAAGTGCGATGCCGCGCGCATCGGCGCGTGTGTGCGAAAGACATCCTCGCAACAAGAGATCGTCTCGCCGTTCGGCTGCGAAAGCAGCAGCTCGCGCCGCAACCTTATGGTCGGCTGTTCCCAGCAACCATCGCCTCATCATCTCTGCAACCTGTCCCCCGCTTGCTGAAATGATAGGTACAATTCGATCAAGGAGGGGAGGCAAGGCTTCTTTAGCGGCCGCTTCAAGAAGCGACCTTGCTGACGGCCCAACTATTCCCGCCGGCTGATCTGGGGAGCGTAATGCATTCAAAATGTCTCGCTCCTCGCCGTTCAGGATCAAGGAAGCCGATTCCAACCGCAGACTTGTATCGTCATAGTGTTGGCATCCGTCCCGGAGCGCGACTACCAGTTTTATTTGGGATACAGCTGACTGACGGGCGGAAGCGAGACATTGTTCCGCCGTGGCGGCCGACGCCTTGGGCAAACACTGTGAAACCGCTGCACGTATTCTGTCGTCATTGGTCTGAAGGAACCGCTCCACCAAGAGTGGCTCAAATTGGTGGGACCAATGAGTGCGCGACATCTCCCAAGCGTCTTCCTCGTCACCTGTCTCCTTTGCACGCTGCAGGACAGCAAGCATTTCGGCGGCCCCTGATTTTGAATCGTTGCGAACCTGCCTGATCCACTGTCCCAGCAACTCTTGAACTCTGGTATGAGAGGCGAGATCGAACCACGCGCCGGTCAAGCGCTTAGCGGCGATATAGTACTCGACTATAGTTGAGGCGCCGTACCCATCGTCTTCATGAGCGCTGGAGAGATAGTCTTCATACGCTGCGTCAAGTTCGCCATCCTCGATCTGGCGCCATTGCTCACCCTGATCTGTATATCCATCCTCGATCGACCGGAGCTCATCGAGTGCTTCCACGAGCAAAGGCTCGTAAGCGGTCAGATCACGAACTGCACCGCCCACGACTGTCTTGACGACATCTGAATACCCGCTGCGGACGAGACTAAATGCCGTGGCGATGAATGCAGCCGTGGTGTCGGTAGTAAATCTGTCGAGCTTTTCGGCGAAGTCTCGCCCGAAAGATGCGTGGTGATCCTGAACGAGCTGCTCTCGAATAAAGCGGTCCACAACAATGGGCGTCCTAGCATCCCCTGCGATCCATTCGTACCAGGCATCTTCGAAGACCGGCGCCTCCCATTTGGTGTTGAACCAATTGCCACCCCGCCGGAACCCGTGGTGGAACCAACGGCCGAGCTCGCAGAGAGGCGACTTTTTGCTACCGACCTCGGCCGCCAGGCGCAACAATGCGACAAAGTCAGTGGACCTGTCGCATAGGGCCTCTTCAAGCCAAGCATCAATCCGGTCGCGGCTTTGATCGTCGAAAGGAACCTGATACTTACTGCCATGAAGCGAAATCGCGAGTGCTTGTGCAGTACTTACGATCCGTGCGGCCGTCTCGATAGCCCATTCCGAGTAATTCCCCTTGACGTTTAAAAGAGAGTCTACCGTCGCAGCAAGGGCGTTCTCCGACTGGCTCCAGTCTTCCGCCAGAAACGCCTCGAAACCAGCCCGCACCCCTGGATGAGCGAATGATACGATCCGACCTGGCTGCCTCAAATGCCGTGTTGCTTCAAGACGATCGACCAACTTTTCGAGGCCTGAGCCGATATCAGCATTGATACCGCGCAATTCGCGCTGGAAGGCCGTTAATTGATTGCGGTCGAACTGGCCTTTGGCAGTCAGCAATGCCCAGATGGGCGCGGATGTCCCACACGTGTCGTATTGCCGGAGGTAGTCTGAAACGACATCTTCCACCGCTTCTCGATGTGCCATTTCGCGCAACCGTTGGAAAAACGCGCGCGGAACCTCTTTTTCCTCTGGACCATCGGCAAGGTTCGTGAAGAAGAGGTCGATTTCCATCGGGGTTGTTAGGACATCGAGCGCATCCTTGCGAAATGATAATGCGAGCGTCTGGAGGGATGGGGCGAGAAGCTCTAAGCGCTTGTCGTAAATTAAGCCCAACTCTCCCGACAAATAATCTTCCGAGCCGAGCTCAATCGACCACCTTGTCAGCTTGCTTGTTGCATGCGCTTCGCGAAGCATATCACTGCGTGAAGTCACGATATATCGATGCTCAGGACGGGCCGCCGCCAGAAGCTTGGGAAGCTGTGACGTCCAAGCATCTGCACCTGCTCGTAAGGTCACCTGACCCCATGGATCTTCAATGTAGAAAAGAGTCGGCCCTGTATCGGTTAGGCGCCTGGTGGCTGCCGGATCATCAGAGGCGCTCACAGCGACGATTTGTGTACCGCCGTCTTGTTCTCGAACCTTCTCGCAAAGCGCGAGCGCGGCAATCGTTTTTCCAGATCCGGATGGTCCTTTGATTACGACAGCGTTGCGCTCCTTCAGCATCCTAAGCATGTCGTCGAAATTGGCGGGAGCGACAAACGACGCTAGCTGAGGAGCACTGGCAAGATAACCACCGTGAGCGCGAACGGTGGCATGGAGGTCGTCATAGCTCCAGATTCCCTGATACGCGCCGAGCATTCTTCTTCGAGCGTTCGACCTGAGCTCTTCCTTGCATTTGGCAAGATTTATTTGCGGTACCCGAAGGATATCTCGCAGTAACGTCTCGATCTCAAACTTCAGCAATTGCGGGCTAAGGTCGGAAAGCACCGCGACGCGGCCCTCAGGCTTTTTTGACAGGGTGGCCCGCAAAGAAGACGGAAATTTACTGCGATCAGTCTCCTCCTCGAACGCGGAAACGCGAAGATCAATCAATTTCCCCTTCACGCCGCAGCTCGTTACCAAGAGATAATGAGCGTCAGTGTTCTCAAGCCGCTGATATGCAGGTGTCCTCTTCGTACCGTGTTTCAGCAGCGCATCGAAGTCTTCGAGCGACCAAGGCTCGCCCGAAACAAGTTTGACCTGAATAATAAGCCGGTAGCCGGCTGCGACAGTGGCGGTTGGCGTCAGCCGACCTGGTACATGCTTTCCAATATCTGCACCGAGATCCTCCTCGTCGGCAGGTTCGAGGACGATCTGAGATGTAGATTTATTGATAAGGAGGAGACGTAAGGCTGCCAGAACAGAGACGTCAAGTTGGTACTCGAAGCCAGCAAGTGCGGCTGCCGCACCTGCAGATGGCGCTGCACCAGTCATTTCACTCATTTCCACCGACACCCTTCAGAAAATTCCTGATCCTGATTAGAGGTCGCACAATCGGCTGAGGACGTAAATTCTCATTCGCGAGCAGGAGAAAATTTGGTAAAATTGGTATTCAAAGTGATGCTGCGGGTCATCGCAGGATTGGTAGCCCAAAAAATACATAAGCCACTGTAGTTAAAGCGATAAGCGTCGCAGTTAACAGTGGCGCCAAGTTCGAATCCGCTCAAGGCGTAGGCGAGGACATGTCCTGTCATTCGATCAACGCATATTCTGGATAGAGGACCTAAAAGTATCATTCTCTTCGCGATACGGGTTGAGGTCCATCAAACGGGCAAGGCAACGCACGAGTTGTGATGCGGCATTGGCCGCAAAATCGAGGACCGCCTCGTTTTTCTCGCAAGTCATCAGGTTGAGGTAATAGTCCAGCAGAATGCCGCAGAGCGTGACCGGCTTTCCGAGCGCCAGATCGAGCTGGCCGGACAATCGTGGCTTGCGGCGGAACGCCATTCCGGGAATTGTCGTGATGCGCTCCTGCGTCTCTTCGGCAAATACTTGTAACGTCTTATCGTTCTGCCACACGGGCAGGCTCTTGATCAGTTTGAGGAAGTGTTCCTCGAGCCGGATAATATCCGGTGCGTCCCCCGGCGGTGCCGCGGCCCTTGCTAAATGAAACGCCTGACGCCTTTCCCGACGCATCGTCGCGACGTGGCCGAGTTCCTCGCGCGCCATCCTTTCCGCCGCTTTTTGCACTTCGGGCGCGGGCGCCTGCGCGGCAACATAGCTCCAGAAAACAAAAGCCTTTTCTTCGTTTCTGACCGCGGTTGAGAAGGCGCGATAGGCATCCAGTGTTTCCGGTGGCACCAGATCGGCGTCTTCGGCATCGAACATAGGAGACATATCCGGTGGGGCGATGGCAGCCGCCTTAACGGAAGTCAGGGTTTCGGCAGCCCATGCTTCAACCTGGTGCAAATGCGATGTCTCCTCGGCGATCAGCCTTTCAAAGACGGCTGCCAGCGCCGGCTGGTTTTCATCCAGCATCCGCTGTCTAAGAGCCAGATAGCCATCGATTGCTTCC
The DNA here is from genome assembly GCF_027212525.1 of Agrobacterium sp. SOY23. NCBI lineage: Bacteria > Pseudomonadati > Pseudomonadota > Alphaproteobacteria > Hyphomicrobiales > Rhizobiaceae > Agrobacterium > Agrobacterium sp. SOY23. Next base: position 77,599 of record NZ_JAPWDT010000012.1, on the reverse strand, counting down.
TGCTCCATGCGGGCTGCGGTCTCCAGCACGGCTTGCATGGTTGTGAGAACAGGCGGTTCGGCATTCAGTTTCGGCATGGGGCTCTCTTCGATTTCCGGCCCTAGCCTGCCACATCAAACCACGGCGTATTTGTCCTGGATCAATGAGGCTTCCGGAGGCGCGATTATTTTGCCCTTGCTCCCCTGAGCCGGACCGATGCGACAGGGCCTGGGGTGGAAAAAAGTCATGTCGCACCCCGATGGAATGCCTAATGCCGAAAAATACTCATATCGGGAAACAAGGTCTGGCTGTTTTTCTTTCTTTTCTGATCGCGCTTTTCATCCTGGCGGGCCAGGCATTCGCAGCCGGCAGTCTTTCCGATTATCTCGCGAAGGTTCAGCCGACGGAGCTGTTTGCGGCGGCCGACCGCTTCGGTGAGCCGGTGGGTGAGCCGGCCATCGTGCCCGTCTACAAGGGCAAGGATATTGCCGGTTACGCCTATCTCAATTCCGATTTCACCAATTCGACCGGCTATTCCGGCAAGCCGATCCACATCGTCGTTGGTATCGACAAGGCCGGCGTTGTACGCGGTCTGAAACTTGTCGATCACAAGGAACCGATCGTGCTGATCGGCATACCCGAAGCCCGGGTGGTGGCGGCGCTGAATTCGGTGATCGGCCGCGATTTGGCGAAGGTTGCCAATGGCACGGAACGCCCGCCCCAGGTCGATATCGTCAGCGGCGCGACGGTGACGGTGCTGGTGATGGGCGACAGCGTGGTCCGCTCGGCGGTTAAGCTCATTCGCAGCGGCAGGCTCGGAGACGGTACGGCGGCGGGGGGCGTGGCCGCAGCACCGCAGGTGGTGAGAAAACTCGATCTTTCGAAACAGGACATATCCGACTGGCAGACGCTGCTTGGCGACGGTTCCATCCGCAGCCTGCGCCTGACGGTGGGCGAGGTATCGGACGCTTTCGCCAAAGCCGGACAGCCGGATGCGGCCCGGACACCGGAAACGCCCGATCCGCAGGATACGTTCATCGATCTCTACGTCGCGCCCGTCAGCGTGCCGGCCATTGGCCGCAGCCTTCTGGGCGAAGAGGGCTACGCGCGGCTGGCGAAACGCCTGAAGCCCGGCCAGTCGGCTATTCTGGTGGCGGGCGACGGCGCCTATTCCTTCAAGGGATCGGGTTATGTGCGCGGCGGCATTTTCGACCGTATCGAGCTTCTCCAGGACGGGCAGGGCATCCGTTTTCGCGACCGGGACCATACACGGCTGACGCAGATCGCTGCGGCCGGTGCGCCGCATCTGCGGGAAATCGCGCTTTACGTCGTCCCCGACAGCTTCGCCTTCGACATGACCGAACCGTGGGACCTGCAGCTTCTGGTGCAGCGCACCACCGGCGTTCGCGACAAGGCGACGATGCCCTATGATCTAGTTTATACGCTGCCGGACGCCTATGTGAGCGTCGAGATGCCTGCCGCGGCAGTACCGGCTGCGCCCGTGCCGGCGGCCGCAACGACGCCGGACGCCGTTGTTTTCGGGGAGGAAAGCGCGCCGCTCTGGGTCAGCATCTGGGAGATGAACCGCGTCTCCGTCGCCATCACCTTTGCCGGGCTTCTGGTTCTCACCGCCATCTTCTTCTTTCAGGACTGGCTGGTCAAACACCCGAAACTGTTCGGCTGGGTCCGGCGCGGCTATCTGCTCTTTGCGCTGGTCTGGCTCGGCTGGTATGCCAATGCGCAGCTTTCGGTGGTCAATGTCCTGACCTTCATCAATGCGCTGATCTCCGGTTTCCACTGGGACTTCTTCCTGTCGGCGCCGCTGATCTTCATTCTCTGGGCGTCTGTTGCTGCCGGGTTGCTATTTTGGGGACGCGGACCTTTCTGCGGTTGGCTCTGCCCCTTCGGCGCGCTGCAGGAACTCACCAACGGCGTCGCCAAATGGCTGAAGGTGCCGCAGGTCAAGCTGCCATGGGGCCTGCATGAGCGCCTCTGGCCCGTCAAATACATCATCTTCCTCGGCCTGTTCGGTCTGTCGCTCTATTCGCTGGCGCTGGCGGAGACCTTTGCCGAAATCGAGCCCTTCAAGACGGCGATCATCCTGAAATTCGCCCGCGAATGGCCCTTTGTGATCTTCGCGCTGACGCTGCTCGCCGCCGGCCTTTTCGTCGAGCGCTTTTATTGCCGGTATCTCTGCCCACTCGGCGCCGCACTCGCCATTCCCGGCCGTATCAGAATGTTCGAATGGCTGAAGCGCTGGCCGGAATGTGGTTCGCCCTGCCAGCGCTGTGCCAAGGAATGTCCCGTGCAGTCGATCCACCCGGAAGGGCAGATCAACGTCAACGAGTGCATCTACTGCATGCATTGCCAGGAACTTTATCAGGACGACCACCGCTGTCCGCACATGATTCAGGTGCGGCTGAAGCGGGAGAAATTCGTGGCGCTCTCCACCCCTCCGGAAAAGGGAAAAGAGCGTCCGAAAACCGTGGTTACCCACAAGGGCAAACCGATCGGCACAGATGAAGGGGTGGCGGGCGAACAGGCCTGAGCCACCATCAAAGGAGAGAACACATGTCGGATCGAAATATCGAAACTGGCCTCAGCAGACGCCAGCTTTTCGGTTCCACCGCGGCTGCCGCGCTGGCAGGAGCAGTGACAGTCGGCGGAGGCGCCGTTACGATTTCCAGTATTACTGCCGCACCTGCGCTCGCTGCAGGTGGGCAAGCCTTCGAGGTAAAGCCCGGGGAACTGGATGAATATTACGTATTTTTTTCGGGCGGACAGAGCGGGGAGATCCGTATTGTCGGTCTGCCATCGATGCGCGAGCTGATGCGCATTCCCGTGTTTAACCGGGACAGTGCGACGGGCTGGGGCCAGACCAATGAGAGCCGTAAAATCCTGACGGAAGGGTTGTTACCCGAAACCACGGAATATCTGAAAGACAAGGGCGGAATCTATCTCAATGGCGACCTGCACCATCCGCATCTTTCGTTCACGGAAGGCACCTATGACGGGCGTTATCTTTTCGCCAACGACAAGGCCAATACGCGCGTCTGCCGCATTCGCCTCGATGTCATGAAATGCGACAAGATCATCCAGCTGCCCAACCAGCACACGGTTCATGGCCTGCGCGTGCAGAAATATCCGCGCACCGGTTATGTCTTCGCCAATGGCGAGGACCGGGTGCCGATCCCCAATGACGGTTCGGTTCTCGATGATCACAAGCAGTATCATGCCATCTTCTCGGCCATTGACGGCGACACGATGAAGGTTGCCTGGCAGGTGATGGTCGACGGCAATCTCGACAATGTCGATGCCGACTATCAGGGCAAATATGCCTTCGCCACCTGCTACAATTCCGAGGAAGGCGTGAACCTCCAGGAGATGATGGCGAAGGATCAGGACTGGATCGTCGTGTTCAATCTGAAGCGCATCGAGGAAGCGGTCACCAAGGGCGAATTCAAGGAAATGGGCGGCGTGCCGGTGCTTGATGGTCGCCACGGCTCGAAGTTCACTCGCTATATTCCCGTGTCGAACGGCCCGCACGGCATGAACACCGCGCCCGACGGCATCCATATCGTCGCTAACGGCAAGCTCTCGCCAACCGTCACGGTCTTCGACGTGCGCCTGTTCGACGATCTCTTCGACGACAAGATCAAGCCACGCGATACCGTCGTGGCCGAACCCGAACTCGGTCTTGGCCCGCTTCACACCGCCTATGACGGTCGCGGCAATTGCTATACGACCCTGTTCATCGACAGCCAGATCTGCAAGTGGAACCTTGAGGATGCCAAACGCGCCTACAAGGGCGAGAAGGTCAATCCCATCCGCCAGAAGCTGGATGTCCAGTATCAGCCCGGCCACAACCACACATCCATGGGCCAGACCAAGGACGCCGATGGCAAGTGGCTCATCTCGCTCAACAAGTTCTCGAAGGACCGCTATCTGAATGTCGGTCCGCTGAAGCCCGAAAACGATCAACTGATCGATATTTCCGGCGACGAGATGGTGCTGGTGCACGACAACCCCACCTTTGCCGAACCGCATGACGCAACCATCGTCCATAATTCCAAGATCAACCCGGTCAGCATCTGGAGCCGCGACGACAGCTTCTTCGCCGATGCGGTGACGCAGGCGAAAGCCGACAACATCGACCTGCTGATCGACTCGGAGGTCATTCGCGATGGCGACAAGGTCCGCGTCTACATGACCTCGGCGGCGCCTGCCTTTGGTCTGGAGAGTTTCACCGTCAAGCAGGGCGACGAGGTAACGATTTACGTCACCAACATCGACGAGGTGGAAGACCTGACTCACGGTTTCTCGATCATCAATTACGGCATCAACATGGAAGTGGCGCCGCAGGCCACGGCATCCGTCACCTTCAAGGCCGATAAGCCCGGTGTGTGGTGGTATTATTGCTCGTGGTTCTGCCATGCCATGCACATGGAAATGAAGGGCCGTATGCTGGTGGAGCCGAAAAAGGCATGAGGCATCCAAAAGATGCGGCGAGATGGGGGATGGTGGCGGTTGTCGCCGCCATCCCCAGCCTGGCGGATGCCGAAACCATCCGTCTTGCCGCCGCCGCGACCCCCTCGCTTCAACAGGTCATTGACCATGCCCGGCCGGGTGACGAACTGGTTCTGGAAAGCGGCGAATTTTCAGGCCCGATCACCGTCGGCACCTCCATCGCCATGCGCGGCAAGCCGGAAGCGGCGATCCGCGGCAACGGTCAGGGCAGCGTCGTCACGATTACGGCCGAGGATGTGATCTTCAGCGGCATGACCGTCACCGGGGCCGGTGGGTCGCTCGAGGACATGAATTCCGGCGTGTTCGTTGCCCGCACCGCAAAACGGGCAATCGTCGAGAAGAACCGCATCGAAGGCAATCTCTACGGAATTTATCTGCATGGCGCCGACGATTCCATGGCGCGCGACAACGTCATCATCGGCACCGGTGAAGGCCGGCTCAGCGAAACCGGCAATGGCGTGACGGTCTGGAATGCCCCCGGCGCGCGCGTCACCGGCAACGATATCAGCTTCGGCCGCGACGGCATCGCCACCAATGCCAGCAAACGCAACGTGTTCAGCGGCAACAGGTTCAGCAATCTCCGATTTGCCATCCATTATATGTATACCGACGACAGCGAGATCAGCGACAATGTCTCCACCGGCAATTCGGTGGGATATGCCATCATGTTTTCCAGCCGCCTGAAGATCACCGGCAACGTCTCCGATGGCGACCGGGATCACGGCCTGCTGCTGAATTACGCCAACAGTTCCACCATCACCGGCAATACGGTGCGCGGCCATATGCAGCCCGCATCGCGCTGGAGCGAACGCGGCATCCGCTCACAGGAACATGGTGTGCCGGCCGCCGATGACGAGACCGCCGCGGATACCTCGGGAATGCGGCCCGGCCCGGAAAAATGCGTCTTCATCTACAATGCCAACCGCAACCGCCTGCGCGACAATCGTTTCGAAGGGTGCGATATCGGCATTCATTTCACCGCCGGTTCGGAAGGCAACATGATGAGCGGCAATGCTTTCATCGCGAACCGCAATCAGGTCAAATATGTCGGCACACGTTATGTCGACTGGTCGGAAAAGGGGCGCGGCAATTACTGGAGCGATAATCCCGCCTTCGATTTGGATGGCGACGGCATCGCCGATAATCCCTATCGCCCGAACGACCTGATTGACCGCGTGCTGTGGACCGCGCCGCAGGCGCGCGTGCTGACCAGCAGTCCGGCGGTGCAGGTGGTGCGCTGGGCGCAGGCGCGGTTTCCAGCCCTTCTGCCCGGCGGGGTCACCGACAGTCATCCCTTGATGTCGCCGCCGCAGCCTCCCAGGGAGCCACGCTCATGAGCCCGACCGTAAGCGTTCACGATGTAACCAAGACCTATGGCGGCAAGGTCAATGCCCTGCGCGAGCTGAGCTTCGATCTCCATGAAGGGGAGACCGTGGCGCTGGTTGGCCATAATGGCGCGGGAAAAACCACGCTGATCAAATTGCTGCTCGGGCTTATACGCCCGACGTCGGGGCATGTGGAGGTGCTGGGCGAGAACCCGGCGAATGGCGATTTCGCCGTGCGTCAGGCGCTCGGCTATCTGCCGGAAAGCGTGTCTTTCCATCTGGCGTTGACGGGGCGGGAAACGCTTGCCTTTTACGCCCGCCTCAAACGCGTGCCCATGCAATCCGCCGACAGCCTGTTCGAGCGTGTCGGCCTTGCCGCCGCGGCCGCCGACAGGCCCATTCGCACCTATTCCAAGGGTATGCGGCAAAGGCTTGGCCTTGCCCAGGCATTGCTCGGTGCACCAAGGGTTCTGCTGCTCGATGAACCGACCAGCGGCCTCGACCCGGCCCTGCGGCGCAATTTCTACAACCTCGTTGATGAATTGCGGGCAGGCGGCGCGACGATCCTCCTGTCGTCCCATGCGCTGGGGGAACTGGAAGACCGGGCCGGACGCGTCATCATTGTCAATCGTGGTGTGCGCATTGCCGATGGCACGCTGGATGATCTCAGACGGATTGCCAGCCTGCCGTCGCGTATCCGTATCCGCCCGACTGGCGGGGGTGGAGCCTCAGCACCCGCCGATCCCGCGGTGCAATGGACACCGACCGGAGACGGCGCTTACGAGACGGAGGTGGCGCATGCCGCAAGGCTGCCACTGCTGCACCGCCTCACTGCGGCTGCCGCCGGTATCGAAGCCCTGAGCCTTATCGAGCCGACGCTCGATGATCTCTATGCCCATTTCCTGAACAGCCAGGAGGCCGCGTCGTGAACAATATCCTGATCATTGCGGGGAAGGAAATTCGCGAAGGCATGCGCAATCGCTGGGTGCTGGCCACGACATTGCTGCTGGCAATGCTGGCCCTGACGCTGACGTTTCTCGGCAGCGCGCCGACCGGCAATGTCGGCGCCAGCCGCATGGATGTGGTCATCGTCAGTCTCTCCAGCCTGACGATCTTCCTTGTGCCACTGATTGCGCTGCTGATTTCCCATGATGCCATCGTGGGTGAGGTGGAGCGTGGCACCATGCTGCTGCTGCTCGCCTATCCGGTGGGGCGCAGCCAGATCGTTCTGGGCAAGTTTCTCGGCCACATCGCCATCCTCTGCTTCGCCACCACCTGCGGATATGGCACGGCGGCGCTTGCGCTGGCGCTGATGGGTGGCGCCACCGGTCTTGGGGGCTGGCTGTCGTTTATTTCCATGACGGCATCGTCCGTGCTGCTTGGTGCGGTCTTTGTCGCCATCGGTTATCTCGTCAGTGCGCTATCTTCGGAGCGCAGCACGGCCGGCGGCGTGACGATTGGCATCTGGCTGTTCTTCGTGCTGATCTACGACATGGCTCTGCTTGGCGGACTGGTGGCGGCACAGGGCCGTTCTCTGCCCGGCGGATTACTGGATTTCCTGCTGCTCGCCAATCCGACGGATGCCTACCGGCTCCTCAATCTCGGCAGTGGCGGGGCGGCGGCCCTTTCCGGCATGGGCGGGCTTGCCAAAAACTCCATCCTCACCAGTGGCGTGCTGCTTGCCGCCCTTTGCGCCTGGACGGTTGTTCCGCTCGGCCTCGCTTCGCTGCTTTTCTCAAGGAGGGACGTATGAAAACGGTCCGTTTTGCCCTTGTTTTTGTGGCTTCGCTGCTGCTTGCGGCCTGCGAAAATGAACAGCAGGCGGAAATGCCGCCGCCATTTTCGCTCACCGCCGAGGCCATGGGTCGATATTGCGGCATGAATGTGTTGGAACATGCCGGGCCGAAAGGGCAGATCATCCTGCGGCAGATACCGGAAGCCATATGGTTCTCCTCGGCGCGCGACACGGTGGCCTTCACCATGCTGCCGGACGAGCCGAAGGAGATCGCGGCAATCTATGTCTCGGACATGGGGCGGGCTCCAAGCTGGGACAAGCCCGGTGCGGAGAACTGGGTCGATGCCCGCAAGGCCTTCTTCGTGATCGGCAGCGCGCGTCGCGGTGGCATGGGCGCGGAGGAAGCCGTGCCCTTTTCCGAAGAGGCCGCCGCCAGGGACTTTGCCGGCAGCAATGGTGGCGAAGTGGTGAAATTTGACGATCTGCCGGAGAGCTACATTCTCGGTGCGGGCGGTGAGGCGGCGGATGATGCGCCGGCCGGGGGAGCGCATGACCATGGATGACAGACATCATGACGGATACGGGAATGGCAGGCCGGGCCGTCGCCGCTTCATCACGCTCATGGCCGCCTTCGCCGGTCTGCCGCTTCTGCCCGGCAAGGGGTTTACCGGGGCATCGCCGGTCATCTGGCGGGGGCAGGCGCTTGGCGCGCCGGCAACGCTGGTGCTGAACCATGAGGACCGCGCCGAAGCCGGGCGCCTGCTGCGCCGGGTTGTGGCCGAGGTTTTGCGTCTCGAAGATATTTTCAGCCTGTTCCGCGAAGGGTCGGCGCTGGCTGAACTCAACCGCACCGGCGTGCTGGCCGCGCCACCTTCCGAGATGGTGGAACTGCTGGACCTGTGCCGCAGGTTCCACGGGCTCGCGGAGGGCGCGTTCGATCCGACGATACAGCCGCTCTGGCTGCTGCATGCCCGGCATTTTTCACGCGATGGTGCCGATCCCGCCGGCCCGTCGGCAAGGGATAGGCGCAAGGCGCTGGCGCTGGTGGGTTTCGACAGGGTGCATTTCGACCGGAACCGCATCTCGCTGCCGCAGCGCGGCATGGGTTTGACGCTGAATGGTGTCGCCCAGGGATATGTGACAGACAGGATTGTCGCACTGCTGCGCGATGCGGGCGTGACGAGCAGCCTGGTGGACATGGGAGAAAATCGCGCTATCGGCGCCAATGCGCAGGGTGCGCCATGGCGTATCGGCCTTGCGCAATCGGAAGATGCCACCCGACCCGATATGGTTCTTGATATCATCGACCGGGCGGTGGCCACTTCGGCGGGCGCGGGCTTCCATTTCGACCGAGCCGGGCATTTCAGCCATATTCTCGATCCGCGCACCGGCCTGACGGCTCGCCGTTATGCCCGTATGTCTGTGGTGGCTGACGATGCGGCGACTGCCGACGCCCTGTCGACCGCCTTTAGCCTGATGGATGAGCCGCAGATCGAGACGCTACGCCGTTCGTTGCGCGATGTACAGGTCTATCTGCGCGTTTGAGCGCGCAGATAGTTGTCGTCGGTTTTACCGCGCCGCAATTGGTACGATGACGGGGAAGCCGTCCGAATGGACGATAGTCGCCTCTATGCGGTAGGTGTTGCGGATGTTTTCGCCGCTGAGCACCACGTCATGCGATCCACAGGCCACCAGCCTGCCGTTTTCCAGCAGAAGCAGACTTTGCGCGTGGCGCGCGGCGAGATTGAGGTCGTGCATGGCCATGATAACGAGCGCGCCGGTTTTTTCCACGTAGCCCGTTAGCATTTCCAGCACGCGCATCTGATGGCGCAGGTCTAGCGCGCTGGTGGCTTCATCGAGGATTAGCAATTCCGGTTCGCGCATCAGGCGCTGCGCCAGAAGGACAAGCTGCTGCTGGCCGCCGGAAAGCGCGTTCATCGGCCGGTTGGCGAGGGAATGCAGGCCGAAGGAGTCGAGCATGGCGGAAGCGGCGTCGAGATCACGCCGGTTCACATGCCAGCCGAGTTTTTCGCGCCTGCCCAGCAACAGCACTTCCAGTACTGAAAGCGAGGATTGTACGGTGCAATATTGCGGCATGAAGCCGACCCTGTTGCCATCTGTTCGGTTGCCGTGCCATGTAATGGCGCCGGTGAAGGCGATGTGACCGGCAACAGCGCCGAGCAGGGTTGATTTGCCGGTGCCGTTCGGTCCGATCAGGGCTGCGATCTGTCCGCGCGCGATGGTGGCGGATACCGAATGAATGATCTGCGTTCCTCCACGGTGGACACCAACCGCTGCCAGAACAAGTCCTTCCGTCATTTCAGGTCTCCGTTACTGCGCCTTGCGATGACCGCAAACAGGATCGGCACACCGGCCACTGCCGTGATGATGCCAACGGGAATGACCGCCGCCGGCGAGATGATCTTGCCGAAGACCGAAGCGCCGATGAGGATGATTGCACCGGTCATTGCCGAGACGGGGAGGGAGAAACGGTGATCCTCACCGACCAGGGCGCGGGCGGCGTGCGGGGCGATCAGCCCCACAAAGCCGATGGTGCCGACGAAGGAGACGGCGGCTGCGGTTAGCACCGCTACAAGCATGAAGCTACGGCGGCGAAACCTGTCGACATTCATGCCGAGGCTGGCGGCATTGGCATCACCAAGGCGCAGCGTCGTCAGATGCCAGGCGTCGCGCATCAGGAGCGGCAGGCAGCCGAGAAGGATGATCGAGACCACCAGCACGCTGGTCCAGGTCGCCTTTAGCAGGCTGCCGAACAGCCAGAAGACAATCTGCTGCAGCACCTCAGGCGAGGCCATAAACTGCATCAGCGACTGCATGGACTGGAAGAAGAACAGGACGGCAATGCCGGCCAGCACCAGGATTTCCGGCCGTGAACCGCGCAGAATCGCGATGGAATAAACCAGTCCGCAGGCCAGCAGCGTCATGAGGAAAGCCGAGATTGGGGTGATTAGAAATCCCGGCGCGGGAATCCACGCGCCGAACATGATGGCAAGGGCCGCCCCGAAACCCGCCGCGGCGGAAAAGCCGAGCGTGAAGGGGCTGGCGAGCGGGTTGGCGAGGATGGTCTGCATCTGTAGGCCGGCAAGGCCGAGGCACATGCCGACAAGCATGCCCATGACGGTTTGCGGCATACGCAATTGCCAAAGAATGGTGGCCGCCATGCGGTCCTCGCCGAAAGGCCCTGCCATCAGCGCGCGCCAGAGATCGGCAAGCGGCATTCCGGACGGGCCGCTTGTCAGGTCCAGTATGACGAGAAGCGCAAGGCCTGCGGCGCAGCCGACGGCTGCTGCCAGCCGCCGTCTTGTTTCGCGCGCATAAGCGGGGTGAGGCCCTTCCCCTGTCATCGTCGCGGCCATGATCATTGTCCCGCCGGTTGATGTCGCAGCACAAACACGCCTTCGGCGCGAACCGGCAGCCATTTTTCATAAAACCGTTCGATCTCCCCACCGGGGTCGATGTCGCTGAAGGCCTCTGGATAAAGGAGCTTGGCGATATATTGCACATAGATGAAGTCGGACAGTGTGCGCGTCCCGCCGTGATAGATGGCATGGACCTCATCGTTTTTGACCGCAGGCAGATCGGCCCAACCCGGCCGCTTGAAGTAGGCGCCGAGACGGTCGTTCGCCAGTGTTTTGTCTGCGTTAAAACCGAGAAGCACGGCGGCGGGCGAGCCTGTCCATTCCGAGCCGGCGATAACGACGATGTCCGGCTTTGCCGAAAGCGTATATTCCGGGCTGAGAGGCCCCCAGTTCTCGATCTGCCCCTTGGCGATATTGACGCCGCCGAGCATGTCGATCACACCACCCCACATGCCCTTGCCATAGGTGTTGCCGATCTCGTTCGGGCCTTTCTTGCCGAGTTCCACGTAGATTTTTTTCGGGGAGGGTCCCGCCTTCGCCGCCCGCGCGAGAATATCGTCCATGGCGGCGCGGTAGCCGTTGGCAAGCTCCTTTGCCCGCTCCTCCTGCCCCGTCACCTTGCCGAGAAGCAGGGTGGAGCGCACATGTTTGTCGACGGTCTGCGCATTGTAGTCGATAACGACAACGGGAATGCCGGCAGCTTCCAGCTGGTCCGCATTGGCTCCCAGAGCGTCATATTGCCAGGCCGCCAGAATGACGAGATCGGGCCTTGCCGCAATCGCCCTCTCCACCGAGAATGTGCCGGTTTCAGTGTCGCCGACATCGGTCAGGCTGGAAATGGAGGGAATGGCTTTCACATAGGCCGCATATTGTTCGGGCCGCCAGTCTTTCCACGGCGTTAGCGAGAGCGCCACGACCCTCTCCATCGCCCCTGTCCCGGCAACGGCGATGTAATCCTCGTAGTTGAAGCCGAGGAGGATGCGCCTTGCCGGCTCGTGGATTGTCACTTCGCGGTCGCGCAGGTCTTTTACGGTGATATCGGCCAATGCCGGAAAGGCGAGCCCGGAAAGCAGGCCGGCGAACGCCAGCCAGAGAAATTTATGCATTGTCTGGTCCTTTGAGCAGGCAGCCGATCCCGAAGCGCCGCCCGGTACCGGTGAGGCAATCGATGATGCTGCCAATGGCTGGAATATGCGTGTCGCCTGCGAGCCCAGCCAATCCCGGCGCTGTTCCGGAAAAACGGCTGCCATGGCTAGCCTTTGGCGGAGATCGGTGAGGGAAGGAGAGAAACCCGTCTGCCAATCCGCAGGCCCAGGGCTATCGCAGGGACACGTTTTTCATGCGGTCAGACGGAAAAGGGCGGAGCCCGGGGTGCGGCAGCCGCCAGAAGAACGGGCGGCCTGGAGGCGGTGTTATCCGCCACGAAACCCTCGGCAGTCTTGATGACCAGCGCTACGCCCGTCAGATCGGCCGGCTGCGGCAAAAGGATGCCCGCAACGATGCGGCAGACCTCGCATACGAGTGTCAGGGCATGGCGGTCGGGATGCGGCTTTTCCCCGTCGTGATCAAGCGTATGGCAAAGATTCGGCAGGCTGCCGTCCGGCATCATATAGGCGGAAATTTCAGTCTCGGCGAAACCGACCCCGGCTACCGGCACTCGATGCGCGAAACCAATGGTAAAAAGGGCGAGCGCGCACAAAATGCGCACCCCCTTCTGCCATGTCGCCGCCTTCGCGATCATTATCGGAATCCTCTCGCTAATAGATCCGAAATTCGCTGCACATTTCCCTCTGTCAATTCATCCACGGCCGACAGTTTGCCACATCCGGGATGACTTGACGTCACGTAATCACTCTGGGGCAGCGTCCGTACTTTGTCTCTGCGATAAATCAAACAACTCGTGTTTCACGCACGTCTACTGGTCCGGCGCTGGAGTATCTGTTGTGATCATCCCTCGGTGACGTTCCAACCGCCCCTTCTGAATCATTAGGCTCAAGAGCCGAGCAATTCTCGGAAGGCCTGGCACGGACGATCTGCTCGGCCGACAGGGTGACCTTCGCGGCCGCCCGGTTGGAGTTGAGGTGCTCGATGGTGCGGGCAGATGAACGGCAGGGTGCCTTTCGAGGCTACGCACGCGATGGCGACCTTGCCAGAAGCGCCACCTGCCTCATTGACGACTTCGATCAGGGTGTCGAAGATCGCCGTAGGCTGCGGCGAGTTCTCTTGCTGGAAGGTGTTACCGCCCATGGCCTCCTTCCGGCCGATCTCTCCCCGGTGATACTTGCCAGTGAGCAGGCCTCCGCTGAGCGGCGACCAAGTGACGCTGGCCCGCCGCGCAGAATCGGCGTTGAAGCTTGCCAGTGCTATCCGGAGCCTGAATACAAGCCCGATGGGTGACGGCGCTGCCCCACGGACTTATCTGTATAACCTCTACGAATACCGCACGAAAATATGCGACTTTGACACGTATACCACCTTGAAATTTAGTGATCGCAATAACAAAGGAGGCGAACATGACTAACAAAACTGGGATATCAAGACTTTCCGCATTCACCGCTATCTTTCTTTCGAGCGTCGTCCTTCCAGAAGCCGCACAGTCCGCCACTCTTCGAGTCGGCGCTGCAGCTGAGAATGTCGCCTCCCTCGATCCGACCAGAGCCACTGCGACGGTCGACGTCGGTATCGTCTCGTGGATGTTCAACGGTCTTGTTCGCTTTCCGCCGGGCAGCGCGGATCCGACGAAGATCGAGCCGGATCTTGCCGAGAAATGGGAAGCATCGGCAGATGGGTTGGTCTGGACGTTCCGTCTGAGAAAGGATGTGAAGTTCCATGGTGACTATGGGACGGTTAGCTCCGAGGATGTCGTCTACTCTCTGGAACGGGCAAAAAATCCGAAAACCTCTTCCTTCTCGAACGACTTCAGCGAAGTCAAATCGATCCAAGCGATCGACCCGCTGACCGTGAAAATTACGTTGAATAGCCCTGTTCCCGGTTTCTTGGGTCTGATTGCAAACTATCATGGCGGCAACATTATCAGTAAGAAGGCCGCCGAGAAGCTTGGAGCCGATTTCAAGCTTCGTCCGATCGGAACTGGGCCATTCATGTTCGAGAGCGCGGTCACGCAACAATCAGTAACGCTGAAAGCGTTCCCCGACTACTTCCGCGGCAAGCCGAAACTGGATGGCATCCAGTACAATCTTATTCCATCAGACGCGAGCCGCGAACTGGCGTTTCGCTCAGGTGAGCTCGATCTCATCAATGGCAAGCGCGAACAGCGCTGGGTCGAACAGGCCAAGACATGGGACGGTTCAACGATCGATATCTTCGCGCCGGGTGAATACCGCACTCTGTTCCTAAATCAGGCCCACAAGCCGCTCGACAACGTCAAAGTGCGCCAGGCAATCGCACATGCTATAAACGTCGATCAAATTGTTGAGTTTGTCGGTGCCGCCGTTGCCCAAAAGGGCTGCTCGGTCGTGCCTCCTGGTTTTCTTGGCGAGGACTGCGCCTGGACATATAAATTCGATCCGGACCTGTCAAAGAAGCTTCTGGCTGAGGCCGGCTTTAGTAAGGGAATGACGATCAAGGCCATCGTTTCATCAATCACCGCGCAACAGCCCATTATGCAGGTCGTGCAGGGACAACTGTCGGAGGTCGGCATTAATATGGATATGCAGATTGTCGATCACGCAACCTATCAAGAGCAATCGCGCAAAGACCTCAGCGACATTGTTTTCTATGGAGCTGCGCGTTACCCTGTTGCCGACAGCTATCTTAGCCAGTTCTATCACTCTAGCTCCTCGATCGGAAAGCCGACGGCAGTCACCAATTTCTCGCATTGCGATGCCGCTGATGCGGAAATCGAAGCTGGCCGCAAGGCAGCAGCGGATCCTGAACGTTTGAAGGCATGGTCTGAAGCGCAGCACAAGATATATGATCAGGTGTGCGGGATCCCACTCTTCAACTTGATGCAGGTCTGGGTCCGTACGAACCAGCTCGACTACGGGTACGAGCTCAAGGGCGCCTTGAACCTGGCGCCTCCCATTACGGAAAATACGACGCTCAAGCAGTAACCGAGATCAATCCTCCCCACCTTACCCCGGCCCGCGCTTCCTCCTCTTGGAACGTTACTGGCCGGGGTCTTGTTTCAGACGGAGAGAGTGCTGTTGGCTGCCGCCAGATGCACCTGTCTGGAGAATTCCAGCACCAGATCCGTGTGCCGAGCCCGTGCCGGGCGATAAAGCCTGTACTCAGCATCAATGCTCGGGATAAACGGACGCAACGCAACACGTCCCTTTGCGCATTCCATCGAAATCGGATCCGACACTGTCACTCCCAAGCCCGCAGCAACGAACTCCGCGACATTCGGTGCTGTCGCTGCTTCCATGGTGATTTTTGGTTTCAAACCATGCGCCTCGAATGCCGCATCGACCTTTGTGCGCGATCGGCTTGAATCGCCAAAAGCGACAAACGGTTCTGACGCCAACTCTACCGGAGTGAGCTCAGCCTTTTCGAGCAAATGGTGCCCGAGAGGCAGGATAGCGGCCATGGGTGGACTCTCTATCGGTTCGACGATGATTGTCGGATGCTCCAGGCCGCTCTTGACCAGCGCGAGATCGATACGCCCCAGAAGCACCGATTCCGTCAGGAACTGGGAGGCTTGCGTTTCAACCTCAACGAACACATCCGGATAGCGGGCGCGAAACGACCCCACGACCCGACCGAGAAAAGGCCCCGACAGACTAGGCATCACGCCAATGACAAGATGGCCGGATTCTTCTCTCCGCATTGCCTCGACCGCGCGAGCGACCTGATTGACACCACCGAAGATGCGCTTGATCTCTTCGTAAAGCCGCATCCCACGGTCCGTGGGGACAAGCCGGCCGCTCTCTCGTTCGAAAAGCTTCAGTCCGCTGTCCAGTTCGAGATCCTGGATGAGCTTGCTCGCAGCGGGTTGCGATATCCTGAGGACTTCCGAAGCGCGGCTAACCGTTCCGGTTTCAACAACTGCAATTAACCCTTCCAGCTGCCTAAGGCTTGGATTTCTCATACCTATAACCCACGCGAATATGAAGACAAAGTTTTCGACTTTGACTTTCTACCCCTGAGGGTTTGAAGTTACAATAATAATATGGGGAACTACTGCCGTGCCTCTCGAACTTCTCCCGCCTAGAACAGGCGTTGGTGAGGTCGCAATGATAATGCGACGTCATCACTCAATTAGTGACCGCCCGCGTACCCGTGACTCTGGGTGGTGTGCGTTGGCCGTTGCCAATATCTCACTTGCTTTTCTGAATTGCAGACGTGTCGGCCGGACAGCGCCAGGCTCAGGCTCTGCGCGCGCCATGCCGCGTCTTCACGGGCTGACGTTCCGCTTCTTCGCCTCCTCGACCAGCGATCACCATGGCTCGATCGACGCGGGCTCAATTTTCAAAAACCTTGGTGACCCCTTGGTGAGCTGCATCGATGCTGAAAGGGCTGCCATATGACAACCTATGTAATCCGAAGACTGCTTTTGGCAATACCGACTTTGCTCGCAATGCTGACGGTGGTGTTCGTCCTCGTTCGGCTCGTGCCTGGCGATGCCGCCGTCGCGATGCTTGGAGATCGTGCCAGTGCCGAAGCGCTCGCCGCACTGCGCGTGCAGCTTGGCCTCGACCAGCCATTACCCGTTCAATACCTCCGCTTCATGAGTGACATGGTGACGGGTAATTTCGGGCTTTCCGCCGTCAGCGGCCGAACGGTGCTTTCCGAAGTCGCCATAGTCTTGCCTTATACACTCGAGCTTACTGCGGCCGCGATGATCATCGGTGTCGCGTTTGGCATCCCCCTCGGCGTTGTGGCAGCTATTCGCCGCAACAAATGGCCGGACTATACAAGCCGGCTTCTTTCACTCGTCGGCCTCTCGTTTCCAGGCTTCGTCTCGGCAATCCTGATGCTGCTCGCATTCGCGGTCTGGCTACAGTGGTTCCCGGTCATGAGCCGGCCCACCGCCAATCCGATCGATCATCTGCGAAGCCTGGCGTTGCCCGCACTCAATCTCGGCCTGATCATGACGGCCTATATCGCCCGGGTCACCCGCTCCTCGATGCTGGACGTAATGGGTGAGGACTACATTCGGACCGCGCGCGCGAAAGGCGTCAAGACCAAGAGCATCATCATCCGGCATGCCCTCGGCAACGCTCTTATCCCGATCGTGACTGTGGTCGGGCTGAACTTCGGGACAATGATCGGAAACTCGGTTCTTGTCGAAATCGTCTTCACGCGGCCTGGTCTCGGCAAGCTCATTCTCGGAGCTCTTCAGTCACGCGACTACACCATGCTGCAGGGCCTGATGGTCGTATTTGCGACCTTCGTCGTCCTCGTCAATATTTTGACCGACGTAATCTACGCCACTGCCGACCCAAGAGTGAGTTACGCGAAATGACCGATATCACCCTGGCATCCGCCAAGTCTGAGAAGGCGCCCAATCCGGTGCTAACCGCGCTTCGCCGTAACCGCCTGTCCTGGGTCGGTGTCGGACTGCTTCTGCTGATCGTGCTGGCGGCCGCATTCGCTCCGATGATCGCCCCTTACGATCCGCTGAAGCAAAACATCATACACCGCCTGAGCGGGCCCTCCGCACAGTTCTGGCTCGGAACCGACAGTTTCGGTCGCGACGTGCTCTCGCGCCTGCTCTATGGCGCCCGGATTTCACTCGCAATCGGCTTCCTTTCCGTGATGATCGCAATGGTGGTCGGTTCGGCACTCGGAATTCTCGCCGGCTATATCGGCGGACTGTTCGACCAGATCGTCATGGGTCTTGTAGACGTCATGCTGTCTTTTCCGACGTTGCTTCTCGGCCTGATGGTCGCGGCCATGCTTGGAGCAAGCTTCGAGAACCTCATAATCGCCATCGCGATCACTGAGACGGCGCCTTTTGCCCGTGTCGCACGCGGACCGACCATCGCTGTAAAGCGGCGCGATTTTATCGACGCCGGCAAGTCCCTCGGCTTCACGCCTGTCAGGATCATGGGCGTGCACATCCTTCCGAATATCCTGTCCGACATCGTCGTCGTGGCATCGCTTTGGATGGCATCCGCGATCCGCACCGAGGCGTCGCTGGCGTTCATCGGGCTCGGCGTCGCTCCGCCGACGGCAACCTGGGGCGGAATGATCCGGGAGGGGTTCGAAAACATCCTCAGTGCCTGGTGGCTCGTTGTCTTCCCGTCCTTTGCGATCCTTCTCACGGTCCTCGCGCTGAACCTTCTGGGTGACGCCTTGCGCGACGCGATCGATCCGAAAACGAGGAATGAGCGATGAACCAGATTGCCGATGAATTTAATCAGAACGACGCTTCCGGCGCGGCGATCCTTTCGGTCAGAAACCTCACGACCTCCTTTCGCGCCGAAGATAAATGGAATCCCGTCGTTCGCAATATATCGTTTGATATAGCGCCCAAAGAAACCGTCGCGATTGTCGGCGAGTCTGGATCGGGAAAATCCGTTACCTCGCTTTCGATCATGCGCCTGCTGTCTGAAGCATCGAGCCGGATCGAAGGCCAGGTACTGCTTTGCGGAAAGGATCTTCTTTCCCTGCCGGAAGAACAGATGCGGCAGGTTCGCGGCAATGAGATCTCGATGATCTTCCAGGAGCCGATGACCTCGCTTAACCCGATCCTTCCGGTTGGGAAGCAGATCGCTGAAGCCTTGACTGTGCATCAGAATATTTCCGCAGAAGACGCCAAGCGAAAGGTTCTCGCGCTCCTCGACAAGGTGCGGATTCCAAACGCAAACGGCCGCTTCGACGAGTATCCGCATCAATTTTCCGGCGGCATGCGCCAGCGCGTCATGATCGCCATGGCGCTCGCGTCGCGCCCCAAGCTGCTGATCGCCGATGAGCCGACAACGGCTCTCGACGTAACGATTCAGGGGCAGATCCTTGATCTCATCAAAGAGCTTCAGGACGAAGAGGGAATGTCGGTCCTCTTCATCACCCACGACATGGGGGTCGTCGCTGAGATCGCCGACCGGACGATCGTGATGTATCGCGGCGATCAGGTGGAAAGCGGTCCAACCGAGCAGATTTTCCATCGCGGTAAGCATCCCTACACGCGCGCCCTGCTCTCGGCGGTCCCCAAGCTTGGAGAGATGGGCGAGAGCCGTCTTCCAATGCGCTTTCCGATCGTCGATCCGGAAAGCGGTGAGCTGAAGCCTATGATCGAGGTTCGCGACACGGTCGCAAAGGACAAGGCGCCGATCGTCGAGGTCAAGGATCTGATCACCAGGTTCGGGATACGCTCCGGAATTCTCGGACGCACGACCGCTGCAGTGCACGCTGTCGAGAAAGTGTCGTTCAATCTTTACGAGGGCGAGACCCTGTCGCTCGTCGGTGAGTCAGGATGCGGCAAGTCCACGACGGGCCGGTCGATTACACGTCTGACGGATCCGACGAGTGGCAGGGTCACCGTCGACGGCCACGAGATGATGAAGCTTGATCAGCGCGCGCTACGCAAGGTGCGCCAGTCGATCCAGATGATCTTTCAGGATCCATACGCATCGCTCAACCCGCGTATGAATATCGGATCCGCCCTCATGGAACCGTTCATTCAGCATGGGCTTGGAAGCAAGGCGCAGGCACGCGACAAGGCGGCATCACTTCTGGAAAAGGTCGGCCTTTCGACCGAAATGATGAAGCGCTATCCGCACGAGTTTTCGGGCGGACAAAGGCAACGCGTGGCGATCGCGCGCGCCCTTATGCTCGACCCGAAAGTCATCGTCGCAGACGAAGCCGTTTCAGCGCTCGATGTTTCGATCAAGGCTCAGGTCTGTAACCTTCTGCTGGACCTGCAGCAGAGCCTCAATCTGGCCTTCCTGTTCATCTCCCACGACATGGCCGTGGTCGAGCGGGTCAGCCACCGTGTTGCCGTCATGTATCTCGGCGAGATCGTTGAGATCGGCCCCCGGGCAGCGGTGTTCGACAATCCGCAGCACGCCTATACGAAAAAACTGATGTCCGCTGTGCCAGTGCCGGATCCGGCACGGCGCCTGATCAAGCGGAACAGCCAGATCGATGAGATCAAGAGCCCGGTTCGCTCGATCGATTATGTGCCGCCGCAACGCAAGTATGTTGAGGTTTCACCGGGACATCTCGTTCAGGTCGGCGAGACGCGATGACTTTGAAAGGTCGCGGACATTCCTCCGCGACCTTCGATCCGTTTCACATCGCCGGTACCCGGCAATCAAATATGGTACAAAGGACATTACAATATGCGTGTTGGAATTGCGGGCGCCGGGGCAATCGCGATGGGCTACGCGGCCTTTCTGGATAAGCAAGGCCACACGGCAAACGTTTGGTCCCCCTCCGGGCGCGGAACAACCGAACTCACCAAAGGAACCCCGCTGACGATCACGGGAGCTATCACGGGGGAGTTTCGACCGAACGTTTGTGTGTCCGCTGAACAGCTCGCTGAGAACGACGTCGTCGTTTTGGCACTGCCTGCCTATGGTCATCGGTCGGTGCTCGAAGCACTCATACCGTTTATGCGTGAGAACCATACTGTCATCATCAGCGGTCACCTCTCCCTTGCCGCATTGTTCCTCGCAAAACGTCTCTCCGA
Source organism: Agrobacterium sp. SOY23 (assembly GCF_027212525.1). Taxonomy (NCBI): domain Bacteria; kingdom Pseudomonadati; phylum Pseudomonadota; class Alphaproteobacteria; order Hyphomicrobiales; family Rhizobiaceae; genus Agrobacterium; species Agrobacterium sp. SOY23. Next base: position 57,055 of record NZ_JAPWDT010000012.1, on the reverse strand, counting down.
GCGCGGCATTGAAATTCCGATCGTCGCCTGGAGCACGACAGTATTGACCTCTAAGCAGCGCGGTGTGGACACGTTCAACATCGGAACCATTCGCAGCAAAGTTGATATGGCAACGATCCCGGTCCGCCTGGCGGATGCAGGGCTGGCGACCTGCACGACCCTGTTCGGTGACCGCTTCAATCTCAAGGACGACGTTCTGACGATCGCGTTGAGTAATCTAAACCCGCAAAATCACCTCGCGGTCGCCCTGTGCAATTTGACAAGAATCGAGCGCGGCGAAGCCTGGGGCCAAAACACGAACCTTACATCCGCAGTCGGAAATCTTATCGAGGCGCTCGACCGCGAGCGTGTGGCGATCGCTTCGGCGTTTGGCAAGGATGTTCGCACGGTTTTTGATCACTATCGACTTACGCACAACGTCACGGGTGAGAGCGTTGGTGAGGCCGCGGCAGCTGTCAGCGCACGGGGCAACGACCCCATGGGACCGAAGAACCTTGATACACGCTACATCCTTGAAGATGTTCCCTATGGTTTGACGCCGACGCTCTTGCTTGCTGAACTGGCTGGTGTCGACACGCCTCTTCACCGGAGCGGTGTCAATATCATCAACGCCTGCTATGCTCGGGATCTCGGTCAAGGCAACGACCTCTTTAGCGAAATCGGCCCGCTGACACGCGAAAATCTGCTTGAGCGGGTCGCAAATGGGTTTTCTCCCGAATGCAGGTCACGGCCTGACGATCAGTCCAGCTTGATTGCGCAGGTTTCCTGATGTTCACGAAACTCAATCAAAGTGACGTCGAGGCCATAACTGTCTACATCGATGGTGAGGCGGTCACAGCGGAGACCAACGAAAGCGTCGCCGCGGTTCTTCTGCGGCAGGATCCCGTCTGGTCGCGTACAACACCGGTGTCAGAAGCAAGGCGAGCGCCCTACTGCATGATGGGCGTTTGTTTCGAGTGCCTTGCTTTGGTCGATGGCGCCTCTATGCAGACTTGCCTGGTATCGGTTCGAGATGGGATGCGGATCGAGCGACAACTGGGCCGACGGAGGATAGCGTGATGAGTAGACACGTCGATCTTCTCATTGTCGGCGCAGGTCCGGCAGGTATGTCTGGTGCCGTGGCTGCACGGCGCCACGGACTGAATGTCCTTGTTGTCGACGAGCAGCCGACCCCGGGCGGTCAGATCTGGCGCAATGTCGAGGCTGTAGTGGGCACCCCCCGGATGGACGTCCTCGGGAAGGCGTATGCGGAAGGGTTGAACGTCGTGCGGCAGTTCCGTGCCAGCGGCGCGAACTACGAGCCGGGCACACAGGTCTGGCAAGTCGAAAGCGGCCCTCGGGCCTACGTTACGCGCGCGGGGGCTGCGAGTTCGGTCGACGCCAACTACCTTCTTCTTGCGACGGGTGCGCAGGAAAGACCGGCCCCCTTCCCCGGCTGGACATTGCCGGGCGTGATGACTGTCGGTGCGGCCCAGATCGTGCTCAAGACGTCGGATCAAATCCCGTCGGAGCCAGTCTGGATCGCAGGTAGCGGACCGCTATCGCTGCTCTATGCCGCCCAGCTTCTGCAGGCAGGTGGACGGATCGCCGGTTTTCTCGATACGTCCCGCCCCCGTCAGCTCAGCGGTGTGATCCCCGATCTTTTCGCGGCGTTCATGAATGCGCCTCTGGACATCGTGAAAGGCATTGGCTGGTTACAATCGGTCAAACGGCGCGTTCAATATATCAAACATGTGACCGAAATCGAAGCGACGGGCAAGGAAAGCCTTGAACACCTCCGTTACGTTACCGCGAGCGGCCAGTCCGGCACGGTTGATGCGGAGCTTCTGCTAGTCCATGAAGGCGTCATTCCGACGATCCATCCGACGCTTGCCCTCAGTTGCCGTCACGTCTGGAACGAGGACCAGGACAGTTTTGCGCCCGAGCTCGACAGCTGGGGCGAGACATCCGAGGCGAATGTCTTTGTCGCAGGTGACAGTGCAGGGATCGGCGGCGCGACGGCTGCCTGCCTGCGCGGCGAGCTTGCCGGTCTTCAGATCGCCTTCAAAGCTGGAAGGCTCTCGCGGGCGGCTCTGGCTATCGAGGCCAAACCAATACGCAGACGCCTGGAGCGTGCCCTCGCACCCCGGCCGTTCCTCGACAAGTTTTATCGGCCGCGTCCGTCTGTTTTCGTGCCGACCGATCGCACGATTGCCTGTCGATGCGAGGAGGTAACCGTTGCTTCTGTCCGAGCCCAGCTATCTTCCGGTCGGCCGGGGCCCAACCAAATCAAGGCTTTCACCCGCGCCGGGATGGGCCCGTGTCAGGGGCGCCAGTGTGGCTACACCATCGCGCGGGTTCTCGCCGACGCGGAAGGTCGAGCGGCGCCGGATGTCGGACTATATCGGGTGCGACCACCGCTGAAGCCTGTCACGCTCAGCGAACTTGCAGCTCTCGACAGCCAGGACGAAACACGATGAACGCCAAGGCATTGGATACGATCGTCATCGGCGGGGGCCTGCACGGGCTTTCCGCGGCACTCAATCTGGCTCGGGCTGGCAGGGGGGTCGTCATTCTGGAACGGTCCTGGGTCGGCCGTCATTCGTCCGGGGCGACTGCTGCAGGTGTCAGGACCCTGAACCGGGATCTTGCGGAATTACCGATTTCGCTCGAGGCCATGGACATGTGGCACAACATCGAGAGTATCGTCGGCGACAGCTGCGGTTTTCAAGCTTACGGCCAGATGAGCATTGCAGAAAAGCCGGCGCATCTCGCCGTTCTTGAAAATCGCCTCGCCAAAATCCGGTCGGCTGGATACGACCACGAAGAATTCATCGATCGCTCAGAACTTTTGCGCCTCGTACCCTCTATATCACCCCATTGCGTGGGCGCCCTAATCGCCCGCAAAGATGGAGCCGCCGATCCGCATCGCACACTGAAGGCTTTCCGCAACGCTGCGGAAGCCGCCGGCGTGATCATATACGAGGGAGCGGGCGTTATCGCGATCGAGCATGCGGGTACTGACTGGCGTGTCAGGACGGGCAGCATGGAATTCGTCGCACCGACGGTAATCAACGCCGCGGGTGCCTGGGCGGTGAAAATCGCCGCCATGGTTGGCGACGACATCCAGATTGGGCACAAGGCATCGATGATGATCGTGACGGAGCGAATTGCCCCTCTGCTGAAACCGGTTGTAAGCGTCGTTGGCCGGCCTCTCTCGTTCAAGCAATCGGACCAAGGGACGCTCGTCATTGGCGGAGGGCTGCAGGGAAGCGCAGATATTGACGCACAACGAAGCTTCGTCAACTTTAGAGAGCTCTCCAAGGGTGCCCGCGCGGCGACTGATCTATTTCCCATCGTCGGACAATTGCGTATCGTGCGAACATGGGCGGGCATGGAAGCGATGACGCCCGATCACCTGCCGATTATCGGCCCTTCACCCAATGCGAATGGGATTTTTCACTCGTTTGGTTATTCCGGGCACGGCTTTCAGCTGGTCCCAGTGGTAGGAGCCATTATGGCTGATCTGATTGTTCATAGCGGGACGAACAGAGTCATCAAACATTTCGCGCCGGGTCGCTTGATAGGGAAGAGAGGTGATGTGATTGTCTAATCGCAGCTGGGGCGTCAAGATTGAATTTCTCTGAAGATCACTGCCGCGTGCATGGTTGTCTCCGTGGTCGACATCACGGTCGTTGACAGGCTGGCAACAGGGATCATACAATATCGGCTGAAATGCCGATGCTGAAACTACCGGCCGGCATCGCATCGAAGTTCGCGCCGATACCGATAAGGTCGCCGAAGTCCCCCTGGATATCCAACAGGAAAGATCAACGCGACATCATGGGATACACCTTCTGATGCTTGGGAAGGCCGACGGTCCAAGTGAGACCCCGCGCATTCAAAGCCTGGCGAAAAGCGCGTGACAGACCGTAACCTGCCTCAGCAAGCACGGCGCCAAACCGCACGCCCGCAGCAATCAGCCGATCGATCTCGTCAAGCGCGATCTCCGGTTTGGTGCGCGATAGGCGCATTGGCTCGGGAACGCCGGCTTTTGCCATCCGATCCTGATCACTGGTCCAACTGTCGGGCAGAAACAGTCGCAGGCCAACGGGACAGAAACCTTGTCGCGTGCCAGCGTCAATGACACCAGCATCTGGCAGTTGGCTCGCTTGCCCAGCATCGATGCATATTGCGGTGCGACCCCGACAGAATGGTCGCCCTTCTTCGGAAGAGCTGTATCATCGATCATCAGAAAAGCATCTGAAGCCCGACTATTCTGTCAGCTTGCACCGCCAATTCCGCCTCAAGCGGACAGGCGTCCCAAATGCCATCCGAGATGAAATGATGCAGGCGGTCGTAGCGACCAGGTGCCAAGCGCTCCGCCATCGCTTGATACTCTTGCGATCTCCCGGCCCGATCAGGCCATAAACATAGATCGGGCATATCTGCCGACGCTTCTCGTGGCCAAGCTTCTCAACGAACGGCTTCAGCCATTCCGTCAGTGCAACTTCCTACTCTACCATCCCTCGATGACCGATCATCGCTGACCGAGGATTAATCTGCCAAAGTAATACTAATCCGGTGTTCGAAAAACCGGCAGCGGGCCATTCAGATCAATAACCATCTTTTTTATTCCACCCACTTGGCAGGAAATATACAGATGTAAACATTCCTAACCCTAACCCTAACCCTAACCCTAACCCTAACCCTAACCCGAAGCTCTACTTGTCACTTGTCTCAAGTCATCAGTGGTCATTTACTTGGGCCAGCCAATTTTTTTTATTTTTAGATAGGCGCTCCAGGCGCTAATTTTTCTGTATAATTCCAGTCCGAAAATCCTGCCCGGGGTGTTGAACTCCCATGGCTCCAAGTGTTGAAATTCCGTCAGACCTCCCCAACCCTATCTCTTCTCATCTTGCATCATTTAATAGCCGGCGGCGCGAAGACAGTGTCCGGCAACCATGATGTCCAGAGCGGCGTATCCGGAGCAAAGAACCTGAACCAGACCCTTCTTGTTCTTACGGTCCAGTGGGGTGGCGTGGCAGAAGTTGCGGATTTTGTAAGTGCCGGCCTCAGCTTCTCGAACAAGATCAGTCTCGCGACGCTGGAGGTAACGCCAAGCAGCCTTTGTCTTGCGCTCGTTCACCAGGCGAACGTCATCACAAAGTGTTTCGCCCTCATGCAAGATTTTGGCAGCCAGATCCTCAGTCATGTCCTTTCCGCCCAAGCTCAAGAAGACTGCGTCGAGGTTCACGTCTTCGATGCCGAAAAGCACCTCAGTTGCAGTGGTGACCGATATGACAAAGTCCGCCTCTTTTAGACCCTTCTTGTCGTGGACTGCGGTAATAGGGAACGAAGTACTGTCGGAATAATCGAGAGCCAGTTTGTCGGCGGTTGGGCCCCGGCTGGAGACGGTCAGGGAGGCGATGCGATCCCCAGCGCTATGCTCAAGGAACTTGACAATTTGCTGAGCGACGGGACCGGCTCCGAACATGAAGACTTTGATGTCATTCGCACCCGCAAAGCAGTACTGAAGAGTCCAGTGGGCGTAAAGGGCAGTGCGGGCGTCGGAGATGTCGGTTCCGTCAACCTCTCCGATGAATTCGCCTGAGGTGATCTTGCGGACCTTCACCACAGTGTTCTGGCGCTGTCCTCCCAAATCGATGTTGAGAGGGTTGGAGAACAGGTCCTTGACGCCGGTGTAGGTGCCATCGCCTCCGATCAATGCTGTGTGGCGGTACTCAAGGGACTTGCCCTCATACTTTTTCTTAAGGTGAGCGTACGCCGGGTCGTTCCACAGAAAGTTGGGGTTGAGGTAGGTGATGGTCTTCTGACCCCGAGTGATGTCGCCCTGTGCTTGCTGCGACAAGAAGGTGCTAGTCGCTTCGATGACCAGCGCCGGCGTGATGTTAAGCTGTTCGCGAGAAAGAGAAGCCATTTTGCGTGAGGACAAAAGCGTGAGTATTGGAATGTTCAAATGTGTGAAGTGTTGTTGGATGAATTTGTGTGATGATGAGAAAGTTACGCTCTAAGGGAGGAAACTTTAAAGGTATATATATTCAATAACGAGATTAGCTTCGCCTGCCATCTTCTACTATGGTTTGAACTCGGATGAAACTGCTAGACCGGTGCGCGCCCTTCATCGGCGATCGCTTGCATCGGATGGAGGAGTTCCGTGTTGCCAAGGTTATGGCGCGTCTCGTATTGCAAGCGAGGTGTGGCAGCGTGAGCAGGTTTTTCTTGATTTGAAATCAAGCTGACGCGGCCAAATGCAACGTGACCATGCTGCGCCCCTTTTTTGACGATCGCTTGCATCGGATGGAGGAGTTCCGTGCTGCCAAGGTCATGGTGCGTCTCGTATTGCAAGCGAGGTGTGGCAGCGTGAGCAGGTTTTTCTTGATTTGAAATCAAGCTGACGCGGCCAAATGCAACGTGACCATGCTGTGCCCCCTTTTTGATGATCGCTTGCATCGGATGGAGGAGTTCCGTGCTGCCAAGGTTATGGTGCGTCTCGTATTGCAAGCGAGGTGTAGCAGCGTGAGCAGGTTTTTCTTGATTTGAAATCAAGCTGACGCGGCCAAATGCAACGTGACCATGCTGCGCCCCTTTTTTGACGATCGCTTGCATCGAATGGAGGAGTTCCGTGTTGCCAAGGTCATGTGCGTCTCGTGATGTAAGCGAGGTGTGAGAGGCAAGGCTTACCAGCAGCACCGATGCTAAGTAGCCGAGCTTCGTGCGGAGAAAAGGCGTAGATGTATAAAAGGAAGTGCGTTCGGACGTATTTCATCACAAGCAACATCCAATTCACCACAGAACTAGTACATTTTTTACACTATCAAAATGTCTTCCGCCATCGCGCCTGTCAGGTCTCTTTTGGCCCGCCTCCTCAAGGACGATGACCCTCTTCTCCCAATTCTCCTTGAGACTGTTGCCACCGCCGACGAGAACCTCAATCGACTAGTCCAGATGAATGCCACCAATCCTGAAGGAACTCAAGTCGCCAAGGTCGGGGAGCTCTATGAGAAATCTAATGCTGTCAACGTCCAACGCGAGAACCTTGAACTTGCTCGTGCTGCACGGGAGATATTGAAGGAGCTTTCCGCCGACGATGGCAATGCGGATGAGATGCTTGCACGAGCCCACAAGGCAATCGAGCGTCACCGCAACTTCTCCGAGGCTCAGGTCAAGGAGTTCAAGGATTACGATCGTGCCTACATGATGGGCCGAACGAACATCGCGAGGGAGAAGGGGCTCAAGTTGACGGAAAAGCAAACCGAGATTGCTGCGGCCACCCTTGACCTCACAACCATTCAGATTGAGCTCACCCGCGCTCAAGTCAAGTTTGCCGATCTTAGCGTTCAGTTACAGCAGAAGTCCCTTGAGATGCAGAACCAGGCGTTGCTTATTCAGCAGCAGCAGAAGGAGATTGCCGACAATCAGCGCATCATTGCACAGCGGAACCTAGGTTTTACTCGCCTCGCATTCATTGCGTCGGTTATCGCTGTCATCCTCCATACGATCATCGGGATTTGCACCGTTTACTACCGCGCCACCTAGTTTGAGGATGGCGAGGTACGGCAGGGGAGCGAAGTGCTAAGGGGCAAGGGATACTTGAGGATGGATGTGCAATTTTTGTAATTAGTCACTCATTATATGCAGCATAACTGCGCCCGCTCGTTTGGTAGGTCACTTATAACAAAAGGAATTTTTTCCTTTTCGCAAATGTCCTGGATAAATTGCGTGAGCCAAGTAATTTTCGGGAAGTGATCTGGCGTTGAAGCTCAGTGTGTAAAATGAGGAGCAAAGTGAAGAGCGCGCAAGCCGTTTTCCCTCTTCGTGGGGGCGCAAGCCGTTTTCCCTCTTCGTGGGGCAGGATATATGGTAATGTAAACTAAGTATGTCTGTATATTCGTGTGCTTGTACATTTGTTTGTCTATAAGAAGATGTGAATGTTTAAGAATTCATGAAGGCATGAGTTTATGACTGCATACGTTCGTGTGTTCATGCGGTTAAACGAATTTACGCCGCAAGGGCAGAACGGCGGTGTCCTGGACCGGTGAATCGGCCTTCAATTCCGCGACGATGAGTTCGGCGTTCGGCAACCGACGCCGTAGCGAGGGCGGTCATAAATCTTGGCCAGGTTGATGAGCAGTAAGCAGCGTTGGTGCACGCACCGTTTAACTGGGCAGGCGTAGTCGGCTCGGAGGGAAACACCCGCCCGCGTGATCGTGTCCTTCGAACACAGTAGCTGCCGCGGATATCATATAGGTGGAGTGTGTTGTCACCAAACTCTCTTCGAACAGCAGCTATTTGCGGCTGCTTCACGGCCGCGGCTAAAATCGACGGACTCACCTAGTCGTCGCTGAAAACCCTCTCAACGTCTTGGAATGTAAGACCGTATGTCCTTTTGGCTAGGTGGTGGCTTGCCCTACATTGCCTTTGCGAGGGTTGCTCGGATAGGCCGAGCCGATCCTCCCGGCAGAGGACAAGCCGTGAAGCATTGCACAGAAGTTTTCATTGGTATTATCGAAGGCACGCAACGCTATTGCAGTGGCGGACGGCGAGTTTGGTGGTGAAGTTCGCTATCTCGGTGAGGTCGATGCATCTGTGGAGAATATGCGGTGTTTTGTGAAGCGCTTGGCTGCAAATTATCACAGATTGCATTTTTGCTGCGAAGCCGGCCCGACAGGCTATGGCCTTCCTCGCCTTATCACCGAGTTGGGCTGCGATTGCATCGTTGTTGCGCCGCCGCTCATTCCAAAGAAGCCGGGTGATCGGGTCAAAACAAATCGCCGCGATGCAATTTCGCTGGCAAAGCTACTTCGAGCGGACGAACTGACGGGAGTCTGGGTGCTTGATGCTGGACACGAGGCAATGCGGGACCTGGTTCGTGCACGAACGGCAGCCTTCGAAAGCTTGCGCGTGCATCGCCAGCAGGTCAGCGCCTTCATGCTGAACATGGGAGGATCTATCCTCAAAAGACAGGCCGGGCAACGCGCCATCTGCGCTGGCTTCAAGAGCAGAGGTTTGATCATCCTGCGCATCAGATAGCGCTGCAGGAGATGATTGATGCAGTGCGTGTCGCCAAGGAGCCAGTGATGCGACTAGAGCCGTCGATCGCTGAATTCGTTGGTTCATAGTCGCTCGGCCCCCTTGTGGTCGCCCTACAAGCTCTGCGCGGCATCAATCTGATTGTCGCTGTGACCTTTGTGGCTGAGATCGGCGATGTCTCTCGGTTCGACAACCCCGCCAACTCATGGGATACCTCGGCCTCGTGCGGCCAGAACCTTGACAACGGACATCAGAGCATGCGGTGAGGGCAGCCGATCAGGCAGCTTGAGTGTCGATGGTCGACGGCGTCCAATTCCACGGAAGCATATGCTCCAGTTTGGTAATCGGCGTGTCCGCGTTGCGGGCCAGAACGTCGGTGAGCCACGCTTGCGGATCGATTTCGTTGAGCTTGGCAGTTTATGCCGACCGACGAACTATGCCGAATGCTTGTTTTGGCGTCGACGGCACGCCGCCCATTCCCGTCCTGTTCCGCCGGGAAACATTGGTTGACTCCCGGTATAGTTCTGATGCTCAGAGGGGGTGGAGAATCCGTATTGGCAGTTCTTCTGCGGCTTTGAGTTTTCCCAGCGTGAAGCGCCGATTAACGCGAGCACGATGGCGCACCGGCGCAAGGATTGGGCCGCAGGGGCTGGAGGAATTGCTGAAGACGAGTATCGAGGCAGCGCTTGAGACCGGAACGGCCAAGCCGGAATCCTTGGAGCGGATCAATGTCGATACGACGGTGCAGCCGAAAGCCATTGCTCCTCCGACTGACAGCGGGTTGTATCTGAAGGCTCTGCAGATACTGGTCCGACAAGCGGAGAAGCATGGCATCGAGCTCAGACAGAGCTGCATGCGTCTGGCAAAAGCAGCGACGGTGCGCTCCAGCCGTTATGCCCATGCCGGGCAATTCCGCCGCATGCACCGCGAACTGAAGCGCCTGCGCACCTTCATTGGTCGCATTTTGCGCGGTATCGGCCGCAAGATCGCCGTCAACGTCGAATTGGAAAGGACCTTCGTCCGGCTGCAGGGTCTTGTCGAACGACTGCTGGCGCAAAAACCGAAGGACCAGAACAAGCTCTATTCGCTGCATGCTCCCGGGGTCGTCTGCATCTCGAAGGGCAAAGCTCGCACGCCATACGAGTTCGGTTGCAAGATCGGTATCGAGGGGCTGGTGCTGACGGCCATGACGTTCGAAGACAATCCCAGTAGGGGCACACGCTCTCACGCGCCGTCGATCAGGCTGTTGCGAAGGTGTCGATCCAGATCGCATCTACGTCGATTAGGCTATCGCGGTCATGATTACACCGGATCGGCGTCGGTGATGATTGCCGGAAGCCGGCGCGGGCTGACGCCGACCATGCGGCGGGAGCTGAAACGACGATGGGCCCTATGAAGACCAATGGTAGGCTGAACCCGCAACTTCCTCCTCGGGCACGATGGCGATATCATCAATGCGCTGCTCGTGGCCGCAGGTCACAATCTGCGCCTCATCCTAGCCAAACTGGCCCTTTGGCGTGCCTTCATCACGGCCCTGCTTACCGTTCTCATGGCGAAATCGGATACTTCTCCAGATCTTCATCTTCCTACCGCCAGAAGATCAATGACTTAGCCTTTGTTTGGGGCGACGCATTACAAATGCAACGACATTGAAATTGATGCCGCGGCGAGAATGACGTTATCGTCCTTCTATTGTATTCACGTTGTTTGAGCGGGCAAATATGAAGAAATTTATTACCATGGCAATGGCCATTAGTGTTTTGTCTTTTTCTTCCGGGCATACTGCGGATCTGATTGATCCTCCCCTGATTTTAACTCCCCCCGCCGAAAATGCCCCCCCGAAACTCGACTGGGATGGCGGTTACGCTGGTGTCAATATCGGATTCAACAACCTGCAGGGTCTTTTTACGGATAGCTGCAGCTGCGAAGATGCCGCCGAGGCTACGGGCAGGCAGGTGGGTCTGTTTGTGGGTCGCAATTGGCAAATTGCAGACCGGACCTGGATGGGTATCGAGGGCGACATCAGCCATAAGTGGACCGAAATCCATTATTTCGGATCCCGGGTGGGGACCGATCTTGCCGGATCCGTTCGCCTGCGTGTCGGTGAGGAAGTCGGTAACGCCCTCATCTATGCTGCTTTCGGATGGACCGGCGCAAACGTCTATGTTCAGAACCCCGACGATACGGCCTTCACTCAGGGCTGGACTCTGGGAGCGGGTATCGATTGGGCACTGAACGACACGACCGTCCTGCGGGCCGAATATCGTTTCAACAATTATTCCCCCGCAACATTGGCCGGCGTCGACGTCGATTTCGATGAGGATGTTATCAGCATCGGCATCGCTCACAGATTCTAATCGGTCAAAGACTACCTATCCGTCCACATGCTTTCTCCTGCTAAATTTGAGCAGGAGCTTTCGCGGGATCGCGCTGAATAATTCGAGGGAAGCTCTTTATGGTTGAACCGACCAATACCCCATTTAACATCAGGGTGTTCGATACGTTGTACTATCTGGAAAGTCCGGATATATCGGTTGTTCCTCCAGAAAAGTCGGATAGCGGCGCTTGGGAAGTGCTAGATTTGGCTAAAGAAAAATTTATGGAACTTCATACCGACCAGCATTTTTCATCGGGACAGTTTGTCCAATTGCTGGGGGCTATGGAAATCGCGTTCAATCTCGGTCTAAGTGAAGGACGCGAGGAATGCCAGGCCGCCGCGATTTCGCTCCTGCAATCATTCGATGACGAAGTGATCGTGACTGTCCTGAATAATATGGCCGAGGACGACAACGAGCAGCCAGCGCCTGAAAGTGTCTGATGACAATCGTCGCTAACCCTGACTCTTGGGATTTCCAAAAGCCGACGAATCTTCTGTGGTTGCCACCCGAAAGCTGGTTCGGGAAATCTGCACAGCGGAGATGAGTGGATTTCTGCCTGACTTCGGCTTAGATGCCGGGAACAGGAGAGACCATGACAAGACGGCGACGCCGGATGGAGTTGCCCTCAAAAGACTGGACATGCTCATGTTTGAGATTGCTAGCTGAAGAACTCGCGCGGCGATTGATATCCTAAAGCACATTATTGTAATGCTCGAACCAGACCGGCAGTTGCGCCATTACGGTCTCGGCATCCGGGGTGGGGTTCACCGAGACGTAATCGCGCTTGAATGCCTTGACGAAGGCCTCGGCCATGCCGTTGGACTGGAGGCTTCGGATGGGCGTCGAACACGGCTCCATGCCGATGTCGATGAGTAGCGATCTGGTGTCCCTGGCCACAAAACATGAGCCGTGCACCTACGGAAGGAAGAACTGGAGCCACCGAGGGAACGATGCGCGCAGCTTTTTTGCTGCAAGCGCGCATCGTTCGAGGTGGCCATGGCCAGTCGAAGTACCTCTAGAATGTGAGTGTTCACAACTCATTCCGGAGAGACCGACCATGACCAGTCAGAATTCTATACCTGCCGATGCCGTGTTGGTAGCTATCGACATCGCCAAGGTTCGCAATGAAGTGTTGATCGAAGCACCCGGCCATAAACGCCGCCGTTGGTTGTCTGTTCTCAATACGCGTGCAGAACATGACCATCTGATCGAGATTTTGCAATCATATGACCGACCGGTGGTCTGCGCCTTTGAGGCAACGGGTAACTATCATCGTCCGAGATCGCCTGGCGGTTGGTGGAAGCCGGCTTCGAAACGCGGTGAGTGTCGTCGCTAGCGCTTGCCCGCACGCGAGAAGCCTTGCACAACAGTTGGGACAAAAAACGATCCCAAGGATGCCCAGGTGATCCTGCACATGTTGAGGATCCACTCGACTCAGGTCTATCATGATCCCTTGCGTGCTGGCATCAACGACGTTCAAGAATTGTCGAAGACACACGAAGCCATTGCTAACGCCAAGACCGAAATCCAACATCGCATCCTGACGCATTACCTGCCGTTGTATTTTCCAGAGATCGAGCGTTTCCGGGGTAACAGTCGGAGCGACTGGTTCTTCGCGTTCCTCGATGCCTTCCCCACACCATCGAGCATCACGACACTGACGAAGGAGAAGTTCGTCGAAGCGGCATGGGATGTTGTCGGCAGGAAAGTGAGCAAGGCACAGATTTTAATGGATATTTATGAGACTGCCCGCACCTCGATTGGCTTGCCATGACGGTCTTCATTCCAAAATCCCCCCTTGGAAGAGAGAGCGAGCGCAACATCCGTTTTTTGGGCCGCCGGTGATTTCGAGGGCTTCCTTCAGAATTTCGCTCTCCATCGTCCTCTTGCCCAACAGGCGCTGCAACTCCTTCACCTGGGCCTAAAGCGCCCGGTATTCGGATGCCGGAATGGCCTCCTCTTCGGCGGCCGTGGCCGTCAGCGCCCCTTGGGACGCTAGCTTGCGCCAGGCGAACAACTGGTTCGGCTGAATGCCATGACGACGGTCACCGTCGCGTCCGCCTTATAGGTCTCGTGAATGATCGCGAGCTTCTCTGCCCTGCTCCAGCGCCGCCGACGTTCCGGACCGGAGAGGACTTCCATCTTAAAATTGCTACCAGTCATATTACCAACATTACTTCTACCCACTTAGCTAAATGGGGGAGCATGTCCGGGCCTTTCGGGGGCTAATTCAGACGACGGTGCCGGAACCATAGCTCGGTTTTCTAGGCGAAGGTAGCGCTCGGCCGCCATCCGAGGCGAGCAGACGCTGGAGAATGATTTTTTGTCCGATGCGCTCGGCAAGGCGGGATTGCTGGGCGGAAAGAAATGATTGACCGCGAGCACAAGCTGTCGATCGTGAGACAGGCTAGGCTCCTCGGCTTCAGCCGTAGCAGCGTCTATTACTCGCCGCGTCCGGTATCCTGACCTACATCCCAATGGCAGGCGGATTTGTCTATCTCTGCGCCGTCGTCGACTGGTTCAGTAGGAAGGTTCTGCCATGGCAGCTCTCGATCACGATGGAAGCAACCTTCTGCATCGAGGCCGTGGAGGAGGCGCTTGCCTGCTATGCAGCGCTGAAGAAGTCGGAGGTCGCCATCTCGATGGACGGCAAGGGTACATAGCGGGACAATGTCTTCGTTGGACGGCTCTGGCGGTCGATCAAATATGAGGAGGTCTATCTCCATGCCTACAAGACAGTGTCCGAGGCTCGCGGTGGCATCGGCCGCTATCTAACCTTTTATAACAGCCGACGCTCACGTTCATCACTTGACCGGCAGACGCCGGATCAGGCGCTACTTCAACGCCCTGACACCGATGATGGTGGCCGCATAATCGAGGCGGAAATCCACTTGGCAAAACGCCCGAAACTGTCCAGACAAACCGAGCCACCCCTATCGCAATATCATTCGAATGTCCTTCACGTCAGTAAGTCTCTCCTGCTTCCGTCTCGCCATTCTCCGCACACCTCTTAAAGCGGGTCCAGAATGTCAAAAAACGGCGCGTGCGAAGATCGATCTTTTATTCGCCGAAAGACTGTCCGCAATTTACCGGAATCGCTGTCCGGAAAATGCGTAAAAACAAAGAGTTGGAGCACGCCCGACGATTTCGCTTTTCACCAGACGTGTTCTAGATATGGCAGAGTTACAGTCGTAACGTCTAAAGGGTTGCGAACTCCCTCAAATTGTTGATGCTGTCAGTCCATGAGCGGACATATTGAGCATTACGCCTTCCATCGGCGCCATCGGTTCTGCCTTGAGAGGAAAAGCACCCAGTCGCAAAGGCCTACCCTGTGGGTGATAAGCACCGGACAGCGAAGACGGGCCTTATCCCGTAAAGCATGTTCCAAGCCCAGCAGAGCCGGCGGGCAGGCCCGCGAATCGCTCTATTGAGAAGTCACTGCCATTTGCGACGGAGTGTCGAGACCGAGCGCCTCACTCAGCTGTTGCCCTTGAAACTTCAGTAAAGCGGCGAAGGTTCTGAACCAGACTATTGTACATGCCGTCTGATTCGCTATCTTTTGATGCCTCCAATAGCATACGACGCTTAACGACCCGGGGGTCGGCAAGGCGGCGGTGATGTTCGCGCATAGCCGCATGGACGGCAAGGCGAAACAGGTTAGGGCTCAAGGGTTGCATGGCAAAACGGTAAATGCGGCCGCTGTTGATAAGGTTGATGATAGTCTCGCTGCTCGGCTTCTCCGTCATGACCACCATCGTAATGGCGGGATCAATCCTCCCGATTTCCGCAAGGACGTCGGTAATATCGACACCATCCACCTCGGCATTGGAGACAATGACCCCAATCTGCTCATGCGTGAGAATGTCGATCGCCTCTTTCAGAGTGCGGGCAGCGTGTACGCGATAATCATAGCTGAACATTTCTACGACTTCTTGCCGATCTGCGTCACAGCCCTCGATGGCCAGCAGCTGGGAAGCGACGCTGAAAGGCGTGTTGGTATCGTCACCCCAGATTGGTGCGACAGTCTGTCGGATTGTCCGCGCGCTTTGAGCTGAATCTACCGCCTCGGCGATGACAGCCCGAAGTTCGGCTTGGTTCCACGGCTTATTGATGAAACGATAAACCTCTCCCTCGTTGACCGCGCCGACGATGGCAACGAGGTCACTGTAGCCGGTTAGCAGAAGACGCACCGTCTCCGGCCAACGCTCGCGCACCTGCGAAAGAAGCTGAATGCCAGTTATTTCCGGCATTCGCTGGTCACTGATCAACACATCGACGGTAATAGTCTCCAGCACTGCGAGTGCTTCTCTTGCGCTCGTTGCCGTGTAGACTTCATATTCACTGCGGAACATGATCTTCAGCAGCTTAACGATCCGCTCCTCGTCATCGACAAACAAGAGTACAGGCTTATCATTCATATCACTAACCTCAATTCCATGGACTGCGCAACTCGGGGTCGCGAGATAGGTCCGCCGTTGTTCTTAGCCTGTTGAGAGCAATGTCTCGCTGATGTGCGATAGTTTTGGGGTATTTGCTGATGCGAAGGACGCATCCTTTCTGGGCAAGATGAGGGTGATAACAGATCCCTTTCCGACCCAAGAATTGACGGCGATTGTACCGCCATGGTTTTCAATGATGCGGTAGCAAATTGACAGACCCATTCCAGTTCCCTGACCGACGCTTTTTGTCGTGAAGAATGGATCGAAGATCTTGGACAAATTCTCTTCCGGGATACCAGGACCATCGTCGCAAATATCGATCTGTACCGTGTCAGATGACGTTATCAACGTCCGCAATGTCAGCGTCCCCCGACGGTTTGTGGACGCTATAGCGTCAGCCGCATTGACAATCAGATTGAGAAAAACCTGTCGAAGTTGCGTTGGAGATCCCATGATGGGCGGAATGGAATCGAAATCCCGCTTGATGTCCGCCACGTATTTCAGTTTGGGCTTCGCCAGCAGCAGTGCGCTTTCAAGCCCCTCTTCTACGGAGAAAGGCTCAATGGTGCCCTTATCCAGTCGACTGAAATTCTTCATGGTGCGGACGAGGGTAGCGATCTCGTCGAGGCCATGCAGTCCGTCACTGAGCAACATTACCACTTCCTCATGCGCTTCTTCATCGGCGGCCTGTTCCAGAGCTGTTTCAGAGGTCAGGCGTTCGCGGATCAGTTCAAACACGGCTCTCACATAGGCGAGAGGTGTGTTGATCTCATGTGTGATACCAGCAACCATCTGGCCAAGCGCCGACAGCTTCGCCGACTGCATAAGTTGTTCCTCGACATTTTCATTGGCTTGTTGAAGCATTGCGTTATCTTTTTTGAGCTTAAGAAACCGTCGGGAAAGGCTGTATACTAGGATCAAAAAGAGGACGAAAAGTATGGCGCTGAGCAAAATAACGCCGAGCCAGAGCGCACGTTTTGTTGCCTCAGCTCCAACGGAAAGTTCCCGGACTTGCTCGAGAATAACCTTGGCGTCCGCATCCGTTGCAACCGCATTCAATTGCAGGCTGAGATCGTTGCCTTTGATGCGCTCACGCACCACAACGTCGATCTGTGCCAGAAGGCGGTTCAGTGCATTTGCCAAGCCGGTCTCGGTTGCCTGAGCTGCGTCGCGTATTCTGGAAAGCCGCTCGTTCACTTCCCCCTGAAGCAGAGGGGTGGGTGCCGTCAAGAAGCTCATCACACTGTTCACACTCTCGGTGATGAGGTCGGATATACGCTTGTTACCGGTCGCCTGGGCCGCCACGCCAGGATGTTCATAACATTCAGCGATAACACCAGGCAGCACGGATACGGCGTTGCGAAGCATCGCGTGGCTTGCTTTCACCTGTTGAAATAAAACGTTTTTCTGGCCTATGGAGGATTGATATTGACGCAATTTGTCTAAAAGACCGACAAGTTCTGGATTTGACGCGGTGAGCGTCGTTAAAGCATTCAACCCTTGCTCGAGATCTCGTGCTGTGAGGGTGACATTGTCGTAATTCGGCGTGATTCCAAGCTGTAGCGCCAGAATACCGGAATTCCATTGGGCCTCGAGGCTGCGCAACTCCTCGAAACTTTGCTGGAACGCCGGCAGCGCCTGGCTCGGTCGTTGGGCGTACCAAACGAGACAGCTGAGCAGGCCTGACAGCAGAACCACGAAAGCAACACACCACATCCACCCCTTGCGCGAACTTGCAAATCGCTGGATTCTGCTGCGGCCTGAGACATCGTCGATAAAATCAGAGATCTTCATTCGGTTGTCCTGTCATTGTCCCGAATTGCCCACGGGGAATCCCTGATGTTCACCGGTCAGAGATTCCAGAAATGCTTCCAGCCGAGCAACTTCTTCGGTGGCCAGATCACGACCAAGCTGATTTATGGCCATGACATTGATAGCATCGGGCAGCGTGCGGGCCGATCCGTTATGGAAGTAGGGGGCTGTCTTTGCCACATTACGCAGAGAAGGCACTCTGAAAACGGCTTCATTTTCGCTGATACCTGTGGCTTTCGCCGATCCGTGGGTACTTGCGCCATCCTCGGTACCCGGAGGAGTTCCGAATATGCCGAAAACTTGCATCATATTTCCGCCGACATTCACGCCTTGATGACAGGACGCGCAGCCATAGTCCTTAAACAGGCCATAACCCGCCTTTGCCTCTGCACTGATGGCGTTTTCCTCACCGCGCAAATAACGGTCGAAGGGGGCGTCTGGCGTATTCAGGGATCGCTCGTATTCTACCAGCGCGTCCACAATGTTTTTCCTCACAAGGCCATCGTCGTAGATCGCATCGAAGGCTTGGGTCAGTTTACTATCGCGGTTCAATGTGGCGACGACCTCCGGCCAGTGGCCACCCATTGTCCGTTCTACCACTCCATCCGCCTGATCATGCAGCGTCTTGATTTGACCCGACCAACTGAAAAGCGCGTTCAGGCTAACATTGTAAAGGGTAGGCGTGTTTATTTGGCCAGGCCAGCCCGGTAAACCGGGCGAAAGCGCGCGGCCATCCGTTAGGCCAAATTGCTTCAGGTGACAGCTTGTGCAGGCCACGCCATTGTCGCCTGACAATCGACTGTCGGAGAATAGTTTTTTTCCCAACTCGACTTTCTGGGTATTCAGTTCGGTATGCTGGGGTACGGGTGTAATCGGCTCCCCGATGTCGGGGGTCTGCGCGTGAGCCACCGTGCCGAGTATTGCTGTCCCCATTGCACAACAGAGAACGCCGAAGCGCGCAAGCCTTGGCAGCACCGCCTTGCAGTCCTCTGATATTTTCAGCCGCAAGACCACTCGCTTTGTGTCTGGCGGAAAATGGGGTTTCATTTTTGCAGGTCTCTTAAGTCTTGAGCGCGATATGTCGTCAGCTTTAGGGCAAAAGTGACAGGGAGTCACCATACGCCAGACGCATACCAATATGCCTGTGGCGAGTATTGAGTATTCGCCGTGCTTTGATTTGATGCGGGATGCCGTCTTCGAGAAGACTGCAATCGATCAAGAGCACCGCCCGCCTCGGTCGGCGTTAAGGAAATCCTGCATGTTCTCATCCTTCCCCGAACGAGCAATGTTGAGCATACGCGGCTTGTTGCTATTTGCGTGGCTGGTGCTAATCGCCTCCCTTCTTTACGATCCATTTTCTGTGCAATGGACCCGTCCGGACAGCGCCGGTCCCTTCGGCGTCAGTTTGACTCCCGTAGTGGTACAAGGCCAGGTGCTGCCCAATCAGCCATATTCTATGGGCAGCCGTATGTTCTGGACGATGATCGTGCCGATATTGCCGCTTTTTCTGATGGTTTTTGGTCATGAGGCCTGGCGTCGTATTTGCCCCCTCTCGCTCGCGTCGCAAATTCCGTCATATCTCGGTTTTCGCCGCCGCCGCAGTACACTGGAACGTCGAACCGGGCTGATAAAGCTCACTATCCCCCTTATTAAACGCGACGGCTGGCTGGAACGGAACAGCTGGTACGTGCAATTCGGGCTGTTGTTTTGTGGTATCATCGCACGGCTTCTCCTGATTAACACCGATCGTTTCGCGCTGGCGATCGCGCTTTTATCGGTGATCGGCGCCGCAATGTTGACGGGTATGCTGTGGGGCGGAAAAACCTGGTGCAACTTTTTTTGCCCTGCAAATGTCGTTCAAAAAATCTATACGGAACCTGGCGGGATTTTGGAAAGTAGCCCGCACTTTTCCCGTCCCGCACTGCCGCAATCGATGTGTCGCAAGCCAAGCGGGAAGGGGGACATAAGCGCATGTGTCGCCTGCAAGGCCAATTGTGGTGATATAGATTTGCAGCGCTCCTATTGGAGCGGCGTCACGGCCGTCCCGCGCCGCAATGTTTATTATATGTTTTTTGGGTTGATAATCGGGTTTTACGGGTTCTATTATCTGTATGCCGGAAGCTGGGATTACTATTTCTCGGGCATATGGACACATGAAGAAGGCATTCACGCCAAGCTTTTGCAGCCGGGCCTCTTTATCCTCGGATATCTTGTTCCCATTCCAAAGATGCTGTCTGCTCCCCTTGTGCTGGGGCTGGCCTGTGCTGTGAGTCTCATTCTTGGACGCGGCCTTGAAGCGCTGTACCGGAAAATCCGCGCGCGCGATCCGGGCATGACAGAGCAACTTATTGTTCATCATTGCCTGTGCGTCAGCGCTTGGGTCTCCATCAACGCTTTTTATCTCTTTGGCGGACGCCCCAATATTCTTCTCTTGCCGCCGCTTGCCGGCCGGGTCGTGGATATCGCCATTGTAACCCTGACGACAATCTGGCTGCGGCAGGTCCTTCTGCAAACCCCGGAACGTTATCAGCAGGAAGGCATGGCATCCGGCCTGCTGAAACAGCTCAAGACCATGAAGCTGGATGGGTCGTCCTTTCCAGATAACAAGAAGATTGAAAATCTACGCCCCAACGAAATTTATCTCCTGGCTAAAGTCCTCCCCAATTTTTCGCAGCAACAAAAGCTGGATGCCTACAGCAAGATGCTGGAGGAGCAAATTGCGAAAGGCACGACGGGGGGAGAAACATCGCACAAGTTGCTTGAAGCTTTCCGAAAGCAGCTGAACATTACCGAAGAAGATCATAACTATCTTCTGGATGCGCTCGGATATAGCGATGATTCGAACATGCACCAGATCAGTCTGAGTGCGGAAGAAAAGGCAACCTCTATTGCCCAGTATCGCAGCATTCTGGAAAAAACCGTAGCCGACCGAATGGAAACGGGCCAGACAGTGGCCAACATCCTGGAGCTTGAAGCGGTAAAGTCCATGCTCACGGTCATGCGGCAAAGCCTGCAGGTGAGCGATAGCGAACATGAAGCTGCTCTGGCGGCGCTGTTTTCCGGCGGGATGGTCAGCGAGGAGATGAAAGACAGCCTTGAGGCGCTTGTGCGGCACAAATCGGTTCGCCTGTGTCTGGAACGGGCGGAAGTGTACGATCCGCTCGGCAGTTCTTTGATGGACGTGTTGCTCGACTATCTCGAGGAGCGGGAGCAGGTGTTGTTTAGCACCGCGCTCAGCCTTCTGCGCAATTTCCTCGACACGCCTGAAACGTGTCTAATAGCTGATGATCTGGCAGCCCTTGCCGGGCCGCGCCTCAATCTCATGCTGCGTCAACCCGTACCCTCCAATCCGGACATGCGCTGGCGTGAGGTATTCCCGGCGGAAGTTCTGGAGAGGCTCCAGCAAACGCGCAGCCTTGGGGAGTGGGAGAATGCGGCCTACCATCGTGCGGTTACGGGTAGCCGCGATATCGAACAGAGCCTCCTTGAAGTGTTGACGCTGGAAGACCCGACTATCCGCGCTATCGGCTTGACGGTATTCAGCTATATGGCACCGGAGCTGGTTGCGAGCGTGGCGCGGGGATTGCTGGAAGAGTCGGATACGCGGCAGCACGCGATGCTGTATGCGGTCGCCAAGCATGTCGGCGGGCTCGAAACACCATCACAGTCCGACAGTGCGGTAGTAACGTTCCGCGCTACCGTGAATACGGCGAGCGGTAGCCAGATCCTATGCCTTAACAAGCGTCTCGTCACACTCGGCCGGGCTGTCGATAACGACATTAGTATCTCTGATCCTGCGGTGTGGACCTACCACGCCGAACTCAGAGCCGAACACGGCGAAGTTCGTCTCATGCGTGTGGATAACGCAGTCATTTTTGTGAACGGCTCCCAGGTTCACAATGAACCCGTGGCCGTCACGAGACACAGTGTCATTCGGTTCGGGAGCGCGGAGGCGACCGCCACATCTGTGGTGATTGACTGGGACAACGAGATCGAGACGGGGGATATGGTTCACATTCACCCAGTTCACCGTCTGGCCATTCTCGCCCGCCACAGCAAGTTACGCCGATTAAATCCAACATCACTTTCCACGCTGGCACTTGAATCTCGTGCGGTAAAGTATCGTCGAGGCGATCGGCTTGAAGCGAGAACCGGCGAGCAGCGGTTTTTCCTCGTGTATACCGGGTCGGTCCGGCTCTTCGATCCGGCCGGTATGAACTACGTGTCTGGCGTATCGTATGAAGCTGGCGATTTGTTCAGGTTCGCCCCAGGCGCCGTGGATTCCCCCTATTTTCCGGAAACGGAAAGCGACATTTCCATTTTACTTGATGTTCCAGCTCGTCCCGATGTCGAAGTTTGCGCTGTGAACCTGCATGTCGGTGAACGTTCGGCGCGCAACGGCCGGGTTATCCATTCGGAATCGACAGACGAGAATATTTGATAGGTTATTTTTAAATAAAGAAAGTATTGTTATGAATACGAATGTTTCGGTTGAACAACAAAAAGCATCCCTCTTCATTGCCCGAATTGCCTTTTCCATGTTCGTATATGTGGCGGATGTTGAAAAGGACATCACCGCCCAGGAAGTTCGCCGTTTCCAGACCCTGCTGAAAGAGACAGCCTGGAGCGAAAATCCTGATCTCCTTGAAGCTTTCGAAGAACTGCGGGAGAAATATTCAACTTTCTGGAGCGCTTACGAGGATGGCCGTCTCACGGTGACAAGTGCGTCAATCAGCGAGGCCATGACACATGTGAGCCTGCTGGTCGGTGAGACCAGGGACAAGAGGCTACGCAAGGATCTAAGCCGCTTTCTGGAGCGGCTTGAAGGGGGAATCTATGGCGTAAAACTTCTTCAGGGAGACCAAAAAGCGAAGGCCCAGGCGCGCAAGGAGTTGCACCGGATCGTGGGTCATGTGCGGGAAACCCCGCCAAAGCCGGAGCAGGAGCAGCCGGAGGGTACAAGACCTGTGTTGGTGGTGCGTGCGCCGGAAGTCAAGACCCCGGTCCAATCTCCGATTCCAGCCCCAGCCCCAGCTTCGGCGCAAGCCGCGGGGGTTCGTCTCTGGCAGGCGGGTAAGACGCGCGTTCGCTGTGTCTCGATTGTTCAGGAGACCCATGACACCAAGACCTATAATTTCGTGGCTGAACCACAGGTATTGTTTCATTTCAAGGCGGGACAATTCGTTACTATCGAAATTGACCTCAAGGGCCAGACCCTGCGGCGCAGCTACACCATTTCTTCTTCACCCTCGCGGCCCTACCTGTTGTCGATTACCGTGAAGAAGGTACCGATGGGTTGGATGTCGAATTGGTTGTTTGAAAACATGATCGAGGGGATGGAGTGTACCATTAGTGGTCCGGTGGGCAAATTTACATGCGCCGACCACATGGCCCCGAAAATATTGTTTTTGGCCGCCGGCAGCGGAATTACGCCCTGTATGTCCATGCTGCGATGGCTGGCGGATACACCGACCACCACGGAAATTGTTTTCATCAACAGTGTGCGGACACCGGCGGACATCATCTTCCATCAGGAGCTGCTTTATCTCAGCACACGGCTGGGTACGCGGCTGCGTCTTGCGATTTTGCCTAGCGCGCTGTCGCCGGGTCTGCCTTGGCACGGTCCAGTCGGACCTCTGAACTCGGATTTGCTGCGGAGCTATGCCCCGGACTATCTGAAGCGGGAAGTGTTTACCTGTGGACCGCCAGGCTTCATGGATTTTGCTCGATCTCTTTTGCAGAAAATGGATTTTCCGCTTCGGCATTATCATCAGGAGAGTTTCGGTCCTGTTGCCCCGGCTGCGGCGGCAGTAGCTCCTGCGGTACCGGCCGGGACCGTATCGCCGCCCGTTCCCGCTCTAAAACCCACTTCCGGTGCTTCGATCGCGGTGGCAAGCGTCATCGAGGCTCCCAAACCGATCCCAGCGGTCGTGACACCGCGCACAATGTTGTCGCCCCCCGTCAGTGTTACCCCTCCAGCCCGGACAGTTCCCGTCAGAAGTACCCCGAACATCGAGATAAAACATAGCGGTGAGCGTTTTGCGTCAGAGTCGGGCCAAACGATACTGGAAGCGGCTGAAGCAAACGGCGTGAACCTCACCCACTCATGCAGGGCAGGGGTGTGTGGTGCCTGCAAGATGCGCGCGGTTTCAGGCGATGTCGACATGGATGGTGGACATTGTCTGTCGAGCGATGAAATGGCGGACGGTCTGGTGTTGACCTGCGTCGGCCGCGCCAAAGGCGATGTTGTGCTGTCATTGCAGTAGCCAACGATGAGGGTTGCAAAAAACTGATTTCCTTGCAACTAATGCAACGCCGTTGATCAGTAATACAATTAAATTTTCCGGTCTGGGTTGATTATTTCCCGTATGACTGGTCCCTGCAACAGGGAGCGAATCGTCAAGGTTAGGAACGACATGACGGACTGGCGTGATGGGGATGACACGGAGGAAGCCGGCCAAGCGGAAGATCAATCCTCATTGCATAGGAGGTTGTCCGGTATCGATCTAAACCTCCTGATCGCTCTTGAAGCTCTGATGGATTGTCGAAATGTGACCCATGCGGCCAGAAAGCTCGGTCAAACCCAGCCTGCCATGAGTCGATCGCTCGGACGTTTGCGTGATCTTTTGGGTGACGATCTTCTGGTTCGTAGTTCTACCGGCCTGAAGCCGACGGCATATGGCGATTATCTCGCGACCGTATTGCCGGCGGCCATGCTCCATATCAGAGATCTGATATCTTCCCGACCGATGGAGGCGGAAACACGGCTGAGCATCAGCAACGGATTGACGCCTGCCGTGCTGCCCTATTTTCTCAAATTTAGCGGCCGTGAAAATGAGATGTTAAAAATTGCCACGCACAGATCTGCGGACGAAGCTCTATCGCAGCTGCGTTTGCGGACGGCCGATTTTGTCCTTGGCGGTATCTCCACGATCGATACGGACATCGAAAGCGAACTTGTGGCAGAAGAGGAATTTGTCACGCTGGTTGGTTACAATCGGCAAGGGGTTGGTGGTGCGCGCCCGAGTGAAGGCGCCTATCTGTCGCTTCAGCAAATAAGTCTTGTCGAGAATGGCAGGGAAATTTTTCCTCAGCTGGGTGAGGCCTTGCATAGCCATGGCATCAGACGATCCAATATGATCGAGATTCCGGATGTGACAGCTGCCGCGCTCATGGTTTCCGAGAGCGATCTTGCATTGACCGTCCCCCGCTCCATCGCCAGCTGGCTTTCCAAAAGCCTGCGGCTGGCGGCTGTGTTACCGCCGGTATCCATTAGTCCGGAGAGGATTTCGCTGGCATGGCTTGCTGGCGCTTCCCAGAATAAACGCACTCGCACGCTCAATGAACTAAAAGCGTCAGTCAGGGATGCCATGGCGCAGGAACAGCTTTCGGTAACCGCCTTGCGCGCGGTTGATCGGGAAGACTAGTTACATGGTCGCCAAACTCGCTCTGTGGACCGAAAACGATACGGACAATGTCGATCTTGGGCAGTTTGACCTCAATCTTCTGGTGGTGCTGAATGCGTTGTTGCAGCATCGGAACATTACACATGCCGGCAATGCGCTGCAGTTGAGCCAGCCTGCTACCAGCCGGGCCCTGACGCGGCTGCGGGAATTGTTTGAGGATGAACTTCTCATCCGCAACCAGCGTTCTTTTGTGTTAACGCCGCTTGCAAAGGTACTGATGCCCAAGGTCCAAGCGGCGCTTGGCAATATCGACAAGGTCTTTTCAAAGCGGATCATCGCGCCCGAACGCTTCAGTGTTGCCATGCCTGATCATATTGCGTTCTTTCTGGCTCCAAGTCTCACAGCTTATTTTCGCGAAGTCTCATCAACCACTATTTTTCTTCCCCATATTCGCTTGTCCAATATTCTCAGCCAGATGTCGGATGGCGGGATCGATCTGGCATTGGGGCAGGCCGATGACACGCCCCCTGGCTTCTTCTGTCGGGCTTTGCCGCCGATCCCTTCGCTCTGTCTGGCGCGCAAAGGACATGCCGCACTGCAAGGCACCATACCCTATGCGGACCTTGGCCGGTTTCTCTCCGTGCGAATTGGTGCAGTCTTTAATGCCGGGTTTGGCGAGGTGAGTGACGGGCTGGAAGCATTGCGACCGCGCGGCCGAGAGACCATAACCGTGCCCGATATTCATACCGCCGCGCGACTAGTTCATGATACGGACGCCATCCTTGTCCTGCCTTCTCCTTCAGCCAGGTTCCTATCCCATCGATTTGATCTGGAAACATTCCTGCCGAAAAAAGGGCCGGCGCCTCCATCGTACCAGGTGTCGCTCATCTGGCACGAGCGGTGTCATCGCAACAGTATCCATGCTGCGGTTCGCAGCATGGTCGCCTCGCAAGTAATGGAAGGGCGGGTCGAGGCATGACCGCCGCGGCGCGTTTTTAAGACGGTATTATCCGCCGCTAAAAATACACGTCTATTACAGATATAACTGTTTGAAAATTGCAAATCGCGGGCGGTATCGTAAAGTATATTCAGTAACAACGTGAATTTACTTTACCAGCCTATTTTCAACAATGGCTGAGGAACACCGAAGAGAGCCAAATGCGATATGCTGTAAAGAACGATCAAACAAAGATAGAGGCGGATTCGCTGGAAGGAGCATCAGCCCTGCTCGGCGGTCGCTGGAAATTCGTTATTCTCTGGCATTTGTTGGCCGGACCGTTGCGTTTTGCCGAACTTCGGCGATGCATGCCGTTGGCTGCGCCCAAGAACCTTTTGCGCCAGCTTCATGATCTTGAACGACGCGGATTGGTGATGCGCGAGGCGTCGACGAAGCCGGATGTGTGGGTGGAATATAGCATCAGCCCGATTGGACGCACCCTCGAGCCCATTCTGCTTGCGCTTGAATATTGGAGCGAGCGTTATGACACTCATTGCGCAGATCCGGTTGATCGCCGCCGCGCAGTGGGAAAATGATCCAGGTCTTGGGTGGGATTCTACACCCAAGACTTCTCATCAGGTCAAAGAAAGCTTTTTCGATTTTTGGACCACAGCATTGGGCGCTGCTTCCCCGAGAGAGGCGAGAGAGGTTTTCACCGGAATGCCCTCTCCATGCATCCAGAGCATTTCCAGTAAAAAAGCGTAGCGGTTTTAGGTCCTGAAGACGTAAGAACAACCAGACAGTTTGACGGCTCCGTTTAAACCGGGTGTTCTCGCCTATGGAACATATTCCGTGGCGGGCAGGTAAATCTCGGACTGACTATATCGATTGGGCTGACTAAGTGTGTGCAGGACGCCATCAAGAAGATAAATTGCCGACCGCGCGCCGATCAACTCACCGCTGATTTTACCGGGCCGCATATGGTCCTTGATGGTCGCATACTCTGTTGTTTCGATATCTGCGGGAGTGACGCCATCTGCGGTCGCCTGAATTGTGATCCGCACATATTCCCCTTCCGATAGGAGCCCGTGAGACAGGTGTTTTGGCGAAGTCACCTCGATAGTATCGGACGCAATATAGAGTGTGCCAGTATGTGAAATATTGCCCATAGCCA
The DNA here is from genome assembly GCF_027212525.1 of Agrobacterium sp. SOY23. Classification (NCBI taxonomy): domain Bacteria; kingdom Pseudomonadati; phylum Pseudomonadota; class Alphaproteobacteria; order Hyphomicrobiales; family Rhizobiaceae; genus Agrobacterium; species Agrobacterium sp. SOY23. Next base: position 29,876 of record NZ_JAPWDT010000012.1, on the reverse strand, counting down.
CATCGCATAACTCGCGCAAAATAGGCTCAAGATCTTTTGGACTTCCGGTGTGTGTCAATGGTGATTGCGACGTATCGACAGCCAATCTGAGGCTTGGAACAAGCCGGGAGAGCAGAGCGTTTCGTGTCCGCTCGATGACCTGGCGGACATCAAACGGGAAGACCTCGGCACTGGCGAGACGGTGAAGCATGTGGAATCGCTCGACAGTCGATCGCACGCTACGTCCACCGACAAGAATTTCCATCGCGTAGGTGTTGACGGCTTCATCCGCATTTGCGTCGTCGGCTAGAATCTCCGCATATCCAAGGACCGCTGCGAGATCATTATTAAGTTGGTGGGCGAATGTCGCCGTTATGTTGAGAAAACGCTTCATCCGTGCTGCATCTGCCATGGTGTCTCCTGCCGAATAAGTTGTGAGGGAATGCTTTCAGAGAAGCGTTGCTTCAGCTGATGAATGTCACCGGATTTAAGGTGGCGGCTTAGTAACTACGAATGAGGAGCGTGTTGGGAGCCCTTGTAGCTCGGTATGATGCGACCCGCTGTGCCTTGGCCTGGTTGCTCGATGTGGACATCGACATCGAAATGATAACCCATGCCGCGCTCTGTCTTGATGTAGCGTGGATTGGATGCATCCAGTTCCAGCTTCCGGCGTAGGCGAAGGATAAGAACGTCGATGCTGCGGTCGAATATCTCCTGGTCATAGACGCGGGAGGCAATCAGAAGCTGTTCACGTGAGAGTGTTTGTTTTGGCGATTTCAGGAACGCCATTAGAAGATTGTATTCCGTCGAGGTCAGCTTCAGTTCCTCTCCGGAGGCATCGCGCAGCTTGCGGTGGCGTGTGTTTACGCGCCACTCGTCGAAGACATAAACAGCATTGGAATTAACAGGCTTGCGATCAATGCGTCCGCGCAACGCCGCGCGCACCCGAGCCAAGAACTCATGCATCCCGAACGGCTTGGTGATGTAATCGGACGCCCCGGTTTCCAGCCCCACCACCTTGTCGTTCTCCTCCAGGCGGTCACCGCTTATGATAATGACCGGGAGATCGGGTTTGTCATTCAGCTCGCGCACGATCTCCAGCCCGTCCTCCTCGCCGAGGTTGAGGTCGACGATAACCAGATCCACGGCCTTTGCGGCCAGAGATCGCCGAAGCTGCGAACCATCTTCCAGAGCGAACGCATGAAAATTGTGCTTTGAAAGATAATCGACAAGGAGGTTTCTCATCGAGGGATCGTCATCGACAACAAGAATGGTTTGCATGGTCGCTCCTGTTACAAACGAATTAGGCATAACCAAAACTTAAAGCGCGCGTGGCGTGTGAGACAACCGTCGCGATGCGCATGGCATCATGCCAAAAAAGAGGGTGCGACGACGGACACCTGGCGAACTCACGACTCTCCATCGACTGGAACCCCCCGTATTTGTTGGACTTTCCAGTCTTTGCGGTGGGATGACTGGCCACGAAAAAAAATGCGAAATCGCTAAATTACATATCCGTTACAAATGCAACCGAAGTCCGTGTTGACATGAAGCGGTTGTGGAAGATTATAGGTGCAATATTTCAGGCGAGTTAATTATGAATATGTAGCCATAAATTAAATATAGATCAGGATTTTTGATATGAAATATTTAATTAAACTGTTGAGCTGCGAATTTATAATAACCAATAAATACTGCGTATTTGTAATTTCAGGTGCATTGCTGCTCGGTCACTTTAGCGATGTCCGATCAGCTGTTTTTGAACAAATGGATAATGGACAGATTGCGACAATGGATGGCGGCGTGCCCGAGGGCACGCCGTCCCTCGACCAGGTGACAGCGAAAGAGGAGGGGCGACCCCGCATGGCAATATCGCATGTGATTGTAGGATCCGATCAATCGCCTGCCACTCGCAATAGTTCGGTTCTTCTCGATCTCGATCTTAAATCTGCCAAGCCCGCTAACCGGATATCATTTAGTGTGCGCGATGACCCTGAGAAGCCGCTGCCGAAACCGCGGGCGTTAACCCGGCGATTTTCCGCCGAGCAACATAAAATGCGTGATCTGGCTACGCAGGTCGCCTTCGAGTTTTCTCGGGATGGCGGTGTCGCTAGGGCAGGGCTGGACCGGCAGTCTTTTGTGAAATTGTTCACGACGATGATCCAGCGCGAAAGCAACTTTAATGCAAGAGCGGTATCGCATGCCGGTGCAAGCGGCCTCGGCCAGTTAATGCCCGCCACTGCCCGTGCCATGGGAGTATGCGACGTCTTTTCCGAGCGGGACAATCTGGAAGGATCAGCACGTTACCTCGCACAGATGCTCGACCAGTTTGGGTCATCGGCGCTGGCGCTCGCCGCATACAATGCCGGGCCCGGTGCCGTGCAAAAATATCGGGGCATTCCGCCCTATCGTGAAACGCGCCAATACGTTGCCGATATCGTTCATGCGGCCGCGTTGCAGTCTGACGTCGAACTGCCACCGGAGGGTGTCGGAAAAAGAGCCGAAACAGGGTTTGCAACGGGTTGCAACGCTGAAGACGCGACCCCGAAAACAAACCTGATTCCCGTATAAGTAGAAGTAAAGTCCAATTCATTTGAGAGGGTACTATGTCATTCATCCGTCTTCATCTTCAACGCAACATCAAGACCTATCGCCTGCTGTTCGCGGCCACGACCTATATGCTGCTGTCGGCTCATCCTAGCGCTGCGCAGGAATTCAGCGGCATTACTAATTTTATCGACGGTATCGTCAAGGCGCTCACCGGACCACTCGGTATCGCCTGTGCCTCCATCGCCGTTATCGCCATTGGTTTCGTTTTTATGCTCGGGCGTATGGACTGGACGTTTGCGATCTCCGTCATTCTCGGCATCGCAATTGTCTTCGGTGGTGCAACCTTCGTCGGCAGCCTTGGCGCCATGTAAAACGAGGCTTCTAAGAGTGCCGGAAATGCTCGGCCAAGTGGCCGAGCCCCACGAACGGGAGATCCCACACAATGCAACATACGCCGCTCTTCATCGGTCTGACGCGCGAGGTGACGTTTGCCGGACTACCAATTATGTATCTGGTGGTGCTGGTTACGGCGACTATTCTCGGTTTCATCATCTCGCAATCGTTTCTCTACCTGGTCCTGATGGGCGGGTTCGGTTATGCGGCCCTGCGTGGTCTGGCCGCTTATGACCCCAAGATCATCAGCGTTTTCATTGCCACCGTGCAGCAGACCCGGATGCATCCGGGCCTGTTTACCGGCGAAGGGGTGGTGTACCGTGCTTGAGGCGCCCGCAACCCACGCCACCAGGCAGACGACCGACAAGTCGATCAGACGCAGCGAAATGTTGGTTGGCGATCTGCCCTATCTGAGCGTCGTCAATGATACCACGCTCATGCTGCGCAACGGCGACCTCATGGCGTCGTTTGCGGTGGAAGGTATCAATGCCGACACGATGGACGCGCGCCACACTGTCGAGCTGTGCGATTCGCTGTCGCGCTTCATCGCTCAGCAGCGCACGGATGTCGGCTACTATGTCCATCGAATTTCAGTGGAAACACAGCCGCGAATAACACCCGTTTCCGGTCACCCGTTCAACCAGGAGATCGACCGCCGGTGGCAGGAGTATCTCCAGACTGTAGGGCTGCGTGATCGCGTTACGATGGTAACGCTGGTCATTCGGCCACCTCGCCGCATCACGAAGTTTGTTTCGCTCTTCAGCGGAAAGGATGTCTATAGCCGCGAAGAGATCACCGGGCGCGCTGTACGTCTGGATCAAATGGTCAAAACCTGCATGGTGGGTCTCAGTGAGGCCAAACCCGCCCGGCTCAAGGTCAGCGATGGCAGGTGGCTGGGCCTGCTGCGCACCGCCATTGACGGATCGGACGTCAAACTTATTCCCGGCGCAAAGTTTGTACCGGTTTCAGATCGCCTCGCGACGTCGCAGATAAGCTTCCAGGGACGGGTCTTCGAATGCCATGGCGCAGGCCGCGTTCGCTTCGGCACCATTGTCTCGGTCAAGGATTACCCCAACGAAACTTACCCCGGCATTCTCGATCGTTTGAACCTGCCGTATGATACCGTTGTCACACAAAGCTTCACCCCGATAGATCCGATTTCGGCGCAGGGGAAGATTTCAAGGGTACGTAAGCAGATGCGCGCCGCCGAGGATGCCGCTGTCTCGCTGTTGGCGCAGCTGGAAGAGGCCGAGGACGATGTGGCCTCTGGCAGGGTGGTCTTTGGTGAACACCATTGCAGCATTGCCCTGTTTTGCGACAGCCGTGCCGAACTCGAACAAGCCATGGCATATGTGACCCGCGCCATGCAGGATGCGGGGGCGGCAATCGTGCGCGAAAGCTTTTCATCGCGTGCCGTGTATTTCGCCCAACATCCTGGTAATTTTGCGTATCGTACCCGCCCGGCAATGATCTCGTCGCAGAATTTTGCGCAGCTCTGCGCGCTTCATGGTCTGCCAAAAGGCAATCCGCCGGAGAAATGCCCTTGGGGTGACGCCGTCACGATTATTCCGACGGCGCGCGGAGAAACGTTCCGGTTCAATTTTCACCTTCCTGGCAAACGCGACCAGAGAACGGTCGGCCACACGCTGGTGCTTGGCCAGACCGGATCCGGCAAGACGCTAGGCACGGCATTTCTGATAAGTCAGGCGCAAAGGCTGAATGTTCGTACAATTCTGTTCGACAAGGATAACGGCTTCGAAATGGCCGTGCGTGCGATGGGCGGCCATTATTCCGCTGTGCGCATGGGTGCGGAAACGGCGTTCAACCCCATGCGTGCCGAAGCAGACGCGCGCGGCGCCGCATGGCTGACGGACTGGTTGACCGCAATGGTTGAAAATGACGGCGACAGGCTCAATCCCGTACAGATTCAGGCACTAACCGATGCCGTCCAGTCCAACAGCGTTGCGGACCGGAGATTGCAGAATTTCGAGCAGTTTCGCAGTCAGCTGCGTGCGACCGACGACGATGGCGATCTTTACAATCGCCTGGGCCGCTGGGACGATACCGGCCAGTTTGGCTGGCTGTTTGGAGGCAAGGGCCTCGATCCCCTCGCATTCGATGACGGGGTTACCGCGTTCGATCTCTCCGAAATCTTCGATAACGATACCGTTCGCACCGCATGGCTGAGTTATGTGTTTCGACGGGTCGAAAGGCTCGTGGAAGACGAACATCCCACGCTTCTGGTGCTGGACGAGGCCTGGAAGCTTCTTGACGATCCGTATTTCGAATCCCGTCTGAAGGACTGGATGCTGACCATGCGCAAGAAGAACGTTGCCGTCGTTCTCCTGACGCAGCGCGTATCCCACATTAAAAACAGCCGCGCCGGCGACGCCATTCTGGAAAGCGCGGTAACGCGCCTCGTCTATCCCAGCGCCTTTAACACGGAAGCGGAATTGGCGCCGCTACACCTGACGCCGACGGAAACCTCGTTCCTGCAAATGAGCAATGTCGACAACCATTTCGTGTTGATGAAATCCGGTGCCGACAGTGTGGTCCTGGATCTGGATCTCGGCGCTTTGGGCAAGGCACTCGATATTTTGGGAGGCGGACGCGGTGAAAGGGCGCCGGCCGGCTGGCGCGACAGGCCGGATTTTTACACGGAGATGCTTTAGTAATGCGGAAAATACTTATTCTATTTTTATGTCTTTCCGGTCTCGTTTCCTGCCAGTCTGTTCCTGCCGAGCGGAAGAACAACTGCGCGTGTCTATGGGAAAGACCTCAAGGTATTCAAACTATACTAGAAGGAGTACAGGCATGACCAACACCCGGTATATTGCATTGCTGTCTTTCACCGCATTGCTGTCCGTCAGTGCCGCGACACTGCCCGTGCGAGCGCAGCAGATCATCGAACGTCTGGCCGATCCCATCATTGGCGCCATTCCCGCTGCTCCAAACGATGCGCAACTATCCCACGACGAAGTATCCATCGGGCAGTTGATGAAGATTGTTGAGCTTTCCCGGGTGATCGGCGGCGGGATCACCCAATTGTTCAATACGATTGTTTCGCAGACCGCCGCATTGGAAAAAATGCGGGATGCGCAGAACGGCGTGAAGACGATCCCGCTCCACAATGAGCCGGAAAAGGCGGAGGAACGTGCGGGTGGTTTTGGCCTCAATGAAATGGCAAAGACTGCCTTGGAAGGCCTGCCGCTCGAACCCGAGGCGATCAGTGAGGCGCTTGCGAAATTTCGACTGGATTTCGGACTTGAAAAAGCGTTTGCGCTCAAGGATGACGGCTCGCCCAGCAAATTCTTTCTTGCAAACGCGGCCGCGCAGGGCGCGATCGCAGCCTCGACAGCGGAGGTTTCTTACAAGCGCGCAAATAGCAGCATGGATAGAATCCCCAGCTATATCAGCGCCATTGAAAACAGCCTGGACCTGAAAACGAGCGTCGACATCAACACCCGCGTGATGATCGAGCTGACCCAGCAGGTCAATGAAAGCCTGCGGACCCAGTCCGCTTTGGCTTCGATGGCCGGCACCTATTTCATGGTCCTCGGCGGCGAGGTTGGAAAACAATCGCCGTTCAAAGGCCTCGAAGAATATAACAGGTGATATATGGGCCTGATCACTTACATTTCCACATCGATAGATTCGACGATGATCGGGTACGTTGAAGAAGTATTCAATGATATCGCAACCCCCATGCGTATTCTCCTGAATTCCATGGCTGTACTTGCACTGATGTTTTTGGCGTTAAACCACATACTTCAATTCAAAACAGTCAGTATGGCCGTGTATTTCTCGTGGTTTCTGAGATTTATATTAATTTATTCAGTGGGAACATTCTGGGTAAATTTCGAGGGAATATATAATATATTCGTGGAGCTTCCGAGTGACTACTCCACGCTTTTGATCAAATCGTCCCTGTCGAACATCAAAACGATTTCGACCGACATTCTGGACCCGGCGCGTATCACGGACAGCCCCACGGCGATGGATGAATTCACCCATGCACTGACGTGGATTTCCAGCAAGTATCTAACCGATGTCTCCATTTGGGACATTGGCGGATCCATCAAGAACGTGTTTTTGGGCGCACTTATTCTTATCATTGCATGTGTTTTCACGGCCATCGCGGCGGTCGTGCTGGCGTTTGCCAAAATCGGTTTTGCCGTCGCAATGTGTCTCGCCCCGCTTGCCATCGTTTTTTTGATGATGGAGCAGACCAAGCAGTATTTTGACAGCTGGCTACGGTTTTTGGTTGGTTTCGTGGTGCTTCCCATTCTGGTGACGGCGCTGATGTCGATTATTCTTTATGTCGCGGGCGAAATTCTAGCTTCGTCGGGTGCGTCTGCCGAGAACAAGGATCGCTTCTTCGCATTCATCTTCATCATGGCGGCGGCATTGATCCTGTTGTCGCAACTTCCCACCATGGCCAGCACCCTTGCATCCTCCTCTGTTTCAGTGGTTGGAGCCAGTGTGGCAAGCGCGCGCAGCATGATGAGGAATTCTTCCAGACTTCACAGCCTGGGGCAGCGCGCTCGAGACGGTGTCGGTGTTGCCAACAGCGCCCGCAAGGCAGGCGCGTCACCCTCTGGAATCGCGATGTCCGCCATCAGCGGCTTCAGACAGAGCGCCGGCCTGCGCCAGGCGCGTCGCGATGACAGGCTAGCTGATCGTATTAAAGGGACGGGCGGCGAGAAGAAAGCGCCCCGGCGTCACCATGAAGGCAATTCCGCGGCCCGAACGCCCGCCAGCACCGACACGCCTGAGCAACAGAACCTAAATCGCCCCTGATCACTTTTAAATCTTTTGAATAACGAGATGCATCATGACAGACAGCGACACTCATCACGCCTTTGAGGATGAACTTTTCTTCACCTTGCGCCAGCAGCGCAATAATTGGGCGAAGATTGCTATTGGCTCTGTCGCCTTGGCACTTCTCTCCATTTGTTGTTTGCTGGTCATCCTGCCACTGAATGAGACACGCCCTTTTGTCGTCATGGTGGACAAGACAACGGGGCAGGCGGAGAAGGTGGTGGAGGTGCGGCCTGCCACGCTTGACCAGCAGGATGCGGTGCGTCAGGCCGAGCTGGTGTCTTATGTGGTCGATCGTGAAACATTTGATCCGGCGGACAATGGAATCCGTATCCCCGACGTCATGACACGATCCAAGGACAACGCGGCGGAAACACTTGCATCGCTGTGGAGCGCGTCATCGAAACAATATCCGCCGGCGGTCTACGGTAGCGACATCCGGGTTCGTGTGGTCGTCAAGTCGATTTCCATCAGCCCGTCGGCGCGGCGGAATGCGCCCGATCTCGCCCGTGTACGAATTACCAAATACCGCGAGGAAAAGGGGAGGGAGACCGCCGAGCGTACTTTCGTGGCGACTGTCGGCTTTACGTTCCAGCCTAACGCTAATGCGCAGTTGCAGGCGGTGTGGAAAAATCCATTGGGCTTTACCGTAGTTTCCTATCGCATCGACGCCGAACTGGCCGGATAACATAACGAGGATATTTTATGTTTAATATCAGATATGTAGTTTTTCCATTTGTTTCAATTCTCTGCTTGCAGAACGCTTCTGCCGCCCCGGTCCCTGGCATTGCCCCAACTCCGGTCACGGCAACAGTATCTGCTTCCGATCCGCGGATCCGGCACTATGCCTATAATGAAAACGCGGTGTATCGGCTTGAACTCTACCTCAAATCAGTGACGGCGTTACAATTTGCGAGCGGGGAAGAAGTTCAGGCCATTCTGATTGGCGATAGCACCAGCTGGGAGGTCGTAAAGCTCAAGAGCGGTAATGTCGTCAGCGTGAAACCCATCGTCGAGTCGGGTGATACAAACATGACCATTTACACCGACAAGCGCGTCTACTCGTTCGACCTTCACTCCGCAGGTGCCGCCAAGGCGGGCGCTCCCAACGTGTTCCGCTCCGTCTTTACCTACCCGGCCGATAAGAAACGCGTCCCAACGGCGCCTACGCCAGACGCAATGCCGGTCAACACAGATTACATGCTGTCCGGCACAGCAGCCTTCCGCCCCGATTGGGTCCAGGACAATGGCAGTCAGACAACGTTCTACCTTCCGAAAAACTCCCCCCGCCCCGCGATTTTCAAGGTGGGGGCTGACCGCAAGGAAGAGCTGATCAACTCTCGGACCAACGGCAACCGCGTCGTCGTGGACGGTACAAGCACCTATTGGGTGCTGCGTATCGGCAATGAAGTCGTTTGCGTCGGTCTCGGTTCGGCCGTGCAGGCATCGGGCGGCGGCAAGGTGAAGGCGGAGGTTCGCAATGGCGTCTAATGGTCTGCAGGATGACGACCGAGCGGGCAATGATACGCCGCGTGGTCATGCGACGCCGGATCGCGAAGAACTGATAGGCGCCCGTCGGCAGCGTCAACAGGGTTCTTCCCGAGCGAACAAGAAGCTCATCATGTCCGTGGCGATGATCTGCGGCGGTGTGCTTGTCTTTGCGATTGGCTTTGGATCGACCGGTCTCAAAATGATTTTCGGTCAAAACGAGGACACGCAGCGCGTGTCGGAAGTGGATATGGAAGTCGGCAGAGGTCGGAATAACGACGTCAAGCTTGATTTCATCGTGCCCGGAAAACCGGTGCCGGAGGTAAAGGAGGTCGATCCCAACGCGGCGTTGAATGAAAAACTCAAGGCAATGCAGGCGCAGATTGCCGAAATGGGAAAAAACAGACCGTCAGGCGTGTCGAATTCTGAAGTTCAGCAGCTGCTGGCGCGGTATACCCAGACGATGACCGAAAAAATGGAGGCGCAAAGCAAAGCGCTCGCCGAAGAGAATGCACGCCTGCGCGATGAGACGATGCGCGCCGACGAGTTGCGCCGCAAGCTTGAAGAGGAGCAGGCCCGTGCCGCGTCCGATCTCAAGGAACGCCGCGCATTGGACAAGGCTCAACGCGAATCGGATGCCGTTGTCGTCGACGAGGGCGCAAACGCATACGCCGCAATGATCGGTCAAAACGGGGAAATGACACCGGAGGGCGATCTGAATGCGAACCAGCGTTTCCTCATGTCGGCAGCGTCGTCGGTCGTTCAGACTTCGGTTTCCACCAATCTCTCTGATCCGTCCCGCACCGTGGTGCAGGGAACAATCGTCTCCGCCGTTCTGGAAACGGCGATTGACACCCAGCTCCCCGGGTACCTCAGGGCTCAGGTCATGGAGCCTGTGTTCTCGTTCGATGGATCCCGAGTTCTTATGCCGCAGGGTACTATTCTGATCGGCCAATTCAATAATGACGTCGATATTGCGCAAAAACGGGTGCTGATCGCTTGGAACAGAGCCGTGACACCGGATGGAAAATCGGTGGCGCTGGGCTCTACAGGCACAGATAAGCTCGGCCGGTCCGGGACACTGGGCAATGTCAATAACCGTTACATGACCAAGTTCGGAGCCGCCGCGGTCATCAGCGCCATCACCATCGCTCCCTCGATGATCGCTGACAGCATCGGTGGGAACGATTCAAATAGCAGTGGTACGACGATCAACATCGGCGGCAGCAGTGGTGGTGGTGGCAGTGGGCAGGCGATAGCCAGTTCCGTCGGCGGCTCGCTGGGTGAACAGACAAATGGGGTTATGGAAAAATACCTCAATTTGCCACCCGTCATTCGCGTTCCGCAGGGAGAGGAAATCCGTATTTTCGTAAACCGTGATCTGGTGTTCCGATGAATGAACTGGTGCCTTCGCGTGAAATTTCCTATGTCGAGCAATATCTGGCGCCTCTGAAAGAGTATCTGACCGACGATCGCATCAACGAGCTGGTGATCAATCCCAACGGATCGATCTTCATCGAAGTCGCCGGCGCGGGTTTCATGACCGAAATCGATGTCACGCTGTCACCCCATTCGATCAAACGACTGGGGGCGACACTGGCCGGCGAGACGCGCAATACGCTCGGCGCTCTCAATCCCATCGTGTCAGGTCGTGTCAATGTCTGGGGAAATCCACAACGCGTGCAGATCGTAGTCGATCCGGCGGTCGAGCAGGGCGTGTCGCTGTCGATCCGCAAATATCTGAGCCGTACATTAACCAGCGCCGATATCGGCTTCATCGGCGGCCGGCAGATACGCGTCGACGATGAGCGCCGCAGGCGTCACGCCGAAATTGCGGAACTGGCGAATACGGGCGATCTGCAGCGTCTGTTTCGGCAGGCCATCGATGAGCATTTTAATATTCTGATCGCAGGCGGCACCTCGTCGGGCAAGACCACCGTGGCGCGTACGCTCATTGAGATGATGGACCGAAATGAACGGTTGATTACCATCGAGGATGCGCCGGAACTCTTTCCCAACCATCGTAACCAAGTTGCCCTTATCGCGGACCGCAAAGACAAATCTGCGCGAATGCCTTCCAAGCTTCTGGAAAGTTGCCTGCGAATGCGGCCCGATCGCATTATTCTTGGCGAAATCCGCGGCGTCGAGGCTTATGATTTTCTCGAGGCGATCAATACCGGCCATCCAGGGGCGGTGACCACCATCCACGCCGACAGCCCGGCACTTGCTTTCGATCGCCTCGCACTGATGGTGATGCGATCTGGCGTGCGTCTCAGCCACAGCGAGGTGATTCTGTACGCCAAGCGCACCATCGACCTCGTCGTCCAGGTTGGCAGGCGTAACGGCGTCAGAGGCGTTCTGGAAGTTTATCTTCCGTCACAGGATTGACGGACGCGCCAAGACAATCAGCCCATGATGATTGCGACCAGTAAAAGCCGCAAGCCAGCCGTTCGCGCCAAGGGAAGACTGCTTGTGGCGCGGCGCGGGGATAGCCGCAGGTAGCCTATGGTTTGTGTGACATCTCTGTTCAGAGCACAATACGGACGAAAGTATGCCTGAGCCGCAGCGAGATGATCTCTGCCGTCTGATCCGGTCGGCGAGGTCACGCCAGCAGTCGGTCAGAGCATTTTCCGTAAAATCACGTAGCGGTTTTACGTCCGGAAAATGCGGAAAACAAGATAGATAGAGCGGGCCTAACGGTTCCGTTTAAGTCGGATGTGCTTTCTCGGGCATGGAAAATTCACAACAATGTCCATGATTTGCATCCTGAACATTTTCGTTTGCTGTAGGGTTGCGGAATCTTCTTATATGCCACGTCCGAGCGGCCGTTCTCTAGGGTCCAAGGACGGCCGCGAGAAGCTCTTTTGACGGTCTTCCGCTATGCTCAGATCGGTTGGGGAGGGGCGAGTTCTCGCATCTTCCGGCCGATTTGATGACGGAATACCAACTGTCTGAACCTCGCGAGGCTTAATCGATTTTTCGGGTACTTTGTGAGAAGCGTTAACCGCCGATGAAAGCGGCGGCGGCATGCTGCCCACTGACGAGGCAGTTGTTTCGACACTCGAATTGCTGCTGTTGGAGAAGACCGAGGACGCCGACGCCGTGGAACTGATGGTCGACGCAGAAGGTGTTCGGGACAGGCGCCGGCTCTCACTCTTTTTTGATGGCGGAATATCGACCACCCGAACCTCATGTGCCCTGATGGATCTCGCGGAGAATGTTTGAGCCGTTTGATAGGCGTCAGTCGGGGAAGGAAGCGGCGGCACGCCTGCGTCGACAGAAGGGGTTCGGGACTGGGGCGGCGGGGGGCGCTTGCCAGGGTAAATCGTATCACCTGGCGATAGGGATGGCGCGCCTTTGTATATGATTTCGCCGGATGGCCGGATTTCCTTCACTTTCACGAGTGCGGCCGCGACCGCAGCCGCTTCCTTGCGGGCTGCCTGCTGTTCATCAAGGGTCCGTATTTTTCCGCGCAACTGCCCCCGAAGCCGCTCCTGGTTCTCCTCATGAGGCACATATGCCTGTGGGATCTTATCGGCATATTCCAATTTGATTGGCTCAGCGACCGGTCGCTGGTGTTTCGCCTCGGCTTGAGGCTTGGAGATGTTCTGGTCCTGATCGGCAACAGGTGGTGCGGGCGCTGTGTATTCGGCGCGCGGTGGGGAATCGATCTGAGGCGAGCGGGACCATGTATTGCTGACCCGTTTCACTATGGCTTTCAGGCCGGACATCAGCCCGCGTTTCGGCGGGCGTGCTTCATCTTGAGGGATTGTCAGGGGTCCATTGCCGGTATCTGTATTCGCCATCATCCTGCGCCTTTTTACTGTTCCCGTTGTTTAAGCTCGATGCCGGGCAAAAAATGCCGCCAGCGCCGCGGTCGCCAGTTTGCGCCCGAAAGCGCGGGTGCTTTCCAGCCCGAGAGGATCGAAATACTCTCGAGCAAGAGCAAGAACCTTTTTGGACATCATGCGGGACGTCTGGATGGGGGATTCGGCGGTGGCCGGGTTAATGTCGTAGCCGGGCGCATATTTTAGAAACTCTCCGCTTTCCAGACTAAGGTCATAATCATGCAAGGCTTTGCGCAAGATCATCTGTAGCGCTTTTCGGGAGGGGTAGTTGGTCAGCAATGTATCAAACATGGCTGATACGCCAGGCGCGGGTTGAAGCGCGGAGACGTAGACCTGGACTTTGTCCTCTGCGAGCGGTGAACAATCATAAGCGCCGGTGATCGCAAAACGGGATGGCCCAGAGGATTGCCTGGAGGACGGCTTGTCCGCAGTGCGGCGCACCGCGGATGGCGCCGTACCCGTCTGGACCCTCTCCGGCCGTGCCGGTTTTTCCGCCGTCGTCACAAGAGATAATGGTGATTTGAGCTGCGGGGAAACCGTAGTGGTTTCCTGCTTCACCGTTACGGGTTTTGGTTCCGGTGTGACCTCCAGTTTTTTTGGAAAGATCGCTGGGGGCAGGCCACCATCGACCTCCCCCAGCGCCGAATTGATCTTCGCCAGACGCCGCGCCTCGGTTACGGTGAGACTTGGCTTGTGAATCGCCATTTCAGTTTCCGATGGTGTTTTGGACGAACTGGCTCAAGCCCCGTAATTCATCCATCGCCACCTCAAGATTGCGCAGCGAAAGGCGCATGGCTGGCTCGCTGCTGGCGTTCCTCACGCTCAAATGCAGCATACCGCGCTCTTTCATGGCCGCAAAAGCATCGCGCTCATGAAGCGGCATTTCTGTGAGGGGAAGAGAATTAAGGACCTCCCAAACCGCGCGTTGCGAGGTTGTCAGTCGACTGACCGGCACGCGCTGGCGAAGGATTGCCGTGGGGATGGCCAGATTTTCACCCAGGAGCAGCTCTATGATGTAGCGATAGGTCGCCAGGGCTTCGTCCACATCGAGCGGCGTAAGCATGGTAGGCACCAGCAAAAAATTGGAACTGGCAATGATTGTGTTGTTTAGTTCGCTTGATCCGCCCTGCGTATCGACCAGAGCGTAGTCGAAGTCGCGCGCTTCGGCGCGCTCATAGGCATCTTCGAGCAAGCTCAACTCGTCGGCAACGAATACCTCACAGCTAGGATCCCAGGTATCGCGTCTGGTCGCATTTTCATGCCACCGGGTCAGTGGGCGGTTCTCATCGGCTTCGAACAGCGCAACGGTTTTGCCTTCCGCCGCCAGCGCCGAGCACAGTCCCATCAGGGCTGTTGTCTTGCCCGCTCCACCTTTGAATGAGCAGAAGGTAATAAGTTTCATCGTAGTTCCCTTGCCAAAATCCTAAATATTACTTTCTCATCATCGAGATATTTTTGAAATTTATTCTATTTTTAAACATAATTATTCAATGCTTCATCTGTGTCTTCTTTTCCATTGGTGTAACGTTTCCGTATCCGATTCAGCGGGTGTAGCCCCGCGTCTGGCAATTGCGATTGCGGTGCCGTAACCTGACGGTTCGTTGGTGGCAGCTGGCATGTCACCAAATTCAGACGGGTTTTTGCGCGCAAGCCGTCTCAATCGGCTGGCCAGGAGTTTGAAAATCGAAGTCATCTTTCGTGGCATAGACCTGACACCTGAAGCCGGGGCACAGGCGCGCACACGCGCGCACGACTTGCAAGAAAAGCATGCGGATGCCGAATGGGAGAGCAGAGCGGCTGCCTGAGCCTTTTGATAAGACTTCAGATACTCCGGAATACCGTCGCGTTCGACTGTGTTAAGCAATTCCTTTTGATCTTCGAATATTGAGGAAGTAACACGCCCAGTTTCTGTTTCCTCTAGAGAGAAAGGGGCATAGACATCTGCTGCATCGACGTTATCCCGCACGGCAGGCCTCCTGATGAGTTCAATAAAAGGTATAGGGATATCGAAAGATAGGAAAATATATTACGGTTTCAGCTGTAATCGATCTGATTGTCCGGTTCCGGAGAGGGGACTCGGTGATGTGCTCCGCCTTTCTGCAGGGCAATGATCCGATCGAGTATGAGGCGCTGCTGGTTCAGCGCCTGCATTTCCTGTTCCGTCAGACGAGGGGGCTCAGTTGCCGGTTTTGGCGCGGTGACGGTCTGTGCGTCCGTTGCCGGCTCAAACTCGAGAGAGTCGCCACCTCCCCCACCGGAAGGCTCCTCTTCCGGCGCAAAAAAGGCTGTTTCCGATGTCGGCGCAGGATCGTCTGGAAAGAACGGCTGGGGCTCTTCGACGTTAGCCGGTGGCGATACGCCCGGTGCATTTTCCCAGGTTTTATCGAGAGGCTGCGTCGCAAACTGATCCATATCGACTGGGTCCGGTTCCGGCAATGGACCTGTTTGGGCGTCGAACAGGCGTTTCAGAACGCGATCCGAGTAATATTTCACTTTATCCATTCGCAATGGCGGCTGGCCTTTGATCAGCACGATTTGCTTGGAATCTTCAATGACGCGCACCTGTTCGGGACGCAGCAGCGGCGCTCCCTGATTGGAAAGCTGCACGTTGGTGTCGAAAATATTGCTCTGGCTATAGGAGGTGGAACGCTCGCGATACGTATAGTCGCCGATGGACTTGGAAATATATGCCGGTGTTTCGTCATCAGCGGTCGCCATGAAGACCTGGAGCCCGGTATTGCTAAGAAAGTTTTCCTTGCCCGATTCCTCGTAGGCGCCTGTGAGAGCTGCAAGGCTCTGGATGATAAACATGAAGCGGCCCTTGTAACCGGCAATCGTAGTCACGGCTGTTTCGATGGATTCCAGCTTGCCGAGGTGTTTAAATTCATCGAGCAAGAAAAGCACTTCGAAGATTTCGTCCTTGCCAGGCATACTCCGTTGAAGGATCGAAACGACCTGCTGAAAAAACAGCCTGACAAGGGGAGCGATGACCTCAAGATCGTTGGGACTGACGCATAGGAAAATCGACGTCGGATCCCGCCGCAGATCGTAGATGGAAAAATCTGATGTGGTGGTTGCCGCCTTGATCATCGGGTCGGCCCACAGATTGAGGCCGCCATCGCCAAGGACCGAGGTGTAGGAGGTCAGGATTTTCGTGTCGTTGCCAGCCATATTGTCGAAGATTCGCTGCGCTTCGACATTCTTGGTTTCTTCGGCCAACTGTGCGAAAAGCTTATATTTTTCACCCGGCTGCGCAAAAAGATCGTAGACCGCGCCGATGGTAGGCGTACCTCTTTCAATGCAGGCAAGGATACCGGCCACGAACAGATCGCGCGCGCCGTCAATGAAGCCTTCCGATCCTTTTCCCTTTGCCGCAATCAGATTGTAAGCGAGGCGTCGGGTCTCGCTGAAACGCCGGTCCGGTGCCATGTTTACGATATCCAGCACCGGATTGTAGCTGTGGGTGCGCCCGGCTTCGTCAAAGGGCGCGAATTTGTAAACCCGGTCGCCGCGTGCGAGCCGGGAGCGGGAGGTCAACTCAAACAACTCCCCCTTGACATCCAGTGCGAGGATGGAGCCGTTGAAGGTCAGAAGGGTGGGAATAACGATACCGACGCCCTTACCAGCGCGCGTGGGGGCCACAACTAGACTATGCGGCTGGTCGCCATTGGTGAGATAACGGCCAAAGCCGCGGGGTCCCGTGGTTTTTCCGAAGATCGGCCCATTCACCTGCCTGTAACGTTTGATGTAACCCGCGTGTGCTAGGTCTGCGAAGCGGGCCCAATGAGCAGTACCGTGATGTTCCTGCTTGCGCAGGAGGATGACAGCCAGGATCAGGGGAAGGACGACGCCTGTTGCGGCAATAATCGTCAGTCCCCGTTTAAATACGGGGGTCGTATAACCCTTGTTGAACGGTAATTCGTGCCAGAACGAAAGAATGTCGAAATTCTGGAACGTTCTGACACCCATGCCGGATTGAAACGCGGCATATACAGTTGCCAAAAACGTACCGACGATGAGAGAGAACACCACTCCAAATATCAACGTGTTCCATTTGCTATGTGCATCCATAAAATCTCCTTGTCGAAGCGCTGCCCTTCCTCGGTATTTGTTTCGCTCCTCTTCGCAACATTCCTGCTCTTGATAAGGGGAGCGCTTTGCAGGACAATCAACGCGTCCTGTCTGGTGGAGGGCGTGTTGAATTCCTCAGCCTTCCCGACACCGGCCCGTCTTCGATACGTTTGAGGTCATCCGCGTTTTTCTGCCCGCGGGTGCGGACCACCCGGTCCAGGTCATCGCCGCGTCGGCGGGCGCGTCCAGCAGCACGGCGGGCCGCCGCCTGAGCCGCTGTCTCATCCGGAAGGTCGGCGTCGTTCCTCGACGAAGCTCCCCCGCCGCCATCCGGGGTAGCGCTGAACGTGAACTGGAACTGTTCGTTGGCGATGGACTGGTTATCGGGCACCTCCGGCCGAGCGTCGGAAGAGATCGGTGGTGGCGAAAGATCCGCACGCCCGGCGGAAGCGTTTTCTTGGGGGGGGGTGACGGAGTGCCCGCCATCCCGTTCCGGAGAAAGAGAGGAATTACCGGGTATGCGCCGCCGGCGCCGGTCGCCTTCGGCGTCCTCCACCTCGCGTGCGGCATGGTCACGTTCTATTCTTTCTCGCTGCTGTCGCGTAATTTCGTTGTTGCGCTCGTCATCAATCGCGGATATCGGCCGGGATCCGGAGCTGCTCTCGGGCGGTGAGGCATTTTGCGGTGTGCGCCGACGTGACCGATCACCTTCGGCGTCTTCCGCCTCGCGGGTTGCGTTGCGGCGTTCTGCCTGCTTGCGGCGTTGGTGCTCAGCTTCCCTGCTGCGTTGGGTGTCTACGACATTGTTGCGCGATTCAGAGCCTTCACCGGATGAGCCCCCGTTGGTTTCGTCCTGCGCCGGATTATTGACGGGTCCAATGCCTGTATCCGAGCCTGTGGAAGAGGGACGTGCAATGCTCGTAGGCTCGGCCTCGGGTGCCAGATGTATGTTATCGTGATGCCGGGACTGCATGCTGCCACTACCGCTCGTGGTGATATCCGGCCGCGAATTCCCTCCGCCGCCAGTCCCACCGCCGGTCTGGCCGCTCGCGGATCCGGAGCCCTGCGGTCTTTGCATCGATGGGCCTGCGGTAGGCTCCGGCGTCGCGGAACGGGATTGTGACGTAGGATCGACGGCGATAACCGTTAAATCATCCCATTGTTCGCGGACTTCAACGGCATTGCGAGCATTGATGCGGAATTGTTCGTTCGACAATGACGGCGTTTCGATGCCTCGTTCCAGACGCGAAGTGGCTTCAACGTCTATCCCTTCCTGCTGCGCCCAATAAGCGAATCTTTCACGCATCACGGCGTAATTTATCCTGGTATTTCGGCGCGCAATCTTCAGCCATTCGTGCTTTTTCGTATCGGGATCCCTCTGCAGCGACTTTCTATTGACCAGAACGTGCAGATGGGGATGAGGCTTGTCGGTGTGAAAAGCGGTAAGGTAATCGAATTCATGTGGATTACCTCGGTCACCTTCGCGAATAATGGTGGCGCCGAACACGTCTTCCGCGGCCTTGCGCATCGCCCGATAGGCTGCGGTTTTGTCGGTGCCGGCAGGCAGGCTGAAAATAATATGGCTGGTCATATCCTGTTCGGCATCGCCAACCTGCTGGCCATTGATGTAATTGCCTGCCTGTTCTCCCCAACGCCGCGCCCAGTCGGGAAGCTCATCATATGGAATGAATCCCGCGCCATGGCGTTCTGAAAACTGCAATTGCAGCTCGGGGAGCTGGGCACGTTGGCGTTCTGCAGGATTTCTCTTTCGGGTCAGATATTCCATCTGCGAGCAGATGCGTTTGATGCTACGCGCGCCACCTCGTCGCACGACGTGAACTATGGCTTGAGTGGCCATCGTTTAAGTCCTTTCGGTAATGTCAGGGACGTAACACCATATGCCGATGTCATTTTGCGGCTTCCTGCAGCCGCAGGCGACCGTCCAGGCGACGCTCCGCGATGTTCAGAATGGACATCAAAGTCGCATCCAGCCGGGCGAATTCGTAGCCAAATTCTGCGCGCAATTTCGTAAATTCAGCGATGTCTACAGCACCGCTCTGCATGCTAGTGGCGTGCATCCGGGCAATATTGCGCGAAATTTCGCTGATAGATTTCAGAATACCTTCGAGTACTTCCCGAGTTCCCATATCGATCTCGACAAAGCCGCCAATGCGCCGCGCCGCCACGCGCAAAGCCATGTTGTTGGTGAGGCCGAACTCGCTTGCCTGCTCAGTGAAGGCTTCAAATTCCGCCTCCCGCAGACGAACGCTGACTATTTTATATGGTTCCGGGGCAGTTTGCGCAGAGTGGTGGATTAAAGGTATCTGGCGCTGGCTTGGCTGCGCGTCTTCAACGTCTTTCATCAAAATATATCCAGGTCGCAATGTTTAAAAAAAGAAGCATAATGTAATGACTATCAGCGGTAGAATTTTTCCTTCGTTGCCTATTGGAGTGGGATCGCAGAGAAATTTAACACTCCTTTGCCGTCAAGGGCAGCGCAATCATGCTACAAGTGTAATAATCGTTCGCCTGATTATTGGGCAGTAAGTGCACTCCTAAAGTAAAATTGATTCCAACGCCTGGTGCCACGTCGGACAGCTGCAAATATCGATAGCCAATGTCACTGCGCTGATGCTGGCGTAGCCTTTGCGGGCATCGCCCGCCTTCGATGCTGACCCTCGCTCTCGTTCATAAATATCTCGACGGCACTGTGCCAACCACTTGTCACAAGCCTTCAAGCGCGCTGGCGCCCTGGCTAACCGCAGCATTTGCTACAGATGTAACCT
The DNA here is from genome assembly GCF_027212525.1 of Agrobacterium sp. SOY23. Classification (NCBI taxonomy): domain Bacteria; kingdom Pseudomonadati; phylum Pseudomonadota; class Alphaproteobacteria; order Hyphomicrobiales; family Rhizobiaceae; genus Agrobacterium; species Agrobacterium sp. SOY23. The sequence goes on along the minus strand of NZ_JAPWDT010000012.1, from coordinate 9,940 downwards.
GATCGAAATTGACATGAGCGAGGACCGTCATAAATTTATTATTAGTATTTTCTCAAGGTCAGGTAGCTTAGCTGTCTGGCGGCATTATGATTGTTATCATGGGCTCTAATAAAAACGAATTTTCGCGAAATAGTTAGTTGGTTCAATCGGGCGGTGGCGCGCCGAGGCATTTGCCATGATTGCAACTGCAATTATGCACATCGGGTTCCGCCTTCGCAAAGGATCCAACCCTCTTTTAATGTCAATGAAGACTGTCGGTATGATTTTTTAGGAAAGGGATAAAGATGAAGAATGATGATAGTAATTCAATGCTCCGAAAAGAACAAAGTAAAGGTATAGTTCATATTAAAAATAACTACAATAAAGATGATTCATACTACCCTCAAGAATCCTACATTGAGGATTTTGAAATAGAAAAAATTAATACTTTGAAAATTTTGGAAGATTTTAAACCTATAGATGCCGACAATTAAATATTATATTATTCAGGGAGTTTCGGGATGACCAATAATAATGGCGAAAATGACCGCAATATGAGTGGTACTAACAGCGGCGAAGCGATAGACTTTCTACGAGACTTCTCCTATCCCATTAAAGACGAGAGCAATATACCACGCAATGCTTGGGCTCTCTATAAAGACGGGTCTATCTCGAAAGGCATAACGCGCGGTCAATGGATGGAACAAAACAACGGGCTCGGACCGACGACCAGTCAGTTCGGCAAAAACGGCTATGCCATCCACGCCTCTTTGACAGGCAATGAGAAATTGCAGGTCGACGGGAAATTTGGCGAGCACGACCTAATGCCTCCCCAAGTATTCGTTCAAAACATTAAGCTTTCCGAAAAACAGCAGCAGATAGTGGACAGCATCGTCGACAAAAGTGCGCAGAACAAAAAGGCATTCGCCTTCAAGGCGGCAAGGTTCCGTGAGATCGCTGCGGAGATTGGCGTGCCACCGGATATCCCCAAGTTTGAAAAAAAACTTGAAGGTAAGAATCAAGTTTTTCATACGATAGGCGGAGGCAGCCAGCCTTGTACTATTCAGTATGACAATCAGATCCGAGCCGGCAACAGTATTCCCAATGTTCAGATATGGAAAGGCACAGAGCTTTTGGAGGCGACGTGGCATACCAAAGACGGTAAGGGAAAATACGATGGTAAGTCACTCGCTGAGGTTAAAGCCGCTGCAATCGCCGAGTATGGCACGGGCGTTGAAGTCGCGCTCAAAGCGAACACCAACAGAACGATGGGTACCGCACAGCTTGACCGATATGAGAATGGAGCGAACAAACGCTGGAACGCTCAGGTTGCAGATCAGCGTGAGCGCAACCAAAATTTCAATCATTTAACGGCGGTTGTCACACAGCGAGATCCCAGTATCCCGAGCCCAAATGTTGACGTCAACTGGCTCTTCGCCAACGCGCCTGACCATGCTCTCGCCCAAGGGCTAAAAAGGGGCGAATACAGCGAAAATCTCCGCGTTATCGGCAGCGGTAATGGGCGAACCAGTGTCCAGTTTGCGATGGAGAAATTTCCAGATGTAGCGAAGCTTCTAGATGAGGCTGGCATTCCGAGGGAGATTGCCGAAGTCCGGCCTAACGATTACTGGAAAATAAAGGCGGTCGGCGAGACTCTCCCTCCCATCTCGGTTCCACTTGCTGAACATCGCGATGGCCCGCCGCCCCCGGGCGTAGACGTCATGAGTAGTTATGGTCCCGACCAGATCATGGTAGCGGGCCGCGACAAGCACGGTGATCGCACTGGAATGCAAAGGACTTTGAGCGAATATGCTGCACAGAAGCTGCGTCTGCCGGATGACGCCGCAAAGGTACTCCAGCGCGAGCCGGACATGTATTCGCGGGCAACTGAAAAGAATGCGGGCCTATATGACGACCGCTCGCGCGCTCAAACCTCTCGGGGGGCGGGCTGGTAACGCAATATGGCGTAGCCAAATGATGTTGCGGAGGAGCTTATAAGAACTTCTGCAAAGCTCGCGAGGCTGTAGTCTCCAAGAGATATCAACGGCCGAGAGGTTACAAAGAGGGGCTAGCGATAAGCTGCGCATCGCTCGAGCCGAAAGACGTTGAAGCAGCAATTCCAAGAAGCCGGCTCAGCATACTGGGCGAAGCTGGCCGCCTAACAATGAGTTCTTCAATGGAAGGATCCTATCGTGGCCGATATTGAGAAGAAGCCCGCAAAATTACGCGATTCAAAATACAAAAGGCGAGTGGTCCAGGACTTTGGGAGCAGCCTTGCGCAAGCGGTAGATATCGCGGAGCGCAATGCTGAGAGACGGATTGACAGATATAATCGGTCGGACAAGTCTGATCGGTTAGAGAAGGATTTGGACCTTTTTGAGAAGATAGATCCCTCCAAAAGGGATACGGTCATTCGCTCAAGACCTTTGGGATGGGGTAACAAGAAGCTAAAGATCGACAAAGATGGCGCATTCATCCATGAGCGCGGGAGATTTAGAAAAACAAGAAAGAGTTTGTCACGCGATGCAGAGTCTCATGCTGTCGTTAGTGGATTCGAGCAGGAGAGCTTCAGAAAGAAGACAACAGAAAGCTATCGTAACGGTGGGCTCCTGTCGAGAAATGTCACGCGCAAGGACGGATCGTATGAAGAGAACTGGGAGCGGAGCAAGGGCGGAAAGCTCATCCGGACTAAATATCAGACAAGCCGCATAAGAGATGGCGGACTATTCCGCTCTATTTCGGAGGATTTAAGCGCTGCCGATACAAACGGCTATCGAACCTTGACCCAAAAAAAAGGCGGCCTTTTCAAGAGTGAAAAGGTCTTCGAGACAGATGAAAATGGAGAAAATCTGAATCTCATTGGCCGGAAAAGCAGGATTTTCTCCAAGTATTCGCAAATATCCAAGAACAGGGACTTCGCCAACGTCGAGATCAAGCACTTCGGGGGGCTATGGAGCAAATCCTATTCATCTCGGCTGGATGCAAACGGCAATCCCATTAGCAAAGATATCGGTGCCCGCCGGAAATTTTTGAGTAAAAGATCACGAGATTATAAAGAAGGTCGGCTCGAAAGCCAGGTTCACACCTTTGGGGGGAGCAAGCTTTATAAACATAGTGCTGATTATACAGCGGGAGATGGCCTCAAGACCATTAAGAAGAAACTTTTCGGCCTAACAATCTACAAAGATACCGTAAAACTCAGTCCGAGAGAGGTGGCGGCAAACGACCTGAGGAAGGCAGAGGCGCAGGAGCATAACGCTCTATGGAAAGCTGAAGTCGCTGGGAGAGAGGCTGTCCGCGATTCTGCGATCACGGTGCATCCCGTACCTGCACCTGGAACGACAATGCGCCTGGGGACAACTCCTGTTCTGTCCATGCACCCAGTGAAGAGGGATCGATCTCCGTTTGCAAGTGGAGTTGTTTTCCCAACAGCCCCGGCGCCTTCCACCCAACAACGGGGAAGCAGTGCGACAGAGCCTGATGTGGCTCGAAGCACGCTTCCAGCACCAAGTCATCAGAATTCAGTTGAAATCGATAGAGCCGCTCCCCGTGCGCCAGAGGACGAAGAAGAAGAAGCATTTCTGAAAAGCTCTGCGTCACCGAGCCCCAGCAGGACTGCTTCCAAAAGCGCTGATGCCCAATCGCATGCCTTTCTAGGTGATTGGAAACCTGTTGGGGATAACGAAATGGAGAAAACGAGGCCACCGAGCAGCAGAACTGCTTCCAAAAGCGCTGATGGCCAATCGCATGCCTTTCTAGGTGATTGGAAACCTGTTGGGGATAACGAAGCGGAGAAAACGAGGCCACCGAGCAGCAGAACTGCTTCCAAAAGCGCCGATGCCCAATCGCATGCCTTTTTAGGTGATTGGAAACCCGTTGGGGGTGACGAAGTGGAGAAAACGACGTCAGCGAGCCGTCAGAGTTCAGTTGCCAAAGAAAGGGCCGCGCTCAATAGCTGGGCTCCGAGCGGTACCAGCCGTAGCGGCCACGACGACACCAATGGTATAGACGCTGCCTCAAAGAGAGGTCTGGGACCGAGAAATCGTGGGGTAGCATCTGTCGCTGATTGGTAAATCTAAAAGTGGTATTCATCTTATTTGATCAATGTGGAAATTATATTATTAAAACCAAAAGTAATTTTAAAAGTTAAAAATAATATTTGATTATCGGTAAGTAATTCAGAAATTATCCTTTAATTGGAGTTTGGCTGGTCGAAATGTTTTTCGAGTGATTTTTCACGCCGGAATAGCCACATTTCTACCCGTTGTCAGCAACAAGGCCAAAGCGCCGACCAGAATAAGGCTGGGCTTCAAAAGACGGGGTGTTGTCAGACCGGAGGGCGAAATCGCTCCCTTGTTGCTGTACGACCGAAAGGTGCCAGATGGAAAACGGTTCAGTGGGTGGCCCAGCAAAACGCAAGGCTAGTGCATTAAATCGCGACGGCCCGGCCCGGCCCTCAGGGCGCGTTAAGCGATTGAAGTCGACCGCAGCGGGCCGAGATGAAGGCCCTGCCGGGCAGTTGGAAAACAGCGTCCTTGAGAGCATCGAGCACGACCCTGACGTGGACTTGCCCGAGAACATTGTTTTTGACAACGATGGGGATGACGAAAGAGAACTGAGCTGGAGTCCTAGCCCGGACCGGACTCCGGCCGCTCGTCAGATCGACCGCAACGGGCCAACCTCAAAACGTGAAGGCGAACGAGCTGTAAGCGAGCATGCTGCATCTTCATTCGTCCCGCTTCCGGCTCGCGAACCCACGCCAGTCAATACCTTGCATAACTATTTCGACGATTCGGCATCTGGCCCGACTGCCGGAGAGGTCAAGGAGAAAAGGGCGAAGGATAAAGGCAAAAAAAAACAACCCGGACCACGGCGCACGATGCACAACTATTATCGGGGTTCTCATGATGGCGTGGTCCTCATCTCCGACCCGGAACAGTTGCGAAAGGTCGCACGGCTAGGAACTGGTGCGAAAGAGGTCGTTTTTCGAACGAAAGGGCAATTCGAACGGGATTTCGGTAAACCGCCTACAAGCGCTGACATGGACGACACCTGCACGATCACGAGTTTTGAGCCAGGCATCTTTCGTTCCAAACCGAGAACCTGGAACACGATTGAGGTAGAAAAGCGGGAAGACTGGAGGGATGAATATCAAGAGCGGGATTGGAAGTTCGCCGGTCTGATGAGCAAGGTTGGCCAAAGCGGCAAGTCCTTCAAAGAGCGAGTTGTTACCGGGCTCTTAAGCGAAGATATAGGCAAATTCCAGACACCCGTCGGGGAAAGAAGGCGGAATCACGCGTATATAGAGGCTTTGAAAGCGGGGCAATACAATCCAGATGCACTGATCCGCCTGGAAGATGGAACCTACAAAGCGATTTTTCTCAAACTGTACGAGGGTACCCGCGATATGGTCTCGTTTAAGGCGGTAACAGACAAGTACGGAGAAAACAACGTTTGGCTAAAAACAGCGAATTTCGACTACATGACCCATGATCAGTTTAACAAGAACGCGCCGACATTCGATGCGGCCGAAAAAATATTCTGTGAATATACGGGCCGTACCTATGAGCCCAATGTTTTTGTGCGAAGCGATGAAGGAAAGTGGATAAGCAAGAAACAATATGACGAGAAAAACAGAAATAATTTCGACGAAGACATGACAGAACTGGAAATACTTATCCTAGGCGATCACAATCAGGGTTTCCTGCAGCCTAAGACAATGAAGTGGTTAAACCCTGAGCTCTACGAGCAGAGGATGCGGGCGGCTCATTTGACAGGATACGTTCCCACGAGCACATCACGCGCTTCCTCAAGGGGAGCCGTCAAGATGGAAGCCATATCCGACATCTTGGCAAACAAAAATAATCGTGCCAGCGCTCCTATTCTGATGCAGATTTCAAGGGACGAATTGGAGCCGATCGATAAAATCCCTCCCGGAGCTGAACACCACCAGATATACCCACAAAATGTCAGCGAGAAATCTGGCTATACTGGCAATTATACACGTAATTGGAGATCGATTAGACGGGAAGAAAAATTCAGAGATGCTGCAAGCAATCAGAGCGTATCGTACTTTGAACCGTCCAGCGCGCTGCAGAAACCAAAACGGCTCATGACCGACGAGCAACGTAGAATAGTCAAAACGCCGTCTCCCTCGCCGGTGCCGTCGGAGGTTTCGGAAGATGAATTGTTTGTGCGGCAGAGTTCGGTCTCTCTTCCATCTGACACGTCCGACGATGAAACCCAGTCGATTCCCCTGTCAAGAAGGCGACGGTTTAGCTCTTTGCCGCCTGACAGTTCCGATGACGAACAGAAAGCTCTTAGCCGCCGCTCCGTGGAGAGACCTACTAACGCTAGGTCTGATGGAGGAACCCCTCGGCCTTCCATCACGATGCAGCAGCCTTCGGCACCCGAGGTTAACTCTGTGGGTAAACGGCGGGAAACCAATGGTAGTCCAGTCATGGCGAGGCGACTTGCGCAGGCTCCCCAATTTGCTTGGCTCTCCTCCAGTTCGGACGATGAATCCCCTGTTGCGGTCAATCGGGCAAGCTTACATTCACCATGTGGGGATCAAGCTAAAAGGAATATCGGGCGCGGAACTTCGGCCGATACAATCACTCGGCAGGCGTCTCAGTCTTCTCCGCCTGACAATGGGCGTACCCGTTCCCGAGACGTGAGTCGAGGTTGAACTCAAAGCAGGCCCTTTCTGAGAAATCCTATAGACAGCTAAATTGCATCGAGGTTTTCGATCTTGTAAAAGCCGTCGATCGGTGGATCATAGCAGCGATTGAGTTTTTCGAGGAAGCCCGTTGAGATAGCATTCCGTTGACTGTGCCGATAGCAACGGCGACGATGTAGTTGGCGGTTTCATCGATAGGATCGATGACCTAGGGGGCGACCGCTCCGGGAGTTGCCTTGCGGTTCGCCTTCCTTGCCAAGCATCGTATCAGCGAGGAAGCTATTTCTAATCTCATTTTGACGATCGTATTCTCGGCAGCCCATCTGTAGCTGTGACGAAGTCTATAGGCGCCTTGGACGGCACCGTGAGATCGGCAGGCTGCAGTTGATGTTCAGGCATGATCTCTCGGCGTTGCGCGCCATTTCATTCGGAAACTGCTACGGAATCGACCGTCGGCCACGTCGCCCGGGCGGCGAAGCGGAACGTTCGATCCGAAAAATGTTGGTTTCACCTGTAACTCAAATCCACATAGCCATGCAGGCGGCATTCTGAGAGAAATATATGAAATGAGGCTTCTGGAAGCAGGCAAGCAGTAATGCCGAATGAAGAAATTGCGAGATTGACAAGTGGAATACCTCGCCTATGGCGTAGAGCAGGCCGTGAAGCTGATGGGCTGCAAGCGGGCCTATTGAAGCAGCCCCATCAAGATCCACTGCCTCCTGATAATGTTGGATGGAGGCTGCTATCTTCCCATATCGGGAAAACGAAACTTCCCGTGTATACGGAACTCGCCGTCCCGGGCGGGAACAGCGTCCTTCTGTTGCATGAATATGAGTTCAACGAGCGGCAACTGGATATGATTCGTCACAATGTCGGTCGTGCGAGGGCGAATGTTGACGCCGGGATTGAGGCTCTGGCGTGTAAGGATAGCTCCCAATACGACGGCAAAACCTCTGCGTTGCTAAAACACCATTTCCTTCTCGATGTTGATAAAGGTGCGGCGGCGGGCCTAGGTGACGTATTCGGCCCCGATTTCGATCCACATCGAGAAACGATGGGAAGTGCTCGTGACATATTGCGCGAATTGAGAAGAATATCGGCGGGGCTGAACGGTCCGAATCTCGAAATAAAGGTGCTCGACGATCTGAGCAAACGATTCCCCGAAACAGCTCACGCCGGTACAGTTGGATTGGCTTGGCGGCGTTTTTCTAACGACGAGTCGCCTCGAGTTTCGTTTCGAATAAAAACATCCGCAGTTTTCGACGCCGAATTGGGACCTCGTATCATTATCCATGAAACTGCACACAATGTTGCGGCTCTTGATGACCACGGGGAGCGAGGATATCTGGATAACTCTGTAGCTGGGCAGCCAATGCGCTACCGCGAGAATGGTCTGACGTTTCAAGAGGCCCTTATAAATGCAGATACATACGCTGCGTTTTGTTGTGACTTGCGAAGATGCCCTCCCAGTATCAAGTGGTCTCTCCCTTCGACTGAAGCTTTGCATTCTGGCTCGATAGGGCCGGAAGAACGGTTCAGGGATGGGATGAGCGCAAGGTACCAGCATGTCAACGGTGGCAAAGCAAACACGAGCTCCACGATTGCCAAGCCGTCCTTACAGATCGGCAATGTGAACAATAGAGGGCTTGCCGAACGCGAGCATTCATCGTTGGGTCGTTGACGGATGTTGGTCTCCCGCAGCCAAAAGATCTCGCGACATGAACCCGATCCGCCGCTGGCATCCCGTCGTCACGTTGCAAAAGCAACGCATTCACGACCGCGAAGACCGGCGCTGCGCGGCTTGCCCGGTGCCACGATCCAGCAGGCAAGGTAAGATCATCCATCAGATTGCTTGCATAGCGCATTGCGCGCCTAACAGAACCGCAGGAATTTTAACATCATTTCAGTTGAAACGGTTCTCAATGCGACTTTCCCTCATATGAAGCCTATGTTTGTCAAAGCACAATCTCTTGTTCGAGTGAAATTATTAATTCTTATGATGGAGTTCTTTATGCATTACGATTATTACGTGGGTGGTTTCTCATATTCTGAGCTAGAAGGCCATTCCATCCCATCGGCACCGAATCTTGCCGTCGGTTCCGCCTCTAACGAGTGGAGCCTGTCAGGGGCGGTCGCCCCTCTCTCAATGTCGCAGCAAATGTTGATGCTCTGTTTTATCTCGGGACAGATCGAGCATTCGGATTGGGTAAGGCATATCGAGGAGGATCCGGTTTTGGCTGCCCACTTCTCGCTGATGTGGTCGGCGAGGACGTGACAAGGCGCCGTATATCGGAGCATCGCCTTTCGGTCTCAGAGTCGGTTTTTGATTGCGGCATATGCTTAGTTTCCGGCACCACAACCTCACCCCTTTCGTCAGACCGAGTGTGAATTTTGCTTTTTGTGCGAGGTCTCGGAATTCGAGTGCAAGTGAGTTTACCGTGACAGTTTGTGGTTCGAGTAAAGTGGGACAACAGGCGCTCTTGTTTTATCAATCGCTGCACAACCTTTTCCGAGGTTGTCACACTCTGCCTGGCCAGCGACGCCTGCAGTCTATAATAGCCGTAGCAACGATGGTTGCTTTAAGATTTCCGCCAGGCTACGACGGGTGGTGAGATACTTGTCTGCCAAGTTCACACGGCGCGGTGGTAGAAGTAAGCGCTTCGCGCAATTCCTAACTGCACAAGCAGTTCTGGCAATCGATAGATATTTTTTGAGGGCGCCAACCAGCTGTGTCTCCTACCGATTACTCAGGGTCTGCAGATCGACGCCCAGGCGTTCCCAAGAAACACAGTCTCCAGCCGTCACGGGTGCCTGCTCGTAGCCCATAGACCGGCCCCGCCGCTGGAGGTTGGCGATGACGCGGCCACGATGTAGTTCATCATAGGCCGCAGCGCCCGGATCGCGGTAGACCACTCCAAACCGCAGCGCATTGTAGAACAGGACGGCTATCTTGCGGGCCGTCACTGCTTTATGCTTGCCGATGCGCCCAGCCATACGGCGGTAGAACGCGCCGAGTGCAGTATCGCTTCTCCCGCAGCTGCTCGGCTGGAAGATCGTCGGGTCCGTGACGAAAGCACTTTGCCACCGGAGGTCTTGTTGCCGGGCGCGAGGCAGAGCCACGATGTAAAGTCTCGGCCATGCCCGCAGATCCGTTCCACACTCGCCGATGAGCTTGAGCGCGAGCGATGAGCCGAGGCCGTGAATCTGGGTCAATCTGTCCCTGAGAGGCCGTATAATGCGGCTCGCACATCAAAGGTCGGTGCATTTGTCTGTTTGGTCTTC
>NZ_JAPWDT010000011.1:0-140722 GCF_027212525.1 Agrobacterium sp. SOY23 | reverse complement strand
GGCCGCTCGGCAAGGCGGATTTTGTCGTCGCGGGTCCTACGACCGCCAATCTCAGGGAACTGCAGGACTAATGGATCGATTGGATCGAGCGCAACATGGACGCATTTGCGCTTGGGAATATTCAGGCCATGGCCAATGCCGACAAAAGCGTGCCCAATCTGAGCAGCATCGTATTGTTCGGTACGACGCCGGCCGGCGATATCCTTCTTACCGGAGATGCACGGGGCGATCACATTCTCAGCGGCCTAGAACAGAGCGGCGCTATTGCGAAAGACGCCCCCCACCGCCTTCGTCTTCTTAAGGTTCAGCATCACGGCAGCGATAGAAATGTAACGAAAAACTACTTCGAGCGCCTGCCGGCCGATATCTGTCTGCTCTCGGCGAACGGCAAACATGGGAATCCGGACCAGGAAGTCCTGGCAATGATCGTCGATGTCGCAAAGGCCGATCAACGCAAGCCGATCATAGTGGTCACGAACGAGGCGCCTTCGCTTGGCTGGCTACGCCAAAACCGTCCTCCTTCGCAATTCGACTATAGCTTGATCGTTCGGGATCCAGCCCGGCACGCTGTTGTGATTGATCTCGTCGCAGGCAGTGTTGTTTAACAGCCCCTCTGAAAGGCTACCCGGTAATCTGCGATTGATGTCTGAATGGACCATTCCTGCACCTTTCCAGAGGCGGGCCGTTCACTCCCCTATAACTGCTCCCTCGCGTCGTGGATCGGCGCTGCCGGCCAGACCTTGCGCGGTCATCTCGATGGCATGCAAACCGGAATTCATCTTACCCGGTTTCACCTCGTAACCCAGCGCCTTCAGCGGCCCGGCCAGATTTTCCGCGCTGGTGCCGGCCTCGATGTCGTAGGTGCCGAACCGGTTGATGAGATGCGGTTGGGCGACGATCGCCTCAACCGGCATGCCCCAGTCAATGTAAGCAATCAGCGCCTGTGCCACATAACCAATGATCTGGCTGCCGCCGGGTGAACCAATGGCGAGCAGCGGTCTTCCATCCTTCATCACGATCGTCGGGGCCATGGAGGAGCGCGGCCGTTTGCCGGGCTCGACGCGGTTGGCGATCGGCAGGCCACCGTCATGGGTCTTGAAGGAAAAGTCTGTCAACTCGTTATTGAGCAGGAAGCCATTCGTCATCAGACGCGAGCCGAAGCCATTTTCGATCGTCGTCGTCATCGAGACCACGTTGCCTTCCTTGTCGACAATGGCAAAATGGCTTGTGGAGGGTAACTCGAGCGCGGCATCCCGGCCGAAAAGCAGAGCGTGGTCCCATTCCGGCTCGCCGGCCTTGACGGCGTCTTTGGCCAAGGCCCTGTCACCGCCGAGCAGCCTTGCCCTCTCGCTTAGATAGGTCTTGTCCAGCAGGCCCTTGACCGGTAGTGGCACGAAACCGGTGTCAGCGACGTAACGTTCGCGATCGGCGAAGGCGAGACGCTGCGCATCGCCGATAATGCGCCAGCTTTCGACATTATTCGGTCCCAGGGACCTGAGATTAAAATTCTCCGCCATGCCGAGCATCTGGCCGACAGCGATGCCGCCTGACGATGGCGGTCCCATGCCGCAAACGTCAAAAGCACGGTAGATAAAGCAGACCGGCTCGCGCTCGATAACGCGATAGTTGGAAAGATCGGAAAGCGACAGCACGCCGGGATTGTCGGCTGCCTCGCGCACAGTCTTGACGATCGCCTCGGCAATTCTTCCCTTGTAAAAGGCGTCTGCGCCGCCTTTGGCGAGCACCGCAAGCGTCTCGGCGTAGGCCGGGTTCTTCAACAGGGTACCTGTCTGCAGGGCCGCCCCGGAGGCGTCAAAGAAATAGGAGCGGGCCTCTGGATATTTCTTCAGCCGGTCGCCCTCGGACGCGATGAGGGAGGCAAGACGCGGCGACACTTTGAAACCCTCGGTCGCCAGCTTTTCCGCCGGTTTCAGCAGGCTTGCCCATTCCGCCTTTCCATAGCGTTTATGGGCTTCCTCCAGAAGTCGCACCGTTCCCGGTGTGCCAACGGAGCGGCCGCCGACTACTGCGTCCATGAATTTAAGCGGCTGACCTTTGTCATCCAGAAAGAGCTTGGGCGCGGCCTCCATCGGCGCCGTCTCCCGGCCGTCCAACGTCGTCAGCTTGCCGCTTTTGGCGTGGTAATAGACGAGGAAGGCACCGCCGCCGAGACCAGAACTCTGCGGTTCAACGAGGCCCAGCACGGTCTGCACCGTCACCATCGCATCGATAGCGTTACCGCCCGCGGCGATCACGTCGCGTCCCGCCTCGGCCGCCAGCGGATTGGCTGCCGCGACCATGAAGCCCCTTGCCTCGACACGTCTCGCAGTCGCAACACCCGCCGCTTTCTCCGGTGCAACCATATCGGAGGCCTGCTGGGCGGAGGCGATTGCGGTGGAAAGCAATAAGGCGAGAACAGCCTCACCGAGAAATCTCATTTTCATTAGCCTTATCCTCCAGAGAGGGATAACCCGTTAGTGTGAAAAGAGCATCCAACCGGGCCGGAAGGTCAACCCCCAATGACTCAGGCGGATGATTTTCCGCACTCTCTTTGCTCCGGCAAAGGCCCGGCCTGGCAAACTATTATCGGGACGTCGCTTTGTCCCTTGATAGGTTTCAGGAAATTTCCATCGACGCCGTAAGGGGGCGAACAGTCGATGAATTGGAGGAGGGCCTGCTTCATATGCCATTTGGCGATCCCATTCGGTCGGACGACTCCTATTTTGCTGTTTACCCCGAACGGAAATCGCACAATGCAAATATCATTCTCTTTCGCGACTGGTTGATCCGGCAAACGAGAAAGCATGTTTCGTGACTTAAAAAGACAGGCGGGCAGCGTCCAAGTCGTTTCTCGTCGAAAGCATGCGATTTAATTTGCCGCCGAATTGTGGGCACTCACATTTTCCGTTGTGTGGCAAGGCGCGGCGGCGTGGCCAGAGGCAGCGCCGTTACAACCACTGGCGCGATCAGGGCCGACCATGCTGCTCCATAACCGAAATGATCGACCAGGAGCCCGAACAGGTAGGGGCCAAGTGCCATGACAGCCAAACAGATCGTGGATGCGAAGGCGATTGTCGAGGCTATCGAGCCCTTTGGTGCGCTCTCGGCGATCTGCAGAAGATAAAGCGGAAACCAGCCGATCCCGAATATTCCCAATATGACAAGCACGAGGAGGATTACGGGCAGCGGGGTGCCGATGGGGAGAAGCGCGAGGAATGCCGCGGCGCAGGCAGCAATGACGGATACCAGCCCAAACGATTGACCGCGAAGGCCGGGCCGGAAGCGATCACTGAGCCAGGGCAGAAGAATGCGGCCGGGAATGCCCGCAAGCTGTGTTCCGGCAAACATTGAAGAGGCGACAAAGAGGCCAAGCCCCAATCCGTCGGCCATGAAGCCGATGACGTGTGCGGTAAGGGTGAATTGAAACGCCGACATGGCAATGCCAAGCCGCAATACGGGCCAGAAGCTGCGATCCTGCCCGACGATGCAGACGAGTTCTACGAGGGGGAGCGGACGCTCGGTTTTTGCTGCTACATCGCCTCCCTCGCGATACAGCCCCCAGAAAAGTGCACCGCCCGTGAGGGAAACACCGGCGCAGAGCCAGGCCGCGGCATGCCACCCGTAGCGGACCGCCATGAACGGCAGGAGAGCGGCGGCGATCATCGTTCCTAAGGGAACCGCGGCCTGCCGAAACCCTGTGGCGATTCCGCGTTTGGCGGGTGGAAACCAACGCATGATCGCCCGTGTGCCGCCCGGCTGGACAGCCGCATAGGTGCCGCCCAGAAACGCGATGCAAACAAGCAGCGCGGGCAGACGGTTTGCGAATGTTGCCGCACAGGCCATGGCGATCGCCATGCCGAGCATGGCAATGCCGACAATACGACGCTCGCCATGAATATCGATGGCGCGGCCGAGCATAAACATCGTCGCGATCTGGACACCGTTCATGACGGTGACAGCAAGGGATGCGGATGCGAGGGAAACGCCGAATGCTTCCCGCCAGAAGGGCACGAGAATGTAAATGCCCTGCGATACGAATGAGCCTGTGGTTTGTGTTGCGACCGCCACGGCAAGCGCTGCCCATATGCGGGAATCAACGGTAGGCGCGGGGGTAGGCAGGGGCGAGGAAATCTGTGACGACACGAAAAACTCCTATCAAGAGTTTCGTGCAATAGCCGCCTTGAAGAGATGACAGAATTAGGGGCTTGCAAGTTTCAGCGATAACAGTTTGTTATGAATGCCATGCGCTCATTGGATCCTGAGGCCGTCGAGGCTTTTCTTCTTGTTGCCGAATTTCAGTCGTTCACACGGGTCGCGGGCGTGATGAATACGACGCAGGCGGCCATATCCCTGCGGTTGCGCCGGCTCGAAGACATGCTGGGACATCGCCTGGTCGAACGGACGCCGCGCCGCGTGCGGTTGACCGCTGCGGGTGAACGCTTTCTGGAACCCGCGCGTGCCTATGTCGCCGCCGGCCGTCGCGCGCTTGATGTCTTCGGTCAGGAGCCGACGCGTCTGGCGATCGGTGTCACGCATCATCTAATCGGCGCCGACCTGCCTCGGATACTTCGGGTTGTCAGCGAGCGTGAAACGAGCGTTACGCTTCATCTTCGCACCGCCGGCACAAGAACCCTGCTTGACCTTTATGATGCCGGAGAACTCGATGCGATCGTTGTGCTGCGGCACGATGATATCCGCCGGGATGGAGAGGCTCTGTTTCAGGAGAGCTTCGGCTGGTACTGCAGCTCGGATTTCGATCTGGCTTCAGATGTCCCGGTGCCGCTGGTGCTGCAACCGGAACCCTGTAATTTGCGAGCCATGGCCCTTCGGGCGCTGGAGAGCGCGGACATAGCCTGGCGAGAAGTGTTTGTCGGCACCGGCGCAACGGCGGTGGGAGCCGCTGCGGAGGCTGGAATCGGCGTTGCGCTTCTGGCGCAAAGCGCGGCGCCCGTTGGTGTGCTGCAGGTCAGGAGCCGCGCGCTACCGGAACTTCCGAAACTGGATGTCGTGATGATCTCCACGATTACCGGCGACCATGCGAACGCCGTGCTGCGACGGATCACGGGGGCATTCCGCCCATCCTGAAGCGGTGAGCAATGTCTTGCTCATTCGCGATTTTTCAAGGGAACAACATTTCCATCGAACGTTCGAAAGGCATGTTGTCGAAATTTCCTTTTATCTCCCCATGTCGCGAAGAAACGCAACGGCGATCCAAGGCAGCCCAATAATTCAGCACAAATTTTGGTGCCTTGGTGCATACGTTTTGAAATAAAATTCTGCAAGAAATGTTTCCTTTGTAGGTCGAGAAGAATTTTCTTCTTAGCGACGCGTCGCTTTGCCCCGATGCTTTTGTCATCGAAACGCTGTTTCAAACGGGGATTTTCATGACGATAGGACGCCGCCAGTTCAACAAGATGCTTCTTCTGGCAACGGCAGGAACGGCCCTGCCGGGTTCGGTATTCGCAGCGAATGGCGAGGTGAGCCGCCCCGTCTCCGGGGGCACTCTCAAGCTGCTCTATCGTGTCGATCCCGGCAACGCGCTTTTCGCCATCAACACATCCTCAGGAACGGGGCAGGCGATCGGCCCGAAGATCGTGGAAGGTCTTCTGACATTCGATTTCGACCTCAATCCACAGCCCTTGCTGGCCACGCAGTGGTCCGTCTCTGATGACAATCTGCGCTATACGTTCAAGCTCCGCCCGAATGTGAAATGGCACGACGGCCGGGATTTCACGTCGGAAGATGTCGCGTTTTCAATTTTCCGGCTGAAGGAAGCCCATCCACGCGGCCGCATCACCTATCAGAACGTCGAGGTGGTGGAAACGCCGGATCCGCTGACTGCCATCATCGTTCTGTCCAAGCCGGCGCCGTTCCTGATCGCCGCGCAATCAAGTTCGGAATCGCCGATCGTACCGAAGCATATTTTCGAAAAACTGAAGCCCGCCGATGGCCAGACGCTGCAGACCGCGATCGGCACCGGTCCCTTCAAACTGACGGAATGGACGCCGGGCAGCCATCTGATCTTCGAAAGAAATCCCGATTACTGGGATGCGGGCAAACCCTATCTCGACCGCATCATCCTGCGCATCATCACCGATCCCGCCGCGCGGGCGGTGGCTCTGGAAACGGGGGAGGTGGACATCGGCGACAATCCGGTTCCGCTGGCGGATCTCGAGCGGCTGAAGCAGAACCCCGATCTCGTTCTGGACACCAACACCTATGCCTATGCGGGGCCACAGCAGCAGTTGTTCTTCAATTACGATAGCGAGATCTTCCGCAAGAAAGATGTCCGCCTCGCCGTTGCAAAGGCGATCAATCTGGATGAAATCGTCAATGTGGCGCTCTTCGGTTATGCGCAGATATCGCCAAGCCCCGTCAGCACGGCCCTGCCGAACTGGTATGACGCGTCGGTGAAGGCCCATGCCTATGACCCGAAGGAAGCGGAAAGGCTGCTCGATGCGGCGGGATATCCGCGCAAGGACGGCGGCAAGCGTTTTCCAGTGCGGTTGACCTATAATTCCTATCTGACGCCCGGCTATGCCGATGTTCTTCGCAGCCAGCTTGAAAAGATCGGCATCGCGGTCGAAATCCGGAAATACGATCTGCCGACCTATCTGAAGACGGTCTATACGGACCGCGCCTTCGATCTGGTGGTGGAATCCCTTTCCAACACCTTCGATCCGTCGCTCGGCATCCAGCGCGCCTATTGGAGCAAGAATTTCAAGATCGGGCTGCCTTTCTCCAACGCGGCCAACTACGCCAATCCGGAGGCGGATGCGCTTCTGGAAGCGGCGGCCATCGAGTCCGATCCGAAGAAACGCTGGGTGATCTGGAGCAAGTTCCAGCGACTTATCCATGACGAAGTCGCCTCGGTCGATCTTGTGGCGGCGGGCAGCCAGATCGTGGCGCACAAGCGGGTCAAGAATTACGTCACCGGCGCGCAGGGGCTCAACTGGAGTTTCGGCGATCTCTGGCTTGACCCGACGGCCTGAACCTTCACGTAAAAACCAATCTTTCAGGAGGAAATGCGATGTCTGTGCAGGCGCTAACCAAGGATCGTTTCATTGAATGGCTGGGAGATGGCAGGGAGCTTGCCGTTCTCGATATCCGCCCCAGTGAAGAGGTGGGATATGCATCGCCGCTATTTGCGACCAATCTTCCGGTAGAACGGCTGGAGGCGGAAATAGACCGCTTCATCCCGCGCCCTGCCGTACGGACCGTTCTGGTGGACGATGGAAAAGGAAGCGCGCAACAGGCGGCGGGACGGCTTGCCGCAAACGGCTGGAGCGACATTCATTTTCTGCTTGGTGGAATTCCGGCGTGGATCGAAGGCGGCGTCGATAACCTGCCGACATTCGATATTCCCGGCGTTCCTTTCGTCCAGAAGGTGCGGCAGGAAAAGGGTACGCCGGTCGTTTTCGCGCGGGAACTGAAGGCCTGGAAGGATGCCGGCGAGGATGTCGTCGTCATCGATACCCGCACAATCGCAGAATATGAAAAGGCACACGTGCCGGGCGCCATCGGCGTGCCGGGTGCAGAACTTCTGCTGCGTTTCGCCGATGTCGTGCCGTCACCCAAAACGAGGGTCGTCGTTTCCTGCGCGGGTCTGCCCCGCGCAATTCTGGGCGCGCAGACATTGATCGACGCCGGCCTCGAAAACGATGTCAGCTATCTGCACGAGGGGACGCGCGGCTGGACGGATGACGGGTTTGAACTGGAAACGGGGCGTTCACGGACATTTCCGCCCGCCAGTGACGATGCCAGGGACATTGCGAAGACGCGGCTCGAAACATTCTCCCGTGACGACGATCTGCTGTTCATCGACCGCCCGACGGCCGAAACATGGCTGCGGGACAAGGCGCGAACGACCTATTTTCTTGATGTGAGAACGCCGGAAGAATTCGCGGCTTCGCATCTTGAAGGTTCCATTTCTTCGGAGGGCGGGCAGCTTCTCGGTGTCGCCTATCGCACCGTTGCCGTGCGCGGCGCCCGGATCGTTCTCGTGGATGACCTGCTGGGCGCCCGCGCCCGCGTCGTGGCGCATTGGCTGAAACGGCGGGGTTTTGAAATCGCTGTTCATCTGCATGATTTCGAACAGGGTGTCGAAGCCGCCGCGGCATAAGCGCGGCTCGAATTTCGCCAGACCGCTCTACAGACAGGGATTTGTAATGACCAATGCCAGCCAGGCCTGGGGTTCCGCGCCCAGCAAACGCTTCGACACGATAGCCGAAAGATTTCGGGGGATTTTTTCCGATATCGGCAGAGACGCCATACGACATGATCTTGGCCGCGAGCTTCGTTTCAATGACTATGATGTTTTGAAAAAGGCTGGCTTTTCCAAGCTGCGCCTGCCGGAAAAATTTGGAGGCCTCGGCCTGACACTGCCTGAATTTTTCGGCCTGGTCATCGAACTGGCGGAAGCGGATCCCAATCTCACCAATGCTTACCGCAGCCATCTGGGGTTCACAGAGGATCTGCTTAACGCAGAACCTTCGCCATGGCGGGATGCATGGCTGACGCGGATCGAGCAGGGAGAAACCATCGGCAGCGGGTTTTCCGAAATCGGAGATACCCGGCTTGGAACCTATTCCACCCAACTCACGCGCGATGGCAGCGGCTGGCGGCTGAACGGCGAGAAATATTATACAACCGGCTCGCTTTACGCGGACTGGATCACGCTGGGCGCCGTGGATGGTGATGGCGCGCCGATTGGCGCGCTTGTTCCCACGAAGGCCGAAGGCGTCGAGATTCTCGATGACTGGGACGGTTTTGGACAGGCATTGACGGCCAGCGGTACGGCACGTTTTACCGA
Organism: Agrobacterium sp. SOY23; assembly: GCF_027212525.1. NCBI lineage: Bacteria > Pseudomonadati > Pseudomonadota > Alphaproteobacteria > Hyphomicrobiales > Rhizobiaceae > Agrobacterium > Agrobacterium sp. SOY23. The sequence goes on along the minus strand of NZ_JAPWDT010000011.1, from coordinate 131,910 downwards.
TGTGGCGATTTCCGAAGATCTCATCAAACCCAGCGCCCTTCGCTTCAGCTATTCGGGCGGCTTTTTCCAGCTTGTCCATCTGGCTTCGCTTGCCGGCATTGGTCGTGCGGCCGCCTCGGAAATCGCCCGCCATGTGGCGGAGCGCAAGCGGGTCTATCAGCGCAGCAACGCCTCGCGTTTTGCCGAAGATCCACAGGTGCTGCAGGTCGTGGGGCGAGTGAGGGGAGCGGCCTATAGCGCCGGCGTCATCGTGTTAAAGGCGGCGGAAGCGTTACAGGCTGCTTATGAAGCCAATCTTTCAGGCGATGTGAAACGTATTGCGCTGGCAAATCGCAATGCAGACCTTGAGGTCAGCCAGTCGGTTACGGTGGTCAGCAATCTGATCCTCGATGCATCCACGGTCCTCTTCGACGCGCTTGGCGCCTCAGCGGCAAAACGCAGCCATGGTCTTGATCGCCATTGGCGAAACGCCCGCACCATCACCTCGCACAATCCCCGCATCTATCACGATCGTATCGTGGGAGATTTCGCCGTGAACGGCATCTCACCAACGCCGCATGGAGGGGTGGGGATAGTCTCGCGGACGGAGAAGGAGCAGGCCGGAGCGTGATCAAACCGGGCTGATCAGATGGGTGGACGAGAGCGGGGTCGACGGGTTCAACCTGACCCGGACAGTGGTGCCGGAAAGCTACGAAACATTCATCGATATGTCGTGCCGGAGCTTCAGGCGCGTGGGCGATGGCAAGGGCTCATTTCGCTTGCCTGGTATCGGGCGGCTGCCAGAAGAGTATGCGCCAAAATTTTGGGTCACCTCGTGGTTCATTTAAGCTGATAAATTCCATATACAAACAATACTATGGAACATCTTTCCTTATCCTGACGCGATCAAGTGCCTAGGCTCCTACGATTATCAATTCGTGCCGGCGAGGGCTCATTCATGCGATCTATCATTGCGAGGCTTGCGGCGGTTGCCGCCTTCATCGGTCTGGGACTGGCGCCGGCGGCGGCGGCCGACCTGTCGGAAATTCGCATCGACTGGGCGACCTACAATCCGGTCGGCCTTCTTCTCAAGAAGGAGGGGCTTTTGGAAAAGGAATTCGAAAAGGACGGTATCGCCATAAGGTGGGTGCAATCGGCCGGCTCGAACAAGGCACTTGAATTTCTTAATGCCGGCTCAATCGATTTCGGTTCCACGGCCGGCGCCGCCGCGCTGATCGCGCGTGTCAACGGCAATCCCATCAAGTCGGTCTATGTCTATTCGCGTCCGGAATGGACTGCCCTCGTAACTGGCAGGGATTCCGAGATTACCAGCGTTGCCGACCTGAAAGGCAAGTCGGTTGCGGTCACCCGCGGCACCGACCCGCACATCTTTCTTGTCCGGGCGCTGGCCGATGCCGGACTGAAGGATGGTGATGTGAAGTTCGTTTTGCTCCAGCATGCCGATGGCCGCCTTGCGCTGACCCGCGGCGACGTCGATGCCTGGGCCGGCCTCGATCCGCTGATGGCCGCTGCCGAAGTGGAGGATGGTGCAAAGCTGTTCTATCGCAAGCCCGAGAACAATAGCTGGGGTGTGCTGAACACCACTGAAACCTTCGCCGGCCAACACCCCGATATCGTGAAGCGGGTGCTGGGTGTCTATGAACAGGCGCGCAAGCGTGCGATTGCCGATCCGGCGGCACTGAAGGCCGCCCTGATCGAAGCAGCCAAGCTGCCCGACGCGGTTATCACCAAGCAACTGGAGCGCACCAATCTGCAATATTCCCGCATCGGCTCGGAACAGCGTGACACCATCCTGAAAGCGGGACTTGCCTTGCAGCAGGCGGGAGTCCTGCCGACCGGAGCCGATATCGCGGCCGAGACTGACAAGCTTATCGATCCAAGCTTCAGTGAAGCTCTCGTTCAATAACGGTGCGGAACGTGACCACAACCGACATTCTGGCGGAACGGGGTGAAATTCAAGGAGAGAGCCGTGCGACCAAAGTATGGTCACCGGTTCTCGCACGCGCCCTGCTCGCCATACTCCTGCCTGCCGGCGGTTTTCTGATCTGGGAGCTGGCTGTTTCCTCAGGATTGGCGACGGGACGCCTTGTCCCGCCGCCTTCGCGGATCATCGCCACGCTATGGCAACTGGCGCAGGCGGGCGATCTCTATCAACATGTCGGTGCGACCTGCCTGCGGGTGCTGTTCGGTTTTGTCGCGGGATCGCTGGCTGGCGCTCTACTCGGCAGCATAACCGGCTTTTTTGGTGTTGCCCGACGCCTGATCGATCCGACGCTGCAGGCCCTGCGTGCCATCCCGTCGATCGCCTGGGTTCCGCTGTTCATCCTGTGGTTCGGCATTTTTGAAACATCGAAGGTCGTCCTCATTGCGACCGGCGTGTTTTTCCCCGTCTATCTCGGCGTCTCGACGGCGCTTCTCTCTGTCGATCGCAAGATCGTCGAGGTCGGTCGGATTTTCAGGCTGTCCGGCTTTGATCTGGTGCGCCGCATCCTGTTTCCTGCGGTCCTGCCATCCTTCATCGTTTCGTTGCGCTCGGGCCTTGGGCTTGGCTGGATGTTCGTGGTTGCCGCCGAATTCATGGGCGCTTCCGAAGGCCTGGGGTATTTGCTGGTCGATGGCCAGCAGCTCGGCAAGCCCGATCAGATCGTGGCGTCGATCATCATCTTCGCCATCATCGGCAAACTGTCCGATGGGTTGCTCGTGTTGCTGACATCGCCACTTGTCGCCTGGCAGGACAATTTCAAGCGGGAGGGGGCGTGATGCTGTCGCTCAACGGACTTTCCAAGACCTATGGCAACGGTGTCCAGGCGCTTGGCGGCTTCACGCTCGACGTGCCGCGCGGCGAAATCCTCGTGGTGATCGGCGGTTCCGGCTGCGGCAAGAGTACGCTTTTGCGGCTGATCAGCGGGCTTGAACGGCCGAGCCGTGGAACGGTGGTAATCAATGGCGAAACTGTCACAGAGCCGCATCCGCTGATCAACCTGATATTTCAGGAACCGCGCTTGCTGCCCTGGCTGACGGTCCGGGACAATATTGCGTTCGGCCTGGCCGATCTGCCGGCTCCCGAGCGGGATCGACGAATTCGTCTCGCTCTCGGGCAAGTCCATCTCGAAGGATACGAAGACCGGCTGCCCAAGGAGCTTTCCGGTGGGCAGGCGCAGCGTGTCGCGATTGCCCGGGCATTGGTGACCCAGCCCGAAGTCCTGCTTCTCGATGAACCGTTCTCGGCGCTCGATGCGCTGACACGGGCCGCCCTGCAAAACCATATTCTGGACATATGGGAAGAAAGCCGCCCGACGATTATCCTCGTTACCCATGATATTGATGAGGCCGTCTTACTGGCGCACCGGATCGTCGTGATGAAGCCTTGGCCAGGGCACATCGTTGAGGAAATCACTGTCGATCTGCCGGGCCGACGCGACCGGGACGATGATGGTGTCGATCACTACCGTCGTGAGGCCAGGGCTCTTCTCGGCTCCTCACTCGCGAGTGCGTGAGATGGTAAAATGCCGGAAATTCGCTGCCTGCTTGATCTTGACTGGCAGGCTCCTTGAGAGCGGAGAACATTCGACGTCGAGATTGTAGCGGTTTGGGTTCGTTTTCGGGTCACCGGTTGGTACGCTTAGTAATACGAGCGACGGGGTTTGTCCCAGGCGTCGCGAGGTTCCCCAAGGTAGTGGAGACCGCACAATAGCTGAACGGTCTGTCTGAGGCTATTATGGCAATCGGCGTTTTCCTCTTCGTCAGGAGACGTCCAGCGAGAGGGTTAGGTCGGCGATGAGATCGTCGGGGTGCTCGATGCCGATTGACAGCCGGATCGTGGAATCAAGCACGCCAATGCGCTGGCGAACATCGGCGGGAACACCCGAATGCGTCATGGTTGCGGGGTGGGAGGCGAGAGATTCCGTGCCGCCAAGGCTTACCGCGAGCTTGAATATCTTCAGGGCATTGAGGAATTTGAAAGACGCGGCCTGTCCGCCCGCTATGTCGAACGAGAAGGTTGACCCGGCGCCGGAGCATTGAGCGGCAAACACCTTGCCGACCGGGGATGCCGGATCGTTGAACGGCAGGTAATGGATTTTCTCGACCTTGGGATGCGCCTTCAGGAATTCAGCCACGATGCTGGCGTTGCTGTTTGCCCGCTCCATCCGGATTTGCAGCGTCTCAAGGGAGCGCCCGAGCATCCAGCACGAGTGCGGATCGAGCTGCGTGCCGATCGCTCCACGCAGCGCCTTCACCTGCTTCATGATATCCTTCCGACCAAGCGCTGCCCCGGCAATGAGGTCGGAGTGCCCGCCAACATATTTTGTCAGTGAATAGAGCGAGATGTCGGCACCGTGTTCGATGGGCCGTTGAAACACTGGGCCGAGAAGTGTGTTGTCGCAGGCGATGATCGGCCGGTGCCCCTGTTTTTGGCCGATCACGTCGGCGATCCGGCTGATCATCGCGATGTCGACGACGCTGTTTGTCGGGTTGGCGGGGGTCTCGATGAGGATGACGGACACCCTGCCTTTCGCCATTGCCTCCTCTGCGGCGGCCGCCACCGAGGTCTCGCTGACACCGTCGGCGAAACCCACGGCCGAAACGCCGAAATTATGGAATGTCTTCGCCAGCAGCGTCTCCGTGCCGCCGTATAAAGGTTGGGAATGGAGCACGGTGTCACCCGGCCGGGCGAAGGCGAAAAGCGTTGTCGAAATGGCGGACATGCCGGAAGAGAAAAGTGCGCAACTCTCCGCACGTTCGTAAACGGCAAGACGATCCTCGACGATCTCGCTGTTCGGATGGTTGAAACGCGAATAGACGAGGCCTGCCCCCTTGCCCGCGGGTGGCTCCTTGCGCCCGGAGACGTAGTCGAAGAAGTCTCGGCCGTCTTCCGCAGACTTGAAGACGAAGGTCGATGTCAGGAACACCGGGGGCTTCACGGCGCCTTCCGACAATTCCGGATCGTAGCCGTAATTGAGCATCTGGGTTTCAGGATGCAGAGCGTGGTTGCCGATATGGGTTTTTGACGGATGCGGTGCAGTCATTTCCGATGATCCCTCAGCTGGTGTTGAACTGTCTGCAGGTTACATGCAATCAGATCAAAATACCTTGCATTCTAAAGCGCAGACATGTCTGATGACGCAATATATTGCGGAGAATGCTGATTTATGTCGCAGAAAATTGCAGATTCGATCGACAGGCGAATCCTCCGGGAGTTGTCTGCCGATGCAAGGATCACGAACAACGAACTTGCCGAGCGGGTCGGGCTGTCGGCATCGGCGTGTCTGCGACGGCTTCGGCGACTGGAGGAGATGGGAGCGATCAAAGGCTATTCAGCGATCATCGATCCGGTAATAGAGGGGTGGACCATGACCGCCCTCGCCTCCGTCCGCCTCAGCCGCCAGCATGATGACGAAATCCGCATGTTCGAGGCGGCCGTTCTGGACTGGGACGAAGTTCTCGAATGTCACCTCGTCACGGGTTCGAAGGATTACATGCTCAAGGTCATGTGCGGCGGGCTGGAAGATTATGAGCGTTTCATCAAGGAGAAGATCGCGAAGCTGAAATGTGTCGACACGATCGAGACCAGCTTCGTCATGAACACAATCAAGGCGCGGCGCATCTGAGTTTTGCAGAAGCCGCGTTCTAGGCCGGCACAAGCTCGAAAACGCGCGCTTGTGCCGGCCTGGAAGCGTGATGGGACCGCTTATTCAGCTGTTGCCTGAATATCGACCTTGTCGAGTAGAAGCATCGGGTTATCGGACGCTGCGACCAGATCAAAAAGACCGAGACCATTTGCGCTTGTGGATCGGACCGTTACCGTCAGGGTTCCCGGAGCGCTGATGAAGCGGACGAGTGCCTCCACCGCATCCTTGAGTTTCGGCTGTTCAGCTGCGATCTGTTGCAACCCTACACTGGCCACCAAGGTCAGAGCGCCGCGCACCTGATCTTCGGTCATATCATTTTGCAGGGCGTAGAGCTTGATCGCCTTGGCCATCAAACCTTCGTCCTTGATCGTGAGTTTCACCTCGCGACCGGCCAGCCCGAAGACCGCAGCCTGGGCCCGATTGATGTCGAAGGAGAAGAACTCTTCCGTAAACCCGCTCGCCAGACCGGAGAAATTGACGCTGCCAATATCCTTGCCGCTGAAGGAGATTTCCCGGATCACCAGGTTGCTGTTCGGTTCGTCCCAGCCCGCGGAGAGGCCATAGGACAGGGCGAGCGTCTCGATACCCAATTTGCGGGCTTCAACAAAAACCTCCTCCGACGAGTCTGCCGGGATAGGGAGGGAAAGATCGTCCTGCCGGATTTTGATATCGGTCGGGATGCCGTTGAAGGGCTTCGTCAGTCCCATCTCGAAGTTCTTGAGCGAGAACTTGATGCGCTCAGGCGTGCCTTTCGTTTCCTCGTCCGTTTCTTCGTCCGACTTTTCAGGTGCGGCCACATCGACATTGATGCCGCCAACACGGAACGTACCCAGCTCCGGTATCAGACGGTTGAACGGGAAGGTCTCGATCTCCGTATCATCGAGCCCGGCGAGCTGGGAAATTGCGTCGATCGTCGAACTCCAGTCAAAACCCTTGAGGCTTGCCTCATCGAATTTGATCGTGTCGTCGCCATTCCCGACCGACATGCCATTCAGACCGAAATCGAGCTTGCGGCCGTCCATCTGCATGTCGATACGATCGATGGTGGCCTTGACCCTCTTGCCGGCCTCGGCCTCGCTTTCGTCAGGGGCGTCCATCTTGAACCCGAGCAGCTGCATGTTGCTCTTGCCGACGATGTCGAGAATGGAGATGACCTTCTTGAAATAGGCCTGGCGTTGCTCTGGGGACAGCTCCTCAGGCTTATTGTCCGCGGTAAGGGCTTTCAAGGTTTCAAGAAGCGGCTCGGCCGGCATGCGGGCGGTAAAGCCGTCGCTGCGGATTTCGTCGTAGCTGAAATGGCCATCACCTTCCGAGAACGAAATCGTGCGGACGGACAGCGGACCGTAGAGAGGTTTTGCATCCTTGTCTTCCGGACCGGCTTTGTCGGTATAGAGCCGGGCGAGATAAGCGACGTCGACATCCTGACCGGCGATGGCGCCCGTCGACACGACCATATGCTTCTTTTCCATCGCGCCGCTATTGTCCGGCAGGTCCATCTGGATGTCGAAGTTGGCATTGTCGATGGAATAACGGGCGATCCGGCCGCCGGCGATATCTGAGAAAGCCACGTTCTTGTAAACGGTCTTCTGCTCGCTGGTCGTGATGGACTGTGTAAGGGTCAGTTCCGGCGTAGAGATGCGCGATGCTGCGAAGCGCTCGATGCGCTTTGCCAGAGAATTGGCGTTGCCATCGGCTGCCGCTGTCACGGGTTTTTCAAAGGCGGCATTTTCGACGCGCGCATGCGCCATCGAGATTTTCCCGGTGGGCATATCGATATTGATGTCATTCATGTCCAGCGCGCCGTCCAGGAACGGCAATTTTGGACGTCCGTCAATGGCCGCAATCTTGATGTTTTTGCCGTCTTCAAGCGGCAATGTCAGATCGCGAACATGGATTTTCCCGAGAAAATCGACTTCCACGGAGCCGGCCGTGGCACCACTGCGGGCAACGAGTTCGCTGACCTTGGCCTGGTAGAAGCTTTTGCCTCCCACGACACCGGCTGCAGCAACAGCAATGATCGCAACCGCCGCCCATAGAGCCTTGCGCCGGCCCTTGCCGGTCTGGGTATTTGTCTGTTCCACGGATTCGTCCTCTGTGACGCGAATTGAGACTGTGCGCCTTTTAAGCACGCAAAAGTTGCTTCGCAAGTGCGCCCGGTTCCAAAGTCGAAGAACCTGCCGCCATTGAATTGGACGGTTCAGGGAATCCTGACCGACAAAGCCGCTCCAAAGGACGGCGAAGAGTAGATGCCACCCCCGGTAACGAAGATCGTCAACTGATCAGGACATTGTGGCCTTCATTGCTTTCCAAAAGGGCACACGAATAATCGGGCTTCCGTCCGTCTGGTCTCCGACTTTGGTCTAATGTTATTCACGTGCAAAAGCCTCTTAGGCGATTGCTGAAGTCCAAAGAGGGCTTTCACCTTAGATTGGGGCTTGACCACTCGCGTCGTCGCGACGACTTGTAAGCAGTTTAAAACTTTGCCGACCGGTTTTCGCTCGCTGTCCGTCGCCGGATCCAATCGGTACCCCAGGAGCCAGATGTGTTATTGCGCCGCAAGCTGATCGTTATCTTCCCATGCCTGCTGTTGACCCTGTTCGGCACGGCTCTCCCCTATACGATAAAGATTCACGGTATTTCGGCGGCATTTGTCGAGCAAACAGCCGAAGCCCGGAATGACAATGGTAATGGCGGCGGCAATGGCGGCGGTAATGGTGGTGGCGGAGGCAATGGAAACGGGGGCGGCGGCAATGGAGGTGCGAGCGGGAACGGAAGCGGCAATGGCAACAGTGGCGGCAACGGGAACAGCAGTTCAAGCGGCAAGGAAAACAATAATGGCTCAGCGTCGGGCACCAAAAGTGCAACGCAAAGCCAGGCCGACACCGATGAAGCGACAGATGAAGGAAAAGGTACGCTTACCGTTCGCCATAAGGATGGCATAAGCGAACGTGTTCAGCGCGGTCGATACGTGATGAAGGATTCAAAGGGCCGTACGATTGTCAACCGTGATGCAACCGTCGCGGACGAGCGGCGGCTTAGGTCATTTCTCCACTAACGGCGCCTTTCAAGCTCGTCGCGAAACGCCATTGCAGCTTCCGTTCTGTTGCTCACCTCGAGCTTGGTAAAGATCTGCGTCATATGATGTTTGATCGTCTTTTCATGCAGGTCCAGTTTCAGACCGATATGCTTGTTGCTCAATCCGGCAGATGCCAGTTCCAGCACTTCCCGTTCCCGATCCGTCAGTGCGGTAAAGGGATTGACCCGGCTGCCCGATCCGCTTTCCGAAATCAGACGCGCGGACAGGGTCGGGGCAACATAGCTATCGCCTGCCGCGACGCTTCGGATAATATCGGCAAGTGCCCGTGAGCCAACGCCTTTCAGGACGTAGCCCTTGGCGCCATTCCTGAGAGCCGCCATGACGTCGTCGCTTGCCTCGGAGACCGTCAACATCACGATCTTCTGGCCGGGTATCCGGTCGAGTATGGGCGAAATGGCTTCCAGCCCGCCTCCAGGCATCGAAATATCGAGCAGCAAGACATCCGGGCGATGTTCTGTTGCTATGCGCAGCGCGTCTTCCTTGCTGCTGCCTTCGCCAACGATGTTAAATCCATCCATTTCGGTCAGGCTTCGGATGACGCCTTCCCTGAAGAGGGGGTGATCGTCCACGACTGCCAGGCTGATTGAAGCTGTCATGCCTGCTCCATTTCCTCGATATTCAGCGACATTCGCACGGTGGTTCCGTGATCGGATGAGAAAAGGTGAAAGGTGCCGCCAAGGCTTTCGACGCGGTCCCTCAGGCCAGCAAGGCCGAGCTTTTGCAGGCCAACATCGCTCATATCGAAACCTTGTCCTTCATCGATGACTTCGACGATAATCAGCCCGCCTTCCGAGGTTTGCGCAACCTTTTGCCCGATGCCGCCGGCATGACGATAACCGTTGTTGAGTGCCTCCTGGACAAAACGATAAACGCATATCTTTGCGGAGGTGGAAAGGTGCGCGGGTATGTTGTCCAGGGAGAGGGCGACGGTGACACCCGTGCGCTGCTCATGCGCGAGGATCGCGCGTTTCAGCAGGGCCGCAAGGTTATCCGTCTCAATGTGCGGCAGCATCAATCCGCTGCAAATGCCACGGATTTCCGTCATGGCCTCATCGAGGCTGCCCTTGATGGTCATCAACGATGTCTCACGTTCCGGGGCTGGAGTGTTGGGATCGGTGAGCGTCTGACTGTCGAGACGCAAAGAGGCATAAGCGATCAACTGTGCGGGGCCGTCATGCAGGTCGGCACCGATGCGCCGCAAATAGCTTTCGTTGAGCGAGGCTGCTCGTTGCGTCGCTCTTTGAACGCGTGCACGCAACGCCTCATTCTGCCTTAGCAGGGCCGACAATTCACCGATACGGTCATTGAGTGCCTTGCGCTGGCTGTCAATGGTGCGGCTTCCGCGCAGCACAATGATCGACAAAAGGGTGAAAAAGATCATCGTAAATGCAGCAACCACGAGCCAGCTCAGCAGGCGGGCCTGATTGAGGCTCCACTCAAAGTCGTTGGCGATTTCGTAGAACTCGGAAACAGCGACGACCTTGCCGGACCAGGGTTGCAGAACGGGGTTGTAGATTTCCAGGAGTGGCTGTCCGCTGTTGCGTTCGGCCTCGCTTTCAGGATTGTCGATCCGATTGAAATTTGCGGCCATGCGGCCGGAAAACGCTGTTCTCAGATCGTCTGAAAGCGGAAATTGTTTGCCGGAAAGGGCCTTGTCGCTGGAATAGAGGATTGTTCCATCGTTGCGCCAAAGCCGAAATGAAAACAGGCGCTTTCCCAGTGCACCCTGGCCGAGCGTCTCATCCAGGGCCCGCGTTACCGAGTCGTCCAGAACCTGGGTCGTTTGCATGTCGGGCAGAAGAGGGGCGATGACGCTGTCGACATAAAGCGCCGTCGTTGCCGCGGAGTTACGCGTCACGGCATTTTCGATCAGGCTGGTGACGATGAAACCCACGACGACCATCGCACAGATCGCAACAAGGCCACCCGCGAGCAGGAACTGCTTCGCAAGGGACTGAGAATTCCAGCGTGCGACCGGACTTGCCGGAGACACCTTGTATTTACGGCTTGTTCGCAGAACTGGCATTATCAGAACCGATCTCCTGACCCCTATAGCTATCCCAGCGAATTCCGCTGTCAACCGTTGCCCGATGGTGTGGCCTGCGGCTTGAAGATGATCCCGTTACTCCCTCTGCCAAACCAAGAGACCAATGACCGCGATCAATCAGACTATGGTCCAAATGGCCAAGGCATAGGTCCGAGCGGAGTGGAAACCTGGAATTTCGGCAATATTGTAGTGCGCAGCGATTTGCTGGACATTCTGCTGTCACCTGAGGCGACGGCCAATCTGTAAAGGAACTGCACATGAAAATCCGCTCGGTCGTCGGTACTGCGAGCCTTGGTCTCGTCTTGGCCATTGCCCCCGTGGGAGGAAGTGCGTTTGACTTCGTACATTCCGCTTTCGCCAAGGACGGTGGCGGAAATGGCGGCGGCAACGGCGGTGGCAATGGTGGCGGTGGTGGTAATGGCGGTGGCAACGGTGGCGGGCATGGCGAAGGAAAATCCGGCCCCAGCCAAGGCAAGGATTCATCAAATTCGTCCACGAAACATGGTCCTTCATCGTCGCTGAAATCGCATTCGTCGGGAAAACATTCCAAAGCGCAGAATGAAAAATCGAAGACGCACAGCGCAAAACTCGGCACTGGCAGCATCAATTCGATGAAGAGAAATTTTCATGCCTATTTGAATTCCAATGATCCCAAGATGGCAGCGCTTGCGGCCTATGTGAGGGCGTATGCGGAGTTTGAAATTCAATACGGGACAACGGCCGTGCCGACGGATCCCGCGTTAAGCGACAGTGCCCTGCGTTCGGCGCTGCAACAACTGGCAAACAGGCCTGTGACCAGCCAGGAGTTTGCCGAAGCAAAGAGCATTCTTGGTGCGGGTACAGACACGGGAAAGATCGCGGAAGTGCGTGAGGCCCTGGAAAAAGAAACCCAGAACTGAGGCACCAGTCGGGAGCGCTGCGTCAACGTTGAGCGCGCTGCAGCTGCAGCGGCGTTCTGGCGGAAGCGTTCCAATCACTGAACACTTGTGACGGCCGAATTTTCCGCGGTTGTCATTTGCGAATTTGGCGTCAATCAACGCCACCGCCTTGCCGGTGTAACTACTGGCTTTATCGCCGGGTCGCGCCACCCGCCCGCCCGCGGGGGGCCCGATCCGGCGATATCATCTGAGTGACCACCTGTGGTGCGCAGCGGCGCAGTCGAGCCCACGCGGCAGTTTAAGTGCTGTTTTACGTTCGCCTATCGTCAGTTTACCTGCACGCCCCGTTGCTCCAGCTTATCGAGAACCTCATTCGTCGTATTGTTCACCTTGAAGCGGCCCGCTTTCTTGAGTGATGGCATATCCAGCAATGCATCGAGGTTTTCCGATGGAACGTTGATGCTCACCCACTCGAGTTTTCGCAGTGGAACCAGCGTGCGAAGATCGAAACGATCGATCATCGAAATCACCGAGATGCCCCTCAGATTAACGCACAGATGAATATCCGATGTATCACGGATATCGAAAACGCCTTCTTCGCCACCCCAGAAGTACCAGGCATATGGGTAGATTTCCTCGCCGCCATCGAACTGAACCCAGTCAACGGCCGCAAGCTGCTCGTCGGTCAATGGATAACGAACAAGATAATCCAGCGCTTGCGGGATCAACTCATAGCCATCCTGCTCCAGATCAACCGGTCGCCCCAGAACGTGAGTGGCAAGTTGCTCGGGAGTGCCGAGATCAAGCATCTTGAAGCGTAAAAGCGCCGACATGACGGCCAGTTTCAGGTTAGGGTCTGCGAACGGTGCACCGGGGGCACCGCTTGCGGCGGGATAAGGCGGCGCGGTTGGTTCAGCATATTCGGCATCGGGATTCGAGATGGTGATCTCGGAAACCTTGTCATAGCTAATGCGGGCGGTCAGCTCACCTTCCGCCAGGCGCATCGTGCCGAAGCGGGTGTTCCTGCGAAGCTTGCTTTCCTCGCCAATCTGCATGTCCGGTACGATGTTGCGAAGTTCGGCGAGTTCTATCCTCATCGGAACACCGGCGATGGTTTGCTCGAAACGGGAGTTGAAGTCGATCCGTCCGATAAGTCCCTTGCGATCGATCCGAACAACGACACCATAGGTGTTTTGCAAAATATCGATCAAGCCACCTTTATGCGGGGCAGGAGCACGCCAACTCGAGCCCATGGCTTTCTCGACTGCTGCGACCGGCATCCCAGGCCGTAACGCTGCCAGCGCCGCTGCATCAGCAGGATGATTTGACGCTGCCATGCATTTGCCCCCCAGCCCTAGAGATATCGTCAGCGACGTCACTCCCACCAAGAATTCTCGCTTGCGCATAAGCTACTCCTCAAGCCAAAATAGGTTTCCGTCGCCTGGAAACTAGAGACTTTATATGAGACGGGACACCGAAACTGCAATCGCAGTCGGTCATCGTGCACAGGCCGCGGCCACCCATTGGGAGCATCGCCCGCGCTCACCAAGACCGCAGCCCCGATGAGAGTGGTTGGGACCAGAGGCTCCGGTGCCCAAGATGCGGCCGGAATGCGAAGAGAACGAGATCTCGGCGGAAGCGGCCGCGAGCGTTGAAAAGGATACAGTTTCGACCGGCCGGCCGGTCCGGGTCGTCGGGGCCCTCAACTTGTCGCAGCATAGCAAAAATTAAGGAGAATACGGCACTTATATCCGGACTACCGTTTGGAGAGTGACAATGCAGGCACGACGCTGGCGTGTAATAGCCGTGGGGGTTTTTCTGGCCGTAATCGGGGCCGCATTGCCCATTGCCGCCATGGCCTGGGCGTCCTGGCGTGTCGCCATTCAAAAAGAACTCTTCATTCTGGATCTCGTCGCCGAAAGATCGCTCGTGCGCGCCGGCAATACTTTCAGGGAAGCGCGGGGTGCTTTGGAAGCCATCGAAGCCGCACACCTTCCCGCGTGTTCCGATCAGCATATCGCCCAAATGCGGAAGGTGACGGTCAACGTTCCATCGATCGAAGAGATCGGCTATTTCGAAAACGGCTTCATCAAATGTACGTCCTGGGGCCGCGCCACGGGCAATATAGCCAAATCCCGTGTCGACTACGTCACGGCCGACGGGCTCGAAGTGACGTTGCGTATCCAGCCGGGCATCAGCCGCGGTGATCGGATGACGAGCCTGCATCTCGGCCAGTACAATGCGCTCGTCGCGCCCTCCCGTTTTGTTGATATCGTGCTGCGGGACGGCATATCTCTCGCTATCCTCAACGACAAGGGGCAGGTCATCAGCACGCAGAACCTGCCGGATGCGGGGGCTCTCGCCACGCTTCCGACACAGGAAGGCCGAGGCACCACCGACGCATGGCTTTATTCCGTGGTGAAGGAAGACGGGCTGACGGCGGTGGTTCTTGAGCCGCGAGGGGTGATGCGAACGAAGCTGGTACAGGAGTTGACGATCCTTTTGCCGATCGGCGCATTCATCGCGCTCTTTATCGTCGGTGTCGTCATCTGGATGTCGCGCAAGCGACTGTCACCGCAAACGGAACTGGAGATAGCAGTCCGAAACCGCGAATTCATCGTCCATTATCAACCGATTATCGAGCTGAAGACCAATATCTGCGTTGGCGCGGAGGCGCTCGTGCGCTGGCGGCGACCGGACGGCAGTCTGGTGAGGCCGGATCTTTTCATTCCCCTTGCGGAAGAAACAGGGCTGATTGAGCCTATTACCGATCAGGTCGTCGAAGCCGTTATTGCAGATCTAGGCCTCATGCTCGCCCGGGATCGCAGTTCCCATATCGCCATCAATCTCTGTGCCGAAGATGTCAAATCAGGCAGGATCCTGGACTTTATCGATCAGCGTCTCGCCCGCGCGAATATCCGCAAGGAGCAGATATGGCTCGAAGCGACGGAGCGTGGTTTCATCGACATCGATGCGGCGCGCGTGACGCTGGACAGGGCGCGCAAGGCGGGGCATTCGGTGGCAATCGACGATTTCGGAACCGGCTATTCCAGCCTTCAATATCTTCAGGGCCTTCCGCTGGATGCCCTGAAGATCGACAAGTCCTTCGTTGATACGATCGGCAGGAATACGGCGACCAGCACCGTTACACTGCACATTATCGAAATGGCGCGTGAGCTTGGACTGTTTTCCGTCGCGGAAGGTATCGAGGTGGAGGAACAGGCGGACTATCTGCGGAAACATGGCGTGGATTTTGGTCAGGGCTGGCTGTTCTCCAGGCCGCTGCCGGCCGAGGAATTCATCGCCTTTCACCGGCATAACAAGGCGAAACATGGCTCCGCTCCCGAAGTCATCCAGGTCACATCCGCCAAGCCGACGGTGTCGGCCGCGCCTCCCAATAATGAATAGCCGGCCGGGAACGACCGATCCGTCTCAGGCGGGCGAATGCAGAAATGCCGGCATGGAGCCGCCCTCGGATCGTCTGGCGAGATAGAGGCGGGCGGTATCGAGCGCCTCTCGGATTGTCGCATCCATGTCGAGATAACGATACGTCCCAAGCCGCCCGACAAAGGTCACCGATGCTTCCCGCTCGGCACGCGCTACATAGTCGGCAAGCTGTTCCTTGTCCCGGACCAATCGAACGGGATAATAAGGAATATCCTGCGGGCCGCAGGCACGGGAGAACTCCCGGTAGCAGACGGAGCCGGCCTGCTCCTCCCACGGCGAAAAATGCTTGTGCTCGGTGATGCGGGTATAGGGCACCGAAACATCGCCATAATTCATCACCGCACAGCCCTGGTAGTCGCCGTCATAGGTGAAACGTTCGAAGTCGAGCGTCCGGTAGGCCAGGCGGCCGAATTCGAAGTCGAAATAACCATCGAGCGGGCCGGAATAGAAGACGTGTTTGGACGTCGGTGCTTCGGCGCGACGGAATTGTGTGCCGAGTTTGACCGTTATGTTCGGATGATCGAGGATGCGTTCGACCATGTCCGTATAGCCGGTTTCCGGCATGCCTTGATATTTGTGGAAGAAGTAATTGTCGTCGTAATTGAAGCGCACGGGCAGGCGTTTCAGAATGGAGGCTGGAAGGTCTGTCGGCGAGCAGCCCCATTGTTTCTCGGTATATCCCTTGAAAAAGGCTTCATAGAGTTCCCGGCCGACGAAACGCAGCGCCTGCTCCTCGAAGGTCTGCGGGTCGGTAATCGACTTGTTGGCCTTTTCCTCGATGAATGCCCGTGCTTCATCGGGCCGGAAGTTCCTGCCGAAAAACTGGTTTATTGTGTGAAGATTGACCGGCAGAGAATAGACGCGCTCGTTGCTGGTCGTTTTAACGCGGTTTTTGTAGGGCATGAAAGTCTGGAAGCTGTTCACATAATCCCAGACCTCCTTGTCGTCGGTATGGAAGATGTGGGGACCGTAAACATGGACCATAACGCCGGTCTCACCGTCACGCTCGGTGTGACAATTGCCGGCAATGTGATCGCGGACATCGAGGATATCGATCATATGGCCCGCAAGTGCCAGTTCCCGCCCAATGACCGCGCCGGAAAGCCCGGCGCCCACAATGACAATTCTTTCGTCCGCGCTCATTGAGAACCAATCCTGTTCATACTTCGCCCCATGGGCGGTAAGCCTTACATTGAAAGCTGCTGTGCGCGTTTCGGCCGAGCGGCGCCTAGGATCCCCGCTCAGCTGTTGGGTTTCTGCCAAAGACGGCGGTCATACGGGATGGGGGCGTAATCGTGCTGCTCGCGCAGCTTTTTCAGGTAGCGCGTGCGGTAAGCCTGTTCGTCTTCAAACTCTATGTTTTCCAATACGGCTTCCGCACCGATTTCATAGTAGAGGTCGAGATTGCAGAGATCCGGCACTGGCGTTTCACCGCGTTCACATTCACCCTGCATTTGCCAAAACAGCTCTTCCAGCCGCCTTGCCAGCGCGGGAATATCCCGCAACACACTCGTGTCGCGTTGCCGGGCGATCGCGTCTCTGACCTCTGAAAGGCTTTTACGGTCCCGTTCGAAGCCGATGGCGCGGGCGACATAGTCTTCCGGTGAGGAGCAGAGCATCTCCGGGACACCCGCTGCGGTGACGATGCTGCCGCAGAAGCGTGCTGCAAACGTCTTGCCCGACATGGTGAGGACGGGCAGCCCGGACGTTATCGCGTCCGCCGCGGTGGAATGCGCCCCATAGGGGAACGTGTCCAGAAACAGATCGGCAACACCGATGCGGGCAATATGCTGCGGATTGGGGACCTTCGGCGCAAATACGAGCCGTTCAGCGGCGACACCGCTTTTTTCTGCGATGTCTCGCAGGCGTTGATTGACATCCTCATCGCCGGTCAGCAGCCACAACAGGCTGCCGGGCGTCTGTGACAGGATCGTCATCCATCGTGCGAAGCAGTTTTCCGTGATCTTTTGCATGCCGTTGAAGCTGGCATAGACGAACGCATCCTCCGGCAACCCGACCTCCGCTCGACTCGGCCGGGTGGCGATGGGCCGCTTGCGGTCGAGCGGCTGATCGCACGCGATGCGCAGCACCTTTTCGGAGTAATAGATTTCGTTCTCCGGCGGGATCATGTAGCCGTCGGAGATCAGATAGTGATGGAACGGACTTCCCATAGATCCGGGGTAGCCGCAGAAACTGACGATGACCGGCGCGGGGCGATAGGCGAAAATCTTTGCGCGTGCGTCCTTGGTGTAGCCATTCACGTCGATCAGAATATCTATTTCGTCGGAGATGATTTGCGATGCGGCCGTGGCGTCATCCATGCCGTGAATATCGCGCCAGCAATGGACCGCAGCCTTGATCCGCTCTTGCGTGTTGTCTGTGCTGCGGACGTTGCCGCAATAATAGGCGAAAACCTCAAGGCTATTCTTGTCATGCAATTCCAGAACCTCACAGAGCGCGAAGCCCACGGCATGGTCGCGAAGATCCGATGAGAGGTAGCCGACGCGCAGAGGCTGGTCGGTTCCGGACTTCTTCTTCGACAATCTGCGTGGAAAACGGGTGAGGTCCGGAGGCGCGCCGATCAACGTTTTGCTGTAGCGATATGCCTTGGCCAGCTGGAACATCGGATCGTCGGCGTAGCAGCTTATTGTCAGCGACGACATTGCATCGAGCATCTTGCGGGAAGTGAGGTGGCCGGATGGTGTAAGCACCGGCCACTTGCACTGGCGCTGCCGCAGCGATGCCCAGTGCTGGCCCGCTTCGGGCAATTCCGGCCGTAGTTCGAACGCCTGCAGCAAAGTGGTTTCAGCCTCTTCAAGCTTCCCGGCAGTTTCGAGGACCCGGCCGATATTCTGCAGAATCATATGCCGATGCCCAATCGCCTCGGCGTCTATATGTTGCATCGTCTCGGCGCACAGGGCCCATTGCTCCACCGCCTGACCGATAAACCCGGCATCTTCAAGCACACGACCGAGATTGATGTGGCCGGGAGCAAATTGCGGATTGGCTTTCAAACAGGCGCGGAACGCCTGTATCGCGCCTGCGCGATCGCCGAGTTGATTGAGGGCGACAGCATAGTTGAAGTAGGCGAGGTGAACTGTGGGATTGTTGTCGTTGAACGCGACCCAGGTCTTGTAAAGCTCCACGGCGGCGGCTTTCTGGCCGACAGCGCTGAGGGCCTCGGTGAGCCGCAGCAGATCCATGAGACTTAACAGTTGGTTCTGTGCGAGATACAGCGCGCTGGGAGCGGTGGCATCGTTCGAAGGAGTGGCGTGGTTGGCGGTCATGACGTCCTGCGGAAACAACCTATTAATGGGCTGTTTTTAGCTATCTTGTATAACTTGCCTGTGGCTGGACGTGTTGAGATTGTATTGTCTGTCCGGACTAAGATCATGCCAGGCTCATACTGTCGAAATAGAAGCTTCTTCCAGTTTTACATCTTCGCGATGGCAGATATTCGATGTTCTTCTGGAGAATTTTGTAACTAAATGCATCGGCACTACGACGCGGCTTTTGGCCGCGTCGTCGTTTTCTGGTTCTTTTAAGCCTTACGCTGTCTTGTAGGCCTTGATGATAGCCTCGATCTGCCCGTCGTTCATTGCCCCCAGCTGCTGGGAAGAGAACGCCGCGGCGTTGGTACCGCCGAGACCGGCAAGGGTATCGGTGGTGAGGCCGCTGATGGCCTTGGCGCTGAGAGCCTTGATCTCGTCAGTGGAGAAGAGCGCCAGTTCGCTGCTGCTCAGGGTGGCGATCTGGGCGGAGCTGAGGCCGGTGATCTGATCGGAGGTGAGCGCCTTGATCTGATCGGTCGACAGGGCTGAGAACTGCGCGGAAGAAAGCGCCGCGATCTGTGTCTTGTTGAGAGCGGCGATGTTTCCGGTGCTGAGCTTGCTGGCGTCGAGGCCGGCGAGAAGCTTGGTGCTGATCGCCTTGATCTCGTCCGTGGAGAATGTGGCGAGAGCATCGGAGGAGAGGGCGCCCAGCTGTGCCGAGGACAGGGCCACGATCTGGGTCTTCGTCAGTGCGGCGGCATTTTCGGTGGTGAGACCCTTAAGGGCATCGGTGGTGAGACCGGCAATGGCATTTGCGCTGAGAGCCTTGATCTCATCGGTAGAGAAGAGCGCCAGCTCGCTGCTGCTCATGGTGGCGATCTGGGCGGAGCTGAGGCCGGCGATCTGATCGGAGGTGAGCGCCTTGATCTGATCGGTCGACAGGGCTGAGAACTGCGCGGAAGAGAGCGCCGCGATCTGTGTCTTGCTGAGAGCGGCGATGTTTCCGGTGCTGAGCTTGCTGGCGTCGAGGCCGGCGAGAAGCTTGGTGCTGATCGCCTTGATCTCGTCCGTGGAGAACGTGGCGAGGGCATCGGAGGAGAGGGCGCCCAGCTGTGCCGAGGACAGGGCCACGATCTGCGTCTTCGTCAGTGCGGCGGCGTTTTCGGTGGTGAGACCCTTGAGGGCATCGGTGGTGAGGCCGGCGATGACATTTGCGCTGAGGGAGCTGATCTCGTCGGTGGAGAAAACTGCCAGCTCGCTGCTGCTCATGGTGGCGATCTGGGCGGAGCTGAGGCCGGCGATCTGAGCCGAATTGAGCGCCTTGATCTGATCGGTCGTCAGGGCATCAATCTGGCTGGTATATAGCGCCGTGACCTGGGACGCTGACAGTCCGCTGACTTGGGTGGAGCTCAATTTTGCGATCTGGGACAGGGTTAGTCCCTTAAGGGCGCTTACCGAAATAGCACGAAGGTCGTCAGTGCTGAAAAGAGCAAGGTTATCGGTGCTCAAAGAGGCAATCTGAGACGAGGTGAGGGCTTTTATCTTGGTGCTGTCCAGGGCATTCACGTCTGCCGATGTCAGACCGGCGATTGCGGATGTGGAGAGCTTGGAAATCTGCACAGCAGACAATGAGGAAAGAATGGAGGTCATGAACGTGTCCTTGTACCGAAGGGCGACTGGTCATGCTTATCTGCCGCCAGACACTGCCCTTGATGACAGTGATCCGAGATCCGCAAATAGCGAAATTGGGGAGAACATGGCTCCTGTGAACCTGCGCTGGAAAGGCATCATGCAATTCGAGCCGGAGAATGGCCCGGATTTTCCACGCTAGCTTATGCGAATGCCGCTTAATAATTGTCGCCGCTTAAAATTTGGCGGCGTAGATTTCATATCAGTCTAACATTTAAATACGAGTTAATACTCAATGTATGTTTAGTTATTCTTGTTTTATGTTTATTTTATAATTTGATAAAGTAAATATATACAATAATACCATTGGTTTAAACGACAATATTAGACATATTGCAATGAATAGTAATTGTATTATTTTCTTTTTTGGTGCAGATCTCCAGAAAGTTCTGTACAAAGTATCCATCAATAAATGAAAATTGCAATCAAGTTCGTCGGACCACAATAGTGATCAGCCGCACTAAATTTTCGGCACGAATCCAGGTGCCGAAGGTGCAAAACCGGTTAAGTGCTGACTGCGTTTGCTTGAGGTGGCGCCATGTTTGGTTCAGTTCCGCGCGACGGCGGCACGGTGGCTACCTCCGCCTCTTCCTGCCTGACGGTTTCAATGCGGTACGCGAAGACTCTCCGTCCTAGTCCAGCATCACCATATAGGCCGGCAGTTGCTCCTCGAAGAATTTCGAGAAAGTTGCGATGCGGGGCGGCAGGGCCTGGTAGGGCGGATAATAGAGCGTCAGCCAGAGTTCCGGTGGGACCCAGCCCGACAGAACATGGACGAGCCGGCCACTGCGGATATGTTCGGCGATATTGAATCCCGGCAGCATGGCCACGCCTGCGCCATCGGCTGCCATATCGGCCAGAACCTCACCACTATTGGCGCTGAAGGCACGACCGGCCGTGATGGTGATGCTCGATCCGCCATCCGAGAGGAGCCAGTTTTCCCGCCGGCTTTCACCGCTATAGGCAAGGCAATCGTCAGGGGTAAGCTCGCCTGGATGTTTCATCTGCGTGAACCGGCTGCCCGGTGCCGCCACTAGGATTCTCGGCACGGCCCTGATCTTGCGCCAGATGGTGAATTTGTCTGATGGGGCCGACGAAATGCGGATCGCCAGGTCATAGTCGTCATCGACAATATTGACCATGCTGTCCAACAGGGAAATCTCGAAACACATTTTCGGGTACAAGTCGCGGAAACCCGACAGGATCGGCGGTAGCACCGTCTTGCCGAGCCATGTCGGCGCGCTGATCCTCAGCCGTCCCTCGTCGGCCTTGTGGGCATTCCTGACATCACGCCGGGCATTTTCCAGCGCCTCGACCGCCGGCTGAATCTGTGCGGCGAACACGGCCCCATCCGTCGTCAGGGATACCTGACGGGTGGTGCGGACAAATAATTGCACGCCGAGATCGTCTTCCAGCGCCGCAATGGCGCGGGTGACGGCAGCAGCCGTCATGCCCAGTTCACGGGCGACCTGCGCGAAGTTGCGCTTTTCGGCCGCCATCAGAAAGGTTTTGAGAGCTTTGTGATCGTTCATCTCGATTATTTCAAAAATCGCAATTCATTCGAGAGAAATATTGCAATTCACCGATGCAATCAAGCGGGTTACATCTTTGTCCATCGAAACGGGCACCAACGAAGAAAGGCGCCAATGATGATCAAGGATATCAAGGGCCTGCACCACGTCACTTCCATGGCCTCGGATGCGCGGCAGAACAACAGCTTTTTCACCGATACGCTCGGCCTGCGCCGCGTGAAGAAGACCGTCAACTTCGACGAACCCAGCGTTTACCACCTTTATTACGGTGACGAAAAGGGAACGCCCGGCACGGTCATGACCTATTTTCCCTTTGCCAATATGATGGCGGGCCGCCCCGGCGTCGGCGAGGTGGGTGAGACCCAGTTCTCCATCCCGAAAGGCGCGCTGGGCTTCTGGAAAGAACGGCTGATTGCCAGGGGTGTCGCCGGTATTCAGGCCGATACGGTCTTCGGCGCCAATCGCCTGCGCTTCACCGGTCCCGATGGCGATGGTCTCTCGCTGATCGAAACGGATAATGATGCCCGTGCCGCCTGGCTTGCCGAAGGCATTTCCGAAGACAACGCCATACGCGGTTTCACCGGCGCGCGTTTCAATCTCAACGACACGGCAGCGACCGAGGAGCTTCTTCGCTTCATGGGCTATGAACGGGCTGATGTCGACGGTGATGTCACGCGTTTCGTCATTCCCGGCGGTAACGGAGCCGATACGATCGATCTCGCGGCCCTGCCGAAGACGCCCTTTGCCCGTCCGGGTGCAGGTTCGGTCCACCACATCGCCTTTGCGGTCGAAAACCGCGAAAAGCAGCTGGAAGTGCGCAAGGCCCTGATGGACACGGGTTATCAGGTTACTCCCGTCATCGACCGTGATTATTTCTGGGCGATTTATTTCCGGACGCCGGGCGGGATCCTGTTCGAGATCGCAACCAACGAGCCCGGCTTCGACCGGGATGAGGATACCGCGCATCTCGGCCAGGCGCTCAAGCTTCCGAACCGGTATGAGCCTTTCCGCAATCAGATCGAGGCGAACCTGGTTCCGCTTGCGGCATAAGGCGGGCGTCTCACCCGCATCCACTAACCGATAATAACATCAGTACTCTTCCAAGACGGTTGCCCCTGCGTGGGCAGCCGGCCGGCGAAGCCTTGTCAGTTTCCACCGCCGTCAATCGGCAATCACCAGCAGAACGGAGAACCACCATGTCGAAGCTCGAAGTCCTTACCCCCGCCAACAGCCAGTTGATCTTCATCGACCAGCAGCCGCAGATGGCTTTCGGTGTGCAGTCGATCGACCGCCAGACCCTGAAGAACAATGTCGTCGGCCTTGCCAAGGCGGCCAAGATCTTCAACATCCCGACGACCATTACCACGGTCGAAACCGAAAGCTTTTCCGGCAACACCTTCCCGGAACTGCTCGCCGTCTTCCCGGAAAACGATATTCTCGAGCGTACCTCGATGAATTCCTGGGACGACCAGAATGTCCGCGATGCGCTCGCAAAGAATGCCGCCGGTGGCCGCAGGAAGATTGTCGTGTCCGGCCTGTGGACGGAAGTCTGCAACACCACCTTCGCGCTCTCGGCGCTGCATGATGTCGCGGATTACGAGATCTACATGGTGGCGGACGCCTCCGGAGGCACGTCTCTCGATGCGCATAAATATGCCATGGACCGCATGGTGCAGGCCGGCGTGATCCCGGTGACCTGGCAGCAGGTTCTGCTGGAATGGCAGCGCGACTGGGCCCGCAAGGAAACCTATGATGCCGTCACCTCGCTGGTGAAGGAACATTCCGGCGCCTATGGCATGGGCATCGATTATGCGGTCACCCATGTCCATGGCGGTGCAGAGCGCGTCAAGCACGGCAAGCGCATCGGCCCGAACCCCGCGAAATAAGCTTTCAACCATGCCGTGCCGGCGGGATTAATCCACGCTGGCGCGGCTTCATCCATCCAAGGAGGTTTCCATGAAAGTCTATCTTCTGTCCCTCGGCGCCGGGCTGCTGGTCGGCATCGTCTACAGCCTGCTTAATGTGCGCTCGCCCGCTCCGCCCGTCATTGCACTTGTCGGCCTGCTGGGCATATTGGTCGGAGAACAGGTCATTCCCTTCGCAAAGGCGATCATCGACAGGGAGCCGGCCGCCGTTTCGTGGTTCAACCAGATCAAGCCGCATATGTTCGGCCATATGCCGAAGGGTGGCGATGAAACAACGGCTCTCGCGCAGACGCGGCAGCCGACCAACCGGGAGAGAAGCTGATGCCGACACGACGCACTTTCCTCGGCGCGGCATCCAGTCTCGCCTTTCCGAATCTGTTTTCATCGGCCAAGGCTGCCGATCTCATCAAGAGCGGAGCTTCTTCCATGTATCCAGAGACCATCCTTTACAATGGCCGCGTCACGACGCTTGATCGCGGCAATCCGAACGCAACGGCAGTCGCCATCAAGGACGGTCTGTTTCTGGAGGTGGGAAGCGATGCCGAGGTCATGGCCCTTGCCGGACCGGAAACGAAGGTCATCGACCTCAAGGGCAAGCGCGTGCTGCCCGGCCTGATCGACAACCACACCCACGTCGTGCGCGGCGGCCTGAACTTCAACATGGAACTGCGCTGGGATGGCGTGCGCTCGCTTGCCGATGCCATGGACATGCTGAAGCGCCAGGTGGCGATCACGCCGGCCCCGCAATGGGTGCGCGTCGTCGGTGGTTTCACCGAACATCAATTTGTCGAAAAGCGCCTGCCGACCATCGAGGAAATCAATGCGGTGGCGCCGGATACGCCGGTCTTCCTTCTGCATCTCTATGACCGGGCGCTGCTGAACGGTGCGGCACTTCGCGCCGTTGGCTATACCAAGGACACGCCGAACCCTCCCGGCGGCGAGATCACCCGCGATGCCAACGGTAATCCCACCGGCCTGCTGCTCGCCAAGCCGAATGCCGGCATCCTCTATTCGACCCTCGCCAAGGGACCGAAACTGCCGCTCGATTATCAGGTCAATTCCACCCGCCACTTCATGCGTGAGCTGAACCGGCTGGGTGTGACCGGCGTGATCGATGCGGGTGGCGGCTTCCAGAACTATCCGGACGATTACGAGGTGATCCAGAAGCTGTCGGATGAGAACCAGATGACGGTTCGGTTGGCCTACAATCTCTTCACCCAGAAGCCGAAGCAGGAAAAGGAGGACTTCCTCAACTGGACGTCCTCGGTCAAATACAAGCAGGGTAACGATTATTTCCGGCACAATGGCGCGGGCGAAATGCTGGTCTTTTCCGCGGCCGATTTCGAGGATTTCCGTCAGCCGCGGCCGGATATGCCAGCGGAAATGGAAGGCGAACTCGAAGAGGTCGTCCGGGTTCTGGCGGAAAATCGCTGGCCCTGGCGTCTGCATGCCACTTATGACGAGACGATCTCAAGGGCGCTGGATGTCTTCGAAAAGGTCAACCGGGATATCCCGCTCGAAGGGCTGAACTGGTTCTTCGACCATGCCGAGACGATCTCCGATCGCTCGATCGACCGCATTGCAGCCCTTGGCGGCGGCATCGCCACCCAGCACCGCATGGCCTATCAGGGTGAATATTTCGTCGAGCGTTATGGCCATGGTGTCGCCGAAGCCACGCCGCCGATCAAGCGGATGCTGGAAAAGGGCGTCAACGTTTCGGCAGGCACCGACGCCACCCGCGTCGCCTCCTATAACCCGTGGGTGTCGCTGTTCTGGATGGTGACCGGCAAGACGGTGGGCGGCATGCAGCTTTATCCGCGCGCCAACTGCCTCGATCGCGAAACGGCGCTGCGCATGTGGACCGAAAAAGTCACCTGGTTCTCCAACGAAGAAGGCAAGAAGGGCCGCATCGAAAAAGGCCAGTTCGCCGATCTGGTGGTGCCGGACAAGGATTATTTCTCCTGCGCCGAAGACGAAATATCCTTCCTCACCTCGGAACTGACCATGGTGGGCGGCAAGATCGTCTATGGTGCCGGCGATTTCAGGGCGCTCGACGAAAGCAACATTCCGCCAGCCATGCCCGACTGGTCGCCGGTCCGCACCTTCGGCGGTTATGCCGCCTGGGGCGAACCGCAGGGCGCCGGAAAGAACTCGCTGAGACGCGCGGCCATCTCTTCCTGCGGCTGCGCCCATGATTGCGGTGTCCATGGCCATGACCACGCCGGCGCTTGGACATCAAAGCTGCCGATCGCCGATCTGAAGGGCTTCTTCGGCGCGCTGGGCTGCTCCTGCTGGGCCGTCTGAGGCTCGTCAGACGAATGAAATCAAATGGGCAGCGGAGTGCTGCTGCCCATTCTCCTGCGCGAACACCGGAAACCCGGTTTCCATCCAGTATTGCAAATAACGCAATTATCTCGAAACTATTGATGCAATTGTTGGCGATAATTGTTTCGGTCAATATCGCTCCATCACATGAACCCAGCGCCGCTCGACCCGACGGCCAATCCCAGGAGCACTAGAATGACCGATCCATCTTCGACCCTTCGCCTTCGCGGGCTTCTTGCGGATATCGTTGCCGCGCCCGCCACCAAAACCCTGGCGCTTCTGGCGCTGTGCTCCGCTTATATTCAGGGGCCGCTCACGAAGATCTTCGATTTCCCCGGCGCGATTGCGGAGATGAACCATTTTGGCCTGCAGCCGGCGGCCGCATTCGCCGTCGTCGTCATCCTGTTTGAACTTGCCGCCTCCGCTCTGGTGGTGTCGGGCTTCCTGCGCTGGGCCGGTGCCCTTGCACTTGCTACCTTCACGCTCCTTGCCACCTTCATCGCGCTGCGGTTCTGGGAAATGGCGCCCGGTATGGACCGCATGATGGCCACCAACGCTTTCTTCGAACATCTCGGTCTGGCCGGCGCCTTTGTTATCGTCGCTGCAATCGATCTTACGAAAGGAACGGGCAAATGAGTGCCGCAAAATCCTCCGCAAGCAGCTTTGCTCCTCTTGCGCAACCGGTCTTCGCCGTCCTCTGGGCCGCGACGGTGCTCGGTAATACCGGCAGCTTCATGCGTGATGTTGCCAGTTCCTGGTTGATGACCGATCTTTCGGCTTCGCCGGCGGCGGTCGCCATGGTGCAGGCGGCCGGAACCCTGCCGATCTTTCTTCTGGCAATCCCGGCCGGTGTGCTGACGGATATTCTCGACCGTCGCAAGTTCCTGATTGCGGTCCAGCTTCTGTTGGCCTCCGTCAGCATCACCCTCATGGTTCTTGCCCATACCGGCCTGTTGTCCGTCAGCGCCCTGATAGGGCTTACCTTCCTCGGCGGTATCGGGGCAGCCCTGATGGGGCCGACCTGGCAGGCGATCGTGCCGGAGTTGGTGAAACGAGAGGATGTCAAAAGCGCGGTGGCGCTGAACTCCCTGGGTATCAACATCGCCCGTTCCATCGGCCCGGCCGCAGGCGGCATTCTGCTGGCAGCCTTCGGCGCGGCCTTCACCTATGGCGCCGATGTTGCGAGTTATTTCGTGGTCATCGCCGCGCTTTTGTGGTGGCCCCGGGCGAAGAACGCCAATGATGCGCTGCAGGAGAACTTTTTTGGCGCCTTCCGTGCGGGTCTGCGATACACGCGTGCCAGCCGGCCGCTGCATGTCGTCCTGCTGCGCGCCGCGATCTTCTTCGCCTTTGCCAGTGCCGTCTGGGCGTTGCTGCCTTTGGTTGCCCGGCAATTGCTCGGCGGTGACGCAAGCTTCTACGGTATTTTGCTCGGCGCGGTCGGGGCAGGTGCTATTGGCGGCGCACTGGTCATGCCTAAGCTGCGTGAACGTTTTGATGCCGATGCCCTGCTTCTGGGCGCCGCCATCACGACCGCCCTCGTCATGGCCGGCCTGTCGCTCGCACCGCCAAAATGGCTTGCCATCGTCATCCTGCTGTTCCTCGGCGGCGCCTGGATCACGGCGCTGACCACTCTCAATGGCGCGGCGCAGTCCATCCTGCCCAACTGGGTGCGTGGCCGTGGCCTTGCCGTCTATCTCACCGTCTTCAACGGTGCCATGACGGCGGGCAGCATCGGCTGGGGCGCCGTTGGCGAGGCCGCAGGCGTGCCGGGTACGTTGCTGATCGGTGCAGCCGGCCTGTTCGTGGCGGGTCTCGTCATGCACCGCCTGAAATTGCCGGCTGGCGATGCGGATATGGTGCCGTCCAACCATTGGCCCGAACCGCTCGTTGCCGAGCCCGTGGCCCATGATCGCGGCCCGGTTCTGATCCTGATCGAATATAATGTCGAGAAGCATCATCGCTCCGCTTTCCTGCATGCCTTGGATGAGCTCTCCCAGGAGCGCCGCCGTGACGGGGCCTATGGCTGGGGTGTCACCGAAGACTCCGCCGATCCGCAGAAGATCGTCGAATGGTTCATGGTGGAATCCTGGGCCGAGCATCTTCGCCAGCACAAGCGGGTTTCCAATGCGGATGCGGATTTGCAGGGCAAGGTGCTTGCTTACCATTCCGGGCTGGAAAAGCCTGTCGTGCGCCACTTCCTCACGATCAACCGTCCGGGAAAAGCATAAACAGGAAGGGGCCGAAAGGCCCCTTTTTCGTTCTCGTTTTTTAAAGCCCGCCGGTTATTGCGCGATCCGCCCCAGCACCCGGCTCAATGCCTCTTTCAGCGCACTGGAGCCGCCCTTTCTGCCGAAATCGTGCATGACCTGCTCGTTGAGGCCGCCCTTGGTGGCGAATTCGCGGCTCATCTCGGTGAAGTCAGCCTTTCCGCCGGAGAGCAGGGCCACCTCGGAGAGACCAGCAAAGAGGGGCGTGACATAGGAACGCGCCTTTTCTTCCGGCAGGCCGTTCTCCGCCAGCCACTCCGTCGTCGTTTGCATGATGCCGAAATAGGTGGCCATCAGCGCGCTGGCGGCGGCCAGAAGGTCGTATTCCGCTTTTGTTTCGCATTCCACAGCATTGCCGAGCACGTTGAAGATCGCCGCGGTATCCGTATCGGCGGGGTAAATGGCGGTGACGCCCTTGCGCCGGGCAACGAAGGGCAACGGGATCGCCTGGCTGAGACGCACATCCGCGCCGATCCAGTCCAGAAGTGTGTCGCGGCTGGTTGCAGCCACGACGCTGATGACCTTCTGCCCGTCCCGGAACCGTAAAGGCCGGATGACCTCTTCGGCGATCTGCGGACGGATTGCCAGCACGACGGGATCGCAGCCATCAACGATCATCTGATTGTCACCGGAGATGATCACCTGCGGAAAATCGGCGGCAAGTCTGGCCGAGATATCGGCACTGCGCTGGGACACCATGACATGTGGTACGGCGGCGGGCTTGGCAAGCAGGCCGCGCACCATCGCGTCGGTGATGGCGCCCGTTCCGATAAAACCGATTTTCTGGGGAAGGGACATGAATACTCCACCACGGCGAATGGACCGACAGAGGCATCGGCCGTGCCATTTTCATCCGATGCTAAGTTTTCCGCCGGGAATTGTCGACAAGCAGAGCGCGTTAATTTGCAATTGAAACGGAGCCCGCCGCACTCGATGGTATAAGACTGCCATAGAATTTGACGCGGGGTCGCCACTTCCTGTTCCGGCTGACCTGTTGTTACCTTGTGGGCAGGAGGGACATCGATGAAAAAGGCAATCATATTCGACTGTGAGTTTCTCTGCCTGGAGGGTTCGCAACGCAGATTCTGGTGTGCGGCCCATGATCCTGATCCTGTCATCGCGCAGATCGGTGCCGTCAAGCTCGGGCTGGAAGGCGATTTTCCACTTCTGGAGACCTATAGGGTGTTTATCTCCCCGGTCGACCGTTATGGCAGGCGATATGCGATCGATCCGTTCTTCACCAGATTGACGGGTATCACCGAGGAGATCATTGAGGCGCAAGGCGTTCCCTTGCAGGATGCCCTCTCAAGCTTCGACAGCTTCTCTGAGGGTGCCCAATGCTGGTCATGGGGCAAGGACGAGTTGAACATGATGGCGATCAGCACTTATGTCGCGGGTATCCAGCCGCCCATGCCTGCTCATCGCTTCGACAATGCGGTCAGGCTCCTGCTTACGGCGGGAATGCCGGTCGAGGATCTGGCCAAGACGTCCAGCAACCGTCTCGCCGACTATTACGGCGTTGAGCATCCGCCTTTGCAGGGCCACGATGCGCTCGATGATGCGCTTTCAGTTTCTTATACCCTGCAACATCTTCTGAGGAGCGGAAAGCTCAAGCCGGAAGAATTCGCGCTCGCCGCTTAGCCTATATCAGGCGGAATTGTTCCCGGCCTGTGCTCGCGAAAGGCGGCGGCAAGTGTGCGCAACGCTTCGCGGGACCTGCTGTCGGTCAGCGTCGAAAACATGATGATTTCGCTGGAGGGCAGAGGCGGCAGGCCGAAACGCTGGCTGACCTCGACTGTCCCGGGTGGTGCAAGGCGGCAGGAAAAGACGGAAATCGCAAGCCCGGCCGAGACGGCTGCGGTCACCATCGACGATGTGCCGCCGAGAAACACTTCCGTCCAGGCAATCGCCGCCGCGTCCAGGGCATGGGTGGCGATGTTGCGCACGCCACAGGCGGGTGAAAGTGCCGCCAGCCTGAGCGGTTCGCCCTGACGATGTTCGAATTGCGGGGTTGCGTACCAACCGAAATGCTCCGATCCAAGCACCTCGCCGTCACGCCGGTCATCCTCGCGCCGGATGATGGCCGCATCGATTTCACCACGGTCAAAGGCATCAAGCAGTGCGCGGGAATGGTCCATCCGCACTTCAATCGTAAGGCCGGGGTCGTGATCGTTGAGCCGCGCCAGAAGCGTCGGCACCTCTGGCCCCGCCACATGCGCGGCAATGCCGAGGCCGAAACGGCGGCGCGGCGAGGAAAGGCCTGCCAGTGCCCGATCATGTGCCGCGAGAAATTCGCGGGCGGGTGCGAGAAATACCGCCCCCTGGGCGGACAGACGCACCGAACGCGGTGTTCTTTCGAGCAGCCGCTGGCCAAGCCTGTCTTCCAGCCGTTTGAGCTTGACGCTGATGGCGCCCTGGGTGGTGCCCAGCGTTTCGGCGGCGCGGGTGAAGCTCTGCAGATCGGCGATGGTGACGAAGGCCTCGACGGCTTCCACATCCAGCGTGCTCATCTCGGCCATCCCAATTTGTTGTCTCTGAAATAATCAATCATCCAATTCCGTTATGGTCAAGCCTTGGCTAGTTTGCCTTCGGTTTATTGAGCGGATGGCGCCTGTGCGCCTCCACCCACGAAAGGCTGAAGAATGACCCTTGCTGTTACCGAACAAGCGGCCAGCAGAAGCGCCATGGCGCTCGCTGCCGTTTGTCTCTCCGCCCTGATGTTCGGACTGGAAATTTCCAGTGTTCCGGCAATCCTGCCCACACTCGAGGAGGTGCTGCAGGCGGATTTCCGCCAGCTTCAGTGGATCATGAATGCCTATACGATCGGTGTGACCATGGTGCTGATGGCGACGGGGGCGCTGGCCGACCGCTTCGGCCGCAAACGTGTCTTTATTGCCAGCATCGCTGCTTTTGCACTTTCTTCCCTCGCCTGCGGGATGACGCAGAATGTTTCCGTGCTGATCGGGGCCCGCTTCTTTCAGGGCTTGAGCGGCGGGGCGATGCTGGTGTGCCAGATCGCCATCCTGTCGCACCAGTTCCGCACGGCCCGGGAGCGTGGCATGGCGTTCGGCTGGTGGGGCATCGTCTCCGGCGTGGGGCTGGGTTTCGGCCCGATCATCGGCGGCGCCATCGTCGCGCTGTGGAGCTGGGAATGGGTGTTCCTCGTTCATGTCGTGCTCGGCATCGTGACCTGGCTGCTCGCCGCCGGCGGTGTAAGGGAATCGCGCGATCCGGAGGTGGCGCGTCTTGATCTTGCCGGCATGGCCACGCTTTCGGCTGCCGTTTTTTGCCTCGCTTTTTTCATCACGCAGGGGCCCGAGCTCGGTTTTGCGAGCCCCACGTCGCTTCTTATCCTCGGGGTCTCGGTTGCGAGCTTCATTGCTTTCGTGGTCGCTGAAAAGCGCACGCGGAGGCCGATGTTCGATTTCTCCGTATTCCGCATCCGGCCTTTTTCCGGGGCGATCGTCGGTTCGGCGGCAATGAATATCAGCTTCTGGCCGTTCATGATCTATCTGCCGATCTGGTTTCAGGCCGGTCTCGGTTATGACAGCGTCACCGCCGGCCTCGGCCTGCTTGCCTATACTCTGCCGGCGCTGGTGGTGCCGCCGCTCGCAGAGCGCCTGTCGTTGCGTTATCAGCCGTGCCTCGTCATTCCGGCCGGACTGTTCACCATCGGTCTGGGTTTCATGCTGATGAAAATCGGAAGCGGCATCGAAAATGTGAGCTGGCTCACCATGCTGCCCGGCTGCATCCTTGCCGGCATCGGGCTCGGCTTGACCAATACGCCGGTCACCAACACCACCACCGGCGCGGTTTCCCCCGCCCGTTCCGGCATGGCATCCGGCATCGACATGAGCGCCCGCATGATCTCGCTTGCCATCAACATTCCCATCATGGGCTTCATTCTGGTGGAGGGCGTCCGGGCTTCGTTGCGGGCGAACCTGCCCGCCGGCACGGATATGACTGCCCTGCAATCGCTTGCGGAAAAGATTGCGGCGGGAACCGCCGGCACATCGGCGCTGGGCGTTTCGGAAACGCTCGTCCATCAGGCGCTTGCGGATGGTTTTGGTCTGGTCATGCTTTATGCGGGCATCGGTGTCTGGCTGCTTGCCGGGCTCAGCTTCGTGATCTTCGGACCGGCGCGGCAACCGGCCCGGGACTAAAGCAGGACCCGAAAAGGAAGGGGCGAGTTGTCTCGCCCCAACCTATTCGCTTTTGTCTGGTTTGCTCCCGGCAAGCCCACGGCCGAGCTTGTAAAAGCAAAGTTTCATCCGGCTTCGTTTGTCCGTGCCCTCAAGGCTGGAGACGGGAACCTTAAAACCGAATGTTTCCTCCGGTTCGGCAGAGCGTTCCCGCCAGAAGGCATCGATGTCTGAAACCATCATTTTCTGCCGTCGCGTGCGGCGATAGCGGATGGGGTGCCTGGAATGGCCAATGGCGAGATAATGACACGCATTCACCGAGATGAGGCCCTGCAGAACCATCAATGTCGCTTCCTTGGGGCGAAGTCCCGCAAGGTCGCGCGTGACCGACACCATCTGCTCCTTTGCGGCCCTCGGCCCCTGCATGCCTCCAACAACGATCGTGTGGCGCGCGCTTTCGCACTGTTGCAGAAAAGTAAACGTCGCCGTCCACAGAACGGCATCATCATGGTCGCGCAGAAGTCTGACGGCGAAAGCACCCTCGTGCCGGCCGCCGCAACGGTCGGCCAGGGTCAAAATGCATCGATATTCATCGTTTCGGCCGCGAATGGCGCCCAATTCCACGGTTTTTCCCGCCCAGAGACCGGCCATGACGTTCCGGGAAAAATGCCGGTCCGCAATTGCGAAATTGTCGATGAGAAAAGCCAGCCGCCTTTTCTGCGAGACTTTGTTGAGAAGGAATTTCGACAGGGGTTTTTGCAGAAGCTCATCATGCGGCGGCGGCAATTTTTGCCTTGCCGAAAACGCTGCCAGAAACCACCACCATCGAAAGGTAACGAAAGGGTTGGCCGCAAAACGCATCCAGAAAAGCACCGCCCGCTTCCAACGGGCGCGCTGTACGAAGGTTATGATTCTCCAGAACAATAAAAAGCGGGCTGTATCTGAAGCGGTCTCGGCCACATCATCGGGGACCGGGAACTTCTCTGCCAGAGCGGCAGCATCTTGAGTGCGTGACATGGGGTGGGCTTCCGGCGAAGATCGGCATTCGGCCGAGGCATGCGCCGGGTTTGTGAAGACTTTGTCGAGAAACAGCCGGTTTCATGTGAAGATGTGGCGGCGCGGGCAAGCGAACTGGAAGGGAGGAGACGATTGTCCCCTCGGAGTTTTCAGGTGGCTGCCTTGAACAGAACCGTCACGACGGTTCCACCGGTCTCTCCTGCCTTTATCTGCAGATCGCTGTCATGCGCCTGCGCGATCGCTCTTGCAATCGACAGGCCAAGGCCGGTGCCGCCGGTCTTGCGTGCGCGTGACGGTTCTGTCCGCCAGAAGAGTTCGATGCCGTGCGCCTCGACGCCGGGGGGGAAACCCGGGCCATTATCCTCGATCGCCACGAAGGGGCGCCCGTCGCGAAGTCCGGTTGAGCAGCGCAGGCTCTTACCGCTGGCCGCATAACGGCGCACATTGTCCATCAGGATCAGTAGCAGCTGTCGAAGACGCTGGCGGTCACCGTAAACGGAAGCGGTTGCGAGCGACATATCGAGAGTGAGGCCAGCTTCTTCCATCAGTGGCCGTGCCGCTTCCACCGCCGCCGCGCATTCGGTGGCAAGATCGAGCGGCTGCGTTTCCTGGACGAGGCTGTTGGTTTCCGCAAGGGAGAGCGTCCGCAGATCGTCGACAAGGCGCGTCAGCCCTTCCACATGGACGATGAGGTGACGAATGGCTTCCTTGTCGAGAGGAAAGAGATCATCCACGATACCGTGCAGACGGCCCTGCAGGATGGTAAGCGGGGTGCGCAGTTCATGCGCCACGGCCATGGTGTTGAACTTCAACCGGCGCTCCATCATCTGGAGTTCCCGCGTCAGCGTGTCGAAACTGTCGACCAGAAAAGCGATTTCGACGATGTGGTTCGCCCTGACGGTCTCGCCGCTGCTGAAATCGCCGGATGCCATGCGCCGCGTGGCGACGGTAAGCTTCTCAAGCGGCGCGGCAATGCGCCGGGAGATGAAATAGCCGAGCAGGCTGCACAGCAGGACACCGAGCAGGCCGAATCCGAAGACCGAGGCGAGAAGCTCGTCGTCAGCCTCGTCCTCTATCCTGGGCAAAACCTCGACAAGAGCCCGCAGCTGCTGCTGGTCTGGCATCACGCCCCGGTCGATATCCGAAAAAGCCTTGGCGGCATCGGGCGACAACGTCGCAACGATACGCTCCTCCATGTTATCCGAATACCAGGAGACGCCATGATAGACCATCGCGACCGCAAAGATCAGCATCGTCGTGATTGTGATCGCCGTCATGGTGCTCAGGCTGAGCCGCCAGGGTTTCATGATTTTTGCTCCCCGGCCAGTCGGTAACCGACGCTGCGCACGGAGACCAGATAGCCGCAGGCGCCGTGATCCGCCAGTTTCTTGCGCAGGTTGGCGATGTGCGTGTCGATGGTGCGCGCCAGCGCATCGCTTTCCGGCAGGCAGGCGTCCAGAATATCGGCGCGCTGAAAGGCATGGGTGGGGCGGCGCGCCATATGGGCGAGTATCCTGAACTCGCTCAGCGTGAGGGGCAGAACGGTTCGCCCTGCATCGCTGCAAACAGCCGCGACATAAGCTTCGGTGTCCACTTCGATGGCGCCGAAGCGCAGGACCCCTCCACCGGCCGGCTGGCGTGTGCGTTTCAGCACGGCATTCACCCGCGCGATCAATTCGTGGGGGTTGAAAGGTTTGACGATGTAGTCGTCAGCACCGAGGCGCAGGCCGGTCAGCTTGTCCATATCCTCCGCGAGGGAGGTGACCATGATGACAGGCGTATCCCGTTCCCGCCGGATGCGGTTCAACACCTCGATGCCATCGAACTTCGGCAAACGAATGTCGAGGAGAACCAGATCCGGCCTCAACATGGAGAAATGGGTCAGCGCCGTTTCTCCGTCGCTGGCTCTGACGGTTCTGTATCCCTCGCGAATGAGATAGGCGTCCAGAATCTGAATAATATCGGGGTCGTCTTCGACGATCAGAATAAGCCCTTTGTCCATGCTGAACCCGCAAACTACCTGTACAAGCCGTGTTACGAGCCGGACGCTAAGCGTATGCGAAACATCGGGCAAGAGCCCGTGGCCGGGAATGAAGACTGCCGACACCGCTTTCCGTGCAGTCTTGTATCTTTCTCCGCAAAGCCTTGACATTTCTGCGGAAGAAAACTGGCCATGCACCAGTCTCTCGCCAGCAGAACCCACGAGAAAAAGCGAAATTCAAAATTTCGCGCAAGCGCCATCCGTGTCGCCCACCAGGCTTTTGCGCGTGCCCTGGGCAGCTACTTGCTGCTGGCTCTTTTGGTCGTGCTGGCGCTGATGGTGTTCTTCACGGTCAGGTCCGATATCGACCTGGCTGTTAGCCGGCAGTTCTTCACGAACGGCTTCCGCCTCAGCGAGGATGAGTTCCTGCTTTCCGTCCGCGATCTGAACCGCATGCTTCCGGCTGTTTTATTGCCCGGGCTTGTGTGTCTGCTTGTCGCCACGCTGTTTTCGCGAGGCCTGCTGCGGGTTTTCCCCCCTCACAAGCTGCTGCTTGTCATCGCCTTTTTTGCTCTGGGGCCGGGTGTCGCCGTTCATGTTTTGAAAAAGCTGTTCGGCAGGGCAAGACCGCGCCATCTCGGCGAGTTCGGGGGAGATATGTTTTTTACGCCGGTTCTTTCCCTCGATGGCGGTTGCCTCCGCAATTGCTCCTTTCCTTCCGGTGAAAGCGCTTCCGCAGTCGCTGTTCTGGCCGTGATCATCTTCCTGCCGGAGAAGCTTCGCCTGATCGGCACCGCGATATTGGTGCCGTTCGTGGTGATTGTCTCGCTGAACAGGGTCGCAATGGGGGCCCATTTCCTTTCCGATGTCCTGATTGCATGGCCCTTGATGTTTGTGGTGTTTCTGCTGCTCCACTCGCCCTTTACGAGGTATCGGCAAGCGATCGATGCCGCCTTCTCCCGCAGGATCAGCCGGACGCGGCAGGCCGCAGAAGGAAGACCGTAAGACGACAAGGGCAGCGGAAGACCGCTGCCCTTGCAGCTTCTTTCGAACGCGCCACGCCCGCCCGTCGTGAACGGGCGCTACTGTCGGCGCCTTATTTCACCTGCGCGACTATCAGCTTGCCATCGGCGCGTTCGGCGACGAATTCGATATTCGCGCCTTCCTTGAGCTTGGCGAGGAGGGCATCGTCCTTGATGCGGAACACCATGGTCATGCCCGGCATGTCGAGGTTTTTCAGCTCTTCATGGGTAATGGTGACCTTCTTGGCGGCAGCATCCACCTTCTTGACCGTGCCCTTGGTGAATTCCTGGGCGAAGGCGCCGAAGGGCGCGGTGAGCAGAAGTGCGGCTGCGAGTGTGATGTTAACGATGGTTTTCATGATCAGAGTCCTTTGTTGCTGGATTACTTTGCCGAAACTTTGAGATCGCCGCGCATGCCGGCTTCGTAGTGCCCGGGTTTCAGGCAGGCGAATTCGAACATGCCGTCATTGGTGAACTTCCAGATGATTTCCCCGCTTTCGCCGGGCGCGAGGCTGATGGCGTTCGGATTGTCGTGCTCCATCTCCGGAGCCTTCTCCATCGCGGCCTTGTGCTCCAGATTGGCTTTCTGTTCGTCGAGAATGAACTCATGGTCCAGTTCGCCGGCATTCTTCACGGCAAAACGCACGGTCTTGCCCTTCTTGAATTCGAATTTGGCGGGGGTGAACAGCATCTTGCCGTCCGGGGTTTCCTTCATCGTCACCTGAATGGTCTGGGTCACCTTGGCCTTGTCGCCGGGTTCGCCGATCGCCATGGCCTCATGGCCGCCGCCGTGGGTGCCCGATGCAAAAGCTGGCGTGGCGAGGGCGGCAGCGAGCAGTGCAAGTTTCAGTCTGGTCATGTCATGTTCCTTGGTTTTAATGGAGTTGGGGTTCTGGTGGCGTTGGGTCGTATTCAGCCGTGTTTCATCAGTTGCGGCCTGATCTGCGTTTTGGGGTCGGTGTTTTTCTGCGTATCCGGCAGTTCGCCGGTCCATTCCCAGGCCTGGGTGCCGGGCGGGTTTTCGTACCAGCCGGGATCTGAGTAATCGCCCGCGGAGATGCCTTCGCGAACCTTCACCACGGAGAACATGCCGCCCATTTCAATGGGGCCGTGCGGACCCCATCCCGTCATCATGGGAACGGTGTTCTCAGGGATTTCCATTTCCATCGCGCCCATGTCGGCCATGCCGGCGGTGCCCATCGGCATATAGTCCGGCCGGACCTTGCGGATCTTTTCGGTGACTGTCTTCTTGTCGACGCCGATGAAGGTGGGGACGTCATGTCCCATGGCGTTCATCGTATGGTGCGACTTGTGGCAATGGATCGCCCAGTCGCCGACATATTTGGCGTCGAACTCATAGGCCCGCATGGCGCCGACGGGGATATCGATACTGACCTCCGGCCAGCGTGCCTCGGGTCGCACCCAGCCGCCGTCCGTGCAGGTCACCTCGAAATCGTAACCGTGCATATGGATCGGGTGGTTGGTCATGGTCAGGTTGCCGACCCGGACACGCACCCGGTCGTCCTTGGAGACGACCAGCGGGTCGATGCCCGGAAACACCCGGCTGTTCCACGCCCACAGATTAAAATCCGTCATCGTCATGATTTTGGGAACGGAGGCGCCGGGATTGATGTCGAAGGCGTTGAGCAGGAACACGAAATCGCGGTCCACCGGCATGAACGCCGGATCCTTCGGATGGATGACAAAAAAGCCCATCATGCCCATTGCCATCTGCACCATCTCGTCGGAATGCGGGTGGTACATGAAGGTGCCCGACTTCACGAGGTCGAACTCGTAGACGAAGGTCTTGCCGACCGGGATATGCGGCTGCGACAGGCCACCGACGCCATCCATGCCGGATGGCAGGATCATGCCGTGCCAGTGGATCGTCGTATGTTCCGGCAGCTTGTTGGTCACGAAAATGCGCACCCGGTCGCCTTCGACGGCCTCGATGGTCGGGCCGGGTGACTGGCCATTGTAACCCCACAGGCGGGCGGTCATGCCTTCCGCCATTTCGCGCTCCACCGGCTCGGCGACAAGGTGGAATTCCTTGACGCCATTGTTCATCCGGAAGGGCAGGGTCCAGCCGTTGAGGGTGACAACGGGATTGTAATCGGGCCCGGTGGTGGGTTTCACCGGCGCCTGTGTTGCCGCCGTTTCCATCAATGCCGCTTCGGGCAGGCTGCTGTTGGAGGTTTCCGCCCAGGCCGCCGAGGAGACCATCGCGGCGCTGACGCCCAGAAGTTGTCTTCTATTGAACATGGTCT
This sequence comes from Agrobacterium sp. SOY23, assembly GCF_027212525.1. Taxonomy (NCBI): domain Bacteria; kingdom Pseudomonadati; phylum Pseudomonadota; class Alphaproteobacteria; order Hyphomicrobiales; family Rhizobiaceae; genus Agrobacterium; species Agrobacterium sp. SOY23. Next base: position 93,369 of record NZ_JAPWDT010000011.1, on the reverse strand, counting down.
TTTCCTTTCTCAATGTCCGCCACCGCCGCCGGAAGCGGCGGCAACCTCGGTCTCTCCGCCAGCCGCGCCCGCCCCGCCGCCATAAATGGCGGGGGCGAGACCGGCTTCTGCGAGCCAGAAGTCGCGTTTGGCATCGATGGCGAGCAGGTTCGAATTGACCTTTTCCCGGCTGTCGGCCAGCAGCTCGAAAGTGTTGGTGAGCATGCCGTTATAGGTGAGCAGCGACTCCTCCTCGATCTTCGTGCGCAGCGGCACCACGCTGTTGCGGTAATGCCGGGCGATGTCGTAGTTCGAGCGATAGGCCTGATAGGCCGAGCGGGCCTCCGAGCGGACATTGACGGCCTTTTCTGCCAGGAGGTTTGCCGCGCGCATGTATGCGAGTTCGGATTCCCGCATGCGCGCCTGACCGGAATCGAAGATCGGGATGACGAATTCCAGTTCCGCGCGGCCGGTCGTCTGTTTCTCGATGCCGTCCTCATCCCTTTCGCGCTCGGTCTCGAAACCGGAGCGGAGGCCGAGATCGGTGACGTATCGGGTGGCTTCGGTGAGCTTGAATGACCGTGCGGTCGCCTCCAGATCGAGCTTGGCCATCTGCAGGTCGACGCGGCGTTGCAGGGCTTCGGCCTCGATCATGTCTCGTTTGGCCAGCGCCTTGGGAAGCGGCGGCAGGCGATTGGGGATGCTGTATTCTATATCCGCTCCCCACAGTCCCATCAGCCGCGTCAGTTCCTCCTTGGCAAGGCGGGCCTCCAGCCGCGCCTTGGCGATCTGGCCGGTCAGCTCGGCATAAAAGACCTGCTCGCGCGCCTGGCCTTCCTTGTTGAGTGAGCCCAACTCGCCAAGCTTTTTGGCGAGTTCCGAGGCGGCATCCGCCGCGGTCTGCGCCTGTGCCAGCTGGCCGACATTCTCGACGGCGGCAACAGCATTGATCCATGCGCGGCGGGTATCCGCCGCCAGCTGCAGCGTGTTCAGCGCAGCACCAAGCTGCGCCTTGCGGAAACCGGTATCGGCAATTTCGACGTTCTTTTTGAGGGTGGCGAGCGCCAGAATATTGGTGGCGATGACACCTTCTATCGCCTTGTAGGCCCTGAGACCCGGCGTGCCGATCCCCGTCAGCCCGATGCCGACCGTGGGGTTGACCAGCATGGTCGATTGCCATGCGGTTGCGGCGGATTCACCAAGATCGGCATAGGCCGCCTGCAGGCCCTTGTTGTTCAAAAGCGCCACCTGCACCGCCGTCTCGACATCAAGGGTCTTGCTGGCCGCCATCAGCGACTTGACGCGGGCCTGTGTTGCCTGCGCTTCGGCCCGGTTCTGCACCCAGACTGTCTGCTTTCCGGTCGCCTCGGACGTCTTCGCCGAGACATTGCTGAAACCGGCGTCGCGGGAGGCATATTGCGCGGCCGTGACACAGCCGCTGAGAAAAACCGGCAGGGATAGGACCGCTGCAAGTTTCGCTCCGAGTTTGAATGCCCGGCGTGTCATGATGCGTCTCCTTTCGGAGCCTGCGCATTGTTCTGGTCACGCCAGGGTTTCGGATCGACCGGCATGCGGGCGGTGTAGCCCGAGACCGGGGTCTGGTAACGAATGGGTGCGGCGCCAAGCGCCGGGTTTGCCGCATCGTCATAGGAGGCGGCGTCATTCATCATGGATGTGGCTGTGCAGCCGCCCAGAAGCAGGGGCGCCGCAACCACAATATGGATTGGGTTCATGGGTGTTTTCCGAACAGGAGATACAACGGCGCAGCGGCGCTAAAGCCGCTCACGCACGGTCATTGCCCAAAGGTGGGCTCTGCCTGTTCAGATATTAGGCGGACGGTGCAGCAGCGGGCTCTGGCCCAGCGCCTTGCTGTCATCGGGGAAGGTACGGATGCTGCTAACCACGGGCGTGCCAATGGTGTCGTGGCCGATCAGAATCGCCATGCCGAGACAGAAATCGCCGCAACATTGCGGCTTCGCGGGCTTTTTGGCGCCGCTGTCATTGTCGGCCATATCGTGGTTGTCATGAATGTCGGACGTCATGGCCGAACCGCCATGATCCATCATCTTGCTGTGATCCATCATGACGGATTGATCGTGCCGCATTCCCCCGGTTTCGGGACCATGCATTGCGGCATTGACGGTGGAAACGCTGTAGCCCGCCAGTGATAGGATCATCACCAGTCTGAACAGAAGGGCCAGCAATTTCGATGCTCGCAACGTTTCACGCATGTGCTTTAGAAAAGCCGGAGTCCCGTGATTTGTCAATGGATATACTTCATAACCATTGATGAAAACCTTGTTATGAGGCTGAATATCGCTTCCGCCTCATACCAATCCCCTCATAAAAACCCAATCAAGGTGTCATCGAGAATGAGAAGCTTGCGTGCCTGCGTGCGGGCATATTCCTCGTAAAAACCCTGCGAGATCCAGAGCGCGGAGCGGCCGTGTCGTCCGCTCCAGCCGATGCCGCCGATCAGCTCGGCTGCCGCGAGCTTGCGGCCGATATGGATACGCGACACAGAAAGTGAGGTCGCCAATTGTGTGACCGTCTGTACGTCGGTCAGGCGTCTGCCCTGTTCAGGCGGCCTTTCCCAGTCGATCCCGGCGATCAGGCGGTCCATCAGCAGCCCGCCCGCATCGAACCAGTTGAAGATGATGGAAAGCGGACCGGGGCAGCGCATCTCCGGATGGGACAGGAACGCCTGCGACACGCGGGGATGGATGCGTGGAAGCATGACGTCTGACCGCTTGATGAACCGCGAGGCCCTGAACCCCTCGTCGAGCAGGTCCAGCGCCTGAAAATGAACGTCGTACCATTGGGTGAGCATCGCCATGGCCGGCTGCGAAGGTATCGCCGCGTTGATCCGCCCGTCGTCGGATTGGTCTGCCGGTCTCGTCAGCCCGCATTTCAGTGCCTCCCTGAAGAAGGCATAAGCGACATCATGGCTGGCAAGGCCGTATCGAAGCGCCATATGGGCGAAATCTTTCCGCGTCAGCGCGGCTTCGCCGCCTGCGGTCTCACAGGCGTCGCATTTTTCAAAATAGAGCGCCAGAAGTGCGTGGCATAAAAGCCGGCTCTGTCGCGTCGCAAAAAGCGCAGTCATGTCGGGCGCGCCCCCGTAGAGAGTAATGAAACCTCCCGCCAGAAGACGCAGCGCGGCCGCGAAGGCGTGGTTTTGGAGCAGCGCCTCTATTTCGCAGGGCGATGGCCGGCGGGCATCGGCGGTAGCGGCTGGCAGGCCGGAAATCGCAAAGTCGAAAAAATTGGTCATGGGCCGGGCTCCTCTGGAATATTCCTCCGGCCTAACAGAAGCTGAAATGGCGCGTCTTCTCATTGCGCGCAGAGACGAAATTTTAAGCTGGCGGCATATCCGCGACGCGGGCTTCGCCCGGCGTCATGCCATAGGTGCTGGCGAACACCCGGTAGAAGGTCGCCAGGCTGTCGAAGCCGCAGCCATAGGCGGTCTGTGTGACGGGCAAAGCGGGCAATGCCAGCAGCAAGCGCCTCGCTTCCTCGATCCGCATGGCGGAGAGCGTGCGGGAAAACGACAGTTCCGCGCCTTCGAAGACGACGTGCAATTGCCGCAGCGAAATGCCGAGTTCCTTCGCCACCGCAGCCGGTGTCAGGTGCTGCCAGGATTTTTTCCGCATCATGATCTCCTGGGCCGCATAACAGAGCCCGGTCCTCAGCGCGGCGCGTACCTCCGGCATGGCAGGTGAAAGCCGGCCCCGCACCGCCATGGCGAGCCGTGCGATATGGGCCACGTCGCGGGCGGGGTCGATGAGCCTGCCACGGTCTGCATTGAGTGCATCGAAAAGTGCCCGGAAAGGCCGGGAAATGGCAGTATTTTCCGCATATCGCGTCGCAAACAGGTCATCGGCCGGCTGGCCGAGCATGACCTCGTAGTCCACGGGAATCTTCAGCATCTTGTAGTGAAAATCCGCCTCGTCGCCCGGTATCGCGTCATAGGGCAGGTCGGAATAGTTGATGGTGATATCGCCGCCGCGGACGTTGTGAAGCCGGTCCCGGCCGGCATCCAGCAACCCGGACCCCTTCACCTGAAGGCCGATGCAGAGGCTGTCGCCGGCAATGCGGGCAATATCGGCTTCCGTGCGGTTCACCCGGTAAGAGGAGGCGCGCATCTCGCTCACCACCGCGCCAGCAACGGTGCGTGCCTGAAACGAACCCTTGAAGGCGTGGCGGCGGTCCCGCGCAAGCTCGATCGTCACGCCGAACAGGCTTTTGCCACGCACCTCGCGCCATTGGTCGAAGCGGTGCTCGGGCAGAAAATCATCGGTTGCGAAACGAATGATGGTGTTCGTGACTGGACCCTCCCCGATGATCCCGGCGGTCTATTGTTCCGTTGCGCGAAATCGAAGATGGATGAGCGGATAGGGTCGTCCCTGTCCGTCGAGGTCGGAGCGTCCCGTCGGCTCGAAGCCCAGCCGGCGATAAAAGCCCAGCGCTTCGCCGTTTTGTTCGTTGACATCGGTGGTCAGCGCGGGGTGCAGCGTAAGCGCGCTTTGCACGAGAGCCTTGCCGATGCCTTTGCCGTGATGGTCCGGATCGATGAAAAGCGCCTCCATATGCCCTTCATGGACAAACATGAAGCCGAGCGCGTGGTCTTCAACATCGACAGCGAGCGTCAGCGGTGCCTGCGGCAGGAAAGCTTTGACCTCCTCACCGATCGCGGCGCGATCCGCCGGAAGAAGGAAATCATGGGTGGCGTCCACGGCCCTGCTCCATATGTCGAGGATGCGGGTCGCGTCGCGGCTGGTGGAGGCACGAAGTGTAATCATGTCCCACCCTTAGCAATTGCGGCCTTTTCGCACCATGGGCGGGTCCGATCTTTTCCATGAGCATGTGCGTATTCAATCAATTTCTGCGCCGAAACCCGGCCTGTCCGCTTCCACCCGGTGCCATCCGTCGCCGGTGCCGGAAAATCGTCTTGAAAAAAGTGCTTGCAAAATGCCGCTGGAAAAAAATAGATAAAAAGGACTTCTATCTATTTATTTTGGGAAAGAGGCTAGCTCATGGACCGTGTCGCGGTGCAAATCGAAGAAAACCCGGCCTCGATTCCGGTGGTTGAAGCCAATTCTTCGTTCGAAGAAGCGAAAATTATCTATAATTTGTCATTTAACGATCTGCTGTTCCGTGCGCAGCAGGTGCATCGCTGTCATTTCGATGCGAATGCGATCCAGATGAGCCGGCTCTTGTCCATCAAGACCGGTGGCTGCCCCGAAGATTGCAGCTATTGCAGCCAGTCTGCCCGCAATCCGACCGGTCTGAAGGCTTCCAAGCTCATGGAGGTGGAGCGGGTGCTGGCTGAGGCGCGCAAGGCGAAGGAGGGCGGGGCGACGCGTTATTGCATGGGTGCGGCCTGGCGTAATCCCAAGGAACGCGACATGGAGGCGGTGGTCGCCATGGTGGAAGGCGTGAAGGCGCTCGGCATGGAGACCTGCATGACACTCGGCATGCTGACGCCGGAACAATCCGAACAGCTGGCCGATGCCGGGCTCGATTATTACAATCACAACGTCGATACGTCGGAGCGGTTTTATTCCGAGATCATCACCACCCGCACCTTCGAGGACCGGCTGGAAACGCTCGCCAATGTCCGCGATGCCGGCATCAAGGTCTGCGCCGGTGGCATTCTCGGCATGGGAGAGACGGTCGAAGACCGGATTTCGATGCTGGTAACACTCGCCAACCTGCCGGTTCCGCCTGAAAGCGTGCCGATCAACATGCTGATCCCGATCCCCGGTTCGAAGCTTGCCAATGCCGATCCCATCGATCCGATCGATTTTGTGCGTACCATTGCGCTCGCGCGTATCCTGATGCCGCGTTCGCATGTGCGGCTTTCGGCCGGGCGCACGGAGATGAGCGATGAAACGCAGGCGCTCTGTTTCCTGGCTGGCGCGAACTCCATCTTCATCGGCGAAACGCTGCTGACGGCGGATAATCCGGGGGAGGACCACGATACGGCGCTCTTCCGGCGGCTGGGCCTGAAGCCGATGGAGTTGCAGCCCGTGGAGGCGGGAGGGTGCCGGTGAAGATCTCGGCGCTCTCTGCCTATCAGACGAAGCTCGCGGGCCTCAGCCGCAAATCGCGTCTGCGCGCGCTTGCGTCGCGGGAGGGGGTCGATTTCACCTCCAACGACTATCTCGGGCTTGCCGAAACGCCCCGCCTGAAGGCGGCAATCACCCACGCCATCGAAAGAGGTGTGCCGGTTGGTGCCGGCGGCTCACGGCTGCTGCGCGGCAACCACCCCGAACATGAGGCGCTGGAAGCGGAAGCGGCGGCGTTTTTCGGGGCCGAAAAGGCGATCTATTTCGGCAGCGGTTTTGCCGCCAATGTCGCGCTTTTTTCCACCCTGCCATTGCGGGACGATCTCGTCCTTTATGATGCCCTGATCCATGCCAGCGTGCATGATGGTATTGCGGCCGGCAAGGCCGGGGCGGCGGCCGTGCCCCATAATCAGGTCGAGGCATTCGAGCGGGAGATAATCCGCTGGCGGCAGGCGGGCGGTAGCGGGCGGCCATGGATTGCGGTCGAGAGCCTTTATTCCATGGATGGCGATTGCGCGCCGCTCGCGGCCTTCGCCGATCTTGCCGAACGGCATGGCGGTTTTCTGGTTGTCGATGAAGCACATGCCACCGGCGTCTTCGGCCCCGGCGGCCGTGGCCTCGCCGCAGAACTGGAAGGCCGGCACCATGTGGTGGCGCTTCACACCTGCGGCAAGGCGCTCGGCCTCTCCGGTGCACTTTTGAGCCTGCCTGCGGTTCTTGCCGATTACCTCGTCAACCGCGCCCGTGGTTTCATCTATTCGACCGCGCCTTCACCGCTGATGGCGGCGGCGGTACGGGAAGCCCTGCGCGTCATTGCCGATGAACCCTGGCGGCGCCTACGGCTGGCGGAACTGGTAAATTTTGCCGGCGAAGAACTGCGCTCGCGGCTCGGCGTGACGCCCGGCGGCTCGCAGATCCTGCCGGTGATGATCGGCGACAATGCCCGCGCGCTCAAGATCGCCGCGCGTCTGCGAGACGGCGGTTTCGATGTGCGGGCGATCCGACCGCCGACGGTGCCGGAGGGAACGGCGCGCCTGCGCATCGCCATCACGCTCAATGTGGATGAAAGCCAGATTGCCGCCATGGTCGGCTTGCTCGCCGCTTCGATGCGGGAGGAAGCGGCATGAGTCTGCGTTTCGTGATTTCCGGTACGGATACCGGCATCGGCAAGACGGTTTTTGCCGCAGCGCTGACCCATGCCCTACAGGCGCATTACTGGAAGCCGGTGCAATCCGGACTGGAGGAAGAGACCGACAGCGAGACGGTGGAGCGGCTGGGCGGTGTGCCGCGTTCGCGCATCCTGCCGGAGGCCTATCGTTTGAAAACGCCCGCCTCACCGCATCTTTCAGCCCGCCTCGACGCCATCACGATCGATCCCGCGCTTTTACAGCCGCCGCAAATCGATGGAGCGTTGGTGATCGAGGGGGCGGGCGGGCTTCTGGTGCCACTGACGGACACGGTGCTCTTCGCCGATATTTTCGCCCGCTGGCAAATTCCGCTCATCCTGTGCGCCAGAACCGCACTCGGCACCATCAACCACACGCTGCTGTCGCTTGAGGCGCTGCGGCACCGGGCCATTCCGGTGCAGGGCGTGGTTTTCATCGGCGATGCAAACCGGGAAAACGAGCGCGTCATAACCGATATCGGCGCGGTGCGTCCGCTCGGCCGTTTGCCGCGCCTGCCGGAAATCACCACCGAAGTGCTGCATCAGGCCTTCGCGCAACACTTCAATCTCGCTGATTTTCTGGAGGTGCCGGCATGAGCCGTTTCCCCGTCTGGCATCCCTTCACCCAGCATGGGCTGGAGCCGCCGATGAAACGTGTGGTCTCGGCGGAAGGGGCTTTTCTGGTCGATGAGGATGGCAATCGCCTGTTCGATGCCATTTCATCCTGGTGGGTTATCACTCATGGGCACCGGCATCCGGCGATCATGGCGGCCATCCGCGCCGCCACCGAGACCCTGGACCAGGTCATCTTCGCCGAATTTTCCCATGAACCCGCCGAGGTGCTGGCAAAGGGGCTGATCGAACTCGCCCCCGCCGGACTAAGCCATGTGTTTTATTCCGATAGCGGCTCGACGGCGGTGGAAGTGGCGCTGAAAATGGCGCTTGGTTATTTCCACAATTGCGGTGAAAAGCGCGATCGCATCGTGGTGATGGAGCATGGCTATCACGGCGATACGATCGGCACCATGTCGACCGGCGAGCGCGGCGTGTTCAATGCCGCCTATGAGCCGCTGCTCTTCGGCGTCGACCGACTGGCCTTTCCGCAGGCGGGCAGCGAACAGCGCACATTGGACATGTTCGAGGCCTTTTGCCGTTCCGGCCGTGTCGCCGCCCTGCTGATCGAACCGCTGGTGCTTGGGGCCGGCGGAATGAAGATTTACGGCGCGGATGTGCTGGCCGGGTTGAAGCAGATCGCCGAACGGCATGGCTGCCTCGTCATCGCCGATGAGGTGATGACCGGGTGGGGCAGGACGGGAACCCTGTTCGCATGCGAACAGGCGGGCGTTTCACCGGATATTCTCTGCACCTCCAAGGGGCTGACCGGCGGCTCCCTGCCGCTGGCGGCAACGCTGTGCAGTGCACAGATTTTCGATGCGCATTTTTCGACCGACCGCCGCAAGACCTTTTTCCATTCGAGTTCCTATACGGCCAATCCGATCGCCTGCGCTGCCGCCGTCGCCAATCTTCAGGTCTGGCGGGATGAACCGGTTCTCCAGCGCGTCGGGCAGGTGCAACAGGCGCTGCGCGACAATCTCGAGCGATTTGCGGATGATGGCCGTTTCACCGGCATCCGGCAGGCAGGCACCATTGCCGCGCTCGATCTCGTGGTGCCGACCGGCGGTTATCTTGCCGAGGCAGGGCCCCGCATGCGGCAATTGTTCCGCGAGCGTGGCTTCCTCATCCGCCCGCTCGGCAACGTGCTTTACCTGATGCCGCCCTATTGCTCGACAGGCGGAGATCTGGCCCGCGCCTTTGATGTTATCGATGAGGTTGCAGGGATCGTCACCGACGTTGCATCGGCGAAATCATGCACCGTCGGGAGATAGAGGGCAGCCATGTTGAGACTATTGCGAAAGTTCTGACGATGCGGACACGTTCTTCCCGCATGGCCGGTTTTGGCCATGCCGTTCCGTCACGATGTGTCGACAATGCCGAGATCGAGGCCAGCCTCGGGCTGGAAGCCGGCTGGATCGAGCGGCGAACCGGCATTCGCACGCGTTATTGGGCGGAAGAGGGCGACACGCTGAGCGGCCTTGCCGCAAAAGCCGGCCGCATGGCGCTGGAAGATGCAAAAATCAACGCCGATGACATCGCATTGACGCTGCTTGCGACCTCCACGCCGGACCATCTTCTGCCGCCTTCCGCACCGCTGCTGGCACACAGGCTCGGTTTGGCGCGATCCGGCGCGATCGATCTTGCCGGGGCCTGTTCCGGCTTTCTCTATGCGCTCACCCTCGCGGATGGTTTTGTCCGCACCCATGGCCATGCCGTGCTCATCGTCGCTGCCAATATTCTGAGCCGCCGCATCAACCCGGCGGAAAGGGCAAGTGCGGTCCTCTTCGCCGATGCGGCCGGCGCCGTCGTGCTCAGCCCCTGTCGGGAGGCGCCGCGTGGCCTGTTATCGGCCGATCTCGTGGCGGATGGCAGCGGTTACGATCTCATCCAGATAGCCGCAGGCGGCAGCAGCCAGCCCTTTTCCGCCGATATGCCTGCCGAAAATGCCCTGATGACGATGCGCGACGGCCGCGAGGTCTTCTCCCGCGCCGTGGCGCTGATGACGCAGACTTCACAACGGGTTCTGCAGGAAGCGGAAATGACAGCGGCCGATATCGCCCGTTTCGTGCCGCATCAGGCCAACGCCCGCATGTTCGACGCGGTTTGCGGCAATCTCGGCATCGACCGGCAAAAGACGGTGCGAACGGTGGAGACCTTCGGCAATTCTTCTGCCGCAACCATTCCGCTTTCGCTGTCGGTCGCCCACGCCGAAAGACCCTTCGTGGAGGGCGAAAACCTGCTGTTGACCGCTGCCGGCGCAGGCATGACGGGCGGGGCGGCCGTTTATCGGGTTTGAGTGTCTGGCATGCTGGCAAGTGGTCGATACGCAGGTGACAGAGTCACGGGTTCCGGGCGCAGCTACGCGAAAACTCGCATTAGACCGTGCGAAGGTGCCCCGAAGTCAAAATTCGGCAAAACGGGCTGCCTGGTAACGTACTAAATTGTCTTAAGGTGTTTGGTGGAGCTAAGCGGGATCGAACCGCTGACCTCTTGCATGCCATGCAAGCGCTCTCCCAGCTGAGCTATAGCCCCATAAGGGTTCCGGCATTTCTTCCGGTTCCGGGAACCGAAGCGGTTGTTGTTCCGTTCGGTGGCGGCTTACTACTGCGGCTTTCCGACGAGTGCAAGCATAAAAAACGGCCCGGCGTCATTTTTTTGTCGTCGGGCCGAATTATCAAGTAAAATCAAGCTTCTTCGTCGTCGCCCGGTACGCCGATGATGCCGGACATGTCGTCGTCATCATCTTCGTCGTCGGTTTCGAGGAAGGTGTCGTCGTCGTCGTCGATTTCAACGTCGTCGTCGTCGCCCAGATCCGGGATGTCGTCGCCGCTGTTGTCGCCATCGGCATCTTCCAGCGACACGAGTTCGACTTCCGTGTTTTCGGTATCGACTTCCGCCACTTCCTCTTCTTCAGCCTGCTCCATCTTGGCCTGAGCCGTGCTTTCCTCGAAGAAGGAGAGCGGCCAGGACTTGCCGGTGTAGGGAGAAACGACCGGATCGCGGTTCAGATCGTAGAACTTCTTGCCGGTATCGGGGTCTGTGCGCTTGGTACCAAGTTCCGCTTTTGCCACTGTCTAAGCCTCAAATTGTCGAATGAGTTTCGGTGTGTACGCCGTAAAACCGGCATAGACGGTAAAATTTATAGCCGGTCCCCTTAATCGTTGCGCTCTTTCGTGTCAAAGACAAACTTCGGGTGCCGCCTCCCCTGGCGCAAGCCCTATTTGTGAATGCTGATATAAAAGGGGAGGCTTTGCACACTCTATTATATGAATGACGGATGCACAGGCGGATAGTTTCATGACCTTCACGATCGCCATAGACGGGCCGGCTGCGGCGGGCAAGGGAACCCTTTCGCGCAGGATTGCGGAAACCTATGGTTTTCATCATCTCGATACCGGCCTGACCTACAGGGCGACCGCCAAGGCGCTTCTGGATGCCGGCCTGCCGCTCGATGACGAGACGGTGGCTGAGAAGGTGGCGCTGGAAGTCGATCTTGCGGGGCTCGATCGCTCCGTTCTTTCCCGGCACGACATTGGCGAGGCGGCGTCGAAGATTGCGGTGATGACGCCGGTCAGGCGGGCGCTTGTGAAGGCGCAGCAGCGTTTCGCCGCAAGGGAGCCGGGCACGGTGCTGGATGGCCGCGATATCGGCACTGTGGTCTGCCCGCAGGCGCCGGTGAAGCTCTACGTCACGGCCTCTGCCGACGTGCGGGCGCGGCGCCGCTATGATGAAATTCTGGCCAATGGCGGCAATGGTGATTATGATGCCATTTTCGCCGAAGTGAAAAAACGTGACGAGCGCGACATGGGCCGCGCCGACAGCCCGCTGAAGCCGGCGGAAGACGCGCACTTGCTAGATACGTCGGAAATGAGTATAGAGGCGGCGTTTCAGGCCGCGCGCACGATCATCGACGCCGCCCTGAAGAAACAGGTTTCTCGCGGAACCGCTTGAATTCGGTCCGCGTTTAGTCCGGAATTGCCTGAAGACATGTCCTTGCGCCGGAAAGCCTTTTGAAAAGGCGGGCATGGGTTCGGGTATCAACAACACTAGCCCACCGGCGCTTTGTATTCGCCCCTGCGCGGATGCATTCAGGAGATTTCATGTCAGTATCTACCCCCACGCGCGACGATTTCGCAGCGCTTCTCGAAGAATCCTTTGCCGCTAACGATCTTGCCGAAGGCTATGTTGCCAAGGGTATCGTAACGGCAATCGAGAAGGACGTCGCCATCGTTGACGTCGGCCTCAAGGTCGAAGGTCGCGTTCCGCTCAAGGAATTCGGCGCGAAGTCCAAGGACGGCACGCTGAAGGTCGGCGACGAAGTCGAAGTTTACGTCGAGCGCATCGAAAACGCTCTCGGCGAAGCCGTTCTGTCGCGCGAGAAGGCTCGCCGCGAAGAAAGCTGGGTCAAGCTCGAAGCCAAGTTCGAAGCTGGCGAGCGCGTCGAAGGCGTCATCTTCAACCAGGTCAAGGGTGGCTTCACCGTCGATCTGGACGGCGCTGTTGCGTTCCTGCCGCGTTCGCAGGTCGACATCCGTCCGATCCGCGACGTTACCCCGCTGATGCACAACCCGCAGCCCTTCGAAATCCTCAAGATGGACAAGCGCCGTGGCAACATCGTTGTTTCGCGCCGCACGGTTCTTGAAGAGTCGCGTGCCGAGCAGCGTTCTGAAATCGTTCAGAACCTCGAAGAAGGCCAGGTTGTTGACGGCGTCGTCAAGAACATCACCGATTACGGTGCGTTCGTTGACCTCGGCGGCATCGACGGCCTGCTGCACGTCACCGACATGGCATGGCGCCGCGTCAACCATCCTTCGGAAATCCTCAACATTGGCCAGCAGGTCAAGGTTCAGATCATCCGCATCAACCAGGAAACCCACCGTATCTCGCTCGGCATGAAGCAGCTCGAGTCCGATCCGTGGGATGGCATCTCCGCCAAGTACCCGGTTGGCAAGAAGATCTCCGGTACGGTCACGAACATCACCGACTACGGTGCATTCGTGGAGCTGGAGCCGGGCATCGAAGGCCTGATCCACATTTCCGAAATGTCCTGGACCAAGAAGAACGTACATCCCGGCAAGATCCTGTCCACGAGCCAGGAAGTCGACGTTGTCGTTCTCGAAGTCGATCCGTCCAAGCGCCGTATCTCGCTCGGCCTCAAGCAGACGCTGGAAAACCCGTGGCAGGCATTTGCCTACAGCCATCCGGCCGGCACTGAAGTTGAGGGCGAAGTCAAGAACAAGACCGAATTCGGTCTGTTCATCGGCCTCGAAGGCGATGTCGACGGCATGGTTCACCTGTCGGATCTCGACTGGAACCGTCCGGGCGAGCAGGTCATCGAAGAGTACAACAAGGGTGACGTCGTTAAGGCTGTCGTTCTCGACGTTGACGTTGAGAAGGAACGCATCTCGCTCGGCATCAAGCAGCTCGGCAAGGACGCTGTCGGCGAAGCCGCTTCTTCCGGCGACCTGCGCAAGAACGCAGTTGTTTCCGCTGAAGTCATCGGCGTCAACGATGGCGGCATCGAAGTGAAGCTCGTCAACCACGAAGACCTCACCTCGTTCATCCGTCGCGCTGACCTTTCCCGTGACCGCGACGAGCAGCGCCCTGAGCGCTTCTCGGTTGGCCAGGTTGTCGACGCCCGCGTCGTCAACTTCTCGAAGAAGGACCGCAAGGTCATGCTTTCGATCAAGGCTCTGGAAATCGCTGAAGAGAAGGAAGCCGTCGCACAGTTCGGTTCGTCCGACTCGGGCGCTTCGCTCGGCGACATCCTCGGCGCGGCTCTGAAGAACCGCGGCGAATAATCGCTCCGATCTTTCGACATGAAGAACCCGCCGGAATTTTCCGGCGGGTTTTTTGTTGGCTCGACTGGCCTTGCTGACTTCAGCGCCAAGGGTCTGGCTTTTCTCGACGTCATCCTTGGGTTTGTCCCAGGATTTAAACACGTCTACAAAATCAAGATGTTATAGGTCCTAGGAATGAGCCGAAGATGACGTCGGCGCAATTGACGCGGCTCGCCTTCCCATCTGACGGCGCGGAATTCAGAGCATGCCGCTCATCTTGAGATAATAATTTTCCGCGCTGTCGTCGGAAGCCGCTGCGGGCGTGCCTTGCTGCCCGTCGCCCTCATCATTGGCGGCGATGCGTTCTTCCGTATCGTCCTGACCGTCGGAATTTTCAGCGCCCGGCTCGGCCTCACCTTCCGCTTCCTCCTCGGAAAAAGGTCCGCCGCCGCGCGGTGGTGTTTCCGATTCATGGTCCTCATCCGCCGGCGGATAGGCGACGAGCGGCAGCGGCGTGCCGTCTTTTGCCAGAGCTGCGGCGATCAAGGATTGCGAGGCCGATTGCTCCAGCATCGCCATTTTCGTCTCCGGGTCCAGTGCGCCGCGGAGCAACGGCTGGGCATCGGGGCGAGGGGCCGCCGTCTCCGCTTCCTCACCCGCGGGGCGGGCAGCAGCGGTTGCAAGGGCCGACTTTTCGGTGGGCTGATCATCGGGCGTTTGCTGCGCAACATCCTGCGGCGCGGGTGGGAGCTGCTGAGTGCCGGTCGCCTTGGCCGGAAGTTTGCCGGCCGTAGCGGCAAGCAGCAGGGTGTTCATGGTTTCGGCGTCGTCTGCAAGCGTGCCGGATGGCGGGGTAAGGCCCGTGCGGACGTCTTTCTGCTCCGTCTTCACCATGTCCCGATGCGGAAGGGCAGGGCGTATCTCGCCGGTTTCGGCGCGAGGCGGATTTGCCGTGCGGGTTTCTGCCGATGCCTCCTTTGCCACGCTGCCGGTTTGTGGCGGAAGCGGACGTGCGGTGTTTTCGGTCTTTCCATCCGGTTTTGCGGCATCGGTCGGCACATCATGTGTATCGGCAGTCGGAGTGGAAAGTGTGGACCGGGGATCGAGCTGCGCTGTTAGCGCCGCCACCGTGGCTTTCACCGCTGCACCGCCAAGGGCGAGTGGGCTGGTGAGCAGAGGCAGGAGCCGGCTGACGGTCGCGGAATTCGCCGCCTGCGCCGTCGCGGCCGGAGACGGACGACCTTCCGCATTCTGGCTCGGGGCGTTCTGTTGTTTCGGCGGTTGCGCGGGAGCGGGATTGGCGGAATTGTTCTGCTGATAGGAGGAAACCACCGCCTTTGCCGCAAGATCCGTTCCCCGGGAACGGGAAAGCTCGATCAGCAAAGCCAGACGGGCGGCATCCGGCCCGGTCGGCTGTTTCAGGATTTCGGCGAGCATAGAAAGGCTCAGGCCCTGCAGGGCTTTGCCGACCTGCTGTTCCAGTGCCAGCCGCTGTGATGCCGGCAGGGTGCGCAGGGCCTGCGTCAGCCGTGACACATAGGCCTCTATGGCTTCACCGTCACGACGGGGCAGGTTCATCAGCTTTCCGAGCGCTTCCGCGAGAACCGCGGTGCTGCGGGAAAGCTGGAATTCGCTGGTGAGGGAGGCGATTGTCGCGCGGGCGAAAAAGCTGCTGCCATTTTCAGGAAGAGGATTGTTCGTTTGCGGCGGCACGGCCTCTTTGACCTGCGTGCGCGGTGTCAGCGGGACCGTGGTTCCATAGGCGGCATCGCTTGCCGCAATTTTCGGTACAGGCGGTAACATGCTGCGCTCCGTTCCTATCGGTGACCGCCGCTGGCTGCGAAAGGACCAATCCCCATTGGCTCTTTGATCCGCATCTGGCTCGAATGTTGAAAAATCGCCGCGCCGGTGATGTACAGGTGTCATCTCGCCCGCTCATGCGGGAGCGCCGTATGCGCCTCTGGTCCGAATGCCAGCTCTTTTCTGCGCATACAGAATCATCGAACTCAATCTTGGCTTGCAGATATTAATATTTGGCTAACCAACGCATTGCGGCCGGCCGATGCCGATCAGGGAGAAACGCCGAGAAACATGCGGTAAAGGCCGTTATCGTCGGAGTTGACCGAGGAAATATGGTCGGGATCGCTGGTTATCGCCTCAAAAGCCTCCGGCGGCATGGCATCGAGCCAGCTTGCCTTGGGAAGGCTTCGCTCCGGCTGCATCTCTACCGGCTCGAAGAGATTGTCCTCCTCGCCGGGCGCGGTGAAGACGGCATCATCCGGAACGAGCGGCGGGGCGGGCATGGATAGCAGCGCCTGCGCAGCATTGGGTTCGGTGTCGTGGCCGGCGCTGCCGGAGAGGCCGGAAATATCTGTCATGTTTGAACTCACATCATGTTTCGCTCAAGGGTCGATCGTAAGCGGCAATCATGCCGCCTTTTTCTTCAGCAGTTCATAAAGGCCATTGTCGTCGATCGAGATCGGCAGAATGGCGGCGCGGTCGCCTTCGACAATTGCATGCGCATCGAGCAGCTTTTCGGCGTCATCCTCCGCATCGGCCGGATTGGTGGCCGCGTCTGTCGTCGCGGGTTCACTATCGTTTTCAGCCGTGGCGGCTTCCTGTGCCGGCGCGGAGGCGAGCACGGAAATCAGGGCGATTTCCGATGAAATATCAACCGGGCCCTGTCCCTCGGCATCGTCCGTTTTTTCCCCGGTGGAGGCATCGATGTGCTCCTTCACGACGTCCTGAAGTTCCTGCACGTCTTCAAGCTTGCCCTGCACATCGAGGGCCTTGATATCTTTTTCGCGCTCGGCCTTCACTTCGGCATCGTTGATTTCGCCGATGCGTTCTTCACCACGTTCGGCCTGCAACTCTTCCTTGGTTTTCGGGTCCGCGACATCTTCGAGGCGCTGGATGATCTTCAGGGTTTCCCGCGTCATGAAGCGGGTACCCTGCGCCTGATCGTTCAGGGCATCCTTCACGGCGCGCGCCTCATCTCCATAGGGGTTGGCGATGGCGGCGATCATCTGCCGGGCGGAGATGCCGAGTTGTTTGAGGCCGGTGGATTCTTCGAGTTCGCTGACATTTTTCGGCAAGGTCGCGCGCATCGCCATGATGGCTTTTGACATCTGCTCGCCAAAATCCTCTTCCTTGCCCGTCAGGCCGGCACCCTTTGCGATACGGGCGGCGAGGGCGGCCATGGGATCGGTCTTGGCGGTGACGCCATTGTTCAGCACGTCCGTGACCTGCGTTTCCGAAACGCCGAAGGAGGTCAGGGAAATCGTGGTGGCTTTTCCCTGCGCATCGGTCTTTTCGAAATTGTCGGTGAGGGTCAGGGCATCCTGAAGCCGCCGGGCGAAGGAGAAACTCGACTCGTCTGCTTCCTGCGTGACGCCGAGGGCGGAGGAAAAGCGCGAGACGAGGGAGGCGAAAGCATCGGCGTCCGGCTTCATGATGCCGAACAGGTAGGAACTTATCTTTTCATTAGCGACGCGATGGCTTTCGTCCGGCTGCGGCTGGGTCTTGACCGCATCGTCCTTTTTGGTGCCGCTTGCTTTTTCCTGCTCTTCGCGCTGGCGTTCCTCGATGGCTTCCACCATCGACCGCATCAGATCGCTGACTGCAATGCCCGCCGTCTGCTGTAGCGGAGTAATCATCTGGAAAGTCCCCGGCCGCCCAAAGTTGCGGCCGAGAATAGGCAGTTCTGGTAAATCAGTGCTTAAACCAGGCGCCGAAATGCTCAGCTATGGGCGAAAATATCCGTTTCTTCCCAACCCAGAAGATCAAGCTTCGCACGCGTCGGCAGAAAGGCGAAACAGGCATCTGCATGTTCGATGCGGCCATCGCGGATGAGGCGTGCCGTCAGCTTGTCGCGCAGCGCATGCAGATAGAGCACGTCGGAGGCGGCATATTCGAGCTGTGCGGGCGACAGCGTTTCGGCCGCCCAGTCGGAGGATTGCTGCGCCTTGGAAATATCGACTTCCAGCATTTCCTTGAGATTGTCCTTCAGCCCATGCCGGTCGGTATAGGTGCGGCAGAGACGTGAGGCGATCTTGGTGCAGAAAACCGGCGTGGTCGTGACCCCGAAGGTGTGGAAGAGAACGGCGATGTCGAAACGGCCATAGTGAAAAATCTTCTGGCGGGTGGGGTCGGCCAGCATCTGGACGAGGTTCGGCGCTTGCCTCTGGCCGGCGGCGATGCGGATAACGTCAGCCGTGCCATCGCCGGAGGAAAGCTGCACGACGCAGAGACGGTCGCGGCGCGGCACCAGCCCCAGCGTTTCCGTGTCGATGGCGATGGCGCCCTTGTAGCGCGCGGCATCTTCGGCGGAAATATCGCCTTCGTGATAACGGATGGTGGCTGCCATGTCTTGCTCCGGAAATTTCCTGTCTGTGGCACCGGCTATAAAGGAAAGAGCGTCTGGACGATACCGTTTTATGGGTCGTTTCCGTGCCGCTGCGGCTTGCCTTTGCGAAACAGCCCGGGTTAGGTTCGCAACATCCTTTCCTGACAGATCGCATGAATTCCCGATGACAAAGAAAATCTATCTCGCCGGCCCGGAAGTCTTTCTCCCGAATGCGCGTGAAATGCTCGACCTCAAGGCGTCACTGGCGCGGGAAGCCGGCTTTATCCCGCTTTCGCCGGGCGACCTGCAGATTCCGCCGGCGGATACCAGGATTGGCCACGGCTGCAACATCAATGAGATCGACGAGCGGATGATGCTGGAGGCGGATGCGGTGATTGCCAATCTCACGCCGTTCCGCGGTGTCGCCGCTGATACCGGCACGAGCTACGAACTGGGCTTCATGTGCGCGCTGGGCAAACCGGTTTTCGCCTATACCAATGTCGCGGCCAATCATTTCACCCGCATCAAGGCCCATTATGACGGCGTCGCCACGCTGGATGAAACGGGCCGGTATCGCGGCCCGGACGGGCTTTCGATCGAGAATTTCGACATGGTCGACAATCTCATGCTGCATGGCGGCATTTTGCGGCGCGGCGGTGTCATCATCGTGGGTGATGCGCCGAAAGACGCGCTTTATACGGATCTGACCGCCTACCGGCGTTGTCTCGCGGCGGCGGCTGAAAAATTACTGACACAGACTGACCCTGAAAAAACGACTTTAGTGGAGGCATCATCATGAGCGGCACCATTCTCATCACCGGCGCGACATCCGGTTTCGGGCAGGCCACGGCGCGGCGTTTCGTCAAGGAAGGCTGGAAGGTCATCGGCACGGGCCGGCGGGCGGAACGGCTGGAGGCTCTTTCGGCTGAACTCGGCCCTGCCTTTCACGGTGTCGCCTTCGACATCACCGACGAGGACGCAACCGAAAAGGCGCTGGCGGCTTTGCCTGATGGCTTCAGGGATATCGACATTCTCGTCAACAATGCCGGTCTGGCGCTCGGCACTGCGCCCGCGCCACAGATCGCGCTGAAGGACTGGCAGACCATGGTGGACACCAACATCACCGGCCTCCTGAACATTACCCACCATTTGCTGCCGACGCTGATCAAGCAGAAGGGCATCGTCGTCAATCTCTCGTCCGTTGCCGCGCATTACCCCTATACGGGCGGCAATGTGTATGGCGGTACCAAAGCCTTCCTGCGGCAGTTTTCGCTTGGCCTGCGTTCCGACCTGCACGGCAAGGGCGTCAGGGTAACCTCGATCGAACCCGGCATGTGCGAAACGGAATTCACGCTGGTGCGCACCGGCGGCAACCAGGAAGCTTCGGATAATCTCTACAAGGGCGTCAATCCGATCACGGCCGATGATATCGCCAATACGATCTATTGGGTCGCCTCTCAGCCGAAGCATATCAACATCAACAGCCTTGAACTGATGCCGGTCAACCAGTCCTTCGCCGGTTTCCAGGTCTATCGGGAAAGCTGATTTATCTTTCCTTTTTGGGATTGCTGAAAAACCGGGCAGGCCTCCGGGAGCTATGCAGAAATGCAATGCTGCATTGCGAGACTTGCTCTGGAAAAAAATGCGGGGACCGCTATATTTCAATCATCGACGCGACGCACTCCTCCTCCCAGTGTCGCTCGATGTGGATCGGTGGTACTCCTCCTCCCAATCACCGATCAAGTTTGAAGCCTGCCGCACCTCCTCCCGCGGCAGGCTTTTTCCTTTTCAGGACATCTTTTCCTTTGGAAGTTTTTTGCGTCGGTCCGGCTTTTCGCGGAAAGTGCCGCTATACCCCTTGGATTTCCGGGGGATTTTAGATTTCTGCGTCAAGGCAAGCTGTGCGGGAATCGGGCGTATATCGATCACGATTTCGTTATGTCTAGATGAATATGCACAGTTTTGTGGCGCTGCGCCCTGTCGGCCCATTGCTTAGGCCCCTGCCTGTGTTTAAGCATGTCGAAAAGAACGCTTGGGAGGTGCCGGCACGTCTGTGTCCGCGCGCCCGAAAGCGGCGGGGAGAGAATGGCAGAGTTTCAAGAGGCGCTGAAGCGATTTCAGCCGATCGCGGTTTCATCGATCGCTGAAGACGAGTTCGGATTGCGACTACGCGGCCTTCAGGCGCGGATGATCCAGTACAATGTGAAGGCGGTCTGGCTCGATGCATCATCGTCGCTGACCTATTATACCGGCCTGTCGCTTGGCCTTTCCGAGCGCATTCACGGTGCTCTCATTCCGGCCGAAGGCGCACCGCTTTATATCAGCCCGACCTTCGAAGAGCCGAAACTGCAGACACTCATCCGCATTCCGGGTGAAGTCGCCGTCTGGGAAGAGGATGAAAGTCCCTTTGACCTGATGGCAAGACGGATCGGCGCACTTTCCGCTCCCGGTCATTTTGTCGCCATCGATCCCGCAACCCCCTTTGTCTTCGCATCTGCCCTGATGCAGCGTCTGGAAGGCCGGATCATTTCCGCCCAGACGATGATCGTCGCCCAGCGGCAGGTCAAGTCCGCGGCCGAAATCGCCCTCATCCAGACGGCGATGGATGCAAGCTATGGCGTGCAGAAGGCTGTCTTCGAAGGGCTGCGTCCGGGTATCTCCACCACGGAAGTCGCCGATTTCGTCAACGCCGCCCATATTGCGCTCGGCCTGAAACCGCTTTTCGTGGCTGTGCAGTTCGGCGAGGCGACGGCCTATCCGCATGGCGTGCCCTATGGGCAGACGCTGAACGAAGGCGATATGGTGCTGGTCGATCTCGGCGCCATTCTCCACGGCTATCGTTCCGATATCACCCGCACCTATGTCTTCGGCAAGCCGACAGAGCGCCAGCGTTTTCTCTGGAACGCCGAGCGCGACGCGCAGGCTGCGGCCTTTGCGGCTGCCCGCCTCGGCGCTGCCTGTCAGGATGTCGACAAGGCGGCGCGCGACAGCCTGCAAGCGGCCGGTTTCGGCCCTGGTTACCAGGTTCCCGGCCTGCCGCACCGCACCGGTCACGGGCTTGGGCTGGATATTCACGAAGAACCCTATATCGTTGCAGGAAATGCCACGGCGCTTGAGCCGGGCATGTGTTTTTCCATCGAGCCGATGCTGTGCGTTTATGGCGAATGCGGCGTCCGTCTCGAGGATATAGCCTATATGACGGAGGCGGGGCCGCGCTGGTTCTGCCCACCGGAGAAGAACCTCGCCCGGCTGTTTCAGCCGGTCGCCGGGTAATTGGTCGGGAGGCAAAGGACCGAATGGCGACACGGGTTTCCGCGTCGCCGCTGACCAGAAGAGGTAGGCCCCCAAACGGGGCCGCAGGAACTCAGAAAAAGAGGGAAAGGACCACCAGATGAAAACGCTGACCCGCAGTTTGCTTATCGCCTCTGCGCTTGCGATGGCTTCCGCCATGCCAGCCATGGCAAAGACCTTCGTTTATTGCTCCGAGGCATCGCCGGAAGGCTTCGATCCGTCGCCTTACACCGCAGGCGGCACCTTCGACGCTTCCGCGCATCCGGTCTACAACCGTCTGACCGAGTTCAAGAAGGGCACGACCGAAGTTGAGCCCGGCCTTGCCGAAAAATGGGACGTTTCGAGCGATGGTCTGGAATACACCTTCCACCTGCGCAAGGGTGTAAAGTGGCACTCCAACGACAAGTTCACGCCGAGCCGCGATTTCAACGCCGATGACGTGATCTTCAGCTACGACCGCCAGCGTGATGCGAAGAACCCGTGGAACCAGTATATTGCAGGTATCACCTACGAATATTTCAACTCCATGGAAATGCCGTCGCTGATCAAGGACATCGTCAAGGTTGACGATTACACCGTCAAGTTCGTGCTGACGCGTCCGGAAGCCCCGTTCCTCGCCAACATCGCCATGCCTTTCGCCTCGATCGTGTCGAAGGAATATGCCGATGCCCTGGACAAGGCCGGCACCAAGGAAGACTTCAACAACCTGCCGATCGGCACGGGCCCGTTCAAGTTCGTCGCCTATCAGAAGGACGCGGTCATCCGCTACCAGAAGAACGCCGACTACTGGGGTGAAGCACCGAAGATCGACGACCTGATCTTCGCGATCACGCCGGACGCCGCCGTTCGCCTGCAGAAGCTGAAGGCCGGCGAATGCCACCTGATGCCTTACCCGGCACCGGCCGATCTGGCCGCTATCCGCGCCGACAAAACCCTGAAGCTCGACGAGCAGCCGGGTCTGAACGTCGCCTATTTCGCCTACAACACCACCGTTGCACCTTTCGACAAGCCGGAAGTGCGCAAGGCGCTGAACATGGCGATGAACAAGCAGGCGATCATCGATGCCGTGTTCCAGGGTGCAGGCCAGGTTGCCAAGAACCCGATCCCGCCGACCATGTGGTCCTATAACGACAGCATCAAGGACGATTCCTACGATCCGGAAGCGGCCAAGAAGGCTCTCGAAGCCGCTGGCGTCAAGGATCTTTCGATGAAGATCTGGGCAATGCCGGTTCAGCGTCCCTATATGCCGAACGCACGCCGTACGGCCGAGCTGATCCAGGCGGACTTCGCCAAGGTTGGCGTCAAGGCCGAGATCGTGTCCTACGAATGGGGCGAATACCTCAAGAAGTCGACCGAAGTGAACCGCGACGGCGCCGTCATTCTCGGCTGGACGGGTGACAATGGTGACCCGGACAACTTCATGGGCGTTCTGCTCTCCTGCGCTTCCGCAGGCGAAGGCGGCACGAACCGTGCGCAATGGTGCAACAAGGAGTTCTCCGAGCTGATCTCCAAGGCGAAGCAGTCCACGGATGTTGCCGAGCGCACCAAGCTTTATGAGCAGGCGCAGGTGATCTTCAAGGAACAGGCTCCGTGGGCGACGCTTGCGCACTCCACGCAGTTCGTTCCGATGTCCGCCAAGGTTTCCGGCTTCACCATGAGCCCGCTTGGCGACTACACCTTCGAAAACGTCGACATCGCGGAATAATCCCAAACAACGGACGCGCGGAAGAACCCTGTTCTTCCGCGCGTCTTTTCAGGAAAAAGCCATGATCCGGTTCATTCTCGGCAAACTTCTCTACCTCGTTCCGACATTTCTCGGGATTACCTTCGTCGCCTTCGCCTTCGTGCGCGTCCTGCCGGGCGATCCCGTGCTGTTGATGGCGGGCGAGCGTGGCATTTCGCCAGAGCGGCATGCGCTGCTTGCCGAACAGCTCGGCTTCGCCCAGCCCATCTGGCAGCAATATCTGCATTTCCTCGGACGGCTGCTTCAGGGCGATCTCGGCAATTCGCTGGTCACCAAGAAACCCGTTCTCACCGAGTTCCTGTCGCTTTTCCCCGCGACGGTCGAGCTTGGCCTTGTCGCCATCATCATCGCAACCCTGATCGGCGTGCCGGTCGGCGTCATCGCCGCCATTCGCCGTGGTTCCTGGTTCGACCAGATTTCCATGACGACCGCGCTTGTCGGTTTCTCCATGCCGATCTTCTGGTGGGGCCTGCTGCTGATCATCATGTTCTCCGGCATCCTGCAATGGACACCGGTATCGGGGCGCATCTCGCTGATGTATTTCTTCCCCTCCGTCACCGGTTTCATGCTGATCGACAGCCTGATTTCGGGGCAGAAGGGTGCCTTCGTGTCGGCCTTTTCGCATCTCATCCTGCCGTCGGTCGTGCTTGCCACCATTCCGCTGGCCGTGATTGCCCGCCAGACGCGTTCGGCCATGCTGGAAGTCATGGGTGAGGACTATGTGCGGACCGCGCGTGCCAAGGGCATGTCGTCCGCCCGCGTCGTCGGCATTCATGCGCTGCGCAATGCCATGATCCCGGTCATCACCACCATCGGCCTGCAGATCGGCGTGCTGATGGCTGGCGCCATCCTGACCGAAACCATCTTTTCCTGGCCGGGCATCGGCAAGTGGATGATCGATTCCATCTCGCGCCGCGACTATCCGGTCGTGCAGAGCGGCCTGCTTCTGATCGCGGGTCTGGTGATGATCGTCAACCTGCTCGTCGATCTGACCTATGGCCTCATCAATCCGAGGATCCGTCACAAATGACCGATGTGACCACCACTCCCGGCGTCCGCCTTTCGGACGCCGCCATCCGCCGCCGGATGCTTGCCGATTTCTGGTTCTATTTCCGCCAGAACCGCGGCGCCGTCATCGGCCTTGCCGTCTTCATCCTGCTTGTGCTGGTGGCGATCTTCGCGCCCATCCTTGCACCGCATGATCCGACCCAGCAATATCGCGACGCCCTGCTCGTCCCGCCGGTCTGGCAGGAAGGCGGCCGTGCCGGCTTCTTCTTCGGCACCGATGCGGTGGGCCGCGACATGCTGTCCCGCCTGATCTATGGCGCGCAATATTCGCTGTTCATCGGTGTCGTCGTCGTTTCCATCGCGCTTGTCGGCGGCATCGTCATCGGTCTCGTTGCCGGCTTCTTCGGCGGCTGGGTCGATACCGTCATCATGCGCGTGATGGACGTCATTCTGGCGTTTCCGTCTTTGCTGCTGGCGCTGGTGCTGGTCGCCGTGCTCGGGCCGGGCCTCACCAATGCCATGATCGCTATCGCCATCGTTTATCAGCCGCACTTCGCGCGTCTGACACGTGCGGCCGTGATGAGCGAGTTGCGCCGTGAATATGTCACCGCTGCCCGTGTGGCGGGGGCCGGCAATCTCCGGCTGATGTTCAAGACCATCCTGCCGAACTGCCTTGCACCGCTGATCGTTCAGGCGACCTTGTCCTTCTCGTCCGCGGTTCTCGATGCCGCCGCTCTCGGCTTCCTCGGTATGGGCGCGCAGCCGCCTGCCTCCGAATGGGGCACGATGCTGGCGGAAGCGCGCGAGTTCATCCTGCGTGCCTGGTGGGTCGTGACCCTTCCCGGCCTGACGATCCTGATCTCGGTGCTCGCCATCAACCTGATGGGCGACGGCCTGCGCGATGCGCTCGATCCCAAACTGAAGCGGAGCTGAGCGATGAGCCTGCTGAAAATCAAGAACCTCACGGTCAAATTCGCCACCGCCACCGGCGCCTTCACGGCCGTCAACGGCATCGATGTCTCCGTCGACAAGCATGAGGTGCTGGCGATCGTTGGTGAGTCCGGTTCCGGCAAGTCGGTATCGATGCTCGCCGTCATGGGGCTTTTGCCCGATACGGCGATGATCACCGCCGATGAGATGACCTTCGACGGCAAGAACCTTTTGAGCATGTCGTCGCAGGAGCGCCGCAGGGTGATCGGCCGGGAGATCACCATGATCTTCCAGGAACCCGTCGCCTCGCTCAACCCGTCCTTCACGGTCGGTTTCCAGATCGAGGAGGTCCTGCGCCTCAATCTCGGCATGAGCGGCGCTGCCGCCCGTGCCCGCGCTCTGGAACTGTTCCACGCTGTCGGCATTCCCGATCCCGAAACCAAGCTCAAGGCATACCCGCACCAGATGTCGGGCGGCCAGTGCCAGCGTGTGATGATCGCCATCGCGATTGCCTCCAAACCGCGCCTCCTGATCGCCGATGAGCCGACGACCGCGCTCGACGTGACGATCCAGAAGCAGATCCTCGACCTGCTGATGAAGCTGCAGGAAGAGTATGGCATGGCGCTGATCCTCATCACCCATGACATGGGCGTGGTGGCGGAAACCGCCGACCGCGTCGTTGTGCAATATAAGGGCCGCAAGATGGAGGAGGCGGATGTGCTGAGCCTGTTCGAGGCTCCGCAACATCCCTATACCAAGGCATTGCTTTCGGCCCTGCCGGAAAATGCCACCGGCGACCGTCTGCCCACGGTCTCCGATTTCTTCGGCAAGGAGGGCGTTCAATGAGCATTGTTGTCGAAGGCAAGGGCATTACCCGCCATTATCACGTTCCCGGCGGCCTGTTCGGCGGCGCGAAGACCGTTCAGGCCCTGAAGGGTATCGATTTTGCCGTCGAGCGCGGCAAGACACTCGCCATCGTGGGCGAATCCGGTTCAGGCAAGTCGACGCTTGCCCGCATCATCGCGCTTATCGACCCGGCATCTGGCGGTGAGCTCAAGATCGAAGGCAAGCCGGTCGATATCGCCAAGCGTCGCCCGGACACACAGATGCGCTCCAAGGTGCAGATGGTGTTCCAGAACCCCTATGGCAGTCTCAACCCGCGCCAGAAGGTGGGGGACGTGCTGATGGAACCGCTCGTCATCAACACCAAAATACCGGCTTCGGAGCGTCGCGAGCGGGCCGAAGCCATGCTGGTGAAGGTCGGCCTCGGCCCCGAGCACTTCAACCGCTATCCGCACATGTTCTCCGGTGGCCAGCGCCAGCGTATCGCCATTGCGCGCGCATTGATGCTGAACCCGGCGCTGCTGGTGCTGGACGAGCCGGTCTCGGCACTCGATCTTTCGGTGCAGGCGCAGGTCTTGAACCTGCTGCGCGATCTGCAGGAAGAATTCGAGCTGACCTATGTTTTCGTCAGCCACGATCTTTCCGTGGTGCGCTACATCGCCGATGACGTGCTGGTCATTTCCAAGGGTGAGGCAGTCGAGCAGGGCACGCGCGAGGAACTCTTCGCCGACCCGAAACACCCCTATACGCGCCAGCTTTTTGCTGCGACACCGATCACGGATGTCGATGCCATCCGCGCCCGCGTGGAACGCCGCAAGGCGGCGCGGCTGGCCGTGACGGCTTGAGCGGTGAGATTAGTATCGGCAGCCTAAGCCTCGCCAGGCTGCCGATAACCTTCTCTCACAGGCCCGAGCATGACGATGGCGCGTTTCCCGCCAGCTCGTTTCAGGACTTCAAAAAACGCTCGATGGCTGCCAGTGCACCTTGCTCCCGAATATCGCGATAGGCGGCTTTCAGGCTGGAGACGAGGGTCTCGTTTTTCGGCAGGTCCTTGCCAAAGGTGCGTTCGAAAGTAAGAAAACGGTCGACCACATCATCCGGCGCCATTGCCAGCTGGTCCGGCGCATCCCACTCCTTGAAAGCGGGATCGAGAATGGTGATCGGCTGCCCCTTTTCATTCCTGACCGCACAGGATCTGATCCACAGGGCGATGGCAAAAATGATGGCCCTGCTTTCGGCCTTTTCCGCCAGCAATTCGCGCAGCGGAGCAAGAATGCGCAAGGGCACCTTCTGCGAGGCGTCGGAGGCGATCTGCATGGTCCTGTGCTGCAGCGATGGATTGGCGAAACGCTGCCGCAGGCCTGCCACGAATTCCGCACCGTCGACGGCGGGGTCCAGCGTTCGGTCGACTTCGCGCCAATAGGCATCGATGAAATCGCGCACGGTTTTTTCGGCCCATGCGTCGGCCACCGTCGCAAGGCCGGCGATCTGGCCGATGGCGGCGATGGCGCTGTGGGCGCCGTTCAGCATTCTGAGCTTCATATGTTCGTATGGCTCGACATCGCCGACAAATTCCACGCCCGATCTTTCGAGCGCCGGCCTTCCATGCGGAAAGCGGTCCTCGATGACAAAACGGAAGTAGGGCTCGGCCACCACGGGCCAGACATCGCGCAGGCCAAGCGCCGCCGAGATCACATCCCGGTCCGCATCGGTGGTGGCGGGTACGATGCGGTCCACCATCGAGCAGGGGCAGGCAATATTGGCTTCTATGAACGAGGCCAGCTCCGGATCGGCCAGTTCCGCAAATTCCAGCAGCAGCTTTCGCAGCACATGGCCGTTGGCAGGCAGGTTGTCGCAGGAAAGAAGCGTCAGCGGCAGCGAGCCTTCATCGCGCCTGCGCCGCGTGGCTGCAAGGATGAAACCGAAGATGGAGCGTGGTCGGTCGGGGTTTTCAAGGTCATGGACGATATCGGGATGATCGCGCAACAGGCTGCGAGAGGCGAGATTGGTCAGGTAGCCCTTTTCCGTCACCGTCAGCGTGACGATGAGGACACCCGGATCGGACAGCCGCTCCACCAGCCGTTCGGGGGCTTCTGGTGCGACGATGGTTTCCAGAATGGAGCCGATGATCCGCAGCCGCTCGCTCTGGCCGTCTCGCAGGCAGAATGTGTAGAGATTGTCCTGCGGTTCGATGGCGTCGCGGGTATCCGGGCTGCGCAGCGACGCGGCAACGATACCCCATCGGGTTTCGCCGCGATTGAGGCAATCATCGATGAAAACCGCCTGATGC
Organism: Agrobacterium sp. SOY23; assembly: GCF_027212525.1. Taxonomy (NCBI): domain Bacteria; kingdom Pseudomonadati; phylum Pseudomonadota; class Alphaproteobacteria; order Hyphomicrobiales; family Rhizobiaceae; genus Agrobacterium; species Agrobacterium sp. SOY23. The sequence goes on along the minus strand of NZ_JAPWDT010000011.1, from coordinate 65,308 downwards.
GCCCGGTGAAAGGCCCCGACGCCGAGATGCACGATGCCCGGCGTGACGGTCTGGCGATCATAGGCGGGCGGTGCGACGGATTGCGGTAGGCGGGTAAGGGTGGCAGCGGAAAGCCGGTCTGTCATCGATACGAAATCCCTGTCTCGAAGGATAAATCCATAGTTCGTGCCGCGTCCATCGCGGTATTCTGGTTTTCGCGCATCATGTCAGTTTCTCCCCCTGTTCCTGAACCGGTCATATTTCGATAGATTAGCCCCGGGCCTCTTTGAGCAGCCGGACCTGGCGCAGTGTATTTTGCCGGCTGCGTTCGAGATGCCGCCACAGGGCATCGACGATCTGCGCCTTGCTGCCGGCGGCGATGGCGTCGGCGATATTCTGGTGCTCCTCGACCGAGCGGGCGTAATCGCCGAGGATCGAGACGAACACCGTGTGCGTCTGGTCGAGAATACGTTCATGTGAGCCGGAAATGACGGGAATGTGTGCCGCCGCAACCAGGGCCGTGTGGAAGCTGCGGTCATGAAAAAGCGCCTTCGACAATTCGTCCAGCGTTGAACCTTTGGCGAATGCGCGGTGTTGCGCCAGGTTTTGCAGCAGCCGCGCATGCAGCGCCTCATTCAACTGCCCGGCATCAAAAGCCACTTCCACCGCGCCTTTTTCGAGCAGCATTCGGGCGGCGTAGAGTTCTTCCACATCCTCGACGGTAAAATCGCGCACCACCATGCCGCGCCGTGAGGAATTGACCACCAGCCCGTCAGCCTCGAGCTTCAGGCAGGCTTCCTTGACGGGCGTGGGGCTGATGCCGAGATCGGCCGCAAGCTCATTGGGCAGCAGCCGTTCGCCGCCGCGCAATTTGCCGCTGACGATGCGGGCGCGAAGTTCCCGATGCGCCTGATCGGCGAGTGTGACTTTGACCAGCGTGTTCATGCCGGCATCATCACCCAGCTTCGCAGGGCAGGCAATGGCTGAATATTAAAAATAAAAAATTTTTTATTTACAAAGGCTGTTTTTCGGTTAGCTCTATCCCCCATTGGAAACCAACCGCCGGAGGAGGGCGGGAGGTCGCTCCCCAGAAAACCGTCACCGTGCCCATGGATCGCGGAAGGCTGGTCCGTTCCTCCTCGCAAGCCGTTCAAGCAATGAGGAATGACCGATCATGAAAATAACCGCTGTCGAACCTTTCATCCTGCATCTGCCGCTGACCTCGGAATCGATTTCCGATTCCACTCACAGCATCACCCATTGGGGCGTTGTCGGTGCGAAAATCACGACGAGCGACGGGATCGAGGGTTATGGTTTCACCGGCACCCACGCACATCTGCCCTCCGACAGGCTGATCACATCCTGCATCAGCGATTGTTACGCCCCCTTGCTTCTGGGTGAGGATGCATCCGACCATTCAAGGCTCTGGACGAAACTTGCCCGTTATCCGGCACTGCAATGGGTCGGCCGCGCGGGCATCACCCATCTGGCGCTCGCCGCAGTGGATGTGGCGCTCTGGGACATCAAGGCGAAAAAGGCAGGCGTGCCGCTCTGGCATCTTCTCGGTGGCGCTCGCACGGCGGCGGTGGAGGCTTATAATACCGATATCGGCTGGCTGTCCTTCACGCTGGAAGACTTGCTGGCGGGCAGCGCCAGGGCGGTGGAGGAAGACGGTTTCACGCGCCTGAAGGTCAAGGTCGGGCATGACGATCCGAATATTGATATTGCCCGCCTTGCCGCCGTCCGCAAACGTGTCGGTTCCACGATCCGCATTGCCATTGACGGCAACGGCAAGTGGGACCTGCCGACATGCCAGCGTTTCTGTGCAGGGGCGAAAGATCTGGATATCTACTGGTTCGAGGAGCCACTCTGGTATGACGATGTGACGAGCCATGCGCGGCTGGCGCGCAACACCTCCATTCCGATTGCGCTGGGTGAACAGCTTTATACGGTGGATGCGTTCCATTCCTTCATCGATGCCGGCGCGGTTGCCTATGTCCAGCCGGATGTGACGCGGCTTGGCGGCATCACCGAATATATCCAGGTCGCCGATCTGGCGCTTGCGCACCACCTGCCGGTGGTGCCGCATGCCGGTGAAATGAGCCAGGTGCATGTGCATCTGAGCTACTGGCATCCGGCATCGACCATTCTCGAATATATTCCGTGGATCAAGGACCATTTCGAGGAGCCGATCCATGTGCGTGATGGTGTTTACAAACGGCCCGAGCAGCCGGGTGCGAGCACCACGCCGCTGGCTGAAAGCTTCTCCCGTTATGGCAAGGCGGTGAAATAAAAAAGGCGGCGCAGGGAATGCGCCGCCTTGCTCATTTTCGGGAACAGCCGTTATCGCCAGCCGAGAGCCGGCGCCACCTGCTTCAGGATCGTCTCGATCACATGGGCGTTGTAATCGACGCCCAGCTGGTTCGGCACGGTCAGGAGCAGCGTGTCGGCTTCGGCGATGGCTTCGTCGGCCTTCAGCTGTTCGATCAGCTTTTCAGGCTCGGCGGCATAGCTGCGTCCGAAGATCGCGCGGGTCTTGTCATCAATATAACCGATCTTGTCGTCGCCTTCGTTGCCGTAACCGAAATAGGACCGGTCGCGATCATTAACGAGCGCGAAGATGCTGCGGCTGACTGAGACACGAGGCTCACGCGTATGACCGGCCTCCTTCCAGGCTTCCCGGAAGGTGCGGATCTGCTGCGCCTGCTGAACATGGAAAGGCTCACCCGTTTCATCCGTTTTCAGGGTGGAGCTTTGCAGGTTCATGCCGAGCTTTGCCGCCCATACCGCCGTTGCATTGGAGCTCGAGCCCCACCAGATGCGCTCCCGCAGTCCTTCGGAATGCGGTTCCAGACGCAAAAGGCCGGGCGGGTTCGGGAACATCGGCCGCGGGTTCGGCTCGGCGAAACCTTCGCCCTTCAGAAGCTCGAGGAAAACCTCGGTATGCTGCCGCGCCATGTCCTCTTCGCTCTGGCCTTCGGCCGGGCGATAACCGAAATAACGCCAGCCATCGATCACCTGCTCGGGCGAGCCGCGGCTGATGCCGAGCTGCAGGCGCCCACCGGCGATGAGGTCTGCCGAGCCGGCATCTTCCACCATGTAAAATGGGTTTTCATAGCGCATGTCGATGACGCCGGTGCCGATCTCGATATTTTTCGTGCGGGCGCCGACGGCGGCCAGAAGCGGAAAGGGCGAGGCGAGTTGACGGGCGAAATGGTGCACGCGGAAATAGGCGCCATCGGCACCCAGCTCTTCCGCAGCCACGGCGAGGTCGATCGATTGCAGCAGCGTGTCGGCCGCGGAGCGTGTCTGCGACTGCGGCGAGGGCGTCCAGTGGCCGAAGGATAGGAATCCGATCTTTTTCATGATGACCTTCCAGATGTCGGAGGATGCCGGTTTTCACAAACCGGCTTCGTTGTTGTCAGTCATATAGGCAGGGGCGCGTTTCCTCCAACCGGTCATCCATAGACACGGTGTCGCCGAAATGTGAACGATGGCCGTTTCAGGCGATCGTCTTGCGATCGAGGATGAAGAGATTTTCATGCGCGCGCGCGGTGGTAAGAATGAAATCCATCAGCGAGCGCACACGCGGCACGTTGGCAAAATCCTGATGGCTGGTCAGCCAGTAACCGCGCCGCAGCTCGACATCGCCGGCAAGCACCATCTGCAAATCCGGAAAGCGCGCGGCGATGAAATTCGGCAAGATGCAGAGGCCACGGCCGCTGAGCGTCGCTGTCAGCTGCGCGAAAATGCTCGATGACTGGAAGTTGGGTCTGAGGCCCGGCAGCACGTCGCGCATATAATCAAGGCCCGGCGAGAAGATAAGATCCTGCACGTAACCGATGAAGAAGTGATCGAGCAGGTCTTCACGCTTCAGGATTTTCGGCCGCCCGGCGAGATAGGAACGCGAGGCATAGATATGCAGCGTGTAATCGATGATCTGTTCGTTGATATAGGGACCGGCCTTTGGCGGATCGAGCGTCACCGCCACATCCGCTTCCTTTCGGGAAAGCGCCATGATCTGCTGGATCGTCACCATTTCCACCATGATGTGGGGGTGGGTCACGGCGAAGTCCTTCAGCCTTTCCACGAAGAAAAAATTGGAAAAACCTTCAGGGGCGCTCAAGCGCACCACGCCGCGCAGCAGGCTGCCGCTTTCGGATATATCCGATTGCAGCCGTTCAGCCTCCGCCTCGATGCGCTCGACGGTATCCACCAGCCGCCGCCCGACCGTCGTCAGCTCATAACCGCGCGGGTTTCGCTCGAACAGCTTGGTTTTAAGCGAGAATTCCAGCCTGTCGATGTGGCGGGAGACCGTGGCGTGGCTGGTGCGCAGGCTGCGGGCGGCCGATGAGAGCTGTCCGGTGCGGGCCACGGCCAGGAAATATTGCAGGTCGTCCCAGGTGAAAGGGGTAGCCATATTTGTCTCCCGTCAAAAGTTCTGTTCAAAAATGAACAGTTCCTGTTCGCAATTTGATGATGCCCCGCTCTTGTGTCAACGGCCGAATTCGAGAAGTCTAGGCTCAGGATGCATCGCTTTGAGGAGGGCGGTGCGGCCATTCGGGTGCAACGGTTTCGTTCACCGCTGCACAGACAATCTGAGGCTCGCAATCATCTCTGGGAGGAGAAGTCATGCGCAAGAGTATCGTTTTATCCACGGCCATGGCACTGGCCGCCGGCACCGCCGCTTATGCCGCCGAGATTTCGGACGGTAAGGTCAAGATCGGCATCCTGAACGACCAGTCGGGCGTCTACGCCAACTTCGGCGGCAAATACTCTTACGAAGCCGCAAAGATGGCGGTCGAGGATTTCGGCGGCAAGGTGCTCAATGCTCCGGTTGAGGTGGTGACCGCCGACCACCAGAACAAGGCGGATGTGGCATCCAACATTGCCCGGCAATGGTACGACACCGAACAGGTCGATTCGATCATGGAACTGACCTCGTCGTCGGTGGGTCTTGCCGTGCAGGCGCTTTCCAAGGACAAGAAGAAGATCACCGTCAATACAGGTGCTGCAACCACCGAGCTGACCGGCAAGCAGTGCAGCCCCTATGGTTTCCACTGGGCCTATGACACCTATTCGCTGGCGGTCGGCACCGGCGGCGCACTCGTCAAGCAGGGTGGCGACAGCTGGTTCTTCCTGACCGCGGACTACGCCTTCGGTTATTCGCTGGAAGAAAACACCTCCAATTTCGTCAAGGCCAACGGCGGCAAGGTGCTGGGCTCGGTGCGCCATCCGCTCGCGACGACGGATTATTCCTCCTTCCTGCTGCAGGCGCAGTCCTCCGGCGCGAAGGTCATCGGTCTTGCCAATGCCGGCCTCGATACCTCCAACGCCATCAAGCAGGCGTCCGAATTCGGCATCGTGGCGGGCGGCCAGCGGCTTGCCGCCCTTCTCTTCACGCTTGCCGAAGTGCACGGGCTTGGTCTTGAGGCGGCTCAAGGGTTGACGCTGACGGAAGGATTCTATTGGGACCGCGACGATGAATCGCGCAAATTCGGCGAGCGTTTCAAGGAACGCACCGGCGCCATGCCGAACATGGTGCATGCCGGCACCTATTCCGCCGTGCTGCATTACCTGAAAGCCATCGAAAAGGCAGGCACCGACGATGCCGATGCCGTCGCCAAGGCCATGAAGGAAATGCCCGTTAACGATGTCTTCTCCAAGGACGGCCATGTGGCAGCGAACGGCCGCATGATCCACGACATGTATCTCATGGAAGTGAAGAAGCCGGATGAGAGCAAGCAGCCGTGGGATTATTACAAGGTGCTTGCCACCATCCCCGGCAAGGAAGCCTTCATGGACCCCGCAAAAAGCGGTTGCCCGCTGGTGACGCAATAAAAGACTGACGTAATAAAGGGGAAAGTTTCATGACGATCGCTCCCGCCCCCGCCGGGCAGGCCGAACATCGCGTCGTTCTTTCGGCGCGTGGTCTCAGCAAAACTTTCGGCGCATTCGCGGCCGTGAAAAACGTCGATCTCGACGTGCATCATGCCCGCGTGCATGCGCTGATCGGTCCGAACGGCGCCGGCAAGACTACGGTCTTTAATCTGTTGACCAAGTTTCTCCAGCCGACGGGCGGGGCGATCACCTTCATGGGAACGGATATAACAAGGACGCCGCCGGACAAGGTGGCGCGTCTCGGCCTCGTGCGCTCTTTCCAGATATCGGCGGTGTTTCCGCATCTGACGGTTCTGGAAAACGTGCGGGTGGCGTTGCAGCGGCAGAGTGGCCTTGCAACGCAGTTCTGGCTGCCGCTCTCTTCGCTCGACAGGCTGAACGCCCGTGCCGAGGAGCTGATCGCCATGGTCGGCCTGACGCGGGAAAAACATGCACTTGCGGCCGATCTTTCTTACGGCCGCAAGCGGGTTCTCGAAATCGCCACCACGCTGGCGCTCGATCCGAAGGTGCTGCTGCTGGATGAGCCGATGGCCGGCATGGGCGGGGAAGATGTCTCCCATGTCGCCGAACTCATCCGCGAGGTGGCCAAAACCCGCGCGGTGCTGATGGTCGAACATAATCTGAAAGTTGTGGCGGATATCTGCCACCACGTCACGGTTCTGCAACGTGGTGAAATTCTGGCGGAAGGCGATTATGCTGAGGTTTCCGCCGATCCACGCGTGCGCACGGCCTATATGGGCACGGAGGAGGCTTGATATGGCGGCAATGCTCGAAGTCTCCAACCTGAAATCCTGGTATGGCGAAAGCCAGGCCCTGCACGGCGTCGATCTCACCGTCGGCGAAGGCGAAACCATCACCATTCTCGGCCGTAACGGCGTGGGCAAGACCACGACGCTGCGCACCATCATGGGCATCATCCGCAACCGCAAGGGTGTCATCAAGCTCGGCGGCAAGGATCTGATGCCGGTGCCGCTACACCGCACGGCGAAATACGGTCTCGGTTTCGTGCCGGAAGAGCGCGGCATCTTCGCGACGCTGAGTGTTGAGGAAAATCTGAAATTGCCGCCCGTGGTCGCTTCCGGCGGCATGACGCTCGATGAGATATACGAGCTGTTTCCCAATCTTTACGAACGCCGCACCAGCCCCGGCACCAAGCTTTCCGGCGGCGAGCAGCAGATGTTGGCCATGGCGCGCATCCTGCGTACCGGCGTGAAGGTGCTGTTGCTTGACGAACCGACCGAGGGGCTTGCCCCCGTCATCGTGCAGCGCATCGGCGAGGTGCTGCAGAAACTGAAGAGCCGTGGCATGACCGTGGTTCTGGTCGAGCAGAATTTCCGTTTTGCAAGCCGCATTGCAGACCGTTTCTACCTTATGGATCACGGCCAGATGGTTGGCGATTTTCCGGTCGGCGAGCTTTCCGCCCGCATGGGTGAACTCAACAAGGTGCTGGGGGTTTAACCATGACGATGATCTTCGGCGTTCCCATTCAGGCGCTCCTCGGGCAATTGCTGGTCGGCCTTATCAACGGCTCCTTCTATGCGCTGCTGTCGCTCGGTCTCGCCGTCATTTTCGGCCTGCTGCGCGTCATCAATTTTGCCCATGGCGCGCAATATATGCTCGGCGCTTTTGTCGCTTTCCTCGGCCTGCAATATTTCGGCATCAATTTCTGGGTGGCGCTCATCGTCACGCCGCTCGTCGTCGCGCTGTTCGGCGCGATCATCGAACGTTTCCTGCTGTCGCGACTTTATGATCTTGATCCGCTTTACGGGCTGCTGTTCACCTTCGGCCTGGCGCTGGTGGTGGAAGGCACGTTCCGCTGGCTTTATGGCGCTGCCGGGCAGCCTTATTCGGTGCCGCGCGAGCTTGCCGGCGGCACCAATCTCGGCTTCATGTTCCTGCCGAATTACCGCGCTTTCGTTGTCGTGATTTCGCTTATCGTCTGCATCGCCACCTGGGCTTTGATCGAAAAGACGCGGCTCGGCTCCTATCTGCGGGCGGCCACCGAAAACCCGACGCTGGTGCAGGCTTTCGGCATCAATGTGCCGGTGCTGCTGACGCTGACCTATGCGCTGGGTGCCGGTCTTGCCGGGTTCACTGGGGTTCTCGCCGCACCCATCTATCAGGTCTCGCCGCTGATGGGCACGAACCTCATCATCGTCGTCTTTGCCGTGGTGGTCGTCGGCGGCATGGGGTCGATCATGGGCGCCATCGTCACCGGCTACATGCTGGGCGTCGCCGAAGGACTGACCAAGGTGTTCTACCCGGAAGCCTCCAACATCGTCATCTTCGTCATCATGGCCTTTGTGCTGCTCATCCGCCCCGCCGGACTTTTCGGAAAGGACGCCTGATATGTCCAAAGCCACCCATAGCCCCACCGCCGGTACGCTGCCGCAGACGGAAGTTTCGGCGACTGCCGGAACCATCAAGACCATGCTCATTCTGGCGGGGCTCGCCGTCCTCATCGCCGCGCCGATGTTCGTTTATCCGATCTTTCTGATGAAGCTCCTGTGCTTTGCGCTGTTTGCCTGCGCCTTCAATCTGCTGATCGGTTACACCGGGCTGCTCTCCTTCGGCCACGCGGCGTTTTTCGGCGGTGCTGCCTATTTCACCGCCTATTCGGTGAAGGAATGGGGCGTGACGCCTGAGATCGGTCTTGTCATCGGCATGGCGGGTGCTGCCCTTCTCGGCCTCGTCATCGGCTTTTTTGCCATCCGTCGTCAGGGCATCTATTTCGCCATGATCACGCTCGCGCTGTCGCAGATGTTTTATTTCTTCTGCCTTCAGGCGCCGTTTACCCATGGCGAGGACGGGTTGCAGGGCGTGCCGCGCGGCCATCTCTTCGGCCTTCTCGACCTCAATGCGCCGCTCAACATCTATTACACGGTGCTCGCCGCCTTCGTGCTGGCACTGCTGGTCATCTGGCGCTTCGTCAACTCGCCCTTCGGCATGATCCTGAAATCCATTCGTGAGAACGAGCAGCGCGCCATTTCGCTGGGCTACAGCGTGCAGCGTTACAAGCTCGGCGCTTTCGTCATGTCGGCGGCGCTGGCCGGTCTTGCGGGCGGGCTGAAGGCGCTGGTCTTCCAGTTCGCGACGCTGACGGATGTGACCTGGCAGATGTCCGGCGAGGTGATCCTGATGACGCTGCTCGGCGGCATTGGCACCATGATCGGCCCGATCTTTGGCGCAGGTCTCGTGGTCACCTTGCAGAACTATCTCGCGACATCGGATTTCCCGGTCACCATCATCACCGGCCTTGTCTTCATGGCCTGCGTCCTGGTGTTCCGGCGCGGACTGATCGGCGAATTTTACGCGTCGCGGCTTGGGAGAAAACTCGGCTTCCAGCACCGCGGCTAGGTATTTTTGAAAACACAGGAAAAAGCCTCCTCCGCGTCCGGGACGACGCGGCAAGGGCGGCTTATGGAGAAAAACATGGGGGACTATGACTATATCGTCATCGGAGCGGGAAGTGCCGGATGCGTTCTCGCCAACCGCCTTTCGAAGGATCCGAACAACCGCGTGCTGCTTCTGGAAGCGGGCGGCAATGACAATTACCACTGGATCCATATTCCCGTCGGTTATCTCTATTGCATCAACAATCCGCGCACCGACTGGTGTTTCAAGACGGCGGAAGAGCCGGGGCTCAACGGTCGCTCGCTGATCTATCCGCGCGGCAAGGTTCTCGGCGGCTGCTCCTCCATCAACGGCATGATCTATATGCGTGGCCAGGCCCGCGATTACGATATGTGGCGGCAGCTCGGCTGCGAGGGCTGGGGCTGGAACGATATCCTGCCCTATTTCCTGAAGTCGGAGGATTTCTATCGCGGCAAAAGCGACCTGCATTCCGCCGGCGGTGAATGGCGGGTGGAAAAGGCGCGGGTGCGCTGGGATGTGCTGGATGCCTTCCAGAAGGCAGCGGGCGAAGCCGGCATTCCCGCGACCGATGATTTTAATCGGGGCGACAATGAAGGCGCCGGTTATTTCGACGTCAACCAGCGCTCGGGCTGGCGCTGGAACACGGCAAAGGCATTTCTGAAACCGGCACTCGGCCGCAAGAACCTGACGGTTCTCACCAAGGCCCACGTCAAGCGCCTCATCATTGAAGACGGTCGCGTCACCGGCGTCGAGTTCCACCATGACGGCGTCCTGAAAAAGATGCGCGCACGCCGCGAGACGGTGCTGTCCGCCGGCGCGATCGGTTCGCCGCATGTTCTGGAGCTTTCCGGCGTCGGCCGTGGCGACGTGCTTCAGGCCGCCGGTATCGACACGGTGGCGGAGGTTCAGGGCGTGGGCGAGAACCTGCAGGACCATCTGCAATTGCGCATGGTCTACAAGGTCTCCGGCGTGCTGACGTTGAATGAAAGGGCCTCCACCCTGTTCGGCAAGGCGCGGATCGGCCTCGAATATGCGCTGACCCGCTCCGGCCCGATGTCAATGGCGCCGAGCCAGCTCGGAGTTTTCACCCGCTCCTCGCCGGAAAAGGAAACCGCCGATCTGGAATATCATGTCCAGCCGGTTTCTCTCGACAAGTTCGGTGATCCGGTTCACACTTTTCCGGCCATTACTGCAAGTGTCTGCAATCTGCGGCCGGAAAGCCGGGGCTCAGTGCATGTGAAAGGACCGGATTTCGCCATGCAGCCGGAAATCCGCCCGAACTATCTCTCCACCGAAGGCGACCGTCAGGTGGCCATCGACGCGATGCGGCTGACGCGCCGCATCGTCGCCCAGCCGGCCTTTTCCCGCTTCAACCCGCAGGAATACCGGCCCGGCCCGTCTTTCGAAAACGACAATGATCTCGCGAAGGCGGCGGGCGACATAGGCACCACCATCTTCCATCCCGTCGGCACGCTGCGCATGGGGTCGGATGTGGAGAGCGTTGTCGATGCGCGGCTGAAATTTCGCAGGCTCGCCGGACTGCGCGTCGCCGACGCTTCGGTGATGCCGCGCATCACCTCCGGAAACACCAATTCCCCGACGATCATGATTGCCGAAAAAGCCGCCGACATGATCCTTGCGGATAATCGCTGAAAGGAGCGCTCCCATGAAGACCGTCGCTTTTCTCGGGTTGGGACATATGGGCCTGCCGATGGCCGCCAATCTCGTCAAGGCAGGTTACACCGTCAGGGGATATGATCTTGCCGAAGCCTGCCGTGCGGCGGCGAAGGAGGCCGGCATTCCCGTGGCAGTGGATTCTGCCGAAGCGACCGACGCGGTGGATGTGATCATCACCATGCTGCCGAAGGGCGAACATGTCGTTTCGGTCTATGGCGATCTGGTTCGAAAGGTCTCCGCCGGAACGCTGCTCATCGATTGCTCGACGGTGGATATGGAAAGCGCGCTGAAGGCGCATGAACTGGCCGCTTCCGCCGGCTGCCCCTCGGTCGATGCCCCCGTATCCGGCGGCACGGGTGGCGCTGCGGCCGGCACCCTGACCTTCATGTGCGGCGGCGAGCCGGAGGCTTTCGCGGCGGCAAAGCCCGTGCTGGAGGCAATGGGCAAGAAAATCGTGCATTGCGGCAAGGGCGGCAACGGCCAGGCGGCGAAGATCTGCAACAACATGATCCTCGGCATTTCCATGATCGCGGTTTCCGAAGCCTTCGTGCTCGGCGAAAAACTCGGGCTTTCGCATCAGGCGCTGTTCGATGTTGCCTCCACCTCTTCGGGACAATGCTGGTCGCTCACCACCTACTGCCCGGTGCCGGGACCGGTGCCGACATCGCCCGCCAACAAGGATTACCAGCCCGGATTTGCGGCGGCCTTGATGCTGAAGGATTTGAAGCTGTCGCAGGCGGCGGCCAATGGCACGGGTGTTTCCACCCCGCTTGGGGCTGCGGCGTCGGCGCTTTATGAAAGCTTCGTCGGCGAAGGCGGTGGCGGGCGTGATTTCTCCGCCATTGTCGAGATGCTGCGCGGAGGCGAAGCATGATGGAGGCCACGTCGTCCGATATTCTGTGGGTGCCGTCGCGGGCAAGGCTGGTAGGCTCGGCGCTTTTTGCTTTCGCGGCGAAAACCGCGCCGTTGCACGGGCTGGCCGCCGATGATTATGCTGGCCTGCTGCGCTGGTCCATCAACGCGCCGGACGCCTTTTACGATGCGCTGTGGGACGAGCTCGGTATCATCGGCACGCGTGGCGAAACGGCCTTCAAAGCCGGTGCGGCGATCCGGGATGCCGAGTTTTATCCCGGCGCACGGCTCAACTATGCCGAAAACCTGCTGCGCGATGCCGATGAGCGTCTTGCCATCATCGCCCATCGCGATGATGGCACACGGCGTGAGATAAGCCGCAGGGCGCTTTATGACGAGGTGTCCCGCATGGTGCAGGCGCTGGTTCATGCGGGCGTGCAGGAAGGCGACCGCGTCGGTGCGATCGTCACCCACGATATCGAAGCGATTGTCAGCTATCTGGCCGTGAGCGCCATCGGGGCCATCTGGTCCTCCTGTTCGCCGGATTTCGGCCCGGCAGGTGCCTCCGATCGCCTGTCGCAGATTGATCCGAAAATCCTCATCGCCGTGCCGGAATATGGTTATGCCGGCAAACGCATCGATGTCGGCCCGACCATCCGCGCCGTGGCGGAAAGTGCGGCTCCTGAAAAGATCGTGCTGATCGGTGACGCCGTTCCCGAAAGCCTTGCCGATCTCGCCTGTGTGACGCTTTCGGATTTCGTCGCGCCCTATAAGGCGGGGGAGATTGCCTTTAACCGTCTGCCCGTGAAGGCGCCGTTGGCGATCCTTTATTCCTCGGGCACGACAGGCAAGCCGAAATGCATCACCCATTCCGGTGGCGGGCTGCTTCTTCAGCACATGAAGGAACAGAAGCTGCAATGCGATATTCAGGAGGGAGAGGGCTTTTTCTATTTCACCACCTGCGGCTGGATGATGTGGAACTGGCAGGTCTCCGGCCTGGCGCTCGGCGCTACGCTCGTCACCTATGACGGCAATCCCGGTTATCCGACGCCCGGGCGGCTCATCGATCTCATCGATGCCGAACGGATCGCGACCTTTGGAACCTCGGCGAAGTTCATCGATGCCTGCCTGAAGGCCGGGCTGAAGCCGCGTGAAAGCCACGATCTGTCTTCGCTGAGGGCCATTCTCTCGACCGGCTCGCCGCTCATCCCGCAATCCTTCGATTATATCTATCGCGAATGGAAGGCGGATGTGCATCTTGCCTCCATTTCCGGCGGCACGGATATCTGCGCCTGTTTCCTCGGCGGCAATCCGTTGCAGCCGGTTCATCGCGGTGAATTGCAGGGCGCGATGCTCGGCATGGATATCGATACGCTGGATGATGAAGGACATTCCGTTCGCGGTGTCGCGGGCGAACTCGTCTGCCGCAATGCCCATCTCTCCATGCCGGTCAAATTCTGGGGCGATGAGGATGGTTCACGGTATCAGGCCGCTTATTTCGATCGTTTCCCCGGTATCTGGGCGCATGGCGATTTCGCCGAAATGCGCCCATCCGGCGGATATGTCATCCATGGACGTTCGGACACGACGCTCAATCCGGGCGGGGTGCGCATCGGCACAGCCGAAATCTACCGCCAGGTGGAGACCGTGCCTGATGTCGAGGAGGCCATTGCCGTCGGGCAGGATATTGATGGAGACCAGCGGGTCATCCTCTTCCTGCGCATGAGGGGCGGCGTGGCCCTGACGGAGGAACTGGAAAAGACCATCCGCAGCCGTATCCGTTCCGGCGCCACGCCGCGGCATGTGCCGGCAAGGATCATCGCCGTCAGCGCCATTCCCCGCACCCGTTCCGGCAAGATTTCCGAAATCGCGGTGCGCGATACCATCCATGGTCGGCCGGTGAAGAATGCCGATGCACTCGCCAATCCCGAAGCGCTCGAACTTTTCCGCAACCTGCCGCAGCTGAAGGACTAGGCCGATGGAGGATCAACCAAAAACCGTGCTGGTCACGGGTTCCACCAGCGGCATCGGGCTCGCCATCGCCAAACGTTTTGCTGAAGCCGGGTATCTGGTCGCCGTCCACGGCGTGGAAACGGCGGAGGAGGGCGCGCAGGCCCTTGAGGCGGTTGCGAAAGTGGCGCGGCATCGGCCGGTCTATTTTTCCGCCAACCTTGCGAATTACGATGAAAGCGCGCATCTGCCGGAAACCGTCATCGCCGAACTCGGCCGTATCGATGTGCTGGTCAACAATGCCGGCATCCAGAAGGTTGCGCCAATCGACGAATTCGATTTTGCCGATTTTTCCCGCATCGTCGCGATCTCGCTCGACAGCGCTTTCCACACGATCCACGCTGCCTTGCAGGGTATGAAGGAAAGGGGCTGGGGCCGCATCGTCAATATCGCCTCTGCCCATGGTTTGCGGGCTTCGCCCTTCAAGGGGCCTTATGTGGCGACCAAACATGCGGTAGTGGGCCTGACAAAAAGCGTGGCGCTGGAAGTGGCCGAACTCGGCATTACCTGCAACGCCATCTGCCCCGGTTATGTCTGGACCCCGCTGGTCGCAGCCCAGGTGGCCGATCAGGCGCGGGTGCATGGCATGAGCGAGGAAGAGGTGGTGAAAAAGGTGATGCTGGCGCCGCAGCCGACGAGACGTTTCGTGCAGCCGGAGGAAGTGGCGGAAATGGCGCTTTATCTCGCAGGCGATATGGCGCGCTCCATCACCGGCACGACGATTTCCATCGATGGCGGCTGGACGGCGAAATAATTTTCACGCGTCTGCCCTCGGCGAACCGTCTCGCTGCCTTCCGGCATTGTTAGGCGATTTCAATTCTGTATAGTTTTCGTGTGCGGCGGAGTAAGCGCCGTGTTCACGGAAAAACGGCATGATGAACACAGGGTCTTTTGAAGCGCCGCTGGCGCGATCGCGCTTCGATACGCGCCAGGTGCCGAAACGTGACGCCATGGGCTTGTGGCGGGATTCTATCAACGTGCTGTTCGATGCCCGGCTGCGCCGTTCGCAGGATGACGGTTTCTTCGCCAGCGTGGACGCCGCTTTCATCGGCAATGTCGCGCTTGGCCGCACGCAATCCTCCGCGCAGGATTTTGATCGCTCGCGCAATAAGCTTGCCCGCGACGGCATGGACGGTTTTCTCCTGCAATTTTATGCCAGCGGGCAAAGCATGTCGCGGCGCGGATCGGGCGAGACCGCCGGCCCGGGAGATCTCTACATCATCGATATGGCGCAACCGCTCGCCACCGCGACGACCGATCACGATCATCTGAGCCTCGTTGTGCCGCGCCGGTTGCTGGAGGGCAGGCTTATCGGTTCCGGCAATCATCATGAACGTGTGCTGCCGGCCGGTCTGCCGCTGGTGTCGCTCCTGCGGGAAACGATGACGAGCATCTACCTCCATTTTGACGTCATGAACGCGAATGACGGCGCAGCCACGGTTTCACCGCTTCTGGAACTCGCCACGGCGGCCATCAACAACCATGTCCGGGAAGATAATGCGCAGGGCGTTCAGCGTGCGCTGCGGGCCTCCATCCGGCGTTACATCGACAATCACCTTCTCGATCCCGCCCTTTCGGTGGAACGGGTGATGGGCGAATTCGGCGTGTCGCGGCGTACGGTCTACCGGCTCTTCGAGCCGCTTGGCGGGTTTTCGGCCTGCATCACCCATCGGCGTCTCGAGCGCGCCATGGATTTCCTGCGGGCACCGCAATCGGGCCATATGACGATTGCCGAGGTGGCGGCCGCTTATGGTTTCACCAATCCGGAAAATTTCAGCCGCGTCTTCAAGAAGACCTTCGGCCTCTCACCGCGCCAGATGCGGCATTTTGCGTCGGAAAACCGTGACGTCACGTCGGATATTCTGAAGCCCGATAGCGCGGAATGGACACGCTGGATCGTGCAGCTCGGCCGCTGATCACGCCTAGTCGGGCTCGATCTGACACTTCATGACGGTTTCTTGGCACAATTCGACCATTCGCTGCGGTTGCGCCGCAACGGGGATGCACCTGTCCTCCAGACGTGCCAAACAGGAGACGTTATTTTTATCGATATATTGCCTGACAATCATGATGCTGAAAATTCCTGCTTTCCCCGACCTGTGGCGCGGATGGCGCCATGCGGTGAAAAAATATCTTTCTTTTTCGGGCACCGGATTTCATGCGGCGACGTCGCCCCTGCCTTCGGCGAATTCCGATAACCTCCCAGACGACCCATGGGAAACGGATGGAGCACGCCCGCCGGTCTCCTGGCTCGGCCTCGGGCAAAGCTTTAGCGCGGTGGATGTGGCAGGCTGCGACGGCTCGGAGAGGTCTCGGTTACCGACCGAGTGCGGCTAAAGTCGTTCTCCGGTGGTCTGGAACAAAACAATGACCCCGGGAATTAGATCAACAGGGTCACAGGGAGTGAACGACATGGCCAGAGAAAATTCCAGCTATCTCGACGGTCGGGATGCTCCGAAAAGCGAAACGACAACGCGTGCGCGGCAGGGGTCGCGCGGACGTCCCGTCCTTGTCATTCTGATCGTCAGTGTGCTTCTTGCATTGGTGGTTTGGGCCGTTGTCGAATATTCGGTTTTCGAACCCGACGAGAACCTGCCGCAGAACCCGCAGACCGAGACTGCGCCCGTGCCGCAGCAGCCCTCCGGATCCGGAAGCTTCGACAATAATCCGGCGAATGGCCGCGCCCAGCCGCCGTCATCGACAGAGTCAAATCCCGCGCCGCAGGATTCGACCGGAGCGCCGAAAAACCCGTGACCACCATGGCGTGAAGTTTTTTCGCGCCGATGATAATTTTCATGGAACCAGATTGCGCCCGATTTCATTTCACGCAAAGTGACAGGAATCGGGGGTTTCATTCATGGCAGTCACCGTCACTGCAGTTGTTCTCACGCTGATCGGTCTTGCACTGTTCGGTTTTGGCTCTCAGCTCGTCATGCTGGGCGGGAGCTTTTATTACGTGCTTTCCGGACTGGCCTTTCTGTTGACGGCCATTCTGCTGTTCAAGCGCAATCGCGCAGCCCTTCACGTCTATGCCGTCTTCATTGTCGCCACACTCGCCTGGGCCATCTGGGAAGTCGGCTTCGACTGGTGGCAGCTTGGCCCGCGCGGCGGCATCATCATTCTCATCGGCCTCTGGCTTCTGGCTCCAGGGGTCAGAAAGCCGCTTGGTTTTTCGAGCCCGACCGGGCTTAGCTACGGGCCGAATGCGTGGCCGCTTGCCCTTTCCGTGCTCGCCTCCATCGTCGTGGCGGGATATTCCATGGCGCAGGATCCGCACGATACGGCAGGTTCCCTGCCCCAGGAAACCGCCTCGGCTACGCCCCCCTATGGCGGCAACGTGCCTGACGGTGACTGGCATCAATATGGCCGCACACCCTATGGCCAGCGTTATTCGCCGCTGACCCGGGTCAATGTCGACAATGTCTCGCAGCTCAAGGAAGCCTGGCGTTACCAGACGGGCGATGTGAAGCTGCCCGATGATGTGGGTGAAACCACCTATCAGGTGACGCCGCTCAAGATCGGCAACACGCTTTATATCTGCACGCCGCATAATTGGGCGATTGCCATCGATGCCGCCACCGGCAAGGAAAAATGGAAATACGACCCGAATGTCGGTCTTAATCCGGACCGCCAGCATCAGACCTGCCGCGGCGTTTCCTATTATGCCGAGCCGAATGCCGCTGAAGGCACGGCCTGCGCCGAGCGCGTCTACCTGCCGACCTCGGATGCGCGGCTGATCGCGCTCGATACCGCCACCGGTCAGGTCTGCACCTCCTTTGCCGATCAGGGTGTGCTGCATCTGGAACAGGGCATGAAATACAATCCTGCCGGCTATTATTATTCGACCTCGCCCCCCGTCATCGTGGCGGGCAAGATCATCATCGGGGGCGCGGTGAACGACAACTATTCCACGCAGGAGCAGTCCGGTGTCATCCGCGCTTTCGATGTGAACAGCGGCGCGCTCGTCTGGAACTGGGATTCCGGCAACCCGGCGAAAACCGAACCGATTGCGGCGGGTGAAACCTACACCACCAATTCGCCCAACAGCTGGTCGGTCTTCAGTTATGATGAAGGCCTCGGCCTCGTTTATATCCCGCTCGGCAATCAGGTGCCGGACCAGCTCGGCATGGGCCGCAGCGAGAATGTGGAGAAATATTCCTCCTCCATCGTCGCGCTGGATATCAACACCGGCAAGGATCGCTGGGTGCGCCAGACGGTTCATCACGATCTCTGGGACATGGACGTGCCGGCCCAGCCGGTGCTGCTCGACATCACCAAGGACGGCCAGACCGTGCCGGCCCTCGTCGGCCCCACCAAGCAGGGCGATATCTACGTTCTCGACCGGCGCACCGGCGAGCCGCTTCTGCCAATCACCGAAGAGCCCGCGCCAGGCGGCGCCATCCCGGAGGATTTCACCTCTCCGACGCAGCCGACGACGGCCTTGTCCTTCAAGCCGGAGCCGTTGCAGGAAAAGGACATGTGGGGCGTCTCCATGTTCGACCAGCTTGCCTGCCGTATCCGCTTCCATCAGCTGAACTACAAGGGCCGCTATACGCCGCCTTCGCTCACCGGCTCGATCATCTATCCCGGCAATTTCGGGACCTTCAACTGGGGCAGCGTGGCGGTCGATCCCGAACGCCAGGTGATGTTCGGCATGCCGACCTATCTTGCCTTCACTTCGCAGCTCGTGCCGCGCGCCGACATTCCGCCGAAGGGTCAGGACGAAAAGGGTAGCGAACAGGGCCTGAACCGCAATGACGGCGCGCCCTACGGCGTGTTCATGGGTCCGTTCCTCGGTCCGCTGCAGATTCCCTGCCAGGCCCCGCCATGGGGTTATGTCGCGGGTGCTGACCTGCGCACCGGCGATATCGCCTACAAGCACAAAAACGGCACGGTCCATGACATGACGCCGCTGCCGCTGCCCTTCAAGGTGGGTGTGCCGGGCATTGGCGGGCCGATGATCACCAAGGGGGGCGTCGCCTTCCTCGGTGCGGCCGTCGACAACTACCTGCGCGCCTATGACCTGACGACCGGCAAACAGCTTTGGGAAGCGCGCCTGCCGGCCGGCGGCCAGGCAACGCCGATGACTTATGCGCTGGATGACGGCAAGCAATATGTGGTGATGGTTGCGGGTGGCCACGGCTCCGTCGGAACCAAACCGGGCGACTATGTGATCGCTTATACCCTGCCGTAATCTCTGCAGGTTTCAAGATACAAAAAACCGGAATGGGCGACCATTCCGGTTTTTGCTGCGAAGGAGGGTATTAAGCCGCCTTTTTCTCGGCGGCGGCGTTAACCGAAGTCTTGGCGAGCGCGGTCAGCGCATCATCGGTTTTCGCTTCTTCCTTGAGCGTGGCATCCAGCAACGAAACTGCTTTCGTGTGGCCCAGCTTTTCCGCCCATGCCTTCAGCGTGCCGTAACGGGCGATCTCATAGTGCTCGACCGCCTGTGCCGAGGAAACCAGACCGGCGTCGAGGGCGGGCGTGCCCTTGAAGTCCTCCATGATTTCCTCGCCCTCGGCGATGATGCCCTGAATGGCTTCGCAGGTCTTGCCCTGCGCCCGCTTGCCGATGATCTCGAACACCTCCTGCAGGCGTTCGACGTGCCCCTGGGTTTCTTCCTTGTGTTTTTCAAAAGCCTGTTTCAACTTCGGATCGGTCGCCGCCCGTGCCATCTTCGGCAGGGCTTTCAGGATTTGCCGTTCGGCGTAATAGATATCTTTCAGCGTGTCGTAGAACAGATCATCGAGTTTCTTCTCGGCCATTGGTCCTTCTCCCATGTGTGAAAATACATGATGTGCGCCCATGCGCACGGGAGACAAACCCTTTGCTGCGCCCATGGTTCCGGCTCGGTTGCGCGCAACGTTTATATTGCCGCGCGGAACCAAGACGCCTCTGCGAACTTAGTGTGAAGAAATTTCGGGAGGAGACGCGACAGTGCCCCAGAGCCTTGCAGAAGAATTTTCCATGAATATCTCCATCCCCTTCGAGGTGCTGCTGGTGCGTGTGTTCGGCGCGGTCATCCTGTGCGGCCTGATCGGTCTGGAGCGGGAGTTTCACAAGAACACCGCCGGCCTGCGCACCAACATGCTGATCGGCCTTGCCGCCGTCACCTTCTGCGTCATCACCATTCACATGATGGAGACGATGGCGGAAGGCCATGAGGCCGCACGGCTCGATCCCATCCGCCTGGTGGAGGCGGTGACGGCGGGCATCGCCTTTCTCGCGGCGGGTGTGGTCGTTTATACTAGGGGCGATGTCAAAGGCCTGACGACGGGCGCCAGCATGTGGCTTTCGGCGGCAATCGGCCTCTCGGCCGGTCTTGGCATGTGGCCGCTTGCTTTTCTTGCTTCGGGAATGGGCATTGTCGTCCTGTGGACGCTGCGCCGCATACAGGTGGCGGCGGGCATCAAGGAGGAATGAACGACATCAGCCGAAGCGGAAAAAATCGGCGTCGGGGTCCTTGCCGCCATTGATGGCGGCGGCCACGATTTCAGCGGCGATCTGGCTGAAGGTGATGCCGTTGCCGCCGAAACCCATCACGGCATAGACGTTGTTCATTCCGGGCACCGCACCAATCAGCGGCAGGCCGGTGGTGGTCGAGCCGAAGGCCGCCGCCCAGCGATATTCCGGCTTTCCCATATCGATACCGAGAAGCTTCTCGATCTTGCGGCGGATCAACTCCGCCTTGACGGCGAGCTTGCGCTCCGACTGGTAGGCGGTGGGGTTTTCCTCGTCCTCGCCTCCGGCGATCATCCGCCCCTCCCGGTCGGTGCGCAGGTAGAGATAGGGATCGGAGGCCTCCCAGATGATATGGTTCTCCAGCCAGTCGGGGAGGTCCAGCCCCTTTCTGCTCGCCAGCGCCCAGGTGGAAACGATCTGGTGTTTCGGGCTCTCCAGCATTTTCAGGAATTCATAGCCGGTGCAGAAAACGACATTGCGTGCGGAAAGGATTTTGCCGCCGGCGGTGGCGAGGACAACCTCGTCGCCGAGGTTTCTGAGATCGGTGATTTCAAGCTGCGAGACGATTTCGGCGCCGGTGCCCGCCGTGTGGCGCAGCAGGCCGGCCGTCAGCTGCGCGGGATTGGCGGAGGCCGAAATATCGCTGAGGATGGCCGCGGTCCGGTGCATGCCGTATTGATCTCTCAGCTCCGCGGCGGTGAGAAAGCGGGCCTCGATGCCCGCTTCCTTCCGGGCTGCCGCTTCAGCCTTCAACGCGCGCGATCCCATTTCGTCTCCCGCCAGATAAAGGGCCTGTTTGCGCCTCATGCTGCAGGAGATGCCGAGCGAAGAAGCGATTTCCTCCAGCCGCAGGACGGCGCGGGCGGAACGCTGCCATGCCCTGTCGGCCGCATCCTTGCCGATCATCTTTCTGAGCTGCGTCAGCGGCGTGTCTATTTCGTGCTGGATCATCGCGGTGCTGGCAACGCTGCTGCCCATTACCGGCTCGCGCCGGTCGACGATCAGCATGGATTGACCCGGCCGTTGCAGGGCATGGGAGACCAGCGCGCCGCTGATACCGGCGCCGACCACGATCGTGTCGTAATGGTCTGCTTCCGGCGTGTGCCTGCTGCGGACGCCGATGCGCGGCGTATCCACCCACACGGGCTTTGAATCCCTGAGGTCGCGTTCTTTCGTCAGTTCCGATGTCGGCATGAAATCATCCTGAAAGGTCTCACGGCTCGGTATAGCCGGCGACATTGATGGTGACTGTTGCGCTGCGGGGATCGTTGCGGAAGAAAAGCGTGCCGGTGTCGCGAGACTCCGAGGCGACGTAATCGAACGTCACATCAGCGCTCTCCAGCGTCGCACCGTTTTGCTGCAGGTCGCCGCGCACCTGCACCTGCGCCGCCGTCGTCATGGAAAGGTTGCGGATATCGAACCGCACCCGGTATTGCCCGGCCTGCGCCTCCACACCGGTAACGGCGATTTCGAAACGGGCATCCTCCGGCCTGTAGCGATAAATGTCATAACCGATCCAGCCGAGCATGGCGGCGACAAGAAGGGTGCAGATGGCGCCCGTCAGCCATTCCACCCAGTGGGGCTCGGGGCTTTCCATATGTCTACGGCCCTTGGATATCGTCATCTTGTCCTCACAGGATCAGCCGGGCAGAAGCCGCGCCGATCGACGCGGGAACGCCAAGAATGACGGCGGCATTCATGATCTGCGACAGCGAGGTGTGGTCGAGGCGCTCGAAGGTCCAGAGCGTATAGATGCTGATGGCGATAGCGATGACATAGCCGGGCAGGGTGAAGCGGATGAAGGATTGCCACCACTTCTGCCCTTCGTGCAGCTGATGTGAGCCCTTGAAGTGAAGCGCATAAACGAAGCCATGCATGATGGCGATCGACAGCAGGCAAAGCGCCAGAATGTGATAGGGCGTCACCTTGTAGGCGATCAGGATCATTTCCTCCGTCGGCGCGACATTGAGGCTGAGGAAAAGTGCGCCGACAACCATCATGAACAGTTCGTGCAGATAACCGGTCTCGCCGGAATATTCGCCCTGCTCCTCATCCTCTGTGTCGGAATGCTGACCAAGCTGGCTGCGCCCGAGTAGTGCGCCAATGCTGGCTGGAACGGATTGCAGCGCAATTTTGGCGACGATGTTGGAGGCTGTAATCTGATCGCTCAGAATGCCGAACAGCACGAGCACGGCGGCACTCACGGCGATGCCCAGCCCATAGGCCGTTATCGCGTCGCGCAGCGCCTGGCTCCAGGAGTGAACATTTTCGAAACCGATGCGGCGGGCGAGAAGAAGAAGAAGCGGCAGGTTGAGGATGCAGAGCAGGAGAAGCCGCCAGGAATTGGCGTAAAGGCCGAGAAACCACATTTCCATGGTCATCAGCATGGGCAGGGCAAACAGTAATGCACCCGCCGTGCCGCGCGCGAGACCGATCAGGAACCGTCTGACTTCGCCATCTTCCCCGCCTTTTCGATTGACCGCCACCGCCATGCCATCCCTTTCGTGCGAAGAGATAACGCAATGGCGTTTTTCCGGTTCCGTTCGTTTATTTCGCGGGATCGATGAGAGCGATGCCGAATTCCGGGCGATAGCTGCGCCGCAATTCCGCAGGTGTTTCGCGGATGACGACTTCCAGCGTCGGCCGCACCGTGCCCTTCAGAAAATGGCCGCCCTTCGTGGAGCCATCGGCAAAGCCCAGAACCACATGCAGGTGCGGATTGGGCGTATCGTTCTCGTCAAGGGTGATATCGCCGAGCAGACTCAGAACCTCGCTCTGGTCGGTGACCGGTATTTCCTTATAGTCCTTTGTCGAAAGATCGAAAAAGGCGAGCGTCGCCGTGGCGAAGGCACCGATTGCGGTAACCGAGGCGGCGTTGATGTTCTCGGCCCTGGCAAAGCGCCTGATGGCCTCGAAGGCTTCTTCCTCTGGATCGATGACGAGGATGAAGGTGCGTTCCGCGCCGCTTGCCAGCAATCTGCTTTTCATGTCTTCCTCCCAAATAGAAGTGCCGCCGGGAAACCGGCGGCACGAATATGATACGTGTCTTAAGCGGCGCGGCGTTCGTGGCGGCCTTCCTCGACCTCTTCCACAATCTTGGCGACGAAGGCATCGAGATCGTCAGGGCTGCGGGAGGTAATGATCCCCTTGTCGGTCACCACTTTTTCATCCTTCCAGTTGGCGCCGGCATTCTGGAGGTCGGTCTTGATCGACCAATAGGAGGTGGCGTCGCGACCACGCAGGGCGTCCGCTTCGACCAGCAGCCACGGCGCATGGCAGATGGCGGCAACCACCTTGCCGGATTTGATGAAATCGCGGACCACCCGCATCGCATCCTCGTCATGGCGCAGAACGTCCGGATTGATCTGGCCGCCGGGAAGAACCAGCGCGTCAAAATCTTCCGTTTTTACGGCCTTGGCGGGAAGGTCGACGGCGATGCTGTCGCCCCAGTCCTTCTTGTCCCAGCTCCTGATCTCGCCCTCCTTGATGGAGGCGATCTTGACGCTCGCACCTTTGGCCTTCAGCCGGTCATAGGGCACGCGCAATTCGGAACGCTCATAGCCGTCGGTTGCGAGAATGAGGATTTTTGCAGCGTTGATGGCAGTCATGTCTGTCTCCTTCTGGGTTCACTTGTCCTTGTCGGAATTCATGGAGGGTAGGAAAAATTCCACGTCCTTGAGGCGCTTCGCGTCGAGATTTTCGATATGCGTTTGCCAGAACCGTTCGGCTTCCGCCGGTTCGTGCTGCCATTGGCGCACGAAGGTCTTGTTGTCATCGATCATCACCTGACGCGTGCCGCCGAGACGCAAATATTCTTCCGCAAGTTTGCGAGTTTTGGTCTTTTCCATGTCGCGGCTCCTTGTGCGTGGAAAGCGGGAACGGAGGGGTGCCGGATGGGTAAGAAGCTCGGCTGCCATTTCGTTGGCCACCGGGAGAAAACGGAAAAATCCCGATGTTCTTCAGCGCCATCGCGTCCGTTTGACACGGCGGCCCCTCCTGCTGGAACAACGTGAGCTTTCCGGTAAGGTTCCGCAGTTTTTTCCCGCGGCCTCGTTGCCGAAGCCGAATGTATCGCGCGCAATTTTTTACCGGAACAAACGGGCAGGTCCCGCTGTTTTATTCCCGATGCAGGGGAGGCAGCATGGCAGCCAGACAGAGTGACGGCGAATACCACGGTAACAGCAAAAACAAGGGTTTCTGGTCGATCGACTTCGGCGCTTCACCGGTCATCGGCACGGCCATTCACGACGGCCATTTCATTCGCCCCGACATCGCCCGGTTGATGGCCCTTTCCCCGGACGAAAGGCTGAGGGAGGAAGATCCCTTCACCGCCGAGATGGTTGCGGGCATGACGAACCGTATCGTCGTTCACCATTCGCGTTTCGAAGTCGATCTCAACCGCGCCGCCGATCAGGCGATCTATCTGCGGCCGGAACAGTCCTGGGGCCTTGAGGTCTGGAAGGAAGAGCCGCCCGAAGGAGCGGTCCGTCAGTCGCTCGATTTCCATGCTGATTATTACGCGATGCTCGAGACCGTCCTTTCAGCCGTCGAGCGGCGGCATGGGGCTTTCGTGGTGCTGGACGTGCATAGCTACAATCATCGCCGTCAGGGTGCTGCCGCGCCGCCGACGGCGCAGGTGGAAGCGCCTGATATCAACATAGGCACCTTTTCCATGGACCGCAGCCGCTGGGGCGACATCGTCAGCGCGGTCGGCCACCATTTCGCCTCCGCGACCGTCGGCGGACGCCGCCTCGATGTTCGCGAGAATGTGGCGTTTCAGGGCAAGGGGGAGCAGACACGCTTCATTCACGAGCGTTTTGCCGAAAATGGCTGTGCGATCGCGGTCGAGTTCAAGAAATTCTTCATGGATGAGTGGACGGGAGAGGCGGATGCGCGCGTGGTGGCGGATATCCGGGATACGATGGCCGCGCTTCAGCCGGTTCTCGAAGAGTGTCTGAGGTCGCGACGATGAACCTCTCTTCCGCCCGTAGCGCGCCGTCCCCCATCGCCGATCTGGCCGATGACGTGGTGGCGTGCCTCGAGGCCGGCAAGGCGATCCGCCGGGATGTCGGAAAAGATGGCAGGTTGCATATAGACCGGCCGCTGCCGTTTCTTTGCCTGCATCTGACAGGGGGCACGAAAAATCTTGCCGCGCGCGATATCGCCGCCGCCCATGCCTCCTATCTCATCGCTTCGACCATTCAGGAGGCTGCGCCGCTGATCGAGGCGGTTGGTTTGGCCATGATGCGGCGTTTCGGTGCCTTCATGGTGCTCGATATCGGCGAGCTGGAACATGACATCCTGCTCGCCGACGATTCCCCTTTCCTGCCGCATTATGAGGTTTCCGTCTCGGCCACGCCCGAACCGGAAACCCAGAAAGCCCGCCGGATCTTCATCAAGGCCGTCTGTGATGCCGAAGTGCGTTTTCGCACGCCGCGCATCACCCGGCCGGAGCCGGAATCCGACCCGGTCCTCCGTTTTCAGAATGCCAGCCTCGATTTTCCCTGCATCAGCGTGCGCTTCGCGCCGATCTATCGCCAGCCGGAATCCGGTGCCGATTATCCCGGCCTGCGCGTGAGGATGATCGCCGATCTCTTCGATGCCGGTCTGCAGGCCTTTTCGTCCTTTTCTTCCGGCATGGATGCGCTGAAGGTCACCAGCCACCGGGCGCTTGGCCGCAAGGCCTTTGTCGATGCCGTCAGACGCGCGGATCGTTCGATCGACGACATTGTCTCGTCCTTCGATTTTCTTCTCTCCGTCACGCCCATCAATGCGCACCGCGCCTATGAAGAGTTTCGCGACGGCAGTTTCCAGTTTGCGCCGCGCCTGCTGTACCGGCCGCTCGGCGTCGATGTCGAAGAGCAGAAACGCAAGCTCTATTCCGTGGTTTTCGATCATCTGGAGGACCCGGTGCTTTATCACCTCTACCGGGAGAAACAGCAGGAGATCGATCTGCAACTGACGATGCTGGCGAGCCTGCACCATCGCACCTTCACCGATTTTTCACGCGCCCTTTATGGCGCCGTCGAACCGGCGCTCCTGACGCTGGCGCTTCGTGTGCTCGAGGATTGTCCGCGCAAGGCGGAGAGCGGCGAAATTGCCATGGTCGATTGTTACGTGGTCGCCAGGAAGTCGCGGGAAATGGTCGAGACCTATCTGGCGGAGGCCCCGGAATTCAAGGCCCGCGTCGAAATCCGCGACGACCTGCCGCCCGGCCTGATGGTGACGGGCGAGAAGCTACTGATTTCCCGTCATACCGTGATGGAACAGCGCCGTGTGGAGGCGCTGTTATCGCACGAGATCGGCGTGCATCTTCTCACCTATTTCAACGGCTCGTTCCAGGGGCTCAGGCTCTTCCGCACCGGCCTTTCCGGTTACGAGGGCGTGCAGGAGGGGCTGGCGGTGCTGGCGGAATATCTGGCCGGAGGCATGACGCGCGAGCGCCTGCGGCTGATCGCCGGCCGCGTCGTCGGCTGCGCCGCGATGCTGGGCGGCGCGACTTTCGTGGAGACCTTCCGTATCATGACCCGCGATCACGGTTTTGACGAGGCCGGCGCCTTCAACATGGTGCTGCGCATCTATCGTGGCGGCGGTCTTTCCAAGGATGCGATCTATCTGCGCGGGCTGGCCGAGGTGCTGGAGCATCTGCGCAAGGGCGGCGCGCTCGATCCCTTCTGGATGGGCAAGATTGCTGCCGCCCATTTCCCGGTCATGCAGGAGCTTGCCCTGCGCGGCCTCTTGCGTCCGCCGGGTGTCAGGCCCGCATTTCTGCTGCCCGCGAGGGCCAATGAGCGGCTGGAAAAAATACGCTCGGGATTATCCATTGCCGAACTGGCGACATTATAGGAGGGGGCTTCATGCGTATCGCATTTTTCGTCAATTCGATCGAGACCGAAGGGCCGCATTACTCTACCGGCCTGCTGGCCATGGCTGCGCTCAATCGCGGTCATGAGGTGGTCTATCTGACGCCCGGCGATTTTACCCTGCGCTCGGATGATAGCCTGACCATCCATGCCACCATGCTGCCGAAGACGAAATACAAGAAATCGGAAGCCTTTCACGCCGCCCTTCTGGACAAGGCGCTCGAGCGGCGGACGATGGATGTCGAGGAAATCGATGCTTTGATGCTGCGCAACGACCCCTCGCTCGACCAGACGACGCGGCCATGGGCGGTCCATGCCGGCATCCTGTTCGGGCGGCTCGCCGAACAGCGGGGCGTGGTGGTGCTGAACGATCCCGAGGGCCTGGCGTTGGCGCAGAACAAGCTCTATTTTCAGAGCTTTCCGGAAATCGTCCGTCCGACCACGATCATCTCGCGCAATGTCGAGGAAATCCGCGCCTTTGCCGATGCCCATCCCAAGGGCGTCATCGTCAAGCCGCTGCAGGGATCCGGTGGCAAGAACGTCTTCAAGATCGGCTCCAGCAAGGAGGCCAATCTCAACCAGATTTTCGAGGCGGTCAGCCTTGAGGGCTATCTGATCGCGCAGGCCTATCTGCCGGCCGCCAAGGATGGCGATATCCGCTTCTTCATGATGAATGGCCGGCCGTTGATGCGCGACGGGCAATATGCCGCCCTTCGTCGTGTGCCGGCCAAAGGCGATCTTCGCTCCAACATCCACGCCCATGGCACGGCGGAGGCCGCGACGGTGACGGACGAAATCGTGGCGCTTGCCGAGATGGTGCGGCCGAAGCTCGTCGAGGACGGCATGTTCCTCGTCGGGCTCGATATCGTCGGCGACAAGATACTGGAGGTGAACGTGTTTTCGCCGGGTGGCCTTTCCAATATTCGCGACCTCACCACCATCGATTTCAGCGATACGATCATCGAGGCCGTGGAAATCAAGATCTCCATGCAGAGCGCCTCGGGCGGCGTGCTCGCCAATCGCCTGCTGGCGACGCTGTAAGATTATTCCCGTAATTCGGCCGGGTGCATCTCGCGATACCAGGCGACGAGGGCTTTGATACCCTCCTCGACGGAGGTCTGCGGCACGTAACCGGTGAGCGCCCTCAGAAGATCGGGAGAGGCGAAGGTGCGCGGCACATCGCCCTGCTGCATCGGCAGCATGTTGCGGATCGCAGGCTTGCCAACCGCCTTTTCGATCGTTTCGACGAAATGCATCAGCTCCACCGGCTGCCCGCCGCCGATATTGACAACGCGGAAAGGTGCGTGATGCGAGAGCGTGTCGATGACGCCTTCCTCTCTGACGCGGTTTTCCTCCGAGGGGATGATTGCGCTCAGCCGGACGATGCCTTCCACCAGATCGTCGATATAGGTGAAATCACGGCTCATATTGCCTTGCCCGTAAATATCGATCGGCCGGCTGTTGGAAACGGCATCGACGAATTTGATCGGCGCCATGTCCGGCCGTCCCCACGGGCCATAGACCGTGAAAAAGCGGAAGGCGGTGGTGGGCAGCTTGTGCAGATGGGCATAGCTGTGCGCCATCAGCTCCATGGATTTTTTGGTGGCCGCGTAAAGCGTCATCGGTTCGTCGGCCTTGTCGCTTTCCGCAAACGGGATTTTTTCATTGGCGCCATAGATGGAGGAGGTCGACGCCAGCATCAGATGTTTGACATGGAGGCTCCTGGCGAGCTCCAGCATGTTGAACGAGCCGATGAGGTTGGAATCGACATAGGCGCGCGGATTTTCAAGGCTGTATCGAACACCCGCCTGTGCGGCGAGGTGGATGATGATTTCCGGTTCGGCGGCCTCGGCGGCCCGCTTCAGCGCATCCGTATCCTCCAGCATGCCGATCTCGGCCCGGAAGCCATTGGAGCGGGAGAGGATGGCGTGACGTTTCTCCTTGAGGCTGACATCGTAATATTTCGTCATGCCGTCGAAGCCGGTCACGAAATGGCCGGCATCCAGCAGCCGTTTTGCAACGTAAAAGCCGATGAAGCCTGCGGTGCCGGTAACCAGATAACGCATGATGATTATATCCCGAATCCGTTGGTGCGTTTGCGGTCTGACCGAAGCGCGAAAAACCTTTGATGAAATTGCGAAAATTAGCCTTTAAGCGTCGTTACCCGGGCTGCCGTCATGCGGGCGGCCCACCGCGGCATAGATGAAGCCATGGCCGGAAACCTCATCCGAGCGGTAGATATTACGCAGATCCACCAGCACCGGGCTTTTCATGATGGCTTTGAGGCGTGGCAGGTCGAGCGCGCGGAACTGGTTCCACTCCGTCACGATCACCACGGCATCCGCCCCTTCGGCGGCCTCATAGGGGCCCGTTGCGTAGTCGATATCCTCGATCAGATGGCGCGCATTCGCCATGCCTTCGGGATCGTAACCCACCACCTTCGCGCCGCCATCCTGCAGGGTCTGGATGATGGCAATCGCCGGGCTGTCGCGCATGTCGTCGGTGTTCGGCTTGAAGGTGAGGCCCAATACGGCGATCTTCTTGCCGCGCACGTCGCCGCCCACCGCATTGATGACCTTGCGGCCCATGGCGCGTTTGCGGTTGTCGTTGATGGCGATGGTGGTTTCGATCAGCCGCACCGGCGCGTCGTAATCCTGCGCGGTCTTGGCGAGCGCCAGCGTATCCTTCGGGAAACAGGAGCCGCCATAACCGGGGCCGGCATGCAGGAACTTCGGGCCGATACGGCCGTCCAGCCCGATGCCGCGCGAGACGTCCTGCACATTGGCACCGACCTTTTCGCACAGGTCCGCCATTTCGTTGATGAAGGTGATCTTCATGGCCAGAAAGGCGTTGGCGGCATATTTGATGAGTTCGGAGGCGCGGCGCGTGGTGAAGAGCAGCGGCGACTGGTTGAGGTAAAGCGGGCGGTAAACCTCGGTCATGACGGGGCGGGCACGCTCATCCGAAAGGCCGACGACGATGCGGTCCGGCCGCTTGAAATCCTCGATGGCCGCACCTTCGCGCAGGAATTCCGGGTTGGAGACGACGGCGAAATCGGCCGAGGGGTTTTCCTCATGGATGATGCGCTCCACCTCGTCGCCGGTGCCGACGGGAACGGTGGATTTGGTGACGATGACGGTGAAGCCGTCAAGCGCATGGGCGATCTCTTTTGCAGCCGCATAGACATAACCGAGATCGGCATGGCCATCGCCGCGTCGCGAGGGCGTGCCGACCGCGATGAAGACGACATCCGCATTGGCGACGGCCGCAGTCAGATCGGTGGTGAAACTCAGCCGGCCGGCCTTGGCATTGTTGGCGACGATGGTCTCCAGGCCCGGCTCGAAGATCGGGATATGGCCGCTTTTCAAGGCCTCGATCTTCTCCGGCATCTTGTCGACGCAAACCACGTCATGGCCGAAATCTGCAAAACACGCGCCGGACACAAGGCCGACATAACCCGAACCGATCATCACAATCCGCATTCTTTTTCCTTTCGGTTAGTGAGGCCATGTTAACGCGGCAGCACCGGCCGGGGAAATCGGCGGGTGAAAATCGCATGATAATATTTAGCCGCCTTCGCGCCCGTCGCCAAGCGCCACGATCAACACCGGCTAACCTCTTTCCATGACGGTGATGTGATGGCTGTGGCGGGACAAATTTGCCGCACCTTGCAGCCGATTGCACCGATGTGGCGAGATCGCGCTTTTTTGCCCCTTTTGCGGCTTGCACTCATAGGTAGCCGGGTCTAGCCATAGGGGTGAGGATCAAATCTGCCAGACTGTCTGCCCTTTTGATGGGGCGCCCGGGTTGCACCACGCGGCCGGGGGATGCTTTGCATTGCGGTCGATGTTCGGGGAAGTTCAAATGCAAAAGGGTTTTCTGCTCGGTCTGTTCGCTTATGCGACCTTTTCCCTGGGCGATGCCACGATCAAGTCGCTTGGCTCACAGGTCAGCGTTTTCGAGATCGGCTTTTTCAGCATCCTCTTCTCCGGCATCTTCATCTTCTTCAGCAAACCGCGTGAGGAAAGGTGGCGCGAATTCTGGCGCATGAGCCGGCCCTTCGCAGTGCATGGGCGCGCCATTTCCGGCCTCTTCGCCGGCATTTTCGGCATCTATGCCTTCACCACCATTCCGCTGGCGGAAGCCTATGCGCTGATCTTCCTGTCACCGCTCTTCGTGACCGTGCTTTCCGCCGTGGTCCTCAAGGAAAATATCGGCCCATGGCGCTGGGCGGCGGTTCTGGCCGGCATCGTCGGCGTTATCCTCGTGGTGCGGCCGGGCTTCAAGACGCTGGAACTCGGGCATATCGCCGCCATCGGTGT
The DNA here is from genome assembly GCF_027212525.1 of Agrobacterium sp. SOY23. Classification (NCBI taxonomy): domain Bacteria; kingdom Pseudomonadati; phylum Pseudomonadota; class Alphaproteobacteria; order Hyphomicrobiales; family Rhizobiaceae; genus Agrobacterium; species Agrobacterium sp. SOY23. The sequence goes on along the minus strand of NZ_JAPWDT010000011.1, from coordinate 33,867 downwards.
CGCGTTCCTGGCGGCCATGACCATCGTGCTGCTGCGCTCGCTTGCGGGCAAGGAAAAGCGCACCTCGATCATGGGTGTGCTGCTGATTTACGGCCTCACCTTCAATGGCATTGCCTCCATCCCCGATTTCGTCATGCCCAACCTGCACCAGCTTCTGGCTTTCGCCTTCATCGGTCTTTGCACCGCAACGGGACAGATCACGCTTCTGGTCGCGACCCGCATTGCGCCGGCGAGCCAGATCGCGCCGTCGCATTATTCGCAAATCCTGTGGGCCGTGGCGATCGGCATGGTCTTTTTTCACGAATATCCCGATGCGATTGCGGTGCTGGGGCTCGCCGTCATCGCCGCATCGGGGCTGCTGACGATGATACGCGAAAAGGTAAGGCTCGGCACCGTGCGCTGGAACCCGTTTTTCCGCAATCGCCTCTAACCTCCATTCTCCGATCGGAAACAGTGCGTCAACCGAAGCGCAGCTTGTGGCCCGGTGGCCAATCGGCTCATAAGGCTTTCATCGATAGATGAACGGAGAGCCGCAATGCTCGTGGATGGAAAATGGACGGCCGAATGGCATCCGGTGCAGGCAACGGACAAGAAGGGCGGCTTCGTTCGCCAGACCTCCGGTTTTCGCAACTGGGTAACGCCGGATGGTTCGGCCGGACCGACGGGCGAAGGCGGTTTTGCGGCCGAAGCCGGCCGTTATCATCTCTATGTCGCGCTGATCTGCCCTTGGGCATCGCGCACGCTGATCGGCCGGAAGCTGAAGAAGCTGGAGGATGTGATTTCCGTTTCCGTGGTCGAGCCGGCGCTCTCTGACGAAGGCTGGAAATTCGGCGACTATCGGGGTGCGGATCGCGATGGGCTGAACGGCTTCACCTATATGCACGAGGTCTATACCAGCGCCGACCCGCATTATACCGGCCGCGCCACCGTGCCGGTGCTGTGGGACAAAAAGACGAAAACCATCGTCAATAATGAATCCGCCGATATTCTGCGCATGCTGAATTCCGGCTTCGGCGATCTCGCCGATAATGCGATCGACCTTTATCCGGAGGCGCTGCGGAATGAGATCGACGCCCTCAACGATCACATCTATCCCCGCCTCAATAACGGCGTTTACAGAACCGGTTTTGCCACCACACAAGTTGCCTATGAGGAAGCCTTCGCCGACGTCTTCGCGACGCTCGATGAGCTGGAGACGCGGCTGGCGACCGGTGGGCCTTTCCTGTTCGGAGATCGTCTGACCGAAACGGATGTCCGGCTTTTCGTGACGCTGGTGCGTTTCGATGCTGCTTATTATGGCCTGTTCAAATGCAATCTCCGCCGCATCGCCGATTATCCCGCGTTGCAGGCCTATATGATGCGGGTGCTGACCGTGCCGGGCGTGCGTGACACGGTCAATATCGATCACATCAAGCATGGATATTATTCCATCAAGGCGCTCAACCCGACTCGGATCGTGCCCGTCGGTCCCGATCTTCCGGGGCTGGATGAGGTTTCCCTCCGCCCCGCGAATTGAGCCGGTGACGGCCTAGACCGGTTTGCCGACCTGATCGAGCAGCCAGGCCTGAAAGGCGCGGGCAAGCGCATTGTCCTGCCGCCCTTCCGGCAGGGCGACATAATAGCTCTTGTCGGTCTGCAGGGGGATGTCGAACACGATGTCGAGGCGGCCGGAGGCAAGTTCCGCCTCGATGAGATATTTCGGCAGAAGGGCAAAACCGATGCCGCTTGCGGCGGCTTCGATGATCATCGAAAACTGGTCGAAACGGCTGCCCTGATAGGCATTTTCGGCCGTCACCCCGTTCATTTCCAGCCATTCAGTCCAGAGTTTCGGCCGGGTCGTGACATGCAGCAGCGGTTGCCCGGCCAGATCCTGCGCCCGGTTCACGCCGGCGCGGCGGAGCAGGGAAGGGCTCGCGACCGGCACGATCACCTCATTGCATAAGAACGTGCAGGTGCCATGCGCCCAGATTGGCTGGCCATAATGAATGGCGAGATCGAAACCTTCCTCATCGAAATCGAAGGGGTGTGAGCGCGAGCCGATCGTAATCGTCATTTCCGGATTGGCATCGATGAAGCGATGGAGGCGCGGCATCAGCCAGCGGCTGCCAAAGGTTGGCAACGTCGCGACGGAGAGCGATGCATGCGATGTTCCGGCGGAAACCGCGCGCACCATCAGCTGTTCGGATTGCTGCAGCAGGCGCCGCACATCGGGCAGGAATTTGCGCCCGGCCTCCGACAGCACGACCCGCCTGCGGATGCGCTCGAAAAGCTGCATGCCGGTCTGCGCTTCCAGTTCGCCGATCTGCCGGCTCACCGCGCTCTGTGTGAGGTTGAGTTCTTCGGCCGCGCGCGTAAAATTGCCATGCCGTGCCGCGCATTCGAACGCTTGCAGGGTGACGATGTCGGGAACCAGTCTTCTGCGCGGATCCATTCCATTCTCGCATCAACTTACCCGCTTTCCTCATTGGAAAAGGGTTATTATGGCCATATATGATTACGGGAAAGAATGGAACGGTGTTTTTCCGGCGTTGCCGGACCCAGTTTCAAAGAACGAATGAAAAATTCGGGGAAAGAAGAGTGACGGGAGTTGAAAGCGCCGTATCAAAACGGCCTTTCCTCCCCTTTCAACCAAAAGGACGATGGATATGGATGCGATGACGAAGCTTGACGTGAAACAGGAAGCCGCAACCCTGCTCGACAGGATGGGTGTTGCCCGCGATCTTTATACCGGCGGCGACATGGCGTCCTTCAGCCCTGTCACGGGTGAGCAGATCGCGAGCCTCAAGACCGTTTCGGTCGAGGGTGTCGCAGCCGTGGTCGACAAGGCCGATGCCGCGTTCAAAACATGGCGTAACGTGCCGGCGCCGCGCCGCGGTGAACTGATCCGCCTGCTTGGTGAAGAACTGCGCGCCTTCAAGACCGATCTCGGCCGTCTGGTTTCGCTGGAAGCGGGCAAGATCCCGTCCGAAGGTCTCGGTGAAGTGCAGGAGATGATCGATATCTGCGATTTCGCCGTCGGTCTGTCCCGCCAGCTTTACGGCCTCACCATCGCCACCGAACGCCCCGGCCACCGCATGATGGAGACCTGGCATCCGCTTGGCGTCGTCGGCGTCATCTCGGCCTTCAATTTCCCGGTTGCCGTCTGGTCGTGGAATGCCGCGCTCGCCATCGTCTGCGGTAACTCCGTGGTCTGGAAGCCTTCGGAAAAGACGCCGCTCACGGCCCTTGCCGTTCAGGACATCTTTGAGCGCGCCGTCGCCCGCTTCGGCGATGCACCGGAAGGTCTGTCCCAGCTGCTGATCGGCGATCGCGCCGTGGGTGAGGCCCTGGTGGACAATGCCAAGGTGCCGCTCGTCTCCGCCACCGGTTCCACCCGCATGGGCCGCGATGTCGGCCCGCGTCTGGCGAAGCGCTTCGCCCGCGCCATTCTGGAACTTGGTGGCAACAATGCCGGCATCGTTTGCCCGTCTGCCGATCTCGACATGGCATTGCGCGCCATCGCCTTCGGCGCCATGGGCACTGCCGGTCAGCGCTGCACCACGCTTCGCCGCCTCTTCGTGCATGACAGCGTTTATGACGAACTCGTGCCGCGCCTGAAGAAGGCCTATGCCTCCGTCTCCGTCGGCAATCCGCTGGAAAGCTCCGCACTCGTCGGCCCGCTGGTCGACAAGGCGGCCTTTAACGGCATGCAGAAGGCGCTCGAGGCTGCCAAGGCGGCCGGTGGCGTGGTGAATGGCGGCGGCCGCGTGGATACCGGCGCGGCGGATGCCTATTATGTGAAGCCTGCACTGGTCGAAATGCCGAAGCAGGTTGGCCCCGTTCTGGAAGAAACCTTCGCGCCGATCCTCTATGTCATGAAATATAGCGATCTCGATCAGGCGATCGACGCCCATAATGCGGTTGCCGCCGGTCTGTCCTCGTCGATCTTCACGCGTGACCTGCAGGAATCGGAACGTTTCCTGTCGTCGGAAGGCTCGGATTGCGGCATCGCCAACGTCAATATCGGCACGTCGGGTGCGGAAATTGGCGGCGCCTTCGGCGGCGAAAAGGAAACCGGCGGCGGCCGTGAATCCGGTTCGGATTCCTGGAAGGCCTATATGCGCCGGGCCACCAACACCATCAACTATTCCAAGGCGCTGCCTTTGGCGCAGGGCGTGTCCTTCGATATCGAATGATATGTGGGCCGCTCGGGTAGCGGCGATGGTTTATGGTTGCTGGTTCTTATCGGTGAGCGCGATGGCGAAGTCTGAAAATCTCTCCTCCATCATGCTCGGGCCTGTCCCGAGCATCTGCAACCGATCGATTTAATTGACCTGTTCAGATCCTTGGGACAAGCTTAGGGATGACGTCGCGGGCAGGATTTGCCCGAAGTCTGGCCGACGCGGATTTTTCCGCGTCGATCCGTTTCAAGTCCCTCATCCGATACTCATCAGGCTGGCATTGCCGCCCGCGGCCGTGGTGTTGACGCTGACGGAGACTTCCTCCACCAGCCAGTCGAGGTTGTAGGGCTGGCTTTCGCCGGAAAGCGCGTCCGTCGTTGCGGCCTGAACGAGGACCAGCGGGCCGGGCAGGGTGGCGATCTTTTTATTGACCGCAACCACGCGCTCCGCGTCACCTTCAACCAGCGCACCGGCAAAGGGGCCGGACTTTGCCCAGTCATCCGCCCAGACGATGCGTGAGGTGACGGTTGCCGGCAGGCCGTAGATCGATTTTTCCAGTCCCGAGGCATTGTCGATGACGACCGCATTTCCGGCGGCAAGTGCTGCCGCAAGCTGGCGGTAAAGCCCCTGTTCGGTTGCCGGCACCAGCAGGATCTTGCCGCGCGGATGCAGAGCATAGACATTGCGTTCGCCGACGGGCCCCGCCAGCTCGGTCTCGAAACCGAGGCCGGAAAGCGCTGCCGCCTGCCGTGCGGCTTCGGCGGCGATGGTTTCACCGTTTTCATCCAGCCAGCGGGCGAGATCCACCGCGGCCTGATCCTGCTGGCTGGCGATGCGGTCGATCTTCGGCGCTTTCTCAGTCATGCGACCGAGGTAAAGCGGGCCGCCGGCCTTGGGGCCGGTGCCGGAAAGGCCACGCCCGCCAAAGGGCTGCACGCCGACCACCGCGCCGATGATGTTGCGGTTCACATAAAGATTGCCGGCCGCAACCCGGGAGAGGACATGCTGGATCGTGTCGTCGAGACGCGTATGCAGGCCGAAGGTCAGGCCGTAGCCGGTGGCGTTGATCTCGTCGATCAGCCGGTCGAGATTATCGCGTTTGAAGCGGATGACGTGCAGCACCGGCCCGAAGACCTCGCGCTTCAGATCGGCAAGCGATTTCATCTCGATGATGGTCGGCGGCACGAAGGTGCCCTTGCCGGTCTCGCCGGCAAGCGTGATCTGCTCGATGCGGTGGCCGAGTGAACGCATGCCATCAATGTGCTTTTCGATGATGCCCTTGGCTTCGGCGGTGATGACGGGACCGACATCGACGGAGAGACGATCGGTGCGGCCGATCCGCAATTCATGCAGCGCGCCTTTCAGCATGGTCAGCGTGCGGTCCGCCACGTCTTCCTGCAGGCAGAGGATACGCAGTGCCGAGCAGCGCTGTCCGGCGCTGTCGAAGGCGGATGCGATGACATCGGCGACGACCTGCTCGGCAAGAGCCGAGGAATCGACGATCATGGCGTTCTGGCCGCCGGTCTCGGCAATCAGCGGCACCGGCTGGCCATTGGCGAGAACCCGGTCGGAAAGCTGGCCCTGAATGAGCCGCGCCACCTCGGTGGAGCCGGTGAACATCACGCCCGCCGTCAGCGGCGAACCGACAAGAGCGGCACCCGTCTTGCCGTCGCCCGGCAGAAGCTGCACGGCATCCGCCGGCACACCTGCCTCATGCAGCAGGCGCACGCCCTGCGCGGCGATCAGCGGCGTTTCTTCGGCGGGTTTTGCCAGAACCGGATTACCGGCAACCAGCGCCGCCGTGACCTGGCCGATAAAGATGGCGAGCGGGAAGTTCCATGGGCTGATGCAGACGATCGGGCCGAGCGACGTCTCGCCAGCCTTGAAATTCCTGCGGGCTTCCGCCGCGTAATAACGCAGGAAGTCGATGGCCTCGCGCACCTCGGCAATGGCGTTGGGCATGGATTTTCCCGCCTCGCGCATGATGAGGCCGAGAAGTGCTGGCATTTCGGCCTGCATGGCGTCGGCCGCGCGGTCCAGGCAGGCGGCGCGTTCTTCCACGGGGGTGGTGGGCCAGCGTGAGGCCGCCGCCCGTTGCATCGCCGCTTCAACATCGGCTTCGGTGGGTTCCGTCACCTGGCCGACGATATCGGTATGATCGCCGGGGTTGAAGACCGGGCGCGTCTGGCCGCCCGCCCGTGGCGCGGCAGCCTTCCATTCCGTTGCGGCACCTGCCTTCAGGGTCTTGTCGAGGGCAGAAAGCGTCGTTTCGCTGGAAAGGTCGAGGCCGGCGGAATTTTTCCGCTCCGGGCCGAACAGGCCAGCGGGGGCAGCGATGCGGTCGTGCTGGGCACCGGGAACCGCATAGGCCTTGACCACGGCAACCGGGTCTTCCAGCAGCGAATCCACCGGCACGGCTGGATCGGCAATGCGGTTGACGAAGGAGGAGTTCGCACCGTTTTCCAGAAGACGGCGAACGAGGTAGGCCAGCAGCGTCTCATGGGTGCCGACTGGGGCGTAGAAACGGCAGGGCCGGTCGAGCTTCTTCTTGCCGACGACTTCGCTGTAAAGCGGTTCGCCCATGCCATGCAGGCACTGGAACTCGTAGTCGCCAAGTTTGAAGTCCGGTCCGGCGAGGTGATAGATCGTCGCCATGGATTGCGCGTTATGGGTCGCAAATTGCGGGAAGACCAGATCGCGCGCGTCGAGCAGCTTGCGGGCACAGGCGATATAGGAAACATCCGTGTGCACCTTGCGGGTGAAGACCGGGAAGTCTTCCAGCCCCTCCACCTGCGCGCGCTTGATTTCCGCATCCCAGTAAGCGCCCTTGACGAGACGCACCATGATGCGACGGCCCGAGCGGCGGGCGAGATCGATGATGTAATCCAGAACGAAGGGGCAGCGGCGGCCATAGGCCTGCACCACGAAACCGAGGCCGTTCCAACCCGCAAGGTCCTTGTCGAGCGCCAGTTCCTCGAGAAGGTCGAGCGACAGTTCCAGCCGGTCGGCTTCCTCGGCATCGATATTGAGGCCGATATCGTATGTCTTGCTGAGCAGCATCAGCGATTTGACGCGCGGCAAAAGCTCCGCCATCACCCGCTCCGCCTGCGCGCGGGAGTAACGCGGATGCAGCGCCGAAAGCTTGATGGAAATGCCCGGTCCGCCATAAATGCCACGGCCGGCAGACGCCTTGCCGATGGCGTGGATGGCGTTTTCATAATCCTTGTAATAACGCTCCGCATCCTTCGCAGTCGTCGCAGCCTCGCCCAGCATGTCGTAGGAATATTGGAAGCCCTGCTCCTCCAGTGGCTTCGACCGCTTGATCGCTTCACCGATCGTCTCGCCGGTCACGAACTGCTCGCCCATCATGCGCATGGCCATGTCGACACCACGGCGGATGACGGGTTCGCCGGCGCGCGCGATCAGTTTCGTCAGCGCCGCTGAAAGGCCGCTGTCATTCACCGTCGAGGTCAGCTTGCCGGTGATGACGAGACCCCAGGTGGCGGCATTAACGAAGAGCGAGCGGCCGCCGCCAATATGGGACTTCCAGTCGCCGCGCGCGATCTTGTCGCGGATCAGCGCATCGCGGGTGGCGGTATCGGGAATGCGCAAGAGCGCTTCGGCAAGGCACATCAGCGCCACGCCCTCATGGCTGGAAAGCGAATATTCCTGCACCAGCCCCTCGACGCCGGTGCCCTTGGTCTTGGCGCGCAGCGCCTCGATCAGCTTGCGGGCCGTGGTGCGAATGGCTTTCGCCTGTTCGGATGTTACCGTCGCTGCCTCGATGAGCGGCGCCAGGCACTCCTCTTCGGGGCGGCGATAGGCGGCGGTAATCGCCTTGCGCAACAGGCTCTGTTCGCGCACCGGCGGTGCAAAATTCTGGAAGATACCGTTCACCGCTACACCGGCGTTGCTTGCACCATCGGCCATTCTGAAAATCCTGAAAACGCTGTTGAAGGCAGACCATCGGCGGCAGCACGTCCTCCGCCCACCGCTTGTCGTTCTGGCGCTTACAATATCATCGTCGCAAAAATTGCTATGGCCTTATTTTCAGGATAAAACAGGCAATATGAACTTTTATAATTCGAGATTGGCGTGAAATCGCATGGCAAATAGTCAAAAAACAGACGGTCTGGATCACTTCGATCTCAAGATTCTCGAGGCGCTCAGCGAAGACGGGCGCATGTCCGTGCTGCAACTCTCAAAAAGGGTCGGTCTTTCCAAGACGCCGTGCCAGACACGGCTGAAACGGCTGGTGGACGAGGGCTATATTCTTGGCTTCCGGGCGATGCTCAATCCGCAGAAGCTTGGCGTCGATCATATTGCCTTTGCCGAAGTCAAACTGTCCGATACGCGGGAAAAGGCGCTGGAGGAGTTCAATACGGCGGTGCGCAAGATCAAGGAGGTGGAGGAGTGCCACATGATCGCCGGCGCCTTCGATTATCTCCTGAAGGTACGCACCAGCGACATCCGCAAATACCGAAGGGTGCTCGGTGAAAAAATCTCGAGCCTGCCCTCCGTTGCCAACACCTCCACCTTCGTGGTCATGCAATCGGTCAAGGAAACCGGTATCTGAAAAGCGGACATAAAAAACGGGCAGACGCAGGCCTGCCCGTTCGTCATTGTCCAAATTCAGTTCTCTCAGCGCGCCGTGGCGGCGGCGGTGACCGCGCTCATCTGTGCGTCCGGACCGAATTCGTTTTCGTTTTCGATGCCCAGCAGTTCCTGCAGGCGCAGCCTTGCGCGGCTGACGCGGCTCTTGATCGTGCCGACCGGGCAACCGCAAATCTCGGCGGCTTCCTCATAGGCAAAACCCGAGGCGCCGATCAGCAGGATGGCTTCGCGCTGGTCGTCGGGCAGTTTTGCAAGTGCAGCCCGGAAATCCTGAAGATCAACCGATCCATGCTGTTCCGGCGGAACCGACAGGCGCGAGGTGTAGACCCCGTCCGTATCCTGTACCTCACGGCCGGATTTGCGAATCTGGCTGTAGAATTCGTTGCGCAGGATCGTCACCAGCCATGCCCGCATATTGGTGCCGGGCTGAAAGCTGTCCTGTTTCGCCCAGGCCTTCATGATTGTGTCCTGCACGAGGTCGTCTGCGCGGTCTCTCGAACGGATGAGCGAAATAGCGAAGGCGCGCAGGTTCGGCAGCGCCGCCAGCATTTCCCGCTTGAAATTATATTCTGTCTGCTCCGGCTCTTTCGCCATCATTCCTCCGAAGCCTTCAACTTGGCTTTGCTTTCGGCTTCATCGAGTTTTTCGAGAAGGTCGAGGAATTTATCAGGGATGCCTTCATCCTGAACGGCATCATACAGCTCCCTGAGTTTGCGGGAAATCACCGCCCGCCCGGAGTTTGGAACCTGGGGGGGCGCCGAATTGTCCGGCGAATCTTGGTCCGATTGAAATATGCTCATAACGTCCGGTATTCCTTTTGTGTCGTGGCAAAGAATGCGCGGTAAAAAAAATAGTTCCGGCCGTCCGGAACTTTTTTTGCGATGCGCACGTTGCTATCTCGGGTTTGCGTTGCAGGCCGCATGAAAGGGGAGAATTCCATGTCAGTTTCTACACGCATCGCACCGCACCTGCCATATCTGCGCAGGTTCGCGCGTGCCGTTTGCGGCTCACAATCGACGGGCGATGCCTATGTTGCGGCAACGCTTGAAGCTCTGATCGCCGATATCAGCATATTCCCGCAGACAAGCAGCGATCGCGTTTCGCTCTATCAATTGTTCGTATCGATCTTTAGTTCCGTCACGATCAATATTAAGACCGATGAGAACCTCTCGGGATGGGAAAAACGCGCCTCGGCCAACCTCGCGGCCGTGCCGGCGCTTGCCCGCCAGGCTTTCCTTTTAACGACGGTCGAAGAGTTCACGCCTGCGGAAGCCGCAGAGGTTCTGAAGGTCTCCGAGGATCAGGTCGGCGGACTGATCGACGAGGCGGCATCGGAAATCGCCCGGCAGGTTGCGACCGATATCATGATCATCGAGGACGAACCGCTGATCGCCATGGATATAGAGCAGATGGTTACCGATCTCGGCCACCGCGTCACGGGCATCGCCCGCACCCATACGGAAGCGCTCGATCTCTTCCACCGCACCCAGCCGAAGATGATCCTGGCCGATATCCAGCTCGCAGACGGCAGTTCCGGTCTTGATGCGATGAAGGATATTCTGCAGATGACGTCCCTGCCGGTGATCTTCATCACGGCTTTCCCCGAACGCCTTTTGACGGGTGAGCGGCCGGAGCCGACGTTCCTTGTAACGAAACCCTTCAACCCGGACATGGTGAAAGCACTTATCAGCCAGGCCCTGTTTTTCAACGAAAGCTCACGCGTCGCGGCGTGAAATCTGCCGAAACCGCAGCCTGACCGGGAACCAGTGTGGCGCCCGGGCGTTGGCGGTTACGGTCGTGGGGCTTCCCGCGGCTTTCTGCAAGGAGACGAATTTGCATCGGCTGGCGTGGCATAATGCGGAGAGGGACGAAAGCGAACTTCACGATTCGCTCGTCCTCGCCTTGCTCGATTCCGGTGAGACAGTGATGCTGCAGGACTGGAACCGCGATTATATCTTCGTGGCCAACCTGCCGGATGTCTGGAAACTGCCGACGGATTCGCGCCCGACCGATGAAAACCTGTTCGGCAACGATCTCTCCGCCCGGCTGACCGAGCTCAAGAAGGACATGAACACGGCGGGCAACCGCGGCATGCTGGAAGTTAATGCCGGCAATGATCGCGTCTTCCAGTTTCATGTTCATTCCACCTTCAATCAGTCAAACCAGATGGTGATGAAAACCACCATTCGCGAGGTGACGGCGGAAAGGCGGCGCGAGCAGCTTCTGCGCTCGCTGCTGCGCGAGGTCAGCCATCGTTCCAAGAACCTTCTCGCGATCATCCAGAGCCTTGCGGGCCAGACGGCCCGCTTCAGCCTCACCAAGGATGATTTTCTGCGCAAGTTCCGCGGCCGGCTGCATGCCCTTGCCCAGAGCCAGGATCTCATCACGGATTCGGACTGGCGGGGCGCGCGCATATTCGAGCTTCTGCGCCAGCAATTCGATCTTTATGTGCCGGAGTATCCGAACCTCATCCATATGGAAGGCGAAAACCTGCTGCTCAACCCGAATGGCGCGCTTTATATCGGGCTTGCCTTCCATGAGCTGGTCGTCAACACCGTCAGCCATAGCGGCAACCTTGCCTATCACCCGCCGATCTCTCTTCAGTGTCGCCAGGAGGGTGATTTTTATGTGGTCGAATGGAATGAGCCGATGATGCCGTCGAAAGAACCGGCGGAGGCCCGGCGCGGCAGCTTTGGCAGCGTCGTGCTGGAAAAGGTCGTTCCGTCCGCATTGGGGGGAAGCGCCGAATATCAGCTGACGCCGGAGCGGATCGTCTACCGGCTGACATTTCCCTCCGGTGACGGTGCGGATTCGTGAGATCATGGCGCCGCGCGGGCTTGGCCTCTTGCGTGGGTGCAACAAAAAGCACGGCCCACAGGGGAGCCGTGCTATTTTTATGACAGGTTTTCAGGGGTGAAACCTGTTTATTTTCAGCCAAGCTTCAGGCGGGGACGGGGGAATTGCTTGGCCTGAGATAAAAACACGCCTGATCGGATTTGGTTCCCGAAAAATGCATTTTTTAACATTTCGCAGGGTGCCGCCCTTTTTCGCGCGATTTTTCTCTCGTTCGCGCGACCTCGGTCCGAAAGTGTCGGCCTCAATGCGTGCCTGTCTGTTCCGATCGTTTGGGTATGAAATAGCGCAGCGGTGCTTCCAGCGACCATTCGAAGCCGGTCTCGCGATATTCCGTTACCACCTGTCCGCCGAAGGCGCCTTCCGCATGCCGTTTGATGACCGTGGTGCCGAAGCCGCTGCGGCTCGGCTCGCGCGCCGGTGGACCGCCGGTTTCGGTCCAGACGAGATGGAGCATCTGCCTTCCGTCTTTTTCGAGCGACTGCCAGCGCAGGGTGATTTTTCCGTAGGGAACCGACAGTGCACCATATTTGATGGAGTTCGTGGTCAGCTCATGGATCACCAGGCCGAAATTCTGTGCCGCTTCCGGGGAGAGCATGAAATCATCTCCCGTCAGCACGAAGCGCTGTGACACGGTGCCGAAAACATCGAGATGGGTCTCGATAAGCCGGCGGATCGGCAGGCCCTGCCATTGAACCTCCGCCAAGGCCCGGATCGACATGCCAAGACCGCGCAGGCGGTGATCCACTTCCTTCTGGAATTCCGGAATGCTCTTATTTTCCCGTCCCAACTGCCGGATCATCGCCTGAACCAGCGTCAGAATGTTTTTGGAGCGGTGCACCAGCTCATGCAGCAGCAGTTGCAGGCGCTCTTCCGTCTGGCTCCTGTCGAAGGAGGCATTGGAAAGGGCGATGGCGACCTGGTTGGCTTCCTTTATCTTGGTATCGACGGGGGCGACGATCTCGCCTTCGCCGATGCGTTCGGCCATCAGGGTCAGGTCGCGAATGGAGCTGCGCAATTGCCGGCCGACCAGATAAGCGCCACCGATGGCAATCAGCACCAGCATCAGGCTGCCGATCATCATCTGCCGCCAGGTGTCTATCAGCGCCGCCTGGCTTGCGGCAAGCGGACCCCACATCACCGTTTTCCATTGCCAGCCCGGCAATTGCGCATAGGCATAGAGATTTCCCTTGCCGTCAAAAAAATTGCCGCTGAAGGCCTGCATTTCCGAAAGGACGTCGGGGGTGACAAACGGCTTGCCCACTTCCGCCTCATCGGGCGCGCTTGAAGCGACGACACGGTTGGTGCCGTCAATGATGGCGACCGCCCAGTTGCGCGGCAGGTTTTCCGTGGGGATGAGCCGGCTCAAATCGCTGGTATTCTGCGTCAGGATCAGGGCGTCTCCGGCGGGGTCCAGGTCCGGGCCGAGCGGCATGGTAACGTTGAACACCCATTCCTTGCTGGTTGAGCCGAAAAACATGTCCGAGACGGTGATACGGCGGGAGTCGATTGCCCTCCCCAAATTGGCTTCCGCCGGCACCTTGCCGAGCGGCTGGCCATAGGGCACGCGCGTATTGAGACGCTGCTGGCCATCCTTGGTGGCGAGAATGGCGTAGAGGCCTTCCCGTTTCAGACTGTCGGCGACGCGTCCCTGAAACGCTGCGAGATTGCCGCTCTCGAGTTCAGGAAATTGCGACAGAAGATTGAGCGAGGTGGCGATTTCCTGCAGGCGGCGGTCGATGTTGCGGGAGACCACCCGCACATCCTCGATTGTTTCCCGTTGCAGGTCATCGCGCTTTTCGGCTTCCAGACGCAGCATCAGATAGCCGCCGAAAAGAATGAGCGGCAGGGTAATGACGGTTGCCATCACCACCAGATAGGTACCGATGGAGGCAGTCGGGAAAAAATTCGCGCTGCGCCGCCGCAAGGCCGAGATCATGTCTTTCAGTCTGTCGCCGGGTCGAGGCATACAAAAAACTCCGGCAGTTATGGCATTGTTACGGCACGGATAATACCGTGCCGTCCCCCTTTAGCAATGCCTGATTTCTTGCCGCCGGCCGCGGCGGTGCGCCGCAATTGCATCCGTATCATTGAAAAAATCGGAACTATTTCAACGACCAACCCGTTTGCCAGACGAACCGGCCGAGGAGCGGACACGACATTCATCACCGCCGGCCAGTTGAGAACGATGAAAGGAAGGTACGAAATGGCAAAGAAACTCACGATACTCGTCACCGCCGCCCTGATGGGCACGACGGCTTTCGCGCCACTGGCCATCGCTCAAGGCACCACCCAGCCCGCACCGGCAAATCCGGCCGCGCAGACGGAACCGACAACCCCGCCCGCCACCCCGATGACGCCTGCGGCTCCGGCGGCACCTTCGGCCAATGACAGCGCGGCCACAACGACAGGCGGCGCCTATCTGACCGAACAGGGCGAAACCCAGGTCAGCGCCAACGACTATATCGGCAAGGCGGTCTATACCGCAGCCGATGAAAGCATTGGTAACGTCACCAACCTGATCATGGAAGAAGATGGTGGCCTCGTTGCAGCCGTGATCGGTGTCGGCGGCTTCCTGGGCATCGGCGCCAAGGACGTGGCCGTTCCCATGGACAAGGTGACGATGACGCGCAACGCGCAGGATGGGACCATTCGTCTGACGACAACCGAAACGGCGGAAACGCTGAAGGGCGCACCGGAATTCAAGACGCTGGAACAGAAGGCCAGTGAAAGGAATGCGGCTATGCCGCCGGCTCCGGACAGCACGACCACATCCGCAACCAAGCCTTAATCCCCATACCTGGGGAGGCAGGAGCGGGACAGGCTTTGATCAGCCGTCTCGCGAAAGGCACCGGCCAGTTGGCCGGTGCTTTTTGTTTGTCACGTCCGGTCAGTCCCCGGCATTGCGGGAGGAATGCCAGGCCCAGGCGGATTTGATGATATCCGACAGGGAGTAACGCGGTTCCCAGCCGAGAACCTCTCTGGCCTTGTCATTATTGGCCACCAGCGTCGTGGAATCCCCATCGCGCCGTCCGGTATATTCGACGGGGAAGGGGCGGCCGGAGACTTCGGAAATCGCCGCCAGCAGTTCCTTCACCGTGGTGCCGGTGCCGGTGCCGAGGTTGAGCTCAACGGTTTCGCCGCCTTCCAGCAGGTAGTCCACCGCCCGCACATGCGCATCGGCAAGGTCGAGAATGTGGATATAGTCGCGAACGCAGGTGCCGTCGCGCGTATCGTAATCCGTGCCGAACACCTTGAAACCCTGACGCCGGCCGAGTGCGGCCTCGATGGCGAGCGGGATCGCATGGGTCTCCGGCTTGTGCCATTCACCGATGCGGCCTTCGAAATCCGCACCTGCGGCGTTGAAATAGCGCAGCATCACCGAGCGCAGCCCCTTATAGGTGCTGTAATCCTTTAGCGCCTGCTCCACCACCCATTTGGTGCGGCCATAGGGGTTGATCGGTGCCTGCCGGTGCGTCTCGTCGATCGGCACCTGTTCCGGCAATCCGTAGGTGGCGCAGGTGGAGGAGAAAACGAATGACGTGACGCCGGCATCAATGGCGGCGGAAAGCAGGTTGAGCGAACCGATGACGTTATTGTCGTAAAAGGCGACCGGCTGCTTGACCGATTCGCCGACTTCGATCAGCGCGGCGAAGTGGAGAACGGCTTCCGGCTTGTGCCTGGCGAAAACTTCGTCCAGCCGCGCCCGGTCGCGAATATCACCCTGTTCGAAAGGCCCCCAGCGGACGAATTCCTCGTGCCCGTTGGACAGATTGTCGAAAACGACCGGTTCATATCCTCGCTCAGACAGGAGAAGGCAGGTGTGCGAACCGATATAGCCGGCACCGCCGACGACAAGGACTTTCTTCTTCATCAATTGCCTTTCAGAAAATTACGGACGCACCGAGACTGTATGTCACTTTGTTCAAATAAGGGCGGCGTGGCGCAGGATGCCATCAACCAGTCTATCCTTCGCGGGTAACATAAAAAAAACCGCGCATCCATGGTCTGGATGCGCGGTTTGCCTTATCGCGTCGCCAAGAAATTACTTGGTCTTTTTGGTATTGACCCTGGTCGCCAGAAAACCCGCCGCGACAGCCACCGCAAGCGTCGCATAGGGGCGCGCCTGAATGGCCAGCGTCAGCAGCGATTGCAGGGCGAGAGGTGCAGCGGTAAGCGGTGCCGCCGTCAAGGGCGCCACGGTGGGCCTTGCGGCATAGACCCTCGGACGTTTGACGATCGCGAGCGCCACCAGCATGATGACGCCGAGCAGGAAGGCAGCGCCGGCGACAACGAGTGCCGCAGGGCCCGCGCCGACATGTTCGGCGAGATAGATCGACCCCGCCACCACGGCGGCGATGAAGGCGATCAGGAAGAAGATCGCGGTCAGAACCGACAGGATTATGGTCGCGCGCAATCGCCGTGTGACGACGCGTCCTTCGCGCTGGGTCTCCCCCAGATAGACCAGCAATGCCTCAAGCATGGGCGCTGCCTTATCGACGCGTCAAAAGGGCGAGCACGAAACCGACGCCAACGGCTATGCCGAGTGACTGCAGCGGGTTTTTCTGGACGTGGTCGGTGAGATTGTCGTTCAGCGTGGAGATTTCGCTGCGCACGCTGTCGGCCATCTCGCCGGAAGCGGTAAGCGCGTCATCGGCGACGCGGGCAGCCTGCGCCTTCAGTTCGTGCGATGCTCCGACGCCGAGCGCCTTCACGCTCTTGGCAAGATTTGCCAGATCTTCGCGAAGCTGGGCGAGCTGAGCCGCCACGTCGGCCGCATCACCGTTTTCGAGGGATTGCTGGATCTTGTCATTCACGTTGCTGCGCACGCTTGCCATAAGGGAAGTCCTTCCTGAACATCATTGACGGAACGACGGCATGTCATTGATCGCCGCCGTTCGTGAACCTTTGTTGCGGCGGTCGAAACACCCGCCTGTCCGTCATTCAAACGCGCCCATGCAGGCTTGGTTCCGCGCGGACATGTGTTTTCTTCGCAGCCATTTCCCCTTGGGGGTGATTTTCAGGGAATTCGGTGCCGGACATTTGTTTTCCTGTCACAAGCATCATATAAGGCCCATCATCGAGACGGACCTTGACTTCAATCAATATGTGAAACGACATGCTGCAGACGCCCTATTACCTCATCGATAAGACAAAACTTCTTCGCAACATGGAGAAGATTGCCTATGTGCGGGAAAAATCCGGCGCAAAGGCGCTCCTGGCGCTGAAGTGCTTCGCCACATGGTCGGTGTTCGATTTCATGTCGCAATATATGGACGGCACCACCTCGTCCTCGCTTTATGAAGTCCGTCTCGGCCGCGAGAAATTCGGCGGCGAGACCCACGCCTATTCCGTGGCTTACGCCGATTACGAGATCGACGAAGTCATTTCGAACGCGGACAAGATCATCTTCAATTCGATCGGCCAGCTGGAGCGCTTCGCCGACAAGGCCGCTGGCATCACCCGTGGCCTGCGCCTCAATCCGCAGGTCAGCTCCTCGAGCTTCGATCTTGCCGATCCCGCACGCCCTTTCAGCCGTCTCGGCGAGTGGGATGTCGCCAAGGTCGACAAGGTCATGGACCGTATTTCCGGTTTCATGATCCACAACAACTGCGAAAACAGCGATTTTTCCCTGTTCGACCGCATGTTGACCCAGATCGAGGAGAAGTTCGGATCGCTGCTGTCGCGTGCGGAATGGGTGAGCCTCGGCGGCGGCATTCATTTTACCGGCGATAATTATCCGCTCGACCAGTTCTGCGACCGCCTGCGGGAGTTCTCGGAAAAATACGGCGTGCAGGTCTATCTGGAGCCGGGCGAAGCCTCGATTACGAAGAGTACGACGCTCGAAGTGACGGTTCTCGACACGCTGTTCAATGGCAAGAACCTCGCTATCGTCGACAGCTCCATCGAAGCGCATATGCTCGATCTCTTGATCTATCGCGAAACCGCCAAGGTTTCGCCGAATGAGGGCGAACATCCTTATATGGTCTGCGGCAAGTCCTGCCTCGCCGGCGATATTTTCGGCGATTTCCGCTTCGACAAGGCGCTGAAGGTCGGTGATCGCATCTCCTTTCAGGATGCGGCCGGTTACACCATGGTCAAGAAGAACTGGTTCAACGGCGTGAAGATGCCGGCGATCGCCATCAAGGAACTGGACGGCTCGGTACGTGCCGTTCGTGAATTCGACTTTGCCGATTTCGAGCAAAGCCTGTCTTAAACCCTGTTTTTAACATCAACGAAGCTCATCCCTGCGGGGAAAAGGAGGCATCACCTGAAATGAAGAAGAACGTTCTGATCATCGGCGCCGGTGGCGTAGCACAGGTCGTGGCGCATAAATGCGCCCAGAACAGCGATGTATTGGGAGACATTCATATTGCGTCACGGACTTTGGGAAAGTGCCGCAAGATTGTCGAGTCCGTACGCGAAAAGAAGAGCCTCAAGACAGATGTGAAACTTGAGGCCCATGCGCTTGACGCGATGGATATCGAGGCGACGAAAGCCTTGATCAAGGAAACCGGCGTTCAGATCGTCATCAATGTCGGTTCGGCTTTCGTCAACATGTCCGTTCTTCGTGCCTGCATGGACACGGGTGTTGCTTATATGGATACGGCGATCCACGAGGATCCGACCAAGATCTGCGAGACGCCGCCGTGGTACGGAAACTACGAGTGGAAGCGCGCGCAAGAGTGCAAGGAAAAGGGCATTACCGCCATTCTCGGCGTCGGTTTCGACCCGGGCGTGGTCAATGCCTATGCCCGCCTTGCCAAGGATGATTATTTCGACAAGGTCACCTCGGTCGATATCGTCGACATCAATGCTGGCAGCCATGGCCGCTGGTTCTCCACGAATTTCGACCCGGAAATCAACTTCCGTGAATTCACGGGCGTCGTTTATTCCTGGCAGAAGGGTGAGTGGCAGACGAACCAGATGTTCGAAGTCGGCCAGGAATTCGACCTGCCTGTCGTCGGCAAGCAGAAGGCCTATATGACCGGTCACGACGAAGTGCATTCGCTGTCCAAGAACATGGACGGTGCCGATGTGCGCTTCTGGATGGGCTTTGGCGATCACTATATCAACGTCTTCACCGTGCTGAAGAACCTTGGGCTCCTGTCCGAAAAGCCGGTCAAGACCGCCGAAGGCCTCGAAGTCGTACCGCTGAAGGTGGTGAAGGCCGTGCTGCCCGATCCGTCTTCGCTGGCGCCTGACTATGTCGGCAAGACCTGCATCGGCGATATCGTCAAGGGTATCAAGGACGGCAAGGAGCGCGAAGTCTTCATCTACAACGTGGCTGACCACAAGGACGCCTATGAAGAAGTCGGCTCGCAGGGCATTTCCTACACCGCCGGCGTTCCCCCGGTCGCTGCCGCCATGCTGATCGCGACAGGCGAGTGGGATGTGAAGCAGATGGCCAATGTGGAAGAATTGCCGCCTAAGCCATTCCTGAACATCCTGAACAAGATCGGTCTTCCGAACCGCATCAAGGACGAAAACGGCGATCGCGCGCTGGAGTTCTGAGCGCAGCGTTCTTGACGGATAGAGACAGAAAAGCCCCGCGAAAGCGGGGCTTTTTGTTGGTGGCGACGTCTGCCGACACGAAAAATTTGGCGAATTCGTAGCATCCTCACCGTCACCCCGGATTTAGTCCGGGGTCCGGCGCGATCAAGGACTTGGTCGCGAGAGCCTTCTCACGGCGCAGACGCGCCGTGGCTGGATGCCGGCTCGGGGCCGGCATGATGGAGGAAACCTTGTCACCGGCCTCAAGCCCCGGATGAACCGGACCCGAAATTACCGAGATTTGCTCAGAGCCGCCCTCAGCCCTTTGTCGGCTTCGGCCCACGCTTTTCGAAAGGCTTATCCTTCTTGCCTTCATATTTCGGCTTGTCACCGAAGGGCTTTTTCTTCTTCCAGGGCTTGTCGTCGCCCTTGCGGTCATCGCGTGGACCCGCCGCATTGTCGGATTTGCTGAACTTGCGCTGAGCCTTGGCCGGGCGCGTGTCTTCGCGGAAGCCGCCGGTCATTTCCGGTTTGCCTTCCAGCGCCTTAAGACGAATGCCCTTTTCGAGCGTCATGTCCTTGCCGATGGCGGAGGTGAAACGGTCGACGGCGTCGGCCGCCAGTTCCACGAAGGTTTCCGTCTGCTGCATGCGGATCGCGCCGATATCCTGGCGGGTGATCTTGCCGAAACGGCAGAGCATGGGGATGAGCCAACGCGGCTCGGCGCTCTGCTTGCGGCCGACGGACAGCGAAAACCAGGCGCTGTCGGCGAAATCGGAACGCTCGCGGCGCGGTGCATTGTTTTCGACCGTCTCGAAACTGTCGCGGCGCGGCTTGCGGCTGTTGTCCAGCGAGACTTCGGTGATGTCCTCAGGTGCCGAACGGCCGGCGTGGTAAAGACGTACGAAAGCGGCGGCGACCTTTTCAGCGCCATGCTGTTCGAGCAGCTTGGTGACGAAATCGCGTTCGTCCTCGGCCACGGCTTCGGTCAGCGACGGATCGGCCAGAAGCCGGGCGCCGTCGCGCTCGACGATCTCTTCAGCGGAAGGCGGGCGAACCCATGCCGGGCTGACCTTGGCGCCTTCCAGCAGGCGTTCGGCCTTGCGGCGCTGGTTGACCGGCACAACGATGGCGCTGACGCCCTTCTGACCGGCGCGGCCGGTACGGCCGGAGCGATGCAGAAGCGTTTCGGAATTGGTCGGCAGGTCGGCGTGGATGACGAGTTCGAGGCCCGGCAGGTCGATACCGCGGGCGGCAACGTCAGTCGCCACGCAGACGCGGGCGCGGCCATCGCGCATGGCCTGCAGCGCATGGGTGCGTTCGTTCTGGGTCAGTTCACCGGAAAGTGCCACGACGGCAAAGCCGCGATTGTTCAGCCGCGCGGTCAGATGGTTCACCGCCGCACGGGTGGAGCAGAAAACGATGGCATTGCGGGCTTCATAGAAGCGCAGCGCATTGATGATGGCGTTTTCGCGGTCGGCCGGGGTGACCAGCATGGCGCGATATTCGATATCCACATGCTGCTTCTGTTCGGAAGCGGTGGCAATGCGCACGGCGTTCTTCTGGTAGCTTTCGGCCAGCTTGGCGATGCTGCGCGGAACGGTGGCCGAGAACATCAGCGTGCGGCGGGTTTCCGGGGATTCTTCCAGAATGAATTCCAGATCTTCGCGGAAACCGAGATCGAGCATCTCGTCGGCCTCATCCAGCACCACGGCGCGGATGGACGACAGGTCGAGTGCGCCGCGCTTGATGTGGTCGCAAAGGCGACCGGGCGTGCCGACGACGATATGGGCGCCGCGTTCCAGCGCCCGGCGTTCGTTGCGCACATCCATGCCGCCGACGCAGGAAGCAATCGACACGCCGGCGAATTCGTAGAGCCATTCCAGCTCACGCTTCACCTGCATGGCCAGTTCGCGGGTCGGCGCAATGGCCAGCGCCAGCGGCGCGGAAGCCTGGCCGAAACGGCCATTTTCCGGCAGAAGCGTCGGTGCGAGCGCAATGCCGAAGGCGACCGTCTTGCCCGAACCGGTCTGCGCGGAAACCAGCGCGTCCTTGTCGGCCAGTTCCGGCGCAAGCATGGCCTGCTGCACGGGGGTCAAGTCTTTGTAGCCGCGTTTTTCCAACGCCTGCGCGATCGCCGGGGCGATACCCTGGGTGTCTGTCATCTACCGTCTTTCGGATATGAAGCTGCCCGCATCCGCCCGAAACCAATAGGTCCTAAAGTCTCCGGGGCAGCCGATACGGGCCATTTCGGCCATCTGGCCGGTTGCATTGCCGCGCTCATACTGCGAATGGGCCGGTTTGTACAGTGCACTGCGGTACGCTCTTTTGCGGGTGCTTTATCCTGCCGCCGTTCCATCCCGCCATTGTTCCGGGCCTGCACTCCCGAAAAAGGCGTACCGCATGGTTCATAAACGGCATTGCGTGCCCCCCACCTTTTCGCTAAGAGACCCGCAACTTGAGGCTCTTTATCAGGAAGGGCCGACTGGGTTTGTTCTTGTCCGTCCGTATCCTGAAGGAGCCGGCGGGAAAATGGGATGGTACTGGTCAAGGCTATGGCTCGCATTGTCATGAAATTCGGCGGCACGTCCGTCGCGAACCTCGAACGCATTCATAATGTCGCACGGCATGTGAAACGCGAAGTGGATGCCGGCCATGAAGTGGCCGTGGTCGTTTCCGCCATGTCCGGCAAAACCAATGAGCTGGTGGACTGGGTGCAGAACGCCGCCAAGGTGGCTGGCGCCAACGCCGCCTCGTTTTTCGACGCACGCGAATATGACGCGGTCGTCGCATCCGGCGAGCAGGTGACGTCGGGTCTTCTGGCGATCACGCTGCAATCCATGGGCATCAATGCGCGCTCCTGGCAGGGCTGGCAGATCCCGATCCGCACCGACAATGCGCACGGCGCCGCCCGCATTCTCGAAATTGATGGTTCGGATATCGTCCACCGCATGGGCGAAGGCCAGGTTGCCGTCGTCGCCGGTTTTCAGGGAATCGGTCCGGATAACCGCATCGCGACACTCGGTCGCGGCGGTTCGGATACGTCGGCCGTTGCCATCGCTGCTGCCGTCAAGGCGGATCGCTGCGACATCTATACCGATGTCGATGGCGTCTACACGACCGATCCGCGTATCGAGCCCAAGGCTCGCCGCATGAAGAAGATCGCCTTCGAGGAAATGCTCGAAATGGCCTCTCTTGGCGCGAAGGTTCTGCAGGTTCGCTCGGTCGAGCTTGCCATGGTACATAAGGTGCGCACCTTCGTTCGCTCCAGTTTCGAGGATCCCGATGCGCCGGGCATGGGCGACCTCATCAACCCGCCCGGTACTTTGATTTGTGACGAGGATGAAATCGTGGAACAGGAAGTCGTAACCGGCATCGCCTATGCCAAGGATGAAGCACAGATCTCGCTGCGCCGCGTGGCCGACCGTCCGGGCGTTTCCGCCGCGATCTTCGGTCCGCTGGCGGAAGCGCATATCAATGTCGACATGATCGTGCAGAACATCTCCGAAGACGGTTCGCGCACCGACATGACCTTCACCGTTCCTTCGGGCGACGTTGCCAAGGCGCTCAAGGTTCTCGACGACAACAAGGCCCAGATCGGCTTCGATGTCGCGCAGAACGAGACGGGCCTCGCCAAGGTTTCGGTCATCGGTATCGGCATGCGCAGCCACGCCGGCGTTGCCGCCAGCGCGTTCAAGGCACTGGCCGAGAAGAACATCAACATCAAGGCGATCACCACCTCCGAGATCAAGATTTCGATCCTGATCGACGGCGCCTATGCCGAACTTGCTGTTCGCACTTTGCATTCCGCCTACGGCCTCGATAAGGCTTGATTTCGAGACATCGGTTCCCGATGCTCCGATTCTTCGGAGTTGCGTTCTTCCGATGTGGCGTTTCATGAAAGCGTGTCCCTTGCGGGACGCGCTTCTCGCGCTATAAATTTTTAAATGACGTTTTGATTCTCGAATATTATGACATTCGGATCGGAAGCGTCGGGGAGCAAACGCGATGAGAGACCTTTCCGCAGGTCCGCGCGTCCTGCTCAAGCGGCTGCGCGAAATGATGGCGGAGCACCTTGAACCGCAGGATCGTCTGGACCAGATCGTCCGTCAGATTGCCAGCAACATGGTGGCGGAGGTTTGCTCGGTCTATGTGCTGCGCTCCGACAGCGTGCTGGAGCTTTATGCCACCGAAGGTCTCAACAAGGATGCCGTGCATCTTGCCCAGCTGAAAATGGGGCAGGGTCTTGTCGGCACCATTGCCGCTTCCGCCCAACCGCTCAATCTTTCGGATGCGCAGGCGCATCCCGCTTTCCGCTATCTTCCTGAAACCGGTGAGGAAATTTATCATTCCTTCCTCGGCGTGCCGATTTTGCGCTCCGGTCGCACTCTTGGCGTTCTTGTGGTCCAGAACAAGGCCAGCCGAACATACCGGGAGGATGAAGTGGAAGCGCTTGAGACAACCGCGATGCTCATTGCCGAAATAGTGGCGAGCGGCGAGTTGAAGAAGATCACCCGCCCCGGTGTGGAACTCGATCTGACGCGTGCCGTCTCCATAGATGGCGACGGTTACGGCGAAGGCATCGGTCTTGGCCACGTCGTGCTGCACGATCCGCGTATCGTCGTTACCAACCTGCTCAATGAAGATGCCGATACGGAAATCCGGCGTCTTGCCGATGCCATCGGTTCTCTTCGTCTGTCCATCGATGACATGCTGCAGCGTCGCGATGTGCCGACCGAGGGTGAGCACCGCGAGGTTCTGGAAACCTACCGCATGTTCGCCCATGATCAGGGCTGGGTGCGGCGCATGGAAGAGGCGATCCGCAACGGCCTGACGGCGGAAGCGGCGGTCGAAAAGGTGCAGAGCGACACCAAGGCGCGCATGATGCGCCTGACCGATCCCTATCTGCGCGAACGCATGCATGATTTCGACGATCTCGCCAACCGCCTGCTGCGGCAGCTGATCGGTTTTGGCGGTCGTGGTCCCGAGCAGGATTTTCCGCTCGATGCCATCGTGCTGGCCCGCGCCATGGGCGCTGCCGAGTTGCTCGATTATCCGCGCGAAAAACTGCGCGGTCTGGTGCTCGAAGACGGCGCGGTGACGAGCCATGTCGTCATCGTGGCGCGTGCCATGGGCATTCCGATCATCGGGCAGGCGACCGGTATCGTTGCGCTTGCCGAAAACAACGATCCCATCATCATCGATGGCGATGACGGCCAGGTGCATCTGCGGCCGATGTCGGATCTGCAGCGCGCCTATGAAGAAAAGGTGCGGCTGCGCGCCCGCCGGCAGGAGCAATTCCGCGCGCTGCGCAATGTCGAGCCGATCACCAAGGATGGCCAGAAGGTCAATCTGAAGATGAATGCGGGCTTGCTGGTCGACCTGCCGCAGCTGGAGGAATCCGGCGCCGATGGTATCGGCCTGTTCCGCACGGAGCTGCAATTCATGATCGCCTCCAACATGCCGAAGGGCGAGGAGCAGGAGGCTTTCTACCGCTCGGTTCTGCGGCAGGCCAAGGGCAAGAGCGTTACCTTCCGCACACTGGATATCGGTGGCGACAAGGTCGTTTCTTATATGCGTGGCCAGGAAGAGGAAAATCCGGCGCTCGGCTGGCGGGCGATCCGCCTGTCGCTCGACCGGCCGGGCCTGATGCGCACGCAGATGCGCGCGCTGCTGCGCGCCGCCTCCGGGGCTGAACTGCGTATGATGCTGCCGATGGTGACGGAAGTCTCCGAAATCCGGGCTGCGCGCGACCTGTTGCAGAAGGAAGTGCAGCATCTTTCGAAGTTCAGCCATGCGCTACCGAAAAAGCTGCAATTCGGCGCGATGCTGGAAGTGCCGTCGCTCATGTGGCAGCTCGACGAACTGATGCAGGAGGTGGATTTCGTCTCCGTCGGTTCGAACGACCTGTTCCAGTTCTCGATGGCGGTCGATCGTGGCAATGCGCGTGTTTCGGATCGTTTCGACAATCTCGGCAAGCCGTTCCTGCGCATTCTGCGTGATATCGTGCGCGCCGGCGAAAGACACCACACTTCGGTGACGTTGTGCGGTGAGATGGCGAGCAAGCCGCTTTCGGCCATGGCGTTGATCGGGCTTGGTTTCCGCTCGATTTCCATGTCGCCGACGGCGATCGGTCCGGTGAAGGCCATGCTGCTCGGGCTTGATGCCGCAAACCTTGCCGAAGAGCTGAATGCGGCGCTGGACGATCATAATTCGCTGGAAAGCGCGCGCGAGGTGTTGTTACGCTTTGCCGCGACGCATTCCATTCCCATTTAAAAAGACCTGTTTCATTATTGGAGTGACTGGTGGCGAAGCTTCCCGTCGAAAAAATGCGCGAGTTGGAAAGACGTTTCGGTGAGATCGAAGCGCGCATGTCGGCCGGCCCGGCGGCGGATGTCTATGTGAAGCTCGCTTCGGAATATTCCGAACTCGAGCCCGTGGTGAAGAAAATCCGCGAATACGAAAAGGCGGTTTCCGAGGCCTCTGATCTGGAAGCGTTGTTGGCCGACAAGTCGACCGACAAGGATATGCGCGATCTGGCGGAAATGGAGCTGCCGGAGATCGAGACCCGCATCGGCGAGCTTGAAAAGGACATGCAGGTCCTCTTGCTTCCCAAGGATGCGGCGGATGAAAAAAGCGCGATCCTCGAAATCCGTGCCGGCACCGGCGGCTCCGAGGCCGCGCTTTTTGCCGGCGATCTGTTCCGCATGTATGAGCGTTTTGCGTCGACCAAGGGCTGGAAGGTGGAAGTGCTTTCCGCCAGCGAAGGTGAAGCGGGCGGTTACAAGGAAATCATCGCCACGATCAGCGGGCGAGGGGTGTTTTCCAAGCTGAAATTCGAATCCGGCGTGCACCGGGTGCAGCGCGTGCCGGAAACGGAAGCGAGCGGCCGCATCCACACGTCGGCCGCCACCGTCGCAGTACTTCCGGAAGCGGAGGACATCGACGTTGAAATCCGCCCGGAAGATATCCGCATCGATACCATGCGCGCTTCGGGCGCGGGCGGCCAGCACGTCAATACGACCGACTCTGCGGTGCGCATCACCCATCTTCCGACGGGCCTGATCGTCACCAGTTCGGAAAAGTCGCAGCATCAGAACCGCGCCAAGGCCATGCAGGTTCTGCGCTCGCGCCTTTATGACATCGAGCGGCAGAAGGTGGAGAGCGAACGCTCCGCCGACCGCAAGAGCCAGGTGGGCTCCGGTGACCGTTCCGAACGCATCCGCACCTATAATTTTCCGCAGGGCCGCGTCACCGATCACCGCATCAATCTCACGCTTTATAAGCTCGACCGCATGATCGAAGGCGAGATCGATGAGCTGGTGGATGCGCTGATTGCCGATTATCAGGCCGGCCAGCTGGCACAGCTCGGCGAGCAGCTTTGAGTACGGGGGCTGAGGCAACCGTTGCGGACGCACTTGCCGCTGCCCGCAAAAGGCTGCAGGCCGCCGGGATCGACGATCCGCTTCTCGATGCGCGGCTCCTGATTGCGGAAGTCGTCGATTTTTCACTGACCGATTTCGTGATGAAGCCCGACCGGCCCGTCACCGTGGAAGAAAACGCCAGTATCGTCGCCATGATCGAACGGCGGGCCAGCGGCGAACCCGTTCATCGCATCCTCGGCCACCGGGAGTTTCATGGCCTCGATCTTCTTTTGTCGAAGGAAACGCTCGAACCCCGGCCGGATACGGAAGTTCTGGTCGATACGCTGCTGCCGGCGCTGAAAAAAGTGGTTCTAGCCAGGGGAAGCGCCCGCATCCTGGATATGGGCACGGGCACGGGCGCGATCGCTCTCGCACTTTTGAAGGAATGTCCGGACGCCACCGGTATCGGCAGCGATATTTCCGCCGATGCGCTGGAAACGGCGGCTAGGAATGCCGCCCGAAATGGTCTAGCCGGGCGCTTCGAAACCATTCGCAGCGACTGGTTTGAAAAAATCTCTGGCCGCTTTGACATAATTGTGTCGAATCCGCCTTATATAAGAACAGATATCGTCGCAACGCTCGACCAAGAGGTTCGTAACCACGATCCGATGGCGGCGCTGGACGGAGGTCAGGACGGCCTTGCACCGTACCGCCTTATTGCTGCCGATGCAGGCCGCTTTCTTGTGGAAAACGGGATTGTCGGTGTGGAGATCGGTTTCGATCAAAGGCTTGATGTTTCCGCTATATTTGCTTCCCACGGTTTCTCTCTTCTGGATGCCGTGAAGGATTATGGTGGCAACGACAGAGTTTTGACCTTCCGGAGATAGTTGTTCGCGATATGTCTGCGGATTTTTTGCAAGGATATTTTGCACAGCAAAAGAAAAGGCTTGGATTTCCGCAGGAAGCGGGATAGTTTGCGGCCACATGCTGGGTGGCTGAGGACGAACACAGATTCGTCAGGGTATGGGTCAGTCCCGAAGCGGGTTCTTTTGAGAGCCCTGAAAGGCTGGGCGTTTCCGGCATGTGAATCAGTAAACTTTGTTCGCAGGCGGCTCGGTGCAGCATTTGCGCAGCCGGTCGTCATACGCGAGGTCTTGCCCTGGGGTTATCTTCGGCAAGACGCGTGATGGAGCAATTTCAGGAAAAATTTCCAGCGGTTTTCCGCCCGGAATTGCATGAAAACAACCAGATTGTCAGCAAAACAGAATTCAGGTGAGCAATTGATGAGGCCAGGACAGCAAAACAAGCGCGGCCGGGGGCGTGGAAACAACAACAATAACAATGGTGGCGGTAACAACAACTTCAACCGCAAGGGCGGCAATCCGCTTACCAGGACTTATGACAGTTCCGGCCCCGATGTTAAAATCCGTGGCACAGCCCAGCACATAGCGGAAAAATACGCGGCTCTGGCGCGCGATGCGCAGAGTTCCGGCGACCGTGTGATCGCTGAAAACTATCTGCAGCACGCTGAACATTACAACCGCATTATCGCTTCGGCTCAGGCCCAGATGCAGGAACGCTTCCAGCGCGACGACCGCGGCGACTATAACGCTGCCGATGGCGACGACATGGATGTGAACGACGGCGATGAAGGCGTCATTGCACCGCAGCAGCAGGCCGAACAGGCCGAGCGCGTGCAGCAGCCGGAACGCCAGGAGCGTACTGAGCGGAACGAGCAGCGCCAGGAACGTCGTGAGCGTCCCGAACGCCGCGAACGGCAGGAGCGCCAGCCGCGCCAGCCGCAGGTGGCCGCCGAACAGCAGCCGCCGGTCTATGACGCCAGCCAGGCGCCGCAGCCGGTCATCGAAGGTACGCCCATGGAAGTGGCCGTCGAGGAAGAGCAGCAGCAGGCGGAAGCTCCGGCCGAACGCGCACCCAAGGCGCGCCGGGCAACTGGTCCGCGCCAGCGCCGCCCGCGCCGCGCCGCCGCTGCGGAAGGTGCCGAAGGCGAAGATGCGCCGGCCGGTGAAGATGCCCCCGCTGCCACGCTTGAGAATGCTGCTGAATAAGCAGCGTCTGCAAATCAGCTACGCAATCGAAAAACTCCGGCTTGCCGGAGTTTTTTGTTTTTGGCGGTCGATGAGAGACGGGCTGTCGCCCCTGCTGGATCGCAGGGCGGAATTGATGCCGGTCAAATCCGGCGAAAATTTCCCGCACGGCGAATTCTCGCCCCTTTAAACCCATGAAAATGCCTCCCATATTCGTGCAGGAAGGACGGAAGCCGCATTCGCCGGCGACCGGCCATCAAGAGGCGGCGATCGTGAAATCCTTAAAACACGGCTGTCGTAGCGGGGCTTGCCTTTGAGGGAGCCTCAACCCTAACACCCGGGTCCGTGCCGAAAGCGGGCGGGCCGGTCTATGGAGGTTCGACTATGAATATTGAAAAATACTCCGAACGCGTTCGCGGTTTTCTGCAATCGGCGCAGACTTTTGCGCTTGCCGAAAACCATCAGCAGTTTTCGCCCGAACATGTTCTGAAGGTCCTGCTTGATGACGAGCAGGGCATGGCTGCATCGCTGATCGAGCGTGCGGGCGGCGACGCCAAGGAAGCGCGTCTTGCCAATGATGCGGCGCTTGCAAAATTGCCCAAGGTTTCCGGCGGCAATGGCGGCCTTTCGCTGACGGCCCCGCTCGCCAAGGTATTTTCGACCGCCGAAGACCTTGCCAAGAAGGCCGGGGACAGTTTCGTCACCGTCGAGCGTCTTCTGCAGGCGCTTGCGATTGAAAGCTCCGCTTCCACCTCGGCTTCCCTGAAGAAGGCGGGCGTGACGGCGCAGGCGCTCAATCAGGTCATCAACGACATTCGCAAGGGCCGCACGGCTGATAGCGCCAATGCCGAACAGGGCTTTGACGCGCTGAAGAAATATGCGCGCGATCTGACAGAGGAAGCCCGCGAGGGTAGACTCGACCCTGTGATCGGCCGTGACGACGAAATTCGCCGTACCATTCAGGTCCTCTCGCGCCGCACCAAGAACAATCCCGTGCTGATCGGTGAACCGGGCGTCGGTAAAACGGCGATCGCCGAAGGCCTTGCGCTGCGCATCGTTAATGGCGACGTGCCTGAGAGCCTGAAGGACAAGAAACTGATGGCGCTCGATATGGGCGCGCTGATCGCCGGTGCGAAATATCGCGGTGAATTTGAAGAGCGCCTGAAGGCTGTGCTGAACGAGGTGCAGGCCGAAAACGGTGGCATCATCCTGTTCATCGACGAGATGCACACGCTGGTCGGTGCCGGCAAGGCCGATGGCGCAATGGATGCGTCCAATCTGCTGAAGCCTGCGCTTGCCCGTGGTGAGCTGCACTGCGTTGGCGCCACCACGCTCGATGAATATCGCAAGCATGTGGAGAAGGACCCGGCCCTTGCCCGGCGTTTCCAGCCCGTGCTGGTGGATGAACCGAACGTCGAGGACACGATCTCGATCCTGCGCGGTCTGAAGGAAAAATACGAACAGCACCACAAGGTTCGCATCTCGGATTCGGCCCTTGTTGCGGCTGCGACGCTTTCCAACCGCTACATCACCGACCGCTTCCTGCCCGATAAGGCAATCGACCTGATGGACGAGGCCGCCTCGCGTCTTCGCATGCAGGTGGATTCCAAGCCGGAAGAACTGGACGAACTGGATCGCCGCATCATTCAGCTGAAGATCGAACGCGAAGCCCTGAAGCAGGAAACCGACCAGTCTACCGTCGACCGCCTCAAGAAGCTCGAGGATGAGCTGGCCGATACCGAAGAAAAGGCAGATGCGCTGACAGCCCGCTGGCAGGCGGAAAAGCAGAAGCTCGGCCATGCCGCAGACCTCAAGAAGCGGCTCGACGAGGCCCGCAACGAACTGGCGATCGCCCAGCGCAACGGCCAGTTCCAGCGCGCCGGCGAGTTGACCTATGGCATCATTCCCGGCCTCGAAAAGGAACTGGCTGCGGCGGAAGCCCGCGACAGCAGCGGTGCCGGTTCGATGGTGCAGGAAGTGGTGACGGCGGACAATATCGCCCATGTCGTGTCGCGCTGGACGGGTATTCCGGTCGACAAGATGCTGGAAGGTCAGCGCGAAAAGCTGCTGCGCATGGAAGACGAACTTGCCAAGTCCGTTGTCGGGCAGGGTGAGGCCGTGCAGGCGGTGTCCAAGGCGGTTCGCCGTTCGCGCGCGGGCCTGCAGGATCCCAACCGGCCGATCGGTTCGTTCATCTTCCTCGGCCCGACGGGCGTGGGCAAGACCGAGCTGACCAAGTCGCTCGCCCGCTTCCTGTTCGACGACGAAACCGCGATGGTTCGCCTCGACATGTCGGAATATATGGAGAAACACTCCGTTGCCCGGCTGATCGGCGCGCCTCCCGGCTATGTCGGTTACGAAGAGGGCGGTGCACTTACGGAAGCGGTTCGCCGCCGGCCCTATCAGGTCGTGCTGTTCGACGAGATCGAAAAAGCGCATCCGGACGTCTTCAACGTCCTGCTGCAGGTGCTGGATGACGGCCGCCTCACGGATGGCCAGGGCCGCACCGTCGATTTCAAGAACACCATCATCATCATGACCTCGAACCTCGGTTCGGAATTCATGACGCAGATGGGTGATAACGACGATGTGGATTCGGTTCGCGAACTGGTCATGGAGCGGGTTCGGTCGCATTTCCGGCCGGAATTCCTCAACCGTATCGACGATATCATCCTGTTCCACCGCCTGCGGCGCGACGAGATGGGTGCGATCGTGGAAATCCAGCTGAAGCGCCTCGTATCGCTTCTGGCCGATCGCAAGATCACGCTGGAACTGGATGAGGACGCCCGCAACTGGCTTGCCAACAAGGGTTACGATCCGGCCTATGGCGCACGTCCGCTGAAGCGCGTGATCCAGAAATCGGTTCAGGACCGGCTGGCTGAAATGATCCTCGGTGGTGAAGTCCCGGATGGCTCGCGGGTCAAGGTGACCTCGGGCACCGACCGGCTGCTCTTCAAGGTCAAGCCCGCCAAGGGTGAAGCCGAAGCCGAAACCGCCGATGCGGCATAAAAGGAAAGGGCTCCGGAAACGGAGCCCTTTTCATATGGCGTGGAAGCCGATCCGGTATTTTCCGCAGATCAGCGGCTTGCCACCTGATTGGGCTTTTCATCGATGTTGAGCAGATTGTCGATGCGTTTTCTCTCGTCGGAGAACCGTGCCAGCGCCTCGCCGGAAAGGGACTTGCCACCCGGCAGGCGCACCTTCATCGCATCCACTTTCGTGCCATTGACGATCAGCTCGTAATGCAGATGCGCGCCGGTCGAAAGCCCGGTCGATCCCACATAGCCGATCACCTGGCCCTGGCGGACCTTGGAACCCTCGGTGACGCCCTTGGCGATCGCACTCTGGTGGTTATAGGAAGAAACATAGCCATTGGCATGGCGGATCAGGGTCTGGTTGCCATAACCCGAGGCCCAGCCGGCCTTTTCGACCGTGCCGTTGCCCGTCGCGATGATCGGCGTGCCGCGCGCGGCCGCCCAGTCGGTGCCGGTGTGCATGCGGCTGAATTTCAAAACCGGGTGGCGGCGCATGCCGAAACCGGATGTCATGCGGCCGTTCGGAACCGGGTTGCGCAGCAGGAACTGACGGATGCTTTTGCCGTTCTCGTCGAAATAATCGACGCTATTGTCTTCCGGACTCTGGAATCGGTAAAACCGCGTTTCATTGTCGCCGAACTTGGCGTTGACGTAGAGCAGTTCCGACTTGTCCGTCGCCTTGCCGTCCGCATCTTCCACGGAGAAGAAGGCTTCCAGCGTATCCGCCGGCTTCAGCTGCGCCTGAAAATCGACGCTGCTGGCCAGAAGCTTGATGAGCTGCGAAACCATGCTCTGGTTCATGCCGTAGGCCAGAGCCGCCCGGTAGACGCCGTCATAGACACTCGGCAGGTCGCGCCCGGCGGCAGGTGCCGGCGTACTGTCGAAGGCGGTCGCAACCGCATCGAGTTTCGGCGGTTCGCTGGCCTTGATGAAACGCTTGCGGTCATCGACGGCCATGGTAACCATGTGGCGGCCCTTGCGATAAAGGCTCGCGCGGACAATGTCGCTCTTTTCGTCTTCCTGAATAATGCCGACGCGCAGCACATCGCCGCTTTCGACATTGTTCGACTGGATTTGCGGCGACAGCAACCCGGCGATTTCCGACGATTGTACCTTCGAATAGCCGGCGCCGAACAGGGCGGCCTCGATCGTCTCGGTCTGACGGGCAGGGATCACGTCGTCGGCATATTCCTTGACGGGCACCGAGGCTGACTGCGGGGTCGAAACCGACATGTTCTGTTCGACAACACGGGCGGCAAGGCCGGCGGTAATATCGACGTCACCCTCATCATTATCGAAACGGCGCGGGTCGATGTAATAAAGGGCCGCAACCTGCTCGTTACCGTCCGTCAGGATCGAGCCGTTGGAACGTACCGCCTCCTCGACCTCATCGAAGCTCAGGGAGCCGGCAAAGGCATATTTGGAATGCTGGACGGGAAAGGCGACGGTTTTCAGGCTGACTTCGGATTCCACTTCGGAACCATAGATCGTTCCCGTTCGGCTTGCAGCCGGCGCGGGCGCATCCTTGTCGTCATTGCTCGCAAAGATGTTCAGGGGATCGAAGGCGGGATAGTCGTCCTGCTTGGCGTAATTTGCCGCCAGCGGAATCTTGACGTGAGAGAAGGGAACCTTGCGGACCACTTCCTTGTCGCCTTCGTTGATGACGGTGGAAACTTCCATGATCGACCGGTCGGACGGTCGGGCCGCTATATTCGGTGCGACGAGGCGCGTGCCGCGACGCGCGGCTTCCGTGGCATTGTTGCCCATATCCGCCTTGGCGAAGGCTTCGGCGGGAATGGCAAGCTGCTGGCGACCGTCGAGAGCGGCAAACAGCGCAACCCCCATCAATATGGAAGAGGTAATGCCGGTCAGGAATGTGCCGGAAAGCCATCGAAGCGAAATTTCGCGACGATCGGGTGCACGGCGCCCTTCCGCCAGAATTGGCGGTTCCGTGCCTAGCGACCGGATCACATTGCGATCCGCAGTCATACTAGCTGTGCCCCGTCGGTCATGCGCTCTCCAGAAACTTCAGGCGAAGATGTGCAACTTTCAAAGCCGTGAGTCAAATCCATCGACGCGGCGGCAGATACATTGCAACGCGCTATATAAGGGCATGCGCAGGCCGGCCCGATATTAACGCTTCGTTGACAAAGCAATTAGTGAGGAACCGGGCCAAAAGAAGGCGCGCCACCTGTCTTGGGTGTCCGGGTGTTCTTCTCCTGTGCAAAACCCCGGCGGTCAGGGGGGTATGGAAGGGCAGCAATCATTAAAAAACGAAATTACCTTTTTATTTCAGAGC
>NZ_JAPWDT010000010.1:0-183217 GCF_027212525.1 Agrobacterium sp. SOY23 | reverse complement strand
ACAAGTATTTTCGATATCTTCAAGACGGTCTCCCCACACGCCAAAACAAATTTTCTGCTGCACTGCGGAATTAAGCAGCAAAAACCCGTCTTGGAAAGGGCAATTCCGGCGAGAAATGTCCTGTTTGCGCTAGCTCAGCAGACCGTGGCGGAAAGCAAGCGCTACGGTATGTTGCCGGTTCCTGGCGCTGAAACGGCGCTGGATTCCGTTGATATACCAGTCGACAGTGTGGTTGGAGATCGATAGCTGG
Organism: Agrobacterium sp. SOY23; assembly: GCF_027212525.1. Lineage (NCBI taxonomy): Bacteria > Pseudomonadati > Pseudomonadota > Alphaproteobacteria > Hyphomicrobiales > Rhizobiaceae > Agrobacterium > Agrobacterium sp. SOY23. Next base: position 182,967 of record NZ_JAPWDT010000010.1, on the reverse strand, counting down.
CGTCCGATTTCGGTGGAAGTCATGCCATCCGCCATCAGCGTCAGCACCTCCATTTCTCGCCTCGTCAACTCAAGAGCCGAAACATCCGGCGCATTGCTGAGATGATGAGCCTGACCCGAAAGATCGAGCAGACGCCAGAACACCGCACGCGTGGCCGCGTCGAGCAATTCGACCTGCAACGAGGGCAATTGCCGGTCCTGACCGCCGATGAACACCGCGCCGATGAAGCCCGCGCGGCCATGCACGGGAAAGGCATAACCGCCCTGCAGACCGTAACGCCCGGCATCATGAAAAAAGACACTCGCCCTTTTCCGATGCATCGCGCGCGGCAGGCCTTCAAGCGCTTCCTTCCACTGGAACGGCTTGTGCACCATGCCGATCACTTTGCGGACGGGATCGACGAGATTGTATTTCTTGGCCCTGTAGACCTCGATCCAGCCTTCGGGAAGATGTTGCGCGAGAATCTGGCCGGTTGTGGCGAGTTCGCCGGTCATTCGCCTGCTGACGAGGAAATACTCGAAACCGTATTCGCGAATAAGCGTCACGAATTCAGAGCGAACGCGGTCGGCGTTTCCCGCCTGGTAGCACGCAGAGATGAAGTGAAGAATATCATGCATAAAGACACATGGTCCGGGGCTTGGCTTGAAGGGGATGACACGAAGGACATGGTCCCGCGATGACGTCATGTTACTCGGGCGCCGGTCGGTTCAGATTGAACATATCGTCGTTAGCAATCCCTGAAACGAAGATGCGAAATCTAGTGACGGCAGGCCCCGGGAAACATCGGGTTCGGTTTTTTCGGTTCGCACGCGCGGTCAATCTGTTAAGCCGCCATTCAGACAGAAAGAGCGATAATTACACAAAATTCGCCGTCTCATGCAACCTTGCTAAAGCAGCAGAGCATTGAGGCCGAACAATCAACCGCTTGAAAAGACGCCCGGACTGGATTGAAAATTTGACCTTGTTTCAGGTTTACACACGCGCTCTGCGCTATCTGACCGTTCATAAGTGGCGTGTGACGGTGGTCGTCATCGCCAACGTCATTCTTGCAGCGATCACCATCGCCGAACCCGTGCTGTTCGGCCGGATCATTGACGCCATTTCCTCCGGCACCAATGTCACGCCCATCCTCATTCTGTGGGCGGGTTTTGGCGTCTTCAACACCGTCGCCTATGTCGCGGTCGCCCGCGAGGCCGACCGTCTGGCCCATGGCCGGCGCGCAACGCTCCTGACGGAAGCCTTCGGGCGCATTATCTCGATGCCGCTCTCTTGGCACCATCAGCGCGGCACGTCCAATGCCCTGCATACGCTGCTGCGTGCCAGTGAAACGCTGTTCGGCCTCTGGCTTGAATTCATGCGCACGCATCTCGCCACCTTCGTGGCGCTGGTGCTGCTCGTCCCGACTGCCATGGCCATGGACCTGCGCCTGAGCTTCGTCCTGATCGGCCTCGGCATCGTCTACTGGTTCATCGGCAAGTGGGTGATGGGCCGCACCAAGGACGGCCAGGCTTCGGTCGAGGAGCACTATCACAGCGTTTTTGCCCATGTCAGCGATTCCATCAGCAACGTATCGGTGCTGCATAGCTACAACCGCATCGAGGCCGAAACGAAGGCGCTGAAATCCTTCACCGAGAAGCTCCTGAGCGCGCAATATCCCGTGCTCGACTGGTGGGCTTTCGCGAGCGCTCTGAACCGCACGGCCTCCACCGTTTCGATGATGATCATCCTCGTCATTGGCACCGTGCTTGTAAAGAACGGCGAGCTGCGTGTGGGTGATGTCATCGCCTTTATCGGTTTCGCCAATCTCCTGATCGGCCGTCTGGACCAGATGCGCCAATTCGTGACGCAGATTTTCGAAGCCCGCGCCAAGCTTGAGGACTTTTTCGTTCTGGAGGATTCCGTCAAGGAACGGGAAGAGCCGGGCGATGCCCGCGAATTGTCCAATGTCTCCGGCACCGTGGAGTTCCGCCACATCAATTTCGGTTTTGCCAACACCAAGCAGGGCGTTCACGACGTTTCGTTCACGGCCAAGGCCGGTGAGACCATTGCGATCGTCGGGCCGACCGGCGCCGGCAAGACCACGCTGATCAACCTTCTGCAACGCGTCTACGATCCCGATTCCGGTCAGATCCTGATCGACGGTACCGATATTTCGACGGTCACGAAAAACTCGCTGCGCAACTCCATCGCGACCGTGTTCCAGGATGCCGGCCTATTGAACCGTTCCATCCGCGAGAACATCCGCCTCGGCCGTGAAACGGCCACCGATGCGGAAGTGGTGGAAGCAGCAGCAGCGGCAGCGGCAACGGATTTCATCGACAGCCGCATCAACGGCTATCTGACCCAGGTGGGCGAGCGCGGCAACCGCCTTTCCGGCGGCGAGCGCCAGCGTATCGCCATTGCCCGCGCCATCCTGAAGAACGCCCCCATTCTGGTCCTCGATGAGGCGACCAGTGCGCTGGACGTTGAAACCGAAGCCCGCGTGAAGGCGGCCGTGGATGCACTGAGAAAGAACCGCACGACCTTCATTATCGCCCACCGTCTTTCCACGGTTCGCGATGCCGATCTCGTCCTGTTCCTCGATCAGGGCCGGATCATCGAAAAGGGCACCTTCGATGAGCTGAGCCAGCGCGGCGGACGCTTCACCTCGCTGCTACGCACCAGTGGCCTGCTGACGGAAGACGAAGGCCAGCAGCCCCGACCGAAGGCCATAGCCTCCTGAGGCCTTGGCCGAGGCAATAGAAGCAAGGGCGGACAACAGTGTCCGCCCTTTTTCTTTGCCTGCTTTCGCGAGACCGGGCGAACCATGGATCGCCTATCGGAGAATTCCGGCCAAAGAGTTCGACAGCCAAAAATCTATCTGCCCGAAAGGGAGGACATTCCCCAGGAAGGCAACAAAACCTGCAGCGACATTGAATGCGAAAATTCCGAGAAGCACGCCGAGCAGGATTCCAACGCTCGTTTTCCGAGGATAGCGTGCCGACCAACACGACAACGCCAGGGAAAGAATGGCGAGCGATACCAGCAGGCCGGTTTCTGTGAAAGATGCACTGAACTGCAAAGTCCCCTCCTCCGCGATCCACCGAGTTCATCGAGAAGCCCACGGAGACCCCAGCGTTACGGTCATTTTCTGAAACGGACCATACATGCCGGCTCCCTGTCATGGAACATCTTTGGGGAATGGCTCGCTCGCGACCACCGTCCCTGCTCGGAGTGATTGACCATCGTGACCTGGCAATCCGGCCCCGCTGATCGTGGCTCTCGTGGACGCCCGCTCATTGCCGCCGATCCTCAGCCGGTGATTTCAAAGGCGACTGCGACGGGCCTATGATCCGGTAAACGTGCCGAAGCATAGGCAAAGGCTGCCCCACAAAAACTCAGGCCCCTGCGTCACCGCAGGAGCCTGAGTTTAAAAGCGAGCAGAGACCTGATCGTCTCAGTCGAGGAAGATCACCCCATCACCGACCGCCAGGTCCTTACCGTCGACGGATACGGAAACCTCCGCCGTACCGGCCTTGCGGCTGACGGCGATGTTTCTTGCCTTGCCGCCGAGCGCGATCTTGACCGAGAAACCGCTCCAGTCTTCCGGTAGCGACGGCGAAATATGCAGCTTTCCGTCGGTGCGGGTGATGCCGAGAATGCCCTCGACTGCGGCGCGGTAGAGCCAGCCGGCGGAGCCGGTGTACCAGCTCCAGCCACCACGACCCGCATAGGCGCCTTCACCATAAACGTCGGCAGTCACCACATAAGGTTCGACCCGATAGGTTTCCGAGGATGCCGCGTCGAGCGCGTGGTTGACCGGGTTGAGCAGCTTGAAGCAGTTCCAGGCCTCCTGCGCGCGGCCCTGCTTGGCAAGCGCAAGAACCACCCAGGTCGCCGCATGGGTATATTGTCCGCCGTTTTCGCGCACACCCGGCGGATATCCCTTGATGTAGCCGGGATCATGCGGCGCACGCGAGAAGGGCGGTGTGAACAGCCGGATGACACCGGTCTTTTCATCGACCAGATGTTCCATGACGGCATCCATCGCCTGGCGTGAACGGCCTTCCTCACCCTCGCCGGAGAGAACGCTCCAGCTCTGGCCGAGAGAATCGATTCGGCATTCCTCGCTTTCGGCGGAACCGAGCGGCGTGCCGTCATCGAAATAACCGCGACGGTAATAGCTGCCATCCCAGCCCGCCGTTTCCAGCGTCTGGCGCAGCTTTTCACGGTGCGAGGCCCATTTTCCGACCCGGTCGGTATCTCCGCGTTTCTCGGCGATACCGATGAAATCGCGCAATGCACCGGACAGGAACCAACCGAGCCAGACGCTTGTGCCCTTGCCACCGACGCCCACGCGGTTCATGCCGTCGTTCCAGTCGCCGCCGAGGATCAACGGCAGGCCGTTTTCACCGGTGCGATGGATGGCAAGATCAAGCGCCAGCGCCGCATGTTCATAAAGCGTGCCAGACCTGTCACTCGTTTCCGGCTGGAAGAAAGCATCGTGCTGACCGGGCATCAATGCCGGCCCCTTCAGGAAGGGAATGCTCTCATCGAGGATGGCAGCGTCGCCCGTCGCCGAGACATATTGGTTGATGGCATAAGCAAGCCAGACCACGTCATCGGAGATCGTCGTGCGGACACCGGCGCCCGTCAGCGGCAGCCACCAGTGCTGCACATCGCCTTCCGGGAACTGACGGCCTGCCGCGCGCAGGATCTGCTTGCGGGCGAGATCCGGCTGGTAGAGCAGGAAAGCCAGCGTATCCTGAAGCTGGTCACGGAAACCGAAGGCGCCGCTCGACTGGTAAAAGGCGGTGCGCGCCAGAATGCGGCACGCCAGCGCCTGATAGGGCAGCCAGTTATTGACCATGTGGTTGAAGCCGGCATCGGGCGTAGAGACCTGCAACTGGCCGGTAAAGCCCGTCCAGAATGCCTTGCTCTCGTCCAGTACCGACAGGAAGTCCGCCTGGCGAACATCCTTCACCAGCGCTTCAGCCTCTTCCGCATTGTCGGCATCGCCGAGAATGAAGGTCATGTGCCGTTCTTCGCCGGGCTTCAGGTGGATTTCCTGCATCAGTGCCGCGCAGGGATCACCATCGACCTCGGTGGTGCCGCTGAGCGCCGCACCGGACACGATGCCCTGCGGGGCCTGTGCCGAACCGAAGCGGCCGATGAATTCCCGGCGGCTGGTGGTGAAGCCGCTGGCTTCACTGTCGAGCGTAAGGAACGCGGTGCGGGCGCTATAATCGATGCTGTAGGGGTTCGACGCGAAGATCGCGTTGCTGTCCGCATCATGCCTGCTCAGGATGAACGGCGCGGATTTCTGGCCATTATTGCCGAGCACCCATTCCACATAGGCATAGACCTTCAGACGGCGGCTTTTCGAACCCTTGTTGCGCACGATGACCTGCGAGAACTTGACCGGCTTTTCACGGTCAACGGTCTGCGTCAGCTCGACTTCGAGCGTATCCGCCACGCTGGTCAGCACGGAATAACCGAGACCATGGCGGGTTTCGAACATGGCTTCGGGATCGCGCGACAGCGCGGCACAGGGCGTATAGAGCTTTCCTGTTTCCACATCGGCAACATAGAAGGCCTCACCCGGCCGGTTGATGACCGGGTCATTGGTCCAGGGTGTCAACTGGTAGTCGCGCGAATTGCGGCTCCAGCTGAAACCGGCGCCTTCGGCCGAAATATGGAAGCCGAAATTCTCGTTCGAGATAACGTTGATCCATGGATGCGGCGTGGACTGCCCGCCATTCAGGCGCACCACATATTCCTGACCGTTCCTGGCGAAGCCGCCGAAACCGTTCCAGAAATCGAGATCGCCCGCATCCTCGACCGGTTCCGCAACCGGAAAGGCCGGCACGGGCAGACGGGCCTGCGCAGCATCAGAGGTGCCGTCAGGACCGCGATTGGCCGCAAACAGCGAGACCGCGCGATTGATCTGGTCGACGATCTTGCCGTTGCGCACGTGCAGCACAACGCGGGAAGCGGCGAGAAGCGCGCTCCATGTCTCTTCGTCCATCAGGTCGCGGCGAACGGAGAAGACGTGCGGGCGACCACCATCGGCAGGATTGATGCGGCGCTGCGTCTCGGAAATATGATCGAGCGCATGCTGCATATCCTGCGCATAGGACGCAGCCCGTTCGTTGACGATGACGAGATCGAAGATCACGCCGCGTGAACGCAGATATTCGTGGGCGCTCAGCGCTTCACGGGCGATATCCATGTCCATGTCATCGTTGATGCGCAGGCTGAAGATCGGGAAATCGCCCGAAATGGCAAGCGGCCACAAGGCGCGCTGCGAAGCGAGGCCCGTTTTCAGCGTTTCCGAATCCGCACGCAGATGCATGTCGGGATAGGTCAGATAACGACCGAGATGCTGGAAGGCGGCCGCCTGCTGCGAGGTGACGCCGACATGGCGCATCTGCACCTGCGTACGCGTCCAGGCATGCACGAGTTCGTGGGCGAAAGCGTCCGGATGACGATAACGATCGATCGCCTTGTCGACTTCCTCACGGCTCGGTGCAGCAATCGTCCAGAAGATCACGCTCACCTTCTTGCCGGCAGGCACACGCACGGTGCGCCGCAGCGACAGGATCGGATCAAGCGTGAAACCGTCGGTGCTGGAGAGCGCCGCACCGGCATCGAATGCCGCCGCTTCGCGCAGCGACCGTCCGCGGCCGATGAACTTGGCGCGGTCCGTCTCGAACTCCGTCGGGCGCGACGGGCCGGCATTGTCGGCGGCCAGATGCGCGATGACGGTGCCCGGCTCGTTCGGGCTGCGGCGGTTACGCCAGGCGCGGATGACGTCACCGCGGCGGCCGATTTCCGTCTGCACGAACATGCGCGAGAACAGCGGATGGGCGTTGTCATCATCTTCAGACGCGATGACCGGCTCCATATAGGAGGTCACTTCAATGTAACGATCCTCGGAACCAACGTTCAGCAGGGTGATGCGGCGGCCTTCGGCATCGTGCTCGGTGGCAACGATGCACTCGACCACGCTCTGCAGATCGCCGATGGTCTTGTGGAACTCGGCCTTGTCGTCGGTGAAGATCGTCTTGGTCTTTTCACCTTCGATGACACGCGGCTCGGCCGTCGCACTCCACCATTGTCCATTGGTGGTGTCGCGCAGGAAGATGAAGGTGCCCCAGCGGTCGTCGGTCGGATCCGCCTTCCAGCGGGAAATCGCCTGTCCGTTCCACTTCGAATAACCCGCACCCGTCGAGGTGAGCATCGTCGAATAATGGCCGTTCGAGAGGAACACCACTTCGCGGTCGCGCACCGCCGGATCGGCAATGGAGCGTACTTCCGCACGCAGGAGGTCGGCCTGTTCCTTGCCGGGTGTTTCCGGCTCGTATTTGGCGCTCATGACCGGCACTTCGCGCGGGGCCTTTTCCTGCAGCAGCAGTTCGGCCGCTTCGATCACCGGATCGGAATGGAAAAGCTCGCGCAGCACGCCATCAAAGGCGACGTTGGCAACGGCCGCGATCGACATGCCGTGGTGGTGGGCATAATAGTTGTAAACCACCGCGCAGACCTTGCCGTCAGGCACACGTGTCGGCGTGAAGTCCACCGCGTCATGGAAACCATACTGGCCGAGCGCGCCAAGCTTGCGCAGCTTGTCGAGGTTCTCCAGCGCACCGTCAGGATCGTACTGGCTGGCGAGGATCGACGCGTAAGGCGCGATCACCGCATTCTGGCCGAGGCCACGCTTGAGGCCAAGCGTCGGCACGCCGAAGTTGGTGTACTGATAGTTCATGTTGTGATCGCGGGCGTTGAATGCCGCTTCGGAAATGCCCCATGGCGTGCCGAGACGGCGGCCGTGGTTCATCTGTTCCTTGACGATCAGATTGTTGGTCTGGTTGAGAATGCCACCCTGACGCTCCTGCATGACGAGCGGCGGCATCAGATATTCGAACATCGAGCCCGACCAGGAGACCAACGCGCCCTGCGCACCGATCGGCACGACCTGACGGCCGAGACGGTACCAGTGTTCGGTCGGCAGATCGCCCTTTGCGATGGCAAAGAGGCTGGTCAGGCGGCATTCGGAGGCCAGAAGGTCATAGCAGGCCTCGTCCAGCTCCTTGCTTTCGACGCGGTAGCCAATCGACAGAAGACGACGATCCTTGCGGTAGAGGAAGGTGAAGTCCATCGAGAAAGCGAGGTTGCGGCTGCGGTCGCGCAGCGATGCGAGACGCTGGCGCAGCGGCTCCATATTGGTGAGGTCGATGGCGCTGTCGGAAATATGCGCCTCGCAGGATTCCACCAGCAATTGCGCCCAGCGGGTCACTTCCGCACTCTGTGCGGACTTCACCTCGTGATCGACATTGGTGGCGAGCTTCTGGATGTCACGTGCCAGAACCGCAAGGTTGATGACGCGGATCGAGGCGAATTCATGCTCGCGCTTGACGGAGGCAAGAGCGTTCGAGAAGCCGATGATGCGTTCCTCGAGACGGCGATGCAGCGGACGCAGGTTCTTGCGGTCGTCGGGCAGCGCCTTCAGCGTTTCGCGCAGAATGCCGGCGACATCACCGATACCATCCAGATTGCCCTGAAGATGGGCCGACGGCGCTTCGGCCCAGTCACGGCAGGCGGACGAGACCGCAATCAGGTGGCCGGCGAGATTGCCGCTGTCCACCGCCGAAACATAGCGCGGTCCAAGCGTCTGCAGCGTATCCGTATGATACCAGTTGTAGAGATGGCCGCGATGCTTCTCCATCTTTTCGACGGTCTGGATCGTGTTTTCGATCCGCTCCAGCGTATCGGCAAAGCTGATCCAGCCGAACTGGCGCGCCGATATGACGGACAGCAGATAGACGCCGATATTGGTGGGCGAGGTGCGCGAGGCGACGATCGGTTCCGGCGTTTCCTGGAAGTTGTCCGGCGGCAGGTGGTTTTCCTGCGGCGTCACGAAGGTTTCATAATAACGCCAGGTGCGACGCGCGATCTTGCGCAGCTCGAAGGAGACATGTTCGGAAACGAACAGCCGGTCTTCGGTTTCCGCCGACTGGCTGACATACCAGGCAACAGCCGGGGAGAGAACCCAGAGCAGCGTGAAGGGAATGCCGATCAGGAAGGCGTTGTCGCCGGGCAGCGCCGCGAACAGGAGGCCGAGCATGGCCACCACGGGCGCATGCCACATCTGCCGGTAATAATCGACGATGCTGCCCTGCGCACTGGACTGCATGCTGGCGGCCGTGCGCCATTCCAGCATCAACTTGTGGCTGACGAGCAGGCGATAGAGCGAGCGGGCAATCGCATCCGTCATCATGCAGGCGGCATCGGCGATGAAGACGATGCGCAGTGCAACCTGCGCATTGGTGGCGCGGATTTCCGACCAGATGGTGTGGAAATGCGCCTGCGGCACGATATCGGTGGAGCGCGGCACGAGGCCGGACAGCAGCGACAGCGTGGGCGCAACGAAGAGCGAGAAGATCAGCAGGATCTGCCAGATCAGGGCACCGAGCGGATCCATGAAATACCAGCCCAGCACCGAAGCGAAGAACCAGGCGATCGGCGTCAGCGAACGGCGCAGATTGTCGACCATCTTCCAGCGGCCGATGGCGGTGACGCCACGGGCACGGTCGAGGATGAAGGGAAGCAGCTGCCAGTCGCCACGCGCCCAGCGGTGCTGACGGGAGACTTCAACCTCGTAGCGGGTCGGGAAATCCTCGACCAGCTCCACATCGGTCACCAGCGCGCAGCGCGCGAAGGAGCCTTCGAGCAGATCGTGGCTGAGAATGGAATTCTCCTCGATACGGCCCTTCAGCGCCGCTTCGAAGGCATCCACATCATAAAGACCCTTGCCGGTGAAGGTGCCTTCGGAGGTCAGGTCCTGATAGACGTCGGAAACGGTAAAGACGTAAGGATCGATACCGCGATTGATCGAGAAGACACGCTGGAAGACGGATGCGTCCTTGCCGGTCGTCAGCGAGGGTGTCACGCGCGGCTGCAACAGGCCGTAACCTTCCACGACGCGGCCGGACACCGGATCGATCTTCGGACGGTTGATCGGGTGGTGCATCTTACCGACGAGCTTGGTCACCGCATCGCGCATCAGGCGCGTATCGGCATCCAGCGTCATGACGTATTTGACATCGGCCGGCACGATATTCGCGCCGCTGAGGAACGTCGTGTCCTTGTCGCCGCGCAGCAGCATGTTCAGCTCATGCAGCTTGCCGCGCTTGCGCTCCCAGCCCATCCAGCAGCCTTCGGCCGGATTGTAGATGCGGCGGCGATGCAGCAGGTAAAAACGTGTCTTTCCATCGAAGGCATAACGGTTGTTCAGCGCCGCAAGCTCGCGCCTGGCATAATCGAGAATCTCGATATCGTCTTCGGACTGCTCGTATTGCGCATCGCGCCAGTCGCTCACCAGCGAGAAATAAATCTCGCCATGCGGGTTGGCGAGATAATGCACCTCGATATTGCGCATCATCTCATCGACGCTGTCGCGGCTGGTCAACATGCAGGGCACGGCAACCAATGTACGGGCATCCTCAGGGATACCGTTCTTGAATTCGTATCCGACGAGCCGGAACGGCTTCACGAAGAAGGTGACGAGCGTGTTGAAGAGGCCGGTAGCACCTTCGGATGCCGGCAACGCAAACATCAGCAGGAAGGCGGTGACGACATACCAGGGCATGCCCGCCTTTGCCAGGAACCAGCCGACCGCAAGCATCGCGACCGCCGTAATGAGAAGCACCGGCGCGGCGATCGCGAGCCAGTTGAACTTGCGCATCGAGCGGACGATGTGCTGCGACGCGAGCGGCCGATACCCCAGCGCCTTTTCAAGCTCGAAGCGGCGCTGACCGACGAGCACCGAGCCGACATTGACGCGATGGTTCTCGTCAGCGCCCGCAGGCAGATCGGACCGTGCCATTTCGACGGCGGCACGCGCCACCTCCACTTCGGTCTTGGGTGAGCGGCGGGCCAGAAGCTCGATCGTGTTGCGATAGGTGTTGCGCGAACCGAAATCGAGAACCTCGTAATCGGTCTCCTCGCGCAGGACCTTATCGATATGGCTGACTTCCTCGAACCACACCGACCACTCGGTATCGTCGATCTCCCGCAGGCTCTTGACGATGTTGCCCATCGTCACATTGCCGGAGGCCAGGCGGTTATGTTCGGACATCATGACGTTTTCGGCGTCAGTGCCGGCGGCATGCAGACGCTCTTCGAGCCAAGCGACCGCGAAGCCCGATGTCTGCGAACCGTTGCGCAGACGATAGAGGAACTGCGTCGCAAAGGTCGGATCATCGACCAGTGAATCGACCTGCTTGAGAAGTGCGGCCGATGCTTCGGCATCATTCAGCCGGATGATCTCGTCGACGACCTCATTCGCCTTCTGGCGCATGCGGCGCGAGCGCTCGACGCGGATGGAGATGCGGCGCAGATTTTCGATAAGAACAAAACGGATGATCGACGGCAGCGCCCACAATTCGCCGATCTGCAGCGTTTTGGACGTCTGGTAGCCATCCACCAGCGCCGTCATGTTTTCGCGCGAAACCGTGCTGTGGGTATGGGCGACATAAAGCCAGCCGAGCGCCATGACGCGAGGAATGGTCACTCCGCCCACCGTCATCGTCGGCAGCTGGCGATAGAATTTGCGCGGGAAATCGCGCCGCACTTCCTGGATCGCTTCTTCGATGACGTAGTGATTATCGAGCAGCCATTCCGCCGCCGGCGTGATCGTTGCACCATTTTCCGCATCAACGGCCGTCGTGCGGTAGACCCGCAGGATTTCCTTCTCATTCTCGCGGTGACGCTCGAAGAAATCGAATTCCATGAAGCCGGGCAGGCTGTCGGCACCGTCGCGGGAAAGCGCGGCACCGGCATCATGCAGTTCCTCGATCGTCATGTAGGACGCACGGATCGAATCGTTATGATCGATCTGCTTCGTCTCGGAATCACGGGCGGCGGCGGTCGGGGTGATATGAAATGACATCGGGCTCGTATTCTGAACTTTATGGAGATTTGTTCGACTGGACCGGCATTTCGTTCATGGCGGAAACACGAACGAAAATCAGGCCACGCTATATTTATGACTTATCCTGAACCTTCGGTGAACCGGACGCGACACCGAGCGGAACGGGTCATCAGGTGGAAGGCACCCGCAGGCCTGGCATCTTGGTCTGCATTTATTCCGATATACTTGCAAAACCGGAGATCGGTGCGGCAACGAGATTTTCGATAATGGGAAGAAAATGACGTCCTGCGGCCCGGCATCGCCGTTCCAACCGCATTTCGCACCCTCCCCGACGGCGAAAACTGTTCGCGCAAAGTCCGATATTCCCCCGTTGACAACCTGAAAGGCAACGCGGAACCGGGACTGCCCGCGCTACATCCGAAAGAAGCTAATGCCCCAGGACGTCAATAGTTCCATGCCACCTGTCGCGGCACGATGCAAGCGCTGAATTTCAGGCCGTTTCGGCACCGGTAACGCCCCTTACGCATGTTCGCATATGCTGCTATGTCCTTTGTAAAAGGCGCCAGAAAAAACGGCCGAACCCGGGACTTCGAAAATGACCAGACAGACCGCGAATATCGCATCCTTCGCCAACCATATGCCGGATGTGGTGGCTATTCGCCGCCACCTGCACCGCAATCCGGAAATCGGCCTTTCCGAGTTCAAGACCTCGGATTTCATTGCCGAACAATTGCTGGCAATGGGCTATGAAGTGACGCGGGGGCTCGCCGGAACCGGCATCGTCGCGACGCTACGTAACGGCGACAGTGCGCGCACGCTGGGCATTCGCGCCGATATCGACGCCCTGCCGATCCACGAGGAAACCGGGACGGATTATGCAAGCGCCAATCAGGGTGTGATGCACGCCTGCGGCCATGACGGTCACACGGCCATGTTGCTGGGAGCGGCGAAGATCATCGCCGAACGCAAGAATTTCGACGGAACCCTGCATCTGATCTTCCAGCCGGCGGAGGAAAATTTCGGCGGCGCCCGCATCATGATCGAGGACGGCCTGTTCGAGCGTTTCCCCTGCGATGCGGTCTTTGCCCTGCATAATGATCCTGGCCTGCCCTTCGGGCAGTTCGTGCTGCGCGACGGGCCGATCCTTGCCGCCGTCGACGAATGCAAGATCACCGTCAAGGGTTATGGCGGCCATGGCGCCGAACCGCAGGATGCGGCCGACCCCATCGTTGCCGGCGCAAGCATCATCATGGCCTTGCAGACGGTGGTGTCGCGCAACATCCATCCACAACTGTCGGCCGTCGTCACCGTGGGCGCATTCCATGCTGGTGCTGCCAGCAACGTCATTCCCGAAACGGCGGAGATGCTGCTGACTATCCGCTCTTTCGACCCGGGCGTGCGCGACGAGCTGGAAAAGCGCATCCGGGCCATCGCCGAAGGCCAGGCGGCCAGCTATGGCATGAGCGTGACCATCGATTACGAGCGCGGTTATAACGCAACCGTCAACCACAAGGCGGAAACGGATTATGTCGCCGATCTCGCCCGCCGTTTTGCCGGGCCGGAAAAGGTGGCAGAGATGCAGCGCCCGTCCATGGGTGCGGAAGACTTCGCCTATATGCTGGAGAAGCGGCCGGGCTGCTATTTCTTCCTCGGTACGGCGCGCACCGACAACGACCCGCCGCTGCACCATCCGAAATTCGATTTCAACGACGATATCCTGCCGATCGGAACGACCTTCTGGGTGGATCTGGCAGAGGATTATCTGAAGGCGCGATAAATATGAAAAGGCCGGTCGGAGGAGCGACCGGCCTTTATTCTCCAGTTACCTGATGGAAAAGATCGGGAGGATCAGGGAACGAGACCGAATATGACGGCGACGACAAAAGCCACGCAGACGCCGACAAGAGCCGCATGCACCGAATCTCTCCAGTTGCGCGGCGACTGGGGCTGCGAGACAAAGTCTTTTACTTTTCCTGCCTTGGAATAAGACATTGTACAACTCCCTTCCTGCTCGGCCCGTCAAAGCGGGCATTGCTTAGTTCCAGCAAAGAATAGCTTTATTCCCCACTGTTTCAGTAGAGATAAAATTCCATAAGATCGGCGCATCGGGAAAAATACGGATTGCGACTTGCCCGTTGGCAAGCATCAATCTACCCATTGCGCAGCATCAACGCGGCGGAGGCTGTTTCCGTTCAAAATCAGGGCCAATGCGCAAGAGACCATGACGGATATCGACGCCATCATCATCGGAGCCGGTGTGATCGGGCTTGCGACAGCCCGCGAACTGGCAAAACGCGGCCTTTCCGTCATCATCATCGAAAGCGAAAAGGAATTCGGCTCCGCGACGTCTTCCCGCAATAGCGAAGTCATCCATGCGGGCCTCTATTATCCGGCCGGAAGCCTCAAGGCGAAACTCTGCGTCGAGGGCAAGGAGCGACTTTATGACTTCTGCCGGAGCCATGGTGTTGCGCATCGCCGCTGCGGAAAACTCATCGTCGCCACGAGCGATGACGAAACGCCCCTGCTCGCCGCCCTTCGCGAAAAAGGCGAAGCCAATGGGTGCGACGATCTGGAACTGATCGGTGAGCGACACGCACTTTCACTCGAACCTGCCCTTGCCTGCAGCTCCGCCCTGCTCTCGCCCTCGACGGGCATCATCGACAGCCATGGCTATATGCTGGCCCTGCTTGGCGAGGCAGAAGACCATGGCGCGGCCCTTGCGCTCAACGCGCCGTTCGAAAGGGCGGAAGCGATCGGCAACGGTTTCCGGGTTCATGTCGGCGGAAAGGAACCTGTCAGCCTCACATGCCGGCTGCTTGTCAATTCCGCCGGCCTTGTCGCGCCGATGGTGGCAGCAATGATTGAGGGACTACCGTCAGAAGTAATCCCGCAGGCGCGTTTCGCCAAGGGCAGCTATTTCTCACTGACAGGCAAATCGCCTTTTTCGCGGTTGATCTATCCCGCGCCGCACACCCACGGCCTGGGTGTACACCTGACGCTGGATCTTGCCGGTCAAGCCCGGTTCGGGCCGGATGTGGAATGGGTGGACGCGATCGATTATGCCGTTGATCCCCGCCGCATGGAGGGTTTCGGCGACGCCATAAGGCGTTATTGGCCGGGCCTGCCGGAACACGCGCTGGCCCCGGCCTATTCCGGAATCCGCCCGAAAATTTCCGGGCCGGACGAACCGGCCATGGACTTTCGCATCGATGGACCGGAAACCCACGGTCTTGCGGGCCTCGTCAATCTGTACGGCATCGAAAGCCCCGGCCTGACCGCGTCACTGGCGATCGCCGGCGAGGTCGCGGCACGGCTAGAGGCCTGATATCAGCCGCAGCTTCAACCGAAGCGAGACAGAGCGTCCGCCATTATCCCCGGATCGACATTGCCGCCGGAGGTGACTGCAATCGCCGTCTCGCTTTCCAGCTCTTTACCGTGAAACAGGGCGGCCGCGAGCGCTACTGCGCCGCCGGGTTCGACGACGATCTTCAGCCGGTTGAAGGCAAGCACCATGGCCCGCAACGCTTCCTCTTCGGTCACGGCGATGCCTTTTCCGCAAAGCCGGGCCATGATGGGGAAGGTGATGTTACCGGGCTGCGGCGTGATGATCGCATCGCAGAGCGAGCCTGACGTCGTGGCATTGCGCTCTATCCTGCCGGATGCAAGCGAGCGCGCCACATCGTCGAAATGCTCCGGCTCCGACGTCCTGACCTTGTAATTCGGGGCTTTTGCAGCAAGCG
Source organism: Agrobacterium sp. SOY23 (assembly GCF_027212525.1). Classification (NCBI taxonomy): domain Bacteria; kingdom Pseudomonadati; phylum Pseudomonadota; class Alphaproteobacteria; order Hyphomicrobiales; family Rhizobiaceae; genus Agrobacterium; species Agrobacterium sp. SOY23. Next base: position 167,313 of record NZ_JAPWDT010000010.1, on the reverse strand, counting down.
CGAGCGCAATGCCGGAGGTCAGCCCGCCGCCGCCGCAAGGCACCAGAACCTCGGCCGCGCCAATGCCCAGTTCCGCGCCCTGTTCGGCAATTTCCAGCCCCACGGTCCCCTGCCCGGCAATGACCAGCGGTTCATCGAAGGGTCTGATCAGCGTCAACTCGCGTTCACGCGACAGCCGGTCGCCGATGGCATCGCGATCCTCGTTTGCCCGGTCGTAAAGCACCACTTCAGCACCATAGGCACGGGTATTGTCGATTTTGATCTTCGGTGCATCCGAGGGCATGATGATGACGGCGGGTACGCCATGCAGGCGGGCAGCCAGCGCCACGCCCTGCGCGTGGTTGCCGGAAGAGAAGGCGAGCACGCCCTTGGCGCGCACCTCCGCCGGCAGGCCGGACACCGCCGACCAGCCGCCGCGGAACTTGAAGGAGCCCGTCCTTTGCAGGCATTCCGCCTTCACGAAGAGCTTACGCCCGGCAATCTCGTCCAGAAAAGGCGATGTGAGCAGCGGTGTCCGCACCGCATGGTTGCCGATGCGCTTACGCGCCGCCTCGATCATCGAAATATCTGTCATGCCCTGCCCCCGGAGATGCGGATGTAATGCGGATTCGCAGCTACATTAGGAGGTCGCAATCAAATGCGAAACCGCCCCAAAAAGAAAAATCCCCGGTCTTGGCCGGGGATTTTGTCAGTGATTGTGCCGGGGCATTTTTTCGGCAATCCTGCGGAAATCCGCAGCGCCTTCCAGCACCGCACCGTCCGAAAGCTGAGTTACCGATTGACGATAGATGCGCTGCCAGGGCGTCGCGTCCGCCGGCACGGCGGGAATGCCATCGGCCTTGCGGGCGGAAAGCTCTGCATCCGGCACCAGCGCGTTGCATTCGCCCTTGTTGAAATCAATGCGGATCACATCGCCGGTGCGCAGCCATGCCAGCCCGCCACCCGCCGCACTTTCCGGCGAAGCATTGAGGATCGACGGGCTGTCCGCCGTTCCCGATTGGCGACCGTCGCCGATGGTCGGCAGGCTGGTAATGCCCTTTTTCAGAAGCGCATCCGGCGGCTGCATGTTGACGACCTCGGCCGAACCCGGCCATCCGAGCGGCCCCGCGCCGCGAATAACGAGAATGGTGCGCTCGTCAATATCAAGTGAGGGATCGTTGATACGGGCGTGATAATCCTCCGAACCGTCAAATACGACGCACTTGCCTTCGAAGATGCCTTCGCGGCCCGGCTCGCTCAGATAACGCTGGCGGAATTCCGCCGAGATCACGCTCGTCTTCATGATGGCGAAATCGAAGAGATTGCCCTTGAGAACGAGGAAACCAGCGCGTTCCTTGAGCGGCTGATCATAAGGCAGGATCACGTCGCGGTCGGTCGATTCCCGTCCTTCCAGATTTTCCGCCATGGTCTTGCCGGTCACGGTCGGACAGCTTCCGTCGAGCTTGCCGGCCTTCAGAAGCTCCCACATGATGGCGGGCGTACCGCCGGCGCGGTGATATTTTTCACCCAGCCATTTGCCGGCCGGCTGGACGTTGGCCAGCAGCGGAATGTCGTAGCCGTGGACCTGCCAGTCCTCTTCGTGAAGCTCTACGCCCGCATGTTTCGCCATCGCCGCCAGATGCGGCTGCGCGTTGGTGGAACCGCCGATCGCCGAGTTGACGCGGATCGCATTCAGAAACGTTTCGCGTGTCATGATGTCGGAAGGCTTGATATTCTCGATGACCAGTTCGACGGCGCGGCGGCCGGTGCGATAGGCCATCTGGCCGCGTTCACGGTAAGCGGCCGGGATAGCGCCACAGCCGGTGAGCGACATGCCGAGCGCTTCCGCCATGGCGTTCATGGTGGAGGCCGTGCCCATGGTGTTGCAATGGCCGACCGACGGAGCCGATTCCAGCGCCGCCTGCAAAAACTCCTCGCGGGTGATTTCGCCGGCGCCATATTTGCGGCGCATGCGCCAGATGACGGTGCCGGAACCGACCAGATCACCGTCATGATACCCATCGAGCATCGGCCCACCGGAGAGCACGATCGCAGGAATATCGACCGTACTTGCTGCCATCAGCGCCGAAGGCGTGGTCTTGTCGCAGCCCGTCGTCAGAACGACGCCGTCGAGCGGGTAGCCGTAAAGCACTTCCACGAGGCTGAGATAGGCCAGATTGCGATCAAGCGCCGCCGTCGGGCGCTTGCAGTTTTCGAACATCGGATGCGTCGGAAACTCGATCGGGATGCCACCCGCATCGCGGATGCCGTCGCGCACCCGCTTGACCAGTTCCACATGGACCCGGTTGCAGGGTGTGAGATCGCTGCCGCTTTGCGCGATGCCGATCACCGGCTTGCCGGAGCGCAGCTCTTCCGGCGTGACACCATAATTCATGAAGCGCTCCAGATAGAGCGCCGTCATGTCGAGATGATCGGGGTTGTCGAACCAGTCCTGGGACCGCAGGCGGCGCATGGGGGTCTTGTCGTCGCTCATGAGATCGCTTCAGCCCTGTTCCCGGTTGTTGAGTTTTTCGAGGTAAAGCAGGATGCCGCTATGGTCGATATCGGCCCCGCCATCGCCAACGAAATCATCGAATTCCCGCGTGACCTGCTGGGTGAGCGGCAGGTTTAGAGCGAGATCCTTCGCCGTGGCCAATACGCCGTTCAGATCCTTCAGCTGGAACTTGGACGGACCGCCCGGCACGAAATTGCGCTTCACCATACGCTCGCCATGCAGTTCCAGGATCCGGCTTTCGGCGAAACCACCGCGTATGGCATTGCGGAAGCCTTCGCGCGAAGCTCCGCCCGCTTCCACCAGCATCATCGCCTCGGCGACCGCGCCGATGGTGATGGCGACAATCTGCTGGTTGGCGAGCTTGCAGAGCTGGCCCGCACCCGAAGGACCGACATAGGTAAGCCGGCCCATAGGCGCGAAGACATCTGCAAGTCCGGTGATCAATGCCTCGTCCCCGCCTGCCATGATGGCGAGCGTGCCGGCCGTTGCGCCGGGTACGCCACCGGAAACCGGGGCATCGACGTGATAAATGCCAAGCGCCTCAAGCCGGGAGGAATGGTCACGGGCGATCGGCGGCGCAATCGAGCTGCTATCGATGACGACGGCACCCTTGGCCAGCACTTCGGCCACGCCCGCCTCGAACAGTACCTCGCCCACGGCATTGCCGTCGCTCAGCATGGTAATGACGATATCGGCACCCCTGGCGGCCTCCGCCGGAGATGCCGCCAGAACGGCACCATCGGCAACCAGCGCCTGCGCCTTATCGACGCTACGGTTCCAGACCGTGACCGAAAAGCCGGCACCCAGCAGACGCCGAGCCATCGGCCCGCCCATCAGGCCCGTGCCGATAAAGGCGACAGACCGCTTCTTCTCCTCCCCGCCAACAGTCATTTCAGCGAACCTCCCAGCTCGTCCTCGATATGAACCTGAATGATTTCTTCAAACGAACTCTCGGCCGTGAAGCCCAGCTCCCGGGCGCGCTTGGCTTCGAAACCGGGCGCCCAGCCTTCACACATGCGCATGATCATCTCGTTCGGCTCGCGGCGGATGAGGGCAACGGCCTTTTCACCGGCAACCTTGCGCAGCGCCTCGATCTGTTCGCCAACGGTGGCGCTGAGGCCCGGCATGGAAAGGTTGCGGCGCGGGCCGACCTTTTCGACGTCGATCGTCGCACCATGGATGAGGAAACCGACGGCGGAACGCGGCGAGGCGTGCCAGTGGCGAATGCTCTCCGGCACCGGCAGAACCGCTTCCTGGCCGACCAGCGGCTCACGCAGAATATTGGAGAAGAAGCCGGAGGCGGCCGCGTTCGGCTTGCCGGGGCGAATGCAGATGGTGGGAAGGCGGATGCCGATACCGTCAAAGAAACCGCGGCGGCTGTAGTCGGACAGCAACAGCTCGCAGATCGCCTTCTGCGTGCCGTAGCTGGTCAGCGGCGTGGTATGGAACTCATCCGGGATCGGATAGGGAAGCGGCGCACCGAAGACGGCGATCGACGAGGTGAACACCACGCGCGGCTTGTAGCCATCCTTGCCGTTGGCAATGCGGATGGCGTCGAAGAGATAACGCGTGCCGTCGAGATTGATGCGATAACCCTTGTCGAAATCGAGTTCGGCTTCGCCGGAGACGATGGCCGCGAGGTGGAAGATGACATCGGGACGGGCTTCGACCAGCTTTTCGGCTTCGCCCGGCGCGGACAGATCAGCCGCCCGCGCATCGACCACACCCGAAAAACCGGCGGGCGCTTCGGGCTGGAACACGTCGATGAGCGTGAATTTCTCGACCGGCTTGCCGCCGAGCGATCCATCCTTGACGAGACGCTGTGTCAGCTTGCGGCCAACCATGCCTGCGGCGCCGATGATTGCGATATGCATGTCTTCCTCCTCTATGTCCCGGCCATTCTCCCGAGACCGAAAATCACCATCGGCCTGGCGACCGATAAATTAGCTTGTAAGGTTGTCTGATAACCTTATATGATCCGATTGAAAATAGTATTTTTCACAAACCGGTAAAAGCAAGGGCTAAAGACCCCTGCCCGGATATTTTAGGGCGGATTGGACGGAGAGGGTGGAATTGAGCGAACACAATATCGAGGAATTGCGGTTCTCGCTGAAGAACAGGCTGAGCGAAGCCTTGCTGCTGACGTCCCAAGAAGACATGCTGCGCTATTGCCGTGACTGGCATGGCGACGTCACCAGCTCGGCCGTGGCCGTCATCCGCCCCCGTTCGACGAAGGAAGTTTCCGACACGGTGCAAGCCTGCGCCGAACTCGGCCTCGCCATCATCCCCCAGGGCGGCAACACCGGTCTTGTGCTCGGCGGTATTCCCGATGCGCCAAAACATCAGGTCGTGCTGAGCCTCGAGCGCATGAACGCCATCCGCACCATAGATGGCGACGATTTTTCGGCCGTGGTCGAGGCCGGCTGCATCCTCTCGGAATTCAAGGATGCGGTTCAGGACAAGGGCATGTTCTTCCCGCTGTCGCTCGGCGCGCAGGGCAGCTGCCGCATCGGCGGCAACGTCTCCACCAATGCCGGCGGCATCAACGTCCTGCGTTACGGCATGACCCGCGAACTGGTGCTGGGCCTCGAAGTGGTGCTGCCGGATGGCACCATCTGGAACGGCCTCTCGACGCTGCGCAAGGACAATCGCGGCATCGACCTGAAGCAGCTTTTCATCGGCGCGGAAGGAACGCTCGGCATCATCACCGCCGTTGCGGTCAAGCTTTACCCCAACCCCGAACATGTCGAGACGGCACTGCTTGGCCTCAATTCGCTTGATGACGCCATCAAGCTTTACCGCCGCGCCCGCCGCGAATGCTGCGATCTCATGTCCGCATTCGAATTCATGCCGCCTGTCGCCTTCACGCTGGCGATCGAGGCTATTCCCGATCTGAAGATGCCGATCGCCGCTGACTATCCGGCCTATGTGCTGATGGAGATTTCCGGTTCGGGTCTGGTGGACACCGCCGATCTGATGGGACGCTTCCTTGAAGGCGTAATGGAAGACGGGCTGGTGCTGGATGGCGTCATCGCCTCCTCCCGCGCACAGGCACAGTCGCTCTGGCTGTTCCGTGAAGGCATGAACGAAGGCCAGGCGCTGCGCGGCAGTCATATGCGCACCGATATCTCGGTGCCGCTCTCGAAACTCGCGGCTTTCGTGGCCGAAGCGGAAGCGGAACTGGCGGAAAAACTGCCTGAGTGCCTCGCGGTTTCCTACGGCCATGTCGGAGACGGCAATGTCCACCTCAACGTGCTGCCGCCGAATGGCGCCACGCCGGAGGAGCGGGAGGCCTTCATCTACAAGTCCAAGACACTCGTGAACGAGGTCCTCGACCGTTATGTCGGCAGCATCAGCGCCGAACACGGCATCGGTCGCCTGAAACGCTCCGATTTCGAAAGCCGGCTATCTGATGTGCAGCGTCGGATGATCACGGGATTGAAAAACGCGTTCGACCCCGATTTGCGGATGAATCCCGGTTGCCAGATAAGCCTGCAACCGGATAGCTAATCGAGAAATGGCAAAGGCGGCTGAAAATGCCGCCTTTGAAAACCCCGCTGCAGGCGAAGGAGGAAGTCGCCTGCAGCGGGAAAAACGAACCAATCGTTTCTGTGGAACGGGAGCAATCATGACGCTGGAGTTCAATCAGATACATCGCAACGACCATCTGCCCGGCCGTATCGCCGCGGAGATCGCCCGCGAGATCAATGATTCGAAACTCGGGCCGGGCGACAGGCTACCAACGGAACATGTCCTTGCGAAAACCTTCGGCGTCAGCCGCTCGGTCATTCGCGAGGCGATCGCGCAATTGCGCAACGAAGGTTTCGTTGAAACCCGCCAGGGCGTGGGCGCTTTCGTCACTGATCCCCGTCAGAGAATTTCCATCCGTATCGAGCGCTCCCGCCTGAACGACCCGGAAAATTTCCGCGACCTCTTCCAGCTTCGCATGCCCCTGGAAATCGAGGCGGCGGGGCTTGCGGCGCTGCATCGTAGCCCACAGCAGCTGGCACGGCTGGCGACGGCGCTGGAAAAGATGAAGACCGCCGACGACTGGTCGACGGAAGGCGTTGCCGCCGACCTCGACTTCCACCGCATTCTGGCGGAGGCGACCGGGAACGAATATTTCCTGATGTTCCTCGGCTTCATCGCGGAACGCATCAGTTCCGCCATCAACATCGCTTTCTCCCGCGCGGTTTTTGGTGAAATTCTCGAGGTGACGATCGCCGAACATGTGGCGATCTATGAGGCCATCGAGAAGGCCGATGCGGCGGCCGCCAAGAACGCCATGCGCAAGCACCTGATCGGCGCAGCAAGCCGGGTCAATCTCGAACTGGATATCTTCTGAAGATAGAATAAGGGCTGAACCGCAAAGCTATAGGACAGGTTTCACAGCTTTCCGGTAATCCAGAAACAAAAGGCGATAATTTTGTCCGCGAGACCGCTAGACTCGTCCGAAAAGTCATACTAAGAAGAATGAGATTAGGTTGTCAGACATCCAGACAATAAGACCGCAGGAGGCGGCCTGTCAGATGCTGAAGGGGAGGAATACATGACCGGTACAAGGTCCATCGACGCTACCGCAATTTTGCCTGACGATTTCGAAAACGCGCTGCTCGTCGGCCGTGTCTGGTCGAAAAGCGAAGGCGGTCCCTGCCCCGTGCTGCTCAAGGGTGGCGTGCTTTATGACCTCACCTCGCTTTCCCCCACCATGTCCGAACTTCTGGAAAAGGCCGATCTGGTGGAGCGGCTTGCCGACACCAGCACTTTCGTCGCGCTCGGCGCGCTTGACGCGTTTCTGGACGGCTCCGCCGGTGAGCTTCTTGCTCCCAACGACATTCAGGCCGTAAAGGCCGCCGGCGTCACCTTTGCCGACAGCATGCTGGAACGCGTAATCGAGGAGCAGGCCAAGGGCGACCCGCTGCGCGCGCAGGAAATCCGCGGACGGCTGGCGCCGGTTCTCGGCGACAATCTCAAGGGTCTCGAGGCCGGTTCGGAAAAGGCCGCCGAGGTCAAGAAACTGCTTCAGGAAATGGGCCTCTGGTCGCAATATCTGGAAGTGGGCATCGGTCCGGATGCGGAAATATTCTCCAAGGCGCAGGCCATGGCCTCGGTCGGCTGCGGCGCCTTGATCGGCGTTCACCCGAAATCGCAATGGAACAACCCGGAGCCTGAAGTGGTTCTGGCCATCACCTCCGACGGTCGCATCATCGGCGCAACGCTCGGCAACGATGTCAACCTGCGCGATTTCGAAGGCCGTTCCGCCCTGCTGCTCAGCAAGGCGAAGGACAACAACGCATCCTGCGCGATCGGTCCCTTCATCCGCCTGTTCGACGGCAACTTCACCATTGAAGATGTGAAGAAGTCGCAGATCTCGCTTCTGGTCGAGGGCGAAGACGGTTTCACCATGACGGGCGTCAGCCCCATGGAGGCGATCAGCCGCACACCGGAAAACCTCGCTTCGCAGCTTTTGAACCGCAACCATCAATATCCTGACGGCGCAGTCTTTTTCCTTGGCACGATGTTCGCGCCGGTGAAGGACCGCCATGGTCCAGGTCTCGGTTTCACTCATTCAAAGGGTGACCGTGTCGAAATCTCCACGCCCAAGCTCGGCAAGCTGATCAACTGGGTCACGACGACCGACGAATGCCCGGAATGGACATTCGGCACCGCGGCCCTGATGCGCAACCTGGCGAAACGAGGGCTGCTCTAGATATTTCTTCGGGAGGGGAAAATGCAAAAGACCATCAATCTCTTTTACCGGATTCTCGAAATCATTCTCGTCCTGCTGCTCGCCGGCATGTCGATCATGGTCTTCGTCAACGTCGTCATGCGTTACACGATGAATTCCGGCATCAACGTCTCGGAAGAACTGTCGCGCTATTTCTTCGTGTGGCTGACCTTCATCGGTGCCGTGCTGACCTTCCGCGAGAACAGCCACATGGGCATCGAAACGCTGGTGATGTTCCTGTCGCGCCGTGCCCGCATCGTCTGCATGATCGCGTCAAACATCATCATTCTGGCCTGTTCCGCCATCTTCTTCTGGGGAACCTGGAAGCAGTCCGGCATCAATGCCAGCATGCATGCGCCCGTCACCAAGCTTTCGATGATCTGGGTCTATGGCGTCGGCATGTTCACGGGCGGCCTGATGTTCATCATCGCGCTGGAACGCCTGTACCGTCTTTTGACGGGCCGCGTTACGGAAGACGAAATCGCCCAGTTCGCGGGCGAGAACCTGACGATCGAACAGCTTTCGGAGCGCTGATACCATGACACTTCTCGTTTTTATCGGCTCTCTTCTGGGAGCCATGGCGATTGGCGTTCCCGTCGCTTTCTCGCTGATGTTCTGCGGCGTCGTGCTCATGTGGTACATGGGCATGTTCAACACCGCGATCATCGCCCAGAACATGATCTCCGGCGCAGACACCTTCACGCTGCTCGCCATCCCCTTCTTCATTCTAGCCGGTGAACTGATGAATTCCGGCGGCCTTTCCCGCCGCATCATCGATTTCGCCATTGCCTGCGTTGGCCATATCCGCGGCGGTCTCGGCATCGTGGCCATCGTCGCAGCCATCATCATGGCCAGCATCTCCGGTTCGGCCGCGGCCGATACCGCGGCTCTCGCTGCCATCCTCATCCCGATGATGGCCAAGGCCGGCTACAACATTCCGCGCTCCGGCGGCCTCATCGCCGCAGGCGGCATCATCGCCCCTGTCATTCCGCCGTCCATGGCCTTCATCGTTTTCGGTGTCGCCGCCAACGTCTCGATCACCCAGCTGTTCCTCGCAGGTATCGTTCCCGGTATTCTGATGGGCATTTCGCTGATCGTTGCCTGGCTGATCGTGGTGCGTAAGGACAATATCAAGCCGCTGCCAAAAACCACCGCCAAGGAACGTCTCGTCGCCACCGCACGCGCCGGCTGGGCGTTGGGCATGCCCGTCATCATTCTGGGCGGTATCAAGGCCGGCATCATGACGCCGACGGAAGCCGCCGTCGTCGCCGCCGCTTACGCGCTTTTCGTCGGCATGGTGATCTACCGCGAACTGAAGCCGGCGGATCTTTTCCACGTGCTTCTGCGCGCCGCCAAGAGCACCTCGATCATCATGTTCCTCGTCTGCGCAGCACTCGTCTCCGCATGGCTCATCACCGCAGCGAACATTCCGAACGAAGTCGCAAGCTACATCGAGCCGCTGATCGATCGTCCGATGCTGCTGATGGTTGTCATCATGGTGCTGGTCTTCATCGTCGGCACCGCGCTCGACCTGACGCCGACCATCCTGATCCTGACGCCTGTTCTGATGCCCATCATCAAGCAGGCGGGCATCGATCCAGTCTATTTCGGTGTTCTCTTCATCATCAACAACGCCATCGGCCTGATTACCCCTCCGGTTGGCGTCGTGCTGAACGTCGTCAGCGGCGTCGGCCGCATTCCGCTCGGCAAGGTTACGATCGGCGTCTGGCCGTTCCTCGTTGCCGAGACCATCGTACTGGCGCTGCTCGTGATTTTCCCGGACATCGTCATGGTTCCGTTGCAGTACCTTCGTTAATCCGCATCCGTTTCTCGAACACAATCCAAGGGAGGATATTATGAGAAAGCTTCTTCTGACCACCACGGCCATCGCTTTCGCCGTTGGCGCCGCAGCGCCGGCAATGGCCGAATTCAACAGCCGCAATATCCGCGTTTCGAACGGCATCAACCAGGACCACCCGGTCGGCAACGGCATCAAGGCCATGCAGGCCTGCCTGGACGACAAGTCGGGCGGCAAGCTGAAGCTGACGGCATTCTGGGGCGGCGCTCTCGGCGGTGACCTTCAGGCAACCCAGGCACTCCGCTCCGGCGTTCAGGAAGCTGTCGTAACGTCCTCTTCGCCGCTCGTCGGCCTCATCCCGTCGCTCGGCGTCTTCGACCTGCCGTTCCTCTTCGCCAATGCCAAGGAAGCCGATGCCGTCATGGACGGCGCCTTTGGCGACATGATGAACAAGAAGCTGGAAGAACAGGGCCTCGTGAACCTGGCTTACTGGGAAAACGGTTTCCGCAACCTCTCCAACTCCAAGCATGCCGTGAACAAGTGGGAAGATTTCTCGGGCCTCAAGGTCCGCGTGATGCAGAACAACATCTTCCTCGACACCTTCCAGAACCTCGGCGCCAATGCGACGCCGATGGCCTTCGGCGAAGTCTTCTCGGCGCTGGAAACCAACGCGATCGACGCACAGGAAAACCCCTATGTGACGATCGACACCTCGAAGTTCTACGAGGTGCAGAAGTACATCACCGAGACGAACCACGCTTATACGCCGTTCCTCTTCCTCTTCTCCAAGCCGATCTTCGACAGCTACACGCCCGAAGAGCAGGCAGCGCTGCGTGAATGCGCAGTCGTCGGCCGCGACGAAGAGCGCAAGGTCATCCGTGAACTGAACCAGAAGTCGCTGGAGAAGATCAAGGCTGCCGGCCTTGAAGTGAACACGCTGTCTGCAGAAGAGCAGACCCGCATTCGCGAAAAGTCGATGGTCGTTTACGAAAAGCACAAGGCTGAAATCGGCGCCGACGTCGTTGATGCCGCTCTTGCGGACCTGAAGAAGATCCGCGGCCAGTAAGCCCATCTGGTTGAAATGAAAAACACCCGGAGGTTTCCGCCTCCGGGTGTTTTTGTTTGCGGAAAATTCAGGCCGGAAAAAAGGCTGCCGGAGCAGCCTTCTCGGGAAATCAGGATGCCGTGCGGTTCTGCCGGTTGGCGATGAGATCTTCGACCACCGCCGGATCGGCGAGCGTCGATGTATCCCCCAACGCGCCAAAGTCATCCTCGGCGATCTTGCGCAGGATACGCCGCATGATCTTGCCGGAGCGGGTCTTGGGCAGGCCCGGTGCGAACTGGATCTTGTCCGGTGTCGCTACCGGCCCGATCTCGTTACGCACGTGCTTTACCAGCTCCTCACGCAGCGCATAATCGCCATTCTGGCCCGCCATCAGCGTGACATAACAATAGATGCCCTGCCCCTTGATGGCATGCGGGTAACCGACCACGGCCGCTTCCGAAACGAGATGATGCGACACTAGCGCCGATTCCACCTCGGCCGTGCCGAGACGGTGGCCGGAAACGTTCAAAACGTCATCGACGCGGCCGGTGATCCAGTAATAACCATCCTCGTCGCGCCGGCAGCCATCGCCGGTGAAGTACTTGCCCTTGTAGGTGGAAAAGTATGTATCGACAAAGCGCTGGTGATCGCCATAGACGGAGCGCGACTGGCCCGGCCAGCTGTCGATGATGCAGAGATTGCCGTCAGCGGGCCCTTCCAGCACATTGCCCTCCGCATCGACGAGCTGCGGCTGCACGCCGAAGAACGGCCTCGTTGCCGAACCCGGTTTCAGATCGGTTGCACCGGGCAACGGCGAGATGAGGATGCCGCCGGTTTCCGTCTGCCACCAGGTGTCGACGATCGGGCTCTTGTCCTCGCCGACCACATGGTAATACCACTCCCAGGCTTCCGGATTGATCGGCTCGCCAACCGTGCCGAGAAGCCGCAGGCTGTCGCGAGATGAACGCGTGACGAACTGGTCACCCGCTCCCATCAGCGATCGGAGCGCCGTCGGCGCGGTATAGAAGATATTGACCTTGTGTTTGTCGATGACTTCCCAGAAACGGCCCTGATCCGGGAAGTTGGGCACACCTTCGAACATCAGCGTCGTCGCGCAATTCGCGAGCGGCCCGTAGACGATATAGGAATGGCCGGTGACCCAGCCGACATCGGCGGTGCACCAGAAGACCTCGCCATCCTTGTAGTCAAACACATATTCATGCGTCATCGACGTATAGACGAGGTAGCCACCCGTGGTGTGCAGAACGCCCTTCGGCTTGCCGGTGGACCCTGATGTGTACAGGATGAACAGCGGATCTTCCGCGCGCATCTTCGCCGGCGGGCAATCCGGTTTCACCGTGGCGATTTCCTGATGGTACCAGATATCGCGACCTGGCGCCCAGCCGGTCTTGCCGCCAGTGCGGCGCACGACGAGAACCTTGTTGACGATGACGTATTGCTTGGCGGCGATATCGATCGCCTTGTCCGTGTTTTCCTTGAGCGGGATCGGTTTGCCGCCGCGCACGCCTTCATCGCAGGTGATGACGAAGGTTGATTCGCAGTCGACGATGCGGCCGGCCAGCGCCTCCGGCGAGAAGCCGCCAAAAACGACGGAATGCACGGCACCGATGCGGGCACAGGCGAGCATGGCATAGGCCGCCTCGGGAATCATCGGCATGTAAATGGTGACGCGGTCGCCCTTCTTGACGCCGTGCTTCTTCAGCACATTGGCCAGACGGCAGACATAATCATAGAGCTGGTTATAGGTGATCTTCTTGTCGATATAGGGATTGTCGCCTTCCCAGATGATCGCCGTGCGCTCGCCATGTGTCTTCAGATGCCGGTCGATACAGTTATAGGAAACGTTCGTCAGGCCGTCCTCGAACCACTTGATCGGCACCCGGCCCTTGAAGGACGTGTTCTTGACCTTGGTATAGGGCTTGAACCAGTCGATACGCCGGCCGTGCTTGTCCCAGAATTTTTCAGGATTCTCGACGCTCTCCTGGTACCATTTCTGGTAACGCTCATTGTCGATGAGCGTGCGGGCTTTCGCCGACTTGAGCACCGGATAGATTTTGGCAGACATTAACTCCTCCTGGAACCGGGTATGGCTTTTGACGCGGCCCGAGACTCCCACCTCAGGCATGTGTTGAATTCATAGCAGGTCAAATGCGCACGGCAATTAGACAAAGGTCATTTGTTTCGCAAAGAATTGCAATTATGATGCAATCCGGTTATAGAGCGCCAATATCCCGGAAATTAGTGGTTGATACCACGCCCGCGACACCGGCGCGGACGGACAGAAGGACTGTATCTATGGCTCAACAATTGCTCATGCCAAAGGCAACGGCTGTATGGCTGGTTGACAACACCGCGCTGTCGTTCGATCAGATCGCCACGTTCTGCAAACTGCATCCGCTCGAAGTCAAGGCCATTGCCGACGGTGAAGCCGCGCAGGGTATCAAGGGCCTCGACCCGATCGCGACCGGACAGCTTTCCCGCGACGAGATCGCCCGCGCCGAAGCCAATCCCAACCACAAGCTCAAGCTTTCCGAGCCGAAAGTCCGCGTTCCGGAATCCAAGCGCCGTGGCCCGCGTTACACCCCGGTTTCCAAGCGTCAGGACCGTCCGAATGCCATTCTCTGGCTCGTTCGCAACCATCCGGAATTGAAGGACGCGCAGATTTCGCGTCTCGTCGGCACCACCAAGTCGACGATTGAACAGATTCGCGACCGCACCCATTGGAACTCGGCCAACCTGACGCCGATGGACCCGGTAACACTCGGCCTCTGCAGCCAGATCGACCTCGACCTCGAAGTCGAACGCGCCTCGCGCGGCCGTCCGCTGCCGACTGCGGAAGAACTCGACAACACGCTGCAGCCGGCATCGGCAACGGAAGGCCTGGACTACAACTTCCAGCGTGAGGAAGACGAGCAGATCGACGCCGATGCAGTCTTCAAGAAGCTCTCTTCGCTGAAGTCCACGCAGAAGGATGAAGACGAAGACGATCAATACTGATCTCAACCCGTCTGAAGATTGAGAACCCGGCCTCAGCGCCGGGTTTTTTATTTTCCGCCCTATCGCGCGCCAAAGATTGCCGAGCCGACGCGCACGCTGGTCGCGCCAAATTCGACGGCGGTTTCGAAATCGCCAGACATGCCCATGGAAAGCTTTTCAAGGCCACATTCCTTCGCAAGCTTCGCCAGAAGCGCAAAATGCGGACCGGGATTTTCCTCCGCCGGCGGAATGCACATCAGGCCCTCCACCGGAAGTTTCAATTCCTCCCGGCAAAGCTTGACGAAGGCGACAGTTTCCCGCGGATCGATGCCCGCCTTCTGTGGCTCAAGGCCGGTATTGACCTGGACGTAAAAACGCAGGCTGCGGTCCTGTTTCGTGCATTCTTCGGCAAGCGCGCGGGCGATCTTCTCCCGGTCGACACTCTGCACCACATCGAACAGCGCAACGGCATCCGCCGCCTTGTTGGATTGCAGCGGGCCGATCAGATGTAATTCTATGCCCGGCGTCTTCTCTTTCAGCTCCGGCCACTTGGCCTGTGCTTCCTGCACGCGGTTTTCACCAAATATGCGCTGGCCTGCATCGATGACGGGCTGGATCGCTTCCGCATCAAATGTCTTCGAGACAGCAACGAGGGCTACGTCGGCAGGCTTGCGGCCGGATTTTTCCGCGACATCGCCAATGCGCTGCCTGACATCCTCAAGACGTGCTTCGATTTCCATCACAAGACCTTCTTTTACCATTCAAACCGCTAACTAGACGCCGAATGCCTTGATGCCAAGCGGCTTTAGCACCATTTGAGGCACGCTGGCCAAGATTGCACCTCCGAATGTCCCGCCAAACTTGACGCCCCGGTCGTTTCATGGTGAAGGTCAGCGCACATTTTTCCCCTCGATACCCGGAATTTTAGACAATGGCCATCGAACGTTACAATCCTCGCGACGCCGAGCCGCGCTGGCAGCAGAAATGGAACGAAGACAAGGTTTTCGTCACCGACAACAGCGATCCGCGCGAGAAGTATTACGTTCTAGAGATGTTTCCCTATCCCTCGGGACGCATCCATATGGGCCATGTCCGCAACTACGCCATGGGTGACGTCGTCGCCCGTTACAAGCGCGCCCGCGGTTTCAACGTCCTGCACCCGATGGGCTGGGACGCCTTCGGCATGCCCGCCGAAAATGCGGCCATGCAGAACAAGGTCCATCCCAAGGACTGGACCTACCAGAACATCGCCACCATGCGTGGCCAGCTGAAATCCATGGGCCTGTCGCTGGACTGGACCCGCGAATTCGCCACCTGCGACGTGGAATATTACCACCGCCAGCAGGCGCTGTTCGTCGACTTCATGGATAAGGGCCTGGTTTACCGCAAGCAGTCCAAGGTTAACTGGGACCCGGTCGACCACACGGTTCTGGCCAATGAGCAGGTGATCGACGGCCGCGGCTGGCGCTCTGGCGCGCTGGTGGAACAGCGCGAACTGACGCAATGGTTCTTCCGCATCACCGATTTCAGCCAGGACCTGCTGGACGAGCTGGATACGCTGGACCAGTGGCCGGAAAAAGTGCGCCTGATGCAGAAGAACTGGATCGGCCGCTCCGAAGGCCTGTCACTGCGCTGGCAGACCGTCACTGAGACGGCTCCGGAAGGTTTCTCCGACATCACTGTCTACACGACGCGTCCAGACACGCTGTTCGGCGCCTCCTTCCTGGCAATCGCCGCCGACCACCCGCTGGCAAAGGAACTGTCGGCGAACAACCCGGCGATTGCCGAGTTCTGCGATGAATGCCGCCGCCATGGCACTTCGCTGGCAGCGCTGGAAACCGCGGAAAAGAAGGGCATCGATACCGGCGTCAAGGTCGTGCATCCGCTGGATCCCAACTGGGAACTGCCGGTCTATGTCGCCAACTTCGTGTTGATGGACTACGGCACCGGCGCGATCTTCGGCTGCCCCTCCGGTGACCAGCGCGACTTGGATTTCGCCCGCAAATATGGCCTGCCGGTCGTGGCGGTCGTCGCACCCGAAGGCCCGGATGCAGCAAACTTCACCATTGACGACACCGCCTTCACCGATGATGGCGTGATGATCAATTCCGGTTTCCTGAACGGCATGAAGACGGCGGACGCCTTCGAAGCCGTCGTGCAGAAGCTGTCGGCGCAGATGCTGGGCAATACGCCGCAGGCCGAACGCAAGGTCAATTTCCGCCTGCGCGACTGGGGCATTTCCCGCCAGCGTTATTGGGGCTGCCCGATCCCGGTCATTCACTGCGAAGTCTGCGGTGTCGTGCCGGTTCCGAAAAAGGATTTGCCCGTCAAGCTGCCCGACGACGTGACTTTCGACGTGCCCGGCAACCCGCTGGATCGCCATCCGACCTGGCGCCATGTCTCCTGCCCGCAATGCGGCCATGACGCGCGCCGCGAGACGGATACGATGGACACCTTCGTCGATTCCAGCTGGTATTACACGCGCTTTACCGCGCCTTGGGAAGACGCGCCGACCGATCCGAAGGTCGCCAATCACTGGCTGCCGGTGGATCAATATATCGGCGGTATCGAACACGCGATCCTGCATCTGCTCTATTCGCGTTTCTTCACCCGCGCGATGCGCGAGACCGGCCATGTGGACGTCAAGGAACCCTTCAAGGGCCTGTTCACGCAGGGCATGGTGGTGCATGAGACCTACAGCCGTGGCGAAGGCATGACACGCGAATGGGTGCCGCCTGCCGATCTCAGGATCGAGGAAAATGACGGCACGCGCCGGGCGTTCCTGCTTTCTTCCGGTGAAGAGGTGAAGATCGGCTCCATCGAAAAAATGTCGAAGTCGAAGAAGAACGTGGTCGACCCGGATGACATCATCGCATCCTATGGCGCCGATACCGCGCGCTTCTTCGTCCTGTCGGATTCGCCGCCCGATCGCGATGTCATCTGGTCGGAAGCCGGCGTCGAAGGTGCGAATCGATTCGTCCAGCGCGTCTGGCGCATCATCGGTGAAGCGGCTGAAGAGTTGAAGGGCGTGAAGCCGAAGCCGGCGACCGAAGGCGAAGGGCTGGCAGCCTCCAAGGCGGCGCACAAGACCCTGAAGGCCGTTCAGGACGATCTGGACAAGCTCGCTTTCAACAAGGCCATCGCCCGCATCTACGAGCTGGTCAATGCGCTGGCCGGTCCGCTCGCGGACGTCGCTTCCGGCAGCAAGTCGGAGGACGCCAAGGCGGCGGCACGCGATGCCGTCGAAATCCTCATCCGCATCATCGCCCCCATGACGCCGCATCTGGCGGAAGAATGCTGGTCGGCATTGGGCAATGAGGGGCTCGTGGCGCAGACGCCGTGGCCGACCTTCGTGGCTTCGCTGGTAGAGGAAAACGACGTGGTCATGCCGGTGCAGGTCAATGGCAAGAAGCGCGGCGAATTGACAATCGCGCGCGATGCGGATCAAGATGCGGTCCGCACGGCTGCCCTTGCGCTGGATGCCGTCAAATCCATTCTTGCCGGTGGCGAGCCCAAAAAAGTCATCGTGGTTCCGCAGAGGATTGTGAACATTGTTGTCTGACGTTTTTTCGAGATGGAGCCGCGTCGCGGCAGCAATTTCCGTCGTGATGATGGCTGGTCTTCTGGCGGGTTGCCAGGTGCGCCCGCTTTACGGCGAGGCTTCCGGGACCAAGGAAAGGCTGGCGGCCGTCAGCATTTCCGAGACCGGTGGCCGAGCTGGTCAGGAAGTCCGCAACCAGTTGATCTTCCTGATGGCCGGCGGCGCGGGCCAACCGGCCACGGCCCAGTATAACGTCAAGGTTTTCGTAAGTTCGAGCGCCACCTCGACGGAAGTGCAGAATTACGATCTGACGACCCGCTCGAACAACAATTACGACGGACCCTACCCCGGCCGCGTCGTTATGAGCGGTCAATATGTCCTGACGCGCATTTCCGACGGTCAGATTCTGCGTTCCGCGCGCCGCAGCGTGACGGCGCAGGTGGATCTGCCGCAGCAGGAATTCGCCAAGATCCGGGCAACCCGCGATGCCGAGAACCGCGCGGCCCGTGAACTGGCTGAAATCATCCGCACCGATATCGCCGCCACCCTCGGCCGCTGAGAGCGGCGGCCATGGCGGAGATAAAGTCGCATGAGTTTGAGCGCTTCGCCGAAAATCCGGCGGAGCGCTTTCGCGTTTTTGTTCTCTACGGACCGGATCGTGGCCTGGTATCGGAGCGGGCAGGCGTCATCGCCAAAAAGACCGGCATCGATCCCGATGATGCTTTCGCATCGCTGAAGCTGACCGCATCCGATCTACAGGGCGATCCCGGACGCCTGCTCGATGAAGTAAACGCCATCGGCCTTTTCGGTGGTGAAAAACTCGTGTGGGTCAAAGGCGCCTCCGCCGAAAAGGCGCTGGTGGACGCCCTCCAGATTCTGGCGGACACGCCGCCGGAGGCGAGCTTCCTGATCATCGAAGCGGGTGATGTCAAAAAGGGCACAGGGCTGCGCAAGATCGCGGAACCTGCGCGCTCGATCGCCGCAATCCCCTGTTATGTGGACGATGCGCGATCCTTGAATGCACTGATCGATCAGGAACTCTCCGCAGATAGTCTGCGCATTGCGCCGGCTGCACGGCAAAGACTGATCGAATCGCTCGGCGGCGACCGTATCGCCTCGCGCAACGAAATCCGCAAGCTTGCGCTTTATGCCCGGGGTGCGGAGGTAATCGAGGAAGATGACGTTCTGGCCATCATCGGCGATGCCAGCACCGTTTCCGCCGACGATGCCGTCGACGCCATCCTGAAAGGCGACAGGAACGCCTTTTTCCACGCCACCCAGAAGATCATTTCATCAAAAACACCGATCTTCCTCGTGCTTCAGGGCTGCCTCAAGCAATTCCAGTTGCTCGACCAGATGCGGGCCGAAATGGATGAGAAAAAGCAGCAGGCCGGTCAGGTCATGCAGACGCTCGGACGCCATATCCATTTTCGCCGGAAACCGATCATCGAAAGAGCGCTGCGGACGTGGCAGCCAGCGGCGATCGCCCGGGAAATGAACCGTCTGCAGGCCGCCATCCTGCAAAGCCGCCAGCGGCAAAGCCTGGAGGAAAGCGTGGCCCTTCTGACATTGCTGTCGACCACACTTCAGTCCGGCCGAGGCGGATGAACAAAAGCCCTCGTGCTGATGCAACGAGGGCTTTTCAAATATTGGTTCGGGAGAGTCAGTCGCCCTTGCCGGGCTCAGCAGAGAAATAAAGCTCGAGCTTGCCTTCGACGCCGTCCATTTCCTTGGCTTCCGGCATCGGGTCGCGCTTGATCGTGATGTTCGGCCAGATCGCGGCATATTCGGCGTTGAGCTTCAGCCACTTGTCGAGACCCGGCTCCGTATCGGGCTTGATGGCCTCAGCGGGACATTCCGGTTCGCACACACCGCAATCGATGCATTCATCGGGATTGATGGCGAGGAAATTTTCACCCTCGTAAAAGCAGTCAACGGGGCAGACCTCAACGCAATCGGTATATTTGCAGCGGATGCAATTGTCGGTCACGACATATGTCATGATGAACTCCAGAATATGCAGGCCGGGTCTTTGGGCTTCGGAACACAAGCCGTCGCCCGGAATTCAGACAGGGCAATTTCGCAAGTGACGTAATGCCTTTGCTTGCAGATAGCAAGGATAACAATTCTGAAAAACGGATGCGACCTAGAGGTTTATTCTAATCTTTGTTTCCGTCACTGTCAGACAGAAACCTGTCGAGCGCCCTGCGCTCCTTTTTGGTCGGACGTCCGCTACCGGGCTCACGCAGCGCCTGCTCGAGAGGGGTGAGCCTGTCGGACGGCTCCCGCGGCGGTGTCTGGTCGTCATAAAGAAGCCGGGCTTCCTCATAAGGTCCACGTCGCACTCCGCCGGATTTGACGACGAGCACCCTGTCCATCCGCTCGAAACCGATCTCCAGCCTGTCGCCCACCTTCAGCATGAAGCTGGGCTGGCGGACGGCAGTGCCGTTGACCTTCACCTGGCCCGACTGGATATAGCTCTGGGCCAGCGACCGGGATTTGGCCATGCGGGCAAAGAACAACCACTTGTCCAGACGCTGTCGCGTACTTTCGAGTGGCTGTTCGTTGCTTCCCATGGGCTTACTTCTTCAGCTGCTCCTTGAGCGCAGCGAGCTTCGCGAAAGGCGAATCCGGATCCATCGGCTTCTCCTTGCGCGGCGGCTTGGCTTCGAAGCGCTGCTGACCCTGCGGCTTTCCGCCACGGTCGTTGCGTTCCGGCCGGTCCTTGCGCTCCCCGCGATCGTGACGATCATTGTTGCGGTTGTTGCCGCGATCGGGACGACCACCATCACGCTTACGCTCGCCATCGCCACCGCGATTGGCCGCTTCGCGATTTGCACCGTCACGATTTGTACCGTCACGATTGTCGCGACGGCCTTCACCACGACGCTCACCCTGCTCACGTGCACCTTCACGACCCTGACCGCGATGGCCGGGGCGACGGTTTTCGCCACGCTGATTTTCGTTGCGGCCACCCGGGCGCCACAGAAGAACGGGCTTCGGCTCGGAAGGCTCAGCACCTTCGGCAGAAGCGGTCTCGCTTGCGGCAACCTCTTCACCGGCAGCTTCCGCAACCGGAGCCTCGGAAGCTTCGCCTTCAGCGGCAGCAACCGTTTCGGCCTGCTGCTCTTCGGAAGCGGGCTCGTCCTGCTCGGTCTCGGCGCTTTCGTCTTCGCCCGTCACCGCTTCTGCGACGGCAGGAGCGGCAGCACCGGCCTGGCTCGCGAGGAAGGCCTGCGCCTCCTCGGCCGTTACCTGATCGGCACGGTAACCGAGGCCCTTGAGAATTTCTTCCATGTCATCGAGCGTTGCGCCGAGAATGGAAAGCATGGCGGTCGTCGTCGTGAAACGGCGGCCGTCATAAGCACCTTCCGGGCGCGGCTGCTGGCCGGGTTTCCACTGCAGCAGCGGACGGATGAGATCGGCCAGACGCTCGAGAATGTCGATACGCACGGCGCGCTTTCCGAGGAAACGGAAACCGGCAAGCTTGTAGAACATCCGCTCGAAGCTCGCATCTGTCACGACCGAGGTGCGGCCTGCGGCCAGCACCGGAATGAGATCGCCATAACCCGGCTTGCCGAGGCCATCATTCTTCAGCGCCCAAAGCAGCGTGACGAGCTCCGCCGGAGCGGGCTTCAGAAGCGCGGGCAGGAAGACATGATAGGCGCCGAAACGCACGCCATAGCGGCGCATGGAAGCGCGCGCATCCTGATCGAGCGACTTCACGTCCTCGGCAACGTCGCGGCGGAACAGGACACCAAGATTTTCGACGAGCTGGAACGCCAGCCCCTTCGCCAGACCCTGAAGGTCTTCGGCGCGG
Organism: Agrobacterium sp. SOY23; assembly: GCF_027212525.1. Taxonomy (NCBI): domain Bacteria; kingdom Pseudomonadati; phylum Pseudomonadota; class Alphaproteobacteria; order Hyphomicrobiales; family Rhizobiaceae; genus Agrobacterium; species Agrobacterium sp. SOY23. Next base: position 145,890 of record NZ_JAPWDT010000010.1, on the reverse strand, counting down.
GAAATGTCATCCAGCGGCTTCAGCACGGTCGCGATCTGGTGGTTCACGAAACGCTCGATCCGCGCGAGCGCGTGATCACGGGCATTGCCGTTCAGCTGCTCGTCGGCAAGCAGGATCACCCGCGGCTTCATGATGTTGTCGCCGGCCGAAAGGCGGGCAACCGGCTCGCCCAACCAGCGCACCAGACCATCGGAGCTCAAAGCGAGATCGCCATTTCCACTGGCATGCAGACGCGCGGCACGCGCCTCGAATTCGAGCGCAAGCGCCTTCTGCGCTGCAGCCTGCACGGCCTTCTGATCCGGCCCTTCCATTCCCGGCACCGGCGTGAACCGGAACCCGGCCAATTGGCCGACGTGATGGCCTTCTACGAAGACATCACCATTTACACTGATTTCAGCTTCAAGCATCGCATTCTCTCTCAGGCGCCTCATGAGCACAGATGTCCTGCGATCAACAAAGCGTTTCGTCAACCTTTCATGTAGCGCATCGGACAATCGATCCTCGATTTCCCGAGTCTTTTCTTGCCAGTGTGTCGGATCGGCAAGCCATCCTGGGCGGTTCGATACATAAGTCCATGTTCTGATCTGCGCAATCCTCGCAGACAAGGTATCGATCTCTCCATCCGTGCGGTCGGCGCGGCGCACCTGCTCGGCCATGAAATCCTCGTTCACCGCCCCGCGCTTGACGAGGTCGAAATAAAGCGTGGAGATCAGATCGGCATGCTGTGCGGGGGCGATGCGGCGATAATCGGGCAGCGCGCAGGCCTCCCAGAGTTTTTCCACCCGCGCATCCGTCGTCGTCACGTCGATGATCTCGGGGTAGCGCGACAGATATTCCAGCGCCTGCTGGTCGATGGCCGGCAGGGCGCGCGAAAGCCCCTGGATCGTCGGGGCGGCATCAAGGCTCGTACGCAGATTGGCGATGGAGGAAAAATCGAAGTTTTTCGTCCGCCATTGCAGCACCTTCACGGCATCGAACTGATGGGTTTCGATTCGCTCCACCAGCTCGTCGTCGAACGGATCGACGCGACCCGTCACGCCGAATGTGCCGTCGCGAAGATGACGGCCGGCGCGGCCGGCGATCTGGCCGATCTCGCCCGGATTGAGATTGCGGAACTGGTAACCGTCAAATTTGCGGTCCTGCGCGAAGGCGACGTGATCGACATCGAGGTTGAGGCCCATGCCGATGGCGTCCGTCGCCACCAGATATTCGACGTCGCCCGATTGATAGAGCCCGACCTGCGCATTGCGCGTGCGCGGCGAAAGCGCGCCGAGCACCACGGCCGCTCCACCGCGCTGGCGGCGCACCAGTTCGGCGATGGCATAAACCTCGTCTGCGGAAAAGGCGACGATCGCCGTGCGCTGCGGCAGGCGGGTGATCTTCTTCTGGCCGGCATAAAAAAGCTGCGACAGGCGCGGCCGCTCCACCACGGTTATTCCGGGCAGCAGCTTTTCAAGGATCGGGCGCATCGTGCCCGCTCCCAGAAGCAGCGTCTCTTCCCGCCCGCGCAGATGCAGCACCCGGTCAGTAAAGATATGACCGCGTTCAAGATCACCGGCCAATTGCACCTCGTCGATGGCGACGAAAGCGGCAGTCGTCTCGCGCGGCATGGCTTCCACGGTGCAGACGGAATATTTGGCCTTGGGTGGCGCGATTTTTTCTTCGCCGGTGATCAGCGCCACATTCGGCGCACCCACCTTCTCGACCAGACGGGTATAGACCTCCCGCGCCAGAAGACGCAGCGGCAGGCCAATGACACCGCTGCCATGCGCGACCATACGCTCTATCGCGTAATGGGTCTTGCCGGTATTGGTGGGGCCGAGAACGGCCGTGACACCGCGGCCGCTCAGGATCATGGGGCGAAAATTCAACGTAGTATCCGCGAATCGACTTCATCTGCTTGTCGTACCGCCAATCATCACAGATGCGGGCCGCACGCACCACACATGGCAATGCCCGCCGACAAAGGCAATAGGCCTCACCCGTAAAGTAGCGGAGGAGGATTTCGCAGACGAATTTTCCGTTCAGATTCAGTGACTTGAAGGTTCAAAAAGAATCCGGCGAAAATGGAATCGATTCGGCTGCGGAACAGTCTGCGAACGAATCGAATACGAATCGCTGACTCAGCCTGATTCCGCTTTTGTTCTCCGCAATATCTGGTTGGAGAAGCCATACCTCATACCAGATTGTGAATCCGGGTAAGTCATTGCCCGGATTCAGCTTTCCGTGACCGGCAAAAGACAGAGAATGCCCCAACAGCCTGTCAAGCGACAATCGTCAGGAGACCTCTCCACCGCCCGGCGAAGGGTCAGGTCAGAGCGCCTCCCCGGCAAGAAGGCGCGGCGCATTCGCATCTGTCGTGCCGGCGGCCTGGCCGATGAAATAGGATTTGAGACCCGGCAAACGATCCACCACGCCCAGACCGAAATCGCGCATGATGCGGATGGGTCCGACATCGTTGGAGAAAAGCCGGTTCAGCACATCCGTCGTCACACCCATGCGCAGCGTGTCGAAACGACGCCAGGACTGATACCGCTCAAGAACGTTGAGAGAGCCGATATCGAGACCGAGACGGTCGGCCTCGACCACGGTTTCGGCGAGCGCCGCCACATCCTTGAAGCCGAGATTGAGGCCCTGTCCGGAAATCGGATGGATACCGTGCGCCGCATCACCCGCAAGCGCAAACCGTGGCGCAACGAAGGAGCGCGCCAGTGTCAGACCGAGCGGAAAGGCGCGGCGGGGACCAACCGGGCGGACGGGACCGAGCTTGTGGCCGAACCGGCGCTCCAGCTCTTCCTCGAATACCAGATCGTCGGAGGCGGCCAGCCTTTCGGCGTCGGCCGTGCGTTCGGTCCAGACGAGCGAGGAACGGTTTCCCTTGAGCGGCAGAATGGCGAAGGGGCCGGAGGGCAGGAAATGTTCTTCAGCACAGCCCTCATGCGGTCGCTCATGCTCGACCGTGGTGACGATGCCGGACTGATCGTAATCCCAGCGCACGGTCTTGATGCCGGCCATGTCCCTGAGCGCCGAGCGAACCCCGTCACAGGCAATGAGCAACCGCGTTTCGAGCGACGAGCCGTCCGAAAGGCCAATGGTCGTCGATTGCGGCCCTGCGGTAAAGCCTGAAACGCTGAGACCATGGCGCATTTCGACACCGAGACGCTCGCACAGGCCACGCAAGGCACCCACCAGAGCGACGTTCGGAACCATATGGGCAAAAGGCCTGCCCGCTTCCACCGCGCCATCGAAGGTCAGGAACACCGGGCGAACCGGATCGGCGGTCTTCGAATCGGTAACGATCATCTTGTGGATCGGCTGAGCCTCGGGCTCGATCTCGTTCCATATGCCGAAGACATCGAGCATGCGCGTGGCCGCGGCAATGATGGCGGAGGCGCGCATATCCTTCTTCCAGACGTCCTCGGGAGCGGCCTCGACCACCTGCACATCAAGGTGCGGGGCCGCCTGCTTAATTGCGACAGCAACGGAAAGACCGACATATCCGCCACCTGCAACCACCACGTCCAGCATCGCGCTTCTCCTCAAATCTTGTGCACGCATCGTCGGCGCACTATAGACCATGTGACGTCTTCCTACAGCCGGAGCAGGCCGAAAAAATGTCGCATCCCTCGCAAACGTCAGACCCGATGGTCAATCTCATTGCCACGCTCAATCTCGAAAAGCTGGAAGAGAACCTGTTCCGCGGGGAAAGCCCGCAGATCGGCTGGCAGCGGGTTTTTGGCGGCCAGGTCATCGCACAGGCCCTGATCGCCGCACAAAGAACCGTGGATGACGACCGTTTCGTGCATTCACTGCATGCCTATTTCATGCGCCCCGGCGATCCGCTGGTGCCTATCGTCTATCAGGTGGAGCGCATCCGCGACGGCGCAAGTTTCTGCACCCGCCGCGTGGTCGCCATCCAGCATGGCAAAGCCATTTTTTCCATGTCGGCCTCGTTTCAGATTTTCGAGGATGGCTTCGACCACCAGATCAAGATGCCTGATGTGACGCCGCCCGAAAAACTGATGAGCGAGGAGCAGATGCAGGCGGCCTTCCTCGCCAAGGCGCCCGCTTCCATCCGCAAATACTGGAGCAACAAGCGGCCTATCGAGATAAGGCCGGTCTCGCTGACCCATTATATCTCGAAGGAAAAGCTGGAGCCGCAGCAGGATATCTGGGTCCGCGCCGTTGGCGACGTGCCGAACGATCCGCGTCTGCAATCGGCCATTCTCGCCTATCTTTCCGATATGACGCTGCTCGACACCTCGCTCTACGCCCATGGCACGACCATCTTCGATCCGTCCATTCAGGTGGCGAGCCTCGATCACGCCATGTGGTTCCACCGCCCCTGCCGGCTGGACGACTGGCTGCTTTACACGCAGGACAGCCCCAGTGCGTCCGGTGCGCGCGGCCTGACCCGTGGCAATATTTTCACCAGACAGGGTGAACTGGTCGCCTCCGTCGCGCAGGAGGGCCTGATCCGCAAAAGGGCAAATGATTAAATAATGTGCTTTTTCTAAAAATCGCACATTTTATGGACGCTTTTTTTGGCGACAAATGCCCCTTTTTCAGACGCCCGTCATATAAGTTTTATATTTCAATAAGTTATGTGCACATCCAAAACTGGCACGCCCTTTGAATGTATGTCCGCAGTCGCTGTTACTGATCTGCCAGCGGCAAGGAGAGTCGGCTCCGTGCCGAGGACAAACAAAGGATGGGAAACCAGATGAAAATTGTGATGGCCATTATCAAGCCGTTTAAGCTGGATGAAGTGCGCGAAGCGCTTACCGGCGTCGGCATCCAGGGCCTGACCGTGACCGAGGTAAAGGGTTACGGACGCCAGAAGGGGCATACCGAGATTTATCGCGGCACGGAATATGCGGTGAGCTTCCTTCCCAAGCTGAAGATCGAGATCGCGGTTCCGTCCGACGTCGTCGACAAGGCCATCGAGGCGATCGCGTCTGCAGCAAAGACCGGGCAGATCGGTGACGGCAAGATCTTCGTCTACTCTATCGAACAGGCCGTGCGCATCCGTACCGGCGAAACCAACACAGAAGCGCTTTAAAGCACGGCTGACAGGGGAGTTTTCAAACTATGCAACTCAACAAGTTTTTGACGCTCGGCAAGCTGGGCGCCGCAGCGACGGCCCTGATGGCCCCGGCCATCGCCTTTGCCCAGGACGCAGCGCCGGCAGTGGCGGCAGCGGCTCCTGTTCCGGAAAAAGCCGACACCGCCTTCATGTATATCGCGACCATCCTCGTGCTGTTCATGATCATTCCCGGTCTGGCGCTGTTTTACGGCGGCCTAGTCCGCACCAAGAACATGCTCTCCGTTCTCATGCAGTGCACGGTCATCGGCGCGGTCATGATGCTCGTCTGGGTCATCTACGGCTACTCCTTCGCCTTCGGCGGCGGCACCGGCCCCTATTTCGGTGGCTTCGGCAAGCTGTTCCTGTCGGGCGTTTCGCTTGACAGCACCTCCGCGACTTTCTCGCAGGGTGTCGTGATCTACGAATACACCTTCATCGCCTTCCAGATGACCTTTGCGGCCATCACCCCGGCCCTGATCATCGGTGCTTTTGCGGAACGCGTGAAGTTCTCCGCGGTCATCCTGTTCACCATCCTGTGGGCCACCTTCGTTTATTTCCCGATCGCACACATGGTCTGGGATGCAAACGGCCTGATCTTCGGCATGGGCGCTCTCGACTTCGCCGGCGGCACCGTCGTTCACATCAATGCCGGTATCGCTGGCCTGATCGGTGCGATCATGGTTGGCAAGCGCACCGGCTTCGGCAAGGACATGATGGCTCCCCACTCCATGACGCTGACGCTGGTTGGCGCGGCCATGCTGTGGTTCGGCTGGTTCGGCTTCAATGCCGGTTCCAACCTCGAGGCATCGGGCGGTGCGGTTCTCGCAACCATGAACACCTTCCTCGCAACCGCTGCAGCCATCGTTTCCTGGTCGCTGGTTGAAAGCTTCACCCGCGGTAAGGCCTCCATGCTGGGCGCCGCCTCGGGCATGATCGCCGGCCTCGTCGCCGTCACGCCTGCTGCAGGCTCCGTCGGCCCGATGGGTGCGATCGTTCTCGGTCTCATCGTTTCGCCAATCTGCTACTTCTTTGTCTCCGTGGTGAAGAACAAGTTCGGTTATGACGATACTGCCGACGTCTTCGGCGTCCACGGCATCGGTGGCATCATCGGCGCACTCGGCACCGGCATCTTCACCTCGCCGCTGCTTGGCGGCACCGGCAAGGCCGATTTCTCCATCGCCTCGCAGGTCTGGACCCAGTTCGTTGCTGTCGCCATCACCATCGTCTGGTGCGCCGTCGTCTCGGCTATCCTCTACAAGATCGTCGACGTGATCGTTGGTCTTCGGGTCCCGGTCGAAGCCGAACGCGAAGGTCTCGACCTCGCAACCCACGGCGAAGCCGCTTACCACTCCTGATATCAGGGAAAAGGGGTTCTCCATCCCCTCTCCCGCAAGAAGGCCCGCTCCGGCGGGCCTTTTTCTTTGCCGTAAATCCGTGCGCGGCCTCAAAAAGCCGCATGGTTAACACGACATTAACCAGCAAGCGGTTAGTTTTCCCTGTCAATCCGGGATCAGGTCACCCTGCCGGATCTTGCCGAAACCACAAAACAACGGGTTCAGGGACATGGGCAGAATGCATTCTCCGACATTCGATGGTCGTCACACGCGCTTCGTGTTGACGGCGTTTTTCGTGCGTCAGATCATGGCTCTTGCCGGTTTCGCTCTTTTGGCCACGATAGCACTGGGAATTGCCGCGCTCGCCACATGGAATGTGGCGGATCCGAGCCTCTCCTACGCCACGGGAAACCAGCCCACCAATCTTCTGGGTTACAGCGGCGCGATCTTCGCCGATATCGTGATGCAGTTCCTCGGGCTTTCCGCCATCATCGCATTCCTGCCCATCATCGCCTGGGCAATCGCGCTCATCGCCGGACGCAAGTTCAATCGCATACCCGCCCGCCTCGTCGCATGGGTTGCGGGCGCCATCGTCTGCGCCGCCTCGCTCGGCTGTTTTCCGGCACCCGTCACGTGGCCCCTGCCGAACGGCATTGGTGGCGTCATCGGTGACATGATCCTGCGCTTTCCCGCGCTTTTCATCGGCGCTTATCCCACCGGCACGGTCGCCACCGTGCTCGGCGTCATATTCGCGGCGCCCGCCGCCTGGCTGATGCTGTTCGCTGCCGGTATTATCGGTGGCCTGGACGACGAGCTGGAGCGGGAAGAAGCTGTCCCGGTCGCCACCAGCAAGGCCCGCGCCACCCGTGAAGCCGAAGAGGATGACGAGGACGATGGTGAAGGTTTCTTCGCCAACATGCTCGCCTTCGGCGCTCTGACGCATTATTGGTATATCACCCAGGCGCGCTTCCGCCGCCTGTTCGGCCTGAAGTCGAAATCCCTGCATGAGGAATTCGAACACCCCTACGACTTCAACGAATATGAATTCGGCACGCTGAACGAACCTTCGCGCCTGAAGACCGCGATCAATCGTCTCGACCAGCGCGCAGAACCGTCTTTCGAAGAGCGTGCCGCATCGCGCCGGCAGATGTCGCCGCCCTCCATCGCGCTCGATCATGACGACGACATGGATGACGAGCCGTCTTTTGACGCAGACGGACGCAACCTGCCGAACGGCATTCTTTCCGACGACGAATCCGACCAGAGATTTACCGCCAGACAGGCCCCGGGACGCGGGCAGACCAAAATTACCGCGCCTTCCGCGCGACCGAAACCAAGCGAGCGCGTGGCAAGAGAGGCGCAGGCCTCCTTCATCGCCGCCGACGGTTTCCAGCTGCCCACCGTCCATCTTCTGGCCGAGCCGAAGAATGTCGTGCGTGACAATATGCTGAGCGAGGAAGTTCTCGAGCAGAATGCGCGTCTTCTGGAAGGCGTCCTCGAGGATTTCGGCGTCAAGGGCGAAATCATTCACGTCCGCCCCGGCCCGGTGGTGACACTTTACGAGCTGGAGCCGGCCCCCGGCATCAAATCCTCACGCGTCATCGGCCTTGCGGATGATATCGCCCGCTCCATGAGCGCGATCGCCGCCCGCGTCGCCGTCGTTCCCGGCCGCAATGCCATCGGCATCGAACTGCCGAACCAGACGCGCGAAACCGTATTCCTGCGGGAACTGATCGGCAGCCGCGACTTCGAAAACAGCAAGGCCAAGCTTGCCATGGCGCTCGGCAAGACCATCGGCGGCGAACCCGTCATCGCCGATCTCGCCAAGATGCCGCATCTACTGGTCGCCGGCACCACCGGTTCCGGTAAATCCGTCGCCATCAACACCATGATCCTGTCCCTGCTTTACCGCATGTCGCCGGAACAGTGCCGCCTGATCATGATCGATCCAAAAATGCTGGAACTGTCGATCTATGACGGCATTCCGCATCTGCTTTCCCCTGTCGTCACCGATCCGAAAAAGGCCGTCGTGGCCCTGAAATGGACGGTGCGCGAGATGGAAGAGCGTTACAAGAAGATGTCGAAGATCGGCGTGCGCAACATTGACGGCTTCAACAGCCGCGTGCAGCAGGCGCTGGACAAGGGCGAAATCCTCACCCGCACGGTGCAGACCGGCTTCGACCGCCAGACCGGCGAGGCGATCTACGAAACGGAAGAATTCGATCTGAAGCCCCTGCCCTATATCGTCGTCATCATCGACGAAATGGCCGACCTGATGATGGTGGCCGGCAAGGACATCGAAGGCGCGGTGCAGCGTCTGGCACAGATGGCGCGTGCCGCCGGCATCCACGTCATCATGGCCACCCAGCGGCCGTCCGTCGACGTGATCACCGGCACCATCAAGGCCAACTTCCCGACCCGCATTTCCTTCCAGGTCACGTCGAAGATCGACAGCCGCACCATCCTTGGAGAACAGGGCGCCGAACAGCTGCTCGGCATGGGCGACATGCTCTATATGGCAGGCGGCGGACGCATCCAGCGCGTGCACGGCCCCTTCGTCTCCGACAATGAAGTTGAAGAGATCGTCGCTTATCTGAAAACACAGGGCGCGCCGGAATATCTGGAAGCCATTACCGAAGAAGACGACGAGGACGGTGCTGGCGGCGGCCCGGTCGGCGGCGGCAGCTTCTCCGATTCCGAAGACCCCTACGATCAGGCCGTGGCCGTCGTGCTTCGCGATGGTAAAGCCTCCACCTCCTATGTGCAGCGGCGCCTCGGCATCGGCTACAACCGCGCCGCCTCGCTGATCGAACGCATGGAGCAGGAGGGCATTATCGGCCCCGCCAATCATGCCGGAAAACGCGAAATCCTCGTACCGACAGAAGCAGACATCATCGAGCGATAGAGCCGCAACCAAGCGGGGCCGAGAAGCGTTATTACACGCTTTCAACGTCATGAAGCCGCCGCCTTTTATGCGGACAATCGCTGCGATGAAGGAGAACAGAATGAACGACCTCACCACCGGCGAAACGGCCAATGCAAACGCGGCGCAGAGCGGCGTGACGCGACGTGGCGTGCTGACGGCATTTTCCATGGCTGCGGTGATCGCCGGCCTCGCGCCGCTCGACGCATTCGCCCAGGCAGCCGGCAATACCGCAACCGCGCAGAAAATCGCCAACCACTTCTCTTCGGTCAAAACCATGATGGGGGAATTCGTGCAGTTCGGCCCGCGCGGTGAGCAGACCGGCGGCAAATTCTACATCGAACGCCCCGGCAAGCTTCGCTTCAATTATGAAGACCCCTCGCCCATGCGCGTCATCGCCGACGGCAAGAATGTCGTCATCGGCAATATGAAGCTGAAGACATGGGATCTTTATCCGCTGTCAAAGACCCCGCTCAGCCTGCTTCTGTCCGACAAGATCGATCTCGGCAACCAGAAGGTCCGGGACGTGAAGGAAGAATCCGACCTGACCACCATCGTTCTCGGCGACAAGAGTGTGTTCGGCGATTCCACCATTACCCTGATGTTTGATCCGAAAACCTTCGATCTGCGGCAATGGACCACGACTGATGCCCAGAACAAGGACACGACCGTCATGATCTTCAACGTCCAGACCGGCGTGAACCTCGATGAGCGTGTCTTCAACATCAACTACGAGGAAGTCCGCAAAGGCGGCTGAGGCTTCAAGCCCGGGAAACGCTTCGAAAGGCGGCCTTGCGGCCGCCTTTTTCATTTTGCCGCTAAAATACATTCCCGTTTTCGTCACGATGTTATAAGCCTGCGCCCCGGAAACTTGCCGCGAACCATGCGGTTCAAGGCCGTAAAAGCGGAGCACATGCATGTCGTTTTCGATAACCACCTGGAACATCAATTCCGTAAGGCTCAGAATGCCGATCGTCGAACAGTTTCTGGTGCGTTACAAACCCGACATTCTCTGCCTGCAGGAAACGAAATGCCCGAATGGCGAGTTTCCGATGAAGCCGTTGAAGGCGCTGGGCTACGAACACGTCATCATTCACGGCCAGAAGGGCTATCACGGCGTCGCCATCGCCTCGAAAATTCCGCTGACCGAAGATCACCGGCAGGACTATTGCGGTGTGGGTGACGCGCGGCACATTTCCGCGATTTTCCAGGTCGGATCGCGCCGCGTGCGGCTACACAATTTCTACGTTCCGGCCGGCGGCGACGAGCCGGATCGGTCGATCAACCCGAAATTCGGCCACAAGCTCGATTTCATCGAGGAGATGAAGGCGCTACGCGCCGATGGCGCACCCGGCACCTCGTCCATTCTCGTTGGTGATCTCAACATCGCGCCGCTTGAAAACGACGTCTGGTCACATAAACAACTTCTGAAGATCGTCAGCCATACGCCCATCGAAACCGAAGGCATGCTGGACATCATGAAGAAGGGCAACTGGCTCGATCTGATGCGCCTGAACGTACCGGAAACGGAAAAGATCTATACTTGGTGGAGCTACCGCGCCAAGGATTGGGAAGCGGCTGATCGCGGCCGCCGCCTCGACCATATCTGGTCGTCTCAGGATCTCGGTTCCTCACTCGAAAAAATCGACATATTGCGCGAGGCCCGCGGCTGGAGCCGGCCGTCGGACCATGTTCCGGTCACCGCCCATTTCCGCTTCTGAGCAATGGGGTTTTGACTGGCGTCAGACGAAGCGGTTCTGCAAACGGGCCGCACCCGCCGCCAGCGACGCAATATTATCGCGAATACGCGCCGAGACGATATCGGCAACCTCCGGAAACTCCTCCACCAGCCGGTGAAAGAGGATGCGCGTTATCCGGATGACTTCGGAATCTTCCACCGCAACGGCAGTGAATTTTCTTTCGCAGAGGGTGAAAAGCGCAAGTTCCGAAAGCAGCGCCCCCTTGCCGGGTGTCGCCTGCAGCACGGGCTTGCCATCCCGCCCGGCCGTAAAAAGCTCGAAATGACCGGCCGTCACCGCAAAGGCGCATTCGGCCGGCGAATGTTCCCGGAACAATGTCTGGCCTGCCGAGACGCGACGGCGTTCGGCACCGAAAGCGATGAGCCGCAACTGGTCGTCGCTGAACCCGGCAAACAACGGCACTTGCCCCAGCAGAATGATATCGTCCGTCAAGGCCATGTCGTTCGTTACTCCGGAAAACCGCCTGCATCACTATAGCGGTTTTCCAATATCAGTCCTCAAAATACAAGATGTTGGAACCCCACGCATCTTTTCAGACGCGCGGCGTAAGCTTTCCAGCAATGAAAGGGCCCGCCCTCAGGGAACGATTTTATAGCCGCCGTTCTCGGTGACCAGAATTTCGGCATTGGAGGGGTCACGCTCGATCTTCTGGCGCAGGCGATAGACATGCGTTTCAAGCGTATGCGTGGTGACACCGGAATTGTAGCCCCAGACCTCTTCCAGCAGGACATCGCGGGTCACGACGGTGCTGCCGGCGCGGTAGAGATAACGAATGATCGCCGCTTCCTTTTCCGTCAGCCGGATTTTCTTGCCGTCTTCCGTCGTCAGCAGCTTCTGGCTGGGCTTGAACTGATAGGGACCGACGGTGAAAACCGCGTCCTCGCTCTGCTCATATTGGCGCAGCTGCGCCCGGATACGCGCCAGTAGCACGGCGAAGCGAAACGGCTTCGTCACATAGTCATTGGCGCCTGCTTCCAGCCCGAGGATCGTATCGGAATCGGTGTCATGACCGGTAAGCATAATGATCGGCGCCTTGAAGCCGCCCTTTCGCAACAGCTTCACCGCCTCTCGACCGTCCATGTCCGGAAGACCGACATCCATGATCAGAAGATCGACCTGGGCGGTCTTGGCGGTCTGCATCGCCTGCGCGGCATTTGCACCGCTGAGCAGCGAGAATTCCTCATAGGGAGACAGTTGCTCGGTCAGCGTCTCCCGAAGATCGTCGTCGTCGTCCACCAGAAGGATAGTGCGAGCCGTCATTCGGATTCTCAGCCTTTCTTACTTTAGCGCACAGGCCCGAAAATCGCGTTCGATTTTCGCAAAGCACAATGCCTAGTTTAAAAGAGTTAGAGCGTTCTCTCTACGCCCCAAAGGGCGCATGGTACTCTAATTGTCAGCCAATTCAGCGGTTTGCCGATAAAAGGTCAACCCATTGCCATGATATAACGAAGTGCTATGACTTCACGTTAGATAACCTGCAAAGCAAAATCTCGTGAAAAACATGAGCAAACAGCCCGTGAAGCAACATAAACGCGCATTGACGCTCATGGTTCGGCCCGCACCCTTGAAAATAAGCCGGGCGATCGTCCAGTTCGGGCATCTCACCTTTCCCGCCGCCATCGGGCGCAATGGCCGCACCGTGCTGAAACGCGAGGGAGACGGAAAATCCCCCATTTCCATCATCCGCCTGCTGCACGGATTTTATCGTGGCGACCGTAACACCGGCGTCACCACGGCTTTGCCGATGCAACGGACGCAAAAGTCCATGCTGTGGTGCGACGAGCCCCGTGACGCCAATTACAACAGGCTGGTCAAGGCGCCCTTTGCCCCAAGCCATGAGGAGATGATGCGCAAGGACGGCCTCTACAATGTCTGTCTGGTGCTGGACTGGAACATCACCTCAAGAAGCCGCAACCGCGGCTCGGCGATCTTCATGCATCTGATCCGGCCGGGATACGAACCGACCGCAGGCTGCGTCGCCCTGCACCCCCGCGACATGCGGCGCATTCTGCCGCATCTGCGCAAGGGCATGAAAATACGCATCCTGTGATGAGCGCCTTATCGACCAGGCAACAAAAAACCCGCCATCAAGGCGGGTTTTTTTAGAAGGAAAAGGCCGGTTATTAAGCGGCTTCGTCCTGAGAATCGTCCTCTTCAACGGTCTTGCCGCGCTTGGGGCCCTTGGCAAGGTTGACTTCCACCAGGCGGACAGCCTCGGTTTCGGACATCTTGTTGACGGCGGCGATCTCGCGCGCCATGCGATCGAGAGCAGCTTCGTAAAGCTGACGCTCGGAATAGGACTGCTCCGGCTGGTTTTCCGCACGGTAAAGATCGCGCACAACTTCCGCAATCGCGATGAGATCGCCGGAATTGATCTTCGCATCATATTCCTGCGCGCGGCGCGACCACATGGTACGCTTCACACGCGCCTTGCCCTGCACCACTTTCAGTGCCCGCTCGACAAAATCGCCTTCGGAAAGCTTGCGCATACCGATGCTGACGGCTTTGGCGACGGGAACTTTAAGACGCATCTTGTCTTTTTCGAAATCAATGACAAAAAGCTCAAGCTTCATGCCGGCGACTTCTTGTTCCTCGATGGCAGAAATGGTACCGACACCATGAGCGGGATACACAATCGCTTCACCGGTTTTAAAACCGTGATGTGCTGGAGATTTCTTCTGCTGGGTCGTCATTCGTTCTAAAAACTCCCTGTTACATACCCGGGGATGCCGGGGTTGGGTCGGTCAGGCCCTGATGAGACGGGGGAACCGTCAGGTGACTCCGCACTGGTCCAGCCGTGCACGCAAAAACACACCTTCCCGTCTTGCGGGGTTCGATAACGTAAACGCTCGATATGTCACGGAAACCGCGTGCAAAAGAGGTGTTGCTTTCGTGGTGTTTTTGGGCACACAAATGCCACGCTGTGGATCAGTGTCGTTGGTGTACCACAAAAATAGGCGCAAATCAATAATTTGCTTCGACCGTGGCCGCAACATCACATGGCAGCCAAAGAACCGCCTAAAAATTAGCCGCTAAAATACTGTCAAATGCTTCGCGACAGACCCTCATGGCAAAAGAAGCAAAAAAATTTCACTTACCGACTGAAGAAACACGAAAGCCTCTTAAACTCTTCGTAATTCCACGCCAATATCCGATTCGACTGAAAAGGCAAAATCCGTAAATTGGCGGTGCTTTTTTACATTAAAGTGTGATTTTTTGGAGGAATCCACGTCAAATGGGCTACAGAAATAATCCAAAACGCGAAAAACAGATCGAAAAAGCGCGTCAGCAGGCAATTGCCGAAAATGTCCAATTTCTTGATCCAGGTATTCTTTATGGAAGGTCAAGTGCCGACGATATAGAATATTATTCCGCGGAGATGCTGGCGGCGAGCGCAGCCCACAGCTTCGAGGCGCTTTCGCACTGGACCGGAGAAGCGCCCCACATCAGCATCACCCCGGTGGAAGGAGTTTCGCCGCGCGATATTCCGGTAACGGTTCTGACCATTATCGGCCGCAACATGCCCTTCCTCTACGATTCCGTCATGGGCGAAGTCACCAGCAGCTATCGCGGCCTTTACCTCGCCGTGCACCCCATTCTCGTTCGCGATGACGATGCGCAGGCCGGTTACCGCCTTGCCGAGCCCGAGGACGATCCCGCCGAGAATATCAGCCTTATCCAGCTGCATATCGCGCCGCTGACGCCGCAGGCCGCCGCAGCGCTGGAAGAGCGGCTGCGCTTCGTGCTCACACAGGTGCAATCCGCCTATCGCGACTGGCGGCCGATGCTGGCGAAACTCGATGAAGCGCTGGATGAATTGTCCAAGCGCGGCTCGTCGCGGCGCAAGACCGAGCGGGCGGAAGCCGTCGAATTCCTCAACTGGCTTCGCAACGACAATTTCACCTTCCTCGGCATGCGCGACTACACCTATTCCGGCAAGGGAAAGAACGCGAAGGTCGAGCGCGGTGACGGCGTCGGCCTCGGCAGCCTGAGTGATCCCGATGTGCGCGTCCTGCGCCTCGGCAAGAACGCCGTGACGACGACGCCCGAAATTCTCGCCTTCCTCGACGGCCCGG
Organism: Agrobacterium sp. SOY23; assembly: GCF_027212525.1. Classification (NCBI taxonomy): domain Bacteria; kingdom Pseudomonadati; phylum Pseudomonadota; class Alphaproteobacteria; order Hyphomicrobiales; family Rhizobiaceae; genus Agrobacterium; species Agrobacterium sp. SOY23. Next base: position 130,711 of record NZ_JAPWDT010000010.1, on the reverse strand, counting down.
ATTTCCTCATCGTCACCAAGGCGAATGTGAAATCCATCGTGCACCGCCGCGCCTATATGGATTATATCGGCATCAAGCGCTTCGACGAGGACGGCAATGTCATCGGCGAATTGCGCATCGTTGGCCTGTTCACGGCGACGGCCTATACACGTTCGGTCAAGCAGATCCCGCTGCTGCGCGCCAAGGTGGCGGAAGTCGAGCGGCATTTCGGCTTCGATCCGAACAGCCACTCCGGCCGAATCCTGCAAAACACACTGGAAGCCTATCCCCGCGACGATCTCTTCCAGATCGAGACCGATCTCCTCATCCGCTTCATTGAGCAGATCATGGAACTAAGCGACCGGCCGCGTGTGCGCGTGCTTGCCCGTATCGATCGTTTCGACCGCTTCGTCTCCGCCATCATCTTCGTGCCGCGCGAGGAATATAACTCCTATGTCCGCGAGAAGATCGGCGACTATCTGAGCAAGGTCTATGATGGGCACATTTCCGCTTATTACCCCGCCTTCCCGGAAGGCGCCGTCGCCCGCGTGCATTTCATCGTCGGCCGCACGGAAGGCAAGACGCCGCGCATCGCCCAGGACAGGCTTGAAGACGCCGTCAGTGATATCGCGGCACGCTGGATAGACCATTTCATCGCCCTTTCCGAACCCGGCGCGCCGGTGCTGGAGGTCGATCAGGCCTATCAGGAAGCCTTCACGCCGGAAGAGGCGATCGGCGACATGCAGGATATTCTGGGCGCTGCGAAGGGTGAGCCGGTCCGCATCGAATTTTACCAGCAGGAAGGCCAATCGGCCGAAACGCTGTCGCTGAAGATCTTCCACCGCGACGGCCACCTTCCCCTCTCAAGGCGCGTGCCTCTGCTCGAAAATCTGGGCTTCAACGTCATCAGCGAACGCACCTTCGATATCGGTGTCGTTTCGGAAGGCGAAAAGCGCGACATCGTGCTGCACGATATGGAACTCTCCGTCGCAGCCGGCACGACGCTCGACCTTCCGCATTACGGGCCAAAACTCGAGGAAGCTTTCCTTGCCGCTTTCTCCGGCAAGGTGGACAATGACAACTTCAACCGCCTGATCCTCGCCTGCGGCCTGACCGTGCGCGAAGTTTCCGTGCTGCGCGCCTATGCCCGTTATCTGCGCCAGACCGGCATCGTCTATTCGCAGGAGCATATTTCCGAAACGCTCTATAAATATCCAGCGATTTCCCGGAATATTTTCGCGCTGTTCAAGGCTGGCTTCGATCCATCCGTCGAAGAAAAGAAGCGGGTGAAGAAACTCGCGGAGATTCACAAGGCGATCGAAGCCGCGCTGAGCGGCGTTCCCAATCTCGATGAGGACCGCACGCTGCGGCGTTACGTCAACGCCATCGATGCGACGCTGCGCACCAACTACTTCCAGAAAAATGCCGACGGTACCCCGCGTGACCTTCTGGCATTCAAGTTTGATCCGAAACATCTGGATGGCCTGCCCGACCCCCGCCCCTTCCGCGAAATCTTCGTTTACGGCACCGAAGTCGAAGGCGTGCACCTGCGCTTCGGCAAGGTGGCGCGCGGCGGTCTACGCTGGTCGGATCGCGGTCAGGATTACCGCACCGAAGTGCTTGGTCTCGTCAAGGCGCAGCAGGTAAAGAATGCCGTCATCGTGCCGGTCGGCGCCAAGGGTGGCTTCTTCCCGAAGAACCTGCCCGCCGGCGGATCCCGCGACGAGGTCTTTAATGCCGGCCGCGAGGCCTACAAGACCTATATCCGCACCTTGCTGTCGATTACCGATAATATCGTTGACGACGCCATCGTGCCGCCGGCCGATACGTTACGGCTCGACGGTGACGACCCCTATTTCGTTGTCGCCGCCGACAAGGGAACGGCTACCTTCTCCGACACGGCGAACGGCCTTGCCCGCGAAGCCGGTTTCTGGTTGGACGATGCCTTCGCATCGGGTGGTTCCGCCGGTTACGATCACAAGAAGATGGGCATCACCGCCCGTGGCGCCTGGGAGACAGTAAAGCGCCATTTCCGTGAAATGGACACCGACATCCAGACCACGCCGTTCACCGTGGCCGGTGTGGGCGACATGTCCGGCGACGTTTTCGGCAACGGCATGCTGCTATCGGAAAAGATCCGGCTGATCGCCGCCTTCGATCACCGCGACATCTTCATCGATCCGGATCCCGATACCGACAGGTCCTTTGCCGAACGCAAGCGGCTTTTCGAACTGCCACGCTCCAGCTGGCAGGATTATGACCGTTCGGCTCTCTCGGCTGGTGCGATGATTATCTCCCGCTCCGAAAAATCGGTGACGCTGACGCCGGAAGCTGTGGCCGCCATCGGCATCGACAAATCCGTCGCCACGCCCTTCGAGATCATGACGGCCATCCTGAAGGCGCCGACCGATCTCCTCTGGTTCGGCGGCATCGGCACCTATATCAAGGCGGCGGTGGAAACCAATGCCGAGGTGGGTGACAGGGCAAACGACCCGATCCGCGTCAACGCCACGGAGCTGCGCGCCAAGGTCATTGGCGAAGGCGCCAATCTCGGCATCACCCAGAAGGGCCGCATTGCCTATGCGCTTGCGGGCGGGCGTTGCAACTCTGATGCCATCGACAATTCGGCGGGCGTCAACTCCTCCGACGTAGAGGTCAATATCAAGATCGCGCTTGCTTCCGCCGTCAACAGCGGTCGCCTGACGATGCCGAAACGCAACCAGCTTCTTGCCTCCATGACGCCGGAAGTGGCCCAGCTGGTGCTGCGCAACAACTACCTGCAATCGCTGGCGATCTCGCTGACGGAGCGGCTGGGGCTGGCGAACCGCGAGGAACTCGGCCGCCTGATGGGTGCGCTGGAAGCGAGCGGGCAGCTGAACCGCAAGGTGGAAACCCTGCCGAACAATGCCGAGTTCAGCGAAAGATACGCCGCTGGCAAGCCGCTCACCCGGCCGGAAATCGGCGTGCTGCTGTCCTATGCCAAGCTGACCCTGTTCGACGCACTGGTGGCAAGCCCGCTTCCGGATGAGCCCTATCTTCAACATCTGCTGGCCGACTATTTCCCGGCCAAGATGCAGAAGAACTATGCGGACGATATCAAGGCGCATCGCCTGCACCGCGAAATCGTCGCGACCGCGCTCGCCAATGCCGTGGTCAATCGCGGTGGCCCGGGCTTCGTGCAGAAACTTGCGGATGCAAGCGGTCTGCTCGCCGCCGACGTGGTCAAGGCGGCGGTGATCGTCGAGGACGGTTTCGGCCTCAAACGCCTGTGGGGCGAGGTCGATGCGCTTGACGGCAAGGTGGGCGGTGAGGTCCAGAACGGGCTTTATGCCACGATCACCCGCATCTTCTCCGATGCGAGCAGGCTTTACCTGCAGACCGGCAGCGCCGGCGCGGCAACGGGTGACATGGCGGGGGAGATCGAACGCCTGAAAACCGCGATCAAGACGCTGTCGCCGGCGGCGGCGAAATATCGCCGCGAGCTCGGCATTACGGAAATCGACGGGGTTCCTGCCGGTCTTCTGGAAGAGCTGGATACGCTTTCCCTGCTGGTCTATGTGCCGGAGATCATGCGTATCGCGGAAAGTGCGGGTACAACGCTCGCCCGCGCCGCCGAAAGCTATGCCACCGTCTCCTCGACCTTCCGTGTGGCGCGTCTGCTGGATGCCAGCCAGCGCATCACGCCGGCGGACCACTATGAGAGCCTGGCTCTCCTGCGCAGCCAGGACCAGATTTCCTCGTCGAGACGCCGTATCGTCATCTCGGCCCTGACCGAGTATGCGAAGGAGAAGGACCCGGTTCAGGCATGGTATGCCGCCGACCGCGTGCGGGTGAACCGCATCGTCTCCGAACTCGGCACGCTCAGTGAAAGCGGCGACACCAACCTCGCCCGCCTGACCGTAGCAGCCGGGCTGCTTGGTGATATCGTTCAGGCACGCTGATCGCCACCCGAACAACGCCATCCGGGTCATCGCCCGGATGGCGGCAAACGACGCACTTGCGCCAGCCTCGCACATTTTATCCCCCGATTTCCCGATAGGACGATGAATGACTGTCCCCTCCCCAAACGCGGAAACAGTGGTTGCCAAACGCGGCATCTGGGGCTGGGTCATGTTCGACTGGGCGGCGCAGCCGTTTTTCACGGTCGTCACCACCTTCATTTTCGGTCCTTATTTCGTCGCCCGCCTCACCGATGATCCGATTTCGGCGCAGGCGACGTGGAGCAACATGGCGACGGTGTCGTCGATCATCATCGCCCTCTTCTCCCCCATCCTTGGCTCCATCGCCGACCAATCCGGCGCGCGCAAACCGTGGATCGCCTTTTTTGCCGTCATCAAGATCGTCAGCCTGTTTTTCCTCTGGTTTGCGGCACCGGGCTCGCCAGTCATTCTGCCGGTCATCTGCATGATCCTCGCCTCCATCGCGGCGGAATTCTCGATTGTCTTCAATGATTCCATGATGCCGCGGCTGACCAATCCGCAAAATGTCGGGCGCATCTCCAATCTTGCCTGGGGGCTCGGTTATCTCGGTGGAATGGTGGTGCTGATTGCCGTGGTGGCACTTCTCGCCGCCAACCCGCAGACGGGGCTGACGATCGCCGGTATCAAACCTCTTTTTGGTCTCGATCCGGCAAGCGGCGAGGACGCCAGAATAACCGGCCCGCTTGCCGCGCTCTGGTATCTCGTCTTCATTCTGCCGATGTTCCTTTTGACCCCGGATGCTGAAAAGGGCCTGCCCTTTGCAGCCGCGATCCGCTCTGGACTTGGTGAGCTGAAGATTACGCTCCGCGAGCTTCGCTACCGCCCCACGCTGTTGCGGTTCCTGATAGCACGCATGCTCTATCAGGATGGCGTCAATGGCGTGCTGATCCTCGGCGGCGCCTTTGCCGCCGGCATGTTCGGTTGGGCGACAATGGAAATCGGCCTCTTCGGTATCCTGCTCAATATCGTCGCGATAGCTGGCTGCTTTGCCGCCGGCCGCGTCGACCAGAAGCTCGGCTCGCGCGTCACCATCCTCATCAGTCTGGTGCTGCTGCTGCTCGCCACGGTCGGCATTGTCTCGACAGAAAAGGGTTCCACCCTGTTCGGCTGGGTGCAATTATCGACCGCCGACAATGGCGGTATCTTCGCGACAGGCGCGGAAAAGGCCTATCTGCTGTATGGCGTGCTGATCGGCCTTGCTTTCGGTCCCGTTCAGGCCTCTTCACGCTCTTATCTCGCCCGCAATATCACCGTGGCAGAGGCCGGCCGTTATTTCGGCATCTATGCACTTTCCGGGCGCGCCACGAGTTTCATGGCCACGCTCTCGTTTTCCATAGCAACCTATATAAGCGGCTCCGCCCATATCGGCATGGCCACGCTCATCGTTTTCCTGGGGGCTGGGTTCCTGCTTCTGCTGCGCGTGCCGGAAAGAACGACAGGCTGAAAGTCTGAAGCAGCAGCCGATGCGGTAGTCCAATCCGGCATCGGCCTGGATAAGGCAGAATTAGAGCTGGTCGAGTTTTTGCTGCAATGCGCGTAGCTGCGCCTTCAGCTCATCGATCTCGGATGCATTCGGCTTGCGGGTTTCCTTCGGCGCCTGCGGCATTGCAAAAGGCGTGAAACCCTGCATGGCCTGGCGGAAAAGTTCCGTGTTGCGGCGGATCTGCTCTTCCATCATCTGCAACGGCGCCTGAAAATTGCGGGCAAGCGAACCGTCGCCGAAAGCCTTGGCCATATGCTCCTGCATCTGGCTCTGCTGGTCGGAAAATGTCTTCATCGAATGTTCGAGGAATGTCGGCACGACCATCTGCATCTGGTCGCCGTAATAGGAGATCAATTGCCGCAGAAACGCCGTCGGCAGCAGCGTATTGCCGGTTTTAGCCTCCTGCTCGACGATGATCTGCGTCAGTACCGCATGGGTGATGTCCTCGGACGACTTGGCGTCCTGTACCTTGAACTCCTCGCCGCGCTTGACCATCTGCGCGAGATCATCGAGCGTGACGTAAGTGCTCGTGCCGGTATTATAGAGCCGCCGGTTGGCATATTTTTTAATGATTGTTTCGCCGTCGTGTTTCGCCATGCCCGCCTCCTCGCGATGATGGTATTTTCTTGTTTTTTGGTGTTCTTGCTCTTCCCGCGCGAAGTGTATGCGCAAAACAAGCCGTCTGACAAATGTTTTGTGCATCGCAACAGTTTGTTTTTTGCGCAGCAATTTTCGGCAAGATTCTCGTGTAATTTAGCAACATCTTTTAAAGTAACTTTCGCCATTTGACTTGCATTAAAAGCTTTGTCAGTCTCCGCCGCCTGTGAGGAGAATTGATATGACCCTGCCTTCAATTGTGATTGCCAGTGCCGCCCGCACCGCCGTCGGCTCTTTCAATGGCCACTTCGCCAACACGCCCGCCCACGAGCTTGGCGCGACCGTTATCAATGCGGTGCTCGAGCGCGCCGGCGTCACCGCCAGTGAAGTCGATGAGGTCGTTCTCGGTCAGGTTCTGACAGCCGGTGAGGGGCAGAACCCGGCACGGCAGGCGGCGATGAAGGCCGGCATCCCACAGGAAGCGACCGCCTTCGGCATCAATCAGCTCTGCGGCTCCGGCCTGCGCGCCGTCGCGCTCGGCATGCAGCAGATCGTCACCGGCGATGCGGCCATCGTCATTGCCGGCGGCCAGGAATCCATGTCCATGGCGCCCCACTGCGCGCATTTGCGCGGCGGTGTGAAGATGGGCGACTTCAAGATGATCGACACCATGTTGAAGGACGGCCTGACCGACGCCTTTTACGGCTACCACATGGGCATCACCGCTGAAAATATCGCCCGGCAATGGCAGCTTTCCCGCGACGAGCAGGACCAGTTCGCCGTTGCATCGCAAAACAAGGCCGAGGCCGCGCAAAACGCTGGTCGTTTCACGGACGAGATCGTGGCTTTCACGGTGAAGGGTCGCAAGGCCGACATCGTCATCGATGCGGACGAGCACATTCGCGCCGGCGCATCGCTGGAAACCATGGCCAAGCTGCGCCCCGCCTTTGACAAGGAGGGTACGGTTACGGCCGGCAACGCCTCCGGCCTGAATGACGGCGCAGCCGCCACACTTTTGATGTCCGAGCAGGAGGCCGGAAGGCGTGGCATCAAGCCGCTGGCGCGTATCGCCTCCTGGGCGACGGCGGGTGTCGATCCGCAGATCATGGGCACCGGCCCCATTCCCGCCTCCCGCAAGGCGCTGGCCAAGGCCGGCTGGTCTATCGGTGATATCGGCCTTGTCGAGGCCAACGAAGCCTTTGCCGCCCAGTCCTGCGCGGTGGTGCGCGAACTGGGCCTCGATCCTGCGATCGTCAACGTCAATGGCGGGGCGATCGCCATCGGCCATCCGATCGGCGCTTCGGGCGCACGTGTCCTGAACACCCTGATTTACGAGATGCGCCGCCGTAACGTGTCCAGGGGCCTCGCAACGCTCTGCATCGGTGGCGGCATGGGTGTCGCCATGTGCATCGAGGCGCTCTGAAACCACTTTGCGGCTTTCCAAAAAGCAATTCCGGTTCGACGGACAATAGGGTAGAAGCGGCCTCCCATTGGCCGCATTTCTGTGGCCGTTGAGCACGGTTAAAGCAGTTCTGGAAATGGAGGCCGATATGAGCCGGGTTGCGTTGATTTCCGGCGGGACGAGCGGCATAGGCGCCGCGATTGCCCGCGCTTTGCAGGCGGCCGGTTACCGGGTGGCCGTCAACTACGCCTTCACGACGGACAGGGCGGAAGCCTTCCAGAAGGAAACCGGCATCCCGGCGTTCCAATGGGATGTGCGTGACTACGACGCCTGCGTCGGTGGCGTCGCCAGGGTGGAAGAGACCTTCGGGCCGGTCGAAATCCTCGTCAACAATGCCGGCATCACCCGCGATGCGATGTTTCACAAGATGTCGCCGCAGCAATGGCGCGAGGTGATCGACACCAATCTCACCGGCGTCTTCAACATGACCCATCCCGTATGGCCCGGCATGCGCGACCGTGGCTTCGGCCGCATCGTCAACATCTCCTCCATCAATGGCCAGAAGGGCCAGGCGGGACAAGCCAATTATTCCGCCTCGAAAGCGGGCGATATCGGCTTCACCAAGGCGCTTGCCCAGGAAGGCGCCAGCCGCAATATCACCGTCAACGCCATCTGCCCCGGCTATATCGGCACGGAGATGGTGCGGGCGATACCGGAGAAGGTTCTGGCCGAACGGATCGTGCCGCAAATTCCCGTCGGGCGACTGGGCGAGCCGGAAGAAATCGCGCGCTGCGTCCTGTTTCTGGTGTCCGACGAGGCCGGCTTTATCACCGGCTCCACGATGACGGCCAATGGCGGGCAATATTTCGCCTGAGGGCATCGATCCCCGCCCTGCCGGCCGGCGAAACCCAGTAAACTTTTCGTGATATCGCCGCCGGCAATTGTGCCGCGCACAAAAACTTGAAGACAAAATACCGGAAAGATCAAAACCCTAAACTAATGAAAACACGATAGTTTCCGTATAGTTTAGAATGAGTCTAGAAAACTTGCGGCGGTTCGCCAGGAGGTTTTTCTTGACATTTGCTGTCCTGTTTTGGTTTAAGAATGAAAACAACGTGTTGCGTCATACAGGCAGTCCATCATGCTGGTTTGCAGCTGCAATTACATTACCGATCATGAGATCCGGGACGTCATCAACGAACTCCTCGACGAGGACTGTTGGCAGCTCATCGTTCCTGCAAAAGTGTATCACGCCATGGAAAAACGCGGTCGCTGCTGCGGCTGTTTTCCAACCGTTGTCGACCTGATCATCAAAACCACCGAAGAATATCACGCCCGTCGCCACTCGACTGAGGCCGATGTTTTTGATTTTATGTCCCGCCTGAAGCAATTCCATGAAGAGAACAGGAGAGCGGACATTGAAAGGCGACAAAAAAGTCATCGAGCGGCTTAACGAAGCCCTTTTTCTCGAACTCGGTGCGGTAAACCAGTACTGGCTTCACTATCGACTGCTGGAAGACTGGGGCTACACGAAGCTCGCCAAGAAGGAACGCGCTGAGTCCATCGAGGAAATGCAGCACGCCGACAAGCTGGTCGCACGCATCATCTTCCTCGAAGGCCATCCCAACCTTCAAACCGTTGCGCCGCTGCGCATCGGCCAGAACGTCAAGGAAGTTCTGGAATCGGACCTCGCCGGCGAATACGACGCCCGCACGTCCTACAAGAAGTCGCGCGAAATCTGTTATGAGGCCGGAGACTACGTCTCCATGAAGCTTTTCGAAGAACTGCTGGCCGATGAGGAAGGTCATATCGACTTCCTCGAAACCCAGCTCGAACTGCTCGGCAAGATCGGGGCTGAAAAATACGGCCAGCTCAACGCTGATTCCGCCAACGAAGCGGAATAAGCCTTTACCATTGAAGAGAAAAAGGCGGCCATTGGCCGCCTTTTTATTTGCCGGATGATTATTTGCCGGAAAGGTGCTGGAATTCCGTAACCACCTTCTCGTAGACCGCGCGCTTGAACGGCACGATCAATTCGGGAAGGCTTTCCATCGGCTTCCAGTCCCAGGCGTCGAATTCGGCTGTATGTCCCGTTGGTGGCGGATCGATCTGGATTTCGCTTTCGTCACCCTCGAAACGGAATGCGAACCAGCGCTGTGCCTGGCCGCGATATTTGCCCCTCAGACCGATACCGATCAGTTCGGGCGGCAGATCGTAGTGAATCCAGTCGCTCGCCTCCGCAAGCAGACTCACCGTTTTCATGCCCGTCTCTTCGTAGAGCTCACGAATGGCGGCCGTCAAAGGCCGTTCGCCGTCGTCGATGCCGCCTTGCGGCATCTGCCACAAATGCGGTGAGCCATCATATTCGGAATTGCCTTCCTTGATACGCCGGCCGGCCCAGACAAGGCCCTCGGCGTTCAGCACCATAATTCCCGCACAGGGACGGTAAGGCAAATCTTCTGCTTTGATTGTCATGGGAAACCCGCACTATCTGGGCGCCGGAAATGGCGCAGGCAAGGTTTACTGCCCTGCCTGCCCGGAAACAAGCGCAGAAACGCCGACGATCTCGATGCCGCGTCCGCCAGCCTCGCGCGACCACTTCGAGATCGCCGCAATGCTTTCATCGAAAGCCGAAGCAACGCCGATCGCCTGGCCATTACGCCTCGCAATTCGCTCCAGCTCATCCAGCTTGCGCAGAATGGAAGCTTCTGTCACTTCGCCGTCGAGCAAAATATCGGCAAAACCCTGTGGGGCGGAAATCGCCTTGGCGATACCACCGCTCAGCGACTGCGCCGAAGAGCCATCATCCAGAAACAGCAGGCCGCGCTTGCCGATATCGCGCATCACCGGCTCCAGCGCCGCCTGCTCGGCAAGAAAACGCCCGCCAAGATAATTCATGATGCCGGTATAATTGGTGATTTTCGCCATGGAGCGATGCAGCCGGTCGATATTGACCTTGGCTGGATCGCCCGCCAGCAGCGTGTCCGGTCCGGGATTGGTACCCGGATAACCGAACGGTTCCAGCGGGATTTGCAGAAGAATTTCATGCCCTTCACGGCGCCCTTCCTGCATCCAGCGCTGCAGGCTGTTGCCGCTGGCGGCAAAACCGAGCGTCACCTCCGGCGGCAATTCCCGGATCGCTTTTTGCGAACCCGTCTGGCTGAGACCGAGGCCACCGACCACGATCGCCACCCGGGTGCCGCGTGCGCCGGACCATGGCCGCGCATATTGCTCCATCGGCCGCAAACCATCCGCGCCGATGACCGGCAACCTGCCGAATGCGGTCTCTTCCAGCAATTCCTCATTAGGTCGCGTCGCCATACGCGGGTCCTGACCATAGGTCTGGCCGCTCATCAGCACCGGCCCATCACCCTCGCGCGGGCGGGGAGAATAAACCGATACGACATTACCGTCCGGCATTGTCTCACGATTGATATTGGCGCCCGACCGCCCACTTTGCGGCTGCAGGCCAGCGGTGTCGCCGGGAGCCGTCACATCGGCCGGTGCCGCTGCAGGCGTCTTTTCGGCAAGCTGAGGTTTTGCCTCCGGCCCGGTCGCCGTCTTCTGCAAATTGCCGGGCGAAAGCGCCGTATAGACGGACAAGCCGCCGATTGAGAAAACCGCAAGCACCGACAGAGCCATAATGACGGAAAAGCGCCGGTTGATACCGGCGCTTTTTTTCTGACGACCCAAAAGCGGTTTTCGCAGGTCCGAAGGCAATGAACGATCCGTCCAAACGGTTGGGCAATAGACAGAATGCGCCGGCTGACCGGCGCATTATCTTACTGCTTGTTGACCACAGCCTTTTCCGGATTCGGCGGGAAAGACGGATCCGTCTTGGTGCCGCGCAACAGGTCCAGAGCATAGTTGAGCTGGATGTCGTCCTTGGCTTCCGGCGGCACATAAGCGGAGGAACCCGAACCTTCGTCGGTTTCGCTCTGGCCCTTGATGTGGCCGGAAAGACCCGATTCACCTTCGGTGGTTATCTTGCCCTGCAGCTCAGGCGGCAATGGCTGCTCCACCTTGATGTCAGGCTCGATGCCCGTACCCTGGATCGACTTACCCGACGGCGTGTAATAGAGCGCCGTGGTCAGGCGCAGCGCGCCCGCTTCACCGAGCGGAATGATCGTCTGGACCGAACCCTTGCCGAAGGAGCGCGTGCCGACCACGGTCGCACGACGCAGATCCTGTAGGGCGCCCGCGACGATTTCCGAAGCCGAAGCCGAACCGCCATTGACGAGCACGATCACCGGCTTGCCATCGGTCAGGTCGCCGGCCGTCGCGTTAAAGCGGCGGGTCTCGTCAGGGTTACGGCCACGGGTCGAAACGACCTCACCACGCTCGAGGAAGGCGTCGGAGACATTGATCGCCTGATCGAGCAGGCCGCCCGGGTTGAGGCGAAGGTCGAGCACATAACCCTTCAGCTTGTCGGCCGGCACATCCGCCTTGATCTTCTTGATCGCCTTTTCGAGATCGTCATAGGTCTTCTCGGTAAAGGAGATGACGCGCAGATAACCGACATTGTCACCTTCAACACGGGACTTAACGGCCCGCACGGCAATGACATCGCGCATGACGGTGAATTCGAGCGGCTTGTCGGCGCCCTGACGGATGATCGTCAGCTTGATCGGCGTCTTGACCGCGCCGCGCATCTTTTCGACCGCCTGTTCCAGCTTCAGGCCACGAACCGGCGTACCGTCGATTTCCGAAATGAAGTCGCCAGCGAGGATGCCTGCGCGGGAAGCCGGTGTATCATCGATCGGCGTGATGACCTTGACGAGCTCGTTCTCCATGGTCACTTCGATGCCGAGACCGCCGAACTCACCCTTGGTCTGGGTGCGCATGTCGTTGGCATCCTTGGCATTCATGAAGCTCGAATGCGGATCGAGCGAGCTCAGCATGCCGTTGATGGCATTTTCAACCAGCTTCTCGTCATCCGGCGGCGTCACATATTGTGCGCGCACGCGTTCGAACACGTCGCCAAAGATCGACAGTTCCTTATAGGTCGAAGGCCCGGCCGCCTGTGCCGGCATGCTCGCCGAATAAATCACGCTCATCGCCGTGGCGCCCATAAGCCCACCGATAAGGAGAAGCGAAACCTTACGAATCATTGTGCGCCCTTCCGGTATTTTTTGCGGTCCACCACGGTTGGGAATCAACCGGCACACCATCTTTCCTAAATTCAATGTAGAGCGTTGGCCTGTCGGTTTCCAGCGCCAATGCTGCTGCACTCGCTACTCTTTTTGCACCCATGGAGGCGATGGGCTCTCCGGAGAATACGAACATGCCCTGCCGTGTCCTCACATTGTCCATGCCCGTCATCACCACATGATATCCATCACCCGTATTAAGGATGATCATCCGGCCATAACTGCGAAAATCTCCGGCAAACACCACGAAACCATCCGCAGGTGCCGTCACGATGGCTTCCGGTCCGCTCGCGACAACAATTCCCTTGGAAAAGTGGCCCGTGCCATCCGCATCACCGAAGCGCCGAAGCACTTCTCCCGCAACCGGCACCTCCAGCTTTCCCTTCAAACTCGCGAAGGGATATGCGGGCGCAATGCGGTTTTTATCGGGCATTCCGGCCTCGGCCGCGGCGCGTTCCTTCTCCCGTTCCGCCTCGGAAAGACGGGCCAGACGCTGCTCTTCCGCCCGCGCCTTTTCCATCGCCTCACGCACCGAGGTAATCTCGCCTTCGAGCGAACTGACGAGCCCCTCAAGGCTTGTCGCCTTGCCTGCAAGCTCTTCGGATCGCTTGCGTTCCGCCTCCAGCTCCGCCGCCGTCTGGGTGTTCCTTCGGTCGTTTTCGGCAATCAGCAGGTCGAGGCGTTTTTCCTCCTCCAGACTTGCCGTCATCATACCCGTAAGATCGTCCTTTTCGCGAGCGATTGCCTGCCTGAGATCGGTCAATTCTTTGAGAGCGGTGACCAGCTTGTCGGTTTCGCCGCGAATGCCGGGCACGACTGCTCCGAGAAGAATGGCGCTGCGCACCGAAGCGAGCGCATCTTCCGGCGAAACAAGAAGGGCAGGCGGCGGGTTCCTGCCCATGCGTTGCAATGCGGCCAGAACCTCCGCCAATACGCCGCGTCTTTCCCGCAGCGATGCCTTGACGCCATCCTCGCGCACCGAGAGCTTGGCCAGACGATCTTCGCCGTCGCTGATCTTGGCTTCCAGCGCCTTTCGGCGGGCGGCCGATGCGATCAGCTCCTCACGAATGCGGGCGCTGTCCTGATCGAGGGAGGCGATGCTCTCTTCAAGCTTCCTTGTCTTGTCTTCCGAAAGCCCGATGCTGTCGACCAGCTCCTCCAGATCCTGCCGGTTCTGGTCGCGGCGTTTCTCCAGCGCCTGCAGCGCATCCGGCGACGAATCATCGCTTGCCGCCGGAACGGCGCCCGCATCATCCCGCGAATGGGCCGGACCGTTTCCCATGACGAAAGCAGCAAGAATCGCGCCCGCAAGGGCGGCGTGCCGTTTTCGTTGAGACCTGGTGTCCATTTGAACTTTCTTTGCTGCCGAAGCGGGAGCGCCGATATTAGGGATTTTGCCGTGATCTTCCAAGAGGCCTGAAAAGGCCGCCGTCAAAGCCGTTGGCAGCCAGCGGTGTTGCGGAGCTTCATGTTGAAATTGAGACAATTACTGGAATCGAAACCCGTTCAAACACGGTGATAGGGATGGCCGGAAAGGATCGTGACGGCACGGTAAAGCTGCTCGGCAATCAGGATGCGAACGATCTGATGCGGCCATGTCAGCTTGCCGAGATTGAGAACGGCCGTCGCCTTGTCATAAAGCGCGGGATCGAGCCCGTCGGCCCCACCTATGGCGATCACGAGATCACGTTTACCGCTATCGCGCAGATCGCCGAAAAATGAAGCGAAAGCCGGACTATCAAGCGCCTTCCCGCGCTCATCCAGCAGCACAAGGACGGCGCCATCGGCCAGATGCTTTTCCAGCATCGCCGCTTCTTCGCGTTTGCGGGTCTCGGCATTGGAAGCACGGCTTTCGCCAACCTCGATCACCCGCGAAAACTCCAGCCCGATCGCCGGGCCGGTCTTGGCCAGGCGCTCGATATAACGGGCCGCAAGATCCTTTTCAGGGCCGGATTTTAGCCGTCCCACCGCAAAAATTGAAATCCGCATCGCAAACCTGCATTCGTCGTGACCCAACAGGGTCCCGCTCTTAACAGCATAGTCTGCGGATTCCTATGCGGCCGGCCTGATTTCCGGCCAGAGGCACCGTTTCCGAAGTCAGAAGCGATCTTCGGCAAACACGACGCACTCGCTCAAAGGCTCACCGCATCAATGCAGCGTCTCTTCCGGCATATCCGGCGTCGCCCACATTTTTTCAATGTTGTAGAAGGCGCGGATTTCCGGGCGGAACACATGAACGATGATATCGCCGGTATCGATCAGCACCCAGTCTCCGGTCTCCAGACCTTCGACGCGGGCGTTACCGAACCCTTCATCCTTCATATCTTTGAGAAGATGTTCGCAAATCGCCGAGACATGCCTGTTCGACCGCCCGGAGACCACAACCATGTAGTCCGCAAGCGCCGATTTTCCGGCAATGTCGAGAGATACGATATCTTCAGCCTTGGAGTCCTCGAGGCTCGCGAGGACGGTGTCGAGGGCATGGCCGGCGGCATCGGCGCCACTGTCCTGACCCTTCGGGATAGCAACAAATGCTCTTCCCTTGGCGTGTACTGTTGTCAGAGGTTTTCCTTTCCAAGAATGACAAAACAGGCACTGCGCGACGCGACTCTCTGCGTCACACAATGAAGGTGGCATCAAAGCATTAACTTTTCAAGATATGGAGCCTTCGACGGCCGCCCCATACATCATTTGTGATCGGACGTGTCATTTGCGCCCGTTACGCAAGGCCGTGGAGCTGAGCGTCGAACGCGGGCCGTGAATGAAAACCCAGGCGGGTGCGCGTTTTTTCCACAGAACCCCCGCATCATCCTCATCTATCCGCGCCTGACTGAAAGCCTGCGCCATGGTGGAGGAGAGATAAGACAGGGTCGAACCCGGACGATCGATCACCGCGATCGGGAAAGTCTCGGCGATGGTGCGCCATTTCTGCCAGCGATGGAAGCTCTTCAGATTATCCGCCCCCATGATCCAGATGAAGCGCACATGCGGATTTTTTGCTTTCACCTTGGCGAGCGTATTGGCCGTATAGCTGATGCCCAGTGATTTTTCGAAGGCCGTGACCTTGATGCGCGGATCGTGAACCAGCTTTTCGCAGGCGGCGATGCGATCTTCGAGAGACGCCAGTTCCGAGCGACTTTTCAGCGGATTGCCCGGCGTGACCATCCACCAGAGCTGATCGAGACCCAGCCTGCGCAGTGCAATTTCCGCCACGAGCGCGTGGCCTGCATGCGGCGGATTGAAGGAGCCGCCGAAAAGCCCGACGACCATGCCGCGTTCCACATGCGGCATGGTGAGATAACGTCTGTCGAGGCGCTTATCGGCCGGCAAATATCAGGTCCGTGTCTGGCCGGTGCCATGCACCCGGTATTTGAACGAAGTGAGCTGCTCGACGCCAACCGGACCCCGCGCATGCATCTTGCCGGTGGCGATGCCGATTTCCGCACCCATGCCGAATTCGCCGCCATCCGCGAACTGCGTCGAGGCATTGTGCAGCAGAATGGCCGAATCGAGTTCGTTGAAGAAGCGCTCCACAACGGCCGGATTCTCGGCGATCACCGCCTCGGTATGGTTGGACGAATAGGTGCCGATATGATCGATCGCACCGGAAATGCCATCCACCACGGCGACCGAAATGATCGCATCGAGATATTCGGTGCGCCAATCCTCCTCCGTCGCAATCTTCAGGCCGTCAACGACATCGCGAACCGCCTGAGAACCGCGCACTTCGCAACCCGCGTCAAGCAGGGCTTTCACGAGCGGCTCAAGATGCGTGGAAACGGCAGCGGCATCCACCAGCAGGGTTTCGGCTGCACCACAAATACCGGTGCGGCGCATCTTGGCATTAACGACGATACGTTTTGCCATGTCGAGATCAGCCGAGGTATCGACATAGATATGGCAGATGCCTTCCAGATGCGCGAAGACCGGTACACGGGCTTCCGACTGCACCCGCGCCACCAGGCTCTTGCCGCCCCGCGGCACGATGACGTCAACCGTGCCGTTCAAGCCGCTGAGAAGCGCGCCGACGGCAGCGCGGTCGGTTACCGGCACCAGCTGAATGGCATGCTCGGGGAGCCCGGCAATCTTCAGGCCCTCCACCAGGCAGGCATGAATGGCACGCGATGAATGTTGCGAATCCGAGCCGCCACGCAGGATCACGGCATTGCCGGCCTTGAGGCACAAAGCACCGGCATCCGCCGTCACATTCGGGCGGCTTTCATAGATCACGCCGATGATGCCAAGCGGCGTGCGCACGCGCTCGATCTTCAGCCCGTTGGGACGATCCCAGGCGGCAATGACCTCGCCGACCGGATCGGGCAGCGCGGCAACCGAGCGGATGCCTTCGGCAATGCCGGCGATGCGCGCATCATTGAGTGTCAGCCTGTCCACGAAGGAAGCGGCAAGACCGGCGCTTTCCGCCGCCGCCAGATCCTTGCGGTTGGCGGCAAGGATCGCCTCCTTCGAAGCCTCGATGGCGGAGGCCATGGCAAGAAGCGCACGGTTCTTCTGGCCGGTGCCGGCAATGGACAACGGTCGCGAAGCAGCTTTCGCCTGAGCGCCGATGGTTAACATCAGCGCATCGATATCATGGCTCTGCTTCACGGCCTGTTCAGGCATGGACCTCATCCTTCTTTACATTCTTCACTTTGACGGCAGCACCCGTCATCACCAGATCGTCGCGATGGATCATCGCCGCGCGCCCGACATAACCGAGGATCGCCTCGATCTCATTGGACTTGTGACCGATGATGAGACGCGCTTCCTCCGCATCGTAACCCGCAAGACCACGCGCGACTTCACGGCCTTCAGCGCCGATAATGGCAACCGCATCACCGCGTCCGAAATTGCCTTTCACCAGCCGCACGCCGGCGGGAAGCAGGCTTTTTCCGGCATAGAGGGCCCTTTCGGCCCCTGCATCCACATGGATTTCACCGGCCGGCTGCAATTGCCCGGCAATCCAGGTCTTGCGCGCGGTCACCGGTGTGCCGGAGGGCGCAAACCACGAAGAGCGCGCACCATTTTCAATGGCCTGCAGCGGATTGAGCGTCTTGCCGGAGGCGATGATCATGCCGCAGCCGGCAGCGGTCGCGATCTTGCCCGCATCGATCTTGGTGCGCATGCCGCCGCGCGAAAGCTCGGAAGCCGCGCCGCCCGCCATGGCCTCGATCTCGGGGGTGATATCGGCAATCGTCTCAAGAAATTTCGCATCCGGATCGAGATGCGGCGGGGCCGTGTAAAGCCCGTCAATATCCGAAAGCAGCACCAGCAAATCCGCACCCGTCATGGTCGCCACGCGGGCGGCCAGACGGTCATTGTCGCCATAACGGATTTCGGTGGTCGCCACGGTGTCGTTTTCATTGATGATCGGGATGGCGCCGATCTTCAAGAGCTGGTTGATGGTGGCGCGCGCATTGAGATAACGGCGGCGCTCCTCGGTGTCAGAGAGCGTCAGCAGAATCTGGCCGGCAACGATCTCGTGCCGCGACAGGCTTTCCGACCATGCCCGCGCCAGCGCGATCTGTCCGACAGCCGCCGCCGCCTGGCTTTCTTCCAGTTTCAATGCGCCGGAAGGCAGGCCAAGCACGGTGCGGCCAAGCGCGATGGCGCCCGAAGACACGACCTGGACATCCGCGCCGTTTTTCTTCAGCGCGGCAATGTCCTCGCAGATGGCATCCAGCCAGTCTTTCTTCAGGCCGGTCTTCCGATCCACCAGAAGCGCCGACCCGATCTTGATGACGATCCGGTGATGGCTCGCCAGCGGCTTGCGCGTCAGGCTCATAGGCGGTCGTCCTCTTCCTCGGCCTCGCTATCCTCATGTGGCATGGACCGGTCGGGCAGGGCGGTCTCACCGCCCTCGCTTGCCGAGACGATGATATCACGCAGTGCACGAAGCGCTTCCGTCATGCCGATATGCGCGGCGGCCGACAACAGAAGCGGCGGACGGCCGCAGGCCTTTTCCAGTTCCTTGGCCTTCTTTTTCAGTTCTTTTTCATCGAGCACGTCGATCTGCGACAACGCCACGATTTCCGCCTTGTCGGTCAGCCCGCCGCCATAGGCATCCAGTTCCGCCTTTACGGTCTTATAGGCCTTGCCAACCTTTTCTTCCTGCGCGGAAACGAGGTGCAGCAGCACGCGGGTGCGCTCCACATGGCCGAGGAAGCGGTCGCCAATGCCCACGCCTTCATGCGCGCCCTCGATCAGGCCAGGAATATCGGCCAGCACGAATTCGCGCCCGTCGATTGTCGCGACGCCGAGGTTCGGATGCAGCGTGGTGAAGGGATAATTGGCGATCTTCGGCCGCGCGCGGGTTACCGTCGCAAGGAAAGTGGATTTACCGGCATTGGGCAGGCCAACGAGACCGGCATCGGCGATCAGCTTCAGGCGAAGCCAGACCGTCTTTTCCTCACCTGCAAGACCCGGATTGGCGTGGGTGGGAGCCTGGTTGGTGGACGACTTGAAATAAGCATTGCCGAAGCCGCCGTTGCCACCGGCGGCAAGACGAAAGCGCTGGCCTTCCTTGGTGAGGTCGACGATCAGCGTCTCATTGTCTTCCTCGAATATCTGCGTACCGACCGGCACTTTCAGCACGACATCCGAACCCTTGGCACCGGTGCGGGTCTTGCCCATGCCGTGCTGTCCGATCGAGGCCTTGAAATGCTGCTGGAAGCGGAAGTCGATCAGCGTGTTGAGGCCATTGACCACCTCGACCCAGACGTCACCGCCGCGACCGCCATCACCACCGTCCGGGCCGCCGAATTCGATGAATTTTTCACGCCGGAAGGAAACGGCACCCGCGCCGCCATCGCCGGACTTGATATAGACTTTTGCTTCATCGAGAAATTTCATCGGACTGCCGTTCTGTCGGTTTGCGGGCACACCAACCAATCGTGCTGTGCCAAACAAAAATATCGTCGTTTCGAATACAAGCGCTTCTCCGCAAGGTCAAAGACTATCGTGCGGGAAGCCCCTGCGCGGGACAAGGCCGGTTTGCCTCAAACCGGCTTCGTTTAACGCATCGGGCCGAAAACTCTCTCTGTTTTCGGCCCGATGCTCCTCAGTATCAGCGGTGCGGCCGGATGAAATCTTCAGCCGTGATCACCGTATCGATATGCGCCACCATGGCGGCGCGCGCCGTGGCGTAAATCTGGTGGCAACCGGTCACCCGGAAGCCGAGTTTCTCCTGCACACGCAGCGAAGCGGGATTGTCCGCAAACACGCCGGAATGAAGGGTTACCCCCGGCATGCGGCGGAAGAACCGCTCCACCACGCCGGCCACCGCCTCGGTCATGTAACCCTTGCCCCAGTAGAAGCGGTTCAGCCAGTAGCCAAGATTCCACTCGCCATGCCGCAATTCCACCGAGACGACACCGATCAGGGTATCGTCGCCACTGGTAATGGCGAAATCCCAGTCGGGCAGGGTGCCGGAGGTGCGCAGGACCAGCCATTCCAGCGCATCCTGCTTGTGATAGGGCGCGGGAACACGGGCCAGCATTCTGGTCACGGCGAAATCACCAAGCGTTTCCGCGATGCTGCCGGCATCGGAAAGCCGCTGCGGTCGCAGCACCAGACGCCGCGTCTCGATGACGGGGCAGGGGCCGGGCGGCGCCGTGGTGGTGGCCGTCCGGCGACGGGTCAGTTCGAGCGCGCTCATCCCATATCCCCCCAGCTCTTCAGCGAAACCCAGGTCTTGCGATCCAGCCGGTACCATTCGACCGGCACCATGCCGCCGAGCGCCAGCGAACCGACCATGCCGGAGCCCTGGAACTGGAAACCACATTTCTGGATGACGCGGCGCGACGCGATGTTGGTGACCCGGCAACGGGCATCAATCTGGTCGATTTCACGCGTGCGGAAAGCCATGTCGATCAGCGCATGCGCCGCTTCGGTCATGTAGCCGTGGTTCCAGTAGGGTTCCCCCAGCCAGTAACCGATCTCCAGCGTCTTTTCGTCTTCCTGGGGTTCGAGCGCGCAGCAGCCTAAAAACTCGCCATTGTCCATGCGGGTAATCGCATAGACGCACTTGCCAATCTCGCCAGCTTTGGAGCGTCGCACAAAGTCCGCGGCGTCTTTCGCCGTGTAGGGGTGCGGCATACGCGACACCATGGTCGCGATATTGGCATTGTTGGCAAGATGGGCAAGGGCGTCGATGTCTTCTTCGTGAGGCTTGCGTAAAACCAGCCTCTGCGACAGTAAAACGGGGCAATCGCTCCTCGACCGATCGGGCCTCGGCCGCTCTTCGGGTGACCGTGATTGGTCAACCCTCAACAATTCAGCTTGCATGGTTCAGTCCCTCCTTGGGGGTAAAGAAAAAGGGGAGTTGGGTGGTGCCCCATCTCCCCTGTTTTCTTGACTGAACCTGATACGTCTCAGCCGGGTCGATGGGACACCGGCTGCATATGACGCTTACCGGCTTATTCTGCGGCTTCCGCTTTCGGAGCCACGGATACGAATACGCGGCCGTTGGCCTTCGTACGGAAGTTCACGTTACCTGCGGTCAGTGCGAAAATCGTGTGGTCCTTGCCGATGCCAACATTGGCGCCCGGATGCCACTGCGTGCCGCGCTGACGCAGAATAATGTTGCCTGGAATGACAGCTTCGCCGCCGAACTTCTTTACGCCAAGGCGCTTGGATTCGGAATCGCGACCGTTACGCGAGGAACCGCCAGCTTTTTTGTGTGCCATTGGAGTTCTCCTTTAAACCTTGTTTCCCGTGTCGCGCCGATCAGGCAGCAACGATGTCCGTGATGCGGACGACAGTGTGATGCTGACGATGGCCGCGCGAACGCTTGGAGTTCTGACGACGACGCTTCTTGAAGGCGATGACCTTCTTGCCGCGATTGTGCTCGACAACTTCAGCCTTGACGATGGCGCCCTTGACGAAGGGAGCACCGATCTTGGCGTCGGCGCCTTCGCCAACAACGAGAACTTCGGTGAATTCTACAGTTGCGCCTGCCTCTGCTTCCAGCTTTTCGATGGTCAGCACGGCGTCGGCCGCTACGCGGTACTGCTTACCGCCGGTCTTGATGACTGCGAACATTGTTTATCCTTTCATGTTCGTTCCGGCTCTGCCCGCAAATGCAAGCTGGCCGTCTTTTTATCAGTCGGAATTTGGTAGAAACCCGTCGGGACGGAATGCCCCTTTGAATATCTGCCGGTGAAGCCGCCTTTTAAGGGGCGGAATAAACGGAAGGCGCACTACGCCATCAATTTGGGTGCCGATTACGCGAGACGCCCGTTTATGTCAAGATGACGACGGCTTGAAAAGTAACTGTAACGCCAAGAATTTCATGCTTTTTCGGCGGGTGAAGCAGACGGGTCTCGAAATTTGCCCCGCAAGTGTTTATATGGGCCTTCCAACAAGGAGCAGAAATGGCCCGCATAGACCAGACCGACGATTGGCGGGACCGCCATGCGCCGACACTTTCCGCCTTCGAGTCGCTTGCGATCGAGGCATATGGCCACCTGCCGGAAGAATTTCGCGCATTGACGAAGGATCTCATCATCGAGATCGCCGATTTTCCGACCGATGACGTCTTCGAGGACATGGCACTCGAAACACCCTTCGATCTTCTCGGTCTCTTCGAAGGGCGCGGCATCTCCGAACGTTTCACCATGGAAACGGGTGAGATGGTGAACCGCATCACACTCTATCGCCGTCCCATTCTCGACTATTGGGCCGAGAACGAGGAAACGCTGGGCGACATCATCACCCACGTCCTCATCCATGAAATCGGCCACCATTTCGGCTTGTCGGACGATGACATGGAGCGGATCGAGGAAAGTGCCGACGAGGCCGCCACCGATCGCTGATCGGGCGGCGGCTGTCTCTCATTGCTCTCCGAGCTTCATGTCCGGATGATATTCCTTGCCTTCGACCACCTTGGTCACGGCCTGGCCGCAATGCATGACGCCGCTTGCGGCGTTGAAGGCATAGCTGGGTGAGCCGGCAAGCTCCCAACCCTTGTTCAGGGCTTCGGTGACCCGGTGACAGAATTTCGCGTCGTCCGGACCGGTGATGAAACGATAGACCTTCACGTCTGTTTTGCCTTTCCTTGTTCGATAGTATCGGCCATGGCGACCAGCCTTTCGGCCTCAACCACATGCAGCCGTTCAATCATGCGACCGTTCATGTTGATGACGTTCAATTCCACAGATTCCGGTTTTGCGAAAGCTGCAATGATCTCGCGCGCTTCCGCAACCGCCGCCTCATCCGGGCCGAAGTGCCGGTTGGCCGCTTCGATCTGGGCCGGATGGATCAGCATCTTGCCATCGAAGCCCATGGCGCGCCCCTGTTCACATTCGGCTTCAAAAGCCTCGATATCGCGAAAATCATTCGAGACGCTGTCAATGACGTCGAGCCCATAAGCCCGTGCGGCAAGAACCACCTGCATCATCCACGGCACAAGATAGGTGCGGCCGGGAAGGCGCGGAACCCGCGTTTCCTTGCCAAGATCGTTGAGCCCGATGACGAAAGCGGCAAGCCGGGCATTCGGCGTATGGGCCGCGTCGGCAATCGAGGCGGCGTTGAGGACACCAAGCGGCGTTTCGATCATCGCCCAGATTTTCACGTGCTCGGGCGCATCCACCTCAGCCAGAAGATCGGCCACCTCATGAATGTCGGAAGGCTGCTCCACCTTCGGCAGCAGCACCGCATCCGGCCGGTAGGAAAGCACGAGCTGCAGGTCCGCCTTTCCATCCGGCGTCGAAAGTGGATTGATGCGGATAACGGTTTCCCGTCCTTCGAAAGACGGACCTGAGAACAGTTTTTCCAGATTGTCCCGCGCCTTGCCCTTCATATCGGGCGCAACCGAATCCTCGAGATCGAGGATCACACCATCACAGTCGAGCTCCCGGATTTTTTCGAGTGCCCGGACATTGATGGCCGGAACTGACAGCAACGAACGACGTGGTCTCACGGAAATATTTTCGGAAAAATTGACGATGCCGCACTTGTGTCAAGCTTTTGTGACATCTGCAAGCTGACAATCCACCGAATCCTCTTGCAAGCCGGAAGAAGAAGGCCCACATTCGTCTGGATAGAAAGGTTTGGATCATGCAAGGCATACGTTCGTTTTTCATCGCCGCATCCGGCATTGCCATTCTGGCGATGGTCGCTCTTTTCACCGCGTCGCTGACGGTGGCATTTATCGGTGTACTCGCGGTTCTGAGTGCTGCCCGCCTGCTTACCGCGCGTCTGAAGCCGGCCCCAATTCCGGTCAAGCCCCGTAACCAGCGCGACATGCGCGTCTGGAACGACGGCAAGGGTACGATTATCGATCTCTGAGGTCGGTTTAATCCGGTCAGGATGCGACAACGCCCAACGAGGCGTACCGAAGAACGCGGGTTTGCGCTTCTAAAGCGCCGAGTTTTGCAGTATTTCCCAGCAGAGAACATCCGGCAGGCTTTTGTCAGTGCCGGATTTTGTTCAAGGGAAACACGGGAAGCGACAGATGGAAAAATTCACCAAGCTGACGGGCGTCGCCGCGCCCATGCCGGTCGTCAATATCGACACCGATATGATCATTCCGAAAGATTATCTGAAGACCATCAAGCGCACCGGCCTCGGCAAGGGCCTTTTTGCCGAGTCGCGCTATCTCGAAGACGGCTCGCCCAATCCCGATTTCGTGCTGAACAAGCCAGCCTACCAGAACGCCCAGATTCTCGTCGCCGGCGACAATTTCGGCTGCGGCTCGTCGCGCGAACATGCGCCATGGGCGCTTCTCGATTTCGGCATCCGCTGCGTCATCTCCACCAGCTTCGCCGACATCTTCTACAATAACTGCTTCAAGAACGGCATCCTGCCGGTCGTTGTCAGCCCCGAGAACCTCGAAAAGCTGCTTGACGACGCCTCGCGCGGATCGAACGCGGTTCTCTCCATCGATCTGGAGCGCCAGGAAATCAGCGGCCCCGATGGCGGCACGATCACCTTCGAGATCGATGAATTCAAGCGTCACTGCATGCTGAACGGCCTCGACGATATCGGCCTGACGCTGGAACATGCCGGCGCCATCGACACCTTTGAAAAGGCGAACGCCTCGGTCCGCCCCTGGGCCTGACCACATTTCCGCTCTTCAAAAAAGCCGATCCCGTACCAAACCGTACCGGATCGGCTTTTGCTTTGCTTGAAAAGCCCTTGAGGCGGAGATAAGAAGCCCCCGATCCCGTCCGGCAGCAATATGACTTGGCATGCGCAGGACGGAACGAGTTTGACGCCGCGCTCGCCGCCATTGAAAACCCTTCAGGATGTTTTCCGGCGCGCCGCCCAAGGAGGGTTCTCATGACAGTCCGTTCGCTTTTCCTGCTGCCCGGTGATGGTATCGGCCCGGAAGCCATGGCCGAGGTCCGCAAGCTGATCGATTATATGAACAGCGCGCACAATGCCGGCTTCACCGTTTCGGAAGGCCTCGTCGGCGGTTCGGCCTATGACGCCCACGGCGTCGCGATTTCCGATGCAGACATGGAAAAGGCGCTTGCCGCCGATGCGATCCTGTTCGGTGCCGTCGGCGGTCCGAAATGGGATGGCGTGCCCTATGAGCATCGCCCGGAAGCCGGCCTGCTTCGTCTGCGCAAGGATCTCGAACTTTTCGCCAATCTGCGTCCTGCCATCTGCTATCCGGCACTTGCCGCAGCCTCCTCGCTGAAGCCGGAACTGGTCGAAGGTCTCGACATCCTCATCGTCCGCGAACTGACGGGCGGTGTTTATTTCGGTGAGCCGAAGCAGATCATCGATCTCGGCAACGGCCAGAAGCGCGGTATCGACACGCAGATCTATGACACCTTCGAAATCGAGCGCATCGCCAGCGTCGCCTTCGAACTGGCCCGCACGCGTGACAACCGCGTCTGCTCGATGGAAAAGCGCAATGTCATGAAGTCGGGCGTGTTGTGGAACCAGGTTGTCACCGAAACCCACGCTGCGAAATACAAGGATGTTCAGCTGGAGCATATGCTGGCGGATGCCGGCGGCATGCAGCTGGTGCGCAAGCCCAAGCAGTTCGACGTCATCGTGACCGACAACCTGTTCGGCGACATGCTGTCCGACGTGGCCGCCATGCTGACAGGCTCACTCGGTATGCTGCCGTCTGCCTCGCTCGGTGCACCTGATGCCAAGACCGGCAAGCGCAAGGCCATGTATGAGCCGGTGCACGGTTCGGCCCCCGATATTGCCGGCAAGGGCATTGCCAACCCGATCGCCATGATCGCGTCCTTCGCCATGTGCCTGCGCTACTCTTTCAACATGGTGGATGAAGCCACCAAGCTCGAAGCAGCAATCGCCAACGTATTGGACAAGGGCATCCGCACCGCCGACATCATGGCCGATGGTTGCCGTCA
This sequence comes from Agrobacterium sp. SOY23, assembly GCF_027212525.1. Classification (NCBI taxonomy): domain Bacteria; kingdom Pseudomonadati; phylum Pseudomonadota; class Alphaproteobacteria; order Hyphomicrobiales; family Rhizobiaceae; genus Agrobacterium; species Agrobacterium sp. SOY23. The sequence continues at coordinate 104,789 of NZ_JAPWDT010000010.1, read as the reverse complement.
GGTCGCCACCTCTGAAATGGGTGATGCGGTTCTCGCCGAATTCAAGGCGCTTTCGGCGTAACGCTTGATGAAACGGGCTGGGCAGGCGGCACCGCCGTCTGCCCGGCCTCCTTCGGCAGAAGATGTTCATACCGCCTGTCGGTCAGCGTCTTCAAAAATGCCACGATGGCGTCCACCCGCTTGTCATCCAGCGCCGGCGCGGATGTCAGCTCTGTCATGGCGATGTTCTCAGGCACTTCCGGCGCATCCCATGTCTTGCCGGTTTCCGGATTGATCTGACGGCTGGGCTTCTTGCTCTTATATTTCACGTAAAACAGCACCACCGTTCGCAGGTCCTTGAATACGCCATTGTGCATATAAGGACCGGTCACGGCGACGTTGCGCAACGTTGGCACCTTGAACTTGCCCCGCTGGGCAGGATCGCCGGCGACGGCCGGATTCTGCGCCAGACCCAGATCGACAGCATCCGGCTTCGAGCCATTCACCGCCCTGACCGCCGTATTGGCGGGAACGCCGATGTTGAAATATTTGTGGTTGGTGAAGAGGCCGTCTTCCAGACCCTTTGCGCCACGGATTTCATGGCAGGTATTGCAATTGGTGAACTGCGTAGACGAAATCAGAACGCGGCCCAGTTCCTCCTGGTCGGTCAGCTTTTCTTCGCCGCGCAGGAAGCGGTCATATTTGGAATCGAAGGTGGAAAATTCGTCCGAGTGCTCGAAGCTCGCCAGCGCCTTGGTCATCGCGGCATAGGCGGTTTCATCGCTCTGGAACACATCCTTGCCGAACTGCGTGCCAAAGGCCGCGACGTAATCCGCGTTCTCCCAGAGCCGTTTCACGACAGCGGCCTTATCCGGCATGCCCATTTCGAGGGGATTGAGCGGCGGCCCGCCCGCCTGATCCTCCAGCAACGAGGCACGGCCATCCCAGAACTGCCCGCCCACATACTCTCCCGCCGCGTTCTTGCTGAAAGGCGGCGTGAACTTCGCGTAAGCCGCAGTGGGCGCATTGCGGTCGCCAAGAGAAATCCCGTCATCGCCCAGCGATACATCCCGCCCGACCTTTTCGCTCTCCCGCGCATCGGAAAACCCGGCCGCCTGCATATGGCAGGTGGAACAGGCCATGGTGCGGTTCATCGAAAGATTGGGGTCATCGAAGAGAGCCGCACCGAGCTTTTCCAGCGTCGCATAATCTTCACCGCCATGGGCAGCGGTGCCGTCGAACCCGGCGCCCAAAGGGGCTAGAAGAATGGGTGCCGCGAGAGCGACAGAGAGAAAAAATCCGGGTTTCATCATCGGTAGGCACGCTCGAAATAAAATGCGCAGTAACAGGCTCAAACCGGGAAATGTCAGGCGGTTTTCGGTCCCGTCGCGCTTCACCGGACTGGGCAGCGAGCGCTAACTCGCTTTTCCATATCCCATAAAAAGACCTATAGCACTTTCCCGTGATCGGAGCCTACAAACTTTCGCAGCTTGCTCCACTTTGCCGCACGTCCCTCGGCCAGAACCGCAAACGATCAGCCGCCTCTGGCTATGGCGTGGAAGAAAGCGCCCGAGACAAAACCTCTCCTGCCGCCCGATGGCCCGAGCGGGCGGCCCTGCCCGTCGGCGATCCGGGCAAAGGGCTCATCGCGGCCGGGATCGGTGACCCGGGCATAGTGAAACTCGTGGCCGCGCAGAACATCCCCCGCCACGCCGAGCGGGCCGTCTGCCGCGATCGTCGCCTGCCGGTAACCGAGATTCATCTTGCGTGTCGCAAAGCTCGTGGCGTGCGACAGGAGACCAGTCATGGCATGGGTCACGCCGTCAGCATCCTCCAGCGCCTCGCCGAGCACCATGTAACCGCCGCACTCGCCATGCACCGGCTTAGTCTCTGCAAAACGGGAAATACCCGCCTTGAAGCCGGCAGCGCCGGCAAGTTTTCCGGCAAAAAGCTCGGGATAGCCGCCCGGCAGCCAGCAGATATCACAGCTCTCATCGGGCGCCTCATCAGCGAGCGGCGAAAACGGCACGATCCCTGCCCCGGCCGCACGCCAATGCTTCCTGAGATGCGGATAAAGGAAGGTGAAAGCGGCATCCTCCGCCAGCGCGATGCGCTGACCGGGTGGCACAATTGCCGCCTCCACCGAACCAGAAGGCATCTCCACCGGCGCAGCGAGTGAAAACAAGGCGTCGAGATCGATGGATTTCTCCATCGCATCCGCGAGCCGGTCTATATGTGCGTCAATTTCCGGATGTTCGCTCGCCTGCACCAGCCCCAGGTGCCGCTCCGGCAGGATGAGAGAAGGATCGCGCAGAACGCAGCCGACAACGGGCAGTCCGATTTTTTCGATGGCTTCGGTGCACAGCGTCCGGTGCCTTTCGCTGCCGGCCCGGTTCAGCACCACCGCCCCCATGGTGACATCAGGATCGTAGTGGGCAAAACCATGCGCAATGGCAGCTGCCGTCTGCGACTGACCGGAAACATCCAGTACCAGCAGCACGGGAATGCCGAACAGCCGCGCCAGATCCGCCGCCGAGCCGGTACGGTTTTCCGCCACGGGAATCCCGTCGAACAGACCCATCGCGCTTTCGATGAGAATGAGTTCCGCGCCCTCGGTCTGCTGCGAAAACAGATGCCGCAGCAGGTCCGGCTGCATGGCCCAGCTGTCCAGATTGAGACCCGGCGTGCCGGTGGCGAAGGCATGGAAACCGGGATCGATATAATCCGGCCCCGTCTTGATGCCGCGCACCTTGACCCCGCGACGCGCAAAGGCGCGGAGCAGGCCGATGGTCACGCTGGTCTTGCCGGAGCCCGAGCGCGGCGCCCCAATGATGATTGCCCGCGCCGTCATGGACCGGACACTCCAAGACGGTCCCGCATCGAAACAATCTCGCCGATGACGATCAAAGCCGGCGCTTCGAAGCTTTCCCGCCTTGCATCGTCAGCTATGCTTTGCAATGTGCCGATGAAAATCCGTTCCTGCGCAGTGGTTGCCGACATGATGACGGCGACGGGCGTTTTTCCCGAACGTCCACCCTGCATCAAAAGACCGGCAATCGTGCCGATATTCTTCAGCCCCATATAAACGACGATGGGTTCCTGCGTTTTCGCCAATGCCAGCCAGTCGAGATCCTCTTCGGTGCCTGCTGCGTGGCCGGTGGCGAGCGTCACGGCGCGGCTGATGCCGCGCATGGTGGCCGGAATGTGCGCCGAGGCGAGTGCAGTGAACGACGAGGTCATGCCCGGCAATATGCGAAACGGAATGCCGGCGTGGACAAGCGCTTCCGCCTCTTCACCACCGCGCCCGAAAATAAAGGGATCACCGCCCTTCAGCCGCAGCACCTTTTTGCCCTGCCGGGCAAAATCGATCAGCGAAGCAGTAATATCATCCTGCATCGCGGAGGGCTTGCCGCCCCTTTTGCCGGCAAAAACAATCTCTGCCTGCGGACCGAGCGCCACGACATCGTCGCTCACCAGCGCATCGCGCACGATAATATCGGCCTGAGACAGCGCGAGCGCCACTTCGAGCGTCAGATAACGCACGTCGCCCGGCCCCGCGCCCGCGAGCCAGACGTGTCCGGCTTCGAAGACCGGACCTTTTGTGGCGATGCTATCTAAAATCTGCGGTATCGACATTGTTCTTGGCTGCTTTTTAACGATGACGGAAAAAGCCGTCCCGGCTATAGGAATTCATATGGAAACGGATGGAAAGACCCTTCGCCGCGGCTGGACCACGGGCACCTGCGCGGCAGCCGCCACGAAGGCGGCCTGCGTCGCCCTTCTGACCGGCGAGTTTCCTTACCCTGTCGAAGTGGAACTTCCAAGCGGCGCGAGGCCGGCATTTTCCCTCGCCACCGAGGAAAAAGGTGAAAACTTCGCGCGCGCCGGTGTCGTCAAGGATGCTGGCGACGACCCCGACGTCACCCATGGCGCGCTGATCGAAAGCACGGTCAGACGGGGCGAACCGGGAACCGGTATCACTTTCAGGGCCGGCAAGGGCGTCGGCACGATCACGAGGCCTGGCCTGCCGCTGCCACCGGGAGAACCCGCGATAAACCCTGTTCCGCGCAGGATGATCGAGACCGCCATTCGCGAAGTGGCTGGCGAGGATGCCGATTTCGAGGTCGAGATTTCCGTTCGCGACGGCGAGAAGCTGGCGGAAAAAACCCTGAATGGCAGGCTCGGCATCCTCGGCGGCATTTCCATCCTCGGCACCACCGGCGTTGTCATTCCCTTTTCCTGCTCGGCCTGGATTCACTCCATCTGGCGCGGCATCGATGTGGCCCGCGCGACTGGCTGCACCCATGTGCTCGGCGCCACCGGCAATACATCCGAAAAGGCCGGGCAGGTGCTTTACGGCCTGCCGGAAACCGCTCTGATCGACATGGGCGATTTCATCGGCGGCATGCTGAAATATCTGCGCAGCCACCCGGTCGAGCGGGTAACGATCGCCGGTGGCGTCGCCAAGATGACCAAACTCGCCCAGGGCATGCTCGACGTGCATTCCAAAAAGGGCCTTGCCGACCTCGAAGCATTGGCGGCATTGGCCACGGAGGCGGGAGGGGATGACAATCTCGCCATTGCCATCCGTCAAGCCAACATGGTCGCGCACGCCTTTCAGCTCGCCGAAAGCGCGGGGATAGACCTCGGCGCGATCGTTGCGGAAAAAGCCTGGGTGACCGCCGCGGCGGCACTGAAGACGCCGGCGATCGCGCTCGATATTCTGGTGTTTGATCGTCAGGGTGTCCTCAAGGGGCGCACCGCCTCCACACCGTCGCATCAGCCCGCAGCATCCTCCTTCGGGGATCTGAACCGGCGTACATAGTCGGTACTATAAAGCGCACTTTCGCGGAAATCCGTCGAGGCCAGACCACGCCCGACGAAGATCAGCGCCGTGCGCTCCACCGGCTCGGCCACAAGCTTGCCCTCGATATCGAAAAGCGTGCCACGAATGACCCGTTCATCCGGCCAGGAGGCGCGCACGACAATGGCGACCGGGCAATCGGAGCCATAAAGCGGCGTCAGCTCCTCCACCACCTTGCCGATGGCATGGATGGCGAGATGGATGGCGAGTGTTGCGCCTGTCGCGCCGAAAGCCTTCAGCGTCTCACCCTCGGGCATTTTTGAAGCGCGGCCGGAAATACGGGTCAGCACCAGGCTCTGGGCCACTTCCGGCACCGTCAGCTCCCGCTGCAGGGTGGCAGCGGCGGCGGCGAAGGAGGGCACACCGGGGGTTACGGTATAAGCGAGACCCAGGCGCTCCAGCCGGCGGATCTGCTCACCCATGGCGCTCCAGACCGAAAGATCGCCGGAATGCAACCGCGCCACATCCTTGCCGGCCTTGGCGGCCGCCACGAACTCCGCCTCGATCTCGTCGAGCGAAAGTGCTGCCGTATCGACAATGCGCGCGCCCGGCGGGCAATAATCGATCAAGGCCTTCGGAACCAGCGAACCGGCGTAAAGGCAGACCGGGCAGGCCGCGATAAGATCGCGCCCGCGCACCGTGATGAGATCGGCAGCACCCGGACCGGCGCCGATGAAATGAACCGTCATTCTTGTTCTCCGTATTCGATGGCGCTGCAGCTACCACGCGGCGCGGCGATCGTCGTTGCGATAGCCACAGTTACCTCACCAACCACAAGGCGTGGCGCAACCAGCCTTGCACTTGCCCCAGCCGCCGCAAGCGCCGCTGCTTCGCTGACGCTTGGCGAACCAGCGTGATCGAGGCTGGCCTGTGAAAATGTCATTGTCTCGGCGGCAACCGCTTCGAGCCGTTCCTGCGCTACGATTTCAAGCGGCAGAGACAGACCCTTCGCCGCCGCCACAAGACCGGCCTCCTCGGCCTTGAGCGGCGCAGTCGCCAGATGGTCGACCGTCATGCCAAAGGCACGCTCAGCAGCCCGCACAGCCGCGATAATCGCATCCGAGGCGGCACCTTTGCGGCAGCCTATACCGGCCACGGTCACCATGGCTTGACCCAGTTCCATTGTGTTACCGGCATGGCCGGACGCCAGCCGGACATGGAACCGACAGCAGCAGCCCGCGAGACTTCCAGCCGGATCATCGAACCGCCGAATTTCGCATGGGTAGCCAGTAACACCGCCTCCATTTCCAGCGTCACCGCATTGGCCACCAGCCGCCCGCCCGGTTTCAGGGCGTCCATGGCGGCGTCCAGCACGCCCGTCTCACTGCCACCGCCCCCGATAAAAATCGCATCCGGCGGAGACAAGCCTTCAAAAGCCGCCGGTGCCCTGCCGATCATGACCTCGAGCCCTGGGACACCGAAAGCATCGGCATTGCGGGCGATCCGCTCTGCCCTTTCCGGATGCTGCTCGATGGCGATGGCGCGCAGCGAAGGGTGCGATAACATCCATTCGATGCCAATCGAGCCGGAGCCCGCACCAATATCCCACAGCAGCTCTCCCCGGCGGGGGGCGAGTGAGGAGAGCGTGACGGCGCGGATTTCACGCTTGGTGATCTGCCCGTCATGTTCGAACAGGCCGTCATCAAGCCCATGAGTAAACGGCAGGACACGTGCGCCCTCATCCGCCACGACTTCGATCGCCACGACGTTCAGCGGATCAATATCTTTAAAGCCAAAATCAGCTGCCCGGACCTGCCGCCGCTCTTCCCGGTCGCCCCCCAATGCTTCAAGCAGGACGAATTCCGAACGGCCGAAGCCGGACTCGGACAGCAGCCGCGCAATCAAGGCCGGGTCGCGCTCATCGGAGGTCAGCGCGATGATCCGCGCGCCATGATGCAGATGTGGCCGCAACAGATCGATGGGGCGACCATGCAGCGAAACGCATTCAGCCGATTGCAGGGCCCAGCCGAGCCGAGCCGCGGCCAGCGAAAAGGCGGAAGGCGAGGGATAACAGACCGTTTCCTCCGCAAGAATCCGCCGCAGAAGCGTGACCCCGACGCCATAAAAGAACGGATCGCCCGAGGCCAGCACACACACCCGGCGGCCGCGCAACGCGAGAACATCGCTCATTTCCACATCGAACGGCACCGGCCAGGCGCGGGCTTCGCCGCGAATGGCCGGTGCCGCCAGTTCCAGATGGCGTTTGCCGCCGAAAACCACCTCGGCCGCCTCTATGGCGCGGAGCGCGTTTTCACCCAGCCCCTTAAGCCCATCCTCGCCGATACCGACGACGGAAAGCCACGGCTTTTCGTTCTTTTCAGTGGAAGCCTTTGCCGTTCCGGAATATTCAGACGTCATGACACGCTCCATACTCATCCTCGGCGGCACGGCGGATGCCCGCATTCTGGCCGGCCAGCTGGCCGAGGACTCCGGCTACCGAATTCTGCTGTCCATGGCCGGGCGCACGCTCTCGCCGGTGGAACAGCCCGTGCCGATGCGCAGCGGCGGATTTGGCGGCGCGACGGGGCTGGCGAATTTCATCCGCACAGAGGGTTTCGATATTCTGGTGGATGCCACTCATCCCTATGCGGCCAGAATTTCCGCCAATGCCGTCGAGGCGGCAAGGCTTGCTGACATTCCACTGATCGTTCTTTCGCGTCCCGTCTGGCCGCGTCTGCCGGGTGATACATGGCAGAGCGTCCATACCATCGGTCAGGCCGTTGCCGCGCTCGGCAGCGAAGGCAGACGCGTGTTTCTGGCCCTCGGACGGCAGGAGCTTCTTCCTTTCGAAGCCGCGCCCCAGCATAGCTACCTCATCCGCAGCGTCGACCCGGTCGAACCGCCGCTGAAGGCGCCGGATGCGCGTTACATCACTGCCCGCGGTCCTTTCCTGACGGAAGATGAAATCGGCATGCTGGAGGAAAACCACATCGAGGTGGTGATATCGAAAAACTCGGGCGGCAGCGCCAGTTACGGCAAGATCGAAGCGGCAAGACGGCTTGGCCTGCCGGTCATCATGATCGAACGGCCGCAACAGTTGAACGATACGCCCGCGAATAATGTGACCGTGCCGGATATCGCCAGTGCGCTCACCGCCATACGCCATCAGCTTTCCCTTTTCGAAAACCGTGGAGAATAAACGATCGGTTCCTTGCCGGAACGCGCGATCAGGCGGGTCTCCACCGAACCGACAATGATGCAGGTGGCCATGTCGGCCATGTCGCTCGACGCCTCCGAGAGCGGCACGACCCGAATGCGCTCGTCCGCCCGGCCTGCGGCGCGACCGAAGATCACCGGCACCGGGCCGGGCAAATGTTTGCGCAACAGATCAAAGGCAGTACCAAGCTGGTGCGGCCGCGCCTTGCTGACGGGATTGTAGAAGGCCATCACGAATCCGGCTTCGGCCGCCGCAATCAGCCGTTTTTCGATGATGCCCCAGGGCTTGAGATTGTCCGAAAGCGAAATAGCACAGAAATCATGGCCGAGCGGCGCACCGGCTTTAGCGGCTACGGCCAGCATGGCGGTCACACCCGGCACGACGGAAAAATCAATGTCGCGCCATTCGGAAGGCCCGTTTTCAATCGCCTCGCAGATGGCTGCCGCCATGGCGAAAACACCGGGATCGCCGCCAGAAACCACGCAGACCTTGCCACCTTCGGCCGCAAGCGTGAGTGCCTGTTCGGCACGGGAGATTTCCTCACGATTGTCAGAAGCGTGGCGCCGCTGGTGAGCGCCAAGCGACAGACGATCGAGATAGGGAATATAGCCGAAAAAGTCTTCCGAAGCCTCAACGGCAGCGAGTGCCTCAGGCGTCACCTGATCCAGATTGCCGGGACCAAGCCCGACAACGACGAGTTTGCCGGTCATGGCGCTTCGCCCCCGGAAGGTCTGGTTTTCCAGCCCGGCACCAGAACCAGCGAAAAATAGGGCGCGGGCGAGGCATCACGTTCAATGAGCCGCACGGCATGACTGTTTGCCATGGTGCCGCGCTCGACATAAAGCGCCTCTTCGAGCTTGCCGGCCACTTCCAGCGCACGGCGGATTTTTGGCAGATTGCGGCCGACCTTCATGATCACGGCACCGTCCGTGCCGGAAAGCCGCTCCGCGAGCACATCTTCTGCCAGCGTGCCGGGAAGCACGCTCAGAATATCATCGCCCTGCACCAGCGGCAGGCCGGCCATAGACCAGCAGCCGGACATGGCTGTGATGCCGGCGACGACTTCCGCCTCATAGGACGGCGCAAGCCTCAGATGGAGGTGCATATAGGAGCCGTAAAACAGCGGATCACCTTCAGACAGTACGGCCACAGTGCGTCCGGCATCGAGATGCACGGCAATGTCCTTCGCCGACTGATCAAAGAACGCGGCAATCGCACCGCGATAATCCTCGCCGTTCTTGTCGCTTTCGACGGTGACGGGATAGACCAGCGGCATTTCCAGCGTGCCGGGACGAATAAAGGCTTCGACAATGCCACGGCCATTGCCGGTGCTGCCCTTCTTGCAGAAAAAGGCGAGAACATCGGCATTTTCGATGGCGCGCACGGCTTTCAGCGTCAGAAGTTCCGGATCACCGGGACCGGTGCCAACGCCGACGAGTTTACCCTTGGCCTGTTCAAAAAGAGCAGCACTCACAGGCCAGCCCTCGCAACCGCGTTGATGGCCGCTGCCGTCATGGCCGAGCCACCCAAACGTCCCTTGACGATGGCATAGGGAATGCCGAGCGCACTCGCCTCCAGCGCATCCTTCGATTCCGCCGCACCGACAAAACCGACCGGCATGCCGATGATGGCGGCCGGGCGTGGGGCGCCTTTTTCCAGCATTTCCAGCAGATAAAACAGCGCCGTCGGCGCGTTGCCGATAGCGACCAGCGCACCTTCCAGATGATCCGCCCAGAGATCGAGCGCGGCAGCGGATCGGGTGTTGCCAATGTTTTTCGCAAGTTCCGGCGTGCGTGGATCGCGAAGCGTGCAGATGACAGCGTTATCAGCCGGAAGCCTTGCGTGCGTCACGCCATGGGCAACCATTTGGGCATCACACAGAACGGGTTTGCCGGCGAGCAAGGCGCCGCGCGCCGCCGAAACGAAATCCGGCGAGAAGCGGAAATGGCCTGCCGCCTCTACCTGCCCGCAGGCATGGATCATGCGAATGGCGATATCCGCCTGCTCTGCGGTAAAGGCGGATAAATCCGCTTCTTCGCGAATAATGGCGAAAGAGCGCTCATAGATCGCATTGCCATCGCGAATATAATCATAGTCGGTCATTGGTTATCCTGTCGAAGCGCCGCACCGATTTCCTCCCGGCCCAGACGGGCAAGAAGGTCGGCGGCGTTTTCACCGGGCTTATGTTCTTTTTCGTAGAGACGGGCAAGCCGCGAAAGCGCAGCCTTCTGTTGCTCAAAGGGCAAAATCCCGACTGGCGGGTCACCGGCGCGACCGGAAATAGAGAATGCCAGGCCATCCGAAGTGCCCGAGAGAGTCAAAAACGAGGGGGCGGGATGCGCACAGCCCTTGCCGCAGCCGGAAATATGCAGCGTGAAGGAACCATCGAGCAACGTGGCACATTCTTCGGCAGCAAAAGCCGCCAGTTCGTGTGTGAGAAGAAAAGCCGAGGCACAGCCCGGCGCGCCGGGACAGACCGCGATGGAGGACCGCGCATCACCAGCAGTCGCGACGAAGCCGGATGCCCCCGCGGTCTTAAGCAAAGCCTCACAGGCCGACGACGACCCAAAAAATAGCAGGCTATGGTTTGGTGATGGCCGCAGGGCCTTGATACCAAGCGTATCGGCCCGCTTACAGAGATGCGCCAAGTCGGCACCTCGAACCTGTCCGAAAGCAGGCGCGATACCAACGGCGAAGCGGCCCTCTTCCGTCTTCATCATGCCCAAGGGTGAAAAAGGTGTCTGGGCTTTGCCCTCACTTACCCGATCCAGCAGGCGCTCACCGCAAACCGCCTTCACGGTCTGCTGATCCAGATCGCGACCACGGGCAAGAGATCCCTTTTCAGCCAGAAAAACAAGAAGCGACAGGACCACACCGGCCGCCGCAACCGGCTCAACCAATCCCGCATTTAACGCCTTGCTTTCCGGCCCGCCAACAAGCAATTGCCAGAAGGTTCTACCTTCCAGCCGGATCGCTTTCAAACGAATATCGGCCAGCAAGTCGCCCATGGAGAGGTGTCCGCCACCATCAATGACGACAGAGGTTTTGGCCGCGAGTTTGTCATGCAGCGCCAGGGCGTCAGCCCCTTTTCGAATCTCCTCGGCGATAAAACGACCATCCGCGATTTCCGCATCATCCCGGCCGACAAGGGGTGAAGTTTCGACCGCAAGCCCTTCGCGTAGCGGCAGATCAAGCGCCAGAACATCTTTTTCCAGAGCGCAGGCGCTTTGCGGCGTCAGGCCACGAAATTGAAGGCTGCCGCGCGCGGTAATGTCGATCAACCCATTGCCATGGCGCTCGGCGAGACCACAAAGCGTCACCATCGCACGGGGCGAGATATCCGCCTCGAACGCGACCCGCGACAAAAAACCGTCGCCGGTCTGCATGGGGGCGGACAAGGCCGGACAAAGGCCACGGCGGCCAAACGGCTGAACGGGATCGGCAGCGGCCACCATCATGCACCCACCCTTTCGGATCGGGGCAGGATCAGCATTTCAAGCTCCGCATCCACCGCATTACGGCGGCTGTGCCAGAGGCCGCGGCGGCGAGCGGATAAAAAGCGCATGGCCATCACCTCGGCTGCCTTCGGATTTTCCCGCAGGATAAAATCGCGCACTTCCTCATTGCCGAAATAGGCATCGTAAAGCGCCTCGATCAGCGAGGAGGACACCGCATGGGTCGTTTCGGCAAACCCAACCAGCCGGTCCACCGTTTCTGCAAATTCCGCCGCCCCGCGTGGGCCGTGCCGCATCTGGCCGGCAATGAAACGCGGATTGACGGCACGTGCGCGCACCACCCGCGTCAGCGCCTGCGTCATCGACCTTGCACGCGGGCGTGCCGGATCGGTCGTATCCAGCGCAACGATATCGGCGACGCCGCCAAGTGCTGCCTTCGCAGCGGAAAAACCGCCGATGAAGGCGACATCGGAAGAACCGTCGAGAAGATCACGACCGGGATCGTCGCCGGTATGAACCAGAAGATCGGCCCGACGCACCAGTTCCGTAAAGCCGGCGTCCTTGAAGATCTCAAGCCCATCGGCGCCGCCAAAGGCATGGTTCGCCGCATCGAGATACGCCTGCCCCAGCTCCTCGCGTTCATCCCACGCACCACTGGCAAGCTTTTCCTCGATACCGGCGCCATAGGTGCCCGGCGCAGAACCGAAGATGCGGGCAGGGATATGCCCAAGCGCTGCCGCCTCTTCCGCCAGCGGATTGTCGCCCGGCGCTTCATCCCGCCGTGCAACCGCCTTAGCGGCAGCATCGAGAAGCGCAATCAGCGCCGGGAACATGTCGCGGAACAGGCCGGAAATGCGAAACGTCACATCGACCCTCGGCCGCCCGAGGCTCGCCGGCGGCAGAACCTCGATGCCGGTGACGCGACCGGTAGCAGGATCATGGATCGGCCTCGCCCCCATCAGATGCAGCGCCTGCGCCACATCCTCACCGCCATTGCGAAGGCTGGCGCTGCCCCAGAGATCGAACACCAGATGTTTCGGCCAGTCTCCATGGGATTGCAGATGATGCCGAAGCACTTCTTCGCCCGCCATGCGGCCGAGCTCGAACGCGGTTGGCGTCGGCATGGTGCGGGGATCAGCGGCATAAAGGTTGCGGCCGGTGGGCAGGACATCGAGACGCCCTCGCGCCGGCGCGCCGGAAGGGCCGGGGGCGATGCGCCGGCCATCGAGCGCCGCGAGCAGCGCGGACTTCTCGGCCTTGGCGCTCTGAAGCCGGAGAGGATCGGCCTCAGCTTCGGGGGAGCGGCCGAAAACATGCTGGCCGTCCTTGATGGCGAAATCCTTGAGGTCGCAAAGAAAGGCGTCGATGCGCGAGAGGGCCGTATCGGCGTCATCCTTCACGCCCACGCCCGCCTCCGCCGCCAGCCCGGTTTCCAGCGCCTTTTCGACAATCAGCTTCGCCAGCCGGTCGCGACGGCGGCGATCAAGGCCATCCGCCTGCGCATATTCATCGACCAGCTGTTCCAGCGCCGACTGTTCCGGCGAAAGCCCGGCATTGACAAGCACCGGAGGCACATGGCCGATGGTGACGGCGGCGATGCGCCGCTTGGCAACCGCCGCCTCACCGGGATTGGAGACAATGAAAGGATAGACGACCGGCAGCGGGCCGGTGACGATTTCCGGGAAACAATCGCGGGAAAGCGCAACCGTCTTGCCCGGCAACCATTCCAGCGTGCCATGCGCGCCAACATGCACGATGGCATGCGCCGCTGCCACACGCTGCATCCATGCGCCGAAGGCGACCAGCGCGTGGCGTGGCGGCAGGGCGGGGTCGTGATAATCCACCCGCCGATCCTCGTTTCGTCCCCGATCCGGCGCGAGCGCTACGAAGACCTGGCCGAAGCGGGCAACGCGGAAATGGAAAGCGCCATCGGCGAAAGCTTCGTCCTGTTCCGCGGCTCCCCACGTCGCATGCACGGCGGTGGCAGCCGCCGCCGGCAAGGCTGCAAGAAAATCCCGATAGTCGGAAAGATCGACTGTCGCATTCTGGCTCTCGATACGATCGAGCAGCGCCCGCGCTGTTTCGGGAATCTCCTCCACCGCATAACCGGCATCGGCGAGATCGCGCAGCATTTCGAGCACGCTTTGCGGCACATCAAGACCAACAGCATAACCGGTGCGCCCCGGCGCGGCACCGGGATAACCCGGCATCAGGATGATGATGCGGCGATCCCGAGGTGGCGCAGATTTCATTCGCAGAAAGGCCGCGATGCGGTTCGCCACCTGCTCGACACGATCCGCCTCGGGCACATTCAGAAGGCTGACGCCGCCATCCGTCCGTGCCTGTTTGAACGAAATCGTCCCTGCAAGAATCCGTCCGTCCAGTTCGGGCAAGACGACATGCATGGCAAGATCGGACGGATTGAGCCCGCGCGCATTTTCCGCCCAGCCGTCGCGCCGGGTGGTTGCCATCACCACCTGGAAAACGGGAACGCGGAGGCGATCAAACAGTGTCTCGCCTCTATCATTCGTCTGGCTGGCAAAAGCCGTGGCGGCGATGATGGCGGCAGGCTGAAGAGCCGGCAGCACGGTTTCGAGGAAACGGATCGCTTCCCCATCCTTCAACCCGCTGACAAAAATCGGCAGGGGCGCAAACCCACGCACAGAGAGCGCCTGAAACAGCGCATCGACGGGTGCTGCATCTTCCGCCAGAAGCATGGAGCGGTAAAAGAGAATGGGCAGAACAGACGCACCGGCAGGAAACCCGGCACAAGCCTCTTCCTGCCCCACGACACCCAGATCCGGCCGATAAAAGCCGGCTTTCGGCAGGGGTCCGGCCTTTATATCCGGCCATTCCCCGCCACCCGCCAGAACAGCCAGGCCCGCGGCCAGACGGCCCATATTCTCCCCTCCGCCTTCGCGGAAGAAGGAGAGAACGGAGGTCAGCGTCGGCTTGTCGACCGTAGAGGCCGCCTCGAGCTTTTCGTCCCTTTCGCTGCACTCCCCCGGCAAAAGCAGAAGCTTGATGCCCCGCCTGCGCGCCAGAATGGCCAGCTGATCGACCCCATATCGCCAGCGTTCCGCGCCGCCAAGAATCCGGATAAGGATAACACGGGCATGTTCCGCCGTTTTTTCGATCCAGAGATCAACCGACATCGGGTGCCGAAGCTCGGACAGGTTCGCGGCGGAGAGGGAAGGGAGCTTATCTCCCGCCTGCCGCCACGCCCGCTCAAGCCCGGCAAGATCGCTTGCCGAAAAAGACAGCACCACCACATCCGAGCGGGGCTGGTTGAGATCAACCGGCTCGATCAGGTCGTCCAGAGACGAGGATGTGGTGGCGAGAATATGCATCTAAGGCATTTCCAGTAAAAGTACGTCGCGGTTTTGCGTCCGGACAATGCGCAATTGGCTTATGTCAGGCGGCCAGCATCTGTTCGATCTTTTCGCGGTTGATACCCTTTTCACCGATGACGACGAGGCGGCTGCGGCGCTCTTCACCCGCCGCCCAGGGGCGGTCGTAATAGTGGTTGACGCGGCTGCCGACAGCCTGCACCTGCAGACGCATGGGCTTGGCGGCGACTTCGATGAAGCCCTTGATACGCAGCACATTTTCGGCAGCGGCCGTCTCGGCGATACGGGCCGCCAGTGCCTCCGGATCGGTAACGGCCGGCAGGTCGATGACGAAGCTGTCGAAATCATCATGTTCATGGTCGAGTTCGACATCATGATGGGTGCGGCGGTTTTCAATATCCTCCTCCACCGCAAGGCCGAGGCCGATCAGCACCGCCGGATCGATGGCGCCATTCGAAGCGACAACGATCTTCGCCGCCTTCGGCAGATGTTCGAGGATATGCGCCCTGGCCTTGTCGAGGCCGGCATCATCCAGAAGATCGGCCTTGGTGAGCACGATGAGATCGGCGCAGGCGACCTGATCCTCGAAGACCTCTTCGACCGGATCGTCATGATCAAGTGCCTCATCATTGGCGCGCTGGGCAGCAAGCCCTTCCATGTCGTGGGCAACCTGACCTTCGGCCAGCGCCGCACCATCCACCACGGCGACCACGGCATCAACAGTCACGCGGCTCTTGATGGCGGGCCACTGGAAGGCCTGCACCAGGGGCTTCGGCAGGGCAAGACCGGAAGTCTCGATGAGGATATGCTCCACCTTCGGCTGACGGCTGAGGATCTGTTCGATGGCGGGCTGGAAATCATCCGCCACCGTGCAGCAGATGCAGCCATTGGCCAACTCGACGATGTTTTCCTCCGGGCAGCTTTCAATGCCGCAGCCTTTCAGAATTTCGCCGTCGATGCCGATATCGCCAAATTCATTGACGATGATGGCGAGCCGCTTGCCATCCAGCTTTTCGAGAAGGCCGCGCAGCAGCGTGGTTTTTCCGGCCCCCAGAAAGCCGGTGACGATGGTGCAGGGAACGCGGTCCAGAAGGGTGCTCATGATCTCTCCTCGGTAAAATCGAATGGGGGAATGCGCGCCACCATGCCGCGCTTTAAGGGTTCGGGGCGGCCGCGCCAGGGCATCAGGCCATCGGATGCGGCAGAAAGCAGTCGCGCGCCCGTCAGCAGGTCTTCCGCATCACCGGGCGTCAGCCCGCCAAACACATAAGACCAGCCACCGGCGCTGCGCAGCACAGCGCTGAGGCCCCGCTTGCAATTGGCAAGGCAATTGACGGAACGAACGGCAATGCCGGTCTCCTCCGCCTTTGCGATGACGGCATCGGCAAGACGCGAACCGGGGCGCGGTTCGGCAGTGGGATCAGCGTCATCGCGACAGCTGCGGCAAACGAAGACGGTCACGCCGGGCGTCGTTTCGCCCTGCACGTTCGCGTTTGCACATGAAGATGTCGCTGAAATATCCAAACCGTCCCGTTCCCGCGCCAAGTTAAAATTCATCGGGGTGCGGATATCGAAAACGGTGTGCGGACAGGCGCAAACCGGCTGTTCGATCTGACCGACTGACCGGAGCACCCCGCCCGGCAGACGTTTTTTCCTGAAACGGCAGGTCTCCTGGCTTGCGGCTCGATCAACACCCAGACACCGCCTTCCCGAACCGATCACAAAGGTCCAGTGGCTTTACGGTGCGGGCTTACCGCTTACAGTTGCGGGGGCAGCCACGGAATGACCCGTTATCGGGGTGGAACCGTGTTCCCTCTTAGCTTTTCCCGTTGCCGGGAAAAGACCGTCAGTCCCTTACCCTTAGGCTGAACGGGTGTGAGGGTCAATGCCGCACGCCCCTTCCCAGCACATTGCCGGGTGCGGCAAATTGAGTATAGTCGCCGCTCCGAATGGCAGGGGGCATAAGGTCCCGCACCTCTGGATGAGAAGGAAAAGGCGATGACCCGCGACATCAGCGACAGCGAAGCCGAACGCCACCGGCAGAAAATGGTCAACCGCAAGACGGTGCAGGATGCCGAGGTTGCGGAAAAGACAATCGAAAAAGGCCTGCTGATGATCAATACAGGCCCCGGCAAGGGCAAGTCCACGGCCGCTTTCGGCCTCGCATTGCGCATGCTCGGCACCGGGCGGCGGGTGGGCGTCGTGCAATTCATCAAGGGTGCATGGTCGACGGGAGAACAGCAGGCCCTGACACTCTTTGGCGACAAGGTCGTCTGGCGTACCATGGGGGAAGGGTTCACCTGGGACACGCAGGATCTGAAGCGTGATGTAGCGGCAGCAACGAAGGCCTGGGAAGAGGCCAAAACCCTGATGGCCGACGAAACCATCGGCCTGCTGATCCTTGACGAGCTGAACATCGCGCTGCGCTACGATTACCTGCCGCTGGAAGAGGTCGTCGCAACGCTTTCCAACCGCAGGCCCGATCTGCATGTCATCGTCACCGGCCGCAACGCCAAGCAGCCGCTGATCGACGCCGCCGACATGGTGACGGAAATGACGTTGGTGAAACATCATTTCAAGGCGGGCGTGAAGGCTCAGGCCGGGATAGAATTCTGATATGGCAGCCCGAGTGCTGATGTTTCAGGGAACCGGCTCCGATGTCGGCAAATCGCTGATGGTGGCCGGCCTTGCCCGCGCATTCACCCGGCGCGGCCTCTCCGTCATGCCGTTCAAGCCACAGAACATGTCGAACAATGCCGCTGTCACCGCCGATGGCGGCGAGATCGGCCGCGCGCAGGCACTGCAGGCGCGGGCAGCGGGCGTGCCGCTTTCCGTACACATGAACCCGGTGCTCCTGAAGCCGCAGAGCGAAACCGGCGCACAGGTGGTGGTGCAGGGCAAGATCGTCGGTAATGCCAAGGCGGCTGACTATCAGCACATGAAGGCCGGGCTGATGCCGCGCGTGCTGGAAAGCTTCGAGCACCTGAAACAACAGGCCGATCTGGTGCTGGTGGAAGGGGCAGGCAGCGCATCGGAAATCAACCTGCGCGCCAATGACATTGCCAATATGGGTTTTGCCCGGGCAGCCGATGCGCCGGTGATCCTGATCGGCGATATCGATCGTGGCGGCGTCATCGCCAGCCTCGTCGGCACCAGGGCAGTGCTCGACGCCGATGATGCGGCGATGATCGAAGGTTTTATCGTCAACCGCTTTCGCGGCGATCCGGCGCTGTTTTCCGATGGTATGCGGATGATTGCGGAAAAGACCGATTGGGCCTCCATAGGGCTTCTGCCGCATTTTCCCGATGCCGCGAAACTGCCGGCGGAAGATGCGCTGGGGCTTTCCGGCCCGGCCCAACGGAAACCCGGCGCAAAAATCCGTATCGCCGTACCAATCCTGCCGCATATTTCCAATTTCGACGATCTCGATCCCCTCGACATGGAACCGGATGTGGAACTGATCCGCGTGCGGCCGGGTGAGACGATCCCCGCCGATTGCCGGCTTGTTTTGCTGTGCGGCTCGAAATCCACCATTGCCGATCTCGCCGTGCTGCAAGATGCGGGTCTGGACATCGATATAAAAGCGCATTTAAGGCGCGGCGGCTACGTTCTCGGCCTTTGCGGCGGATACCAGATGCTTGGAAAAACCGTTGCCGATCCTGACGGCATCGAAGGGCCGCCGGCGACTGCCGACGGGCTCGGCCTGCTGGATGTCGACACGGTTTTGACGGGTGACAAACGGCTCGTTTCCGTTCAGGGCGCAAGTTTTGATGGTGTTGGTTTATCCGGCTACGAAATGCATGTCGGTGAAACCACGGGAACGGCGGGTAATCTGGCGTTTTCGACGATCGACGGGCATGACGATGGTACCATCTCGCCCGATGGTCGCGTCTTTGGCACCTATATTCACGGCCTTTTCGCGGATGACCGTCAGCGCGGCGCATGGCTGGAGCGTCTCGGCGGGCAAGATACGGATCTGAACTATGACGCGCAGGTGGATGCGGTTCTCGACCGTCTGGCTGCGCATATGGAGCAGCACCTCGATCTCGACAGGCTGCTTGCTATAGCGCGATAAGGATCGCCAGAAGCCCGAACAGGCCGATCAGCAACAGGTCCGCGATCCGCGCCAGCCGCAAGGCCTTGCGAATATCACCGGCAACCAGCGCCGACCTTCCGCCTTCGCCCATGAAACGCGCCTCGATCATTTGTCCGCCATAGGAACGCGGCCCGGCAAGTGCAAAACCGAGGGCGCCGGCCAGCGCCGCCTCCGGCCAGCCGGCATTGGGGGAGCGGTGGTGGCGGGCATCGCGACGGATCGCAACAATGGCCGCTTTTGGCGACGCGCCCTCGACAAAAAATGCGGCGACCACAAAGAGGCTGCCGCTCAGCCTTGAAGCCGGCAGATTGACGAGATCATCCAGCCGGGCCGAGGCCCAGCCAAAGGCCTCATGGCGCGGCGAACGATGGCCGATCATGCTGTCGGCCGTATTGATCGCCTTATAAGCCGCACCGCCCGGCAGGCCCAGAAGTCCGAGCCAGAAGGCAGGGGCGACAATGCCATCGGAGAAATTCTCGGCGAGGCTTTCGATCGCCGCCCGGCAGATCGCCGCCTCATCCAGCTTTTGCGGATCGCGCCCGACGATCATCGACACCGCCTTGCGACCGCCTTCCACGCCCTCGCGCTCCAGAGCCGTGGCGACAGCCTCCACATGCTGTTCCAGACTTTTCTGCGCCGGAAGCGAAGCGCCGAGTATCGCCACGGCCAGCAGACCGAAGGGCAGGACAAGCAGAACCGATTGCGCAAACCACGCAAGGATCACCGTCAGCCCGACAAAAACAACCAGCGCCGCAACACCTGCGGCCTTACGCTGAAAAAATGACGCGCTCTCCCGGTTCCATTTTTTGTCCGTGAGCGCGATAAGCGAACCGATCCAGGTGACGGGGTGGCCGATGCGTTTGAACAGCCAGTCCGGATAGCCGGTCAGGCGTTCGATCACGAGCGACAGGAAAGCGAGAGCAAAGAACATGGGCGAGACAGTACCAGAAAAGCCGCAGGCTGCGATCCGTCACGGCGGCAATCTCGGCAAGGCGCGCCTGATGTTTCCGGAGGCGCCTGAACCGTGGATCGACCTTTCGACCGGGATCAACCCGCACTCCTATCCGCATTCGCCCATTCCTGCCAGCGCATTCGCCCGCCTGCCGGAACCCGGCGCTGCCGAGGAACTGAAACAGCTGGCGGCAGCCCATTTCGGCGCGCCTTCCGCGCAGCACGTTACGCTCTCTCCCGGCACCCAGATGCTGATGCCTCTGCTGGCGCAGATCGCCATCAATCGTGGCGCCCAAAGCGGTGCCGTGCTTTCACCCGCCTATGCGGAACATGCCCGCACCGCCCGCATGGCGGGGCTTACCGTCACCGAGGTGGAAAACATTAACAACCTGTCGGCTTATGGCTATGCGGTGGTGGTCAATCCCAACAATCCCGATGGTCGCATCGCGGACCGCGAAGCTTTACTCGCGCTCGCCGGAGCGATAGGTCGCAAAGGCGGCCTGCTCGTCGTGGATGAAGCCTTCATCGAAACGGGCGGTGCCAAAAGCCTTGCGGATGCGACAAATGGCGACGCGCTGGTGGTCCTGCGATCCTTCGGAAAATTTTACGGCATGGCGGGCGTGCGTTTGGGTTTCGCAATTGCGCATCCCGACATCGCTGCCGAACTGGAAGCAAGGCTTGGCCCCTGGGCGGTTTCCGGCCCAGCGCTATATATTGCGACCGAAGCCCTGGCAGACAGGGAGTGGCAATCATCCATGCGTCTGCGGCTTGCGGAGGAAGCAAGCCGCATAAACGAACTGCTGGAAAAGACAGAGCTGAAAATCGCCGGCGGCACGTTTCTGTTCACGCTGGTGCGGGACGAGCGCGCCAGAGCACTGTTCGACCATCTCGGCCGTCGCGGCATTCTGGTGCGCATCTTTGACGAAAGGCCGAACGACATACGTTTCGGCCTTCCCGGCAGCGAAGCGGAGTGGCAGCGCCTCGAGGAGGCGCTGCAATCTTTCGATCACTCCTCGAAAGTGTAGGTCTCGATCGACTCCGGCTTCATTTCGATGGAGAAGCCCGGCAGTTTCGGCGGCATGTAAGCGGCGTTGCGGATATCGCAGGGCTCGATGAAGTGCTCATGCAGATGGTCGACATATTCGATCACGCGGCCTTCCTTGGTGCCCGACACCACGAGATAGTCGATCATCGAGAGGTGCTGCACATATTCGCAAAGGCCGACGCCACCCGCATGCGGCCAGACCGGCAGATTGTATTTGGCGGCAATCAGCAGAACCGCCAGCACCTCGTTCAGGCCGCCCATACGGCAGCTGTCGATCTGTACGACATCGATCGCGCCTTCGGCGATGAACTGCTTGAACATGATGCGGTTCTGGCACATTTCCCCGGTCGCCACCTTCACCGAACCGATGGCGGCGCGGATCTTGCGATGGCCGGCGACATCATCCGGGCTGGTCGGCTCTTCGATGAAGAAGGGCTTGGCGAAGGCAAGCTTCTTTACCCAGTCGATCGCCTGATCCACTTCCCATACCTGGTTGGCGTCGATCATCAGGTAACGGTCTGGGCCGATCACCTCACGAGCGATGGTGAGACGACGGATATCGTCTTCCAGATCGCGGCCGACCTTCATCTTCACATGGTTGAAACCGGCGTCGATCGCCTCCTGGCAAAGGCGGCGCAGCTTGGCATCGTCATAACCCAGCCAGCCGGCCGACGTCGTATAGCAGGCATAACCTTCGTTCTTCAGCGTCTCGATGCGCTCCTTCTTGCCGGCCTCGGCCTTCCTGAGGATCGCCAGCGCATCGTCGCGGGTCAGTACGTCGGTCAGGTAACGATAATCGACGATATCAGCGATTTCTTCCGGGCTCATATCGGCGACAAGCTGCCACACCGGCTTGCCGGCCTTCTTGGCCAGCAGATCCCACACTGCATTGACGACAGCGCCGGTGGCGAGATGCATCGCGCCCTTGTCCGGGCCGATCCAGCGCAGCTGGCTGTCGCTCGTCAGGTGCCGCCAATATTTGCCGGGATTTTCCGTAACGGTGGTAAGATCGGTGCCGACGACCAGATGGCGCATCGCTTCGATGGCCATGCAGCAAATGTCATTGCCACGGCCGATGGTGAAGGTCAGGCCATGGCCCTTCAGGCCCGGCTCGTCGGTGTCGAGAATGACGTAAGCCGCCGAATAATCCGGGTCGGGGTTCATCGCATCCGAACCATCAAGGCTTTGGGAGGTCGGGAAACGCAGGTCGAAAACACGCAGATCTGTAATTTTGGTCATGGCCGGTTACTCGCGGTCAGTGTCAAAGAAAATCGTTCAATCGAGGTGGAAGGTTTCTTCCATCATCGCCCACCACTCGCCTTCCTTGCGGCTTTCAAGCGGTTGCTGGCAGGGAATGGTGAAAGACCACCACTCCTGGTTCTTCGGGCTTGCGGCTATCTTCGCCATATCGGCGCTGAAATCGCTGCCGTGATATTCCCAATAGCCGAAAAGCAGATTTTCCGGCTCGCGCAGGAAGATCGTGTAGTTGCGAATGTTGCTTTCGCTGATCAATGCCAGAACCTCCGGCCAGACAGCGGCGTGCAGCCTTTTATATTCCGCGATCATCTCAGGCTTGACGCCGATGACCATGCCCATGCGCTGCATGAAAAACTCCGTTATTGCTTGATGGTGGCAAGCGCCGCACGCAGCTTCGACTGCGGCAACTTCAATTCCAGCCTCTCGGCGGCGGCGATGACCGGCGCGAAGCGGCGGCGCTTCTTTTCGTCATGGTTGCCGGCGATATCGGCGAGGCGATGCGCGAGAAAGGGATTGCGCAAACGCTCCCGCAACACGCCGATATAGGTTTGCGCCTCGTCTCCCATACCTTCAGCCGCAAAGACCGGCAGAACCTCGTCGCGCCAGAGCGCTTCCAGATCCGCCACCAGAGCCTCATCGGCCATGGCCTGCCGCACCGTCTCGTCCTTCGGGCGTGCATCCTGCGCCCAGCGCTCCGCCAGATAGGAATGGCCGAGATTGAGCAGGAACAGCTTGAGCTTTTCATAGTGGTCGAGATCGTCGGTCAGCACCACCGCGGGATGGGTACAGGGAAGGACGAGACCTTCCTGTCTCTCGATCGCCCAGAGCGCATAGGGTTCCGCCACAGCGCCGACCGGATCGATCGGCTCTGAGACGATGCGATCCACCAGACTATTGGCGAAACGGCACTTCTCATTCAGATAGAAGGCAAAACCCGCCGGCAATTGCCATTCATCCGCAAGCCGGCGAATGACTTGGCTCAGCTTTTCGCCGTTGCGCGGCACGAGCTCGCAGGGGAAAATCGAGACGGGTGCTTCCGGATTGCGCTGAAAACGCTCCAGCAGCAGCATGCAGAGTTTCGCCGGAAAACTTTTCGGCACGATCGTGAAATCGGCGGCAAGCCCGGGTCCATCAGCCGAATCCAGCTCATAACCGCGATCACCCGTGTTGGACAAAATGACCTCGGCCACGCAGGCGAGACGGCGTATCTCGGCCCAGTCGGTCGCGGCAGTCAAAGCCCGCGCGACGCCTTTGCCCTCAATCTCCTCGTCCACTTCCTGCCCATCGCGAATGCCGCGAATGCGCACGGGGTAGGGTGCGCCGCTATTCAGCGCCGCAACACGTTTCAAGCTCTCCGCATTGCCGGTCGTCTGAACGATTGCGATGCGCCCCAGCGCCTCTCCCTTGTCCAGGGCCTGCGAAACGAACAGATCCGCATGGGCGAGAAGAAAGCGGCTGGTGCCAAATTGCAGGATGGGCGTATCGGGCGTCATGCGACCTCCACCATGCCCTTGATGACCCCGGCTTTCGGATCGGTCAGGCCGGCGAACTTCGAGGGAACATCAGCAAGTGTCATGCGATGGGTGATCAGCGCCTCCGGCACTTTCCCTTCGCGCAAGGCGCGAAGCACGCGCTCGAAATCTTCCGGCGTTGCGTTGCGGCTGCCGAGCAGCGTCGTCTCACGCTTGTGAAATTCCGGGTCGTTGAAGCTGATATCGCTGGCAACGATGGACACCAGAACATAGGAACCGCCGTGGCCGACGAAGGAAAACCCGCGCTCCATGGCTTTCGGGTTGCCGGTCGCATCAAAGACCGCATCGAAGAAATCGCCACCGGTGATGTCGGACAGACGATCCTTGTCGCCTTCGCCAAGGACGACCGTATGGGCGACACCGAGATGTTTCCTGCAGAAATCCAGCCGGTCGGTGCGACCGTCGATCATCGTCACTTCGCCGCCATCGAGAACGGCGAAGACTGCAACCGCCATGCCGATCGGACCGGCGCCGACGATCAGAACCTTCTGCCCTTTTTCGACGGCACCGCGACGCACCGCATGGGCGCCGATCGCCAGGAATTCCGTCATGGCCGCCTGGTCGAGACTCAACCCCTCCGCCTTCAGCACGAATTGCTGCGGCACGCTCAGATATTCCACCATGCCGCCATCGCGATGGACGCCGAGCACACCGATATTGCGGCAGCAATTGCTCTTGCCCTTCAGGCAGGCATTGCATTTTCCGCAGGACATATAGGGAATGATGGTCACCACATCGCCAGCGGAAAGGTGGCTGCCAGCGGGCGCCTCCTCAACCGTGCCGGAGAGCTCGTGGCCCATGATACGCGGGTAGGAGAGATAGGGCTGGTTGCCGGTAAAAATGTGCAAGTCGGTGCCGCAAACACCGATGCGGCGAATACGCACCAGGACTTCGCCTTCACCGCGCACGGGTTTCGGCAGATCCTTGGCGGTTAATTGACCGGGAGTGTCACAGAAAATCGCCAGCATGCATCACCTGTCAGTAAGGGAGTAAAAACGAATGGCGTTGCCGCCGAAAACTGCCGCATGGTCCTTCGCCGGCACGATATCGCGGCAGAAATCCAGCCAGCCCTGATAATCACCCGCGAGGCGCAGCACCGGCCAGTCACTGCCGAAAATCACGCGCTCGCCGCCAAACAGGTCGAGAATGGTCTCGGCATAGGGCCGCACCGCTTCCGGGCGCTGTTCGCCGCGCTCGGTCAGCAGGCCGGATAGCTTGCAATGGACATTGGGAAGGCTCGTGAGAGCCGCCATATCACGCCGCCAATCATTATAGTGACCGGTGGCAATCAGAGGCTTTGCGCCATGATCGATAACGATCGGCAAGTCCGGATGCCTGCGGGCAAAAGAGAGGAGATGCTGTAGATTGGGCGGCAGGACCAGCGCATCAAACACCAGATCGTGTTTCACCAGTGCTTCCACGGCAGCATCCAGCGCCGGATCGTCGATCCAGGCGACATCTTCCATGCCCTGCAGCATGGGGCGCACGCCCTTGAAGGCCGGATGTTTCGCCCGGCGGGCAATTTCCGCCGCCGCTTCAGCGGACTTCATGTCCAGCCAGCCGACCACACCCTTGATGAAATCGGTCTTTTCCGCCAGCTCCAGCATGAAATCTGTATCGGCAGCCGTCTCCATCGTCTGCACCAGCACCGTACCGGAAACCCCGGCAGCCGCCAGCAATGGCGACAGATCGGCCGGAAGAAAATCCCGGTAAATGGCGGCCAGCGATGGCGGCGGCCATTGCCCGGCGCGATCCTTCATCAGCCAGAAATGCTGGTGGGCGTCGATGAGCATTGCCTCAGGCCTTTCCGCCGGGCACGGGCGCACCTTCGGCAATCAGGCCCCGCTTCTGCAGCTCGGACCAGAATTCATCCGGGATGGACTGCTCGAACCATTCGATATTGGAAGCGAGCTGCTGCGCATTGCGCGCACCTGAAACAACCGTGACTGACGCCGCATGGGCGAGCGGAAACTGAAGTGCGGCGGCCTGCAACGAGACGCCCAGCTCCTCACATACACTGTGCAGCGCATCCACACGCTTGAGGATATCGGCAGGCGCATCGGCATAATTGAATTTGCGATTGCCAGCCAGAATGCCGGAGTTGAAAGCACCGGCTACAACGATGGCGACGCCGCTTTCCGCGCAGCGGTTCATGAAAGCAAGGCTCTGCTGTTCGAGCAGCGTATAACGGCCGGCCAGCATGGCGACGTCGATATCGAAGACATCCATGGCGTCGTTGATGATTTCCCACTCGTTGACGCCGAGGCCGACAGCCCCGGTCGATCCTTCTTCGCGCAGCTTACCGAGCGCGCGGAACCCGCCGCCGGTCGTCAGCTGCTCCCAGTAGTGCTGGTGTTTTTCGCCATGGGTATGGGAGCCGATATCATGCACATAAAGAATATCCGGCTTCAGGATACCCAGCCGCTGCTGGCTTGCCTCGAAGGAGCGGAGAATACCGTCATAGGAATAATCATAGACCGGGCGGAACGGCAAAGGCGCAATATAGGCATCCTCCTCCGGGCCCACGGTCTCATCCGGCACCATGACGCGGCCGACCTTGGTGCTGAGCGTATAGTTGCCCCGGTCATGCTCGGTCACCATAGTGCCGAGGCGACGCTCCGACCGCGTATAACCATAAAACGGCGCGGTATCGAAATAACGCATGCCGCTTTCCCATGCCTTGTCGAACGCACCCTTGGACTCTTCATAGGGCGTGACGCGGTAGAGATTGCCCATCTGGGCGCAGCCAAGACCCATGACTGTGACGTCTACGGCGCGGCGCGGCAATTTACGTGTATCGGAGACTTTCATCGCAGGGACTTCCTGAATTCTTAAGCATGGAGCGGATGGTGAAAACCGCATCTCAAAGGGTGAGGCGCGCCACCAGGCGGCGGCGCGCCGTCGGTATCAGTAAAGCACGTTCTTGGCTTCCGGCTTCTCGATATTGTCCTTGGTGACAACAACGACGCCAGTATCGACGAACTTCTCAACCTTTTCCTTGTTGATGAGCTTGGTCACGGTTTCCACGCCCTTTTCACCCATCTGGTAGGAGCCCTGAACCACGATGCCGGCCAGCGTACCGTCCTTGACGAAGCTCTGCAGGTCCTGGTTGCCGTCGAAGCCGATGGCGACGACCTTGCCGGCCTTGCCGGACTGGGCAAGCGCACGGCCAACACCGATGGCGGTCGGCTCATTGGCGCCGAAAATACCCTTCAGGTCGGAATTCGCGGCCAGAACGTCGGTGGTCTGGTTCAGCGCCGTCGCCATCTGCGATTGCGAATAGAACGGACCAACGATCTTCAGGTTGGAGTTCATCTGGATGTAGTCGGTGAAACCGCCAACACGACCGATTTCGGAACCGGCACCGGCGACATAGGACATGACGGCAATCTTGCCTTCCTTGCCCACCTTGTCGATCAGCGCCTTCGCTGCCAGTTCGCCGGCCTTCTTGTTATCGGTCGCCAGGAACGACTGGTAATATTGCTCCGAGCCCTTGGCGAGCTGAGAGTCGATCAGAACCACCGGGATACGGGCTTCCCAGGCCTTCTTGACGGCCGGCACCAGTGCGTCCGGATCGGAAGGTGCGAGAACGATGCCGGCAACCTTACGGTTGATGGCGTTTTCGACCATGTTGACCTGATCGGCAATCGCCGATTCGGCAGCCGGACCCTGGAAGGTCATGGTGTTGCCGGAAGAGTTCTTCATCGCGGCATCAGCGCCCTTCTGGACGTTCTGCCAGAAGGTGGAGTTGACGGTCTTGACGATGACGGCGATTTCGCCGGCCTGCACGGTGGAAACGCTCCACAGCGCGATTGCGGATGTCAGAAGGGCAGTCGCAATTTTCTTCATTTCTTCCTCCGTGATGTCGGCATACCGGGCCTCCCCTGCCGATCTTGTTTGCGGAAAGGGTCCGCAGCCCTTTGATCAGCGGCGGTTGCGCAGCTGGTCGATCCAGACGGTGACCAGAATGACGAGGCCGATGATGATCTGTTGCGTGAAGGCGGAAACGCCGTTCATGTTGAGGCCGTTGCGCAAAATGCCGATGACAAAGGCGCCGATGGCCGTGCCGGAAATCGTGCCCACGCCGCCGATCAGCGATGTGCCGCCGATGACCGCGCTGGCAATCGCATCCAGCTCATACATCACACCTTCGTTCGGCTGGGCGGTGACGAGGCGCGACATCAGCACGCAGCCCGTCAGCCCAGCGAGCGTGCCGGACAGGATGTAGGTGAAATTGGTGACGCGGGCGACATTGACGCCGGAAAGGCGGGCAGCATCCGCATTGGAGCCCACGGCATAGATGTGGCGACCGAGGATAGAGCGGTTGAGCATGAAGGAAACCGCAAGCGCAATGACCACCATCAGGATGACCGGGTAGGGAATGCCGGGAAACACGACATTCGGAAAGCCGTCATCACCGATAGTGACGATGCGGAAGAGCGCGCCGTTACCGAGTTCACCGAAGGATTCGCCGAGACCGGATACGGCGCGCGCACCGGTGATCTGCAGGGCCACACCGCGGGCGATCAACATCATGCCGAGGGTGGCGATGAAGGGCGGCAGCTTGAAGCGCGTCACCAGAAGACCGTTGATGAGACCACAAAGCGACCCTGTCAGAATGCCGAGCAACATGCCGATGGGCACCGGCATGCCGAGTTCCTTCACCGCAAGGGCGGCAACAACGCCGGCAAGCGCGAGCACCGAACCAACGGAAAGATCGATGCCGCCGGTGATGATGACACAGGTGGCGCCAATGCCGAGCAGGGCGATGGACGTCACCTGCAGCGCGATCGTCATGCCATTATTGACGGTGAAGAAGGCGTTGCTGGTTGCGGAGAAGACCGCGACCAGCGCAAAGAGGCTTCCGAGCGCCGCAAATTTCTGGATGATGTCCTTCTGGCGATCGCTGACGGCGAAGCCCTTCTTGGGTTCTGCAATATTGGCCATGTCGTTCCTCACTGCGCGGCCCGGCCGTAACCCGACGCATACCGCATGATTTCTTCTTGATTGGTCTTGGCGGTTTCGAGCACGCCCGTGATACGGCCCTGATGGAACACCGCGATGCGATCCGTCAGTCCCAGAATTTCCGGCAGTTCCGAGCTGATGAGAATGACGCCGATGCCCTGTGCGGCCAGTTCATCCATGATCTTGTAGATCGCGAATTTTGCACCGACATCGATGCCGCGCGTCGGCTCGTCGAAGAACAGCACGCGCGACTGCCGGAACAGCCATTTGCCGATAATGATTTTTTGCTGGTTGCCACCCGAAAGCAGCCGCACTGTCTGATCGATCGAAGGGGTGCGGATGTTCAGCAGATCGACGTAACGCTTCGCCACATCGTCATGCTTCTTGAAATCGATCAGCCCGAAACGGTTGGAAACCTCGCCGAGATTGGCGAGCGTCGTATTGGCCGCCACCGACATCTTGATGGCGAGACCATCGCTTTTGCGATCTTCCGAGAGATAGGCAATGCCTTCCTCGATGGCATCCTGCGGCGAGCCGATGGAAAGTTCGCGCCCGTTGAAAACGATCTTGCCCGCATCGAGCGGATCGGCCCCGAAGATTGCCCGCGCAACTTCCGTTCGCCCCGCGCCCATAAGACCGGCAAAACCGAGGATTTCGCCGCGCCGCAGGGAGAAACTGACGTCACTGAACACGCCATTGCGGGTCAGCCCTTCGACGGAAAAGAGAATATCGTCCGTCGGGCGCGAGGTGCGCTCGGGGAATTTATCTTCCAGCGAACGCCCGACCATGCGTGTGACAATGTCATCAACGGTGATCGAGGCAAAATCGTCGGTCGAAATATAACGTCCGTCGCGCAGCACCGTCACGCGGTCGACGATCTCGGCCATTTCATCGAGACGATGGGAAATATAGACGATACCGACGCCGGAGGCCTTGAGATCGCGGATGACCTTGAACAGAAGCCGGGTTTCCTGCTCGGTCAGCGAGGAGGTCGGCTCATCCATGATGAGCACTTCCGCATCAAGAGAGAGCGCCTTGGCAATTTCCACCATCTGACATTGCGCGACAGAAAGACCTCGGACCATCTGGTCGGGGTTGATATCGACGCCCAGCCGGTCGAGACAGCGTTTGGCATCGAGCCGCAGCTTCTTGCGGTCCACAAGAAAACCCAGGCGCGGCTCACGCGCAAGATAGATATTCTCGGCAACGGAAAGATGCGGAACGAGGTTCAGTTCCTGATGGATGATGGCAATACCGGCGGCTTCAGATTCCAGCGGCGATGCATATTGCACCTTCACGCCCTTGTGCAGGATGGTGCCTTCGCTCGGCTGGTAGACACCGCTGATGATTTTCATCAGCGTCGATTTTCCCGCGCCGTTCTCGCCGCAGACGGCATGCACTTCACCGCCACGCAGATCGAAATGAACGTTGGACAGCGCCTTTACGCCGGGAAATTCCTTGCTGATGTTTTCGAGACGCAGAAGGACCGAACGCTCCGCACGCGCCATCTCCTCAGGCGAAAAATCGCCCCGAATTGTCGATGCGCCCTGCGACATCTGGAAACCTCCCACTCTGCTCCCCGCTCCACCGGAGTCATGAACAGGGCAAATGGTTAGGCCGGTTTTTTATGATGGTCAAGCCAATTAGTAAAAAACTGAAGATCGCCGTAGCGAAGAAGGTACATAGAACGAAATTAGATATAATAATTAATACGTATTTTCAGTTATTTACGTAATTTCTTGCGTATTGGTACGCTTGGCGTTACGGTAAGGCCAAATATATGTTGCAGACAGGGCTCGTCGAAAAACACATGAATGGTCAGGCCAAAATAGCGGAACCGCGCAGGCTTTATCAGCAGATTGCGGACCAGATACGCGAACTCATCGACATGGGTGAATTCCTGCCCGGCACACGGCTTCCCGCCGAGCGGGAACTGGCGCAGAAACTCGGCGTGTCACGGCCATCGCTGCGCGAAGCACTGATCGCGCTTGAAATCGACAACACCGTTGAAATTCGCATGGGTTCCGGCGTTTATGTGTCGGCCGAAGCGCTGCAGACGACCCATCACACCAAATCGCTGGGTGACAGCCCTTCCGAACTGATGCAGGCGCGCGGCGCGCTGGAGGGGGCAACCATCGTGCTGGCGGCAAGCCGGATGACCGATGAAACGATCGCGACCCTCCGCCAGATCCTCAACACCATGCAAAGGGAAATCGAGGCCGGTCGCAAACCCCTCGATCAGGATCGTCTGTTTCACGTCACCATTGCCGAACAATCCGGCAACAGCGTTCTGGCGCGGCTGGTGGCGAACCTCTTCGATGAACGCCACAGCCCCATTTCAGCGCAGCTTCGTGTCAAATTCGAAGATCGTGAGACCTGGACCCGCGCCCTGCAGGAACACGAAACCATTCTGACAGCGCTGGAACTCAAGGATCCGCTGCTGGCGCAGGCCGCCATGCACACCCATCTGGAAGGCTCGAAACGCCGCTGGGTGGATAGCTGAATGACAAACATAGCAGGCAATGTATAGGGAGGAGGAAAACCCGTGAGTGAGAATTCCGAGGCAACCATTTTGCTGAACGCCAACGACAATGTCGCGGTGGCGCGTCGGTCCATTCCGGCCGGCGGCCCGACGGGCAGGGGCGATCTGGCAGCGCTCGAGCTGATCGGGCGCGGGCACAAGGTGGCCCTCAAGTTCATTAAATCCGGAGACGAGGTGCTGAAA
The DNA here is from genome assembly GCF_027212525.1 of Agrobacterium sp. SOY23. Taxonomy (NCBI): domain Bacteria; kingdom Pseudomonadati; phylum Pseudomonadota; class Alphaproteobacteria; order Hyphomicrobiales; family Rhizobiaceae; genus Agrobacterium; species Agrobacterium sp. SOY23. The sequence continues at coordinate 73,413 of NZ_JAPWDT010000010.1, read as the reverse complement.
TACGGGCAGGTGATCGGCATCGCCACCCAGGACATCGAGCCCGGCCGGCATGTGCACCTGCACAACCTCGCCATGGTGCCCTCCGAACATGCACATCAGTTCAGCATCGACATCGAAGAAAAGGGCATGGTGCCGGAAGCCGAACGCCGGACCTTCATGGGGTACGACCGTGGTCTCGGCGGTGTTGGCACACGTAACTATATCGGTGTCATCGCCTCGGTGAACTGTTCCGCCACCGTATCGCGCTACATCGCCGACTATTTCAACAAACAGGGCGGCCTTGACGGCTTTGACAATGTCGATGGCGTCGTGGCACTGACCCATGGCGGCGGCTGTGCACTGAATACCAAGTCGGAAGGTTACCGCCTTCTGATCCGCACCATCCAAGGTTATGCCCGTCATCCGAATTTTGGCGGCATTCTGCTGATCGGCCTCGGCTGCGAAACCAACCAGATCGCGCCCATCCTCGAACATTACAAGATGGAAGAGGGCGAACGGCTACGCACCATGACCATCCAGCAGCATGGCGGCACCCGCAAGACCATCGATGCGGCAATCGCCGAGATCAAGGCTATGCTGCCCATGGTGAACGCCGCCCGCCGCACCGAGCAGCCACTTTCCAAGCTGAAGGTGGCACTGGAATGCGGCGGCTCGGATGGTTATTCCGGCATATCCGCCAATCCGGCCCTGGGTTATGCGTCGGACCTCATTGTCCGCAATGGCGGCACGACCGTGCTTTCCGAAACGCCTGAAATTTACGGCGCCGAGCACCTGCTGACCAAACGCGCCATCACGCCGGCCGTCGCCGAAAAGCTGCTGCAGCGCGTCGACTGGTGGCGAGATTATACCGCCCGCAATGGCGACGAGCTGAACAACAACCCCTCCCACGGTAACAAGCTCGGCGGCCTGACCACCATTCTGGAAAAATCGCTGGGTGCGGTCGCCAAGGGCGGCTCCATGCCGCTGAAGGCAGTTTATGAATTTGCCGAGACGGTGACGGAACAGGGCTTCGTCTTCATGGATACGCCCGGCTATGACCCCGTTGCCGTTACCGGACAGGTCGCCGGCGGCTGCAACGTCATCTGTTTCACCACCGGGCGTGGCTCGGTTTCGGGTTTCAAACCCTCTCCCTGCATCAAGATCGCCACCAATTCCGAAATGTATGAACACATGAAGGAAGACATGGATATCAACTGCGGCGAGATCGTTACGGGAACGGAAACTATCGAAGAATCCGGCAAACGAATTTTCGAACATATTCTTGCGGTCGCTTCCGGCGACAAGACGGTGAGCGAGATTTACGACTACGGCGACAATGAATTCGTGCCGTGGCAGGTCGGCGCGGTGACCTGAAACCGCAGCATTCAAGACTGTCCCACGTGAAACAAAAGGCCCGGAAATCGCTTTCCGGGCCTTTATCATTGCTCACTATATCCGCGCTTAGTGGCGGAAGTGGCGCATGCCGGTGAAGACCATCGCCACATTATGCTCATTTGCGGCGTCGATCACGTCCTGGTCGCGCATGGAGCCGCCCGGCTGGATAACAGCGGTGGCGCCGGCAGCGATTGCAGCAAGCAAACCATCGGCAAACGGGTAAAACGCTTCAGAAGCAACGGCAGAACCGCGTGTCAGAGGTTCGGCAAGACCGAGCGCCTTGGCTGCATCTTCCGCCTTCTGAGCGGCGATGCGGGCGGAATCCACGCGGCTCATCTGGCCGGCGCCGATGCCCGCCGTCTGGCCGTCCTTGGCATAGATCACGGCATTGGATTTCACATGCTTGGCGATCTTGAAGGCGAACTTCATGTCCTCAAGCTCCTGCGCGGTCGGCGCACGCTTGGTGACGACCTTGAGCTCGAGATCCTCGACCATGCCATTGTCACGGCTCTGCACGAGAAGACCACCGGAAACGGTCTTTGCCGTGAGGCCAGCCGCACGCGGGTCAGGCAGGCCGCCAGCGGCCAGAAGGCGCAGGTTCGGCTTGCGGGCGATGATGGACTTGGCTTCTTCGGTAACATCAGGCGCGATAATCACCTCGGTGAAGAGTTTGACGATCTCTTCCGCCGTTTCAGCATCGAGCGTGCGGTTGAGCGCAATGACGCCGCCAAAGGCGGAAACGGAATCGCATGCCAGCGCGCGCCGATAGGCTTCGGCAAGCGTCGGGCCGGTCGCAACGCCACAGGGATTGGCATGTTTGATGATGGCAACGGCAGGTGCATTTTCCGGCAGGAACTCCGCCACCAGCTCGTAAGCCGCATCCGTATCATTGATGTTGTTGTAGGAAAGCTGCTTGCCCTGAAGAAGCGTCGCAGTCGCAACGCCGGGGCGCTTTTCACCGGTCAGGTAAAAGCCGGCACTCTGATGCGGGTTTTCACCATAACGCATCTTTTCCTTCAGCACGCCGCCGATGGCGCGGTAGTCCGGCGTCTCGATCGCCAGTGCTTCAGCAAACCAGTTGGAAATCACGGCGTCATAAGCAGCCGTGCGGGCATAGGCCTTGGCGGCGAAACGCTGGCGCAGCGCATAGGAAGTCTGGCCGTCGTCAGCCTGCAGGGCTTCAACCAGGTCGGGATAGTCGGACGGATCAGTAACCACCGTGACATAGGCATGATTCTTGGCGGAAGCGCGGATCATTGCCGGGCCACCAATGTCGATATTCTCGACCGTCGTTGGATAATCGCCGCCCTTGGCGCGAACTTCCTCAAAGGGATAGAGATTGATGACGGAAAGATCGATCGCCTCGATGCCATGCGCCTTCATCGCCTCAACATGGTCCGCATCGTCACGGATGGCCAGAAGCCCGCCATGCACGTTGGGATGCAGCGTCTTGACACGGCCGTCCATGATTTCCGGAAAATTGGTCACGTCGGAAACGTCCGTCACCGGCAGGCCCGCTTCGGCAATGGCTTTTGCCGTACCGCCGGTCGACAGGAGCTTGACGCCGAGCTTGGAGAGCACCGTTGCCAGCTCGATAATGTCCGTCTTGTCGGACACGGAAAGAAGCGCCGTGCGAATCTTGACCTTATCGGGGGCGGGAATTTTCTTGGACACGACGGCCATCAGGCATACTCCGTTTAACGGGGAGGACAGGCTGGAATGGGATTGCTCCAGCAATTGCCGCCGCGTTAACACAGCTTACCGGATTAATAAACAGCGGGGACGCCGAACGGTGGAAACTATGGTGGTTTTTGCGCGGAACGCCCGAAATACCTAAGCCTTGCGTTCGATGATCCAGCGGATTTCCCGCGTATTGGCAAGGTTGAACGGCAACTCGATCTGCTGCGATGGCCGCATGCCCGAGGCATCCGCCATGAAGACATCCTCGGTCACAAAAAGCTCCAGCCCCGGAGCGGAAAACAGCCAGGCCGTTCCATCCGCCGCTTCCAGATATACGGATTCCTCATCGCGCTGCTGAAGCTGTATATGAGGATGGATGTGGAAACGTGAAACCGCCGAGACGGATTGCAATTGCGCCTTCACTGCCACTTCGTCAGCCCGAAGCAGGTCGCGCCCTTTTATCTTCGTGCCTGCCGCATTCAGTTCTATTTCGCGCTCGTGATAACAGCCGAAATTCTGCAAATATCCATCATGGGAGGCCCAGAGGATGTCATTACCGTTCGCGTCCATTCCGCGTCGGCTATCGACTTCGCTGACGCCGGAAACCATGATCGGGCCAAGCAGCCTCGAGCGCGACAATCTGCAGGACGAAGTATCGGCAAGCGTGACGGTGGAATGCGCCGCCGTGGAGCGGCTTGCCCGCTGATATTCCGGCGCGGCATTGCGCGGAAACCCGGAATTGACGATGAACCGGTTCTTGCCGCAGGACATTTCAAAGGACAGACACCCCGAATGGGCACTGCGCGAAAGCTCCGCCGAGCCGGGATAACCCGTATCGACAATAATGACCGTGTCATCAGTGGCGAGCCGGTGATAATTCACATCCGGCAGGACCTTGGAAGGCCGGCCGGCTGTTTCATCATAACGCAGCACGGAAACAAGCTCATTGGCGAGTGTCGCCGTCGCACCGTTGAACAGCGCAAGATCGCCGCCCTGATGGCGGAAAAACCGGATTGCCGGAAACATGCGGTCTATCGCCGGCACCAGCCCGGAAGGCAGGTCATGGCCGAGATTGATATAACTTTGCCGCAGCGGCAGAAGATCGAGCAGCAAATCCAGCATGACCCGTGGATTGCGGGAAACATGCCCGCCATCGGGAAGAATCTGGCGTTCCATTTCCTGAGCCAGCTTCATTCCGTTGCGGGTGATCCGCGACAGGCGGGTCGGCATGGCGATGGAGGCCATGGCGAGCGCTATCCTGATCCGCAGCCGTGCTTCGCCATCTGGCGCATGTTTGACGATCCGCTCGAGATAACGCACATGAAAGGCAAGGCTCTTCAGGAAACGGCGATAGAAGCCCGCATCGGCCTCGTATAAAACCACGGGAGAATGCGAAAGCCAGGCAATCAGCCTCTGCGCCGCTATGTCGGGCGACCAGGCGGTGCCGGTAACCCGCTTGCCGTGCAGCGCCATCCACTCGGCAACGATGCGGCGCGCCCGCTTGCAGGCCTCACTCGATTTATCGGACCGAATGTGCCGCAGCCAGCTGAATGCATGCAGCCGTTCTTCAAAAACCGCCGAGGGGAAATCCACCTGAAACGGCGAGGCGCCACCGGTTTCAACGACCCGTCCGGCCAGCGCGATGCGGCCGCGCAGCAATTCCTCGGCAAAATAAGGATCGATGGCCCTCAGATCGGTGGGCGCCGCTACCAGACCCTCGGGCACGCGGTTGGCAAACCGCGACAGATGCAGGCGCAATGGGGTGAGGCCGACACACAGATGACGATATGCCATCCGCGAAAGAAGACCGGCGGCATTCATGCTGCCTGCAAAGGACCCTACCAAGCTGTGTTTCCCGTTTCACATGTTTTGTTTTTATCAGTGAACCGCGATGACCGGAACGTTTTCGATAAATATCTAATGATTCGCGAAAGCTTGGCTTTTTTCTACTTCTTACGCAAGACACTGCTAAAAAACCCATCGACACCGCCGAACATGTCCGGTGTCGTGCGCAGATCGCCCTGCGAACTGATGGCCGTCTCCATTCCGGGCCAATCTTCCCTGCGGACGGCAACACGCTCCACATCAGGATTTTCCGCCAGAACCTCCGCAATCATCGCTTCCCCTTCCGAAGGATCGAGCGAGCAATTGGAGAAGACGACGAGGCCGCCGGGGCCTACCAGGGTCAATGCGTGCCGCAGCATCTGGCCCTGAAGAGCGGCAAGTTTGGCAATGTCGTTCTCATCCTTGGTCCAGCAGACATCGGGATGTTTGCGCAGCGTGCCCGTGGAAGAACAGGGTGCATCGAGCAGCACAGCATCAAAAAGCTGTTCCGGCCGATACTTCATCATGTTGACCTCCACCGTTTCGGCGTTGAGGCCAAGCCGATCGAGATTTTCCCGCAGGCGGCGAAGTCTATTGCCGGACTGGTCCAGCGCCGTCACCTCGGCGCCCGCCAGCGCAAGCTGGGCGGTCTTGCCACCGGGAGCAGCACAGAGATCGGCAACACGCTTGCCGGCGATATCGCCGAGGAGCCTTACCGGCATGCTAGCCGCAAGATCCTGCACCCACCATGCACCTTCGGCAAAACCTTCAAGCGAAGGGATTTGACCTTCGAATTCACCCAGACGCACGCTACCGTTCGGCATCAGCGTACCGCCCAGTTTCTCCGCCCAGAGAGCGGGATCAGCCTTCACCGTCAGGTCAATGGAAGATGGTGTCAGCTGCGCCTGCGAGATCCTTTGGGCCACCTCATCGCCGTAAGCGGAAACAAGCCGAGCATAAAACCAGTCCGGCAAGACCGGAACGTCAGCGATAGCCTTTTCGATCTCCACCTTTTCACGGCCGAGCCTTCTCAAAACCGCATTGACCAGCTTGACGAAACGCCGGTTGCGCGGATCGCGATGCGCCTGTTCCACGGCAAGATCGACAGCGGAATGATCCGGCACATCGAGATAAAGCATCTGCGCGACACCGACAACGAGAACGTGATGCAGCGATCGCGCGCCCTGCGGCAATGGTCCGTCCAGCAGCATCGACAAAACCGTCTCGATGCGCGGAAGATGGCGAAGCGCGCTGTTGACGATAGCCCTCACCAGTGCCCGGTCCGCAAGCGACAGCGCACGATAGACCGGATTACCGTTTTCGCTGTCGAGCATCCCATCCAGAGAGGTCTTCTTTTCCAGAACGGCCGCGAGAATGCGGGTGGCGGCGATGCGCGCAGCAAGGCCCGGCTTGTCCTGGAAAGACGAAGGGCCGTCTTCACGGCCCCTCCCATGTGCCGGCCTCGGCTTCTTGGACCGCGCCGGCTTATTCTGAATATCGGATGTCAAGACCACGGCCCCTTGCGCTCGTTTTCATTGCCTCGTCCCCAGCCCGTCTTGGGAACGGAGCCTGATTTGCGCACCGGTCTATCACCCGATGGCGACGGCGTCGATCCTCGCGGGGAAAACTCCTGTGCCATGGCGCGCAGCGCCGCCACACGGTTTTCCGTGTTCGGGTGAGTGGAAAAGAGATTGTCCATTCGCTCGCCGGAGAGCGGATTGATGATGAACATATGCGCCGTTGCCGGATTGCGCTCGGCATCATCATTGTGAATTTGCTGCGCCATGCCTGAAATCTTCTGCAGGGCAGATGCAAGCCAGAGCGGGTTGCCACAGATTTCCGCGCCGCGACGGTCGGCGGAATATTCCCGGGTACGGCTGATCGCCATCTGCACCAGCATCGCGGCGAGCGGTGCCACGATCATCGCAACCAGTACGCCGATAAAGCCCAGGGGGTTGTTGTTGTTTTCCCTGTTGCCGCCGAACAAGAAGGCAAAATTGCCGAGCATGGAAATCGCGCCCGCCAGCGTGGCGGTGATCGTCATGGTCAGCGTATCGCGGTTTTGCACATGCGCCAGTTCATGCGCCATAACGCCGGCCACCTCCTCCGGCGTGAGGCGTTCCAGCAGGCCCGTCGAGGCTGCGACGGCAGCGTTCTGCGGGTTCCGCCCCGTTGCGAAGGCATTGGGTTGCGGGCTGTCGTAAATATAGACCTTCGGCATCGGCAGTCCGGCATTCTGCGACAGATCGCGGATCATGTGAAAAAACTCGGGCGCATTCGCCTCGTCTATTTCCCGCGCATGATAGGCGGAAAGGACCATCTTGTCCGAATTCCAGTAAGAAAACAGATTCATACCCGCCGCAATAAGGAAGGCAATCATCATGCCGCCCTTGCCGCCGATCAGAAAACCGACACCCATGAACAATGCGGTCATGAAGGCCAGAAGCATTGCCGTGCGCATCATGTTCATCCGTCAAATTCTCCTTGTCGCTTACCGGGTTACTCACCGGGAATATTCCGGGGTTTATAAAGCCCGTCTGATTATATAATCTGGTGAACGGCAAACATATTTCAATATCCCGTCATAGGGAGGATTTCATGCAGAATGCGGATAATGACAATGGCGCGGAGAAGACCGCGGAAAGGGTGAAGCAGCTTTCACCCGCAGCGGAACGGGCGTTGAAAGAGGCGGAAGAACGACGCCGGCAACAGGCCGATCTTCAGTTGCCGCCGGAAACGGGCGGCCGCGGCGGCGCGGAACCCGTGCGTTTCGGGGATTACGAAATAAAAGGCCGGGCCATCGATTTTTGAGCCCCGGGAAACAAAAATACCCGCCAAACGGCGGGTATTTATCAATTAAAACAGATATTTAATTATTTCTGTTCCAGCAACCGGCAGACGGCCTCGAGCTGTTCCAGCGTACGGTAGCCGATGCGGATTTGCCCCGAACCACCCTTGTGGCTGATCTTCACATCAAGTCCGAGCGCATCGGACAGGCTGCGTTCCAGCGCAATCGTATCGGAATCCTTCTCCGCAGCGGGGCGCTTTTCGGCAATCTCACCCTGCGATTTGATATCGTTTTGCGCCAGACGCTCGGCATCTCGCACCGAAAGTCCCTTGGACACGATCGTCCGCGCCAGCGTGGCCGGATCGGATGTGGAAACCAGCGCCCGTGCGTGGCCGGCAGACAGCGAACCATCCGCCAGCATATCCCGCACCGGATCGGGCAGCTTGAGCAGCCGCAGACTGTTGGCAACATGGCTTCGGCTCTTGCCGATGATTTCACCAAGATCGTTCTGGGTATAACCGTGCTCGGCGATCAGCTGCTCGTAACCCATCGCTTCTTCAAGCGGGTTGAGATCGGAACGCTGAACGTTTTCGACGATGGCGAGCTCCAGCGCCGTGCGATCATCCACATCACGAACGATGACGGGTACGTCGGTGAATCCGGCCAACTGCGCCGCGCGCCAGCGCCTCTCACCGGCAATAATCTCGTAGCGGTTGACTCCAACCGTTCTTACGACCACAGGCTGAACAATGCCGTGCTGGCGAATGGAGGCAGCAAGGTCCTGCAACTCATTTTCGTCGAAATGACGCCGCGGGTTTCTCTGGCTGCGAGCGATGAATTCGATCGGAATGGTGCGATCAGCGTTCACCGCACGCTGAGGTTCACCCACCGGTACCGGCTGATCCATTTCTCCGATCAATGCGGCAAGACCGCGCCCGAGCCGACGCTTGGAAAGATCATCACTCATAAGATATTACTCCATACATCCCAGTAAAACGTCAGGCCAACAAACCTCAGGCAGCCTTGCGCAGACGTTCTCTCTGGATCACTTCGGACGCCAGCTGCAAATAAGCTTGGCTGCCGGCGCATTTCAGATCGTAAAGAATGGCCGGTTTACCATAGGACGGCGCTTCGGAAACACGAACATTGCGCGGAATGAGCGTGTGATAAACCTTTTCCCCGAGATGCGTGCGCACATCCGTAACCACTTGCTGGGCGAGATTGTTACGTGCATCGAACATCGTCAGAACGATGCCCTGTATATCGAGCTGTGGATTGACCGAAGCGCGTATCTGACTGACCGTATCCAGCAGTTGGCTAAGGCCTTCCAGGGCAAAAAATTCACATTGCAACGGTACCAGCACGGAATGCGCGGCCGTCATGGCATTCATGGTCAGCAGATTGAAAGAGGGCGGGCAATCGACGAGAATATAGGAATAGGCACGCGCCTCCTCAGTTTCCAAGGCGGCTCGCAAAAGAAAGACGCGGTTGGCAACATTGGCGACCTGCATCTCGAAGCCGAGCAAATCCATGGTTGAGGGGACGATATCGAGGCTCGGGACCGCCGTAGGAACAGCGATCTCCGCAATATTATTGTCACCCACCAGAAGATCATAGGAGGAAAGCTTGCGTTCCTTGCGGTCAATACCAAGCCCTGTGCTGGCATTGCCCTGCGGGTCCAGATCGATGATCAGTACACGCTCCCCAATAGCCGCCAGCGCGGTGGCCAGATTAATGGCCGTCGTTGTTTTTCCAACGCCGCCCTTCTGGTTTGCTACTGCGATAATCCGGTTTTTTTCCAAAGTCATGCCGCACCTGGCCAGCTCATCAGCGCCTCAAAGCGAGGTTGCTGATTTCAAGAACAACAGAATCTGCCTCAATGGCACTCTGGTGTTTTACCAGATCAAACTCCCAGCGGCCATGCGCTTTCTGCACTTCGGAATCATAATCCCGGCCTTTATTAAAATAGGCCTTGAGATTTGGATTATTCTGCGCCCAGGGGTGAATATAGTCGAAGAGCAGATCCAGATCGGCGAGCGCACGCGCCGAAACGGCATCGCAATTTTTGATAGTCTCGTGTGCTTTTTCGATTCTGACGGGATGAACAGCGCCTCGTGCGCCGGTTTCCTTCAGCGCGATTCGCAGAAAAGCAGCCTTTTTATTGTTGCTTTCGACCAGATCAACCCAACCGTCGCCCAGCCCGGCTAGAAAAATCGCCGTAACGACGCCAGGGAAACCACCACCGCTGCCCAGATCAATCCATTTTTTTGGCTGGGGGGAGAGTTGGAAGATTTGCGCGCTGTCTGCGACGTGCCGGCTCCATAGCTCGGTAAGGGTTGAAGGCGCCACCAGATTTGTGGTTTTGTTCCACTTTTTGAAAAGCTCGACAAAATGCTCGAGCCTCTCTTGTGTTTCACGTGAAACACTCTGGCCGTTTATCTTCATAATCCCGACTCGCTATTGGTGCATATGCAATTTTTCACTTCGCGCAATGGAACTCTTCCGCAGAAGTGCGAGCAACAGCGATATCGCAGCCGGTGTCATACCGTCAACACGGGCAGCCTGGGCAATATTCTCCGGGCGAGCTTTTTCCAGCTTTTGTTTAAGCTCGTTGGACAGACCGGACAGACTTTGAAAATCAAAGTCCGTGGGGATCTTCCTGTCCTCATCCCGCTTGATATCGACGATATCCGCACTCTGCCTCTGCATATAGACCGCATAACTTGCCTCGATCTGCAGAACCTCGGCCACCTTGCCATCAAGAGCCGCGAGTTCCGGCCAGTGTTGCGTCAACGCTTCCAGGGTCATATCAGGATAGGCAAGCAGTTCATAAACCGAGCGCCGCTGACCATCCTGATTGAGTTTCAACCCCTGTTTCGCCGCCTGGGACGGGCTAATGGAAAGTTCTTTCATCATGTCACGACCGCGCTCCAGATCGGAAATGAACTCTGCAAAGCGTTCGTTCCTCGCGCGTCCGACAATACCCGCCGCTTGGCCGACCGGTGTAAGTCGCAGATCGGCATTATCCACACGCAATGAAAGCCGATATTCCGCTCTGGATGTGAACATGCGATAGGGTTCGCTAACGCCCTTGGATGTCAGATCGTCGATCATCACGCCGATATAGGATTCCGTCCGGCTGAAATAGATTGGATCCGTATTGCTCGCATAGAGTGAAGCATTCAATCCGGCAACAAGACCTTGGGCGCCGGCTTCTTCATATCCCGTCGTGCCGTTGATCTGCCCGGCAAGAAACAATCCCGAAATCTTGCGGCATTCAAGAGACGGTTTCAGCTCCCGGGGATCGACATAGTCATATTCAATCGCATAACCGGGCTGGAGAATGGCGACCTGCTCGAGACCGGGAATGGTGCGGATGAATTGTTCCTGCACAAAAGCGGGCAGGGAGGTGGAAATACCGTTCGGATAGATGGTGTGGTCGTCCAGGCCTTCCGGTTCCAGGAATATCTGGTGGCCATCCCGCTCACCAAAACGGGTGATCTTGTCTTCGATTGACGGGCAATAACGCGGGCCCACCCCTTCGATCTGGCCGGAATACATGGCCGACAGGTGAATATTGTCCTGAATGATCTTATGCCCCGCCGGCGTGGTACGGGTCACGCCACATTCGATTTGCGGATTGACGATGCGATCCGTCATGAAGGAAAACGGAACGGGATCTTCATCGGCCGCTTGTCGATCTACGGCAGTCCAATCGATCGTGCGCCCGTCCAGCCGGGCAGGGGTGCCCGTCTTGAGGCGCCCCATAACAAGACCGAGGCGTGCGAGCGTATCAGAAAGGCCGAGAGACGACATTTCCCCAACACGGCCGGCAGGAATCTTTTCGGAGCCGATATGAATGAGGCCACGCAAAAAGGTGCCGCTCGTCAGCACGACGGCACCGCAAGGAATCCGGCTACCATTTTTCATGATAACGGCCGCGACCCGATCATTGGCCATTTCAATATCGAAAGCATCGCCTTCAATAATGGTAAGATTCTCAATGGCATTGATCTCGCGTTGCATGGCCTCGCGATAAAGTCTTCGGTCAGCCTGTGTCCGCGGGCCGCGGACCGCAGGCCCTTTCTTGCGGTTGAGCATGCGAAACTGGATACCAGCCGCATCGGCGACCCGACCCATCAAACCGTCCAGTGCATCGATTTCACGAACGAGGTGCCCCTTGCCCAACCCACCAATCGCCGGGTTACAGGACATGACGCCAATGGTCTCGCGTTTATGGGTTACCAGCGCGGTTTTAGCGCCGTGTCTCGCAGCAGCAGCCGCAGCTTCGCTGCCCGCATGACCGCCCCCAATAACAATGACATCGAATGACTGGTGCATATTCCTGCGCCCTGTTCTCAACATCGGCATTACCCTTCGGTCGCCAATGTTTCACGTGAATCATTTTCCTATGCAGAATTCCGAGAAGATCACGCCGAGCAAATCTTCCACATCGACGCGGCCGGTGATCCGTCCAAGCGATGTTGCGGCGAGTCTTAAATATTCCGACCTTATCACAAGGTCGAGGGTCTCAGAATCGAGCGCATCACTAACATAGTTCAGCGTCTCTTCAAGTCGTTTTTTATGACGGGCACGCGCGGGAACCAATGTCTGCCCGGCACCAACCCTCTTCTCTATCTCCCGCTTGATCACTGAGCGCAATTGGTGAAGGCCTATACCTTCCTTGGCTGAGATAAACAGATCAAAACCATTATTCGAATCGGGAGAGGAAAGTGCCGTTTTGGTTCTGACGTGCAAATAACTCCGGTTCTCGAACGTAGTGGATTGTTTCGGAATCGAATCTTTATCCTGCAGCAATAAGATAAGATCGGCGGTTTCCGCAGTCAGAACCGCACGCCGCACGCCTTCCTGTTCCACCACATCCTGCGTCTCACGAATTCCGGCCGTATCGAATATCCGAACCAGATAGCCGTCCAGATTGATGTCGACGCTTAAAACGTCTCTTGTCGTACCGGCGATGTCGGTCACGATCGCCACGTCGCGGCCGCTCAACGCGTTAAGCAGCGTCGATTTACCCGCATTCGGTTCGCCCACAAGCGCCACCTTGAAGCCATCGCGGATGATTTCGCCGCTTCCACCAGTCTCCAGGTGACGGCTGATTTCACCTTTCAGCTCCACCATCGCGTGCCAAACTTGGGCTGCAACAGAATCCGGAACATCCTCCTCGTCGGCGAAATCCAGTTCCGCTTCGATTAAGGCACGGGCACGGGTCAAACGGCTGGCCCAGCCGTCATAGAGCGCCGACAATTGGCCGGTGCTCTGCTCAACCGCAAGCCGCCGCTGCATTTCCGTTTCCGCCTGCAACAGATCCGCCAGGCCTTCGACTTCGAGCAGATCCATTTTGCCATTTTCAAAGGCTCTGCGGGAAAATTCACCGGCTTCCGCGGGCCGCAGTCCTTCTAGATTCTCAAGCTCGGTAAAAATCGAAGCGACAACCGCACGGCTACCGTGGCTGTGGATCTCAACGCAATTTTCACCCGTAAAAGAATTAGGACCCGGAAAGACAATCACCAGTCCCTGGTCGATAATATCATTGTTTCGATTCCGAATCGAACACAGGCTCGTTTTTCGGGGTGGAGGAAGGTCACGGCCTGTCAGCGCCTTCAAGGCATCAAAAGCCCTGGAACCGCTGATCCGGAGAACGGCGACGCCTGCCGGCAGGGCACCGCTGGACAGCGCATAAATCGTATCGGCGGAAGCTGACATCGTTCACCTCGGTCTAAAACAGTCAAGCCGCACCCGAATGAACGGATACGGCTTTAAAGCTCTTATGATGAATCCGACTAAGGTTCGGATCAGGTATTCATCGATTCGAAGAAATCCGAATTGTTCTTGGTCTGCTTCAGCTTGTCGATCAGGAATTCGATGGCGTCCATCGTTCCCATCGGCGCGAGAATGCGGCGAAGAACGAAAATCTTCTGCAGATCCTGGCGCGGCACCAACAGGTCTTCCTTACGCGTGCCGGATTTCAGAATATCCAGCGCCGGGAAGATGCGCTTGTCGGCAACCTTGCGGTCAAGCACGATTTCCGAGTTACCGGTACCCTTGAACTCTTCAAAGATGACTTCATCCATACGGCTGCCGGTATCGATAAGCGCCGTCGCAATGATTGTCAGCGAACCACCTTCTTCGATGTTACGCGCAGCACCAAAGAAACGCTTCGGACGCTGCAGGGCGTTGGCATCCACACCACCGGTCAGAACCTTACCGGAAGAGGGAACAACGGTGTTGTAAGCGCGGCCAAGACGCGTGATGGAGTCGAGCAGGATGACGACGTCACGGCCATGCTCCACAAGACGCTTTGCCTTTTCAATGACCATTTCGGCGACCTGGACGTGGCGTACAGCCGGTTCGTCGAAGGTGGAGGACACAACCTCACCCTTCACCGAACGCTGCATGTCGGTCACTTCTTCCGGACGCTCGTCGATCAACAGAACGATCAGATAGCACTCCGGATGGTTCGCCGTGATGGAATGGGCAATGTTCTGCAGCAGAACCGTTTTACCGGTACGCGGCGGCGCCACGATCAATCCACGCTGGCCCTTGCCGAGCGGTGCAACGAGATCGATAACACGCGACGACAGATCCTTCGAGGTCGGAACATCCAGTTCCATCTTGAAGCGCTCATTGGGATAAAGCGGCGTCAGATTGTCGAAGTGAACCTTATGACGGATTTTTTCCGGGTCATCGAAATTGATCGTATTGACCTTGAGAAGCGCGAAATAACGTTCGCCTTCCTTGGGGCCACGGATCGGCCCTTCGACCGTGTCGCCCGTCTTCAGCGAGAAGCGGCGAATCTGCGAGGGCGAGATATAGATATCGTCCGGGCCGGGCAGATAGTTTGCGTTTGCGGAACGCAGGAACCCGAACCCGTCCTGCAGGACTTCAACGACGCCTTCGCCGATGATTTCGATGTCCTGGCTCGCGAGAACCTTGAGGATTGCGAACATAAGCTCCTGCTTGCGCATGGTGCTCGCATTTTCAACTTCCAGGGATTCGGCAAAAGTCAGCAAGTCGGTAGGCGATTTGCTCTTAAGTTCCTGAAGCTTCATTTCAGCCATGAAGGGAAGACCGTTTGATAATGTAATGTCGGGGGAGGGCGTGTTCGCGAATCAGATGCTGTGGGAGATACCGCAGATGACTGAATAATTCACATGCCACGAAGATGAGTGGCCTGAAAATAGCGATTGAACACGGCCGCTGCAAGAGGAAAGCACGAATTCCGCGAAATTTATCGCCTCACCGTCTTAACCAAAGGGTTTCACAACCACAAGTATGACAATCAGGATCATCAGAACGGTTGGAACTTCGTTCATCAACCGCCAGTGACGGGCCGGTCTTTTATTTTCATCGCGTGCGAAACGTTTCGCACTGCGGCTGAAATAAACATGGGTCGCGGTCATGAGCACCACCAGCCCAATCTTCGCATGCAGCCAGCCGCCGGAAAAACCATAAACCGACCATGCGAGATAAAGCCCCAAAACCCAGCTTATCATCATCGCCGGGTTCATGATCACCCTGATCAGCCGCTGCTCCATCACCTTGAAGGTTTCCGATTGCTGCGAACCGACGGGCGCATCGGTGTGATAGATAAAAAGCCGCGGCAGGTAAAAAATCGCCGCCATCCAGGAAATCACCGCGATGATATGCAGCGCCTTGATCCAGAGATAGAGATCGGCGGGATCGGCGTAAAACAGCAGCGCGATGAAAGCGGCAAACACACCGAGTGCGACGCCCGCGCGCAAAGCCGCCTTGTTTCCGGAGCGTGCCGAGGTCTGTTTTTCCTCGCTCATCCCGCGCCTCCAACCGAGCGCACCCGTTCAACCAGCCGGGTGACGTTTTCCGGGTCAGCCTGCGGGGTGATGCCATGGCCGAGATTGAAAATCAGCGGGCCCTGCCCGAGCGCCTGCAGAACGGCATCAATGCCATCCTGCAAGGCCTTGCCGCCTGCCACCATCAGCATCGGGTCGAGATTGCCCTGCACCGGGCCTTCCTTCTGCAAATCCCTGGCGAAGCTCAATGGTACGGACCAATCGAGGCCAATAGCGTCAGCACCCGTCTTGCGGCGATAATCTTTCAGAAGATAACCCGCACCCTTGGCAAAAGCGATGATCTTTGCCGAAGGCCTGCGGGCACGCACCGATGCGATAATTCGAGCGACCGGCTTTATCGCATATTCCTCGAATTCCTTTTCGCCGAGCACACCGGCCCAGGAATCGAATATCTGAACCGCGTCAGCCCCGGCATCGATCTGCGCCACCAGATAATCGGCAGAGACATCCGCGAGGAAAGCCAGCAGCTTTTCCATGGCGGCCGGCTCCTGATAACCGAACAGCCGCGCCGGCGCCTGGTCCGGCGTTCCGTGACCGGCGATCATGTAGGTCGCAACCGTCCAGGGCGCACCACAAAAACCGAGAAGCGTCGTTTCATCCGGCAATGAGCTGCGCAGACGCGAGACCGTTTCGAAAACAGGCGAAAGATGCGCCAAGACATTCGAGGCATCGAGCTTTTCGATACCGCTCACGTCGATAGGGTCCATCGCCGGACCTTTGCCTTCGCTGAAGGACACGTTGCGATGAAGCGCGTCAGGTATCACCAGAATGTCGGAAAAGAGAATAGCAGCATCCAGCCCGAACCGGCGGATGGGCTGAAGGGTCACTTCGCTCGCCAGCTCGGGGTTATAACAGAGATCCAGGAAACTTCCGGCACTCTTCCGCGTTTCCCGATACTCCGGAAGATAACGCCCGGCCTGGCGCATCAGCCATATGGGCGGCGGTGTGACCGTCTTCCCGTTCAACACCGTCATTACCTTGCGTTCGCTCATGGCACCCAGCTTCTAAAAAATAAAATCAAAGAGATTTAAAAGATTTTCTATTTCTTAGAGTCTGTGGGTAGCAAGGATTAAAATCATTCCAGTCGAAATGCCGCAGTCGTGACGTTTGAAACGTGCCTGCGCAGATTGTCGCCGCATCTGTTTGTCAATAATCCGGAAAACGAAGATTAGATAAATAATTTCAAATAGTTATATCTAATTAAAAAAACCCCGCATCTGTGGATAATCTGGGGAAAATTTTGAACAGTTTCGCATTCTTCCAATAATTCACAGGCGCCGCGAAGGCGAGAGAAGCCACTTGCGGATTGTGGAAAAACACCACTTTATTCACGGCGCGGTTCGGTCCGTCGGACAATTCAGAGACTTGTCCCGGTTTATCAACAGGGGGAGAAAAACAGCGTGGAGAACAAAAAAAGCTTCTTCCATCTGCACCTGATTTCGGACTCAACGGGAGAGACTCTGATGTCGGCCGGCCGCGCCGTCTCGGCTCAGTTCCATGCCTCCATGCCGGTGGAACATGTCTATCCGATGATCCGCAACCAGAAACAGCTCGCGCAGGTCGTTGATCTCATCGACAAGGAACCCGGCATCGTTCTTTATACCATCGTTGATCAGCAGCTGGCCGAATTCCTGGACCTGCGCTGCCATGCGATCGGGGTGCCCTGCGTCAATGTCCTCGAACCGATCATCGGTATCTTTCAGACCTATCTCGGTGCGCCGTCGAGAAGGCGGGTAGGGGCGCAGCACGCGCTGAATGCCGATTATTTCGCGCGAATCGAAGCGCTCAATTTTGCCATGGACCATGATGACGGACAGATGCCGGAGACCTATGACGAGGCGGATGTCGTCATCATCGGCATCAGCCGCACGTCGAAAACCCCGACCAGCATCTATCTTGCCAACAGGGGCATAAAGACCGCCAATATTCCGGTTGTTCCCAATGTGCCTTTGCCTGACAGCCTTTATGCCACCACCCGGCCTTTGATCGTTGGTCTCGTCGCGACATCGGATCGCATATCGCAGGTTCGTGAAAACCGGGAGTTGGGTGCGACGGGTGGATTTGACAGCGGCCGTTACACGGATCGCGCCACCATCATGGAAGAGCTGAAATATGCGCGTGCGCTCTGTGCCCGCAACAATTGGCCGCTGATCGACGTCACACGCCGTTCCATCGAGGAAACGGCCGCGGCGATCCTTGCCCTTCGCCCGAGGACGCGATAATCCCGATTGCACCATTCGGAGCAGACAGTCGATGAAACAAGAGTTGATCCTCGCCTCGTCCAGCGCATCCCGCCAGATGCTGATGCGCAATGCGGGGCTGACATTTTCGGCGATCCCGGCGGATATTGATGAGCGCGCCCTTGATGAGCAGCTGGAGCGAGAAGGCGCCAGCCCGGAAGAGGTCGCACTGGAACTCGCAAGGGCCAAGGCCCTTGCGGTCAGTGCGCTTCATCCGCAGGCGCTGGTTCTCGGCTGCGACCAGACCATGGCGCTCGGTTCTCGTGTCTATCACAAGCCAAAAACAATGGCAGAAGCCGAAGCGCATCTGCTTTCATTGTCCGGCAAGGCCCATCGTCTGAACAGTGCGGCCGTTCTTGTTCGCAAGGGCGAGGTCGTGTGGAAGACCATTTCCAGCGCCGAGCTTTTGGTCCGGAGTTTGACTCCCGAATTTGTCTCCCGTCATCTGCAGCGGGCGGGAGAAAAAGCCTTGAGCAGTGTTGGTGCTTACCAGCTCGAAGGAGAGGGAATCCAGCTATTCACCTCCATCGAGGGGGATTATTTCACGATCCTCGGCCTGCCGCTCCTGCCTCTTTTAACGAAACTGCGCGACATGGATGTCATCGATGGCTGATTCACGTGAAACATTAACCATAGATGCCTTCGTTGTCGGTTACCCGATCAAGCACTCCCGGTCGCCGATCATCCATTCCTATTGGCTGAAAAAATTCGGTATTGCCGGTTCCTACAAGGCCGTTGAGGTCTCCCCGGACGATTTCGCGAATTTCATTGCGACGCTGAAAGAAGGAAAACCCGGCTCAGCGGTGGGCGGCAATGTCACCATTCCCCACAAGGAAGCGGCTTACCGGCTGGCGGACAGGCCCGACGCTTTGGCGGAAGAACTCGGCGCCGCCAACACCATCTGGATGGAGGAGGGGAAACTCCACGCCACCAATACGGATGGATACGGTTTCGTCTCGAACCTGGATGAGCGGCATAAGGGCTGGGACAAGACCGATCGGGCGGTGGTTTTCGGTGCCGGTGGTGCAAGCCGGGCGGTCATTCAGTCCCTGCGTGATCGGGGTATTTCCGAAATTCACGTCCTGAACCGCACGGTCGAACGTGCCCGCGAACTGGCTGACCGTTTTGGCCCGCGGGTCTTTTCCCATCCCCAGGCAGCTCTTCAGGAGGTCATGCAGGGTGCCGGGCTGTTCGTGAATACGACATCGCTCGGTATGGATGGAACCGAGGCGCCACATCTCGATTTTTCGCTGATGGCCGCCAATGCCGTCGTCACCGATATCGTCTACGTTCCGTTGAAAACGCCGATCCTGAAGATGGCGGAAGAGCAGGGCATGGCTACCGTCAATGGGCTCGGCATGTTGCTCCATCAGGCGAAACCCGGTTTCAAGCGGTGGTTCGGCAGGATGCCGGAGGTGGATGAAACTCTCCGCTCCCTCATCATCGAGGATATGGAGAAACATTGATGATCGTCATTGGTCTCACCGGCTCGATTGGAATGGGAAAAACGACGACGGCGAGGCTCTTCGCCGAAGAGGGTGTTCCAGTTCTCGATTCCGATGAGGTGGTGCACGGGCTTTATCGTGCGGAAGCCGTTCCCTTGATCGAGGCCGCCTTTCCGGGCACCACCATCGCCGGCATGGTCGACCGCCAGAAACTCGGCGATACACTGCGGCAGAATCCGGCTAATTTTAGTAGGCTGGAAGAGATCGTTCATCCGCTGGTGCGCAAAAGACAGGAAGCCTTTCTGGCAGAGGTGCGGAAAGAAGGGCGGCAATTCGCTTTGCTCGACATACCCCTGTTGTTCGAAACCGGAGCGGAAGGCCGCGTCGATAAAGTCGTGGTGGTGAGTTGCGCGCCGGAAATCCAGCGTGAGCGGGTTTTATCCCGGCCCGGCATGACGGAAGAGAAATTCGACATGATCCTCGCCCGGCAGATGCCCGATGCGGAGAAGCGTCGGCGCGCTGATTTCATCATCGATTCCGGAAATGGTGTCGAAGCGGCGCGGGATCAGGTAAGAGAGATTTTGCAGAAACTGGGCGCTTGAGTCGCGCCGCGGAGAGATGAATGCGTGAGATCATTTTCGATACGGAAACCACCGGCCTCGAATCGAAGCTGGATCGTGTGATCGAAATCGGCGGCATCGAGCTCATCAATCATTTTCCCACCGGCCGCACGCTGCATCTTTATATCAGCCCGGAGGATCGCAAGGTTCACCCGGATGCGCTTGCCGTTCATGGCATTACCGATGAGTTTCTGAAGGACAAGCCGAAATTCGGAGACGTTGTCGACCAGATCCGTGACTTCTTCGATGGTGCACGCTGGGTGGCGCATAATGCGACCTTCGATATGGGCTTCATCAATGCGGAATTCGCGCGCCTTGGCATCGAGCCGGTTTCTGCCGATCTGGTGACGGACACACTTTCGCTCGCCCGCCGCAAGCATCCCATGGGGCCGAATTCGCTGGATGCGCTTTGCCGACGTTACGGCATCGACAATTCCCACCGCACCAAGCACGGCGCGCTTCTCGACTCCGAGCTTCTGGCCGAAGTCTATATCGAAATGATTGGTGGACGTCAGACGGCGCTCGGTTTCGGCTCCGCGGCGCGACAGGAAACCATCATCATTGAGGAAGACGTTCCGCTGGAGCCTCTGCAACGACCGAGAGCCTTGCCATCGAGGCTCGACGCGGAGACGGCTGCCGCCCATGGCAAACTCGTTCTCGGCATGGGCGACAAGGCGATTTGGAACCGCTACCAGAACTGAGGTTTACTCCGACACTGAAACCGCAAATCTGGCCAAAGAAAAACCCGGGCGAAGAACCCGGGTTTTGTTTTATCTGCCATGCAGAGCCTTGGGCGCCGCTTAGTTCGGTACGGCCTGAACCTGAGCCTTCGCCTGTTCTTCGGCGACGCGCTGTGCGAACATCTGCGCGAAATCGATCGGGTCGATCATCAGCGGCGGGAAGCCGCCATTGCGGGTGACGTCGGCAATGATCTGGCGGGCGAAGGGGAAGAGCAGGCGCGGGCACTCGATGAAGAGGACCGGCAGCATGTGTTCCTGCGGGAAACCGGCGATGCGGAACACGCCGCCATAAACCAGCTCGGCTGCGAACAGAACCTTGTCGCCATCCTTGGCTTCCGCATTCAGCGTCAGAACAACGTCGAAATCCGAACCGGAGATCGGGTTTGCGTTGACATTGACATTGATGTTGATCGACGGCGCATTCTCACGGGCCTGCAGCGAACGGGGAGCACCCGGATTTTCGAAGGACAGATCCTTGATGTACTGGGCAAGAATGTTGAGAGAAGGGCTAACTGCGCCCTGTGCGCCATTTTCAGCGGTCATTACGGTTCCTCGCGGCGTGAATTCGTGGAAGGCGGTCTATCATTTCGACCGGGGGCTTACAACCCTTCGTGATCGGTCATCGCCATCCATTCCGCCGGGCGGTCAGGGTTTGGGCAGGTCGCGATCATCGGGCTTCTGCGACCAGGGAGAATCTCTCGGCCCCTCGCGGTGAAACTCCTCTTCATCCAGATCCACCACCTTCGAATTGCCCGCAGGTTCCCGGTCATTTCGAAACCCGGAACCCGACTGGGGGCCGGACTGCCTGAATGAGCCAGAAACGACCACGCGTGGTCCGAAAGCCTTCCAGAAAAACCGGCGAATGGCCGGCGACAGAAGCAGGAGGCCGAGAATATCGGTGATGAAGCCGGGAATGAAAAGCAGGATGCCTGCAACAACGCGCATGGCGCCGTTGACGAGTTCATCCGCCGGCTGCGCACCAGTGCGGCCCGCATCCTGAAGATTTCTCACCATGCCGATGCCGCCGAGGCGCAGTATGAGCAACCCCAGGAACGAGGTGAACAGGACAAGCGCCAATGTCAGCCACAGGCCTATCGCCTTGCCAACGATGATAAAGCCGGCAATTTCGAGAATGGGCATTATCAGGACGACGATGGGGAGAAAGGAAAAACGCATCTTCTAGCCTTGCGTGTGCATCTCTGGCAGATTGCCGGTTCCCGGGACACCGATGATTGAATCTGCACATTTGAATGATGATAAGATGCAGACTATATGATGGTGTGGTTTTCGAATTTAAATGGCGGTTTTGGTAAAAGATGGGCTTCAGCGACTTTATCACATTGTTTTTTCTCGTTGCAGCGGTGCTGATATTCTTTCAGCTGCGCAGTGTCCTTGGCCGTCGCACGGGCAATGAAAAGCCGCCATTCGACCCCTATAGCCCCCGTGACGTGGCAAAGGGTCCTGTCGCGGACGATAACAAGGTCGTGACCTTGCCGAAGCGCAGCGAGGCGGAAGATGAGAACCGCTTTGCTGAGGCGGATGCGCTTGCGCCTGCCGATACACCGCTCAATGCATCGCTGCGCGACGTGATGACCAAGGATCCGTCCTTCCGGCCCAAGGAATTCCTGAACGGCGCCCGCATGGCCTACGAAATGATCGTCATGGGTTTTGCCGACGGTGACCGCAAGACACTCAAAAACCTTCTGTCGAAGGAGGTCTTCGACGGTTTCGAGGCGGCGATTTCCGAACGGGAAAGCCGTGGTGAAGTGGTGAAATCCACCTTCGTTGGCATTGAGAAAGCCGACATCACCCAGGCGAGCGTTCGCGATTCCGAAGTGCAGGTTACGCTGAGGATCGTCAGCCAGCTGATTTCGGCAACCTTTGACAAGGACGGCAAGCTGGTGGATGGCGATCCGGAGGCGGTTGCGGAGGTGGATGACATCTGGACCTTCTCGCGCGACATCCGCTCGCGTGATCCGAACTGGAAGCTGATCGCCACCGAATCCGAGCAATGAATACGCCCTTTTCGATCGATGAAGTTTCTTTCCGCGATCTGCCCGGATGGCGGGAAGACGATCCCCGCAAGCTTTTTCCGGCGATGGTAACCATCCTCTCTCATCTTCGCAATGCGAAACCCTACCGGACCGGTGCGCTTGGGATAACGGCGGCGGAGCTGGTTTCACTTCTGGAACTCGCGGAAAAAAGCCAGGTAAGCAGCCCGGAACAGGCGCGCCAGTTTTTCGAAACCAATTGTGTGCCGTTCAGGATTTCTCCGGCTCAGGGAAAAAGCGGTTTCGTGACCGCTTTTTACGAGCCCGAACTGGAAGTCTCCGCCACACCCGATGATGTCTGGTGTTACCCGATCTACCAACGGCCGCCGGAACTGGTGGATATCGACGACAATAATCGGCCAAATGGCTTTGATCCGTCCTATGCTTTCGGCAAGGCGGATGAAAACGGCATTTCCCATTTCCCCGATCGCCGCGCTATCGATGAGGGATATCTGGAGGGTAGGTGTCTTGAGATCGCCTGGGCGAGATCGAAGGTCGACCTGTTCTTCGTCCATGTGCAGGGCGCGGCGCGTCTGGTGTTTCCGGATGGCGCGATAAAGCGCATTACCTATGCGGCCAAGGCCGGTCACGCCTTTTCGCCGATCGGGCGGCTGCTTCTCGATCGCGGCGAACTCGACCCGAAAACCATCTCGATGCAGACGATCCGCAAATGGCTCGCCGACCATCCCGATGAGGTGGATGGGGTGCTGTGGCACAACCGCTCCTACATTTTTTTCCGGGAGGCGGATGTCGCCGGTCTCGATATGGGGCCGATCGCCGCCGCCAAGGTGCCGCTGGTTGCGGGCCGTGCGCTCGCGGTGGACAGGCTGATCCACACCTTCGGCCTGCCTTTCTTCATCCACGCGCCGACACTGACCCATCTCGATGATGGAAAGCCCTTCGCCCGGCTGATGCTGGCGCTGGATACGGGCTCAGCCATCGTCGGCCCGGCACGCGGCGATATTTTCACCGGTTCCGGTTTCGAAGCGGGAGAGTTTGCCGGCACGGTGCGCAACGAGGCCGATTTTTATATATTGCTGCCGCGGGTCGCTGCGGAAAGGTATCGGCGATGAAAGGCAGTCGCAAGCTCGGCAAGGAAGAACGTGTTCTGTGGGGAAAGGTCGCAAAAACCACGCGGCCTATTTCCGGCAGGCTGGAAGACTTGCTGGCTTTCGATGACATAGAAGAGATGCCTGCCGAGCCCGTTGTCCCGCAAACCGGCAAAAGCGCCTTTCCGCGCATGCTTGTGGAAGCGGCGGAAGCGCTGGCCGTGACTCCGGATAAAAAGCCGAAAACCCATCAGCCGATGGAAAAACCGGTCAAGCGCAAGCTCACCCGTGGCCGGCTGCCGCTGGAAGGGCGGATCGATCTGCACGGCATGTTCCAGAGCGAAGCCCATGCGGTACTGCTTGATTTCCTGCTGCGGGCACATGAGCGAGGTCTTCGCCATGTGCTGGTCATCACCGGCAAGGGGCGCTCCATCGGCAGCGATGGTGCGTTAAAAAGGGCGGTGCCCATGTGGTTCTCCAAGCCGGAATATCGCCACCTGATCTCGTCCTATGAGGATGCATCGGCCAATCATGGTGGCGATGGTGCGCTTTATGTGCGGCTTTCGCGGCGGCATGGTGAAAAATCATGACCCCCTTTGCGGAAGCCGTACGGCAGCTTCGCGAGCGCAAGGGCGTCACGCAGAAGGAAATGGCTGCAGCCATCGGCGTGTCGCCGGCCTATCTTTCGGCGCTGGAGCATGGCAAGCGCGGCAAACCGAGCTTCGATCTGCTGCAGCGCATTGCCGGTTATTTCAACATCATCTGGGACGAGGCGGAGGAATTGTTCTTTCTGGCCGGTTCGTCAGACCCGAAGGTGGTGATCGATACGGTGGGCCTGCCGCCGCAATATACGGCTTTCGCCAACCGTCTTGCACGGGATATTCGCAAGCTGCCGCCGAGTGTGGTAGAGGAACTGTCAGCCGTGCTGCAAAAAAGCCGTTCTTGCGATTGAAACCCCTCTATCCCCTGCTTTATTCAGCATCCTGAAGCATGCGGCCTTTGGGATTGGGTGTAGAATTTCTATAGTCGCATGTCGGATTTGAGTGATTCGCTGGCTTCAGGCCTTCTCACTGAAAGCCTAGCCAGGAAAACTTTGGAAAGAGTACTTATGACCGAAACATCGTCAAGCGAAGTCGGCGCGAACGCAGAATATGGAGCCGATTCGATCAAGGTCCTCAAGGGCCTTGATGCCGTGCGCAAACGGCCCGGCATGTATATCGGCGATACCGATGACGGTTCCGGCCTGCATCACATGGTCTATGAAGTCGTCGACAATGCCATCGATGAGGCACTCGCCGGCCATGCCGATCTGGTGACGGTGACGCTGAATGCCGACGGCTCCGTGACGGTGACCGATAACGGACGCGGCATTCCGACCGACATTCATTCCTCCGAAGGCGTTTCGGCTGCCGAAGTCATCATGACCCAGCTGCATGCGGGCGGTAAATTCGACCAGAACTCTTACAAGGTGTCTGGCGGCCTGCATGGCGTGGGCGTCTCGGTGGTCAATGCGCTTTCGGTCTGGCTGAAGCTTCGCATCCGCCGCAATGGCAAGCTGCACGAAATCGGCTTCACCCATGGTGTCGCCGACGCACCGCTCTCCGTCATTGGCGAATATGAAGGCCGCTCGGGCACGGAAGTCACCTTCCTGGCAAGCTCCGAAACCTTCACCATGACGGAATATGATTATGCGACGCTCGAGCATCGCCTGCGCGAACTCGCGTTCCTGAATTCCGGCGTCCGAATTCTGCTGACCGACAAGCGCCATTCCGACGTCAAGCAGGAAGAGCTGCTTTACGATGGCGGCCTTGAGGCTTTTGTCCGTTATCTCGATCGCTCCAAGAAACCGCTGGTGGACAAGCCCGTTGCCATCAAGGGCGAAAAGGACGGCATTACCGTCGAAGTCGCGCTGTGGTGGAACGACAGCTACCACGAGAACGTGCTGTGCTTCACCAACAACATTCCCCAGCGCGATGGCGGCACCCACATGGCCGGTTTCCGTGCCGCGCTGACCCGCCAGGTCACCTCCTATGCCGAAACCTCCGGCATCATGAAAAAGGAAAAGGTGAGCCTGCAGGGCGAAGACTGCCGCGAAGGCCTGACCGCCATCCTGTCCGTGAAGGTGCCTGACCCGAAGTTCTCCTCACAGACCAAGGACAAGCTGGTTTCCTCGGAAGTACGCCCGGTCGTGGAAAGCCTCGTCAACGAGGCGCTCTCCACCTGGCTGGAGGAACATCCGTCCGATGCGAAAATCCTCGTCGGCAAGGTGGTGGAAGCGGCTGTTGCCCGTGAAGCCGCCCGCAAGGCTCGTGAATTGACCCGCCGCAAGGGCGCGCTGGATATTGCCTCTCTGCCCGGCAAGCTTGCCGATTGCTCCGAGCGCGATCCGGCGAAATCCGAACTTTTCCTCGTCGAGGGTGACTCGGCCGGTGGCTCCGCAAAGCAGGGTCGTTCGCGCGAAAGCCAGGCCATCCTGCCGCTACGCGGCAAGATCCTGAACGTTGAACGCGCCCGTTTCGACAAGATGCTGTCCAGCCAGGAAATCGGCACGCTGATCACCGCGCTTGGTACTTCCATCGGCAAGGATGAGTTCAACGCCGACAAGCTGCGTTATCACAAGATCATCATCATGACGGATGCTGACGTCGACGGCGCCCATATCCGTACCCTGCTGTTGACCTTCTTCTTCCGCCAGATGCCGGAACTGATCGAACGCGGCCATCTCTATATCGCCCAGCCGCCGCTTTATAAGGTCACGCGCGGCAAATCCGTGCAGTATCTGAAGGACGAAAAGGCGCTGGAAGAGTACCTGATTTCCATGGGTATCGAGGAAGCATCGCTGACGCTCGGCACCGGTGAAGTCCGCGTCGGCGCCGATCTGCGTGAAGTCATCCTGGATGCGGTGCGCATGCGCTCGCTGATCGATGGCCTGCATTCGCGTTACAGCCGCTCGATCGTGGAACAGGCGGCCATTGCCGGCGCGCTGAACCCCGAGCTTTCGGCCGATGCCGCCCGGGCACAGGAAACCGTTACCGAAGTGGCCCGGCGTCTGGACATGATCGCGGAAGAAACCGAACGCGGCTGGTCCGGTACGGTGCTGCAGGATGGCGGTTTGCGTTTCGAGCGCATGGTACGCGGCGTCAAGGAAGTCTCGACGCTGGATATGGGTCTGCTTGGTTCCGCCGATGCTCGCCATATCGATCAGCTCGCAGGCCGCACGCGGGATATCTATGCTACGCCGCCGGTTCTTCAGCGCAAGGACGGCACCATGGAACTGGCCGGTCCGCGGGCACTTCTGGATGCGATTTTCGCAGCCGGCCGCAAGGGTCTTTCCATGCAGCGTTACAAGGGCCTTGGCGAGATGAACGCCGAACAGCTGTGGGAAACCACGCTAGATGCCAATGTTCGCTCCCTGTTGCAGGTGCGGGTGAGCGACGCAACCGACGCCGACGGCCTGTTCGCCCGCCTGATGGGCGACGAGGTGGAACCGCGTCGCGACTTCATTCAGGAAAATGCCCTGAGCGTCGCCAACCTCGATATTTAATCCTGTGGGGTGTTTCGCGTAACGATTCACGTGAAACGAAAATTTAACAAAAGGCCCGGCGGGCAATTCCCGCCGGGCCTTTTTGTTTTTGCGGATGATCGGAATCAGTCGGCCTTGCCCGTGAAACGCCCTTCGAAAGCAACATCCGAAAGGGGCAGGCGCTTGCTTGGCACCTCCCGTTCCGCCAGATCATCAGGAAGAACGGACTTGTCGGTCAGCGTGCCGATGGCAACCCCGGCCTCCACCTTATAACCTTCCGGGATGTTCAGCTTTTCAACGATCTTGTCCTTCAATATGCCAGCCATGCCATGCGCGTGATAACCAAGCAGGTGCGCCTGCATGGCAAGCGAAAACCAGGCCGCTCCGGCGTCGAAGGAATGGGTCGCCGAAGGTTTTTTCTCACCTTCGCGCGAGATGTTGTGGTCGCGGGAAACGACAAACAGCAGCACGGAGGCGTTTTTTGCCCAGCGCTGGTTTCCTTCCATGAGAAGTTCCACAAAAAGCGGCCAGTCTTCACTATCCCTGTGTGCATAGACAAACCGCCACGGCTGATAGTTGGAAGCGGAGGGCGCCCAGTGCGCCGCATCCAGAATGGTCATCAGATGCTGGGTCGGCATGGGGCTGCCATCAAAGGCACGCGGAGACCAGCGGTCGAGGAAGAGGGGGTCGACGGGATATTCGGATTGCCGGGAGTTGCTGTTCGTCACGGGCCGTGTCCTTTTGATTGCCGGGAAGGAAAAGGTATTTTTCGAAAGTTGGCGCAGTCAAGGGGTGACAAGTATGAATGCATCGTTCATATATGCATCACCTTGTCTGACAACCGGGAGAGAGTTCCATGAAATTGATGCGTGTTGGCCAGCCCGGCCAGGAAAAACCAGCAATCCTCGACGCGGAAGGAAAAGTCCGCGATCTGTCCGCCCATGTGAAAGATATCGGCGGCGACGCGATTTCTCCCGAGGGTCTCAAGAAGATCGCCGCGATCGATCTTTCCAGCCTGCCGGTCTTGAGCGAAGAGCGCATCGGCGCCTGCGTTGCCGGCACCGGAAAATTCATCTGCATCGGACTCAACTTCTCCGACCACGCTGCCGAAACGGGTGCTACCGTACCGCCGGAACCGGTCATTTTCATGAAGGCGACGTCTGCCATCGTCGGTCCGAACGATAACGTCACCATTCCGCGTGGTTCGGAAAAGACCGACTGGGAAGTCGAGCTTGGCGTCGTCATCGGCAAGACTGCCAAATATGTCTCCGAGGCGGATGCTCTTGATTATGTCGCCGGTTACTGCGTTTCGCATGATGTTTCCGAGCGCGCCTTCCAGACGGAGCGTGCCGGTCAGTGGACCAAGGGCAAGTCCTGCGACACTTTCGGTCCCATCGGCCCCTGGCTGGTGACGAAGGAAGAAATTGCCGATCCGCAGAACCTCGGCATGTGGCTGAAGGTCAATGGCCAGATCATGCAGGACGGTTCCAGCAAGACCATGGTTTACGGCGTCGCCCACGTTGTCTCCTACCTCAGCCAGTTCATGTCACTGCACCCCGGCGATGTCATTTCCACCGGCACCCCTCCCGGCGTCGGCATGGGTCAGAAGCCGCCGCGTTACCTGAAGGCTGGTGATGTCGTGGAACTCGGCATCGAGGGCCTCGGTTCCCAGAAGCAGACTTTCGTCGCCGACATCTGATCGCCGGCAGGTATTCAACGAAAAGTGAGGCGCCGGCGGGAGACCGTTGGCGCCTTAAATTTTGTGCACCTGCGAAAAGCTGCTATGGTTGAAAAAAGAGCGTGATCGCGAGGGAGGCGTCATCAGTGTTCTACCACCTCTATGAAATGAACCACGCGGCCATGGCGCCGCTGCGCGCCGGCGCCGATATGATGCGCCAGGCCTGCAACAATCCTCTCAACCCGCTGTCCAGCACGGCTTTCGGCAGAAGCCTTGATGCCGGTTTCGAGGTTTTTGAACGACTGACCCGCCGTTATGTCAAGCCGGAATTCGGCCTCGGCTCCACGGTCGTCGATGGCAAGACCGTTGCCGTCACGGAGGAGATCGTCTGGTCGCGCCCGTTCTGCAATCTGCTTCATTTCAAAAAAGAGCTTGATCCGGCCCGCCAGTCCGACCCGAAGGTGCTGCTGGTGGCGCCTATGTCCGGTCACTATGCAACCCTGCTGCGCGGTACCGTGGAAGCATTGTTGCCCTCGGCCGATATTTACATCACTGATTGGGCCGATGCCCGTGTGGTACCGGCGACAGACGGAAGCTTCGATCTCGACGATTATATCGACTATGTCATCGAGATGTTGCGGCATATTGGCCCCGGCGCCCATGTGGTCGCCGTCTGCCAACCGTCGGTGCCTGTTCTGGCTGCCGTTTCCCTGATGGAAGCGGATAGCGATACGTTTGCACCGGCATCCATGACGCTGATGGGCGGGCCGATCGATACGCGCATCAATCCCACCGCCGTCAACGGCCTTGCCAAGGCCAAGCCGATCGAATGGTTCCGTGACAATGTCGTCATGCAGGTGCCGTGGCCGCAGCCGGCTTTCGGCCGCAATGTCTATCCGGGTTTCCTGCAGCTGTCGGGTTTCATGTCCATGAACCTCGACAAGCACATGACGGCGCACAAGGATTTTTACCTGAACCTTGTCAAGAATGACGGCGATTCCGCCGAAAAACACCGCGAATTTTACGATGAATATCTGGCCGTCATGGACCTGACGGCGGAATTCTATCTGCAGACGGTGGAAACCGTCTTCATCGACCACGCGCTTCCGAAGGGAAACATGCAGCACAGGGGCAGGGCGGTCGATCCCGCCGCGATCCGCAATGTCGCGTTGTTCACCGTCGAAGGGGAGAATGACGATATCTCCGGTGTCGGCCAGACGAAGGCGGCCCATGATCTCTGCCGGAACATTCCTGAAGACAAACGCGCTCACTACATGCAGCCGGATGTGGGGCACTATGGCGTCTTCAACGGTTCGCGCTTCCGCAAGGAAATCGTGCCGCGCATGCTGGATTTCATCGGCAAACACCAGACGGCCTGAGGGTGAAACGGCAGGTGAGGCCACGCATTTGCGTGGCCAAGGGATGGACGAATCGGTT
The DNA here is from genome assembly GCF_027212525.1 of Agrobacterium sp. SOY23. Lineage (NCBI taxonomy): Bacteria > Pseudomonadati > Pseudomonadota > Alphaproteobacteria > Hyphomicrobiales > Rhizobiaceae > Agrobacterium > Agrobacterium sp. SOY23. The sequence continues at coordinate 43,111 of NZ_JAPWDT010000010.1, read as the reverse complement.
ATGAAGGCTTCATGTTTTCGCTCCTCAGAAAATCCCTGAAGTCGCCGGCGCCAAAAAAGGTCGCGCCGAGCCAGCGCACCGTCGCGGTTGCGGGCCGGCAGGTACCGATCACGGTCAAGGAAAACCCGCGGGCCACGCGCATCACGCTGCGCATCGAGCCGGGTGGCCGGGCGCTGAAGCTGACGATCCCGATGGGCCTGCATCACCGCCAGGTCGACGATTTTCTCGAAAGGCACCAGGGTTGGCTGGAAGGCAAGCTTCTGAAGTTCAGCCCGGACGATGGTTTGCGCCCCGGTGCGACCATCGATATTCGCGGCATTTCCCATCGTATTGAGCATACCGGCAGCCTGAGGGGCCTGACCCACATCACGAAAGACGCTGATGGTGTGGCTGTTCTGAAAGTCAGCGGTGCGCCGGAGCATCTGAGACGGCGGATTGCGACCTTCCTGAAAAAGGAAGCAAAGGCCGATCTGGAACGGCTGGTTGCCATTCACGCCCGCGCTGCCGGCCGGCCGGTGCGGTCCATCAGCATGAAGGATACGCGCAGCCGCTGGGGCTCCTGTTCCCATGATGGAAACTTGAGTTTCTCCTGGCGTATCGTCATGGCCCCGGAAAGAGTTATCGATTATCTCGCAGCCCATGAGGTCGCGCATCTGAGCGAAATGAACCACGGCCCGAAATTCTGGGCGCTGTGCGAAAAGCTCTGCCCGCACACCAATGAAGCCAAGGACTGGCTGAAACGCCATGGCTCCAAACTTCACGCCATCGATTTCGATTGAAACCGGCGACGTGCATCGCCATCTGGATTCACGTGAAACATTCCATCGAAAATGGATGCGATTTGGCTCGACTCTTGTCGCATTTCATGTCAGGTCGCGGGTATGAAACCGGATATCAAGATTTGCGGATTGAAGACACCGGAAACGCTGGAGCGCGCCGTCCGGCGCGGTGCGTCCCATGTCGGTTTTATTTTCTTTGAAAAAAGCCCGCGCTACATCGAGCCGGATCTTGCCGGCAGGCTGGCAGAAGCCGCCCGCGGCGCCGCCAAGGTGGTTGCCGTTACCGTCGATGCCGACAATGATTATCTCGATGAAATCGTCGATCTCGTAAGGCCGGATATCCTGCAACTGCATGGCAGTGAAAGCCCGGAGCGGCTGCTGAACATCAAGGCGCTTTACGGCCTGCCTGTCATGAAGGCGATTTCCATTCGCGATGCCGCTGATCTTGCCAAAATCGAGCCTTATATCGGCATAGCTGATCGCTTCCTGCTGGATGCCAAGGCGCCCGCCGGTTCCGAGCTTCCGGGCGGCAACGGCGTCTCGTTCGACTGGACGATCCTGCGCTCACTTGACGAAAGTGTGAATTACATGCTTTCCGGGGGGCTGAACAAGGATAATGTCACCGAGGCACTGGCGGAGACCAGGGCAAGCGGGCTGGATTTGTCGTCCGGTGTGGAAAGCGCGCCGGGCGTCAAGGATTTGTCCAAGATCGACGCTTTTTTCGATGTGGTGAATGATTGGTCGAAAGGCCCAAAGGGAGCTTGAAGTGAACGACGCGCCAACACCCAATTCTTTTCGTGCTGGTCCTGATGAGGACGGCCGTTTCGGCATTTACGGAGGCCGCTTCGTTGCCGAAACGCTGATGCCGCTTATTCTGGATTTGCAGGCGGAATGGGACAAGGCCAAGAGCGATCCTGAGTTTCAGGCGGAACTGAAGCATCTCGGCGCGCACTACACCGGCCGCCCGAGCCCGCTTTATTTCGCGGAGCGCCTGACGGCGGAACTCGGCGGCGCGAAGATTTATTTCAAGCGCGAAGAGCTGAACCATACCGGTTCGCACAAGATCAACAATTGCCTCGGCCAGATCCTGCTTGCCAAGCGTATGGGCAAGACCCGCATCATTGCCGAAACCGGTGCCGGCCAGCACGGCGTCGCCTCGGCAACCGTCGCTGCACGCTTCGGCCTGCCCTGCGTCGTTTACATGGGCGCAACCGATGTTGCCCGTCAGGCCCCGAACGTTTTCCGCATGAAGCTTCTGGGCGCCGAGGTAAAGCCGGTCACGGCCGGCCATGGCACGCTCAAGGACGCCATGAACGAGGCACTGCGTGACTGGGTCACCAATGTCGAGGATACGTATTACCTGATCGGCACCGCAGCCGGCCCGCATCCCTATCCGGAAATGGTTCGCGATTTCCAGGCGGTCATCGGCGAAGAAGCCAAGGCACAGATGCTGGAGGCGGAAGGCCGTCTGCCGGATCTGGTCGTTGCCGCCGTTGGCGGTGGCTCGAACGCCATCGGCATCTTCCATCCGTTCCTCGACGACAAGAATGTCCGCATCGTTGGCGTCGAAGCTGGCGGCAAGGGTCTTTCGGGCGACGAACATTGCGCCTCGATCACCGCCGGTTCGCCGGGCGTGCTGCATGGCAACCGTACCTATCTGCTGCAGGATGAGGACGGCCAGATCAAGGAAGGCCATTCGATCTCCGCTGGTCTCGACTATCCCGGTATCGGTCCTGAACATTCCTGGCTGAACGACGTCGGCCGCGTCGAATATGTGCCGATCATGGACCATGAAGCGCTGGACGCCTTCCAGATGCTGACCCGCCTCGAAGGCATCATTCCGGCGCTGGAACCGAGCCACGCTTTGGCCGAGGTCATCAAGCGTGCGCCGAAGATGGGCAAGGATGAGATCATCCTGATGAACCTCTCCGGCCGCGGCGACAAGGATGTCCACACCGTCAGCAAATTCCTTGGAATGGATGTATAAGATCATGACTGCACGTATGGACAAGCGCTTTGCCGATCTGCGCGCTGAAAATCGCCCAGCCCTGATTACCTATTTCATGGGCGGCGACCCGGATTTCCAGACCTCGCTTGGCATCATGAAGGCACTGCCGGAAGCAGGCGCCGACGTTATCGAACTCGGCATGCCGTTTTCCGACCCGATGGCGGATGGCCCGGCCATTCAGCTGGCGGGCCAGCGCGCGCTGAAGGGCGGCCAGACGCTGAAGACCACGCTCGATCTCGCCCGCGAGTTCCGCAGGCAAGATAATGCAACGCCGATCGTGATGATGGGCTACTACAATCCGATCTATATTTACGGCGTCGAAAAGTTTCTGGACGACGCGCTGGCTGCCGGCATCGACGGCCTGATCGTGGTCGACCTGCCACCGGAAATGGACGATGAACTCTGCATTCCGGCGCTCGCGCGCGGCATCAACTTCATCCGCCTTGCCACACCGACGACGGATGGCAAGCGTCTGCCTGCCGTCCTTAAAAATACCTCAGGTTTCGTGTATTACGTCTCGATGAACGGTATCACCGGTTCAGCACTTCCCGATCCCTCGTTGATCTCGGGCGCTGTCGGTCGTATCAAGGCGCATACGGAACTGCCGGTTTGTGTCGGTTTCGGCGTCAAGACGGCCGATCATGCCAAGGCGATCGGCGCCGTGGCGGATGGCGTGGTGGTGGGTTCCGCCATCGTCAACCAGATTGCGGGCAGCCTGACCAAGGACGGGCAGGCGACCGCCGATACTGTGCCGGCTGTTACGACGCTGGTAAAAGGACTTTCAACGGGCGTGCGTGCATCGCGCCTCGCCGCTGCGGAATAAGCGCGCGGCCCAGTCAGGAGTAGACAGTTGAACTGGATCACCAATTACGTTCGGCCGCGGATCAATTCCATGCTTGGCCGCCGCCCGGAGGTTCCGGAGAACCTGTGGATCAAGTGCCCGGAAACGGGCGAGATGGTCTTCCACAAGGATCTGGAAGACAACAAGTGGGTCATCCCGGCTTCCGGCTACCACATGAAGATGCCGGCCAAGGCGCGCCTTGCCGATCTTTTTGATGGCGGCGTCTATGAGGCATTGCCGCAGCCGAAAGTGGCGCAGGACCCGCTGAAATTCCGCGATTCCAAGAAATACACCGATCGCCTGCGCGACAGCCGTGCAAAGACCGAGCAGGAAGATACGATCCTTGCCGGTGTTGGCCTGCTGAAGGGCCTGAAGATCGTTGCCGTTGTGCATGAATTCCAGTTCATGGGCGGCTCGCTCGGCATTGCCGCCGGCGAGGCTATCGTCAAGGCTTTTGAGCGCGCCATCTCCGAGCGTTGCCCGCTCGTCATGTTCCCGGCATCCGGCGGTGCCCGCATGCAGGAAGGTATTCTTTCGCTGATGCAGCTGCCGCGCACGACGGTTGCAGTGAACATGCTGAAAGAAGCCGGCATGCCCTATATCGTGGTTCTGACAAACCCGACCACGGGTGGCGTCACGGCCTCCTACGCCATGCTGGGCGATGTGCATATTGCCGAGCCGGGTGCGGAAATCTGCTTTGCCGGCAAGCGCGTCATCGAGCAGACCATTCGCGAAAAGCTGCCGGAAGGCTTCCAGACCTCGGAATACCTGCTGGAACACGGCATGGTGGATATGGTCATTGATCGTCGCGAAATCCCGGACACGCTGGCCAGCATGCTGAAGATCATGACCAAAGCGCCTGCTGACAATGCAAACGCCGTGGTTCGGCTGGCCGCTTCGGCCTGAGGAAAAAAATATGTCGCCCGGAGGCATAAACTGCCTTCGGGATGATGCTATAACGTTGCCTGATTTCATTTTTTGGGGCGGCGGACAAATGGCAAGCAAAACGCCTGAAAGGCGAATGGAAGACATGACGAAGCCCGCGATCGGTGAGGCCGAAAAGATCATTGAAGAGCTGATGCAGCTCCATCCCAAGGGGTTTGATCTTTCACTCGACAGAATTTCCCGTCTTCTCGAAAAACTAGGCAATCCGCAAAACAGAATGCCGCCGGTAATCCATGTGGCGGGCACCAATGGCAAGGGTTCTGTTACTGCTTTCTGCCGTGCTCTGCTAGAGGCCGCAGGACTTTCCGTCCACGTTCATACCTCGCCGCATCTTGTAAACTGGCATGAACGATACCGCATCGGCGTGGCGGGTGATAAAGGCCGCTACGTCGAAGACGAGATATTTGCGGATGCGCTGCGCCGCATTGAAGCTGCCAATGCTGGTCAGACAATCACTGTTTTCGAAATTCTGACTGCGGCGATGTTCGTGCTTTTTGCGGAACAGCCCGCCGATGCCGCCGTCGTGGAGGTTGGCCTGGGCGGCCGTTTCGATGCAACCAATGTCATCAATAATCCGGCGGTTTCCGTTATCATGCCGATCTCGCTTGATCACCAGGCCTATCTCGGCGACCGCGTGGAACTGATTGCCGCTGAAAAGGCCGGCATCATGAAAAAGGGCTCGCCTGTCGTCATCGGCCATCAGGAATATGATGCGGCGCTGGATACGCTTGTTGCCACGGCCGAACGTATTGGTTGCCCCGTTTCCGTCTACGGACAGGATTTTTCCGCGCATGAAGAATTCGGCCGCATGGTTTATCAGGACGAGTTCGGTCTGACGGATGCGCCTTTGCCGCGGCTTCCCGGCCGCCATCAGCTCGCCAATGCTGCCGCGGCAATCCGTGCCGTCAAGGCCGCGGGTTTCGAAGTGACTGAACGGATGATCGAAAAGGCCATGACCTCAGTGGAATGGCCCGGCCGTCTTCAGCGCATCCTGACCGGCAAAATCGCGGAAATCGCCCCGAAGGGCGCGGAAATCTGGATCGATGGCGGTCACAACCCCGGCGCGGGCGAAGTGATTGCCGAGGCCATGGCAGGTTTTGAGGAAAAGACGCCGCGCCCGCTCTTCATCATAGTGGGCATGATCAATACCAAGGATCCGGTGGGCTACTTCAAGGCTTTTGCCGATATCGCCGAATATGTCTTCACCGTGCCGATCGGCGGCACGGATGCGGCGATCGACCCTGTCGTGCTTGCCCATGCCGCCTTTGATGCCGGTCTCGTGGCAGCGCCCACGTCGTCATTGACGCACGCTCTGGAAGAGCTCTCGCGCCGTGTCGATCCCGAAGGACCGCCGCCGCGCATCCTGATCGGCGGGTCGCTTTATCTTGCCGGAAACGCCCTTGCCTTCAACGGCACGGTTCCCCAATAATAAAAAAGCCCGGCGATGATGCCGGGCTTTTTTATTCTATCGGATGATGCTCAAGCGGCGCTGGAAATCCAAGCGGAAAGCGCGGTCTTGGGAGCAGCGCCTACCTTGATATCGGCCACTTCGCCACCCTTGAACATGGCGAGCGTCGGGATCGAGCGAACGCCAAACTGGGCGGCCAGTTCCGGGTTTTCGTCGATGTTGAGCTTCGCAACCTTGACCTTGCCGGCGAGCTCGGAGGAGATTTCCTCAAGGCTCGGCGCGATCATCTTGCACGGACCGCACCACTCGGCCCAGAAATCCACCACGACGGGTTCGGCGGATTCAAGGACTTCGGACTGGAAGTTGGCGGCATCGACTTTTACGGTAGCCATATCTGGCTCTCCTTTCAGCTAATCTTTTCCGCTATCGATGTGATGCGGGCGCGTCGAAATTTCAATGCCCCGGTATCTCACTTTGTCTTTATTGCGGCAAGGGCCTCCGCCATGGCATCGTCGCCGACCCGTACAAAAGCGGCATTTTCCGTATAGATCAGCGCACAGACAAATTCCTTGCCGGGATAAAGCGGCGCCAGAATTTCGCGATAAATGGCAAGCTGCGCGACGTGTGAGAAGGGAATTTCGCGTGCTTCGCGCGGCGGCACGCGGTTCGTCTTGTAGTCGACCAGAATGACCCGGTTGCCCTCCACCGCCAGCCGGTCGATGCGGCCGGAAACGGCATAGTGCTGCCGGCCGAGGGTCATCGTGCCCATGATCGACACTTCCGCACGGCTGTTGGCGGAAAAGGCCGGTTGCACCGCCGGTTCGGACAGAACCCGCAAAACCGCCTGTATCAAATGCTCCCGCTCAGTGGCGGGCCAGAAACGCGCCGCGCGCTCGACATAACGCCGCGCTGCCTCTTCGCGCTCGCTTTCCGCAAAATCCGGCAGGGCTTGCAGCATGCGATGCACCAGCCTGCCCCTTTGCAGGGCAAGGCTGGAGGTTTCGGTCTTTTCCCCGAACAGCGGTGAACGCACGGCCAGATCGTCCGCGCCGTCATCAATGATGGTGCCGGCACCAGAAGGGCTGAGCGGCCGCGGTAATGAGGGCAGGGCTGGCAGCGGTGCGAGGAGGCCGGGCGGAAGCGCGTGGTCTTCTTCCTGCCGGGGTTCCGCCGGCTTTTGCGGGGCGGGCGTCGAGCGTGCTTCGGACTTGCGCCAGACGAGCCCCTGCCATTCCTCGCCATCGGCGACGAACAGCTGCGGCTGGCAATGATCCTGATTGTCCGCAAGCGCTGCCTTGACGATGGCATGCCAGCATTCGGGATTTTCTTTCTGGCCGCGATAACCGCAAACGACCAGATGATCGGCGGCGCGCGTCATCGCCACATAAAGCAGCCGGCGATATTCGTCTTCCGCCGCCGTCTTCAGACGTTCCTCATCGGTGCGGATGAGATGATTGGAAAAACCGCTGCCGGGCAGCCAGACCGGAAAGGCATCGCCGTCCGCTTCGACGAAGCGCAGTTTCGGCACATGGCTGTGGTTGAAGGCTTTCGAGCCGCCATCGACGACAAAAACCACCGGCGCTTCCAGCCCCTTGGAGGCGTGCACGGTCATGATGCGCACTTCGCCGCGATCCTTGTCCTGCTCGCGCTTCACTTCAGGTGAATCGGTCTCCAGAACGGAAAGAAAGGCCTGAAGGCCGGGCAGGCCGGTTCTTTCGTGATCCAGCGCAAAGGACAGGAACTCGTCGAGAACGTCGCTCGCCTCGTTGCCAAGCCGCCCGAGGAATTTTTTGCGCCCGTCATGCAGCGTCAGAACCGCTGCGAAAAAATCATGCACCGTGGCTGTTTTTGAAAGCGCAATGAAACCCCGAAGCTTATCGGTAACGAGGGAAAGGCGGCTGGTTTCTTCCTGCGAAAGGACTTGCAGCCTTTGCCACACGCTTTCCATCTCGGATCGCGTCGCTGCGATCTCGAAGACATCGTCTTCCGTCAGGTTGAAAAGCGGGCTTTTCAGCAGCGCCGCCAGCGAAAGATCGTCCTCCGGCAGCACTACGAACCGGCCGAGCGCCAGGAGATCCTGCACGGCAATGTGATCGGTCAGGCGGAGGCGGTCGGCACCGGCGACGGGAATGTTCTTGCGCCGCTTCAACTCGCGGGTCAGCGCGTTGACGAAGGCAGCACGCTTTCTGACAAGCACGAGAATATCGCCCGGCTCGACGGCGCGCTCCACACCCTTTTCAATGATGGTTTCATTTCCGATCATATCGGCAATGCGCGCGGCGATGCGGCGCGCGACGATGGTGGCCGGGGCGCTTTCGCGCAGGGCATCGAAGGGGGCCGTCCAGTCCTCTTCATCTTCCGTGGTTTCCGGCGCCACCATATCCCACACTTCCACCGTGCCGGGATGGCCGGCGCGGTTGGAGCGATGTTCGACGGGCTCATTGTCAGCGCTGAGGCCGCTTGCATTTTTCGGGTCCGAAAAGACCTGATCGACGGCGGCCAGCACATCCTCAGTGGAACGGAAGGAGAGCGGCAGGCGGATGCGGTGAAAGGCCTGTTTCACCTGATCGACACGCCTTTTGGTCTCGTCACGCTCCTGCGAGAACCGTTCAGGCCGCGCGCCCTGAAAGGAATAGATCGACTGTTTTTCGTCACCCACGGCAAACAGCGTCCGCCGCCCCATACGGGCGCTTTCACCATTGAAGAAATCCGCCGCCAGCGACTGGATGATTGACCATTGCACCGGGCTGGTATCCTGCGCCTCGTCGACCAGAATATGGTCGATGCCCTGATCCAGCTTGTAATGCACCCAAGCGCCTGCCGTATCGCGATTGAGCAGATTGGCGGCGCGCTCGATCAGGTCTTCGAAATCCAGCTGGCTACGTTGCTTTTTCAGGTCTTCGAAATCGCCGATCAACCGCTCGGCCAGCACAAGGGCACTTTTTGTTGCCGCCAGCATGCGCACCAGACGATAGCGATTGCGGCAGGCCACGACATGGTCGCGCGCCAGCGTCAGCGCATCAACGAGATCAGGCGCGGATTTCTGCATGCCCTTGTTGATGACATAGGGATCTGATTTTTTCTCACCCTTGGCTGTCAGCAGCGCGGCTTCGATGAACTCCATCCTCCGCGCCGGGTCCGTTTGCCGCTTTGCTTCGCGGAGCGCATAGGCCACCTCGATGACACGCGCTCCACCAACCTCGTCGGCAAGGGTGAGATAGGTGTCGAGCGCCAGCCCGGAAAGGCCGGGCAGGGGCCAGAAGGCCGCCGCCGCGGTCTCCTCGGTCTCCCCGGCAGCGATTTGCATGTCCTGCCGCAAACGGGCATCGAGGCCGCCCGACTGTTTTGCCTCGTGCAGAAAGGTGCGAAGCGCGCTGCGATTGGCGATGATGGCGGAAAGCAGCGCTTCCAGCCCGCTTTCGTCGGCGAGATCGAGCACATAGGCGAGCGCCTGTGCCAAATCCGTATCATCCTCGGTCGAAACCGCTGTCAGAAGCGAGCGCCGTGCTTCTGCCAGAAGCGTGGTGGCGGCACGATCGTCGAGAACCGAGAAATGGCCGGCGACATTGGCCTCTAACGGGAATTGGTGCAGCAGGGCTTCGCAGAAAGCGTGAATGGTCTGGATTTTCAACCCGCCCGGCGTCTCCAGCGCCTTGGCGAACAGCCGCCGTGCTTCGGCGAGCTTGATACGATCCGGCACCTTGCCTTCGATGGTGGTGATGCGGTCCTTGAGATCGGAATCCGGCAAAGTTGCCCATTCCGCCAGCCGGTCGAAGACGCGGCTCGACATTTCAGATGCCGCGGCCTTGGTATAGGTGAGGCAGAGGATCGCCGAGGGGCGGCACCCGGCCAGAAGCAGGCGAATGACGCGCTGGGTCAGCACATGGGTCTTGCCGGAGCCGGCATTGGCCGACACCCATGCGGAACTTGCGGGATCGGAGGCAAGCCGCTGCCGGGCGCTGGTCCAGTCGATCCAGCTTTCGGGCGTATCGGCGGCGGGTCCGGCGTCGAAGGGATCAATCGTCATCGCCGTCTCCCGGTTCCGCCGTCGACCATTCCGAAACGCGGGCGAGGTGGTCATATTCCCCGCCATAGGATTGCTGCTCTTCCGGCACCAGCCGCGAGGCGAAGCCGTTTTCACCTTCGCGAAGTGAACGAACGAATTTGGCGAGCTGGTCGATCGATTCCGTCGCCAGTTCGATAGCGGATTTCGGTGGTCTCTTGCCGCTTCGGCTGGAATGTTCGTTATTCACCTGATCGGCAAAAAAACGCTCGCCGGGCCGCAGGCGCACATAGATGAGATTGTCAGGCGTGGGCGAACCCGTTTCGCGGAAGGCGCCGCGCATCAGTGCCGCCGCTTCCAGCGCCAGTTGCGGGTCGAGCAGCGCGCGCGCCTGATTGACGGAAGGTGCAAGACCGGTCTTGTAGTCGATAATATCCGCCTGGCCGCTGGTCTTGATGTCGATACGGTCGGCGACGCCGGTCAGCCGGATGCCTGCCTCGGCGATTTCTTGGCCCGCCCGTGCTTCGAAAAAGCTTCGGCGGATGGAGGGTTGCCGTTCTTTCTCCCAATCGATGAAGGCGCGGGCCACCGCCGCAAAACGCGGACGCCAGATAACATCCACATGCGCAGGCAGGTTTTCCGCGTCGAAACATTCGTCGAGAATGCGTTGCATGGCTGCGAGCGAGGCCGGTGTGCCGGGAACGGGCTCCTCACGGGAATAACGCTCGATAATCCTGTGATAGAGCGTACCGCGATCGGCGGCGTTCGGGTCGCGGTTGAACGGGTCGAGCGGGTCCAGTTTCAGGATGCGCCGCGCATAGATCGAATAGGGATCGCGGCGCAGGCGTCCCACTTCGCTGAAGGAGTAGCTCTTCGGCTGCAGATCTGCCGGCGGTTTGGGGGCAGGGCGCTTTGCCGTCTCCTGATCGATGCTTTCATCCATCAGACCTGCCCAATGGCGATAGGTCTCGCCGCGCTTCCTCAGTTGTTCGGCGAAATTCTCGCCGCCCAGCGCCAGCAGCCGTTGCAGCCAGCGGGAGGCGACGGCGGGGGTGGAGCCCTGCCTCAGCGCCCGGGTGTAAAAGATCTGCCTTGTACCATTCGCCATCTCGAAATCATGTGCTAGTTGGCCGATGCGCCGTTCCGGCGGTTCCAACCCAATGGCGGTCTTCATGCTGCGGGACAGGAACGGATTATTGGCCGTCTGGCCCGGCCAGAGCCCTTCATTGAGGCCGCTGATGACGATGGTGTCGACACTTTGCAGCCGCGCCTCCAGCGCGCCGAAGATGAAAATACGCGGATGACGCATGGATCGCGGCTTGATCGATTCGCCGGCCACCAGTGCCGCAAAAATGTCGATCCATTGCGGCCCGTCCGCATCGAGGATGTCGCCGCTCTCCATCAGTTCCGCAAAGAGGCTTGAGAGTTTGTCTCCTGCCTCGCCGGACCACAATGCGGCCAGATCATTGCTGTCGTCGGCACAGATGGCCTCGATCACCCGGCCCGTCCGCTCCGCCCAGTCGGAAAGCGGCAATTTATCGGTGAAGGCGCGACCGGAACGGTCACGACGGATGAAGGCGGAACCGAGTGGCTCCGTGGCAGTCGCTATACGCCGCGCAAGATCGCGGGCCGCCTCAACGCTTCCCTCCGGCAGCGCCACCCGCCAAGCAGGTGGGTGCCGGTCGTCGCGCTGGGCCAGAAGTTGCGCATCCAGAACCGCTTCGAGATTGCCGATTTCGGTTTCGACGCGCCCGCCGCGCAGAGCGATCAGCTCCAGCGCTTTCGAAGCCTTGGTAAAAGCGTCACCGGAAAGCCCGAAGCGGGCGAGGGGATGCTTCAGAAGTGAAATGATCGGCACCGGGTCTCCGGGCCTTAGGATCGCCTCCAGCGCCAGTTGTGTCAGCCCTGCCTGCGGCGTGGCGGACAGTGGCGTACCGGCCGAATCGTCGGCTTCGATGCCGAAACGCTGCAACTCGGTCGCGACCCGCCGCGCCAGCCCGCGGTCGGGCGTTATCAGCGCCGCCTGAGACGGTCGTCCCGTCCCCGATGTTTCGAGTGCCAGTCTGAGCGCCACTGCGATGGCGGTTGCTTCTTCACGCTCATTGGCGGCCTCGATCAATGTGGCCGCCGCGAAGGCCTCGTAGAAAAAGCCGGGATCCCTGTCTTCGCGCCAGCGGTTCCAGTCGCTTGTGGACTTGGCGGGTGCGAGGGCGGCCGAAAATACGGCCGCGCGTTTTTCCAGATCACGATCGAGAGCACCGATCTGAGCCACATCGTCCCGGAACATGCCGAGCTTCTGTAGCAGCATATAAAGCCCATATTGCGAATGGGTGCGGCTCGAAGGATCGGTGGGGTCCTCGGCAATCGCCTGCCACTGTTCTTCGGGCATGGCAAGATCGAGCCCCGGAAGCACGACGGTGCCCTGCGGCAGGGCCGCAACGGCGGCGATGAGATCGGCGGCTGCCGGAATGGAGCCTGTGGAGCCCGCCACGATGATCGGCCCGGTATCCGGCAAATTGGCAAGCCGGTCCGCCTCCGCCCGAAGGATGGCGTTGCGATGCCGGCCCGCAGAGGAGCGGTTGAGTTCGGCAAGCCGCGCCGGCCAGAAGACGCTGGCGATCTTCAAGAAATCCGCCGTCAGTTGCCACCATTGCGCATGTTCGCCGGTATCGAGATGCTGCAACGCCTCCCAATCCTTCTCTTCGGTATCCATCGCGTCGATCACCTCGCCAAGCGCTCGCGCGAGCCAGATGGCGTCGGCGGGGCTGGCGGGGGCGACCAGTGGCGAATCCGAATGAATCGCCCGGATGGCGTCGGGCAGGCTGTTGCGCCAGGCGAGGATGAGGCGTGCCAGTTCGATCAGCCGGCCGGTACCGGAAATCGGTGGCGCCAGATCCATGATCTCAGGATTTTCGATGTCGAAGAAACCGCTATCGTCATCCGTTTCACCAAGAGGCCGGATCAGCGGCAGAATGGCGGATCGGCCGCCCAGAAGATCGACGAATTCGGAGCGCAGCACGCGGGCGGAGCGCCGCGTCGGCACATAGATCGTCACGCTTGCAAGTGAAAGAGGGTCGTCCGGATCATATCTATAGCCGGCTGTTAGCCGCCCGTCACACAGCGTTTCCGCGAGCGTCTTGAGGAACGGCGTTCCCGCAGCGATCGTCAGGACGCGCTTTGCGTGGTGGGTGAGCGTCATGCGAAACGTTTTTCCCTGAACTGCCGGATGATGCTTTCCGCATCGTCAATCGCATCCGGCGTGCCGACGGTGATCCAGTGGCCATCCAGAGAAAGCCCGAAAAGCCGTTCTCTCTCAATGGCCCGGTCGAAATAGATATTGAGGTTGAAGGCATCCGTCGGCGCATCGTCGAGCAGGCGCGAATCCATGGCAATGGCGCCAGCATAAACCATCGGGTTCGGGTCTCCGTCGCGATAACGCGCCAGTTTCCCGTCAGCGGCAAGGTTGAAATCCCTCTTGCCATTGTGGCCGGTGGTGCGATCCATGTCGACGCAGAGCAACGCCATATCCATGCGGGCCGGGTCGAAGAACTGCGCAAGCTTGCGCAGATTGCTGACGGCGTTCAATTGCTCGCCAATCCAGAAGAGATCGGCATTCATGACGAAGACCGGACCGGGTTTCAGAAGCTTCAGGCCTTTTGCGAGCCCGCCGCCGGAATTCATCAGCTGGGAACGCTCGTCGGAAATCAGTATTTCGGCGTCCGAGCGATGCGCCAGATGGGCGATCATCTGCTCCGCATGGTGATGCACATTAACGACGATCTTCTCGGCTCCGGCTTCGACAAGGGCGTCGAGCGCGTAGTCGATCATCGGCTTGCCGGCGATCTTCACAAGCGGCTTGGGGATCGTATCGGTGATCGGGCGCATCCGCGTGCCAAGCCCGGCGGCCAGCACCATCGCGTTTTTGATCGTCATTGTGGTCAACCGTGTTTAGTCGTTAAATTCCATGCCCATGCGGACACACCACTCTCGGAGTGGCGCGAGTTCGGGATGCGAAAGCGCGTCAGCGAGATAACGGAACGTCCTCGGCATATGTTTCATATAACCGGGTTTCTTGTCCCGTTCCAACAGCCTCACCCAGATACCGGCAAGCTTGCAGTTGCGCTGCGCCGACATGATGGCGAAAGCCTTGAGGAATGAGGTCTCATCAAAGGCAGGCGTCGCTTTTCTGCTGTCGAGATAATGCGAGAGCAGGCGTGTCTGTAGTTCGGGGGAGATGGTAACCCGCGCATCCTGCACGATGGAGGCGAGATCATAAGCGGTGGGGCCAATCATTGCGTCCTGAAAATCGATCAGGCCAACCTGCCGGATACCGCTGTTCTCAGCCTGCCAGAGCAGGTTCGGCGAATGGAAGTCGCGTAGCAGAAGCCCCGTTTCACAGCCGGCGAGCGCGTCGATCAGGCCGTCCCAGATGGCGTAATAGTCCCGCTTCTCACCTTCGGTGAGTGCTCCGCCGCGCTTATGGGGCAGATACCATTCCACCAGTAGCGAGACTTCGATCTTCATCGCCTGCCGGTCAAAGGCAGGAATTTCGTATGTGCTGCCGTCGCGCATCGGCAGCAATGCCGGGCGCGGTGTCTGGTGAAGGGCGGCGAGACAGGCGACACTTTGAAGATAACGTTCTTCTATTGGTGTGCCGTCGGTAGCCAGCACACCCTCCCGCCCGAGGTCCTCCAGCAGGAGAATACCCTGATCGATATCCGCGGCCAGAATCTCCGGCGCGCAGAAGCCGCTGTCTCGCAGATAATCGCCGATCGCAACGAAGGAGCGAGCATCCTGGGCGAGGTGAACGATTTCCGCATAGGTCTTGCCATCCGCGACGATCGCGCCTCGCATGGGGCGCCGCCAGTCCATCAGGATGAGGTCCGGGCCATCGGTGGAAATCGTCTCATAGGCGCGTGTGGAGGCATCGCCGCTCAGGAAACGGCGGGTCGCATCGCCTCTGCCGTTTTTCGCTAGGAATTCACGAATGGCGAAAACACGGTCGAGCCGTGCTTTCTGTCGTGCGGGTGCCTCTATCACGGCCACGCGACCTTCGCCCGAATGCGTCAGGCGCAGGGTGATCGTCTGTTCCGGCGGCAGAGCCTCGGCGGCGATATCCGGCCATTCGATCAGGCAGATACCGTCCTCCAGCATCTCGTCGATGCCGAGTTCATCCAGCTCCGAAACATCCGAAAGCCGGTAAAGATCGAGATGGGCGACGGGAATGCGTGTGGCATAGGTTTGGATGATGGTGAAGGTTGGGCTTGGAACCTCAAGATCGGGCTCATCCGCCATGGCCCGAATGAAGGCGCGGGCGAGCGTCGACTTGCCGGCGCCGAGATCGCCGATCAGCGCCAGGCAATCACCGGGTTTCAGGGCGAGAGCAAGGTCTTCACCGAGCCTGATGGTGTCCTTTTCTCCTTCGAGGGAGATGGTGATCGGCAAGATGTCTTCGCTCATTCTGCGGCGATGGAATGCGGCCGTGTGGCGGAGGGAATACGGCAGGTGACGATGGTGCCGTTGCCGGGTCGGCTGTCGATGCTGACGGTGCCGTGATGCAGGCTGACGAAGCTTTCGACAATGGAAAGGCCAAGCCCCGCACCGGTCCGCCGCCCGCCATTGCCACGCGTCGCAAAACGGTCGAACACCGTCTTCAGCATGTCTTCAGGGATACCCGGACCCTTGTCCGCAACGGAGAATACGAAGTCACCCTCGCTGCGCTGGCAGGAGAGCTGCACCGAGGAGCCTTCCGGCGCAAAATTGATGGCGTTGGTCAGGAGCTTGATGAGAATCTGTTTCAGCCGCTGGTGGTCAGCCACCAGGCTGCCGAGATGGGCAGGCGCGACGATCTCGAGCGAAATACCGCTTTCCTGCAGCCGGTCGGCGATCTGCACCGAAACATCGTCGAGCAACTCGTTCAGATCATTATCCGAATAATTGAGCTGCATGATGCCCGCATCAACGGTCGCGAGATCGAGAATATCGTTGACAATGGTCAGGAGAACGGAGGACGAGGTGGAAATATGGTCGAGATATTCCGCCTGCCGTTCCGTCAATTGGCCGATGCCGGGAGTCTTCAGGAGATCGGTGAAGCCGATGATATTGGTCAGCGGCGAGCGCAGTTCGTAGGAAACATGCTGCACGAAATCGTTCTTCAGCTCATCGGCCTTCAGGAGCGCGTCGTTCTTTTCCTTGAGCGCCCGCTCGGCGCGCACGCTGTCCGTCATGTTGACGAAGGTCAGCATGGTCTGCGCATCCGGCAGCGGAATGATCGCATAATCGAGCACGAGACCGGAAAGCAGTTCCAGCGTGCCCTGCCGCGAGGGTCGTTCGTCATCGAAGCTGGTGATGAACTGGCTGAAGGCGCGCCAGCCGTCCGGCCCGTCATAGGATTGGGCGCAGGCGGTTTCGATGGCACGAATATGCGTGCCCGTTTCCGCCTGTTCGGCGGTCACACCCCAGAGCGCCCGGAATGCCGGGTTGGACAGGCGAATGCGCCCGTCTGCGCCGAACACGGCGACACCTTCGGCCAGATGGTCGATGGTTTCGCCCTGCACCTTTACCAGCGTATTGTAACGCATCTGCAGGTCGACCTGCTCGGTCAGGTTCTCGAAAACCCAGGTCGCGCCACCCTGCGGATGGGCCGTGGCGATGACCCGCAGCGTCTGGCCGTTGGGCAGGTGCCAGAGATCGGTCTTGGTATCGAGCGAACGGTAGACGGAAAGCGCCGTCTCCTTCCAGTTCTTCCAGTTCAGCTGTTCGGGCAACTTGCCGGCGCTGCGCAGCCTGTCCAGAAGCTCGGAATTATCAGGACCGGATTCGAGGAAAACCAGATCGAAACCCCACAGGCTGGCAAAAGCCTGATTGTAGAATTGCAGCCGCTGCCGGCCGTCGAAAATGGCAACGGGAGTTGCCAGATGATCGAGCGTTTCCGCGTGGCTTTTCAGAACCCGCTTGAGTTCCTCGCTGATGGTTTCGGCTTCGGTGGCATCGATGGCGATACCGGCAGATCCGCCCGCCGTCTTGATATCGACGACATCGAAGAAGCTGCGGTTACCGGAAACGACGGTTGAAATACGATCGTGATAGGGTGATTCCGGTGTCGCGGCCGCGCGTATCTTCTGGCGGGTGACGGTGTTCAGAAGTTCGCGCTTCTCCTGAATAGCCTGCTCGGCATTGCGCGCATCCACCGCATGGGCATAAGCGTGGTTGACCCAGGTGAGTTCACCTTCGCCATTGCGACGCCAGACGGGCTGTTCGATGGAGTCGAGAAGTTCCTGAAATGTCGAGACGGAGGCAAGCAGACGCTCGCGCTCCACCTGCAATTCGGCGAGTTCGGCACGCAGATTGTTGAGCGCGATGAAACGCGCAAAGGCATTGCCGCCGGAAACGCGGCCCTGAACCTCGATGACTTCGCCACGCTGCGTCTCGATGGTCAGATCGAAACTCTGGGCGTGGCTACGCAGTTTTTCGATGGATTTTTCAAGCTGGCTCGCGGATGCCGGTTTCAGCCAGCGGCCGAATGCCAGAAAATCCTGATCCGCCTGCGGCACACCGGTCTCGGCCGGCAGCTGCCCCAGAAATTCCGGGCGCTTGTCCGCGCCGTCCCAGATGACGATGCGGCGGCTCCTGTCGGAAATCAGCGCTTCGTATTTCGCGATCTTGTGGTGGGATTGCGCCAGCGCCTGACGGTATTCGCTGCTTTCCGCCTCGATATTGCCGCGCTGACGCACCAGCCAGACGACGGAAAACAGCGTTGCCGAAAGCATGCCGACGAAAAGCGAATAGGTGATGGTTTCTCCAGACGAGAAGAGCCGCGCGCCGGTCTTTGCCACAAGGCCGTCCTGGGCCATTGCAATGGTCGTCGAGCCGGTGAGAACCGTACCCGAAAGCAGGATATGCGCCCGCGAAACGCCGGTCCGGATCGCACGGATTGCCAGCCGGCACCGTGCCAAAGCATTTGCAGGAAAAGTGGGTACCGGTTTTCCATCCGGAAAGGCGCAGAAATGCTCCGACGCCTGCGCGCTCAATGCCACGCCCGCATGCGTGTTTTCAACGCGTTGAACTGTCTGCTCGCGCAGATCCGAATTGTGAACCGTCATCCCCGGTCTGTCTCCGTCCTATGTGCCGCATCTTCGACAAGACATCCCATTTCGTCCCCGCCGCCCTTTGGCGTGTCCGAATCAAGTCTGATGACAATACCGCCTTCATAAATCTGCGGAAAGGGAGCGCGCAAAAAAGATGCCGCGCGCTTTGTCAAGCGCGCGGCATCTAGATATTGTGTAATTTCAGTGGATATTAACTATGAAATTAATATCTGTAGTGTTCCGCCTTGAACGGACCTTCCTTGGAGATGCCGATATAATCTGCCTGAAGGTCGGAAAGTTCCGTTAGCCGCACACCGAGCTTCTCGAGGTGGAGGCGCGCGACCTTCTCGTCGAGGTGCTTCGGCAGCACGTAAACTTCGTTCTTGTATTCGCCCTGCTTGGTGAAGAGCTCGATCTGGCCAAGCACCTGGTTGGTGAAGGACGCAGACATGACGAAGGACGGGTGACCGGTGGCATTGCCGAGGTTCAGCAGGCGGCCTTCGGAGAGCAGGATGATGCGGTTGCCCTTCGGGAACTCGATCATGTCGACCTGCGGCTTGATGTTCGTCCACTTCAGGTTCCGCAGCGAGGCGACCTGAATTTCGTTGTCGAAGTGGCCGATGTTACCGACGATGGCCATGTCCTTCATCTCGCGCATATGCTCGATGCGGATCACGTCCTTGTTGCCGGTGGTGGTGATGAAGATGTCGGCGGAGGAAACCACGTCTTCCAGACGGACGACTTCGAAACCGTCCATCGCGGCCTGAAGCGCGCAGATCGGGTCGATTTCGGTCACCTTCACGCGGGCGCCGGCGCCCTGCAGCGAGGCTGCGGAACCCTTGCCCACATCACCGTAACCGCAAACGACGGCGACCTTGCCGGCCATCATCACGTCGGTTGCACGGCGAATGCCGTCGACGAGAGATTCCTTGCAGCCGTATTTGTTGTCGAATTTCGACTTGGTGACGCTGTCGTTGACGTTGATGGCAGGGAAGGGCAGCAGACCCTTCTTGCTGAGGTCGTAAAGACGATGAACGCCGGTGGTCGTTTCTTCCGTCACGCCCTTCAGTGCGTCGCGCTGCTTGGTGAACCAGCCGGGCGAAGCCTTCAGGCGCTTGTTGATCTGAGCGAAGAGGATTTCCTCTTCTTCCGAACCCGGATTGGAAAGAACGTCTTCACCGGCTTCAGCGCGTGCGCCGAGCAGGATATACATGGTGGCGTCGCCACCATCATCGAGGATCATGTTGGAGAGGCCGCCATCGGTCCACTGGAAGATCTTGTCGGTGTATTCCCAATATTCCGTCAGGCTTTCACCCTTGACGGCGAAGACCGGAATGCCGGCTGCAGCAATGGCCGCTGCCGCATGGTCTTGGGTCGAGAAGATGTTGCAGGAGGCCCAGCGGATTTCCGCGCCCAGTTCCTTGAGCGTTTCGATGAGAACGCCGGTCTGGATCGTCATGTGAAGCGAACCGGTGATGCGCGCACCCTTCAGCGGCTTGCTTTCGCCGAACTCCTTGCGGCAGGACATCAGGCCCGGCATTTCGGTTTCGGCGATGTCCAGTTCCTTGCGGCCGAATGCGGCAAGGTTGATATCGGCGATGACGTAGTCCTTCTCAAGGCTCATGAGGTTCTCCAGATCAGAAATGCCGTGCCTGACAGCCCGGCTCTTAAACGTAGCAGCGGTTTAGCAGGCCACGAACGATCTGGCAATGATGATATAAAGAAGTCTTTATGTCTTTATATGGTACCGACTCAGGCTTCTTCGCCGAAGCGATCGGCGACCAGCGCTTCCAGTGCCGCCAGCGCCTCTGCCGCCTGATTGCCGCTCGCCTCGACATAGACGCTGCATCCGGGGCTTGCCGCCAGCATCATCAGGCCCATGATGGATGTGCCGCCAACGGTCATGCCATCCTTGGAGACCGTGATCGTCGCATCGAACCCCTCGACCATCTGCACGAACTTGGCGGATGCCCGGGCGTGGAGACCGCGCTTGTTGATGATCGGCAATTCCCGGGAGAGAGGCAACATGGGCTGACTTCTTATTTTCCGCTCAAAACGCGGCTGGCGACGTTGATATATTTGCGGCCGGCATCGGAAGCATCCTGAAGGGCCTTGTCCATATTATCTTCGCTGCGCACGCCGGCAAGCTTGATCAGCATAGGAAGATTGACCCCGGCGATGACTTCGACATTGCCGTTATTCATGACGGAGATCGCGAGATTGGAGGGCGTGCCGCCGAACATGTCCGTCAGAATGATGACGCCATTGCCATCATTGGCGCGCGCAACGGCGTCGATGATATCCTGCCGGCGCTGATCCATGTCGTCTTCGGGACCGATACAAACCGTCTCGATCAATTTCTGGGGACCAACGACATGCTCCAACGCATGGCGAAACTCCTCAGCCAGCTTGCCATGGGTGACAAGCACTAGTCCGATCATGAAATGCTCCCTTGCACACGCACTCTCATTGCCGACTATCGCAACGCGGCAATCCTGTCCATCGGTGGGATTTCATCTTGATGAGGAAAATGCGAATCGCAAGCCTAAAATCGCCCGAATCATCGTCACTTCACATTCGTTTTAAAAAGATTCTGAGCAAGTGCAGCAAATTTTCCATAGGGCGTAAGACTTGCAAGCGGAATGCGCAGAAGTGGAAGATGCCCACCGCAGGGCAGAAAAAACATTTCATCATCTTCGGGAAGTCTTGGATTTTCCGGTGAAAGAACTGTCGTGACGGCGAAATCTAGTGGCGCGCGCGCAATGCTTTTCACCGAAACAATGCCGCTGCCGCGCAGTTCCAGCAGGCCGGCGATCGTTTCCGGTCGCTCGGCGATGATCCTCCCGTCCTCACGATACACGAAAATCTGATCGTCCCCGATCAGCGCCGCCGGCAATCCGCACCGTTCCGCCTCCGTCAGAAAGCTGAAGGCAAGCTCGCTTTTGCCGCTGCCGGAGGGGCCGGTGAAGAGGATGCCGGTATTTTGAACGACGATGGCCGTGGCGTGCAGGTTGAAGCGTTCAGCGTTCATGGGTTTCGGCCGCCGGCAGCGACAGGGTGAAGCGTGCGCCGGAAATCACGCCATATTTGTCGACCACGTTTTCCGCCCGCAGACTGCCGCCATGGGCTTCCGCGATCTGGCGGCTGATGGAAAGACCAAGGCCGGAATTCTGGCCGAACCCTTCGCTGGCCGGCCGGTCGGTATAAAAGCGCTCGAAGATACGGTCGATATCTTCGGCCTGAATGCCGGGACCATTGTCTTCCACCTGTACGAGGCAGCGATCCTTGTGGCGGGAAAGGCGCACCGTGATACGACCGCTTTCCTCGGCTACGAAAGAGCGCGCATTCTCGATGAGGTTGGTGACGATTTGGCCGATGCGCAGGTCGTGGCCATTCACCACAAAGGAGGTTTTGGCGCCTGCCTTTCGGTCGACAACATAGTCGATCGTCACACTTTTCTTTTTGGTGCTTATCTGGCGGGATATATCCACCAGACCCTTCATCAACACATCGAGATCAACCGGCGAGGCGTCGGCACGCGCGAGTTCCGCGTCGAGCCGCGAGGCATCCGAAATATCGCTGATCAGGCGGTCGAGGCGGCGCACATCGTGGAAGATGATCTCCGTCAGGCGCTGCTTCGACTCTTCCGTCTTGGCGCGCGGCAGGGTCTCCACGGCGCTGCGCAGCGAGGTCAGCGGGTTCTTGAGTTCATGGCTGACATCGGCGGCGAAACTTTCGATGGCGTCGATACGGTCGTAAAGTGCCGTTGTCATTTCACGTAGCGCAATCGAGAGATTGCCGATTTCATCCTGGCGCGCCGAGAAATCCGGGATCTCCTCACGCGTTCTCGCCCCGCGGCGCACGCGGATCGCGGCCGCCGAAAGCCGCCGGAGCGGGGTGGCGATGGTGGAGGACAGAAGCAGCGACAGCACGATATTAACGAGCGTGGCGATGCCGAAGACGCGCATGATGGCAAGGCGCTCCGCATGCACGATCTTGTCGATATCACCCGCCTGCGTGGAGAGCAGCAGAACACCCAGAACCGCGCGGAAGCGCTGCACCGGTACGGCCACCGAAACAATCAGCTCTCCTTTTTCGGTGACGCGAACGACCGCGCCGCGTACGCCCGTCAGCGCATTCATCACTTCCGGATAGATGGAGCCGTCACCGCCGGGCGCTTCCTTATATTGCGGCAGGCTGCTCGGCTGCAGCATGCGGTTGAACATGCTGGTGAACCAGTCACCCCAGGTCTGGGTTTCAGGCGTCACCGGCGGCAGATCGAAGCGCAGAACCTGTCCGCGCGAATAAAGGTGGCGGGAATCGAGCAGCAGATTGGCATCGGCATCGAACAGCCGCGCGCGGGTGCGCGTCGGCGAAATCAACCGCCGCAGCACCGGCGCCACCCGCTCCGGATTGATCGGAAAACTCAGATCCTCATCATTGGGGGCAGGGGTGATGCTTTGCCCCGCCTGCAATTCGAGCAGCTTTTCCGGATTGATGGTGATCGAGTTGGTATCGACCGAGGCGGAAGCGGAGACCGCGCCGGCGATGATTTCGCCCTGTGTCAACAGGCTTTCCACGCGAGCGTCGATCAGCCCTTCGCGGAACTGGTTGAGATAGAGAATGCCGCCGACCAGAACCACTGTCGCGGCGACATTGAAGAAGAGGATACGGCGCGTGAGGCTGGAAAACACCGCATTGCCGAAAATGCGCCGGATGATCGTCAGCGGATGGATACGATGGCGGCGTTCGCTGCCGCGTTCTTCGGCATCGTCGCTGTCCGAGACGGTTTCCGGCGTTTTCTTCAACACGTATTCAAGTCCTCACCGCCCCGGTTCGGGCGGTCCCTTCTGCCCGAGTCGGCTTTTTCAAGCCGCTTCGCGGAAGCGATATCCTACGCCATAAAGCGTTTCAATCATATCGAAGTCGCCATCGACCAGTTTGAACTTCTTGCGAAGGCGCTTGATGTGGCTGTCGATGGTGCGGTCGTCCACATAGACCTGTTCGTCATAGGCGGCGTCCATCAGCGCGTCGCGGCTTTTCACCACGCCCGGACGCTGCGCCAGCGAATGCAGGATGAGGAATTCCGTGACCGTCAGCGTAACCGGCTCACCCTTCCAGGTGCAGGTGTGGCGTTCCTGGTCCATGGCGAGCTGCCCGCGCTCGAGCGTGCGCGCCTGTTGGTCCGCGGTCGGCTTCAGCACGCTGCCGGTTGCGGCGGACGCCTCACGGCTGCTGGCGCGGCGCAGGATGGCCTTGACGCGTTCCACCAGAAGACGCTGCGAGAACGGCTTGGTGATGAAGTCGTCCGCACCCATCTTCAGGCCGAACAGTTCGTCGATCTCTTCATCTTTGGAGGTGAGGAAGATCACCGGCAGGTCCGACTTCTGGCGAAGGCGCCGCAAGAGCTCCATGCCGTCCATGCGTGGCATCTTAATATCGAAAATGGCGAGCTGCGGCGGACGGGCAATCAGCCCGTCAAGCGCGGAGGCGCCGTCCGTATACGTTTCGACCCGGTAGCCTTCGGCTTCGAGCGCGATCGATACCGAAGTGAGAATATTCCGGTCATCGTCGACAAGCGCGATCGTCTGCATGTAGTTGGTCTCCATCGTCATTTTCTCGTAACTCCCGACATTCACCCAGCCAAGGTTGTGCGCCGCGAGCCACTCTCTTGAGTATAAAGGTGGAACAAATTGTGGCAAAGGAAAACTCGCCCCAAAATCGCGGGGGCGAGACGAGAGGATTTCGTAAAATCGCTGCAGCTGGATTTTAATGCGTCTTCAACCGATTTAAAAAGAAATAAAATCTTTTAAATCGATTAATATATTGAAATCACTAAGTTTTTTAAAGTCAGGCTCTTGCGTTTCCAAAAGCTGCCACGTATTTTCCGTGAAAATTTCAACGGCCTTAACGTCATTAACAAGGAACGCGTCATGAACGAGCTTGGGGTTCATAATCCTGCCAATGGAGTTGCGGAACTCGGACTGGGCGAGGCCTCCCGCGTCTTTTATAACCTCAATGAGAGCGAATTATACGAAGAGGCGATCCGTAACGGCGAGGCCGAACTGACCATCGATGGCGCGCTGCGCGCCGTCACCGGCCAACATACGGGCCGCTCGCCGAAGGACAAATTCGTCGTTCGCGACGCTTCCACCGAGAACACCATCTGGTGGGACAACAACAAGCCGCTGTCGCCGGAAAATTTCGAGCTGCTGCGTCAGGACATGCTGGCCCATACCGCCGGCAAGACGCTTTACGTGCAGGATCTGATCGGCGGCGCCGATGAGGAAAATGCGCTGCCGACCCGCGTCGTCACCGAACTTGCCTGGCATTCGCTGTTCATCCGCAATCTGCTGATCCGGCCGAAGCGGGAGACGCTGTCGGGCTTCAGCCAGAAGCTCACCATCATCAACCTCCCGAGCTTCAAGGCTGATCCGGCCCGTCACGGCGTGCGTTCGGAAACCGTGATCGCCTGCGATCTCACCAACGGCCTCGTTCTCATCGGTGGCACCTCCTATGCCGGCGAAAACAAGAAGTCGGTCTTCACGGTGCTGAACTACCTGCTGCCGGCCAAGGGCGTGATGCCGATGCATTGCTCCGCCAATGTTGGTCCCGAGGGTGATTCCGCCGTATTCTTCGGTCTCTCAGGCACCGGCAAGACGACGCTGTCGGCCGATCCTTCGCGCACGCTGATCGGCGATGACGAACATGGCTGGGGCGAACACGGCATTTTCAATTTTGAAGGCGGTTGCTATGCCAAGGCGATCAAGCTTTCGGCGGAAGCCGAGCCGGAAATCTACGCCGCGACCCGCCGTTTCGGCACGGTCCTCGAAAACGTCGTGCTGGACGAAAACCGCGTTCCCGACTTCAACGATAATTCGCTGACGGAAAACACCCGCAGTGCCTATCCGCTGCACTTCATTCCGAATGCATCGGAAACGGGCATTGCCGGCCATCCGAAGACGATCATCATGCTGACGGCGGATGCCTTCGGCGTGCTGCCGCCGATCGCGCGTCTGACGCCGGAACAGGCCATGTACCACTTCCTCTCCGGCTACACCGCAAAGGTTGCCGGCACGGAAAAGGGCGTGACCGAGCCGGAAGCCACCTTCTCCACCTGCTTCGGTGCACCCTTCATGCCGCGCCATCCGGCGGAATACGGCAACCTGCTGCGCGAGCTGATCGGCAAGCACGGCGTGGATTGCTGGCTGGTCAACACCGGCTGGACCGGTGGTGCTTACGGCATCGGCAAGCGCATGCCCATCAAGGCGACGCGCGCGCTTCTGACCGCTGCTTTGACCGGCGACCTGAAGAATGCGGAATTCCGCACCGATGCGAATTTCGGTTTCGCCGTGCCGCTGTCGCTCGACGGCGTCGACAGCGCGATCCTTGATCCGCGTTCCACCTGGGCCGATGGCGCAGCTTATGACGCGCAGGCGAAGAAGCTTGTGTCGATGTTCGTTTCGAACTTCACCAAGTTCGAAGATCACGTCGACAGCAAGGTTCGTGACGCAGCTCCGGGCCTTCTGCTTGCGGCTGAATGAATAAAGCCTCATTTATGAGGAGGAGGGAACCCGGCCCAGTGCCGGGTTTCTTTTTGCCGGGTTCTTTCGTTTTCTCCGCTGTTTTCATTTTTTGCGATCTGTGGCATCACCGGCGCGGAGAAAGATCATGGCCAGCGACCCGCTTTACATCAGCAACCGTATCACCATTGCCGGCTGGGAGCTGACGGAGCAATTCGTACTGGCCGGCGGGCCGGGTGGCCAGAACGTCAACAAGGTCTCGACCGCGGTTCAGCTGTTTTTCGATATTGCCAATTCACCGTCCCTCCCGGACCGGGTGAAGGCCAATGCGTTGCGTCTCGGTGGCCGGCGCGTTTCGAAAGACGGCGTACTGATGATCGAGGCGAGCCGGTTTCGCAGCCAGGAGCGCAATAGAGAAGATGCGCGCGAGCGGCTGAAGGAGCTGATCCTCGAAGCCGCTGCTCCGCCGCCGCCGGTGCGCAAGGCCACCAAGCCCACCAAGGGTTCCGTGGAGCGCCGCCTCAAGGCGAAGTCCGGTCGCTCCGATATCAAGAAAATGCGCGGCAAGCCCTCGGGCGATTAGGTCCCGGCGAGGTGGCGAATGTTTCGCCCTTGTCATAGAGCTTCAAATATCGTCTGGTAAGCCTCCCTACAACCAAGGAGGGTGCTATGGGTCTGTTCAATTTCATCAAGGAAGCGGGAAAGAAGCTTGGTATCGGCGGCGATGATGCTCCTGATGTCGAAGCGGTCAAGAAGGAACTCGCTTCCCACGATCTCGGCACGGACAAGGTTCAGGTGGAGGTGGTGGACGACAAGGTCGTCCTGAAGGGCGAAGTGGCCGACCAGTCGATTTTTGAAAAGGCGGTGATTGCGGTCGGCAATACGCTCGGCATTTCCAAGGTCGAGGCCGGTGAGCTGACGGTGGCCGAAGCGCCGGCAAAGGAACCCGTCTTCTACACCGTCAAGAAGGGCGACAATCTCTGGAAGATTGCGGAAGCGCAATATGGCAAGGCCAATGGCGCGAAGAACAATATCATCTTCGAAGCCAACAAGCCGATGCTGACCCATCCCGACAAGATTTATCCCGGCCAGGTTCTGCGTATTCCTGACCTTGCCTAATAACGGGTCTTAACCACTAAAGATGCCGCCATGCGCGGCATCTTTACAGCTTGCGAAGCGCCACCGTGTCGATCAGGTGGTTCTTGCCCTTGCGCAGAATAAGATCGGCGCGCGGGCGCGTCGGCACGATGTTCTGGCGCAGGTTCTTCAGGTTGATATTCTGCCAGAGACCTTCCGCAATGCTGAGCGCTGCCTCTTCGCTGATCGACGCATAACGGTTGAAGAACGAATTGGGATCGCGGAAGGCGGTTTTTCTCAGATTCATGAACCGGTTCACATACCAGTTGTGAATGAGGCCTTCATCGGCGTCGATATAGATCGAGAAATCAAAAAAGTCGGAAACGATCGGCACGATCCGCCCGCCTGCCGGCAGGTCGCGTGATTGCAGCACGTTGATGCCTTCAAAGATCAGAATATCCGGCTGGTCGATGACGGTGAATTCGTTCGGCAGAACGTCATAGGTCAGGTGCGAATAACGCGGTGCCTTGACATTCGGCTGGCCCGCCTTGATCGCCGAAAGGAAACGCAGCAGCGCGCCGATATCGTAGCTTTCCGGAAAGCCCTTGCGCTCCATCAGGTTTTCCCGCCGCAGAACCTCGTTCGGATAAAGAAAACCGTCTGTGGTGATGAGATCGACCTTCGGGCTGGAGGGCCAACGGGCGAGAAGCTCCTTCAGGATACGTGCCGTCGTCGATTTTCCGACGGCGACCGAACCGGCAATGCCGATGACGAAGGGCGTCTTGTTGACATCCGCCATGTTGAGGAAGCGGTTGCGCTGTTCGAACAGCAGCTGCGAGGCCTCGACATGGGAGGAGAGCAGGCGCGATAGCGACAGATAGATGCGCCGCACCTCGTCCAGATCGATCGGGTCGTCCAGCGAGCGCAGACGTTTGACCTCGTCGGCGGAAAGCGTCAGTGGCGTATCGGCGCGGAATTTCGCCCATTCTTCCGAACTGAAGAAGTGGTAGGGCGAATATTCATCCGGTCGGAAATGATCGAGTGTGCTTGGCATGCCTCTCTCCCCGCTGCCTGCCTCGACCTTCATGAGTTAGGCCTCGCCGCCTTTTCCGCAAGACCGGTTTGCCCGGTCCGGCGCTCCAGTTCGGCAAAAACCTCGCTCAAGGGAATGTCGGCGATCTTCAGTACCACCAGCAGATGGTAGAGCAGGTCGGCGGCTTCGTTTTTCACCCCGTCGCGATCCTTCGCAATCGCCGCGATGACGGTTTCCACCGCCTCTTCGCCGAGTTTTTTTGCCGCACGCTCCTGGCCAGCCGCAACCAGCTTGGCCGTCCAGGATTCGTCAGGAGAGGCAGCGGCACGGGTCGCGACGATGCGTTCCAGATCGGAAAGGGAAAATGCGCTCATGGGATGTTCCTGCAATCAGTCGAGACGCATGGCAATGCCATGTTCGGCCATGTAACTCTTGGCTTCACCGATCGAATAGGTGCCGAAGTGGAAGATGGAGGCGGCAAGCACCGCAGTCGCGTGGCCATCGCGAACGCCTGCCACCAGATCATCCAGCGTGCCAACGCCGCCAGATGCAATAACGGGCACGCGAACCTGATCGGCAATGGTGCGGGTCAGGCCGATATCGTAACCGCTCTTGGTGCCGTCGCGGTCCATCGAGGTGACGAGCAATTCACCGGCGCCACGTTCGACCATCCTGATGGCGAATTCCACGGCGTCGATGCCGGTCGGCTGGCGCCCGCCATGGGTGAAGATTTCCCAGCGGCCTTCTTCGCCATCCTTCGAAACCCGTTTAGCATCAATGGAGACGACGATGCACTGGTTGCCGAATTTGTCGGCCGCCTGCGCAACGAAGTCGGGATCCTTGACCGCTGCGGAATTGATCGAAACCTTGTCGGCTCCGCAAAGGAGCAGCTTGCGAATATCTGCGACGCTGCGGACCCCGCCACCGACGGTAAGCGGCATGAAGCAGTGGTCGGCGGTGCGCGAGACGACATCGAAGATCGTGTCGCGATTGTCCGAGGAGGCGGTGATGTCCAGGAAGCAGAGTTCGTCTGCTCCCGCCGCATCATAGGCTTTTGCCGCCTCGACGGGGTCACCGGCATCGATGAGGTCGACGAAGTTCACACCCTTGACGACACGGCCGTCTTTCACATCGAGACAGGGAATAACGCGGGCTTTGAGGGTCATGCGTTTACCTCCTTTGCGGCCTTGATGAGGGCAAGCGCCTCGGTGGGGTCGATACGCCCGTCATACAGCGCGCGGCCCGAAATCGCACCCTCGAGCTTGGCGGCATCCGGCTGCAGCATGCGCTTGATGTCGTCGATGGAGGCAAGGCCGCCGGAGGCGATGACCGGGATGGAGACGGCGTCCGCCAGTTCCAGTGTCGAG
This sequence comes from Agrobacterium sp. SOY23, assembly GCF_027212525.1. Classification (NCBI taxonomy): domain Bacteria; kingdom Pseudomonadati; phylum Pseudomonadota; class Alphaproteobacteria; order Hyphomicrobiales; family Rhizobiaceae; genus Agrobacterium; species Agrobacterium sp. SOY23. The sequence continues at coordinate 14,040 of NZ_JAPWDT010000010.1, read as the reverse complement.
GCCCAGTTGATACCAGCCAGAATGCCGTCACGATCGATATCGGTATAGATGATGGCGGCGACGCCTGCACCTTCAAAGCGTTTGGCGAGCTCGATGACGCCAAGTTCGGATGCTTCCGCCCAGCCTTCCACGGCAACCTTGCCACCCTTGGCATCGATGCCGACGGCAACCTGGCCGGGGAAACGCTTGCAGGCTTCAATGACCAGAACCGGATCGCGCACCGCCACGGTGCCGAGAATGACACGGGCAAGACCGCGGCTCAGCCACGCCTCGATATGATCGAGCGTGCGGATACCGCCGCCCAGCTGCACCGGGTTTTTCGTGGCTTTCAGAATGGCGTCGACCGCCGCGCCATTGACTGTCTCTCCGGCAAAGGCGCCGTTGAGATCAACGACATGCAGCCATTCGAACCCCTGATCCTCAAAGGCTTTCGCCTGCGCGCCGGGGTCTGTATTGTAGACGGTGGCCTGGTCCATATCGCCGAGTTTCAGGCGAACGCACTCACCGTCTTTGAGATCGATTGCGGGAAAAAGAATCATGTCAGGGCTTCCAGCGCAGGAAATTGGAAATCAGGGAGAGGCCGAGCGTCTGGCTTTTTTCCGGGTGGAACTGCGCGCCCGCCATATTGTCGCGGCCGACGAAAGCCGTCATCGCGCCACCGTAATTGGTGGTGGCGATGACATCCGTCGAGTGCTTGGCCGCCAGATGATAGGAATGCACGAAATAAGCATGCAGGCCATCCGCGCCGGTCTTGATGCCGTCGAACAGCGGGTGGGCGTGGCGAATTTCCAGCGTGTTCCAGCCGATCTGCGGGATCTTGAGGCTGGGATCGGATGGCGTCATTTCAACGACGTCACCTTCGATCCAGCCAAGCCCGGTGCTGACGGTCTTTTCCAGCCCGCGCGAGGACATCAGCTGCATGCCGACGCAGATGCCGAGGAAGGGGTGCGCTTTTTTCTCTACGGCTTCGATGAGCGCCTCATGCATGCCGGGAACGGCATCGAGGCCCGCACGGCAATCCGCGTAGGCGCCAACGCCCGGCAGGACGATGCGGTCTGCCGAAGCGACGTGATCCGGCTTGTCGGTCAGGTCGATGGTTGCGTTGATGCCGGCCTCGCGGGCGGCACGCTCGAAAGCCTTGGTGGCCGAACGCAGATTGCCCGAACCGTAGTCGATAATCGCGACACGCATGTCAGCGCCTTCCATTCAAGTCGAAAAGAAACGATCCGGCGGGATCGTTGACGAAGTTTTTGCCGCCGCTCTTTTGCGGCGAAGTGGTCCAGACCGGCTGCGACAGCTGTTCCGCCGCTTCTGCGATTTCGGAGAGACTGGAGAAATATATGTCTTCCGCACTCGAAAGATCAGGGGCGGAAACGATGGATGTCAGCGTCCAGCCTTTGCGGATCAGGTGCCGGACGAGAAAATCGCGTCCCTCCAGCGCCGTGACGAGGGCGATGGCGAAACCGCAGAGAATGCCGACGGGTTCGAATCCGGCTAACGTCGAGACCTGTCCGGCCAGAACGAGTGCGATGACAACGAGCGCGGTCGCCAGCCACAGCCGGTTGACGGCGAGCCATAACCAGGGCGCAATCAGGGCCAGCCAGACGAAACGGTCTGCGATGAAGCGGGTCGTCTTGTGGTCCCTGTCCGGCCCGTTGGGGGCTTCCAGAACGAGATAGCTTGTCATGGGCTTCCTGACAGCTTTGGCGTCAGGCCAGCATGCCCTTCGTGGAGGGAACGCGGCCTGCCTGCCGGGGGTCGATCTCGGTTGCCGTGCGAAGAACGCGGGCAACGGCCTTGAAGCATGTTTCGGCGATATGATGGTTGTTGGCGCCGTAATGGTTCAGGATATGCAGCGTGATGCCGGCATTCTGGGCGAGCGCCTGGAAGAACTCACGCACCAGCTCGGTATCAAAGGTGCCGATCTTCGGCGCGGAAAAATTGACGTTCCAGACAAGGAAGGGCCGGCCGGAAATATCGACGGCAGCCTTGGTCATCGTTTCGTCCATGGCCAGATCGAGCGAAGCGTAACGGGTAATGCCGCGGCGGTCGCCGAGCGCCTTGGCAATGGCCTGGCCGATGGCGATGCCGGTATCTTCCACGGTATGGTGGTCGTCGATATGCAGGTCGCCCTGAACCTCGATGTCCATGTCGATCAGCGAATGGCGGCTCAGCTGGTCCAGCATATGGTCGAAAAATCCCACGCCGGTGGAAATTTTCGACTTGCCGGTGCCGTCGATATCCACGCGTACCGAAACCGCGGTTTCGTTGGTCTTGCGGATAATCTCGCCTTTACGTTCTGCCATTTTGGCCGCTCCGTGAAAATGTTGCCGTTCCTTATCAGCACGGGACACAAATATCCAGTTGTTCCATCGTCTTGCATGACAAGTCGAAAACAGCCTGTCGTCCCGAAGATTGCAATCGCGAAAAGCAAACTTACATAGAACCCGAGAGGGCCGTATCCGGTCCGTTAACCCCAGGCCCGTGAGGGCAGACAGGTGTTTGATGACAACAATTATTACAGTCAGAAAGGGCGGCAAGGTCGTCATGGCTGGCGACGGGCAGGTAAGCCTCGGCCAGACCGTCATGAAGGGCAATGCCCGCAAGGTTCGCCGCATCGGCAAGGGTGAAGTGATTGCCGGTTTTGCCGGTGCGACGGCGGATGCCTTCACGCTACTCGACCGTCTCGAAAAGAAGCTTGAGCAATATCCGGGCCAGCTCATGCGCGCCGCAGTCGAGCTTGCGAAGGACTGGCGCACGGACAAATATCTGCGCAATCTTGAAGCCATGATGCTGGTGGCCGATAAATCGACCACGCTCGCCATTACCGGTAATGGTGATGTGCTGGAGCCGGAACACGGCGCGATCGCCATCGGCTCCGGCGGCAATTATGCCTTCGCCGCCGCCCGCGCCATGATGGATACGGACAAGTCGGCCGAAGAGGTGGCGCGCCAGTCGCTCGATATTGCCGCCGATATCTGCGTTTACACCAACCACAATCTCGTCGTCGAAACGCTCGACGCCGAGTAAGCTAATTTTCTCACCAATGGGTCCTGTGGGCCGGGCCGGAATGGCCGGTCGGAACAGGAAAGCCGAGAGGATAGAATGACCACTTTTTCTCCCCGGGAAATCGTCTCGGAACTCGACCGCTTCATCATCGGCCAGCATGAGGCCAAGCGTGCGGTCGCGATTGCGCTGCGTAACCGCTGGCGGCGCCAGCAGCTCGATGAGAGCCTGCGCGACGAAGTCATGCCCAAGAACATTCTGATGATCGGGCCGACCGGTGTCGGCAAGACGGAGATTTCCCGTCGCCTCGCCAAGCTGGCCGGCGCGCCCTTCATCAAGGTGGAAGCGACAAAATTCACCGAAGTCGGTTATGTCGGCCGCGATGTCGAGCAGATCATCCGCGATCTCGTCGAGATCGGCATCGGCCTCGTGCGTGAAAAGAAGCGTGCCGAAGTGCAGGCGAAGGCGCATCAGAGCGCAGAAGAGCGGGTACTCGATGCGCTGGTTGGCGCAACCGCGTCGCCTGGCACGCGTGAAAGCTTCCGCAAGAAGCTGCGAGACGGTGAGCTCGACGACAAGGAAATCGACATCGAAGTGGCCGACAGCGGCTCGGGCATGCCCGGTTTCGAAATTCCCGGTATGCCGGGCGCCAATATCGGCGTGCTGAACCTGTCGGAAATGTTCGGCAAGGCCATGGGTGGACGCACCAAAAAGGTCCGGACCACGGTGTCGAAATCCTATGCCGATCTCATCCGCGACGAATCCGACAAGCTGCTCGACAACGAAATGATCCAGCGCGAGGCGGTGAAGTCGGTCGAAAATGACGGCATCGTCTTCCTCGATGAGATCGACAAGATCGCCGCCCGCGATGGCGGCATGGGCGCCGGCGTCTCGCGCGAAGGCGTGCAGCGCGATTTGCTGCCGCTGGTTGAAGGCACAACTGTTTCGACGAAGTACGGACCGGTGAAGACGGACCATGTCCTTTTTATCGCATCGGGCGCCTTCCATGTGGCGAAGCCGTCGGATCTCCTGCCGGAGCTTCAGGGCCGTCTGCCGATCCGCGTCGAACTGAAGCCGCTGACCAAGGAGGATTTCCGCCGTATCCTGACGGAGACGGAAGCAAGCCTCATTCGCCAATACAAGGCGCTGATGGCGACGGAAGAACTGGACCTCGATTTCACCGATGATGCAATCGATGCGCTGGCCGATGTGGCCGTTCATCTCAATTCGTCGGTCGAAAATATCGGTGCGCGCCGCCTGCAGACCGTGATGGAGCGCGTTCTCGACGAGATCTCCTTCAACGCCCCGGATCGTGGCGGCTCGGCCGTCAAGATCGATCAGGAATATGTCCGCAAACATGTCGGCGATCTTGCTGCCGACACGGATCTGTCCCGCTATATTCTCTGAGAATTTCGGAGATTGACAAAAGAAGAGTGCGGCCATATTTGACGCACTCTTTTATTTTATCTGCCTCATCTCGCATTCAGCCCGCATTTTGTTTATGGGAAGGGCTGCATTCCGGTTGGAACCGCTTTCGTGGAATTGATCCGGTTTTCCCGCTTGTCATGCCGGGAATGGCCGGCTCGAGAAAAGGCAGTCGCTCGTGCGCAAAACTCTTCTGGCATTTGCCGTGGCTCTGGCGGTTTCCGCCGTTTCGTCTTCTTATGCCGCGGCCGCGACCATCGTCCCACCGGGCAACCGCAATGCCGAACAGCCGGGCGTTCCCGGCGCCTCCGCAAAAAGAACCAAGGCGTCCAATACCTCCTTCGAACGCAAGTACCAGAAGGTCATTGACCTTTTGTCGTCCGACAAGGCGTTGATCGCCAAGATCAAGTCGACGGCCGGACGTTATGGTATCGATCCGATCCACATGATCGGCGCGATCGTCGGCGAGCACACCTATAATGTCGACGCCTATGACCGGCTGCAGTCCTATTACGTCAAGGCGGCCTCCTATGCCGGCAACAGCTTCCGTTTCGGCTACAAGGACGAAACCATCGCGCAGTTTCTAACCCATTCGCAATTTGCCAAATGCCAGTCGAAGAAGGATTCCTACAGCCTCTGGAACTGCCGTGAAGATGTCTGGGAAGACAGTTTCCGCGGCAAGACCGTCGATGGTGTGGCCTATCCGAACAACCGTTTCAGCGCCGTCTTCTTCCAGCCCTTTTATGCCGGGCAGACCTTTGGTCTCGGCCAGATCAACCCGCTGACGGCTTTGATGTTGTCCGACATGGTGTCGAGAACCTCCGGCTACGAGAAGCTGGATGAGAACGATGCGGGCGCCGTCTATACCGCGATCATGGATCCAGACCATTCGCTTGCCTTCATGGCGGCCTCCATCCGCAAGTCGATCGATGATTACCGGTCGATTGCCGACATGGATATTTCGAAAAATCCGGGTGTCACCTCCACGCTTTATAATGTCGGCGGTTCGCAGCAGCGTGCTGCCGCTCTTGCCCAGAAGAACCGCCAGCGCGCCGCAGGCGAGCAGCCCCTGTTGCCGGAAGAGAATTATTACGGCTGGCTGGTGAATGACCGCATCAAGGATCTGCAGGCGCTTTTGTAGAAAAAGACGACTATCGGCCGCATTATTTCCAAAACGGAAATAATATTTGGCTGCCTGCCGCAATTGACGAGCGACCGTCTCAGCGTCCAATCTGTGCCTTCAGAATATAAGGAGGCGCATGTGAGCCGCACGGATAAATTCGGTCTTTCCATCGATGACAGGCTGTATGCCTTTTTGACGGACGAGGTGCTGCCGGGCACGGGTCTGGACAGCGAGGCCTTCTTTGAGGGTTTCTCGGCCATCATCCATGAGCTTTCCCCGAAAAACCGTGAGCTGCTTGCCAAGCGCGATGCGCTGCAGGAAAAAATCGATGGCTGGTACCAGCAGAACGGCGCTCCCTCGGATTTTGACGCTTATGAGACCTTCCTGAAGGAAATCGGTTACCTGCTGCCGGAAGGTCCCGGCTTCAAGGTGGAAACCGACAATGTCGATCCGGAAATTGCCGCCGTCGCCGGTCCGCAGCTCGTCGTTCCCGTCATGAATGCGCGTTATGCGCTGAACGCCGCCAATGCCCGCTGGGGTTCGCTTTATGATGCGCTTTACGGCACGGATGCCATTTCCGATGCCGATGGGGCGGAAAAGGGCAGGGGTTACAATCCGAAGCGTGGTGAAAAGGTCATTGCCTGGGCGCGCAATTTCCTCGATGAATCCGCGCCGCTCGAAAGCGGAAGCTGGTCCGACGTGACCGGTTTCAAGATCGTCGACGGTCTGCTGCAGCTTGCAGTCGGTGACGCCACGACCGGCCTCACGGATGCAACACAATTCAAAGGCTTCAGCGGCGAAGCGGAAAATCCCGCAACGATCCTGCTCGGCAAGAATGGCCTGCACACCGAGATCGTCATCGATCCTTCGACCGAAATCGGCAAGGGCGACAAGGCGGGCATCTCCGATGTCATTCTTGAATCGGCGCTGACGACCATCATGGATTGCGAGGATTCGGTTGCTGCCGTCGATGCGGAAGACAAGGTGCTGGTCTATGGAAACTGGCTTGGCCTGATGCGCGGCGATCTGACGGAAGAGGTTGCCAAGAGCGGCAAGACCTTCATCCGCCGCCTTAATCCGGATCGTTATTATACCGCGCCCAATGGCTCCGCGCTCACGCTGCCGGGCCGTTCCTTGATGCTGGTGCGCAATGTCGGTCATCTCATGACCAATCCGGCGATCCTCGACCGCGATGGCCGTGAGGTGCCGGAAGGCATCATGGATGCCGTCGTCACGGCGCTCATCGCGCTTTACGATGTCGGCCCGTCCGGACGGCGTCAGAACTCGCGCGCCGGCTCCATGTACGTGGTCAAGCCGAAGATGCACGGGCCGGAGGAAGTCGCCTTCGCCAACGAGATTTTCACCCGGGTCGAGAAGCTTGTCGGCATGGCGCCGAACACCATGAAGATGGGCATTATGGATGAGGAACGCCGCACCACGGTCAACCTCAAGGAAAGCATTCGTGCCGCGAAGGATCGCGTTGTCTTTATCAATACCGGCTTCCTCGACCGCACCGGCGACGAAATCCACACCTCGATGGAAGCCGGCCCGATGATCCGCAAGGGTGACATGAAGCAGGCGGCCTGGATCGCGGCTTATGAAAACTGGAACGTCGATATCGGCCTCGAATGCGGCCTTTCCGGCCATGCGCAGATCGGCAAGGGCATGTGGGCCATGCCGGATCTGATGGCGGCCATGCTGGAGCAAAAGATCGCCCATCCGAAAGCCGGCGCCAACACCGCCTGGGTGCCTTCACCGACGGCTGCGACGCTGCATGCCACGCATTATCACAAGGTCGATGTCGCTGCCGTTCAGGAAGGGTTGAAAAGCCGCGGTCGCGCAAAGCTTTCCGATATTCTGTCGGCGCCGGTCGCGCCGCGCCCCAACTGGACGCCGGAGGAAATCCAGCGTGAGCTCGACAATAATGCCCAGGGCATTCTTGGTTATGTCGTGCGCTGGGTCGATCAGGGCGTCGGTTGCTCCAAGGTGCCGGACATCAATAATATCGGCCTTATGGAAGACCGCGCCACATTGCGCATTTCCGCGCAGCACATGGCGAACTGGCTGCGCCATGGCGTGGTGACAGAGGCTCAGATCATCGAGACCATGAAGCGCATGGCCGCCGTGGTGGACACGCAGAATGCCGGCGATACGGCCTATCTGCCGATGGCCTCCAATTTCGACGGATCGGTGGCTTTCCAGGCCGCTGTCGAGCTGGTGCTGAAGGGGCGTGAACAGCCGAATGGCTATACAGAGCCGGTTCTGCACCGTCGTCGTCTGGAACTGAAAGCGAAACAGGCGGCGTGAAGCCGCCGCCCAGTATTTCCATAAACAAAAAAGCCGCCGGGAAAATCCTCGGCGGCTTTTTCTTGATCTGGCGTAACCCTTACTGGATCACGACGACCTTGGTGCTGCGGCCGGGGCGGACGCGGCTGTAGAGATCAATGACGTCCTGGTTGATCATGCGGATGCAGCCGGAAGAGGCAGCGGTGCCGATCGAAGCCCATTCGGGCGAACCATGGATGCGGAACAGCGTGTCCTGTCCCTTTTCGTTGAAGAGATACATGGCGCGTGCGCCAAGCGGGTTGCTGAGGCCCGGGCCCATGCCGGCCTCGACATATTTCGCAACTTCCGGCTTGCGGTCCGCCATTTCCTTCGGCGGATGCCACATCGGCCATTCCTGCTTCCAGGCCACATAGGCTTCACCGGCCCATGCGAAGCCAGCCTTGCCGACGCCGATGCCGTAACGCACAGCGCGGTTGCCGGAGAGAATATAATAAAGGTAACGCTCACGCGTATTGACGATGATGGTGCCAGCGCGTTCGGACGTCTGGAATTCGACGATCTGGCGACGATACTTCTCATTCACGCGATTGATCGGAATGGCCGGCAGCGCATAACCCGCATCGGTCACGGGACCGTAGACATCGTTGAAAATCTGGACCGTTTCGACCTTCGCCGGAACGGGGTCAGCAACCGGTACTGACGCTGCGATCTTGCCGGAGGTCGGAGCGGAGGATTGGGATGTAGTTTCGGCGCAGCCGGCCAGTGCCAGTGCTGCCGTCAGACCGAGTGCGGTCAATGGGGTACGGATGCGCATGTCGTTCTCGCGGAAAATTCGCCAAATTGTGCGAAGGAGTAGGCTTAATTGGATAAATCGGTTATTTTCCATTCAGCCGCTCTTGGCAAGCCGTTGCGCCGCCGCGAAACGGTCGAGCATTTAAAATTGCCGGTTGATTGCCTTTTTGCAACAATAGGCCAAACGCTTCAGCAGCCTTTATCCATGACTATTCTTTCCGTTACCAACAATAATCCGTTAATAGACGGCCGCCAGTCGGACAAGGCGATGCTGGTGCGGCGCGGCGTGCAGGTGCTGTTGCATGAGATGCGCCATTCGGTGCTGCCGGAACTGCCGCTTGCAAGCGGGCGCAGGGCCGATCTCATCAGCCTGTCGGCCAAAGGCGAAATCTGGATCATCGAAATCAAATCCTCGATCGAGGATTTCCGTGTCGACCGCAAATGGCCGGATTATCGCCTGCATTGCGACCGGCTGTTTTTCGCCACCCATCCGGAAGTGCCAACGGACATATTCCCCGAGGAATGCGGGCTGATCCTGTCGGATGGATATGGCGCCCATATGCTGCGCGATGCGCCGGAACATAAATTGCCGCCGGCGACCCGCAAATCGGTGATGCTGGATTTTTCGAGAACCGCTGCGACCCGGTTGATGCTGGCGGAATGGACCACCGGGCGCAGCTTCGGAGAGTAACTGCCGTTACTTGGGCGCGCGCTTTGCGAGAATGCGCTGCAGGGTGCGGCGATGCATGTTGAGCCGGCGGGCTGTTTCCGAAACGTTGCGCTCGCACATTTCATAAACCCGCTGAATATGCTCCCATCGCACCCGGTCTGCCGACATGGGGTTTTCGGGAACTTCGGTCTTTTCACCCTTGCGCTGCGTCAGCGCATTAAAGACATCGTCTGCATCGGCGGGTTTGGCGAGATAATCCAGCGCCCCAAGCTTCACGGCAGTCACCGCGGTGGCAATATTGCCGTAGCCGGTCAGGACGACGATCTGCGTATCGTCCCGGTTCTGCCGGATCGCTTCGATCACCTCCAGCCCGTTGCCATCCGCAAGTCTGAGATCGACCACCGCATATTTCGGCGGCGCGGCCTTGGAGCGGGCAATGCCGTCGCTCACCGTCTCGGCTGTATCGACGGCAAAGCCGCGTGTTTCCATGGCCCGGGCAAGCCGGCGCAGAAACGGGCCGTCATCATCGACGATCAGCAGCGATCTGTCGGGTCCGATCGGGTCGATATCGTCCGCCGGTACGGTGGTGGATGGGGTCTGGTCTTCTGTCTTCATGTTTCCGGCCTTCCGGCAACTTCGTCGGCTTGCTTTTCTTCTTCTTATCGCCGCTTCAACGTGGATGGTAAAGTCAACGGTTTCTTTTATCGTCCATCAGCGCCCGAGGCCAGACGATTGTGACCCGCGCCCCGGTTTCGCTCGACCCTCGGTTCTGGAAGGTGACGGCTGCGCCGGATCGCTCCAGCAGGGTCTTGGCGATGAAAAGCCCGAGCCCGAGCCCGCCGGCGCGCATATCGTTGTGACGTTCGGTCACATAGGGTTCGCCGATGCGGGCCAGCACGTCATGGGCATAACCCGGCCCGTCGTCCTCGATGAGAACGGTGACATTCTGCTGATCGTGGCCGACGGTCACGGTCACCTTTTCCCGCGCATAGTCCACGGCATTTTCGATGAGATTGCCCAGCCCGTAGATAATGCCGGCATTGCGGATGCCGACCGGCTCCTCGGCGCGATCGTTCTTTTCGACGAGTTCCAGGCGAATGCCGAATTCCCGATGTGGCGCCATCACCTCCTCGATCAGCGAGGAAAGCGGCAGGCGGCGCATATGCTCCTCATTGTCGGCGGAAAGCGAGGTGAGCCGGCGCAGAATATCGCGGCATCTTTCGCTCTGGCTGCGCAGCAGCGCGATGTCTTCGCCGTATTTCTCATCATGCCCGAGTTCCCGCTCCATTTCCTTGGCGACAACGCTGATTGTCGCAAGCGGCGTGCCCAGCTCATGTGCCGCAGCGGCCGCCAGCCCGTCGAGCTGGGAAAGGTGCTTTTCCCGCTCCAGCACCAGTTCGGTTGCCGCCAGTGCGTCGGCCAGCTGATTGGCCTCATGCGAGACGCGATAGGCGTAAAAGGCGGCGAAAGAGGTGGTGGCGATGATCGCGACCCAGGTGCCGACATGCAGCAGAAGCTGGATCGGCAAAACCTCGTCCGGATACCAGGGAACAGGAAAGGGCGAAAAGGCGATCGCCGTCGAGCAGATGACGGCAAAGCCGAGCAGGATGAGCGAATGCCGAAGCGGCTGCGAGGCAAAGGCGATGATGACCTGCACGCAGATCAGCGGCGCGAAGGGATTGGAAAGACCGCCGGTAATATAGATCAGCGCCGTCAGTTGCAGCAGGTCGAAGGCGAGAAGCAATGTCGCTTCCCAGGGCTCCAGACGATAGGTGGAGGGAAAGCGGGCGGTGAGAAACAGATTGGCAAGTGCCAGCGCCGCGATGAGAAGCCCGCAGGCGAGAAGTGGCAGGGGGAAATTCAGCCCGAAAGCGACGAACAGGATCGTCGCCGTCTGTCCGGCCACCGCCAGCCAGCGCAGCCAGATGATGGTCTGTAATCTTATCCTGCGGCTGGCGCGGCCAAGCCTCGTGGTTTCGATCGGATGGCCAGCCACCGTCTTCTCCTTTACCCTTTTTATCATCGTCATGTTCCGCGCGGTTTCGCACGGCTGGTCGGCAGGGCCGAGGCGGGATCCTCCGGCCAGGGATGGCGCGGATAGCGCCCGCGCATATCCGCCCGCACATCCTTCCACGAACCCGCCCAGAAGCCGGGAAGATCGCGTGTCGTCTGTATCGGCCTGTGCGCCGGCGAGGTCAATTCCAGGAGGAGCGGCAACCGCCCCTGCGCAATGGCAGGGTGGGCCTTCAGCCCGAAAAGCTCCTGTACGCGAATGGAAAGCGTCGGTTCGCTGGCATCGTAGCGAATGGGGTGCCGCTGGCCCGTCGGTGCTTCGAAATGTGTCGGTGCCAGCCGGCCGAGATCACGCGCCACCTCATGCGGCACCAGCGACAGGATTCCTTCGGAGAGGCTGCCGGGCCGGATATCCTGCAGGCTACGGGCGCCATGCTGGAAAGGAACGAACCATTCCGCGAGCCGTGAAAGCAGCGCCGCATCGCTCACGTCAGGCCACTGCTCGCCGATGCTGGCGTTCAGAAAGCCGATCCTGTCACGCAGCTGCAGGGTTTCTTTCGAGAAGGGAAGCATATCGATGCCGAATTCGCGAATGCCATTGGCAAGCGCCTGCGCCGCCTGTTCACCCTCGGGTCGGGGCAGGGGTGTCTCGTCAAGAATGATCGCACCAAGGCGGGTCACCTTCCGCGCCCGCGCCTGACCGCTCGCCTTGTCGAACAGCAACTGTTCCTGCTGAATAATAAGGTGCGGCATCCGCTCTTCTATATCGGCCCTTTCGATGCCAGCCGCCGCAAGGATGCGCGGCTGTGCCGCCCGTCCGGTAATATCGGCGACGACAAGCATTTTGCTCGCCGCCAGCCGCTCGGTCTCGGCAAGCTCCGCGCCGCGCCCATTGGCCATCACGTAACGGCCCCGCGCCCCGCGTTGAAGCGCAATCCTGTCCGGATAGGCATGCAGTAGCAATGGGCCTGCCTCGCTCGGCACCTCGGCTGCTGCGGTTTTGTCGCCGATCGCATCGAGCAGCCTCGATGCCAGCTTGTGTGCTGCCTGCGCCCTCTCACTCCTGTCGGAAAGAAAGCGCCGCAGCCTTTCATCGAGATCGATATCATTGCCGCCCAGCCCCTGTTCCGTCAGCATGACGGCAAGCGTCGCCGCTTTTTTCCCGGCACCTTCGCTCGCCGAGGCAATCACCATGGCCGCAAGTCGTGGCGGCAGTGAAAGGCCGCGCATCAGATGGCCCTGTCGCGTCAGCCCGCCGCTGTCATCGAGGGCACCGAGGTTTTTGAGAAGCGTCACCGATTCTTTTAGTGCGGCTTCGGGTGGCGTATCGAGAAATGCGAGTGCGGAAGGGTCGTGAACGCCCCAATGGGCGAGATCGAGGGCGAGACCGGCAAGATCGCTCGCCAGAATTTGCGGTGGTGTAAAGGCGTTGAGCGCCGCCGTCTGCCCCTGATGCCACAGACGAACCGCAACGCCGGGTTCCGTTCGCCCGGCACGGCCGGCCCTCTGCTCGGCGGAAGCCCGCGACACCCGCACGGTCTCCAGCCTGGTGATACCGGTCGCCGGTTCAAAGACCGGCAATCGCTGCAATCCGCTGTCGATCACCACCCGCACGCCATCGATGGTAATGGAGGTTTCGGCAATCGAAGTGGCAAGCACGATCTTGCGCCGTCCGGCCGGTGCCGGCTTGATTGCCGCATCCTGCTCCTTTTGCGACAGGTTGCCGTAAAGCGGGATAATATCCGTATCCTCAGGAAAACGTCCCTCCAGCCGCGAGGCTGTGCGGGTAATCTCCGCCTGTCCGGGCAGGAAGGCCAGAATCGAACCCGTCTCGGCTGCGTGGGCTTCGGTAATCGCCTTGGCGACTTTCTCATCGACGTGGACACCCTGCCAGCGCTCTTCATATCGGATGTCGATCGGGAATGTGCGGCCAAGGCTCTGAATCACAGGAGCGTCGCCCATCAGCGCGCTGATACGCTCCACATCGAGCGTGGCGGACATAACGAGGATGCGCAGATCCTCCCGTAACCCCGCCTGTACATCGAGCGCCAGCGCCAGCCCGAAATCACCGTCGAGCGAGCGCTCATGAAACTCATCGAAAATCACCGCGGAAACGCCGGTCAGCTCGGGGTCGTCCAGAACCATCCGGGCAAACACACCTTCGGTCACCACCTCTATCCGGGTTTTCGAGGAGATACGGTTGTCGAGCCGCATGCGATAACCGACGGTTTCACCGACATTCTCATGAAGCAGTTCGGCCATGCGTCCGGCCGCGGCCCGCGCCGCGAGCCGGCGTGGTTCGAGAAGAATGATCCTGCCGTCGCCCCGCCAGGCCTCATGCAAGAGATGAAGCGGCACGAGCGTGGTCTTGCCCGCCCCAGGTGGCGCTGAAAGAACTGCACGTTTCTCTACGGCCAACGCCTCGGCAATATCACGCAGCACGGCGCTGACGGGAAGTTCGGGCAGTTCGGTCTTTATGGGAACGGGCATTCTGGTCATGCGAAGGGCCTGCGGCGATCTGGTGGTGTTGAGCGTCTTATATGCCGTTTCTAATGCACGGCCCCGCGCTTTGACAGCCATATGTAAAGGTCAGGCAAATGGCTTACCGGCGAATTCTCGCTCCCCTCGGGTCATTTGCGATGAAGTATGAAAGGGGGCCCCATCTGGCGTGTCGCGAAAACGGGTAAAGAATCCGCCCGTTCCGGCGCACTCGGCCTGTTTTTCC